>NC_008817.1:0-1200000 GCF_000015665.1 Prochlorococcus marinus str. MIT 9515 | reverse complement strand
ACAATCTCTAGATATTTAAAGAAAAATCTAGGTGAAAAAACTTATCAAGGTTTGATAGATAAAAGTAAAATCTCCAAAGGATTATTAATTGGGTCAGAGAAATCTTCAATTGAAAAGAAAAATCTACTTACTAAGAAAGTTTCAAAAAGAGATATTTCCCATGAAGAAGCAAATAAGATTACTTCTCTGGATGATGAATCAGATTTTACTTTTAATGAGTTTGTGGAGGTTGCACCTCTAAATTATGAAATTGATAACATAACTCAAAAGGACTTATCATCAATACCTCTTTCAGATATAGATTTCCCAAAAGTTGTTTTCATGATTGTTGATAATAAAATTGAATTACAAACTAAACTTCTTAATGATTATCCTGATTGGCAATTCCTTTCTAAAGAGGAATTAAAAAGAACAACTATAGAAATATTTTATGATTTAAAAATTGCAAAACGCTCTTGTTCAAAAGAACAAAAAGTTATTAAAGTCCCAAATACTGATGTTTTCAGAATTGTCGCAC
The DNA here is from genome assembly GCF_000015665.1 of Prochlorococcus marinus str. MIT 9515. NCBI lineage: Bacteria > Bacillati > Cyanobacteriota > Cyanophyceae > Synechococcales > Prochlorococcaceae > Prochlorococcus > Prochlorococcus marinus. The sequence goes on along the minus strand of NC_008817.1, from coordinate 1,199,483 downwards.
CACTTTTGATATCTAGAGGAATTACAAGGATAGTTTCTTCTAATACACTAATATCATTATAAGGTAAATTATTATTTCCTTTTTTTATAAAAATTTACTGTGAGGAGGTTTCCAAAAAGAGAACCAGTTATAAAGCTTGTTCCAGTTATAAATCCAATTGGTAAGGATATAGTTTTATCTATTAATAAATCAACCTTACTGGTATTGCTACTATTTTGTATTCCAGTAACTAATATAATAAAAAGACAAGAATTGAAAGTAGCTAAAAAAAATATTTTTTTTACTAAGTTATGCATTTGATCATAATTATTTATTCTTATGATATTAATATAAATTATAAATTATCTTTCGAGTAAGATTTTCTTTTTTTGCTAGGTATTTTGAAGCTGCTGGCAAACTTAGACCTGCATCAATTAATGCATAAAGTTCTTTTTTTATAAGTGATTCATCAAAGTTTAGTTTTTTTGTTTTATTAATGCCTTTTATAACAATGGTTATTTCCCCGACAATTGTTTTCCCTTCAAAAAACTCTAAAACCATATTGATATTTTTTCCTATATGCTCCTCAAATTTCTTCGTTAATTCTCTTGAAACTTGAATCTCTCTTTCACCTCCGCAGAACTCTTTTAATTCTCTCAAAAGTTTATTAAGTCTTTTAGGAGATTCAAATAATATTGTGGTCTTTTCATTATTACTAATTTCTAAGAGAATTTTTTTTCTATCACTTTGTTTTTTGGGTAGAAAACCTTCAAAGATGAATTTAGATGATGGCAATCCACTCGAAACAAGCGCGGCTATTGCTGCACATGGACCAGGTACACAAACAACATCTATTCCAAGGGACTTCGCTTTGCTAACTAAATCTTCTCCTGGATCACAAATACTTGGCATCCCAGCATCACTAACTACAGCGATAGATTTTCCTGCAATCAGATCACTTATTAAAGAAGGAATTTTTTTAAAAGAATTATCTTTATTAAAGCTAATAAGATGATTTTTGATTCCAAATTTACTCATTATCTTTTTTGTTTGCCTTGTATCTTCACAGGCAATTAAACAAACATTTTTTAGAATATCTATAGCTCTTAATGAGAGATCGTTTAAATTACCTATCGGTGTTCCAACTAAATATAAAACACCATTTTCTGGTTCTTGATTTCTGTGCGATAATGAGAATTTATTATTCATTAAGTGGTTAAATTACCAGAAGGTGTTGATATTAATAATCTTATCGATGATCTGAGAATTTTCAGCTGGGAGGCTGCAGATATTTTGCTTCAATATTCGCAAATTCTTAAGAAATCAGACTACAAGAAGAATATCCTTAAAAATGGAAACGAGAAAGATCCTGTAACAAAAGCTGATTTAGACGTAAATGATTTAATTCTTAAAAGAATGCAATCTAAATATCCAAGTATCGGTTGGAAATATTTAAGTGAAGAAAATGCAAAGGCTGATCCTAATAATTGCGATATCAATTCTGACTGGGTTTGGATACTTGATCCGCTAGATGGTACAAAAGACTTTCTACAAGGAACAGATAATTATGCAATGCACTTTGCCCTTAACTTTAAAAATAAACCTTTTCTGGGAGTTGTCCTAATTCCAGAAAGAGACGAATTATGGATATCAAATGGTGTGAATGTTTGGTGCGATAGAAGACAGCATATAAATCTAAAACTAAATTCATTTCCCAATAAAAGTCTTTGTGAGATGACTTTGGTAACAAGTAAAAATCATAGTAATCCAACCCTGATGAATTTAATTGATAAAATTTGCTTTAAGAATGTTGTAACTATGGGAAGCATTGGTTGCAAAATTGCTTCAATAATTAGAGGTGAAAGTGATATTTATATCTCTTTAAGCTTGCCAGACAAAAGTTCCCCAAAGGATTGGGATTTTGCCGCTCCAGAGGTCATTTTAAAAACAGCTGGTGGAGCTGTTACGAACTTAGAAAATGAGGAACTTTGTTATGAAAAAGCAAATTTTGATCAGGCAGGTATAATTATTGCCTCAAATAATAAAAATATGCACTCAAAAATTTGTTTTCAGATAAAAGAAATAATTAAAAAATATGATATTTACCCTTTTATAACTTAGTTAAGTGGAGCTACTGGAGTAGGAGTCGGTTCTGGGTAAGACATCCCGCCATTTTGTGCAACCCCTCTTAATGTAAGGTTAATTCTACCTCTGCTATCAATTTCTCTTACTCTGACAGTTACTTCATCTCCTTGCCTTACAACATCTTCAACTCTTTCAACTCTAGCCTCAGATAATTGCGAAATGTGAACCATGCCTTCTTTCCCAGGAAGAATTTCTACAAATGCTCCTATTGGAATAATTCTGGTTACTACTCCTGAGAAGATCTCTCCTTCATGGACTTTTCGTGTTAAGCCCTCTATTATTTTTTGAGCTTCTTCAGCAGCCGCTCCATCATGAGAAGCAATAGTTACAATTCCTCCATCTTCAATATCTATTTTGGTATTAGTCCTTTCAGTAATACCTTTGATAGTTCTACCTCCCGGTCCAATAACTGTTCCGATAAGCTCGGGATCAATCCTGAAACTTAAAAGTCTTGGAGCATGAGGTGATAATGATTCTTGAGGTTTATCAATTGCATCTTGCATTTTTTCTAAAATATGCAGTCTTGCTGGGCGAGCTTTTTTTATTGCATCGGAAATTATAGAAACTGGTAATCCTGTAATTTTCATATCCATTTGTAATGCAGTGATTCCTTTTTCAGTTCCAGCAACTTTGAAATCCATATCTCCAAGAAAATCTTCAATTCCCTGAATATCAGTAAGTATCCGAACTTCTTTACCTTCTTTAATTAAACCCATAGCAGTTCCACTTACGGGAGCTTTCAATGGAACACCAGCATCTAATAACGAAAGTGTACTGCCGCAAACAGATCCCATTGAGGTTGAACCATTAGAGCTTAATACTTCGCTAACTACTCTTAAAACATACGGGAATGTTTCCTTCCCTGGGAGTACTGGAATTATTGCTCTTTCTGCTAAAGCCCCATGGCCGATCTCTCTTCTCCCAGGGGTTCTCATAGGTCTCGTTTCTCCAACGGAGTAAGGTGGAAAATTGTAGTGATGTAAATAGGTTTTCTCAGTACTAGGATTTAAATCATCCATTTCTTGTGCGTCACTTGGAGTTCCAAGTGTAGTAGTTGATAAAACTTGAGTAAGACCTCTTTGGAATACGGCAGATCCATGAACTCTTTTAGGGAGTATTCCTGCTTTTGCCGATATCTTTCTAACTTCGTCAAGATCTCTTCCATCGACTCTTTTACCATCATTAATGATTTGAGACCTCATTAACTTTTTGGTTAGTTTTTTAAAATCAGAATGAATTAATTTTTCATTTTCTGAAGTTAGAACCTTTAATTGATTGTCATCTTTAAGGGAATCGATTTTGCTATGAACTTCAAGCTTTATTTTTTCTAATTCCAAATCTCTTTCTTCTTTAGATTGATCAAATTTCTTTAAAACTAAATCAATAGGTTTTGTGCAGTTTTTCTCTAAATATGCAGCTAAAGTATTATCTACTTCTGGTTCTGAAGGTTTAACTTGTTTAATACCTAAGTCCTTAAGAAGATTTTCTTGAGCTTTGATAAGTTCGGTTACTGCCTCGTATCCGAAATCTATTGCTTCGATCGTATCCTGCTCTGAAAGTTGATTTGCACCTGCTTCAATCATCACAATTCCTTCAGGGGACCCTGCGACAATAATATCAAGATCACCTTTCTCGATTTCTCTATAACTTGGATTTAAGATGAAATCATCTCCTAATAATCCAACTCTCACGGCAGCCATTGGTCCGTAAAATGGGATTTCTCCTAATAATGTTGCTAGAGATGCTCCAGTCACCGCTAATACATCAGCAGGTACTCTTTCATCAAGTGAAAGGCAAGAAGCAACTATTTGTATCTCATCTCTCATCCATATTGGAAAAAGGGGCCTCATTGGCCTATCTATTAATCTTGCTATTAAAGTGGCTCTTTCAGGAGGCCTGCCTTCTCTTCTCATGAAACCACCAGGAATTCTTCCTGCAGCATATAATTTCTCCTCGTAATCACATATTAGAGGGAGAAAGTCTGCAGCTTCTTTCTTATTTGTTTTTGTTGCAGTAACTAATAAAGATGTGTCACCACATTCAATCATTACGGCTCCATTTGCTTGAGGAGCATATAGTCCTGTAGTTAGTCGTATCTCTCGTCCGTCAAACGTGATCGACGTATTTTTTCCTTCCACTTTTTAAATTATAAATCTATACACAATTTATTCTTACATCTCGTAGGGACATATTGAGTAAATTATTTAGATAAGGTTTTAAAATAATTTTTTGATTACCCGTGGTAATAATCTTAATCAGTTGGTAATACTTGTTTTTAAGCAAAATTAAAAATTAAAAAAAATTTTTCAAAATTTATAAATTTTCTATAATCACCAGCTAGATTTTACAACACCCGGCAATTCTCCATTATGAGCTCTAAGCCTTAATTGGTTTCTGCATAACCCAAAATCTCTGTAAACACCTCTTGGTTTACCAGTCGCCCAACATCTATTCCTAATTCTTGTAGGAGCTGAGTTCCTTGGAAGCCCTTGTATTTTTCTATGTATTTCTAATCTTTCCATAGGATCTTTTGCAGCATTAAATTCATCTAATAACGATTTTCTCTTGACAGCATATTTTTTTACTAGTTTTTTACGTTTTACCTCTCTAGCAATCATTGATTTTTTTGCCATTAAATTTTTGATTAAATTTATTTATTTATTTATATTAACAGCTAAGCTAACAAAATTAAAAAAATTATTGATTTAGCAGTCTCTGTACTATTAGTAGTTGGCTGGTATCCCTTATTATTAATAATACGCTTAGTCCTACCAAAAGAAAAAAACTTGATTGAGTTACAGCCATTTGGATTTTAACTGGAACGGGTTTACCTCTTAATCCTTCAATAAGGGTAAAAACTAGCTGACCTCCATCAAGTAGTGGTAATGGAAGAGAATTCAAAACGGCTAAATTTATAGATATCAAGGCAGCAAATAATAATATTCCAGTACCACCTTGCTCAGATAATTGTGCTCCAATTTCCACAATTTTTACTGGGCCACTTAATTGTTGAGCTGTTGATGAGAAATTTGTAATTAATCCCTTATAACCTTGTATTGTTTTGATTAATAGTGAAGAAAACTCTTTGTTGGTATATTGAAAAAGTTCTTTGATATTTTTAGTTTTTTTTGTTTCTTTTTTAATGTTTGGCTGTAATTGCGCTCCAATTGTGCCTTTCCCTTCAATGCTTTGAGGAATCAAAATTAGGCTTTGATTAGAGTTTTCTCTCTCAATTTCAATTGATATTGATTCTTCTGATGAACTTTGAATTTTACTCACTAAAGTAGAAACAGCTTGATCGCCAATACCTAATACATTTCCATCAATTTTTAAAATTTTATCGCCAGGTTCTAAACCCGCTTTAAAAGCAGCTTTCTCTGGTTGAATTGCTAAAACTAAAATTCCTGGATCTGGCTCGTATGGAATTCCAATAGAAGTTACGTTTATTATTAGAATTGTATAAGCAAGAAGTAAGTTAGCAAACACTCCAGCAGATATAACTATTACTCTTTGAGTTATTGGCCTATTTTTTAAAAGATTTGGATCCTCTGGATCAATGTTATTGATTTCTTCGTCTGGAAAAGAAACAAATCCCCCAAGGGGAAAGGCTCTAAATGAGTAAGTAATGCCCTTATATTTTTTTTGTATTATTGAAGGCCCAAATCCGATAGAAAACCCATCAACGTATATCCCTTGGAATATTGCCGCAAGAAAATGACCCATTTCGTGAAAAAAAATGAGAAATCCTAATACTGTTATTGAGGTTAAAACATTCATTATTATATTTTAGTTAGTTTTTATTAAAGATGATCCAAAGTATGGAACAAGAACATCAGGAATTTTTACACTTCCATCAGGTCTCTGGCCATTCTCAAGAATTGCTGCCATTGTTCTTCCTATAGCTAAACCACTTCCATTTAGAGTGTGGATATATGAAGTTTTCTTATCAATTTTTGTTCTTATTGATGATCTACGAGCCTGAAAGTCTCGACAATTACTGCAACTAGATATTTCTCTGTAACATTTATTGCTAGGTAACCAAACCTCAAGATCAAAAGTTCTGCTAGAAGAAAAACCTAAATCTCCAGTGCAAATATCTACTAATCTGTATGGTAAATTTAGTTTTTTTAAAATACTCTCTGCGTCCGCAGTTATTTCTTTATGAGCCTCTAAAGATTTATTTGGATCACTAAACCAATATAATTCAACCTTATTAAATTGATGAAGTCTTATTAACCCTTTTGTATCCCTTCCATAACTACCAGCTTCTCTCCTAAAACAAGGACTATAAGCTACGTATTTTAAAGGCAAAAGTTTTGGATCAATAATCTCATTTTTATGAAAGGCAGTCAGAGGTACTTCTGCTGTTGGAGAGAGCCATAAGTCATCATTAGCACACTTAAAACTCTCATTTGAAAATTTAGGTAGTTGACCTGATCCTTGAAGACTTTCTGAATTAACTAACGCTGGAGGCATTAACTCTAAATAACCATTATTTGAATGAACATCTAGCATAAAATTAATTAAAGCTCTCTCCAGCCTTGCGCCATTGCCTGAAAGAGTAATAAAACGACTTTTTGCAATTTTTGTTGATTTTATGGAATCAAATAGCTTTAAATTTTCACCTATTTCCCAATGAGTTTTAAGATTATCTTTTTTTAGCGGATCTCCCCATTCTTTTATTTGAATATTATTACTTTCGTTTTCTCCAAATGGTGCATCTTTACTTGGGAAATTAGGTAGTTTTAATATTTCATCTCGGATTTGTTGATCTAGTATTCTTTTTTTTTCTTCAAATTCTGAAACTTTTATTCTGTATTTATTTCCTTGTTCTTTTAATTTATTGAGTTCTTGAGAATTAGCATTATTGGGATTTCTTATCTCTTGGCCAATTATTTTGCTTAATTTTTTACTCTCTGATTGTAGGCTTGATATTTTGATATCAATTTCCTTTCTTTCTACAGTAATCTTATGTATGGAATGAATATCATAAAATTTACCTCTTAAGGATAAATTATTTTCCACAAATGTTGGATTTTCTCTTATTAATTTTTGATCTAACACTCTTTTTTTAATCTTTTATTTCTTAATAAGATAGTTTATCTCAAATAATTATCAGAGCTTTTTGCTGAAAAATTAATTAAGTAAGGGATTACTAACTTTGTTTGTATTTTTCAAATTAAAAATAAATTATGAGGCAGAACGTGCTCTCCCTGTGGAAGACCATTGTTTCAAGAAATCAATTTGCTCTTTAGCTGTTCTTGATAGCGGGACTAACTCAGAAACAGCCTTAATTAAGTCTTTTTCCATTAATTCTCTTTTTTCATCAAATGAAAAGTGCATAGCTTCAATAACTGCTTGTTCAAGTTCCGCTCCAGAATAACCTTCTGTGCGATCAATTATTGTTGAAAGGGGAAAATTATAACTTGGTCTTCTTTTTTTTAAATGTAAATCAAGGATACTCAATCTCTCTTCAGAATTCGGTAAATCAAGAAAAAATATTTCATCAAATCTACCTTTCCTTAATAACTCTGCTGGGAGCTTATCAATTGCATTAGCGGTCGCAATAACGAATACGGCCGATTCTTTCTCGGCCATCCAAGTTAACAAACTAGCTAAAACTCTTTGACTCGTTCCTCCATCACTTCTCGCATCTCCCCCAAATCCCTTATCTATTTCATCAATCCAAAGAATGCAAGGTGACATGGCTTCTGCTCTTAAAATTGTTTCTCTTGTTCTTGCTTCACTTGATCCAACAAGACTTGAAAATAATCTTCCCACATCAAGTCTAAGAAGAGGCATTGACCAACTTTGAGAAATAGATTTGGCAGTTAATGATTTTCCTGTCCCTTGAGGTCCAACTAGTAAGACTCCTTTAGGAATTGGAAGTCCGTAGTCTCTGGCCTCTTTTGAAAAAGCTCTATATCTTTGTTTAAGCCAGACCTTTAATACTTTTAATCCTCCAACTTCATTTTGGGTTGAATTGCTTTCAAAAAACTCTAAAATTTCGCTTCGGGCAATAACTTGTTTTTTCTCTTCAAGAATGTCCTTAATATCATCTTTACTTATTTTTCCTCTTTGAGTAAGAGCTTTAGCAGTTACTTGCTTCAGTTTTGTTTCACTTAAACCACTTGATGCTATTGCAAGTTCGTTCAAGTCTTGTTCGCTTAAATCTGAATCTGTATTGAAAGCTATTTTTTTTATAAGATAGGTCAATTCATTGAGATCAGGTAAAGGTAAATTTATTATTGTAATTAAATCATCAAGCTCTTCTGATGAGGGTAATATATGAGAACTAAGTATTAAGTTGTTGCTCGTTTCTCGAAGTGAAAAAGATAATTCTTTTATTGTTCTACTGATAGATGGATCATCATAAAATTTATGAAAGTCTTTAACCAATAATATTGTTGGTAATTCAGAGGTTTGTTCTTTTATCCAATTAAGAGCTCCTAGCGGATTGTTTGAAAATTTACCATTTTCATTGAGTAAACCTTTGATTCCATTAACACAATCCCATGATACGAATCTCTTTATGTTTAATTTTTTAAAAGATTCATTGAGAATTTTATATAGTCTTTCTTCTTCTTTCGTTCTTATCCAAATTAAAGGAGTTCTTGATTTGATAAGTAATTCTAAATTTTTACTCCAAGAATCCATTATTTTTGATAAGAGATATGATTATTTTTTGTTGTTAGGTTCAAATGGTAATCTTTTATCTGAGACATTGGCAGTAGAAGGAATTACTTTATTTTTATTTATTAATTGTTCATCCAGAATTTTTTGTAAGTTTGATGGAAGAGCTTCTTTATTAAGAAGAAAAGTTTGAAAAGCTTGGAAAATGTTCGCTACAACCATATATAGCAATACACCTGCAGGTAAAGGGAAAAATAAGAACATTCCAGTAATCATTACTGGAGTAATTTTGTTTGCAGTAGATTGTTGAGCGTTTGAAGGCATCCCTTGACTAGATAAAACCTGTGATAGAAGCAAGGTTAATCCGAAAGCCCCAACTAATGTAGCTATATCCCAGTTTATTGAACCATCCACATAGAATCCAACCTGACCAAGAGCTTTTATAAACAAAAATCCACTTTTTGCAGCGAGGCCAGGAATTTTAGCTTCTATAGTTGCATCACCAGGTTTGATAGCCGTAACTAAACCATCTTGAGAAACCTTGATGTTTTCTGAACCTTTTGAAACTGTCCAAGTAGGAAGAAATTTTGAGCCATTATCATATTTTGAAAGGACTTCAGAATAACTATTACCATTAGTTGTCTGCAAGTTTATCTTTACTGACTCTTCAGAACCTAGTTTTGTGCCGTTAGGTAATGTCGCTACAACAGGGAAATGGGACTTTTCTGTTACAAATATAGAATGTCTTGGGGATTTATAGGGTTTTGGATCAATAGCTGCTATTTGTTCTTGGGGTAAAACTTTTAGATTTATATTATAAGGAACATCTGCAAATGGTGAACCTCTTAGTGTCGCGAATAAGGCAAATAAAACAGGCATTTGAACTATTAAAGGTAAACAACCTGCAAGAGGGCTACCAAATTCATTCATTAATTTACCAAGTTCTTCTTGTTGTTTTTTTGGATCACCTGAAAATTTTGATTTAATCTCCGCTTGCCTCTTTTGCATTACAGGTTGAGCTATTTTCATTCTTCTAGCGCTTCTTATAGATCCTGCGCTGAGAGGGAATAGCGCAATTCTAATTACAACAGTTAGTGCAACAATTGCTAATCCGTAACTTGGAACTAATCCATAGAAAAAATCTAGAATCGGGATTAGTAGTTTTTCTGAAATGAACCCGATCACAATACTAAGACAATTAAAATTTTATTTGAAACTTTATCTTACAGGATAAAAACACTTTTGTAATTAAAATTTTCAAGATTTCGTAGCAAATCCTTCAACCTCATTGAGATTCAATGTTTGTGATCTTTTTATCATATTTTCCTCAATAAACTTTTGTTTTTCTCTGAATAAAGGTAAAGATTTCATCTCAACCTTAGAACCATCGTTAAGTATTAGAACCATATCTCCATAGGATCCAAAACCTCTAGGGATAGATCTTATCTCTTCAATATTACTTAAAGATACTTGTGTTTTATTTTTCCCAAACCAGCCGCCATCAATAGTTATTCTTTTATTTGTGATTTTATATCTCAACCACAAGGCTCTAACTATCGCTGCAAAAGTAAAAGGAAGGCCAAGAAGGGTTAAACCAGCAAATAGATTTATTATTAAATCACTTTTGGCGGGACCACCTTCATAAAAGGATTCTTCATTTATGTTAATCATTTAAAAGACCTGACTTAAAAATTAGGTGTTGAAATTCTTGCAGTAGTTTGGATTCATAGTTGCAAGAGTCACTTGACTTAAGGTTAACAAGTAACCAATAAGGTTTGTGGTTCTTATCTTTTCTAAAGTTTTTTAAAAAGTAATCCTGCAATAGTCTCCTGATTTTGTTTCTTACAACTGCTTTTTTTGAAACTTTCTTACTTATAGCGATTGCAATTTTAAAATTATTTAAACTATTAAAATTTTTATGAGAAATAAGAATTTTTGGATTTGACCTCGCTATTTTAAAAGTCATTAATTTACCGTAATATTTTTCAGAGTTTTTATGAATGTAATCAAAAGTCCTATGACCTTTTAAACGCATAGCTTTGGGCAAGGCCATTATGGTTATTTTTATTAAACGGCTATTCTATCTCTCCCTCTTTTTCTTCTGCTCTTAATAACTCTTCTTCCAGTGTGAGAACGCATTCTTACTCTAAAGCCAGATACACGCTTTCTTTTTCTTGATGTTCCACCAAATGTTCTTTTAGTCATTATTTTTTTGTGCTCTTTAACAATTTATCATTTAATCGATCACTATAGTTGAGCTCCCTAAATAACTTGAAACGGTATCCTTCCCAAAATACTGCCCATAAGAATGAAATTGGTAAAGACCAGTCCTTTTGGGATTAAATACTTTAAATACTATTGCGTAACTGTCCTTATTACTAGGTATTGGATTGTACGGAAAAATATCTAGTGAAGTATTGTCTTCTTTAAGTTCGAAATCTGCTGGTATTTCAGTAATACATTTGGTACGAGTATCGTAGCCACCTATTTTTACTTTGCAAAGACTTATTTTTTCTTCTTTAATGGTTGATTTAAATCTTTTAGGTATTGTCATGGTTATTTTTAAAAGATCCGCTCTTCTATCAGTGGGTCTTAAAAAGAAAAATATTGTATTCCTTGCTCTACTTTCGCCATCTTTTTGAAGCCATTTTAATCTTCTATAACCTGAATCTTGATCCCATTGAAACTCCAATCCTGCATTAACTTTACTGTTATTCAAAAATGGAATTGAAATAAAGAATGGAGTGAGTAGTAAAAATTTAAAAATTTTGAATTTATTCTTCATTGTCTTTCGGGGGTAAAGGGTTGTTTTTTTATTGCTTAAAGTTTACATTAAAACTTTTTAAAAAGATTAACATCTATCTGTCCTCAAATTCGAAGCTCCTCGCAAGTAAGGATGTTTTATTGAGGAACCAGTCGGTAAAATGACTAATGCCATTAGCCTAATACAGAAATCAACATCATTAGGAAGATACATTTGTTGGCAATCTAAAAATGCAACTTTGTCAAAGCCAAAACGTTTCCTCGCAATAGAAGCTGGAAAACATGCATTTAAGTCTTTAGTTACAGTAAAAGTTATTGATAAAATCTTTTCTGTATCTAAACTATTTCTCAAAATTAATTCATCAATAAGCTCTACTACTGCGTTTTCAATCTCTTTTATCGAATTTCCACTTGAAGTTGTTGCTCCTCTGAGAGCAGTAATATTTTCACTGTCAAGATAATCCTTATTCATATTTAAATTAAGGTTTATATAACCAAAGAATTTTATTAGTTGAATTTACTTCAAAAAATATATTTTGAATAATTTTCTCAATAATTTTACTACCAGGGATAAGTCCTAGTATTTTCTTTTTTTTCTTACCAAAAGTTACAGGTTGTATTTTGGGATCGATTTTCACCATTTCTGCTGCAAGCTCTCTCGCGGTAAATTCATCACCAATTTCATCAACTAAACCAAGTTTTTTAGCTTGAGTTCCAGTAAAGATTCTTCCATCGGCAAATTTCTTTACATCTTCTACCGGTAAATCCCTTCCTTCTGCTACGGCCTCAGTAAATTGTTTGTAACTTTCATCTATTAATCCTTGTAAGATTTCTCTTCCTTCATCACTTAAAGGTTTATCTGGCGAAAGAATATCTTTATAGATACCACTTTTTACAGTTTCAAACTTGATACCTATTTTATTCAATAGTTCAGATAAATTATTTCCTCTTATTATTACACCAATTGAGCCCGTAATTGTACCTGGGTTAGCTACAATTTTGTTTGAAGCAACTCCGATGTAAACACCACCAGAAGCAGATATGTTTCCAAAACTAGCAACTACCTTACATCCTTTCTCTCTTAGACGTTTAATAGCAGAGTATATTTCTTGGCTATCTCCAACGGTACCTCCTGGAGAGTCAATTCTTAGAATTAATGCTGGAAATTCTCTATCTTCAATCTGTTTTAAAGCTTTGATGACAGAAACTCTGGTTGAACTTGTGATTGGCTCATCAATTACTATGCGAGCCATTCTTTTTTTTGACTTTCGTCTAAAAGGCCAAATCATGTTTTTAAGGTACAAATCATAAATCTACTCTAAAAAGACTATCAGCAGACATAATGAATTCAATCCTAAATTGGTTTTTAATGATACTCCCTTTTGCACTTTGGGGGACATCAATGGCAGCTATGACCCCCTTAGTTTCTAGTGGGGGAGCTGATTTAGTCGCGTCATTAAGATTGCTGCCTGCAGGGATTCTTGTTCTTATTACAACATATTTAACTAAAAGAGATTTAAAAATTTATAAGTGCGATTTGAAATGGTTCTTGGTTTTTACAATAGTAGATGCGACTTTTTTTCAATTATTTTTAACATATGGGATCTCAAAGACAGGGGCTGGTCTTGGATCTGTTTTGATTGATTCTCAACCCTTGTTGGTAGCCCTATTGGCAAGAGCAATTTTTGGTAATTTAATTAATCCAATTGGATGGCTAGGATTACTTTTTGGTTTAGGTGGAATTATATTTTTAGGAGTTCCAAAAGAACTTTTGGAAAGTTGGTGGTTAATGTCTGATAAGAGTATTAACGATATTGCATTTAATGTTGGAGAATTGTGGATGCTTGGAGCTGCCTTCGCAATGGCCTTAGGAACAATTTTGATTAGATTTACTTGTACTAAAAGTGATCCAGTTGCAGTAACTGGATGGCATATGGTTTTAGGTAGTGTTCCTTTGATTATTAAACATTGTTTGCAAACAAATTTTGAATTAATACCGAATTGGTCAATACTTGATTGGGGATTAATGTCATTTGCAAGTATCTTTGGAGGGGCGTTGGCATATGGATTATTCTTCTATTTTGCAAATAATAAAGAAATAACAGGATTTAGCACTCTTGCTTTTTTAACTCCGATATTTGCACTCCTAAGTGGTGGTTTCTATCTAAATGAAAGATTAACAATCATTCAATGGATAGGAGTCGCATTTGTTCTGATTTCAGTTTTCTTTGTAAGCCAGAGAAAGTCTTTGTGGGAACTTTCCAATACAAAGACTAATATTTAGAAAGTGATACAAGATAATAGATTTTAATAATGAATATAGTTTTAATCAGTACTCCTATTGGGTTTTTGGGAAGTGGGAAAGGTGGAGGAGTTGAACTTACTCTTAATTCATTAGTGAGTGGTCTGCTGGCAAAAGGTCATACCGTAGATGTAGTTGCCCCCAAAAATTCTAAATTGTTAGAAACTAGTAAAAAAGCAAACATACATTTTGTAGAAGGAGAAGAGCAAAAAAGTTGGCAACATCGTGATTATTATTCTGCGGTATGCATACCAGATAATTCACTCTTATCAGGGATGATTGAAAAAGCAATAGCTATTGCAAAGAAATCAGATATAATTTTGAATTTTTCTTACGATTGGTTACCTATTTGGATGACTCTAAATATAAATATTCCAATCGCACATATTATTAGTATGGGTTCTGAAAGTTCTGTGATAAGTAATTTAATATCAAATGTTTACTCTAAATATCCTCGTAACTTTGCTTTTCATTCAAAGATACAAGCCTCTGATTATCCTTTTATTAAAAATCCAATTATTATTGGAAACGGATTTAAATTAGACAATTATATTTTTCAAGATTGTAAGGACGGCCCTTTGGGCTGGGTAGGAAGGGTTGCTCCTGAAAAGGGTTTAGAGGATGCAGCTTATGTAGCAAATGCAATTGGTGAAAAACTTAATGTTTGGGGAATAGTTCAAGATGAGTCATATGCAAAGAAAATTGAGGAATTATTTTCTCAAGGAACTATAGAATGGAGAGGTTTTTTAGAAACGGAACAGCTACAAAAAGAACTTGGTACTTGCAGAGCTTTACTTAATACCCCTAAATGGAACGAGGCTTACGGAAATGTAGTTGTTGAGGCATTGGCTTGCGGAGTGCCTGTCGTAACTTATAAAAGGGGAGGACCGAGTGAAATTATTCAGCATGGCAAAACAGGTTATCTCACTAAGCCCGATGATAAAGAAAGCCTTCTCTCTTATCTGAATATTATCGATAAGATTGATAGAAAAAATTGTAGAAAATGGGTTGAGGATAATGCTTCCTCAAATATATTTACAAGTAAAGTTGTGAACTGGCTAAATACAGTTATTAAAGAATATCAATTTAAAAATCATATTTAATGATACTTTTAAAGTCTGAAAAAAGATTATTTATTAACTCTAAAAAAAGGTTATTTACTTTTTTAATAATTTTGGTATTTGGAATAATAATTTTTCTTTTCGGTTTAGGCTCTACCGGATTAGTGGATGAAACCCCTCCTCTTTTTGCAGCGGCCGGGAAAGCAATGAGCGAATCAGGTGATTGGTTAACCCCAAAAGTAAATGGGATTTTACGTTTTGATAAGCCACCCCTTATATATTGGCTAATGGGCTTGTTCTATTCACTACCCAAAAACGAATTATGGGATAGCTTTGGAACAATTGCAGCAAGACTTCCTTCAGCATTGGCTTCATTATTTTTGATGCTAATAATTGGGGATACAATTTATTGTTGGCCTCAAAAGGGTGTAAGAAAATCATCAACTCCGATAGTGGCCTCTTTAGGATTTGCCTTGTCTCCATTAATAATCGTTTGGAGCAGAACTGCTGTAAGTGATGCTTTATTATGTGGAACTTTAGGGATAAGCCTTCTTTTGTTTTGGAGAAGAATGGCTAGTAATAAAAAAGATAATTGTATATCTCCTTGGGTTTTTATGGGGCTCGCGATTTTAACCAAAGGACCAGTAGCTTTTGTTCTTGCCACTTTGACTATTTCATCTTTTTTGTTCACTCAAAAGAATTGGAAGAAGTTGCTTGACAAAATAAACCTTAAAAAAGGAGTTTTAGTTACAGTTTTGATAAGTTTACCTTGGTATGTTTTAGAGCTGATAAAGGAAGGTAAACCGTTTTGGGATAGTTTTTTTGGATATCATAATTTCCAGAGATATACATCAGTAGTTAATAATCATTCAGAACCTATTTGGTTTTTTTTATACATAATGGTTGTAGGATCATTACCTTTTACTCCTTTTTTATTTCACGGAATATTAGAGGCTTATAAAGACTTAATAACTAGTTTAAAAAAAGGTTGCATACCTTCAGAAAGTTTATTTATTTATTGTTTATGTTGGTTAGGTTCAGTATTTGTTTTTTTCAGCATTTCTGCAACAAAACTTCCTAGCTACTGGCTCCCTGCAATTCCAGCAGCGGCAATTTTGGTAAGTAATAGTTACACGAAAATTCAAAATCAAAAAAAAGTATTTTCATCTTTGTGGATTATTAATCTTCTAATTCTGCTTGGGTTATCAATAGCCTTCTTTCTATCAAATATTTGGTTGGATGCAATAAATGATCCTGAGATGCCAAATCTTGCTTCAAATTTATTGAGTACTGGAATAATACTTAAGGCAAGATTGTTTTTCGTTGCCTTTACAATTATTGGAATTGTTTTGTTTGTCTTAAGATCTCCAAAGACTCTTATTTATCTTCAAATAATATTCTTTATAGGGCAAGCCTTTTTAATGCCACCAATTAGGAAATTAGGAGACACCTCTAGGCAATTACCCTTACGAAATATTTCTAAACAAATTCTAAATTCTCGTGAGGAAGGTGAAACTCTTGCAATGATTGGAATTAGAAAACCCTCATTGCATTTCTACACTAAACAGATTGTTTTTTATGAATCTAGTGCTGCGGAGGGAGTAATTAATTTGTTCGAGAGATTTAAATTTGAAAGAAGGACTAATTTTCAAGATAAACCAAACTATGAACATGAATACTTTTTGGTTGTAATAGATAAATATTCAGCTAAAAAAGAGCATTGGTCAAATATGAAACATCAAAAATTAGGTTCTCATGGAATTTATCATCTATGGAGGATCAAAAAAAGTGAATTGAATGCTCAATCAATAGATTTGCTAAATGATGGTTTTGAGGCTAACTGGAGAAAAAAACGAGTCGAAAAATTTTAACAAAGCTTTTTTTTAAGCATTTCATTCTTAAGGTCTTTCAAACTACATTTATTTGGAATTTCTACATTGTTTAAATTATCTAATAACTCTAGGTCTACGACAGAGTCTTCAGCTAAAAAACTGAAAACCTCATTGATACTGATCCCCATATCACGAGCCATTTCTGAAATGAGTCTTAAGGTGTCCCTTCTTACGGAGATTTTAAGATCTAGGGGGATATATTCATTTTTAGGATTTACTGACTTCATAATTTAAATCTTAAGACATTATGTAATTATCCGGACATATTGTTTACAATAATCAGTAAATATGTTGTTGGCAATGAATATATCTGCTTATTTATGAGACCTTATTTCTGATTTATTGAGAAAAACTCATCAAACTTGCCAAAATGGGTATTGTAATAATTGAAATTAATGTTGTTGTAAAAAGAATTGTGGCTGCAATTTTTTGATTTTTTTTGTAAGCTTCAGCCATTAAGATAGTTGATACAGCAGATGGCGTTCCTGCCTGAAGAACCATTGCTGAAACCTCATTTGAGCTAAAGCTAAGTATTTTGCTAAGAATAAATATAATTAGAGGCAAAATAATTAATTTCAAAATTATTGAATATTTAATATCTTTATTCAAATTAAAAAATTTAGTTTTGCTATTTGTGATTATTCCTAATCTTGTTCCAACAACAACTATTGCTAAAACAATTACTATTCTTGCTGGAATCCATAGATAATCTCCCAATATGTTTTCCAACCCAAAAAGATATACAATCAAGACACCAACTATGCCTCTTGAGGCAGGACTGTTTAGTATTGCATTTAAAAGTTTTTTTAAATTTAGGACGGTATTGTTATTAGTTTTTTTTTGTAATAAGTAGGGCCCAAATATCCAAGCAAATAATGTTGTTCCCAAGTCAAAACCTATAGTAAAGTTAATAGTACTTGTTGGAAGAAGCGCTAGCGCAATAGGGATCCCAAGAAATGAAGTATTACCTATTAAGCCAGCTAATTGTAAAGAGTAGTTAGGAAGTATGGTTTTAGTAATTGAAAAATAATTAATTAGAATTATTAAAAATCCAATTGCAAAAAAAGCAATCAAAGCAGTTTTAATTAAATCAAAATCAATTCCCTCTTTTAATAAGAGTCCCATTACGCTCAGAGGAATACCATATTTAATAAGTGGTAAAGAAATAGTTTCTGAAAGTTTTGGTTTCCTTTTTCCAATAAAAAAACCAAAAAATAAGAAAGGAATAATATTTATAAAAAGATCGTAAATAGTATTAGTTTATTTTTATTAAAGTAATGTTAGCTTTTATAGAGTAATGTAATGCTTTTTTTGGAATAAAATTTAAATTATTTTCCAAATAGCATTATCTGGAATCAAAGGAGTTTTCTTTAAATCTTCAGGTTCTTTTGTAAGAACTCGCCAATTTGGAACTCTACAGGTTACGTATGCAGGGCTTTCTATCAATATTCCGGGCTTTTCATCAAAAGTGCAACTGAAACCTTCCTTCCAAAAGCCACCTTCATTTAGACTTCCCTTAAACCAAACCCAGCATTTTGAAGATTTCAAAATTAAATTATCGTTATTTTTATAATACGCTTTATTTATGGATTATTCGAGTAAATTCATACTTTTGGATTGATTAATTATTACTACCTACTTATTTTTTAGAATAATAGATTTTTGAAATCAAGATAAGTAAATTAAGTATAAGAGTAATTATATTTGCAATAAGAATTGGTGATGATGAAATCTTATATCCATATATAATCCAAGAAACTACTCCAGTAATAAACATTATTAAAGTAATTAAAGAAACATCCTCTGCTTTTTTTGTCTTTAGGGTTTTAATTAATTGAGGTAAAAATGCAGCAGTGGTTAAAATTGCTGCAAAATATCCGAAAAATTCAATATTCAAAGAGTTCATTATCTACATTTCTCAGTTAAAAAAGCAATTGGGTCTTCCATTTTAGAAGAATAACCGAGTACATCATTTGAAAAATATGTATATAAAATTTGATCTTGATCATTTAAAAGAAATGAAGCGCCCCTTTGAGGTAAATACTTATTATCAATAATATAGTCATTCCAGTTCTTAAGAATTTCTATCATGTTATTTAATCTATATGTAGCTAATTCAAAAGGTCTTAAATAACCGTTTCCAAAAGTATATTTAAAAAAAACTCCAGAAAATTTGATTAAATTTAATAAGTTTATTTGGTCTTCATCAGAAAAAATTTGCTTTGCATTTTTATCACCTGTGTACCCCCTAATAACCTCCTTAATGGTTTTTAGTGAATTTATTCCAGATAACATAATTAACATATTAATCCAACCTCCTAAACCTATATCAACCCCTTTTGAAACCATAAGATCTTGGTGAAGTTTATTATCATTGACAACTGCTAAATTATTATTTGGAAATCCTGTGAATTTGCAAAATTTTTCTTTCCCAATATTATTTCCAATTGCGATTGCAAAAATATCTACATCTGTATTTTGATTATCGTCTATAAAATTTTTTAAATTAATTGCATATTCAAAACTATCAAAATCGCCTAAAAGTCCAAATATTGAAATTAATTTATATTTTTTTGAGCTGGAAAAATTAAAATCTTCAATTAGCTTATTAAGAATGTTTTTTTGATTTTTATTAATCATGCTTAGGAGCGGAACGAGTTCAATTTCTGGTAGAAACTATTTCATACGTAAATTTGTATAAAATTTTACATGAAAAAGTTTGTAAAAAAATTAATTTAACGTATTTTGATTTTATTATTTTAAGGTAAACAATTTGAAGTTATGACTGTAGGAATTTATTACGCAACTACAACTGGAAAAACAGAAGACGTAGCTGATCGTCTTCACAACTTTATTTCTTCAGCAGAATCACCTAAGGATGTATCTGATGTTGATGACCTTTCAGAATTTGAAGGGCTTGATGGGATCATTTGCGGTATCCCTACATGGAATACCGGAGCCGATGAGGAAAGATCCGGAACTGCTTGGGATTCAATACTTGAGGATATTGGAGAGCTAAGTTTGTCTGGTAAGAAAGTAGCTATTTTTGGCTTAGGAGATTCATCTACCTACACTGAAAACTATTGCGATGCAATGGAAGAACTTCATAGCTATTTCACAAAAGCAGGTGCTGATATGGTTGGCTACGTTGACAAGTCTTCCTATACATTTGATGAGTCAAAGAGTGTAATAGGTGAAAGCTTTTGTGGCTTGCCACTTGACGAAGATAGTGAATCTGATTTAACAGATTCTCGCCTAGAAACATGGGCTTCTCAATTAAAAGGTGAAATCCCTTCTCTGGGGTAAAACTTTAAAGATATTTCCTTTTTTTTTGTAACATTTGTTCTTTCGAAGCATGTTTTTTTTACATAAATAATTAAGACCTGTAAAGATCTTGTAAAAAATAGCCGAATTGGCAATAAGCTCAATTTGCTGTTTATTTAAATCAAGTGTTACAAAACTACGGAAAATCTGATGTTACCTATGACTGGTACGCAGGAAATTCTGGTGTTGTTGGCCGTTCAGGTAAATTCATAGCTGCTCATGCTGCTCATGCAGGACTAATGATGTTCTGGGCAGGGGCTTTTGGATTATTTGAATTAGCTCGTTATGACGCCAGCATTCCTATGGGTGCTCAAAAAGCAATTGTATTACCACATCTAGCGGGTATTGGGATTGGAGGAATTGAAAATGGAGTTATTACAGAACCATACGGTATTGTTGTAATTTGCACATTGCATCTAATCTTCTCAGCAGTATTAGGTGCTGGTGGATTACTTCATTCCAATAAATTTGCAGGTGATCTTGGTGATTATCCAGAGAATAGTAAGCCTCAAAAATTTGACTTTGAGTGGGATGATCCTGATAAGTTGACTTTCATACTTGGTCATCATCTTATTTTCTTGGGCCTTGGAGCAATAATGTTTGTTGAATGGGCTCGTATTCATGGTATTTACGATCCTGCTATTGGTTCAACACGACAAGTTGTCTACAATTTAGATATCGCTGCTATTTGGAATCATCAGTTTGATTTCCTTAAAATTGATAGTCTAGAAGATATTATGGGTGGTCATGCTTTCTTAGCATTCCTAGAAATTATTGGAGGAGTTTTCCATATTTGTACAAAACAATTTGGAGAATATACAGAATTCAAGGGTAAAGGATTATTAGGTGCTGAGGCTATTCTTTCTTACTCAGTAGTTGGAGTTTCTTATATGGCATTTGTAGCAGCTTTCTGGTGTGCTTCAAACACTACTATTTATCCAGTAGATCTTTATGGGGAACCTTTAAAGCTTTCATTTGAATTTGCTCCTTATTTTACTGACACTGTTGATTTAGGATCCGGAGCATATAGTTCAAGAGCATGGCTTGCCAATACTCACTTCTATTTAGGATTCTTTTTCTTACAAGGACATTTATGGCATGCTTTAAGAGCTATGGGATTTGATTTCAAGAAAATTGGTCAAGCGTTTGACAATATGGAAAATACAAAAATTACACAAAATTAGTTTTATTAACTAAATTAATTCCCCTCTATTTTTAATAGAGGGTTTTTTTTTGTAATATCATAATTAAACTTGCTTTTTTTTTATAATGTCGGAATTAGATTGCAAAGAAATTTTTCAAAAAGCTTATGAAAAAAGGTACACTTGGAATCCTGACTTTGGAGGCTATTCAGGTAAATGCGTTTTCTCTGTAAATAGTAATTCCTATGAGGGTGAGTTCTTTTTAGGGAAAGATTTTAAACCTGATATTCAGAATATTGATGATCAAGATATAGTCAAAAGTATTTCCTCGCAATTATTTGAAGTTGCTATACATCGAGTAAAAAGAAATTTTGAAGAAATTCACTCAAAAAATAACTTTAATTTGATTAAAGATTCAAATAGTGGAATTGAAATGATAGTCTCAGGTAAATCAGAGGGGGACAAATATAGAATCAAAAATAATTGTATAAATATGGTTTATAGAAAAATTCACGGGACCATCATAGAAATTTTTGTGCAAGAATTCTTAAATACCGGGAGTGGATTCTTAAGTAAAAAGTATACGAGTCAACAAATTGATCCAATTACTTTTAAAGCTAAAACCAAAAAGTTAGAATATGAAGATACATTTATAAATATTGGTTCTAAGGATATTTGGTTACTTAATTCTAGATTCATTAAATACTTAAATGAAAACCAAGAAGAAGAAATACAAAAATTTATTTTTGAAGATCTCTGCTTGCTAAGTTAATTTAAAAGCATCACTCTACCAACCTAAATCCTTTATCGAGTAATTTTTGATAAAGAAGCCTAGCTCTGAAAGCGAGAATTTGCTCTTCATTTTCATTGCTAATTACGTGAAAGTAATTATTATCGAGTTTATTTTTGCTAAAACATACATTTGCCTCTCCTAATCTTAAAGTCCAGTTTTCTTCTTTTGCTAAATGTTGTTTAGGGCCAAGATCCCATGGACATTTTTCAGGATATTTTTCTCTTTTAGAACCCATTGATTTTTTTTAACTATCCAATAATAAACATTATTTAAAAGTTAGGCTATTAATTTAAATATTATCAGAGTTGGTCGTCAAGGAAGTAACTTATAGTTTCTCTTTAGTAGCAATCAAACAATAAAAGGGATCATTTTTAAGGAAAGTAAAGAGATTAAAAGTTTGACCATTAAATTTTTTTATTATTCTTGGTTCAGTGAATCCATTTGTAATTAATACTTTTCTAACGTACTTAAGTCTCTCTTCTTCTGTTGAAGAAGTCCATATGTTTGGGGCTTTATGCCAAAAGGCTCTATTTGAAAAAGAAACTATAATTTTGCCTCTATTACTCAGAATTCTTGCAATTTCTTTTGTGAGTTTTTCTGGGTATTGTAAATATTGCCATGCCGCAACCATTAAACAACAATCTACACTTCCGCTCTCCAATGGTATATCTTGATTAACATTAAAGTTTTGAGTCCAATAAGAGTTTAGAGCCTTGTTACTCTCGAGTTCTTCTTTGTTTAATCCGTGTCCAATTACTTTTTTATAAATTTTTTCTGAAGGGAGATAACTATCCCAACTAGACATTAAATCAAGAATAGTTGAGGAATCCTTAATCTCATTTTTATAAAGAGAAGTTAAATAGTTCCTGAAATTTGAGTCTAAATGATAAACAAATTTTGGAGAATAGTAAAATTCTTCATCATTACTCTCATCATTTTTTTGCCTTTGATAATTATTTAAAACTTCCAAAATGTAAATTGAATTTGGTTTAATCTAAACCTTGAATTTCAATTTTGGGCTTGAGTAGTTACTTTTTCAAGATTTTTTGTAAAAAAAACTAGACAATCTAATAAAAAAAGTTAGATTATTTATTAACTCTTTAAATTATATGAATGAATTGAAAAGGGGTAAAAAAGCTAGGTCAAAGAGAACACTCTTCAATCCATATGCAAATGGAATAAGTTCATATGATTTAGCATATTTGTCTTCAAGAAGAGTTTTTAAAAATAAAACTATTCATTTACCAAGTGATTACCAAAAAAAGAATTTTGCTGCTTAAATTTTTTCAATACTATCTTTACTTCATCGGAGTTAAGGGATAAAAATAATTCATTAGAAGAAATTTGAACAGTTTTGATAGCTTTAAATTTTTCTAACAAATGGTTATAAATTCTTTAAATGACTTAAATAATCTTAAATCAGCACCTCATTTAAGAAAAAGTCAAATAAAAAAATTATTAAAAGAGCTAGAACAAAATATTCTTGATGCTGATTGGATAACAATAGGAATAATGGCACCTTGCGATTCTTTAGCTATTAAGGCCTTGAAGTCAATTTCTAAAAAATACTCCTCAATTACATTTAGGGATGTAGATTCCTTATATTCTGATGGAAGTGTTTTTTTAAAAGGTAATCAAAAAACTGGAAATGTTTACATTAGACCTGAAAATGGTCTTGGAGAGGGAATTTTATTAACATGTCAGTATGACGAGGATTCTGAAGAGTCTAGTACTTTTGGACCATTGCCATTAGATTTTTTTACCTAATTAATCTCTGATTTATGTTTTTATCAACGATTTTGCAATTCGAGACTTTCTTATCGGGAGAACTTCTTCAGACATTTGAGTTGATGATAACTTTTCTAGGTTTATTTGGCATTATTTTTTACTTACTTATGACAGCTGAAAATAAAAAATATTTTCAGAAACAGAAATAAGAATTTTCAAAAAATTTATTTTTTCTTTTAAGTGGTTTTGTTATTATATTCTTTGGCATTGATGTAACCTAGACAATTTTTAATTTAATGTTTTTTCAAGATATAATTCAAAATTTAAATAAATTCTGGTCTGAAGAAGGTTGTTTGATTATGCAACCTTATGACACTGAAAAAGGTGCAGGAACTATGAACCCGCATACTTTCCTTAGAGCAATTGGGCCCGAGCCTTGGAGTGTTGCGTATGCTGAGCCATGTAGAAGACCTACTGATGGAAGATTTGGAGATAACCCAAACAGGGCTCAACATTATTTTCAATATCAAGTAATCATTAAACCATCTCCTGATAGAATTCAAGAGAAATATTTATCTTCTTTAGAGTTTTTAGGTATTAACCCTAAGGAACACGACATAAGATTTGTAGAAGATAATTGGGAGTCCCCTACCCTTGGCGCATGGGGAGTGGGCTGGGAAGTCTGGTTGGATGGGATGGAGGTAACACAATTTACTTATTTTCAACAATGTGGGGGGGTTGACTGTAATCCAATTCCCATTGAGATAACTTACGGACTAGAGAGAATTGCGACGTTTTTGCAAGATAAAGAAAGTATTTGGGATTTAGATTGGAATAAAGATTTCAACTACAGCGATATTTGGCTTCAATTTGAAAAAAATCAATGCGAATTTAACTTTAGAGCATCAAATCCCGAAAACATGAGGAAACTATTTTCAATATATCAAGAAGAAGCTGTATCTCTTCTTGATAAAAAACTTACTTTTCCTGCTCTGGATTTTGTATTAAAATGCAGTCATTGCTTTAATTTGCTTGATGCTAGAGGAGTGATTTCAGTTACTGATCGTGCGCAATATATTGAAAAGATTCGAAAATTAGCTAGAGAAGTGGCATCCTCTTGGATAATTGAAAGAGAGTCTTTGAAATTTCCTTTATTAAAAAAATAATTTGATTAGAAAGCATCTGAAATAAGCTCCGTATCATTTGCTACATAGAAGTGAATCTATTAATCCTACTTAAAAATGTTACCCTCGATACAATTACTATACCCATTATTATGGGCATTTTTCGTGTGAGGTAAAATGAAACTCTTCCAAAAAATGTTAGTTGCTACAGCTTCTGTAGGCTTAATTGCTCCTATGGCTGCTCAAGCTTCTGACGTGTTGAACCTTGAGGGGATGAATGACTACAACAGTAGTAACAAATCATCTGCTACAAGTTTATTCGACAGTGAAACTTTCGTTAATGAAGTTAACGAAGAACTTGCAACACTAAAAGGACGTGTTGACGGTATTGAAGCTATTCAAAATGATTATGAGGCTGGTTCCTTTTCTGAGACAACAACACTTGACGGTAAAGTAATCTTCACTGTTGGTGCATTAAATGTTGAAGAAACAGGAGAAACTGAAGGTACTTTAGCTACATACATGTGGCAGGGTAACCTCAATACAAGTTTTACAGGTGATGATAATCTTTATGTTAGGTTGAAAACTGGTAATGCAACTGGTTGGCAAACTTCTTATACATATGGAACATATTTGTCTTCATCTAAAGGTAATGCCGACGCTATAAAAGTTGACAAAATTTGGTACACATTCCCTGTTGGTGAAAAACACACAGTTTGGATTGGTCCAAAAATTGAAAACTACTATATGCATGCGACTACTCCATCCATATACCAGCCTATAACTAAGCAATTTACACTAGGTGGTAACGGAGCAGCTTACGGTGCAAGTACTAACCCTGGATTTGGTTGGGCTTACAAAGCTGATAACGGTTTTGCAATCAGTTCAAACGTTGTAAGTAAAGAAGGCGATTCTACCAGTGGTTGGGGAACTAACGAATCTGCTACTAGTTGGGCTACTCAAATTGGATATACACAGCCAACCTACTCTGCTTCTGTAATTCTTAACATGAAGTATAACGGCTGGACTGACTCATATTACACAACTCCATTTGGTAAATTAAGACCAAACGGTGGTAATAGTTCAAACATCGGTTTGAGAGGCTGGTGGAGACCTGAAGATGCTGGTAAGGCGACCCCTTCAATCTCTCTAGGTTATGACACCTCAGAAACAGATGCTACTACCAACTCTAATACTACGGCTTATTTCGTAGGTTTAACATGGGAAGATACATTTACTCCTGATGATAAAATTGGAGTTGCTTTTGGTCAGCCTCAAACAAGAGAAGACGAAA
The DNA here is from genome assembly GCF_000015665.1 of Prochlorococcus marinus str. MIT 9515. Taxonomy (NCBI): domain Bacteria; kingdom Bacillati; phylum Cyanobacteriota; class Cyanophyceae; order Synechococcales; family Prochlorococcaceae; genus Prochlorococcus; species Prochlorococcus marinus. The sequence goes on along the minus strand of NC_008817.1, from coordinate 1,173,303 downwards.
CAACTGTTGATCCTATAGCTTGGGAAGCTTATTATTCTTATCAAGTTAATGATTCTGTTAACGTTACTCCTGCAATATTCGGTGGATCCGATAGAGCTGGTAGTGCCGGTAGACAGGGTAGAGATCATTTAGGTGCTGTTGTTGAAACAACCTTTAAGTTCTAACTCAAAATTTAGAATGCCTTAAACGGTGTTTTATTTACTAAAACCGCTTTAATAAGCGGTTTTTTTTTTTTTAAGTTTATTTATATTTATCAATAATCATCTCTTTCCCCAATAGGGAGACGATTATATGATTTTTTTGCTTTATTTGTCCGAGTTATGTTAACGTTACTCCTGCAATATTCGGTGGATCCGATAGAGCTGGTAGTGCCGTTAAACAGGGCTGAGATCATTTAAGTGCTATGTTAAAAAATCTTTAAATACAAAAAAAACACCTTAAAAGGTGTTTTTTTATTTCTAAAACCGCTTTAATTAGCGGTTTTTTTTAAAGTTTATTATATTTACCAACAATTCTCTCCTTCCCCAATAGGAATACACAAACTAGATTTTTTGGCTTCATCTGCTAACTTTTGAGCTTCTTTATCTAGAATAAAATCAGCATCAACACTCATATCAGTGTTCCATTCTTTTAATCCTCCTAAATCATTTTCTCCTGCTTTAATAGAATTAGAATCTGCAGTATTGATAGCTAATACACTTGATGCTGCTATAAATAATGCTATTGAACTTCTTTTGGGCATTTAAGGTAAAATATCCGTACTATTTATATAGTACAGATATTGAGAGCTTTTTTCTACGAGATGTATAAAATGTTTCTTTAGTTACCTAGTAATCTCAATAAGTTTGAATAAGACTTAAAAATATTGTCAAGTTCGTCGGACCTCCCATATTTGGCTAATAAACCCTTCGCTCCAGCATCAAGGTCAAATAAATATTCTCTTTCCTCAATTGACTTAACATAACTTTCAATCCAGCCTACGCATACTAATCTTTCACCATTTTTAACTTTTTTTACGGAATGCAGGTATGTGCTTGGATAGATTATTATCTCTCCAGCATCTAGCTTTAATTTTTTTTCTGAATTTAGTGTTTCGATTACTAATTCACCACCCTGGTAATCGGCTTTGTTAGTTAATGAAATTGTAAAAGATAAATCCGACCTGCCTGAGGACATAAAAGGATTGTCAATGTGTCTTCCATAATGCATGTTTTGTAATGATTTTGTAAACATGATTCCATGGATTGTCTTTGGTAAAGCAAAACTTTTAATTAATGGGTTAGTGATGATTTTTTTTCTGATTAATTGAGAATATTTTTTTGAAATTTCAGAATTCCTATTTAATTGCAAATTTTCTTTGACTTTTGATGCCTGACTACCGGCGGTCATTTTGCCACTTTCCCAAAGTTCATTTTGCTTATTTAAATTTAGTTTTAATATCTTTAATTCTTCTAAATTTAGTAGCTTATAAGTTAAAAAATTCATTTTGATTATAAGAAATGATACAAGATGAGGTAAAGAAAATATCTTTTAGAATTCTTGTGCTTTTAATATATATAAAGTAACGATAGATACTATTTAGAAAAAGTGCAAAAACTCAAGAAATTGCTCTACTCAGCATTAACATGTACATTTCTTTTTAATGTTATTGCTCCTGTTAATTCCTCAGAAAGGGAAGTCAAGATTTACTCAGGCAGACATTACAATACTGACAGGAATGTTTATAAAAAATTTGCAGAGGAGACTGGAATTAAAGTTCGGCTTATTGAAGCTGCAGGAATATCTCTCATAGAGAGATTAAGAAGAGAAGGGAAAAACTCTCAGGCTGATTTGATTTTACTTGTTGATGCGGCCAGAATAACTAATGCTGCTAAAGCAGGCTTGCTTCAAAAAATTGAATCATCTAGCCTAGAAAATGATGTCCCCGTTGGATTAAAAGATCCTGGGAAAGAATGGTATGCATTGACAAGAAGAGTCAGGGTTATGGTTGTTAACCCTAAAGTTGTAGATGTAAGCAAAATAAAGGATTATACAGATCTAGCAGACCCCGCTTTAAAAGGTAAAGTGTGTCTAAGGAATAGAAAGAGTCCATATAATCAATCCCTCGTTGCAAATCAAATTGTTAATAAGGGGCAAGAGGCTACAAAAACATGGTTAAACGGAATGATTTCTAATGTTTCCCAACCTTTTTTCCCTGGCGATATTTCAATAGTTAGAGCCGTTTCGAAAAAGAAATGTGGAGTTGGAATAGTTAATCATTACTATGTCGCAAGAATGCTTGCCGGTGTAAATGGTAGAAGAGATACTTTGTACGCCAGAAAAACAACTGTTATTACCCCTAATCCAGCACATGTAAATATTAGTGCGGGAGGAGTTGCTAAATATGCCACAAATAAAGCTGAAGCCGTTAAACTTCTAGAGTTTTTAGCTTCTCCTGAAGGAAGTAAAGGATTAGCCGCTCCTACTTTCGAACATCCATTAAAAGAGGTTAATCAAAATCAGATTGTTAAAAACTTTGGCGAATTCACTCCTGATAAGGTAACTGTTGAGGACCTTGGAAATAATAATTCAATAGCTATTAGAATGATGAGAGAAGCTGGTTGGGATTAAAGAATATGATATCCATTATTTTTATACCTTATTTCATTTAGCATTTAATTACGGAGAGGTGGCTGAGTGGTCGAAAGCGAACGACTCGAAATCGTTTAACAGGAGACTGTTCGTGGGTTCGAATCCCACCCTCTCCGTTTTTCTATATTGTCTGACTCTTTCGGGGCATTCTAATAGGGTCAAAATAGTTTTAAATAAAAGCATTAACTTTTATTTTTCTATTTTCTTCACAAAGATTTTTTCTTTTGTCAAGAGATTTTAGACAATGTCAAACCTTCTTTTCTCAAAAACTCTTCGGAGAATTTGAATGTTTTATAAAAATATAAATGTCATTGAGTTAATGAGGGTTTCTATTGAAATTTTCTCAACTTACACCCTCTCTTCTTTTTAATGTCGGTAGTTTCTAAATAAAATAATCAAATATAATCATTATTTTTTATTTTAAAAGGTTTGGAAAAGGATCTTCTTAAAAAAAGAGAAACATCAAACAACTTTATTTAGATAATTAATTTGCTGAAAATTATTTGAAAGCAGAGTTAATATTTTTTAAATTGTAAGGATATTTATCAGATATATATAGTTTTCTAATTTTTAGAAAACAAGTAATTGCCTTCGTAAGTGCATACTTATAATATGAGTGTTATTTTTATCCAGAAGATGATAAGTAAATCTAATAAAGAGAATTTAGTCAATTACTTTAACTCTATAAAATTTAGTTTTTGGAAACCATCTTTAATCTTTTATTTGCTAGCTGTTTTTTCTTTTTTGTTTTGGCTAATAATTGGTCCTTCAAGCTGGAGAAATGTAGATGATTATGGTACTTTTTTTGATGTTATTAAAAAAATAAATTCATTTGAATCAAGTAATAATTTCCCGCTTTCCTCACAGATTGCCTACCCAATAGACTTTCAAAGTATCAAACCTATAAATCTATTACAAGCAACTCTAAAAACATGTAGAGAAGGTTGGGGCACTTATCCACCTTTATGGGGGTTTATCTATCTTCCTCTAACTATTCCATTCTTAAAGTTTGGTTTGGATTGGACTAGATTTGCCACTTTAGTGGTTGGATTTATAAGTGCAGTCTTAACAGCATACCTTTTGAGTAATAACATAACAACTATTTTTTATTCTTTTAAAGATAAAATTAGAATTAAAAATTTCCAAAGAATTAGATACTTAATTGATTTTTTATCGATCTTAATCGTATGTTTTAATCCGGAATTGATGTTACATGCAAGTTCCTATATGCCATATCAGCTCCCTGCAATAAGTACTTTGATTTGTTTATCTTTATTTACCTCTTTTTATACTTACCAAATTAAGATCAATGGTAGTAATCAAACCTTTTCCAATAAAACATTTGATATTCCACTGCTTTACACATTATTAATCATATGGCTTTCTTCGTTGTTGGGATTTCAAACTATATTTTTATATCTTGGCATATTGCTAGCAAGTTTTTATTTTTTATTCACTGAAAAACAACCCTTGAAAATTATTAAAAAAATATATCGAAAAAATTCTGTTATTTTTATCAACAAAAAACCAAAATTCTATTCAACTTTAGGAATAACATTTTCCATTTCGCTTTTATTGGGTTTTTCGAAATATCACTACTTTAAATTAATTTCTATAATTAGCCAAAATGAAGGTACAGCTCAATGGGCCTATGGTGATGGACTTTTATATAAGTTGGATCTACAGAGTTATTCATTGAACACAAATTTTATACATCTAGTTCATGCAATATCCAGATTAGCTTCTCTATCGATCTATCCATTTAGAAACGGACAAGGCTTTTCATCTTTTGTGTTATTTCTTTTTGTTATACCATCATTTGTTTTCTTATTTAGAGTCACAAAATTGTCAAGAATTGTTGCCCTAATTATTTTTAGTGTTTTATTAATTACAATATCTTTTTCATTTAAAGGAAATTATGCCTTCGCTCCATCTAGACATAATATTTATTTGTTTCCATGTTTTTGGATACCAGTAATTACCTATTTTGTATACCTTTGTGATCAGGCTTTTTATAATTTTTGGAATTTTAAATTTTTGCTGCCTATTTCTTTATCACTCTTTTTTACGATAGGACTTTTTGTTTCTACAAATTCGGTGAATTATACCAACTATCAAAGAGAAAAATTATATCAAATGGCTGATAAAAGTAACATATATCCTTCTACAATAGGCCAGCATGATTTATGGTCACTCTATTGGACTCATGGGGACAAAGAATGGAGCTCAGTAGTAGGAAAAGAATGTAGTATAAATAATAGGATCACATCTACAAATTTGGCTTTTATTTATGGTCATAGTGAACCACTGCAACTAAATAATGAAGAACAACGAAAATCTTTAGAAGTGTTTTCTGATGGTTGTATAAAAAAATCAGATAGTTTGCAAATAGTTGATTCATATGAATTTAAAAGGGATATACACTTCGAGATGGACAAATTTGTTGGCTGGAGCGGTTCGAGTGCCTACGGCTATTTGATTTCTAAGTTGAATTGATAGATATAGTTTATAAGGAGTATTATTAAAGGGTTAAATTGATAAGTCGAAGATTTTTCTAAATGAGGTTATTTTTTTTTATCTTTATATTTACTCAATTATTAAATTCTTTGGTTGTTTTTGCAGAAAAAGATAAAAAAGAGTCTCGCGAAATAAATTCAATTAGATGGGAGAAAGTTCAAGAAAAAAATTCAAATAATCTAGAAAAGATTATTTGGAAATCATATAAGGATGATGAAAGTTATTTTCAAAATGAAATTGACTTAAAACCTAATATAGAAAACCTTAATGATTATAGAAATAAAGGTAAAGATAAGGATAAAGATATATTCACGCAGTCTCTCAATAAAAGAAATAGATTACTTAATTTTGGTGGAATCACGGTCAGCAATGCTTTGATACCTAATGAGGGGACTTCACAAATAAATTTGAATTATGACTCAAAAGGTAATTTGTTTGGATTTTATGGTTATTCTTTATCAAATATATTTCAATTAGAACTAAGTGCTGGATCTTTTGATGGTGTGAGTTTAGTTGATAATAAACATTCAAGTCTGCAAAGGACATTTTTGAGCAAGAACAATTTTAATTATAGAGTAGGAGGTAAATTATTAATTCTTAGTCCACAAAATTTTGATCCTTTTTGGATGACATTTAGAACATCCTTTGGAAGTAATGAAAAGACTAATCAAGGTTACCTAATCACTGAATTAATAAATACTATAAGAATTAATGATAAGGTTGTTTTTAATATTAGTCCAAAATACTTTTTTAGTGAGATAGAAACTTTTGGGGCGGTTGGTATCTCAAGTTATATTAATTTATTAGATAATTTGCAGCTTATTCCTGAAATAAATACTTCATTGAAAAATGAACAAGATTTCAGCTCCTCATTAGGATTAAGATATTCTTTCCGACCAGGAAAATCAATTGATTTATATTATTCCAATGCAGCAGGTGTTCAGGATATTGGACAGCTTCTTGAGGATAAAGTATATCGATTTGGCATTAAGTTGAATTTTATATTTTAGATAATCTAGTTTCACCAGAATGGGTCAGTAGTAAATGAAACTTTTAATGTAGATTCTTTATTCTTTTTTATACTACTTATACAAGGCCTCACTGTTCCCCCATTGACATCTATTTCACAGGCACCACAACTCCCTGTTAGACAGCCAGTCGGGATTTCCAAACCTACCTTTTCAGCAATTAGAAACCAATCGTCTCCATCATAGGCATATGTATCAATATTATTTGGCCAAGTGATTTTAATTTTAGAGTTTGTCAATTTAATAGCAATGAAATATTGAAATGATTATTAAATTCGTTCGCTAAATTGTTAATAATAGATTCTCGTTTCATTTTATATGATCTTGATTTCTTGTCTAATGTCAGTTTGTTTTTAGTCTTTCTAATTAAATTTATATAGTGATCTCTCCATTCATCATTTTCAAAAATCCCATGAATGTATGTTCCCGCAATAGTCCCTCCCTCTCTATTCTCTTTATACCATCCAAGATCGAAATCTTTAAATATATGATTTGTTTTTAAAGTATCAAGATGACTACTATCTAATTTAGTAATTCCATTATGTATCTCAAATCCAATGATTTTTGTTGAGTTCGGCCAAATTGATTCAGAGTGAATTTGTCTTGTTATTTTATGTTTAAGAAAAGTTGTTTTTAAAGGTAGTAATCCAATCCCCTTAATTGATTGATCTGAATTAAAATTTGAGCCTTCTTTAAAAAATGGGTCTTCTAGAACTGTTCCCAACATTTGTAGACCTCCACAAATTCCGAAAATATTGCCATTATTGTGTGAATAGTTTTTAATCTCTTTTGACAATCCAGACTCATTAAGAAATAGTTGATCTTTTATAGTCTGTTTACTTCCAGGAATAATAATAAAATCAAATTGATTCAAGTTTTGGGCTTCACTGATCCATTCTATTAATATGGAATTTTCATTTTCTAATGGATCAAAATCTGAAAAATTACTTATAGATGGTAATTTTATAATCCCAACTTTTATTTCAGGATTACTCAAATAAGATTTTCTTTCTAACAAATCTAAAGAATCTTCTGGAGGGAATTTATCGTTTAACCAAGGAATTATTCCTAAAACAGGAATTTTAGTTTTATCTTCTATCCATTTTTTACCTTCTTTAAATAAAGAAAGGTCTCCTCTAAATCTATTTATTAATATCCCTTTTATGAGCTTTCTTTCTTCAGGTTTCATTAACTCAAGAGTTCCTATTATTTGTGCAAATACGCCTCCTCTTTCAATATCCGTTACTAAAATACAACTCGCGTCTAAATACTTTGCAACTCTTAAGTTAGTTAGATCCCTATGAATTAAGTTCATTTCTACAGGACTTCCGGCCCCCTCAATGATTAATCGGCAATTTTTGTTTTTCTCATAAATGATATTTATACTTTTTTTAATAACTTCCCATCCCGGCATAAACCAATCTTTGTAGTAATCTTTTGCTGTTGAAATCCCTACACTTTTTCCTAAATGAATGACTTCACTTGTAGAATCACCCTGTGGTTTTAATAAAATAGGATTCATTTCGGAAGAAGGATTAATCCCGCAAGAAAATGCTTGTAATGCTTGTGAATATGCCATTTCTCCACCATTAGAATCAACCCAAGCATTGTTACTCATATTTTGTCCTTTAAAAGGTATTGGCTCTTCACCAAGTTTTTTCAATATCCTGCATATTGCAGTGACTGTTAATGATTTACCAGCTCCACTAGAAGTTCCTAAAACCATAATTGGTTTATTTTTCGGATTATAGTTTTCTGTGAATTCCATTCGTTATTGATATTAAATTATTAATTTAATAATCTTTAATTTAAAGTATAATTTAATAAAAAATTTGTGTTAATTCTAGCCTCTGCTTCTCGATCTAGAAAGAAATTACTAGAAAATTCTCATATCAAATTTATTCAAATTCCAAGTAATTTTGATGAATCTTTAATCAAAGAGAATGATATATCTAATATGGCATTGGAATTATCTTTTCAAAAAGCTAACAGCCTAGTTCTTGGTATGAAAGAAATAGAATTGTCAGAAGAATTTAATTATAGTTCAGTCGAAATTCTTGGTTGTGATTCAATCTTTGAATTTAAAGGAACAGCTTTCGGAAAACCATTAAACAAAGAAGAGGCATTCAATAGATGGAGAAGAATGTCTGGAGGGTTTGGTTTCTTACATACGGGCCATACACTAATTTTTGGTAATTTTAATTTAACTTCAAAAGTAATTAGAGTTACTAAAACAATAAAAAAAACAGTAAGCTCTAAAGTTTATTTCTCTAATTTAAATGATGATGAGATAAAAATTTATGTAGATTCTCTTGAACCACTTCATTGTGCGGGAGGGTTTGCTTTAGAGGGAAGAGGAGGTAAATACATAGAGAAGATAGAAGGATGTTTTAGTAATGTTATGGGTTTAAGTTTGCCGTGGCTAAGAAATAATTTAATTAAACAATGAATTTTCTGCACAAAAAAAAAGACCCTTTGCAAGGGTCTTTAGAAATTTGATTAAATTAATCAATGTCAGGCATTTCTAGAGCAGGTTCACTCTTTCTGTCGATTCCTTTTTCGAAACCGGCTGCGGCAGCTCTAGCACGACCAGCATGCCAAAGGTGACCAATGAAAGTAAACCATCCTAGGAAGAATTGTGCTGCAGCTAACCATTGTCTTAGGTTAACAAAATTTACAGCGTTAGGCTCAGTAATGATACCACCAACTGAGTTGATAGATGCGTTAGGAGCATGAGTCATATATTCAGCAGCTCTTCTTACTTGCCAAGGCTGAATATCGTTCTGAATCTTCTCAAGACTCAATCCGTTAGGTCCTCTAAGAGGTTCTAACCATGGTCCTCTGAAGTCCCAAAATCTCATTGTTTCACCACCAAATATAATCTCACCAGTAGGAGATCTCATGAGGTATTTACCTAATCCTGTTGGTCCCATTGTTGAACCTACGTTGGCTCCAATTCTTTGGTCTCTCACTAAGAAAGTAAAGCTTTGTGCCTGTGAAGCTTCAGCATTTGTTGGACCATAGAATTCTGAGGGATAAGCAGTGTTGTTAAACCAAATGAAAGTGGATGCAATAAAACTTGCAACACATATTCCACCAAGTGCATAACTTAAAAGTCCTTCACCATTCCATATGAATGCTCTTCTCGCCCAGCCAAATGGCTTAGTGAAGATGTGGAAGATACCTCCAATTATTGCGGTTATACCAACGTAGACATGACCCCCAACAATATCTTCTATTGAGTTGACACCAATTATTGAACCAGCGCCGCCCCAAGGTGACCTGAAAAGATAACCAAGGATAACTCTAGGATCAAGTGTTGGGTTGACAAGTCTTACTTCTCCTCCTCCAGGAGCCCATGTATCATAAGCACCGCCAATAAAACACCAGTTTACTGACCAAGCTAATGCACCTACTCCTAAAACAATCAAATGATATCCAAGAATATTGGTCATTTGATTTTTATCTCTCCAATCCGTAGAAAAGAAAGGAAAATCTTCTTCAAGCTTTTCGGGTCCAGCTAATGAATGGTAGATACCTCCAAAACCAAGAACAGCTGAAGCAATAAGATGAACCACACCTGCCTGAAAGAAAGGCATGATGTCTGTTACTTCACCACCAGGTCCTATTCCGTAACCAAACATCGCAACGTGTGGCATACAGATTAAACCTTGCTCCCACATAGGTTTATCAAATGTAAAATGATTAACCTCGAAAAGCATCATTGCTCCCGCCCAAAAGACTATAAGTCCAGAGTGAGCAATGTGAGCTCCTAATAAACGTCCAGACAAATTAATTAATCTGGCGTTGCCTACGTACCAAGCGTATCCAGTTTCCTCGATACTTTGGTTTGGAGCTCTTAATAAATTATTAAAGGGCGTTTCCACGTGGAAGAACCTCCTCAGGGAATACAAAATTTTCGTGTGGTTGATCCACAGAAGACATCCATGCTCGCATACCTTCGTTCAAAAGTATATTCTTTGTGTAGAAAGTTTCAAATTCAGGATCTTCTGCAGCACGTATCTCTTGACTTACGAAATCATAAGCTCTCAAGTTAAGTGCTAAACCAACAATACCTATTGAAGATGTCCACATACCCATTACAGGTACGAATAACATCAAGAAGTGAAGGAAACGCTTGTTAGAAAAAGCAATACCAAAAATTTGGCTCCAAAATCTATTCGCTGTAATCATTGAATAGGTTTCTTCTTCCTGAGTAGGATCGAAAGCTCTAAAAGTTGAACTTTGAACCTTACCATCTGTGTAAATACTTGTATCTTCATACAATGTATTTTGTACTGTAGCTCCATGAATAGCACAAAGAAGTGCTCCTCCTAGGATTCCAGCAACACCCATCATGTGAAATGGGTTTAAAGTAATATTATGAAAACCTTGAATGAACAGAATATATCTGAAGATTGCTGCGACTCCAAATGAAGGAGCGAAGAACCAACTATGCTGTCCTAAAGGATAGATAAGGAAAATACTTGTAAATACTGCAATTACAGCTGAAAAAGCTAAGGCGTTATAAGGTCTAATTCCTACAAGACCGGCAATTTCAAATTGACGAAGCATAAAGCCTATAAGGCCAAATACTCCATGTAATGCAACAAAGTTCCAAAGACCACCAAGTTGTAGCCATCTTACGAAACTTCCTTGGGCTTCAGGGCCCCATAAAAACAGAAGACTGTGTCCCATGGCATCTCCAGGGGTACTTACAGCTGCTGTTAAAAAGTTACAACCTTCAAGGTAGGAGCTTGCAACTCCATGTGTGTACCAAGAGGTGACAAATGTTGTTCCGACAAACCATCCACCTATTGCAAGATATGCACAAGGTAAAAGAAGAAGTCCGGACCAACCAATAAATACAAACCGGTCGCGCTTTAACCAATCATCAAGGACATCAAACCATCCTCTTTGTGGTGCGCTTCCAACGGCGATCGTCATGAGAAATCGTTTTTAGCTTCGGGATACGTTGCGACTTTAACAAAGATTGATAGTAAAGTGGGGAAATATTTGTATATATGAAACGCCTTGTAAAGCTTTCCTGACTTTTTGCTTTGAAAATAAGTAATAATACTTCAGGTGATTTGTTAAATTAATAAAATGTGCCTTTAGGATAAAAATATTATGGAATCAAATCTTTCTTCTTTCAATAAAATTGAACAACAAATTAATGGGTCAAGAAAAATATCAAATTACCTTATCGGTGGAATGTTAACCATTGGTGGTATAGGTTTTATCTTGGCTTCGATATCTAGTTACACAGGAAGAGACTTATTGCCTTTAGGTAATCCTTCATCCTTACTTTTTATACCTCAAGGAATAATAATGGGGGCTTATGGAGTAATAGCTAATTTGTTAAATATATATTTATGGTATTTGGTCTTTATAAACTTCGGTTCAGGTTACAACTCTTTTGATAAAGTTTCCCAATCTGTTGAGATTAAAAGAAAAGGATTATTTAAGGATATTGAAGTCAAACTAAATTTCGATGAAATTAAATCTGTAAAACTTGATATTAGTGAGGGATTTAATCCAAGAAGAAGAATCGCACTAGTTCTTAAAGGGAGAAAAAAAGCACTTCCTCTAAGCGGAGCAGGTGAATTAAAACCACTACTTCAAGTTGAGGAGGAAGGTGCAAGATTAGCTAAATTTTTAAATGTAAATTTGGAGGGTTTGAAATAGGAAGATTTTATTTATTAAAAACACTTTTGATTTTTAAAGTGTTTTTGTTTTTAATTACAAGTTGCAGTTATAGAAGTTCTTTTGATTCAAATTATTATTGTAAAAAGCTTAATTTAAACTGTATAAAAAAGAACCAAAGAGTTTCTTTCAAAACTTCAAAAGGTGATTTTGATGTGAAACTATTTGGAGAAACACATCCAGTTACGGTAAATAATTTTGTTGAAAATATAAAAAATAATATTTATCAAAATAAAAAGTTCTACAAAATAATCAATTATCCTCAAGTTCAAATGATACATTCAGGTATTTATTCAGAAAGTAACTACAAAAAGGAAAATCATAATTTAAATAAACTTAGACTAAATATTCCATTGGAAATAAAATTAAAAAAAGAAATTGAACCAAAATACAAATACCAAATTCTTAATCCTGCTGAAATTTTTGAACTTAAGAATTTTTTTGAAAATGGATCACTAGCTATGGTAAAAAATGGAAAAAGTTATTCATCCTCAACTGAGTTTTTCTTTGTGACTAATAAATTTCCTGAATTAGATGGAAGGTACTCCATTTTTGGAAAAGTTGTAAAAGGAATCGAAATATTACAGAAATTAGATAAAAAAGATTTGATTTATGAAATCGTTATTTTTAATTAAATGTCTAGAGAGTATTTATTTGTTTTTAACATTTCAGTGTTTACTCCTGATGACCGTTTAAGAGCGACTTTACCTGTCCTTGCAATTTCCAGAATTCCATATGGTTCAAGCAGTTTTTCTAAAGCAACTAATTTTCCTGGATCTCCTACCACTTCAAGTGTTAGAGCAATATCTGACACATCTACCACTTTTGCTCTAAATATTTGAACGATATCCAAAATATGACTTCTTGTATCTTCTTTAGATGAAACTTTTAGAAGCATTAATTCTCTTTCAACAGCAGCAAGGTTTGTGAAATCTACGACTCCAAGAACATTAAATAATTTGTTAAGTTGTTTTGTCATTTGTTGAAGGGTTTCATTATCACCTTCTACAACCATTGTTAGTCTAGAACTCCCTTTAGTTTCGGCAGGACCAACAGCAAGACTATCGATATTAAAACCCCTTCTAGCAAAAAGTCCCGAGATTCTACTCAAGGCTCCTGATTCGTCTTCAACAAGCACTGATAATGTATGTTTCATATTTTAAAAGGTTTTTAAGTCTCTAATCCATTCATGAGAAATTTTATTAAATAATGAAGGATCTTCATCATGAACACAATGGCCTGAATTAGGTATTATTTTTAATTCTACCCATCTATGGAAATTTGCAATCTTTTTACCAAGAAACAAAGGTATGAAATTATCTTTTTCTCCCCACAACAATAAAAAAGGAACTTTTTTTGTATAACTTAGTTGTTCTAAAAGGTAAGTTGCCTTTAACTTATTTCCCCTTGTTAACATTCCTATACACATAGCTCTAAGTGATCTGGCAGCAGTCTTTCTTAAAACCGGCTTTCTTACAATATCAATCAATTCTTTGTCTACGTTATCCTTTTTAAAATAGGCAGCATTGAGCCCTAATTTTATTATTCCTAATTTATTTATTAAAAATAAAAATATTTCTAAAGGAAATAATTTAAAAAATATTTTTATAAGGTTGGTTTTGAATTTTTCAAAAATTAAATTAATTTTCGGCTCTTTTTTCCTGATTAATAAAGGATCCGGAAGAGGGGATGCCACAACAGAAAGTATTTCATTTTTCAAATAGACTGCACATGTCAAAGCTACTAGAGATCCTAAAGAATTTCCTATTAAAACAATCTTTTTAGAAGTCTGTGGTCTTATTACTTGTTTAATAAAATCACTGACCTGATTACACCAAACTCCATTATCTAATTTTTCGATCTCACTTATCCCCGGTTGAGCTGAATTTCCAAATCCAATTAAATCTATTGAGTAAACAGAATATCCTTTTTTTGCAAAGTAGCAAGAATTGTTTCTCCAATGTTTACTGCTTGCGCCAAATCCGTGAAGCAAAATCATAGGATGTGTATTTTCTTTCCCTTTAACACTCCAAAAAATTTTGAATCCATTCCAATTCCAGTAATTAGATTCTTCTCCTGCTTCTGATAAATAGGTAGAGTTCATACAAATAAACCTTTATTCCCCTCTTAAATAATTTAAAGATATTTGCATTGGTAATTTTTTTTACAAAAAAATGCAATTAAACGTTAAATTATAATAATTGATTAAGTTTCCTATGGCTAAAGAAATTTTTAGTATCGCCGCTGTTTTTTGGATTTTGATACCAATTGGATTGGTTGGTGGTGCATTATTATTAAAATTTCAAGGGGATTGATTCTCACGAATACCACATAAAGTGAGTTAATCTCGAAAAGTTAAGTACATCGTTAAGTATGAAGATTCTCTTAGTAGGTGCAACTGGAACTCTTGGAAGACAGATAGCAAAGCAAGCTGTTGAAGACGGACATGAAGTAAGGTGCTTTGTTAGAAATCCAAGGAAAGCTTCTTTCCTTCAAGAATGGGGATGTGAACTTACAAAGGGGAACTTACTTAATTCTGGTGATATAGATTATGCTTTACAAGATATTGAAGTAGTTATCGATAGCGCAACTGGAAGACCCGAAGATTCTAAAAGTATATATGAGACTGATTGGGATGGGAAGCTTAACCTCTTTAATGCTTGTGAGTCGAAAAAAATAAAAAGGGTAATTTTTCTCTCGATTTTATTAACAGAAAAGTTTAGAAATGTACCTTTAATGGATGTCAAGTATTGTACTGAAAAACTTCTAGAGAAATCTAATTTCGACTATACAATTTTTCAATGCGCTGCTTTTATGCAAGGTGTTATTAGCCAATTTGCTATTCCTGTGCTTGATAGTCAAGCCGTCTGGATGAGCGGCACACCAACTAAAATCGCATACATGAACACGCAAGATATGGCTAAAATCATTGTTGCTTCAGTAAATAACCCAAAATCTTACAAGCTTTCACTACCTCTAGTTGGACCTAAGGCTTGGGATTCTGAAGAAGTCATTTCTTTATGTGAAAAATATAGTAATAAAACGGCAAAAATTTTTAGAGTTTCACCCTTTTTAATAAAAGCAACTCAGAACATAGTTTCCTTTTTTCAAGATGCATTAAATGTCTCTGAGAGATTGGCCTTCGCTGAAGTCACTAGTAGTGGAGTCGCATTAGATTCTGACATGAGCAATACTTATGAGATATTAGATCTAAAGAAAGAAGAAGTTACTTCTCTTGAAAGCTACATTAAAGATTATTATCAACAGATTTTAAAAAGGCTTAAAGAAATGGAAGCGGATCTAAATATCGAGGAAAAAAAGAGACTTCCATTCTAAAGTTGCATTAAGTGAATTATGTAGTATATTTGTACTACATAATTAATTTATTGATGTCAATTTCTAAATCTAAAAATCTGGAACGTAAACTAAATAATATTGCTAAAGAAGCAACAAGCGAACTTAATAATGTTTGCGGCTCATCTTTATGGGAGAGTTTAGGATTCATGTTTTTTGATGAACTAGAAGATCCTGAAAAAATTGCGAAAGCAAATTTTTATTACGGTCAGCTTCAAATAATTAATGAGATCAAATTTTTCATATAAATTTAAAATCTTTGCAATTAACTCAATTCAACTGATGTAATTATCACGAGATAAATTTTGTTTATTCTTTTCTGATAATATTAATTTAGAAAAAAATTTATTTAATGATCGAAACATCTGGCGTAATAGAAAAAGAACAAGGTAATGGATTTTATTTGGTTACTTTAGAGCAACCTGAGGGTCACCAATGTTTATGCCGAGCGGCAGGTAAGTTAACTAAATTTAGAATTAAGTTATTAGCAGGAGATAAAGTACTTGTAGAAATAAGCCTTTATGATTTAACAAGAGGTAGGATTACTTATCGAGAGAGAAATGCAGGTGGAGGAGGCCCGAGATCCGGAAATTCTAAAAATAATGTAAGAAGGAAATAAATAATTAAAATTTCTTAGATGATGTTTTGTATTGCTTCTTTGAATTCACTACGTTGCTTAACTCCTTGCCACTGTTTTTTAAGTAATTTTTCTTTAAATAGCTGTATTGTCGGAGTTCCATTTATTCCGGCTTGTTTAGCAATTTCTTGATCTTTATCAATATCAATTTCTATACCCTGAACAGCCCCATCAAATTCATTGATCACTCTTTTAAGTTGCGGTTTTAAAACATGACAAGGTCCACAGCTTGGAGAGCTGAAAATAACTAGAATTGGTTTATTGCTCTCATGATAAAGTTTCCTAAGTGCATAACTACCTTTTTGCCATTTAGAGTTTAAATCGAAAGTGTTTTCATCTGTCTCCTCTTCATTAAAACTCGAAGAAGGCAATGTTTTTTCTGGTTCGGCTTTTTCTCTAATAATTATTTTTGATAAATTTTTCTCTGCTAACCATCGCTCAGCAGCCAATGCTGCCATACAACCTGTCCCAGCAGCTGTAACTCCTTGTCGCCATTCAGAATCTACTACATCTCCAGCTGCATATATTCCATCTATAGAAGTTTCTGGTCTACCTGATTTACAAGCAATATATCCTTTTTTGTCTAATTCAATTTTATTGTCCAAAAACTTTGTATTAGGAGTGTGTCCAATAGCATAAAAAAGTCCTTTAACTTTAATCTCGACGTAGCCTTTTTCTGTGTTAATAGCTTCAATCTTGTCAAGCCAATCAGTCCCAATTGCTTTTTCTACTTTTGTGTTCCAATGAATTTCGATCTTTGAGTTGCCTTTTACTCTATCTATCATTGCGGCACTAGCTCTTAATTTTTCAGATCTAACTAGTAAATGAACTTTGCTGCCATATTTTGTAAGATATGCCGCTTCTTCACATGCAGAATCTCCCCCTCCAATAACTGCTAGTTCTTCATTTCTAAATTGTGGCGTTGCCCCGTCACAAATTGCGCACGCACTTATGCCTTTGCTCCAAAATTTATCTTCATTTATCACCCCCAACCTATTGGCACTTGCTCCAGTTGCAATAATAATTGAATTTGTTTTAATAATCCCTTCTAGGGTTTTCAGCTCAAAAGGACGTTTACTTGTATCAATTGAAATTACATCACTCTCATATAAATTAGTCCCCCATCTTTCAGCTTGAGCTTTCATTAAGTCCATTAATTCAGGTCCTAATACCCCATCGGGAAAACCGGGAAAGTTTTCAACAAAAGTAGTTGTCATTAATTGCCCCCCGGGAATCCCTCCAGAATTAAACCCAGTAACCAAGAGAGGTTGTAGATTTGCACGAGCAGCGTATATTGCTGCTGTATAACCCGCAGGACCAGAACCTATTATTACTAAATTTTCAATGTTTTCTTCTTTTTTTATCATTTCCATTTTAAATATCAAATATTTACAATGTTAATCAATAGTCTCTATTTATGAAGGTCGGATTTCACTCGATTAATTTCTCATTTATTTTTTGATCTAATAATTCTTTTAATTCATTAGGGAAATTCAATACAGAATTTTTAAGGTTTTCATTTTCTTCGCCAATATGCAATATCCATTCTCTAAATTCTTCTGCGATGGCATAACTGTCCTCGTATTTTTCAAGAGTATCCATTACTGATATTCTGTTGGTTGCCCAACAAGTTGCTACATCAATTCTTTTTCTTAAAAATTTAGACATTTCCCATTTGGAATTGACTATAGGTAAGCATAAAGATTGCTTTAAACATTGTCTTATAAGTTACAACTTTGTACTTCCAAACAATAATTTAATAATTAGTTAATATTTGACTTTGAAATTGCTTTAAATATAAAAAAAATATAAAGAATTGGTTCTAAACTGCCTCTGTATGATTCACAAGTAACCTTTCAACTTCGTCAAATCCTTCTTTAGCAGAATTGATTGCCAGTTCCTCGCTAACTTTTTCTTCTGAAACTAATTTTGAAGATATTTTTTTTAAAAGAATTTCTTTTTTTTCTCTTAATGAAATAACTATTTCCTCTTCGATAATAGACTTTATAGCTTTAGAAATTATTTTTTTATCATTTGCCTCTTCAAATGTACCCTGTACAAGTTCTTGTATAAATAATCTATGGACCTCACTACTTCTAAGAAAACTTTCAGTAGCATTGATGATTCCTTCAACAAGAGCTTCATCAGGTTCGGAATCATTTTCGGCTAATTTAAATTCCCAATCTAAATGTCTTCTTTGCCACCCTGATGAATGAAGGCTAGGCATCACTGTTTGAGAATAAGTGTCAACTGACATTTCATAAATTCTTTCGGCTAGTTTTTCACACCAGTCTTTCCCATGCTTTTCCAAATTTCTTTGCATAGTTTGTCTTGGAACAGCATGGCCTCCATGATGACTATGACAAACTCCGTCTGGGCATTCGATAGCTTTTATGCTCATTTGATTGTTAATACTTATATATTTTTCATAGCCATGATTTAAAAAAAAGAAAATATTTTTTTAACAAAACTCAAACTCCAAGACTTTTGACTTTATTCAAATTATCTTAAGTATGTTTAAAAAAATAATAGAAATTGACAAAGATACTCATTCCTATCGAAACAGTCTCTGGAGAGAGAAGAGTTTCAGCCACTCCAGGAGCTGTGAAAAAATTAAAAAGTCTTGGATGCGAAGTTTTTGTAGAAAGTTCAGCAGGAGAACTATCAGGGTTTAATGACACTTTATACAAAGAATCTGGAGGTCAAATTGTTACTGAATCTAATGCAAATATTTGGGAGAATACCGATGTTGTTTTTTGTGTTCAAACGCCTTCTGAATCTAATTTAGGCAAGTTAAAAAGAGGTGCTATTCTGCTAGGCCTTTTAAATCCATATTCCAATAAACAACTTCAAAAAACTATAACTAGTAAAAAGATCTCGGCTTTATCAATGGAATTACTCCCAAGGATTAGTAGAGCTCAATCCTCTGATGTACTTTCTTCTCAAGCCAATATCGCAGGATATAAAGCAGTTCTTTTGGCAGCAAGTGAACTTGATAGATATTTTCCAATGCTGATGACTGCAGCCGGAACCATACAGCCTGCGAAAGTTGTTGTTCTTGGTGGAGGGGTTGCAGGATTGCAGGCAGTTGCTACTGCAAAAAGACTTGGAGCTATTGTGTTCGTGTCGGATATTAGACCAGCTGTAAAAGAACAAGTTGAGTCTCTAGGAGCAAGATTTATAGAACTTCCTGAAATCGACGAAAAACCAGGGGAATCAGGTGGTTATGCAAAAGCTGTTACGCCTGAATTCCTTTCTAAACAAAAGGCTACCTTAACTAAATATTTATCTGAAGCTGATGTTGCTGTTTGTACGGCACAAGTCTTAGGTAAAAAAGCTCCAGTTTTAATTGATTCTCATATGATTGCAAATATGCGATCTGGTGCAGTAGTAATTGATCTAGCCGTATCCCAAGGAGGTAATTGTGAAGGAACAAAATCAAATGAAACTATTATTAGGAATGGTGTAAAGCTTATAGGGGCTGGTGAATTGCCCTCATCTGTTCCATATGATGCAAGTACACTTTATGCTAAGAACCTAACATCCTTGATTACACCTTTCATAAAAGATGGTGTAATTAATTTAGACAAAGATGATGAATTAATCTCTGGCTGTTTATTAAGTGATGAAGGAGTGATCCTTCAAAACAAAGTTTTTGAAAATTGAGGTTTTAATTGAATTATGAATTTTGATAGCTTGCTCTGGGTTTTATTGCTTGGAAGTTTATTAGGTTTGGAGTTGATAGGAAAGGTACCTCCAACTCTTCATACCCCTTTAATGAGCGGAGCAAATGCCATTTCAGGAATAACAATGTTGGCAGCATTAACTGCAATTATAAAAGCAGAGCCAAATAGTCCATTATTAATAATCGGATCAATATCTCTTGGATTTGCTCTTTTCAATGTTGTAGGTGGTTTTTTTGTTACTGACAGAATGCTTGCCATGTTTAGTCGCAAACCTACAAAAAATAAATAATTAATTGATATGAATCTTCCTGATATTATTAAATTCGTCATAGATCTTCTAGCTGTTCTTTTACTAGCACTTGGAATAAAGGGGTTATCAAAAGTCAGGTCTGCAAGAGAAGCCAACATATTAGCAGCATTTGCTATGTTTCTTTCAGTTGTAGGTTTGCTCTCTTACTACTTAGGTACTTCTGGAATCCCCGCTCAATCATGGATATGGATCATTGTTGGATCTCTAGTAGGTAGTTTATTTGGAACTTTGCTTGCTAAGAAGGTTCCAATGACATCAATGCCAGAGACTGTAGCTCTGTTCAATGGTTTTGGTGGAATGTCTTCTCTATTAGTAGCTATTGGTGCCTTTTTATTCCCTTTTAATGAATTAGCAAAAGCAGGATCTTTAGAGCCTTTTATTAATAATGTTTCAATTTCAGTTTCAATATTTGTTGGAGCCATTACATTTTCAGGCTCAATTGTGGCTATGGCAAAATTACAAGGTTGGCTGTCCACACCAAGATGGACTCAGGTTAAAGCTAGGCATTTTGTAAATATTGTTTTTGGGGTGACTTCATTTGTAGCTTTCATATATTTAATAAGCGGTAACATTAGTTCGATTTGGCTTTTAGTTATAGCCTCTACTCTTTTAGGGATTGGGGTTACGTTGCCGATTGGTGGAGCAGATATGCCTGTTGTCATATCTTTATTAAATAGCTATTCAGGTATTGCAGCTGCAGCTGCAGGTTTCGTTGTAGATAGTCAGCTTTTGATTGTCGCTGGTGCAATGGTAGGAGCGGCCGGTTTAATTTTAACTCAGGTAATGTGCAAAGGGATGAATAGGTCTCTGATTTCTGTCCTTTTTGGAGGTACTTTATCCCAGCAAAGTATTTCTTCTTCTGGATCAAGTGAATACACAAATATAACTTCTTGTAGTGTTGAAGAATGCGCCTTAACATTAGAGGCTGCAAATAGGGTAATAGTCGTTCCAGGTTATGGTCTTGCTGTCGCTCAAGCTCAACATACCTTGAGAGAAGTAACAAAAAAGCTAGAACAGAATGGAATAGAAGTTGTATACGCAATTCATCCAGTAGCAGGCAGAATGCCAGGACATATGAATGTTTTACTAGCAGAAGCTGATGTTCCTTATGAACAGCTTAAAGAAATGGATATTGTTAATCCGGAATTCCCAGCAACAGATGTTGTTTTAGTTTTAGGTGCAAATGATGTAGTTAATCCTCAGGCAAAAAATGATAAAAGTTCTCCTCTGTATGGAATGCCTGTTCTTGATGTACAAGAAGCAAGAACTGTATTTGTTATCAAAAGAGGAATGAGTGCAGGTTATTCGGGCATTAAAAATGATTTATTTGATTTACCTAATACCTCAATGGTATTTGGGGATGCAAAAAAAGTATTAAGTGAGTTGATTTCAGAATTAAAGGATCTTGGCGTTGGTGATAAATAGTAATATCTAGTTTGAATTTCTCTGATTATTTAAAGAAATACCCTTTTAATGAGGCTTTCCCTTGGTTAGGAGGAGATCTACAAACTTTAAGAGATACATTCGTTTTTGATGTTGTTCAGGCAAAAACAAATAAAAAAATCCTTTTACCAATAAATAATATTCTCTCAGAAAAATTTGAGGGTGATTATCTTTTGGGGTTATTGGAGTTGCCAGAAGACTTTGATTATTTAAGAGGGATTGTAATTATTACTCATGGATTAGGGGGGTCTACTAAGCGTTTTGGTTTAAAAAGAATTGCTAGAAAATTAGTAAAAAATGGATTTGGAGTTCTTAAATTAAATCTAAGAGGAGCTGGTTCAGCAAGATATTTAGCAAAAGGAAATTATTCCGCAAGATGTTCGAATGATATTATTTCGGCACTTAACTTTTTTAAAAGAATTCTTAATAACGAGTTAAAAGATTTTTTTGATAATAAAGAGGATATTCCAATATTTGGAGTTGGGTTATCTCTTGGCGGAACAATTCTTCTTAATGCCTGTCTAGACTATCGCTCAACTAATAGTAAAAAATTAATAGATGGATTAGCCTGTGTGAGCAGCCCTTTAGATTTGATTTCATGTAGCAATTGTATAGAAAGGCCTAGAAATCTTTTATATCAAAAATGGTTAATGCAACGTTTAAAAAAACAATTATGGGATGGATATCAAAATGAAGGAAATCTTCGGTCTAAAAGTAAATTGAGCAAAACAATTAAAGGTTTAAAAACGATAGGAGAATTTGATGCTAAATTTACTGCACCAAGTTGGGGCTTTAAATCTTTAGAAGATTATTATTATAAAGCTTCCCCAATATTTAGAATTAAAAAATTAATGGGGAATCTTCCTCCTACTCTTTTAATACATGCTAGAAACGATCCTTGGGTTCCTTATAAATCTACTTTAAATTTGAAAAATTCTTTGGATGAATCATTAGATAAATTCAATATTCTAATTACTAATAAAGGAGGACATAACGGTTTTCATTCAGATTATGGTTGTTGGTCTGATGAAGCAGTTAAGAATTGGCTTTTAAGTATTTGAATAATACAAATATCTTTAAAGTTATTTTTCAAAAAAAAAAAAACCGAAAAAAAAAAGAAAAGAAGAAAAATACTTTTCGATTGGATTCTCATTAATGAAATGAGAGTTGAAAAATTTGATTATTGATAAATATATTCTTTAAGAAGATTAAATTTAATATCAAAAATCTTCTTCCCTATCAATATCTTCATAATCTTCTGGTCTATCTTTTATCTCTTCCAATATAAATTCAGCCCAAGATTTAAGTTCCTTTTTTGATTGTTTATAGTTCCTAGAGTTCATATTTACTTGTTTATCTATAGATATAATTAGCAAGGTTTGAGATATTGATCTTGACTTTTATTGCTCTCAAATATATTTTTTTTTACTTCTCAAGGTTCTCAATTATTAAAAGTTTTATTGAAATTTAATTTTTAAATTTGTTTATAAATCTCATTTATCAATGGTCTTGTAATTTTCGGACCTATTTTGCCATATCCTACCCAAATGAATCCTATTATTTCTTCTGATTCAGAATCAATATTAACTATGCTATATATTTCTTTACTTCTTATAATTTCTCCTGTGGACCACTTTATACTCACCCCATTTGAAGAAAGGGATATTGCTAAATTTTGGATAGCGCATGAACAAGCAGCATAATCCTCCTTCTCAATTAATTTATCGTTATTCAAAATTTGAGTTGAAATTATCAAATGTGAGGGATTTAGGAATTTATCTCTAATAATTTTTTTGGAATTTTCATTTAATGATTTTTGTGAAGATTTAATATCAATTGCGAGTTTTAAAATTTCTTTTCTTTTACTTTTACTAATGGAATAAAATCTCCAAGGAAAAGTTAATTTATGACAGGGAGCTTGATTTGCAGCATTTATAGCATCAAAAATTAATTTCTCGGGTACTTTGTTGGAATTAAAGGCATGAATAGTTCTTCTACCAAAAATAGCTGTTTTTGTATCCATCATTAGATTTTGATTTATTCTACATTTATATATTTTTTACCTTTTTTGATTTCTTCTTGAACAAAAATCCTTGCCCAATTATCGACCTCTAGAATATCTTCTAAATTTGGATTTAAGTTGAGTTTATTAATATGTGCTTCACAAGTCTTATTTATAAAAGTAGGGATTTCTTGAAAAGAAATTTTTTCTTTAAGAAATTGATCTACAGCCATTTCATTTGCAGCATTTAGAACTGCAGGCATAGTTCCTGAACATTTTCCAGCTGAGTAGGCAAGTCCCATACATGGATATTTTACTTCATCTGGTTTTTTAAATGTAAGTTGGCCAATCTCAGTTAAATTAAATCTTTTCCAATTGGTTCTGAATCTTTCTGGCCAACTCATTGCATATAGAATTGGGAGTTTCATATCAGGCCATCCTAATTGAGCTAAGACAGAAGAATCTTCCATCTCAATCATTGAATGAATGATACTCTGAGGATGTATGACAATTTCAATATTTTGGTAGGGTGTACCAAATAGATAATGTGCTTCAATAACTTCTAATCCTTTGTTCATAAGAGTGGCAGAATCTACAGTTATTTTTCTCCCCATACTCCAATTTGGATGAGAAGTTGCATCTTCTACTGTGACATTTTTTAAATCTTCTACTGCCCAATCTCTAAAAGCACCTCCTGAGGCTGTTAAATGAATAGCTTTTAAACCATTTGGGATTTGACCTGTTACAAAATCGGCATTTTCATAATTAGGTAATCCTTGTATGCATTGAAATATAGCTGAATGCTCAGAGTCTGCAGGCAAAAGTCTACTTTTGTTTTCCTTTAAAGCAGGAATAACAACTGAGCCCGCTGCAATTAATGTTTCTTTATTGGCAAGAGCAATATTTTTACTGGCCTTAATTGCTGACATCGTCGGAATAAGTCCAGCACATCCTACTATCCCAGTAATTACGGTATCAGCAGAATCCCATGCTGCGACTGAATTAATTGCCTCTCGGCCACCTAAAACTATTGGAGGATTACTTATTCCTAAATTGTTAATATTATTTTTTAAATCTGTTAAAAGATTTTCATCGTCGATAGCAATTACTTCTGGTTTATGCTGACTAACTTGCTCCGTCAATAAGTCTATATTTCTCCCTGCTGAAAGAGCCACCACTTTGAATTTGTTGGGAAGTTCTCTTACTATTTCCAGAGTTTGTGTTCCTATTGAACCTGTTGAACCAAGTACAGTGATGTATTTCAATTTTCTCTAATATTTATAATATTTTCCCACTTAAAGGTGAATTTAAAAAATAAAAATTTTAAATTGGGTTTTTTCTTAAAATTTAGAGCCTAACCCATGTTGTTAGCTCAGTGGATTGATCTATAAGTTCTATGCCTTTTTCCTTTAATGAATTTCTTATTTTATCGGCTTCTGCATAATCTCTTCCCTTTTTTGCGATCAATCTTTTATTAATAAGCGATATTATTTGTTCTTCGGTGATTTTGTTTTCGATTATTATTTCTTCTTTTTTTAATCCAAGCACTTGGGTAAGTTCTTCTAATGTTTTTAATGTTTCTCTAAGATGAAATTTTTCATTAGTATTAATGTCAAGATTTTTAATTCTTTGGAATTGGTTTATAAAGTTTTTTAGTGGCTTAGCTAATTCATAAATAATTGCAATTGCTCCTGCTGTATTGAGGTCGTTATTTAAAGCATTAGTAAATTTTATCTTTTTTTGAGATATTTCATAATTGATTTTTTCTTTATATTTTTCTTCAACAAATTCATTCGTTTCGTTTACCTCAATCGATAGATTTTCTTTTTTAGTAATATCGAAAAAAGAAAGTGCGACATTAATTGTTTTCCATGCTTCGGAGGCACTTTTCAAAGCCTCATCAGTGAAATCGAGTGGCTTTCTATAGTTCACGGTTAAAACAAAATATCTTAAGGTCATTGGACTTGTCCCTGAATCTAATAAATCTCTAATGGTCGTAAAGTTTTTCAAAGATTTGCTCATCTTTTGCCCATTTACATTGACCATCCCATTATGAAGCCAATAGTTTGCAAGCTTTTTATTATTAGCTGATTCAGATTGTGCAATCTCATTTTCATGGTGAGGAAAAATAAGATCAGCCCCTCCTAAATGGATATCAATTGTTTCTCCTAATTCATCTTTTACCATCGCAGAACATTCAATATGCCATCCAGGTCTGCCTTTCCCCCAAGGTGAATCGAAAGATGGTTCATTCTCTTTTGCTTTTTTCCATAGAGCAAAATCTTGGGGATTATTTTTTTTGTTGCTTTCATCTGAAGTCATCCTGCCTTGCTGATTTATATTTTGCTCTAGGATATTTTGATTACTTAGTTTTCCATAATCTTTATTTTTAAAAACAGAATAATAAACATCTCCACCTCTGGCATATGCAAAACCTTTTTTCTCAAGTACTTTTATAAATGAACAAATATTGCAAATATGATTTGTAGCTTTAGGCATACTATCTGGCCTCATAATCCCTAGGGCATCCATATCCTTATGGAATTCAGCAATATTTTTTTCTGAAACCTGCTTCATAGAGCTATTTTCTTCTTTTGCTCTTTTTAAAATCTTATCGTCGATATCAGTAAAATTCTGGACGAACTTAACTTTGTAATCACTATAAATTAAGAATCTTCTCAAGACATCCCAAGCTATATAACTTCTTGCATGCCCAAGATGACATAAATCATAAACAGTTACGCCACAACAATATATTTTTACTTCTTCATCTATTGGTTTAAAAACTTCAACGTTTTTACTTAAAGTATTAAATAATTTGATCATATTAAAAAGTATTTATTTGAAGATTATTTGGTTTCCATCCAGTTATTTCCAACTCCAATATCCACTAGAAGTGGTACTTTTAATTTTACACAATCTTCCATAGTTTCTTTAACTAATTGCTTTGTTATTTCTAAGAAATCTGGTTTCACCTCGAATAATAATTCATCGTGAACTTGTAAAAGCATTTTAACTGGAATATTCATCTCTAATAATTTTTTGTTTAATTGAACCATAGCTATTTTTATAATGTCAGCACTAGAACCCTGAATAGGAGCATTTGCAGCGGCTCTTAATGATTGAGCTTCCATTCCAGCTTTCCTAGCAGTTTGTAAATCTATTTCATACGGTTCTTTTCCGATTAATCTACCAAGACCATTTTTATCAAATTTAAATTCCCTTTTCCTTCCGAAAATAGTTTCTACATAACCTTTTGAGAGAGCAAGCCTTTCTTGAAGTTCTAGAAATTTAAAAATTTTGGCATATCTTTTTTTGTATTTAATTAAAAATTCTTTTGCCTCTGTCGTACTTACACCTGTAGAACGTGCGAATTTTTTTATTCCCATTCCATAAATAACTCCAAAATTAATAGTTTTACCAACTCTTCTTTCGTCAGAATTTATATCTTTCTTTTCAAAAATTAATCGCGCTGTTAAAGAGTGAATATCATCATTTTGGTGGAACGCAGTTATAAGAATTTCTTCATTGGCTAAGTGAGCTAATATTCTTAATTCAATTTGAGAATAATCTGCTGATAATAATTTCCAACCTTTTTCAGGCAAGAAGGCTTTTCTTATTCTTCTACTGAATTCGGTTCTGACAGGGATATTCTGAAGATTTGGATTGCTACTGCTTAATCGCCCAGTGGCGGTGGCTGCTTGATTAAAATTAGTATGAACTCTTCCAGTTTTTTTATTTATTAGGTTGGGAAGAGCATCAATATATGTACTTAAAAGTTTACTAAGAGTTCTATGTTTTATTAGATAGGGAATTATCTCATGTTCTTCAACTAATCTTTCGAGAACAACTGCATCAGTACTCCAACCTGTTTTTGTTTTCCTTGATTTTTTTTTATCAAGATTTAACTTATCAAACAATATTTCGCCAAGTTGTTTTGGAGAAGATAAATTAAATTCTTGTTTTGCTATTTCAAAAACATTTTCCTCAATATTTGCTAAGGTACTTTTTAATTCTCTAGAAAGTTCATTTAAATAAGTGATATCTATGCTGATGCCACTCATCTCCATTCCTGATAAAACTTGCTCTAAAGGTAATTCGATTTCTTTAAATAATTTTGTTAATTCTTTTTTTTCTTTTCTAAATCTTTCTTTAAAAATTTTCGCAATTTTGTAAGTTAGAAATACATCATAACCGCAGTAAATACTTGCATGATTAATGTCGACAAATGAAAAGTCTTTATTTTTTCCAACTGTTTCTTTAAAAGATGGTGGCTTAAATCCAAATTCTCTAAAACAAATTTCACTTAATCCATGCTTTTCCTGATTATTGAGAATGTAGTCTGCTAGTAGGGTATCAAAAGTAACTCCGCTTAGATTTAACCCATGATTATAAAATATTTGTCTATCAAATTTACAATTTTGAAGAGTTTTTTCTTTCTCTGGACTTTCAATCCAAGTTCTTAAATTAAGGAATACATCTTCAATTGCTAATTGATTCATCTCATCTTTTTGCGATTGATGACCAAGGGGTATATAAAACAGATCATTACTCTCTTCGCCAAGACAAAAACCTATACCAACAAGTTCTGCATCTAGAGGATTTAAACTATTTGTCTCAGTGTCTAAGGCAACAATCTCCTTAGTAATCTCTAATCTTTTAACGAGTTGATCTAGTGATTCTGAATCATTAACTATATTTACTTTGATTTTTGGGAGTTTATTTTCTATTTCTTCTAAATCTGTTGACGGTGAATCTTTTGATTCTTTGTCCTTATGTTTTTCCTCATTATTTTTATTAAAACCACCTTTACTAAAGGCTGAATTGAAAATATCAACTTGCCTCAGTAAAGTTGATAATTCAAGTTTTTTAAGGGATTCCGATAGAGAGTCTTGATTTATTTCATTTAGTTCATATCCATTGTTCAATACCAAGGGAACTTCAACATCTATCTTTGCTAAATTTCTTGAAAGATAAGCATTGAATTTATCATTTTTTAGCTTTTCCATAACGGCTCCTTTTATAAATCCCTGATATTTTTTATCCTCATTTTTTTGAATAATATCCAAGGTTTTATAAATACCGTCTAAGGTATCATTCTCTTTTAATAAATTAATTGCAGTTTTTGGTCCTACACCTTTTATTCCTGGAATATTATCAGAACTGTCGCCGGTCAAGGCCTTAAGATCGACAACTCTATCTGGATAAACTCCTAGTTTTTCTTTGACTCCGTTTTCATTCATTAAAGTCGGATTCCCACTTTTAGCATAAGGACCTCCGCCCATATAGAGAACATAAATATCTTTTTGATCATCAACTAATTGAAATAAATCTCGATCCCCAGAAAGAATATTTACACACCAACCTTTTGAGGATGCATCATTAGCGATTGTTCCTAATAGATCATCAGCTTCGAATCCTGGGGATTTGAAAATAGGTAAATTAAGGCTTTCTTTTAAGATGATTTCTAGTTGTTCAATATCTTGAAAAAAAACATCTGGAGCTACATCCCTATTGGCTTTGTAATTTGGATCTAATTCATGTCTGAAAGTTGGTTTTTCTGTATCAAAAGTAATACAAACTCCTTCAGCACTGACTTTTTTGCAATTATCTAGAAGGCTTTTTAAAAATCCATAAGTGACACTTGTTGGGAATCCTTCTTTAGTGGTTAATCCTCCATCAACTCCTTTGCTAAACGCATAGAAACTTCTAAAAGCGAGAGAATGTCCATCAACTAAAAGTAAAACTGGTTTTTTTGAGTCTTGTGATTTCAAACTCATTTTCTTTTATTCGCCCAAGGTGGAATATCAATAAAGATTTGTTCTCCTGGTTTTAAACCATCAATTATTGAAGTCTTATTACCGCTGCTAATACCTATTTCTATTTTTTCAAATTTAGGATAATTATTTTTATCTACTTTTAAAATACCTTTTTCACCTTTTTCAGTGACAATAGAAACTGTTGGAACTAAGATCTTTTCTTCATTACTTTTGACTTTAAATTCAAGATCTGCTGTCATACCAATTTTTATTTCTTCAGAAATTTCTTTGAATTTCAACGTTACTTCAAATGAAGTGACATTATTATCCTTAACTGCCCTCTCAGCTATTTTTTTTACTATTGCACTATATTTATTTGAGGGATAAGCTTCTATCCTTACAGAGGCCTCTTGACCTTTTTTTATCCTTCCAATATCACTCTCCGGAACTTTAGCAATTATTTCAAGACCCTCGGATAATTCAAAAATAAAGTTTTTATTTTTAGAGTCTGAACTTAAATTTGTACTGGGTGTAACATATGCCCCAATCTCTGCATATTTAGCTGTTATCTTCCCTGGATATGGAGCTTTTATTAAATAAAAATTTTCTTCAGCTTTTGCATCACTAAATTTAGCTTCACTTGTATTGTAATTATTTTTATAGCTTTCATAATCCTCTCTACTCACTGCCCCCTCTTTATATAAAAATTCTCTTCTCAAGTATTGAGACTTTTGTTTTTTTAAATTTAATTCAAGTTCTTCAAGTTTATAGATGAAATCTTCATCATCAAGAGTAGCCAAAATCTGGCCTTTTTTTACAAGATCACCTTCTTTTACTTTTAATTCTTTTATTATTCCTTGTTTTCTTGGACCGATATTGCTTGTTCTTGTTGCCTTTACTTCTCCACTAGTGTTAATTGATTCAGAAAGAATTCCTTTTTCAACGGGAACTACAAAATTGGATATGTCTTTTGATTTGTTTTTCTTAAAGGAATTACTTAAAAAGACAAAAAAAGTTGTTAGTACAATTAATATGATTCCATTTTTTATATTTAAAAATCTTTTTATTAAATTAAGCATATCTTTTGTTTAGGCAGGCAATAAGGATATGTAGAAACTATAGTGAATAATCGAAACGATTATGATTAACTTATCCATGATTGGTTAAGTAAACTCTATATTACAAGAAGATGATTCCTTGACTAATTTATCTATAAATTTTTTCAAATGTTAAAAGCCGGTATTATAGGATTACCAAATGTTGGGAAATCAACTTTATTTAATGCACTTGTTGAAAATGCAAAAGCCCAAGCTGCAAACTTTCCTTTTTGTACTATTGAACCAAATAAAGGTATCGTTTCAGTACCTGATCATAGGCTGCATCAGTTAGCTACATTAAGTTCTAGTCAAAATGTTATTCCTACCAAGATTGAATTTGTCGATATTGCAGGTCTCGTTAAAGGTGCCAGTAAAGGAGAGGGTTTAGGCAATAAGTTCTTATCCAATATTAGAGAAGTTGATGCAATTATTCATGTCGTAAGATGTTTTGAAGATAGTGAAGTTATTCATGTTTCAGGAAAAATTGATCCATTAGAAGATATTGAGATTATTAATTTAGAGCTAAATCTAGCTGATTTAACTCAGCTTCAAAAAAGGAGAGAAAGAATTAAGAAGCAAGTTAAAACATCCAAAGAAGCACAACAGGAAGATGCTTTATTAGAAAAAATTGAGGATAAGTTACAAAAAGGTCTTTCAGTTAGATCAATATCTTTGAGCGTTGAAGAGAATTTAATGATTAAACAATTGGGATTCCTTACTGCAAAACCAATTATTTATGCAACTAACTTAAATGAAAATGATTTAGCTGAAGGTAATAATCTCTCTTCAAAAGTCCAAATGTTAGCAAAAACTGAAAATACAGAATGTATAAAAATATCAGCACAAGTTGAATCTGAATTAATTGAGTTAGGGCCTGAAGATAAAAAGGATTACCTCATAGGTTTAGGTGTAGAGGAAGGAGGATTAAAATCCTTAATAAAATCTACTTATAAATTATTAGGATTAAAAACTTATTTTACAACTGGAGAAAAAGAGACAAAAGCTTGGACAATAAAAGATGGAATGACAGCACCTCAAGCGGCAGGAGTAATACATACTGATTTTGAAAAAGGATTTATTAGAGCTCAGACAATTTCATATAAAAGCTTGTTAGAGTCAGGTTCTATGGCTAACGCTAAAAATAAGGGATTACTAAGAAGTGAAGGGAAAGAATATGTAGTGAATGAGGGAGATGTTATGGAGTTCTTATTTAACGTGTGATTATCAATTGCTATTAATAAAGTTTTACCCAAATTACACAGGTCTAAAAGTATTTAAAGCCTCAATAATTCTGTTCATATCATTGTGGTTAAGTTTAGTGTGGGATGGCAACCAAAGACCATTACGACTGATAAAACTGCTATTTTTAAACTCATGTTTATGCTGATGATGAAATGAAAAGGCTCCTTGACGATTTAACTCAGGATACATATTTCTAGTAAAGATATTTTGTTCAGATAACCAATTAATTAGGCTTTCTCGATGTGGAGTCATCAACTCATAAAACCAAGGTGTCGTATATTTTAGATCATTTTGATTTATATAAAGATATTCACTCTGTACTGAATCTATTAAAAGCTTAAAGTTTCTTTTTTTTATTTCTACTAAACGGTCTATTCTATTGATTTGAGATAATGCTAATGTCGCTTGCAAGTCAGTATATTTGAGGTTTAGTCCAATTTCTGGATGTAGGTCATTCCCCCCTGATAGTCTTCCAAAGTCCCTGTAACTTCTTAATTTAAAGATAAGGTTTTCGTCATTAGAGATGACCGCCCCTCCTTGACCTGCCGTGATGATTTTAGGCATTGAAAAGGAGAAACTCCCGGCCACACCCTTTGTTCCTATATGTTGACCATCTTTATACTTTGAGCCTAAAGATTGAGCACTATCTTCTACAACCTCAATACCTTTATTTGTACAAAAAGAAATAAATTCATTAATTTCATAACTAGGATATCTGCCATTGGCGGACATTAACATAACCGCTTTTGGTCTTTTCCTTTGACACTCAATAGCTTTCTTAAAGGAATCAAAACATATACAACAAGAAGGTAATTCAACATCACAAAATATTACTTCAGCACCTGTCTCAATAACGGCAAAAGCCGTTGCAGCCATTGTATAGTTTGGCACTATTACGGTGTCCCCTCTCCCTATATTCAAACTCTTTAAGATTGCTAATAAGCTTAGCGTTCCATTTGGGAAAATGACTGCATTATTTGTTTGACAATATTCTGATATTGATTTCTCTAGGTCTCTGGTTTTTTTAAACTCAGTGACGTAACCTCCAGACCTTAAGTATTTATTAACTGCTGCAATATCATCCTCTGTAATATCAGGTTCATATTGATTTAAAGGCTCTCTCATTATTTGTAAGAGGCCTCAAAATGCATAATCATATCTTCAACTAAAGTTTCAAAAGTAAATTCCGGTTCCCATCCAAGGATTTGTTTTGCTTTTGTCGAATCTCCTTGTAAGTATGGAAGTTCTTGAGGGCGGAGGAATTTAGGATTGATTTTTATATGTTCTTCATAATCCATGCCAAGTTTCGAAAAAACCACTTTACATAGATCCTTGACTGAGTGGGCTTTCCCAGTAGATATAACGATATCCAAAGGTTCACTATATTCTAATAATTTAATCATTGCTTTCGTATAGTCGTAAGAATGTCCCCAATCTCTGTATGAATCTAGGTTCCCTAATTCTAGGAATTTTTCTTTTTTGTATTTAATGTCAAGAGCACCTTTTACAACCTTAGCTGTCACGAAATTTGTCCCTCTCCTTGGGGATTCGTGATTAAAAAGGATGCCATTTGAAATATGAAGACCATAGGCTCTTCGGAAATTTCTAGCAATACTATATGCATATAATTTTGAACATCCATAAGGACTTACGGGATGCATTGGTGTAGTTTCTCGTTGATAATTATCTGGGTCAACTGAAGTTCCAAACATTTCAGAGGAGCTGGCTTGATAGATTCTTGCACCCTCACAATTCTCCTTGGCCGCAGTAAAAACATTTAAAGCACCAACTGCATTTACTTGTGCAGTAAAACCTGGCATATCAAAAGAAAGTCTGACATGACTTTGAGCTGCTAAATTAAAAATCAAATCAGGTTTAAAATGTCGAAAGGCATCTGCTAGTGAATTCTGGTCAATTAAATCGCCATAATATGTTTTTAACTTACTTTCTATAGGATTAATTCTATAAGTCTGATTTTCAGCAACTGAGCTTCTTCTTACAAGTCCGCCTACTTCGTAACCAAGTGATAAAAGGTGTTCTGCTAGATATGATCCGTCCTGACCATTTATACCTGTGATAAATGCCTTGGTCATAATTCAACAAGAAAATCTTATTTTACAGGTTAATGAGGTGAATTTTATATAAATGTTTTATCATTTTTAACTCCGTGATAAGGCCCAGTTTTAATCTCATACACAACAGTTTTATCTTCCAAAGCTAAATAGTTATGTCCGCCCCTATAAGTGATCGTGCAATCACCTGGAAGAAGAATAGATTCATTAATTATATTGTCGTCCAAGTCATAATGAAATACTTTTACTTTCCCCGAAATTACTACCCAAGATTCCTGAGCCATAGGCATATTTCTATCATGAAAAACATGCCTATGAGGTTTAAACGTTTGGTTGAATTTTAATCCAATATGAGCAACCTGAAGTGATTCATGATCTGGAGAAACATTTATCCTCCCTGGGGATGTATTTTTAGGTTTAACGACTTGATGAAGCATTATGTCTGGCTCTATAATTGAATAAATAGTTTTAATTACTGAATTATCATCTGCTGTCAATGACATGACATTTTTGTTACTCATATAGTTAATCTACTTTATAAGCCTTATCTAAAGAATGAGATTTACATATAAAATAATAAAATAAATAAATATAGTATTTTGCTAACTTCCTTTTCAATCAAAGTTAATTAAGGAATAATAAACTAAAAATTACTTGCATAAGTAATTTAGACTTTTCCAAGAATATTAAGACTAATTGGAAAGCCTTTTGCAAAATCCATATGGGGAAAATAAGCCTTTGAATAATCGTCGAAACTGTTTGACTCACATCCATGAAATTCTAATGGATCCCAGTCACATATTTCTTTGAAACCAACCTTTTCTAAAGCCTGTAATAATTTCTGTCTTGTGTAAACTGTTCTATGGAATATAAATTTATTTTCTTCTACTTCCCAACGACCAAATACAGGACCAATAATTGAGTTTATGTCGTTATTATTCTGTTCGTAGACTTTGATCAACTGATCAAAATCGGGGACTGACAATCTTAAAATTCCACCCTCGGATAAGCAGCGCTTCCATTCATTCAATACTTTGATTCCCTCGTTGTAGTCAAAATATTCCAATGCATGAGAGCAATAAATCTCATCTACACTTGAATCTTTAATAAATGGCAAGGGGTAGATAGGTTGTTTATGGTCAATGTGGTCGTAAGAAGAGTAATCGATATGCTTATATCCTTTCAAATACCTCTTCCCGCAGCCTAAATGAAGCTTTAACATAATTAGGACTATTTATTTAATTAAAACCTAGCAAATAAGATAAATGCTGAATATTAATTTTGGATTATCTAATTAATAATTTATATTCGAGTAACGTTAAAATTTAAAATTGCCTATCTTTCTTAAAAAGCCTTTTATCTTAATAGCAGGAGAGATTATTACACCTCGAATGATCCTCTTTAAGTAACGATAAAAATGAATAAAATCGTCATATTGTTGAAAATATCTGTTGATAATTAGATATCTTAATGGAGCCTTACTTCTCCACTTGATTTTTGTCCAATTAAATATTCCATAAATATCTCCATGCCAGAAATGCGCGTGTTCAGGGTAGATAATATTTTTCGCCTTAGACAAGAATGCTGCAAGCCAATTATATGTACCAGCGGTAAGAATTATATTGTCAAATTCTCTCGCAAAAAGAATAGTGTCTACATCGTTATACTTTACTAATTTAAGACAATATTTCTTTATTAGTCTTTTTACTATTGGGTGATTGGGCGAATCTGTTGCGATATAACTATTATTCATTGATGAGACATTTGAATAAGATTTGGATTTAGGTGAAAGGTCTCGTTGAATTGTTTCAATAGCATCCTGATAATAGGAATAAGGAGGTGCTATATGAGCAACATCTCCAAGTCTTACAAAAACAATCATGTCATTTGGATCTCTTATACTAACGTTTGGTAGATTGAACATGTTCCTAATACGTTCTTCATTTTCCTTAAGAAACCAGCCCTCTTGAAAAAGTCCTTCATAAATTAAACTCTCGTTTTGTTTTTTCCCTTTACTTAATAAAGTAGATAGATCGCAATCGTCATATTTTCTAATTTTTGAATTAACTTCAAATTCTCTACCATCTTTCCACAATTCCATACCAAAAGGATCCAATTCTTCTCCCAATTTATAGCTTTTAACCTTGAGACATAGGTCCTCCCCCAAAATCGAATAACCAATATTCTTCAAAATAACATTTGCTAAACCAATAGTTCTAATTGAGACCTCAGTTCCCCAATAATGAGTTAATAACATTGTGACTATAGATGATTGTGGTAAAAATTTATTTTTAGTAGTTAGTCATTTTTTATGTGAGAATAAAAATAAAGTAATACTGCTAAATATAATATTTCAAAACAAAAGATTTATAAAGGAAAAAAATTAGGCTTTCTTTTTTTTGTAAGAATTGCTTCAATCGAAAAGTTTTAATTGGGGATCTTGTTTAAATGATTAATTTTATTTTCTCTTGCACTTAACAAAGGACTTTCAAAACTGAGTTTCGCTCTTTTATATATCAAATAAAAATTCGAAAAAAAATATTGATAAAATTAAGACATGTTATTGAAAACTAGCTACTAAGTAGATTTAAGCCAATATAGTAATTAAGCCCAAATATTAATAATTCGGCTGGGGTAAATTTGGAGTGTTTTGCATGATATCACTCCCATATTTGTAATATCCTCTAAAATTTTTATTTAGGTCTACTCAATCAGTTATTTATTTAATAAATTTGATCTACTTTTAATCTCTTATCAAATCTCATAGCTAAATAAGTTTTCATTAAGGTTTGAACTAGCTTAAATTTGTGGCTACACAAATATTTTATTTTTACAGATATTAAGTATTCAAAAATGCAATAATCAAAACAAGTTTTTCTATCTATATGTTTAACTTAATTATTTTATTAATAAAGTAATTATTAAACAAAATTCTTGAGTGCTGGATAATGACAAAATTATTAGTTCTTTTTTCAATTTTCCTATTTTTTATCGCGATATTTCTTCTATTGATTTATAAGAAAAAAAATAGTCGAATAATTAAAACAAAAAATTTTTCATCTTTAATAACTTCCCCAAAGGAACTCGCAAATAATCCTGATATTAATACTAATAATTGGTATTTACATAAGAATAGATTAATCAAATTTGGTAGATCTCAATATAAAGGTCTAACTTTTTTCGTTAGTTCAGACGATAAAATTTACTATATTTCTGAGGAAGGAATTAAAGTTTATTGCTAAGATTAGAAATTTAGTCTATTAAAATTAAAACGAGGAATAAATAATGAATGCTTGGATTTCTATAAATTCAAAAACCTTAGGAAAATTATTAAGGAGATATAAATTAACATCAAAAGGAAAGCAGGAAATTACTAAAGAGCTGAGAAAAGATCTTCATCTTGGTATGGTTTAAGAGACTTGCTGGAAAAATTGAGTTACATGACTCAAAAACAAATGAAAATTAACATTTATGAAATATTTATTTTTATTTTCTGAGAAATTTTACGGTTTAATCGAATGGGAGTGGAATTTCTTAAAACAACTCCGAAGAAAAAAAAGAAAGAATATTTTCCTTAGGAGCTCTTTTGCTCTTTTTAGTTTGATTTCAATTTGCTCGATATTCTTTTTCCCACCTTATTTTTTAGGGATTTTATTAGGTGAGGGGATAAAATTTAATATATTTTTTATTTGGTTATGGATTTTAAATTTGAAGTATTTTTGAAAAATATTCTTTTATATCCTACTTTGATTTAATATTGGTGTAATAACTTTTT
This sequence comes from Prochlorococcus marinus str. MIT 9515, assembly GCF_000015665.1. Lineage (NCBI taxonomy): Bacteria > Bacillati > Cyanobacteriota > Cyanophyceae > Synechococcales > Prochlorococcaceae > Prochlorococcus > Prochlorococcus marinus. Next base: position 1,136,044 of record NC_008817.1, on the reverse strand, counting down.
ATTTTATGCCAAAAATATTTAGGCAAAATAAGTTTGCTTTATTGGGAGCAAATATTTTTATTATTCTAATTTGGGTATTATTATCTTCAATGATCTTGAATTTATTTATTGGGGATAATGCCCCTTTTTATGTATATAAGATTGGATCTCTAATAAAGTTTATTCCTCCCATTTGGTTGACTTGGTTTTTGTGGATTAAGAGAGGTGGATTAAACAATAGGAAGAAATAATAATATTTTGGATTTAAACTTTATCAAATTATAGAAATTTTGTAATTTTATTTGAAACTATTCTAAAGAGTTGAAAATAATAGGCTTTTTTGGCTTAAACGTTCTCCTTTAACAGTAACAATTTAATGAAATTAAAAAGGGCTTACTATTTTCCTTATTGTTTGAAAACTCATGACAATTAATTTAGAGAGCAAAATATTTAAAAGGTAATATAGTATCTCTTTAAAAACTCTAGAGTCTATTAAAAGTCAAACTTTTAAGATTAATGTGACTTTATTTTTCAAAATCTTGGTTGATAATTAGTTATTCAGTTTAATTAAACTAAAAATATAAATTTTATATTATTGATAGTAAGAAAAAGTAAACTCAAACCTTTTTTTCTGGTTAACTTCTTTTTTATCTTTCTCAATCATTATTACTGGCGCTTACAAAAATACAAAGTAAAGAAATGAGGAAGATATCAAAGCTCTTATTGGAAATTCTTGGTATATCCGTCCAAATTATCCTTAATTGACTATGAGGGCTAAAAATCTCATCATTGACATTCTTACATTAGTTTTTTCAGCATTTTGCCAATATTTAGGTTTTAATTATTTTATTTAATTTCTTTGTGGTTATTTGATATGAAGATCTAAAATATATCAGGTAAAATTAGCCACAAAATTAATCCTGTTCCAATTTCGATGATTATTCAGATCATTGTAAACATGCCATTAGATTTTTATGGAATAAATTTTTTTAGTCTTTAAATTATTAATTGGTATTAAATTGGAATTTTGTGAGTGAAATTTTTAATAATAAAAATTATCTATTAGACTCATATGCTTTAACCAACTTTTTGTATAGTTCAGGCGTAATTGGTTCCATTTTTAGAAGATTCCAGGAATAATTTGACCTGTTGTCGTGTAAGCACCCAACAAAGCAACAAAACCGATCATTGCCCAACGACCATTAATCTTCTCAGCATTTTGAGGATAACCATCATAAGAGACGGATTCATCAATGTATGGACGTGTTTCAGCTGGAAACATATTCTGTCTTCCACCTGATTCTGTTGTTACTTGTGAGTCAGCCATTACTAATTGCTAGATTGTTAATTAATGTAACATGAGGATTAACAAATGTAAAGCAAATAGGCTTCAAAAGCCTGATTTTACAATGTTTGTATCAATTAAGGTACAATTGTGTTAAAAATGTGTGGTAACTTTTTGCTTTTTGTCTTTTAGACCGTGTTTATTTCAAGGTTGATTCTCATTCTTGAATGTTTGAAAATTACTTTACTAGGTCCTTCGGTTTGATTTCGCCTGATTCGATTAAGTGTTCTTATGAGAGCATGATGAATTCAGCTTTTAGATGTTCTCCTAGCCAAAATTGTGAGCAACTTCTGTCCATCCATGTTCTTGAAGTTCATGCCATTGTACCCAAGCTTCGTCTAAATTGAGCTGGTTAGTGGATTTTAGTCCTGCGGGCTCTCCAAGGTGATTTGTGTAAAATAAATGGATAAAGATTTTGACATTGTTCTTTGGTGATTTTCTGCTTCTTTCAAAGAAGATAAGTCTGCTGCCTTCGGCATTAAGAAGGCAGCCTTTGGGCGTATCAATACGAATGCCGTAAGAGAAATTGGACCATACATTAGCTCCGCCAAGTGCCATTGTTAATATAATACATATGTACTATTAGTTATATGTTCAATGCGTCTTTCTGTCAACTTTTTTTGGGTTAAGTACTTATTTACTATTTAAAAACTTCTATTTTAATTGGGAAACAATTATCTCAAAAAAAAATGAATCATAGAGAGGATTTAGAGTTTCAGCTTCAGAAAATCAGCTTAGCAATACAAGAGGTTATAGAGAATTCCTTAATAACGGATAAGGAAAGGCAAGAGCGAATAAAAAAATTAATTAATATTAAAGAGGCAGTAATATATAAGAGTAAGGAACTTCGTATTGACTTGGAAGCTGCTTAGACTTATAAAGTTTGTTTGTTAAAAGTAATAATCGACTTTTATTGTGGATTAACTCATTAAACAAATCATTTAAGATATTTATGTCGCCTGGAACTCCTGATTTGATAATTTTAATATTTGTTTTTTTTGGTCTCCAAGCTTGGTGGGTTATTCCATTAATTAATAAAAATAATAAATTGAATGAGAAAGGCAAAGTATTAAGGGAGGAAATAAAAAAATTAGAAAAACTTTATAAAAAGTAGAAGATTTTGTGTGCCTTTAATAACTTCACTTATTTTGTAAATGTTTAACTTTTATAAAAAATTACTCACTTTAGCGTCATTATAGTTGTTTTCCTCTTTTGCTATGTGTCAATTTAGCCTAGTTCAATCATGCAAAAGTTTTATGTAAAAAATCCATGTAAAGTCTTAGATATTTTTTTAAAGTATTAATGGCTGATAACATTACGATAAAAGTATTGAAAATATTCTTGCAATAAAAAAATTGGCTCAATATGAGCAGATAGGATACCAATGTCAATCAACAAATAAAGAATATATTTTAATCATTTACTAATTTCAATAATTAAAAAATATCTTTATTAAGATGAACAACTGTAATGTGAAATACCTCCATAATTGAAAAATTGATTTGGCTTTAGGCGATCGTATTTTTGCTCTGTTTCCAAAGATTGCTCTTCATATGGATTGCTTAAAATAGTTTGTAATTCTTTTATTTTGCTATAGTTACCCTCCTCAGCATCTTCATATGCAGAAACTATCATCCATTCACGCCAAGTAAATTTTGGGTTTACTTGTCTCATTGATTTTGATATTTCTTTAATATCAATCTCTTTTTTGATAAAGTCTTGCCATTTTTTGAGCCAAATGTTCCATTTTTGTTCAAGTTCATCAGTAAGAGGTACGTAAAAACTCTTTTTTAGAGAAGATATATTTTCGGGAATATTGGAAAGCTTTCTGAAGAAAATAGTGAAGTCAGCCTTAGAGGTAAACATAAGATTGAAAAGTTCGTGGGTAAGAGTTTCTTCGTATTTTTCTAAACCAAGCTTTCGTGCCCACATTAATTGAATTTTTTTGTTCATTACTTTAGAAAAATCATTTTTGATTTGCTCTAATTTTTCTATGTCTTTTTTATTTTCTAAAAGTAAAGGTTTGAGAGATAAACAAAACATCTTAAAGTTAATTTCTGCAGCAAAAGGCTGATTGAAAAATGAAAAATGTTCTCCACCTCCAGTCCAAGGCTGAAATCTTGGGTCAAATAATTCACAAAAACCAAAAGGACCATAGTCCAAAGTATATCCTCCAGCCGCACAATTATCGCTATTAAAATTCCCTTGGCAATAACCAACCCTCATCCAATTACTGACAAGTGATATGAGTCTTTCTCGATATAAATAAGCCAACTTAATAATCTTCTCAGCAAATGATTTGCTGGGATCAATTTCTTCTTTATAATTCCTATCTATAAGGTGTTGCACTATAAGTTTTAGCTCATTAAAAGCTTCATTATGAGAATTACTTCGAACTCTGCGAGCAAATAGCTCAATCTGGCCTACACGTAAAAATGATGGAGCAACACGAGTAGTAATCGCCGCATGATTATCAAGCATGATATCAGGCTCATAGTACTTTGAACCCTTTGAGTACCATGGTCTTCTAACTATTTCTGTTCCTGATACATAAAGTATTAAAGATCTTGAAGTGGGAATTCCCAAGGCATGCATGAATTCCTGTGCAAGAAATTCGCGAACACTTGATCGTAGGACTGCTCTGCCATCTGCACCACGACAATAAGGTGTAGGACCACCTCCCTTTAGTTGCATCTCCATTCTTTTTTCATTAAATAAACCTTCGAATACAGAAATTGCTCGACCATCCCCATATCCATCACCGGTCCCAAAAGGACATTGCTGAGTATATTCAGTGCCATAAATAGACAATGCATACCCCGTTGCCCAGCCAAAGGGTCGCATTGGGTACTCTGAAACTTCGATATCTCCTGAAAAAAAACTACAAAACTTTTTATCTTTTGTAAGATCAGAACTTAATCCCAATTCATCAAACAATGTTTTGCTATGAGCGATATATTTTGGTTCTGGAATTGGTGTTGGGGTGACAGGAACATAATGACCTGAATAAACTGGCCTAGGCCTGTGATCATTACCGTTTTTTGTTGAATGAGGATCAGCTTTGAGAGAATTCATTAAAGAAAAATCTGCTAATTGTGAAAACTCAGAAAAATTTTTAGTTTCTTTATCTTTAAGTGATTCAGGTTTTTGTGACATTAATTTACGCCTTTATTATCAATTAGGTTTTTATTTCTCAAAGTAAATAATTATCATTATCTTATATTTTATTTCATAGAGATAAATTTAAACTAATTTGTTTTCTACAAAATATTCAGTTAAAAAAGTTAGTTAGTCTAAAAATTCTTATTTGTTTTATCGCAGAATAACCAATAAAAATGTATTGTTGTTAAAACCTATTGTAAATTTTTTTTATATAAAAATCTTGCAAGCTAATAAATTTTTTATATTAGTTACTTTCATAAAATAAACTTTATTAACCGATATTAAAAAATTAAGAATATATTCCGTTTTTTCTCTCAAGATACCCAGCTTTTAAGTAAGTCAAAAATACTTATCACTAATCCAAAAGCAATAATTGGAGGCGATACCCATCTCAACATAAACTTTAAATATAGATAAGTTTTTTTGCCTACTTTAGAAGTATTAAGTTCTTCATTGAACTTTCCTGGAACCACCCATCCCATGAAGAACGATACTAGGAATCCTCCGAAGATAAGTAATACGCCCCCAAATATTGAATCAACCGTTCCAAGGATATTTAAATTTAATGCTGATGGAATTCCCGCTAAGAATAGAAATAAAGTGATTATCCATACAGATTTACCCCTTTTAAATCCAAATTTATCCATTAATGAGGAAACAGGCACTTCCAAAAGAGAAACAGAAGAAGTAATAGCAGCTATATAAGCTAATGCAAAAAAAGCAACAGCTACTAACCTACCTGCAAAACCATAGGAACCTAATCCTGTCGGGATAGAAATAAATAATGCCCCAACTGTTGACTCAGAGATTGCATCACTTAAGCCAAAGGTTAAAACTATTGGGAAAGTAATTAAGCCCGCCATTAGTCCTACTAAGGTATCTAATGAAGCAACACCAATACTTAATTTTGGTAAATTACTTTTTTTATTTAAGTATGAAGAGTAGGTAACCATTATTCCAATACCTAAACTCAAAGAAAAGAATGCCTGAGTAAAAGCATTCCTTATCGTTTGAGGGTTTCTTAATTCTGAAAAGTCAAACTTAAATAAGAAAGCTTTATATCCTTCCCATGCTCCTGAAAGGGAAGTTGCCCAAATTGCTAGAATTACAATAATTATAAAGAGGATAGGCATAAAATATCTTGTGACTTTCTCGATCCCTTTTTTTATTCCTGACGAAACTATAAAAGCTGTAAGTAGAAGACTTAATAAATGCCCCAACAAAACACTACTTCCAGTACTTATAGAACCAAAGAAATTTTCAGCTTCGCCTAGATTTTTTGGTAATCCAAAAAATAATGAGTGAAATAAAGTGTCTGCCGTCCATCCCATTATCACTGAGTAATATGAAGCAATACCTAAAGGAGCTATAAAGAAAAGAATTCCTAGTGGATACCAATTCTTCCCTCCTAATTTCACCGGAGCCAGTAATGAACTTGCCATTGCACTTCTTCCTAAAGCCATTTCGGCTACAAAAACTGGAAGACAAACAATTAATACAATTAGTATGTATAAAACTACAAAAGCAGCTCCTCCTCCTTGAGATGCCCGGTAAGCAAATCCCCATAAGTTGCCGAGTCCCACAGCACTCCCAGCAGCAGCAAGAATAAATCCGAGCTTACTTGTCCATTGCTCTCTTTGAGAAATTTTTGAGTCCAAAATATTAAACGATATTTATAGTTGATTTATAACTTATTTATAAAAATAATTAATAATTATTTTGAATAAAAACTTATTTTTTAATAATTAAATACTTCCATGATATTTAAGATTTTTTAAAGTGCTTTATATTTTGAGTAATTGTTGAAAAAGAACTTAAGCTATAGATATCTAATTCATTAATTTATGGCGATTGAAACTACAGTTCTTGAATTTAGATTTAGCAATACCTTTAAGAATATGAAGCCTATATGAGGAAACCGGAACAACAAGCAATGTGCAGTGAGATGAGTGTTGGGACTTTTTATATTGGTAAATCTTCAGATAATCCCAAAAAAAGCAATAGTAATTTTTTAAGGTAATAAGAATGTTTTATGTGATATTTTTATAAATCCCGATACAAAACCAATTGTTGAAGCCTCTGGACATATTTATGAAGGAAAAAAAATCACTCGTTGGATCAGTTAATCAATTTAAATGTTTAATAAATCTTCTTTTAAAACCTTTTTACTTTGAATCAATTATCAATTTTCAATAAAAATTTATTCTTTTGGAATAACTCTATCCAATTAAGAAATAGAAATTTTTAAAGTCTAAAACTTAAAACTCAGATTATGAATATGAAGATATTTTCAGAATTTCTTAATCACAATATAGCACCTTTGTATATTTACAAAAGCCTTAAATTTAATAACAGGAACTTTTTGGATAATTTGACTTGTTGAAATTTCAGATAACTATAGACCTCAAAGGATGGAAAAAACAACAAATGAAATAGTGTATTATTTGTTTCTAGAGAAATAACTTTTAATAGGTTAAAAAGATATAAATAACTAAAAATCTATGTAATATAATTTGTTAGATTTATTATTAACTGAGATAAAATTCAAAAAATGCTGAATTCTGATAAATTCTCTTTTGAAAATATAGTTAATCAGACTAGGTCTAGCGAAAAAAAATTTAGAGAGGGAAATTTTAAAGGAGCAATAGAAGAAAAAAGGGAAGTAAGGTCCATCTTAAATTCTAAATATTGTGATGAAAAGATCATTGAAAACTTCAAAGAAGAATTATCCAAACTATACAAGTCAAAATTCGATTTAATAAATGATCATAAGTTGAAAATTGATGAAGTTAAAAAAAATAAAATTGTCAAGTTACTAGAACAAAAAAGTGATGAAAAATATAACAAAGGAGATTACAAAGGAGCTATAAGAGCAATAAGGCGATCAGAGAAATATTTAGCGAATTAAAACATTACGATTTGATTTTTTCATAAAGTTCGTTTTCATAGAAATATAGTAATTTTCTCTCACTCAATTATGGTTATGCCTCAATCTACTTTGGAAAGTTTATTATTTTTTTTAGTGCTGTCGCTATTAGCTTCTTATCTTGTGAAAATAAAGTATGGTTCTAACTTAAAAGTACAGAAGTAGTAATTTACTTTTTAAAGAGATTTTAATTTTTAAATAATATTTATTTAGAGATAGATACCCTATCTCTTCAACTAAAAGAGATAATGAAATTTTATTTTAGAATGTTTGTTTAACTTGTCATGAAAAAAGAGTTTTGGTTCTCGCTAAAGGTACTAATTCGCAAAGATTTTTAGATATTAAGCAAACAGAAATAGCAGATATGATTCAATAAAAAAAAAAGCACTAATTATTGGACCAGATCTATAAAAGGTATAAAAGTATTAAAAGGTGATAAAGATTTATTTCTTACATAATTTAAACTATATCTATAGAAATATTGGAACAAATAAATTGTAATAAATAAAGTATTTAGAGATTATTTCGTATATTTTGTGTGAATTTTAAGTTGAAGATTTTTGATTAATTGTTTTTTATCTAAAACCAAATTTATTTTTTACATCTGCTTCCCATAAATTTGCTATTTCAATTAATAGAGCTTTAACCTCTAAATTTGATGAACCCGAATCATCTTGGTACTTTTTACAAATTTCTTTAATATCTTTGAATGCTTGCTCAATTAAGATTGTTTTTTGATCTGGATTAGCCATGTGAACTTTAGTAAACCCCGTTACAATTAAAGCCGCTACAATCTATAACTCTAAGAATATTTACTATCAAGTTGTGGAATTTATAATCAAAAAAGAAAGCCCAAGTAGTGAAAATGGCAATAGCAGAAAAAGTAAAAGCAGCATATTGTAGCCAATGAGTTCCATTACTATCTATTCCATTTTTATCAAAATTAGAATTACTCAATTTTTAAGTTAACTATTGTTTTACTATTTTAAAAAATTTTTGTTACTAACGTTGATTTTAATTGATCTCTTGAGTTGTATTCGCATTATGAATTTTTTTGTGTTCTATTTTTTTTTCCGATGGGTATTCCATGAATCTTGATAAAGCCAGCTCAAGAAAGCAAGAGTTAGAATATTACCCAAAGCATAAATAAACCCCCACAAGGGATTGTATAAATTTGCAATTATTGTAGATACTATAAATATTAATAAACCAGAGGTGACTAAATCTTTTAAAGGTAAATCTTCTTTATTTATAGAATTAAACATTTAAATTTTAAAATTTTATTCCCTTTATTATAAACAGTTATTTAGGGCTTGTATTTTAGATCATCCACTTCATATAGATAATTTATTTTTGAAAGTGATTAATTATATTGATTGAGGAATACTTGCATTAAATCCTAAGAAATTTTTATAACCCTGTTTTTATAACAATACCATAATATTTTAAGAGGTTCTCATAAAAGTGTTTTCTCTATTTCATCCTCCTTAAAATTACTTTAATCAACTTTTCTAGTGAGGAAAATTAATATGTTTTTATATTTTGGTTCTTTAATTATTGGATAAACAAATAAACAAAAAAAAACAAGATTAAAAAACCTCTATAAGCTATAAATTTAATATTATTTCTCCACCATTTTTAAAATTTATTAATCATTATTAAAAAGTTTTTATGATTCAAATCTGAATGACTTTTAATAAATTTATTTAGCGTATATTCATATAAAAAGAGATAAAATTTAATTCATAAAAAAATCGAGACTGGTAATAATTTCTATAACTTTGATTAATTCATATTTAACTACACGCTTGAAACTTCATCTATATAATTGCCTTTTTATATAGATATTTAAATAATAATCATACTTGAAATAAAAAAGTGATTCTATATCTTATTGATTTTTACCTTTAATATATTTATTTAGGTTTTTATAAAGTTAAATGTTATTAGGAAATAATATAAAATGCATTAAAAGAAATATCTCTGCTATTTAAATAAAGTCTTAATCTAACTTCTATCTCCAAGAATTATATATCATTCTCCCAATAATTTCTCTAACTGCCATTGAGCTTTTATATAGATTAGAAGAGCTTGGAATCCACTTAAATATATTAGTTAATGACGAGATGAAATTTCTACTACTTTTAAAATCTACAGGATAAGGTAAAACATTCATTCCTTCTCTCTCAAAAACTTTTTTTGCTCTTTTCATATGGAATGCACTAGTAACTAAGATTATCTTTTTTTTACTTAAGGGTTTTTCTCTGTATAGTAATGCCTTAACTGCTTCAGCTTCTTCTAGGGTATTGTAAACAGGATATGTAGTTAAAACGTCTTTTTTAGGAATACCCATTGATATTGCTTCCTTGATATAGATAGTTCCCTCAGGAGGTAAATTTGAAGTTAGTAGACTTACTCCTCCAGTAAATATCAATTTATTTGATTTATTAGCTTTATAAAGTTCTATACCAGCTAGAAACCTGTCTGGATCATGCCATTCAATTATTTTGGTATTACCTAGTGGTAAATGCCTGCCCCCACTTAAGACAACAATACCATCTGCAGAATTAATGGAGGAAAATTCTAATCTTTTCCATGGATACTCTAGCAATCGCCATAAGCATTCAGAAAAAACCCCATTGCTAAAGACTAATAAAATAATAAGCGCGGAATAAATAAATCTTAATTTTTTTCTAATAATAAAAATAACCAAAAGTATTAACACAATACCTAATGGAGAAAAAATTAAAGGCAGTAACTTACTTAGTAAATACGTATCTAAATTTATTATCTTTAAATATTCTAATTCAAAAAAGCTTAAAGAATTAAAAAAAAATATTTTTAATAGATTTTATTAATTAAAACCTTTATAAATAATCACCAAACGAATAATTTCAAATCGCTTCCAAATAAATCATGGAAAAAGGATTTTAACTTATTACTAAGTGATTCAATTAAATAGATAGGAGGAATCTTTAATCAAAATCTGAAAATATTTCTCTAGTTAAAAGTCTTTTTTCTAATATATTCTTATAAGAATTTTTAATGATTAATAGATTTTTTCTATGTTTTTCTTAGGTGGTTTTATACTAAATTTTAAGTTCTTATTTCAAAAAATATACCTTTTCACTTTTCTACCCTTAATTATCTAAATTAATAAAATGAGAATAAATAAAGGTTATTGGCTATGGGGACTATTCCCTTCTAAAGAGACTAATATTTTAAATGAAATAAAAGTTAAAGTTCAAAGTAAATTAAAAAGCCCATTTTTTGAAACTCATATAACTCTTGCAGGACCTTATTTGAGTATTGATAAACCTTTTTTAAATAAATTAAAAACTTTTGGCGAAAGTAATTCCGTAATTATGTTGAATGTAGAAGGTTACGATTTTAAACAAAAAAAGTATGAATCATTTTATATTTCAATAAAAAAATCTAGACCTCTAAATGAAATTAGAAAAAATATCTACGAACTAAACAAATTTGATGTGGGAAATAACTATTCTCCTCATATTAGTTTGTCTTATGGAAATCATGAAATAAAAGAAAAGAAAATATTAATTTCAAAATTACCTAAATTTAATAAACCAATCAAAATGTCAAAAATAGCTTTAGTTCAAGTAGATGAGGATATACATCTTTGGAAGATTTTAGAAAGTTTTGATTTGAATTAAAATAATTCAAATTAAAGAGGTGATATTTTTATTTTTTATTTCTGATTTCTACCAAATTTAAATGAGTTAATCGCTAAAAAGAAAATCTTTGTTCCTAGATTCGTTCTAAGACCTAGTACATTAAAGTACTCGTAGATATTTTTTAATATTCATAAGTTCTTTTATTGTTCTACAAAATAGAAGTTAATAAATAATTTGAGAGGGATTTTGTGATTAGAATTCCCACGATATATAAAGAATATTTATCAAAAAAGGTTATTGGAAAAACTCTATAATTCATTACTGAATATCGTAATTTAAAGTATTACCTAATTCTTAGCTTAGATTTAAAATTATATAAATTTAAAGAATTTAAGTAATCAAATATCCAATTTAGTAAATCCAACTAAATGAAAAGGATATTTTTTTTTAATGCTTTTCCCTTTATTTTTTATAAGAGTCTTTTTTACAAAAACTTTAAATTTATATATAATTTCCTTCACAATCGATTGTTTTCTTTTTAGAGGATACATTTCTGAAAAAGAACCGAAAGAAAGCTTTTTAAAACCAATTGAGGTCAATAGGTTATTAAGGCTTTGAGGCGTGAAAAAGTGAATATGGGTTGGATTATCATATGCATTTGTTAATTTTTCATCATTGTATCCAGGCGGTGTAGATAAAAATAAAAGACTATTTTTATCCATAACTTTCTTCAAATTTAATAATGTTTCTCTTGGGTTTTTTAAATGTTCAATCACTTCAATCATATAAACTAAATCAATTTTTTCTTCAATAGCATCTAAATTATTAACTGGTATAAGATCCCATTGAGGATAAAATTTTCTACATTTTTGATTTGCTTCTAAACAGTAAATTTTTGCTTTCTTTTTCAAAGAAGTTTTAAATGTTCGTGATATATGAGCGCAACCTGATCCAAAGTCTAGGAATTTATATTTTTTGCTTCGAGGTATTTTTTTGAGAAATAGTTTTAAAAGTCTTTTATTTCTATCTCCGAATTCTTTAAGATTTTTATCAGATTCAATTGTTAGATCATCATTCCTTAAGTGAATACCTTGTCCTTTTTGAGGATCTGGCAAGAAGTAGTGCTTACAGTTTATATTTTTACAGCAATAAATTTCATAATGGTTTTTTGATATAAATGAAAATTCCCCCTCATCAGAACATATTGGACAAACTATCTTTTTCATAAAAATTTTTAATCACTCAAAAATATACCATGCGATTAAGGATATAAGATTTTAGATATCCTATACTATGCAAGAATTTAGGAGAATAACCTTAAACTCCTTCGCAAAATGAAAATGATTTTTGATAAGAAATTAAAGTAATCTCGAAATTTACTCTAATATTGAAGGGAGATATTTTGTTGGATCTATAATTGGATCATTAATTCTAATGAGGCTCTCATGACAAGTACCAACAATAATTGGTTGCAATGATTTCTTGAATATTGACTTAAGCCCAATCTTTTTTGAAGATAACTTATTTTTTTTTGAATTCAAAGACTTTCTTTTTTTTAAGAGGGCATTTTCAAATTGAATCTTTACATTTTCAATCATATTTTTAAGTACTAAATCTTGATAATTTAAAAGTTCAAGAAGAAAATCATTATTTTTTTCAAGAAATTGAAGTTTATCAATTAAAGATTTTTCATCTTTAAAGTAACAATATTGATGAAAAGGAATCTGACCATAACAATCATTGTAATTAAGTAAACAAAGAGAACTTGCTGACATTGCCTCCAAAAAACTATTTCCTCTCACAGGACGCCCATTTAACTTAATGAAGTATTTGGATGATGCAAGTTTTTTTAAATTTTCCTCAATTTCTTCAGAGTGAAATTCAATATTTAATTTTAATGAATCAAATTTTTTAAATAAAGCGATGCTATTTGATGGATTACTTTTGCTGTTAACTTCTAAATAGATGCCTTTTTTATTTTGAGAATTTCTGAATGTATCAAAAACATATCTAGGTGGTATGAATGTATAGGGCATATTAATTGTTTTAAGGTTAGCTATTGGAGTATTTGGATAATCATGAGAAATAAAGTAATCCCAAAATGAACTTTGAATAGGAAATCTCCCCTCTCCTGTCATGCAAGTCCATAAAATATTAGGATATTTTCTTCTTATTGAAATTGGGACAGCAAAGTTAAGGCTAATTACAATATCGTATTTTGACCAATTTATTTTCTCAGGATCCTGGGAAAAATCATTTGGACATCTCGAGGGAAATCTAGATGAGTTTATTCTAATCTTGGTTCTTTCAATTAATTTATAATCTTCTTTTGAAATATAATTTTTAGGTATTTGACAAAATCTAATCTTTTCACCAGCTTTTGAATTGTTACTATTTACTATGAAAAAATCACTTCCAAATGTTTCTAACAATCCTATAGGCCCAGTTCTAAACAAAGTTGACCTTATAAGATCAGAAGAGGTATCTTTATTGTCACCAATCCATAGATCCTGATAACAGGCCTCTTTGATGAATGCAATCTTAAACATTTAAGCTTTAATTTTAAAATAAAATGAACCGGGTTCCAATCCTTCTGTAATGTATGGACAAACTATTTTTAGTTCATTAAAGTTATTGTGGTAAAGGTGATTTAGTGCTGCAACTACTTCATATTTATTTGAATCTGACAACAAGGCCTCTAGAAGGTATTGCTCATTCCAAAAATGTACTTCCTCTCTTATCCATTCGTCTAAGTAATCTCTTGGTGTGAAAATATCATGAACGTGCACATATACTCCTTTTTTTAAAGTTGGAATTATTTCAAGATATTCCTTAAGCACATCCCCTTGTGGCCTGATTATATGTGAAGAGTCAATAAAAAGAATATCATTTTCTTCAAGACTGGAAAAAATACTTGTATCACAATCCTCTGCAAGTTTTCTAATTACTTTTACTCCAAGATCTTCTAACCATGGCATTTCATAGGGCTCTATACATAGATGTTCACATTTAATATTGCTTTCATCTTTATTTTTCATCAAGGCTTGGTAAGCAATTTTTGTTGAGCTGCCTGATCCGATTTCAACAAATTTCTTTGGTTTTAAAAGTCTTATAATCTGGTAAAGAAATTCTGCATCTCCAAATTTAAAAGCTCCTCTAATATCAAAATCGTAAATTGATTCAGGAAATTTAGTAAGATTTAGATCTAAAAGCTCTTTGCTATAAATTAGTTCTTTTATTAAAACAATTTGTTCATTATGATTTAAATTAATTCCTGGAAGATGTCTTGGTTCTCTTAAAGATTTTTTTAATCTGGCATCATTAAATAATGGCTGATAATAATGATCTAAAAGAGGGTATACGCCTACTTTTTTTAAAAGTTCTCTAGATTTTGGTAAACTTGCTCCGGTATATTTAGTATATAGTTTTATAAATGGGGCAATAATCAATAATTGGTAGTAAAAGAATTTATCAACAACTTTTAATGGTATGAACTTTAAGATTATTTTCTTGCAAAAGTTTAAAACCATTATAAAAGTCTAATTTTAGTTCATTTTGATATTAAGTAACATAATACCAAGTCAAGACGTGTTTGATAATTATAATGAAAGTCTAGAAATATTCTATTATTCAAACTCCTCATAAGTTTCTCATTATTTAATAAAATAAAAAAGAAGTTCCAACAAGATGGTATTAAAGAATAATAAAAATTACTAGCAATATTTTTATTTATTTATTTTTTAAAATTACCTGATTCAATTTTTCAGAAATAATAATATTACCTCTTCCAGTAAGATGACAGAAGTCTAGAAGCTCTTCTTCTTTTCCCTTTAACCATTGAGATCCATCAATTAATGATTTGCAAAAATCGAGATCATAGTTACATGAATTTCTCATTTCTTTTCTTATCTCAGGATATACAGCATCAAAACTAGGTTTTAAGTAAGAGAATCTTTCGAAATATGGGTCTATGAAAATACTTGAATTAGAGGTGAACATATTTGGCTGAAGTATGGCTAAAAAACTTACATTCTTAGACTTAGCTATTTGATACGCTACAAACCAATTATTGACTAAATGCTTAGCTACTAAATTTGCTCTTATAGGATTATTGGCACACTGTAATTCTTCTGTTAATTTGTATGGATTTTTTTTAACTATTCCGGACCTATATAATTTAATAATCAAATGTTTATATGGTGAAATAATGTAAGTACGAAATCTTTTAAAGAAATTTTGAGAGGATACTTTTAAAGAACTTAAGAAATCAGATTCGCCTTTATTTATATAATCTCTAAAAATTGTTTCTCTATTATGGAATGGTATTTTTTCATTTTTTGTGAGATTACTACATTGATGACTTATGTCATTAACACCATCATAAAAAATTATTCTTTTAGGCTGTAATCCGTCACCAATCAAATTAACGAGTTGATTTAAAGATTGTCTTGAAGCCCAATCTTCTCTTCCAAAATTCATAACTTCTTCACTTGTAATGGATGCGTAATTACTGGGAATTGTTTCGTTATCAACTGCGCCAATTCCAAATATCGTAGATCCACCGAAGAACCAGTTTGAGTTATTTAAATTTTCATTTAATGATTTCCTTGTATTATATTTACCCTGTATTTTCATTAGATCATTATTTATCTGTTTAGGTTCCCAAGAAGTGAAAGATTTGTACTGATAAGTAACTGGGTTATTTAGCATTGCTAATATATTTTTCACTTCATCTTTTTCTAAGTGATCTGATAAATAAAAAATTTTATTTGCTGGATTTTCAAATGTTTTTTTTACACTCTTATAAAAAGTTAAAGCAACTGCAGGAGCAAGCAGAAAAAATACTAAAATAGAAAAATTTATTATTAAAACTTTTATTTTCATGTTAGAAACTTCTTTCAAAACTAAAATATCATAAAATTTATCTCAATTATCACTCCAGTTTATAAAGTATTTGCTAATTCCAAAAGAACTTAACAATCCTCGTGAAAGAGAGTTTTTCAATCCAATTCTTATTTTAAAACAAAATTCATTCTCATTTTATACATTGAATTGAATTATTTAGATCAATTAAATGTAAGTATATGATATATAGTCATTATGCAATATTTTTAAGAAGTAATTGGAAAACTTTAGTTATTACGAATATTTGAATTCGATATCATTCCATCCACCAGTGATGATAATAACTACATTAGTATTCTTTTTTATAAGAAGAAAATTCTTATTAGATAATAAAAAATGAACTAGAAAACTTACTTAATATTGAAATCTTTAAAAGAATCAAAAATTAAATAAAGGAAAGAAGTTATAAAAACTAAAGTATATATTGATTCCATTTAACTAACCGTGGTAATAGAACTACTTAATCCGTATGTAAGAAATATAAAAGTTGCAAACGATACCCCAATCATCACAGTAGTATAAAGTTTGTTCAATTTAAAACTATTTTCTGTAGATGAAAAATCAGCTATTACAAGATTTTTCATTGAATATTTCTCTCTGCTTATAAAGTTGTTACTGTTAACCAAATTACCAAGAATAGGCTCTGAAGCAATAGGGTTATTCTGGGTTATGGCAGAATTAAAAGTTTTATCTTCATTAAAGAAGGTTGGGAACATGTAAGTATGCCATAAAGTTATGATCGCGGTCCAAAATATCACACTTAAACCTGCAATACCAAAAAGTAGGAATCTAAATGTTTCCATAATTATTATTGAGATTGAACCAAATCTACAATAGATTTATTTTGTAAATAAAAAAAAATATACTTCAATCTAACCAATAAATCATTTCAGAAAGTAACTTTTGATAAGAACTTATGTTAATAAGTGTTTTTGCTTAAATATAAGTTAAAGATATGAACGTTATTTTTCTTAAAAGGTCAAAATATATAACAAATTAACTTTTAAAAAATGGACTTTAGAGTTGTACTAGTTATTACTCCTATAATTTTTTCTTGGATCTTTACAGTTTTTTGGTTAGGCAAATGGGATGTATTTAGATTGACACCTTTTGGATTGCCAAAACAGGGTGTGGCTCCTTTTAAAAATTATCAAGTATGGGAAGATTCATCGATTATTAATACAAACAGGCCTGAGGAAGGTTACCCAGTATTTACTGTACGAACTGCCGCTGTAAATGCATTGGGAATTCCAACTGTTTTCTTCCTAGGAGCTATTTTGGCGATGCAGTTTAAATCTTATTAAAAAGGGAGATTTGAATGGATATCAGATTCTTAATTGTGGGAGCTCCCTTTATTCTTGCATTCTTCTATACATTATTTTGGCTTAAAAAATGGGGAGCTTTTAATTCATCTTTTGATGATAACCCAAAAAAAATGATTACAAAAAATGATTCATCAGGTGAAAACTTGATAATAGAAAATATCTTTATTACAAAGAATTAAAACGTTTTATTAATAAATTTAAGAATTATCATGATACCTCAAGAGCAATTTTTCTTCTTTGCAATTTCCTTATACGCTTTTTTCCATCTTTCAATGAGTATTGTTAATATTTTTATTGGCTTTCAATAAAAATATTAATTAAAAAAATTTAAGACACTTAATTGTATAAAATAAATCTTCCTTAATTGATGAACTCAATGTATAAATATAAAAGTAGAAACTAGGGAAATCTACTAGCCGTAAGCTTTGATACCTTCGGTTTGTAATGAGAACCTCTCTTTGACCTCATTTTCTTTTTAGCAATCTTAGAAAATGAGGTTTAAATTTTTACCAGATTATTTTTATTGAATTTCTGCGTTGAATTTCTGTATTAAAAATAACTTATATATTAAAAAAATATCCATAAATTTGTATATTATTTACTTTAAAAAAATTTGTTTTTTATATATAAATAATATGTAGATATTTGGCGAATCTGCAGCGGTTTAATATCCGTCTTTATGAACCTAGCCAAAGAAAATATTCCTAACTGCTTTTTAGTTATTTTGGTAGTTAGGAATATTTTTATTAAGTTTTTGTATATTAATTTGTAAGTAATAATTTATAAAAATTGAAAATGATAGAATAGTCTCAATAGAAGAAATTACATGACTACTAAACCTAATAAAGAAACAACTTTAGAAAATATTTATGCAGATTTAGAATCTGGCATTCCAGAGAACAAATCTATAAAAGAGTACGCACTTCCAAACGCAAGACAGTGGTTAGGAGCTAGATTTGTAGCTATTTGGGTTTTGCCTATATTTTTTATAAAGAAAATTTCAAAACTCTATGCATCATCTGCTTTTATAAAACCTTACTCACCTTCAAATACAGGACCTTCTTATAAGCAGCCTGAAACTTTATATACTGCTTTAAAAAATGTTTTCAAAGGTAATGATTATTTAAGATTCTTTGACCATAGATTCATAGGTATTTGGGTATTACCCATAGCCTTAACAGGAATTGTATTTGAGATATTATTAATAGCTCCTACTAATAACACTTCACCTTTTAGTTAATTATCTAAAAAAATGTTAGAACTTATTTATTATTCTCAGAATATTTAAGTCCTAGAGAAATCACTACATTATCTTACTTGGTTCGTTATTAGGAATAGTTTTCAAATTAATATCTTCCATATATTATCTCTCCATAAATATATCTAATTGAAAACGGGGGATAATTGAGACTTATCAATATATAATTTTGGAAATTATTAAATAGGTTTATAGGTCCTAGATAGTCTTTTATTTCACCCTCTATTTATAATGATTAATATAAATAGCTGAGGGTTTATATAAACTTAGTTTATTAGAAAATTTTTTATGATTATAAATACATTTCTATTATGTTTAGTTTATTAGTTATCTCTAACTTCACAAATTTATTTTAAAAAACGAGGCAAGTGATGCATATGTATGGGATAGCAATTACTTATGGGACTGTAAATTTATTATTACTTGTTTGCTTTGTCTATTTAACTTTTAGAATGACTAATAAATAACTGATAAATTGAAGAAGAGTAGATCATTAATAGAAAGATGGTTATGAAGTGATTGATGAAGATTGCAATATTGTATTAAGAAGTTTAAAAAGTTTGTTTTTATTTATTGTGCTATAAATTAAATGAGGCCAAACCTCAACGAGTTAACTCTACGTTCAACTCCAAGACATAGATTGGTTCAATATAGTACGAATCGATTTAACAACCTCTCTGGTGATTGGAATTTCTGGAGGGGTTTCTTGTTGCAAATAAATTAGTAAATAATTAGAAAACTTATGACTTGGGAATTTTATAAACTTCCTATAATCTATATATGGAAAAGGGGATTTTATGGGGCAATAATTTTGGAGTAGATGTTGAAGTTACAATAACTTTTACTATTACAAGAATCCTATTTGTAGATAAATAAATTACAACAGCTTCTAAATTAGTTCCTAATGTGTAAATGATTGACAGTCGATTTAAAATAAGGGTAAATTAGCTCATCTTTGTTTATGCTTTTTCTGATTTCTTATAAATTTACTGATCCTAACGAACAGGAGAATGGAGCTAAAATGCTAACGGAATGGTATGACAAAGGAGGACCGCAAAATAGACCAAAAGGCTACGATGTTAAATCTTGGGTGTTCTTACCTCAACGAGGAAAAGGTTATTCTGTAGTAAATTCAAATTCATTAGAAATTATCTGGAAACAATGGCGTCCTTGGAAAAATTTAATGGAAATCACTATTGAACCTTGTGCAGATTTAGATGAGACAGTAGCGCTATATCGTTAATTGGATAATTCGCCAAAATGAGATTCGCTTTAATGTTGATAAATATAAGTTATTTTTATAGTGCATTTTGAAGATTTTATAAAACATCTTTAAATGAATTTAATAACCAACTAAGAAAATTTAGTGGATTTATAAGATCTTTAATTTTATGTTTTTGCTTATAATCTGTAGGAATTATTAATGCTAATAAAGTCCAAGAAACTATTTTAATGAAATTGAAAATTTCAAATAACAAATTATTTTCTTCTAAGATTTCTATGTATTCGATAATTTCACCATTTTCATCGAGAACGTCTATCTCTTCTTCAAAGAACCATTCTTCTTTCCCATTCGATAATTTTAAAATAACTCCTATACCTTTACCATCAGTAATTTTGAAATCAATTATTTTGCATATTGAGGAAGCTTCAATTGCCTTTAGACTCTCTTTCTCTAATCGATTTTTTGCTAAATCAAGTTTAATTTGAACTGTTGAACCTATTTTCGCCCTTTCAAAAATTTTCATTTTTATAAGTAATTATACTCACTGTTTAACTGAATTGAGGAATTGCTTGAAAGTCTATTTAATTATTATTTCAATAAATTCAAAAAAATTTTTAATTCTGAAAAATAAATCTTTTTAATTATAAATTCTTTTTGTATGGAAGAAAGAGGACTAAATTTATAAAAATCCATCTATTTTTTGACTGGAATATAAAGATATAAAGATATATCTATCTTTATTTGCTTTTAAAAAAAATTGATTTAATGAATTTAAGCGGGCATTCTATAATTGATTTATTGAAATCTTTCAAACATGTAACGAGCAATTTTCAAAACAAAATTTATGTCTTAACTCAAAAATAAATAAATGAAAATCAAAATATACTTAATATGTTATGGCTTTGAAATAATTTGAATTAAATGTACTTTTCGAATTGAAAATTTATGTTTACATTTACTAAGAGACAACTTAAATGAAGATGGAATATTGGCAAATTATTTTTCTAAATCTTGCAATAATAGGATTCATTTTTCAGCTTTTACAGTTTATATTATTTTTTAAAAGAAACTCGAGCTCAAATAGAAATAATGCTAAAGACTTATTAGAAAAAATCTATAATCAACCTTCCTCATATGAAAAATACATCAGAAATCTAAACTTATGATTGTGAGGAGAGATCGTAAATAGTTAATCATATTATAAATATCAAGAATAAATCCTTTTAAAAAAAAATTGAGTGATTAAGGTCACTAATTCAAGTAGCTTATTTATACTATTAACAAAATATTTATGGAAGATTTGTTAGGGTCTAAAACAAATAATAAAAAGCTATGGAAGGCATCAACAAAATTCTACCTTTTGGATTAAAAGTTCAAAAATTAGTTCCATTTTTTATAGTTGCTAAATTATTTAGTTTTGCTGGTTTCGCAATCTTTATGATGAATCGCTAAATCTACCAGGAAATTTCAGATTATTCTTGTTACTTATGCTTTTTGATTAGTACTATATAAATTTTTAAACATTCTTTAGAAAACTCTCTAGATCATCGTAATATTTTTAGAGAAAAGTTATAAAGGTTTTTTACAATTGATAAAATTTTACTCAAGAAAAATCTAAAAATAATTGTTTAAAAATATCAAATGAATAAGTCAAATATGTTGAATGATTTATCTAATTAAACAGAATTTACACGAATTAATATTGTTTTTTACATGTAAGTATTTTTACTCTGTTTATTATCGAGAAATGTTGTCATGTTTATAGTTCATAATAAAAATCATCTCTAATGAAAGAAAGAATAAATAAGGAAATAAATAACAATTTATTCAATGAGATAGATATCAATCTACTTTTTGGGATGCAATGTTCAGGTAATAATAAATTTCAACAAAATTATTTGGAAAAACTAAAATTCCAAACTGAATCGGCATTTTTAAATAAAAAATTTGGCAACTTTAAAAATTAAATTAATTTTCTTTTTTTAAAATGTGTATTTGTATTAATTGTAAATGGGTCGATAGGTGTAAGACATATCATGATGTAGAAAAAAATCATAAAGTTGAACATCTAACTTCTTATCCAGATGTTAATGCTAAAAATCCATTAATACATGTAAGCCTAGTTGAAGAAAAAAATGGGAATGTCTCAATTGAATGGGATGTTAGATCTTGTTCTAGTTTTTATGAGGAGATTGGTCGGTGGTCAAAAATTAAACCTGGAATTCAGGTTCCTGCTTAAAGAAATACATAACTGTATCCAAAGAATACTTGTTTATCAAAAGAATTTTAGTTTTAAACCTTCCTGTAAGTATTTGATACTTAACAATAAAATTTAGAAATCAGTTTGATGAAAAGCATAAAAGTCTCACGAGTATAAATACTTAGTTAATATTATAGAAGTTCTTGCCTTTATGCTTATGAAATATTTTATTTATACAGCATTAAAGCCTTACCAAGATATTTTTGAAATCCTAGAAAATCATATGAGGATGGAAAAAATAATGGACACAAAAAGTGAGCATTGGAATCTTTATAATGATAAGATTCCAAATTGGTTCTATAAGATGATAATTATGATGGGAATTTCTGTCATTTTGGGTTTTTTGTTGATATTGGCTGGTTCGATCTAAAATTTATAGCTTTTATAATTAATTCGAAATTTATTTCATATGATTTATTGATTTTAAATATAGGAAAAGTTTTTAAATCATAAGTTAATAATTTACGGATAATATTAGTCTTAATTAGATTCTTAAGGTCTGCATATTAATGGTTTATAAAGATTTCCATAAGTAAGATAATCTCCTAATTTGAGGGACATAGCAATAACTGTTAAACCATGCCCAATACTTGGGCAGCTTGGAAATATACTCGCATCTGAAATATAAAGATTATCAAGGTCATGACACTTCCCGTTTTTATTAACTACTGAGGTTTTCGGGTCATTTCCCATCTTGCAAGTCCCGCAGGAATAACCAACTATGCTTAGCGGAGCTAATCCTCTTGGGTGTGCCGGCGTTCTGGTTATTGATATAGAAAGGGGGTTATTCTCAATAACTTTTAAAGTGTCAAGCCATCTATAAACTAATCGATCGTGTGCCTCAAGATTGTTATGTATGTAATTAATTTTTACCTTATTATTTTGAATGGTTACTGCGTTTTCAGGATCTGGTAAGACTTCCGTCATTGCCCACCATGATATTGACCTTTTTGCTAAATTCTTTAATCCAAAGTCGGGTATTAATTTTGTAATTAAAGATAGAACTGGCGGAGATTCCGCAAAAAAAGCATCCCTAAGTACTCCTCCTCCAGTTTGTATGTGACCTAATGGGAAATTAACGTTTTTATCCCCAAAGTAAAAATCATTTAATCCTAAGGTTTTTGAAAAATATCCACTGGTGAGATTATTAGCTCTTTGAAGAATACAAGTCATTTGAATATTCATCAAATTTTTGCCAACCATTTTTGAACTATTAGCTAAACCATTTGGATGTGATGAAGATTTTGAATTTAATAAAATTATAGGAGTATTAATTGCTCCAGCTGAGAGAATAACAATATCTGAGGAGAAAAGCCATTTATCCCCATCTATCTCTGCCTCAACACCTTTGACAGATTTCCCAGAAGAGTTTACATCTAGTTTTAAAACTTTAGCGTTGGTTTTAATTCTCAGGAAATCTTGATTTGAATTATAAATTCCATAAAGTTGGGCATCTCCTTTTTGAAACATTGCACAGTTATCAAAATCAATATCTTGAGAACTTTCAGGCCAGCTAATTGGTAGATAATAGGGATTAAATCCCTCTTCTATCAAAATATTTTGTATCTCTTTGAATAAAGGGTCTATAGATTTTGGGGGATTATCATAACCACTCGATCTATTAGGCTCTGTTTTATCAATACCTTGCCTCCCTTTTACATTATAAATTTCTTCTGCTTTTCTATAAAATGGTTCGAGTTCCTCATATGATATGGGCCATGATGGAGAAGTTCCCTCTTGTAAAGAAAGATCTTCAAAATCTTCAGTTCGCATCCTTTCTAAAACTGCACCCCAGATTTTAGTGTTCCCTCCAAGCGCATATACAGTTTGAGGAGCAAAAGGATCCCCATCAGGACCAAGCCAATTTTCCCCCTCAGGGTGATATCTTGTTTTTCTAAATAAATCCGTGCCTATAATATTCTGTTCTTCTAAAGGAAGCTGACCTCCCCTCTCTAGAACTAGGACCCATTTCCCCTTTCTTGATAATTGACGGGCTAAAGTGGCTCCACCAGCACCGCTTCCAATTATTATGAAGTCATAGTGATGATCATCTATTATCATGTTTTGAAAATTTGATAATTTTCATTTAGAAATAATAATACTAAATTTATTGCCACAAATAAATAAGACCAAATAAAAGGAGCCAAATCACATCAACAAAATGCCAAAAAAGACTTACTGATTCAACCCCCATTTCTCCACCTTTATAATTGTTTGGAAGAAATGATCTATACAACATAAGCCCCATTAGTAAGATCCCTGTTATAACGTGGAGACCATGAAAACCGGTAAGTAAATAAAACATCCCCCCAAAAGCTCCGCTCTGTAAGCTGAAAGTGAGTTCAGACCACTCTACATATTGACCATAAACAAAGTAACTTCCCATTATCATTGTGATGAACCAAACGATTCTGAACCCCCACAGATTTTTCTTATGTAGATATTTTTCTGCAAAGTAAATCACAAAACTTGAAGAGACTAAAATTACCGTATTAATTAGTGGCATCTTTACATCGATACCATTTATACCTGAGGGGTACCAAACAGGTGCACTAATTTTAAGGACGCTGTAACCTACGAAAAAAGCAAAGAATATAATACTTTCAGAGCATAAAAATATTATAAATCCAGTCATATTATGACCATCATGTTTAATATGGCCTGGTTTATGATTTAAGGTTAGAGTTTGATTTTTTGAAACCATTTTTTAATGTTTTTTGAGTGACTTTTCTACATAAAATTTCTCATCTTCGACGAATGGTTTATCTAAGCCATAACAATAAGGTTCATTTAAAACCGTTGGAATATCTTCTTCAAAATTTTCGTGAGGCGGAGGAGAGGGGAGTAGCCACTCTAGCCCTATAGCTTTCCAAGGATTTGGGGGAGCTGATTTACCTCTAACCCATGAACTAACCATATTTAAAATAAAAGGAATAGAGGCAACTCCAAGAATAAAAGCTCCAATACTTGCTAGTACATTCCAAATTGCAAATTCAGGATCATAAGAGGCAACTCTTCTCGGCATTCCTAATAAACCAGCCCAATGAAGCGGTAACCAATTTAAAGTCGCTCCTATAAAAGTAAGAGTAAAATGAATTTTTCCTAAACCTTCATAAAACATCTTTCCAGTAAATTTTGGGAACCAGTGATAAATAGCTGCAAATATTCCAAAAGCAATGGTATTAAAAATAATATAGTGAAAATGAGCAACAACAAAATATGTATTTCCAACATGAATGTCTACTGGCACTGTTGCAAGCATTACGCCAGTGATTCCTCCAAAAATAAAATTAAATAATCCCCCCAAACAAAAAAGCATGGGTGTACTTAACCTAATATTTCCGCCCCATAATGTAGCTATCCAGGCAAATACTTTTACACCTGTAGGCACAGCAATGAGCATAGTAGTAAACATAAATAAATTTCTCATCCACATTGGTGTGCCTGTATAGAACATGTGATGAACCCAAACAACTAATGAAAGAATAGTTATACCAAAAGAAGCGATAGCAACAAATTTATATCCAAAAAGAGGTTTTCTGGAATAAACAGGAAAAAGTTCAGAAAATATTCCAAATACAGGTAAAACCATCACATAGACGGCAGGATGAGAATAAAACCAGAAAAAATGCTGAAACAAAACAGGGTCTCCTCCCCCCTCAACTCTGAAAAAACTTGTTCCAAATGTTAGATCAAAAAATAACATTATCGCTCCACCAGTTAAGGCAGGTAATCCAAGTAATTGTAATAATTGAGCTGCTAATACAGTCCAAATAAAAATTGGCATCTTGAAAAATCCCATCCCAGGGGCTCGCATTCTTATTATTGTTGTGACAAAGTTGACAGCACCAATGATCGAAGAAATCCCAGATAAAGATATTGCTATTATCCATAACATTTCCCCATTTATTATTTTTCCAAGAGGATTTTGAATACTTATAGGGGGATATGACCACCAACCTGAAGAGGCCGGCCCTCCAGGAACAAAAAAACTTAAAAGAAGTATTATTGAGAAAACTGGGACTAGCCAAAATGCTAAGGCATTAAGTTTTGGGAAAGCCATATCTGGCGCTCCTATCATGGGAGGTACAAGTAAATTTGTTAAACCACTTAAAATAGGGAATAGGAACAAAAAAAGCATGATTGTTCCGTGCATAGTGTACAGACCGTTGTAAACGGTTGGATCAAAAAGATCTGATGGTGGTGTTATTAACTCTCCTCTAATCAACATCCCTAAAAGACCACCTATTAATAAGAAAAAAAGAGCTGTGACAATATATTGAATGCCAATTACTTTTGCATCCGTATTAAAACTAAAAAACCTTTTCCAATCATTGGGCCCTTTGGGATAGGGATTTTTAGTTTTAACTAATCTTGGATCATAATTAACAATTGTCATAGGAAATTTCAACTATCATGGGGTCTTTCTTCAAAACCCACCTCATTAACTTTTGGATCAGGAGCAGGTTTAACTGTCGCCCAACCTCTATTACCATTTCTTAGCCTTTTATCGTACAAACGGCCAGCAGGATTTAATCCATTTTGAGGTTCTTTTTTTACAGTCTCATTAATCCATTGTAAAAAAATGTCTTCAGACTCTACGATTACATTTGTTTGATTTTGTGAAAAATAGGCACCACTAAACATTGCGTCTCTCAATCTATATACACCTTCTTTAGTAGGTGTAAGCGAATATGTAATTACACTTCCAGGAATAATATCTTGTTTTAATCTAAATGCTGGGACATAAAAACTATGAATTACATCTTCTGTTATTAATCTGAAATTTGATCTCTTATTAACGGGCAAATGTAATTCAGAACTATGTATTCCATTTGGATAAACAAACTCCCAATTCCATTGCCTTGAAATCACGTCAATAGGTCCATAATCAAAAACTTTTTTCTCCTCAACAAAAGGTACCTCTGAGCCGAAATCATATTTTATTTTTGACCCTAAGTTTTCAAGTTTATTATTAACACCTGTTGAATATATTGATATTGCTAAAACTAAAATAAGAGGAACTATTGTCCATATAATTTCAAGTTTTAAATTTCCCTCTAAAGGTTCACCATTGCTTTCGTCATACTTAGGAGCTCTATTGAATACTAAAATCCAAGCCATTGTTCCTGTACAGCCCAGAAAGATAAAAGTACCAATAGTGGTTTCAAATGCAAATAGATTATCTACATAATGAGCAGCCTCTGAGGCTTGTATTGGTAACCAACTATAAGACCAATAACCCATTAATAGACTTACTAGCAAGTTTAGTAATACTGCAATAATTATTATAAAAGTGTTTGAAAAATTCTTTTTCTTTAATCTTCTTATTTTAGTATTCATTGGAATATTTGATTAAGATCTTCTCCTCTTACAAGAAGTTGGTCAGCCGTAATATGAACTCCAAAATCGCTTGCAAGCCATGCTCCTAAACTGCCATGTAGCCCCATCAAAATTAAAATCAAGGCTCCTAAAAATATATAAGACCAAGAGACTTGTCTTCCGAAATCCTTCCTAAAAACAAATCTTTGATAACCTCTCCATATAGTCATCGAAATCATTACAAATAAAATAGCCACTCCGCCTATGGCATGCCATAGCATTGTAGAAATCGCACTTTGACCTAAAATACTTTTGACTTCAGGTATTGGAACTGCGAGCAACATTTCAAAAAAACCAGTTGCAACTGTAAAGAAAGTTATAAAGGAAGCCGCAAGAATGTTATACCAACCAACATCATGAAATCCCACTCTTGTTACTGGAAAAGCAAGAAATCTCAGAATTCTTTTCTCAAAAGGATAAAATGCTCCTGCAATATCAAAGAATATTCCAATAGCAAATAAACCTATAGTTAAATGAACAAGATTTGGATGTAATGGAATTTTATAAGGCAAATCATTTGGCCCTAATTTATCTGATATTTCACTAATTGGTGATTTTATTAAAAGAGAGAAAAGGCTGTAAATACTTTTTAAACCACCTATTTGAAAAAAAAGATAATTATTAAAAATTATCATAATAATCCTTCTCTAACAGCTTGAACAACTGGAACTGTATGTAATCCATAAATCCAAACCAACATATCTCCTAAATACACTTGAGTACAAACTAAGGCGGCTAAAATTAAATCTACAAAAACAAAACCTTTTGACAGGACTTGAGGATTGCTTTGTCTTGAAACATATCTCCATCCTGTAATGACCGAGAGTACCCCCGCTAAGGACCATCCTATTGTGCTGTGATAGTTCAAAATATCTCTTGAGACTCCATATGGATTACTTAGTCCAGCTTCAATTTGACCAAACACAATAGCAATAAAGATAGCAATTGTTGCAACGGTTAGATTTAAAAAACTTACTTCATATAAATTAGGTTTTTTGAATATTATTCCAACAAAATCAAATACTACAGCGCCTAGAGCCATTGCAATTACAAAATGAACTACAATAGGATGAATAACATCAATCCATGGAAGATTTTTTTCATTCAATGCAGGAAGCAAACTTGAAAATATAGAAAAAGTATTGATCAAGATATAAGCCATAAAATTTAATGTTGAATGGACCATATTTGAAAAGATATTTTTTATTAAATAAAAAGCTTCTTTTTCAAATCTATATATAAATTTTTAGATAAGCAACAATTTTCGAAACCTTTTAATGTATTAATTTTCATACCAAGAATATATATATATATATTTATTTAGGTAAAAGTTATTTTTACCTCTTCATAATAATTATTTATCTATCAGAATATTTTATTTAATGAAAATTAAAATTAATTAAATGCATATTACAGGAATATTCTGCAGCAATAAGATTTGTCTAAAAATAAAAGGTTTTTAATTTACATAATGAAGATAAAAATAAACAAAGAAAAATAGAGTCTGAAAATTATCTAGAGAAAATTGTGATTAATAAATTTTTTTTTAATGATCTTAAACTTTATGAGAGATAAATATCACAGTCTTTTGATAACTTAATTAGACCCCTCTTCTTTTTCATTCAATACTTTTTCTATGAGACTTTATAACAATGGAAATCATATGAGCAGGAGTTCGATTATTACTTGGACTTATCTTTAGTTGGTTTCCATATTTAGATGGAGGTGATATTTTTATTTGGGTTTACTATCTTATTCTTGGATTAAAAGTTGGTGAGATAATTTCTTCAGATCAAAATAAAGATGATGATTATAATCGGCATTATGGAATTTTAATTCAAGATTTCAAAGGAATATAATTTCTTATTAGATTTTGGAGAAAACCAGTTTCGAATAAATAATAAAATAATAATTTATATCTATACACAAAAATATAGAAGTAATAAATAATTAGCCAAAGATTTTTCTTTTAGAATATAAAAAAAATATATATTTTTAAAATCATCTTAATTATTTTTGCTAAACCATAATTAGAGCTAAATTTAATTATGAAAGCAAAAACATTTTCTTCAAAAAAATTTAATTTTGATAATGCCTCAAAAGATCAGATAATTTTTCTGGCTGTTTCAGGTTTAATGATTTTCTTAGCTAAAGCTTCTTATGATCTATATCTTCATAATCCTGCTTTTCATATGTTTATACAGAGTAAAGGAATCTTTTTATAATTAAAATTATTAGATTTACAAATTTATAAGTAAATTCACTTTTGGCTTATTAACCTCAAATCACCGATAACCCTAAATTTTTGAAGATTAATTATTACTTTGATAAAAATTAAGGATCTGCTCCCATAATCGGTAATAAATTCGGATGAAATCCAAGGTTAATTTTTTAAGATTAAAAAATTTTTAAGCTAATGTTAATAAGCTTTTTTTTTTTTGGATTATTAATTAAGTAGTACTTAAA
This sequence comes from Prochlorococcus marinus str. MIT 9515, assembly GCF_000015665.1. Lineage (NCBI taxonomy): Bacteria > Bacillati > Cyanobacteriota > Cyanophyceae > Synechococcales > Prochlorococcaceae > Prochlorococcus > Prochlorococcus marinus. The sequence goes on along the minus strand of NC_008817.1, from coordinate 1,106,176 downwards.
TAAGTTGAGGACTTGCTTATCTGTCGTGATTTGGTTCCATATAAATAAGTTTCTCTTTATTATGCAAATCTCAATTTTTGCAAAGGCAGTATTCTTTTTAACTCTTTATGCAATATCTGACCTTTCCATAAAAAATCATATTTTGAAGAAAACTATACGAAGAGCTAATAGAGCTAAATCAATTTTTTAGCAAATAATATTTCAATAGATTCTTTGATCCCAAGTCTAGTTTTAATTGATGATTTGGTATCTCTAACTTTTAAGATTATTAAAAAAGATTAAAACTTATGGATGATCACTTTGAAATTAATAACTGGTTAAAAAATCTGCGAAAGAGAGAGGAAGATGATCTTAAAAAGGATAATAAAGATATAGAAAATGATTGGACAGAAGAAGTAATAATCCCAGAAGCTATCTATGAAAGATTTTCTAAAGATGAACAAAGTACTTGGCATTATTGTGACCTTAAGGATATTTATTGCAAAAAAGATATCTTTGAAATTTTTGGAGTATTACCAGATATGTTAAATACTTGCTTTTCAAAAAGATTTTATAATTTAACAAAGGAAGAATTAATTGAATGGGCTAATATAGGCAAAAACATTAATACTCAATTACCAATAGATGATGTATTGATTCTCTATACTCAATAAAAATAATATTTATTATCTTTTATTGGTTCTTTTTAAAATCACTAGCCGATATATATTGGAGGGATAAATTCTTTTTTAGTAATTAGATGGAAATATTGTCTTAAACTTTTCCGCCTTGCCAAATCTAATTAGATTTATTTTTACTTGGAATGGGTAATTATCTATATTTAATAATTACTAATAAAATAAATAAGAAATATTTTTAATTTCGCCTCTTTTAATAATAAAACTAGCTTAAGAAAATTACAATTATTGCGAAATAATTTTTAAGCAAGCATAACTAATATGTATGGCAATTAACTATTAGTTATGGAACTTTCAGAATTTACTCAAGAAACAAGAGCAAAATTAAATGATTTACTTAAATATTGGAAGAAATGGGAGCATGTTAAAGATGACGACGTTCTTAAACTTTTAGATTCAATTGCTTTAGGTTATGGCGGTAAAGTAGTAGTTAGATAGAATGATAATTTATTAAAATAAGTTTTAATTTAGCTTTTTTATTCTCTGAGAGATTAAAAGGTAATTATCATGACATACCTTCTAAATTTGCTTAGGTTTTTTGTGATTGAGCAAATTAAGAAAAAGTAGACTAAGCAGTATCTTTTGAATAATTAAATTTAAATTAATTCGCAGAGTTGGAGCTTAACAATACTTTTAAGGAAATATTAAAGAATATGGAAAAGTAAATTTAATCATTTAAGAATGTAGGTAATGATATAGAAATCAGTAAAGATTAAATTTAAAGATTTTTTGATAGCTTTATATTGTTTATAAAAATAATTAAAATGCAATTCAATACTTTCAAGGATAATGATTTAAAAGAAGTCTGGGCATTAATTATTGAAAAAATGAATCAAGAAGGTGAAGAGGTTTGTCCTAATTCCTCAAGTTTTTACAAAACTCCAGATGGAATAGAGTGTTCTTTGAGAAGAAAAAACGGTGATTTAATTGGAATTTGTTATCGAGAAAATAACAGGAAAGGTGGTTATAGATGGACAATAGAAAAAACAAATTAAGATATTACTTTGCAATTTTTTTTTTTTAATAATAATTTCCAGAATAAAATTGAACCCTTTCCTAAAATCTATGAATTGAAATAAGGTATAAGATTCTTTTTGAAAATATTAACTGCAAAAATAAATAATGAAAAAATTATTAGCTGAACAATAAGCCAAGCCAACATTTTATAATTAGGATTTTTAGTAAAAAGCGATATATTTTTTGTTATGAGTGAATTTAAATGAAAACGCTCTTTAATCTGAACTTTCTTTAGATATTCTTTTGCAGAAGATTTATTCTCGTCAAGCGAATCTTGAGAGGTGGATCCCCCCCTTGTTCTTTCTGATTCTTTATTTTGAGAGTTTAATTTATTTTTTGAATTTTTCATAGTTAATAAATTTTTATTTTTTCTTTTGAATAAGATCCATTATTGATCTGAAAAGATAAACTGAACCTAAAACCAAAATTGGAATCAAATAAATTCCTAAAGACATTATTTAAAGAATATTTTGATTATTTTCTAACAGTAATAATGGAAAAAGTCATCGTAAATTTCTTTACTTATGTTGTCGCTTTTGTTTCAAATTCAAGTACTTATTATATTATTTTCCTGAATGGGTAGACCTTTTAATTTAGTTTATTTTTTATCTGTAATTTTCATCTTAGTTTTTTTTGTCTGCAGCTTAATTACCAAAAGTATGTTTCCATATATCCAGAATGATAATCCAACAATTAAGGGAAATAATGATTTGAAGTTCATTTCCTTTAATCCTTTAAACTTATACCAAGTCTTAATGCTAAAGTTCCTGCAAAGATTACAATCAGTAATCCTAAAGCGATTAAAATTATCTCTTGAGATGATTCCATAATTGATTCTTTTTAATAACGATTTTTTTTGCCAATCAATAAATAATTAACAGATTAAAGCATAGCGGTGCGAGCAATTAAAATTAACTGATTCTCCAAAATTTTGAGACAAGAATAAGATATTTACATTGAAAAGAAAAAATTTATACATTATTTAAAAACTTTTGTTTTTTTTTTTAATTGAGACTATTAAAATTTTTTGAAAAGAATTTATTATTGATATTAGTCACATTATATTTCTGGTGTCAGAAGACCAAATAAAAAAATTTTTAATTGAAATACAAAAAAACAAAAATTTTCTTAATCAAGTTATGAGCGTTGGAACTGCAGATGAGATTGCCAAAATTGCGAATGATTCAGGATTTAAATTTACAGGTAGCGAATTAAAAAATATTTCTAATAAAGTTATTAATGGAGTAAAGATTAAAAGTCAAGATACATCGCCTTCCTATAATTTTGGAGAAGGTGGAAATTAAAATTAATCTTTCAAAACTCTTTGTAAAAGCTTTGATAGTCTGATTTTTTATTACTGATAGAATAAAAAAAATTTTTTCTTTGATAGTTTTGGAGAAAATTGAAATTAAAAAATTTTAAACTCTCGACAAAGAGAGACTTTTAATTAGTTAAATGTTTTTGAAGAGTTTTCAAGTAATCCACTTAATTCTAAGAGTTCATCTTTGGTAAATTCGCGATATTTTCCAGTTGGGATGTCTAACTTAATATTCATAATTCTTATACGTTTTAAAGATTGTACTCTGTAGCCCAATGACTCGCACATTCGCCTAATCTGACGGTTTAGTCCTTGAGTGAGTATGATTTTAAATTTTTTTACCCCCAATTGTTTTACGAAACAATTCTTAGTAATGGTGTCTAATATTTTAACTCCATTACTCATGTTATGAATAAAGTCTCTATTAATCGGGCGATTAACGCTTACTATGTATTCTTTTTCATGATTATTTCTTGCTCTAAGTATTTTATTTACGATATCACCATCATTAGTTAAAAAAATAAGTCCCTCACTGTTCTTATCCAATCTTCCAATGGGGAAAATTCTTGTAGAATAATTGATGAAATCTATTATATTGTCAGGTTCAACTCTTCTATCGGTTGTGCAAACAATTCCTACAGGTTTATTGAAGGCTAAGTATATATATTTTTGTTTAGTTGGTTTATCTATTATTATTCCTTCAACTTCTACTTGATCATCTTCCTTTACCTTGGTACCTATTTCTGAAATTTTACCATTAATGGTTACTTTTCCTTCTTCAATTAATCTATCTGCTACTCTTCTTGAACAGTAACCTACTTCACTTAAATATTTATTTATTCTGGTAGCCATTTTGAAAAAGTTACCTTTTATTTATTTTAAATTTAATTGACTTCACGAAAAAAGTAATGACTTTAATAGATTGATTTAGCATTCATATAATAGTTGTTAATTTATTGTTCTAATGATAAAGGATTAATTCTTAAGTTTACTTCATTAATTACTTAGAGTCCCAAGATGATTTTTAATTTTAAGGCAGTTTCTTAATTATTTAGAAAAGTCAAATAACTTGAAAATAAAAAGAAAGAACGTTATTTATGTATTAACCGAAACTTTTTTTTATGGACTTAAGAAAATTCTATTCTTTAAATTTTCTTGGTAAATTATTGCTAAGCGCAATTTTTGTAAATGCAATACCCGGAAAAATTACAAATTTTGGTAGTCAAGTTAATTACATAGCTAGCAGAGGATTCCCCGAATCATTTTCAATAGTTATGTTAATTGGAGCAATAGTTCTTTTGATAAGCGGTACAGTTCTTTTGATCTTTTCAGAAAAAACTAAACTTGCTTGTACGCTGCTTCTTATTTTTTTAGTCCCTACTACAATTATTTTTCACTTAGTACCATTTCAATTAATGGCGATTACTCGAAATCTATCATTAATTGGAGGATTATTAGTGGCGATAGATAAATCTAAGATTAATTACTTAAATCCATCTTCAAACCTAGAAACAAAAGAAATTGAGTATTCTGATTTGAATGAAGATAATTAGATAGGCTTGAATATCTCATCAAAAGACATTATAAATGGATTTAACAAAGCAGGGCATACAAAAAAGTCTTGGGCCGGGAATCTTATTAGCTGGAGCAGCAATAGGAGGATCACATCTTTTGTCATCAACAACTGCTGGTGCAAGATTTGGTTTTGGATTGGTTGGACTAATTTTAATTACAAATTTACTAAAGTACCCTTTTTTACTAGTCGGTACACGTTTCACTTCAAGCACTGGCAAATCTTTGCTGGAGGGATTTAAAGAGAAAAATTCTCTTTATCTACCGATATTCGTAATTGTTAGTTTGATAACAGGTACTTTTACTATAGCGGCTGTAAGTTTTGTTTCTGGCGTTCTTCTAACTTCTATACCCTTATTTTCTGACTTTCCTGCAATGGATTTATCCATTGGAATTCTTATTGTTTGTGGTTTGATTCTATTATTTGGGGAATATAGAGCCCTTGATAGGATTTCTAAATTTCTTGTGGCTTTATTAACCTTTCTAACTTTATTTGCTGTCATATCCCTTTTATCAAAAGGCTCATTTAATGAATCACTCTCAGTTAGTTGGATTGAACCAAAGATAAGTCCATGGAAATTATCAAATTTGAGTTTTTTAATACCCTTGATGGGATGGATGCCATGTCCTGTGGAACTGTGTGTGTGGCCCTCCTTATGGATGTTCTCAAGATCTAAGGATTCAAATTATAAACCAAATGTTAAAGAATCAGAATTTGATTTTAATCTTGGTTACTTAATAACCGTTGTTACAGCAATTTTCTTTGTAACTCTCGGCGCGATAACAATGTATGGAACTGGAGATGAAATGCTTTCAGGTAGCGGTGTTTTCTTTGCTCAAAAATTAATTCGTTTATATACAAACTCTATTGGAGATTGGTCTAAGTGGATAATTATTCCCGCTTCATTTGCAGCCATGTTTAGTACAACATTAACTTGTCTAGATGCCTATCCAAGGAGCATTTCTTCAATACAAGGTTTATTGAAAGGTACTGATAAGGGACATATGGAATCATCATCTGAGAAAACTCGTTTTCGCAACTGGATGGTTTTGCATATATTTGCCTCATTGCTTGCATTATTAATTGCAAGGTCGGGTGGAATAGGGGTTAAAGATTTTGTTTTCGGAGCAATGACAGGAAGTTTTTTGACTGCTCCAATTTTTGCATGGATGGCAATGGATACTATCAACAGTGATTTAGTCCCTACTAAGCATAGATTCGGTTTCTTCTTAAAAAGTATTTGTTGGATAGGATTAATATTTCTAACTGCATTTAGTTTGTTATTTATTGCTAATTCATTCTTTGGAGTTGGTTCTTCTAATTAATTTTTATCCTTTCTTAAATTTAGGCAAGACATTTAGTTTAGATATGGAATAATAGGAAAGAAATCCTTCATGATTTATAGATATTTTATTAAAAATATTATTTTATATTAAAAAATTTATTTAATTAAGATTACTCACAAGAATGGAGCTTGCTTTATATTATTGAGACAATAATGATAATTTTCTTAATTTTGGATAAAAAAGAAAGAATAAAAAAATATAAGTCAATGTCTAGCCAAGAAAGACAAGATCTTATTTTAAAGAAGATGAAAGCTAAAGGAATAGAAGTAGGAAGTGGAGTTCCAAATAAAAATTATGATAGTGAGGAGGTATATCAGTTGATAATTATTGCTAATTGCTTCCCGGAATTAAGACTCAAAGGTGATTAATGGAGATTTTTTGTTTGATAAATAAGAATAGAAATCGAATAAAAGTATTCAAACCATTTGAAGATGTTTCTAAACCCTCTCAAAGTATTGATGCAATGGAGATTAGTTATGGTTGTGTTTATAAAAGTGCAAGTAAACCAGTAATCAAAGGTAGCAGAGTGGAAAGTATTGAAGATGCGAGAAAAGAATATAAGAAATTATTAGAAGAAGGATGGAAAAAAACTAATATATTTAAGAGTTATTTTTAAATATATTTTTTGTATTATCAAAACTCTAGCTACCAATTTGCTCTTTTTATGTAGAGACTTTAAATCCTTTTTAGCTTTACTTGCAAAACCTAGTCTTGTTAAAATAAATTAAAATCAATTTGAATTAAATTATTAAAAAGTAGGAAGGGTAAAGATTAAAAAAAGACTTTCTGAAGATAAATTTTCATAATTAATTTTAAAAAGAATTGCAAAAAAGGAAGACAAAGATAAAAATAACGATTTTTAAAAAATGTTTAGTAGTTTGTAAATTTTTTATGCTCTTATAGAAATTCTGTATTTAGATAGTTATTAATCAAATTCTTCATCCGATTATATTATTTTACTAATCAAACTAACACTAGCTGCTGTAGCTTTATCAATTTCTAGTCTTCACATAAATCACGCTAGTGATGTTTCAAAAAGATTTCTCAAGATTTCTTTAGCGTTTAAAAAGGTGTTATTAATTAAAGACTGCCCAATTGATATTGCAATGGGAAGACCTATTAAAAGACCACTAAAAACAATAATTATCAATAAACATGCAATCCTAATAAGCCATATTGTTAAAGGATCTATAATTTTTATATTCTTTTGAAGTTCTATTTCTGTTTTTTTAGTTTGATTTGCTGCAAACATTTTTTAATTATTATTTCATAGAAGATTAAAATAGATCTGATTTCTAATCAAGCCAAATTTATACCATTTTTAAGTTAATTCTTTGAACGTAAAATAAATTCAATGCTCACGAATAATGTGAGCATGGGTATAAATTACGTTTAAAATATAAAGGATATTTTTTTATTTATTTTTAAAGTTCAATTTTTGTACCCTTAAATGCATTATCCTTTTGAATATCTTACAAGCTTTTTTGAAATAACCATAATTCCTGTATCTATTAAACGAATACCAAATATTGTTTTAGATTTTTTACTCGTTTAGGGAGATTTCAGGTTGATTTTCATTTCTTAAATGTGAGTAATATTTGTTTTTATTTCATGTTTTCTCTTACTCATATAGAGCGGTATTTGAAAGTAAGGTATCGAAGGTGTTGAATAATCTATGCTATATTATCCCCCTTAATAGAAAGAAATAAAAAAGACAGGCTGATAAACCTTCCCATAAAAAGTTTTTTCTCTGGTGGATCGGGAATTTTGAGGGATAAATTCCTCTTTATTTTTAACTTTTTCTACCCTTTATGGATGTTCCGCTTTGACTTCGCTCTCTTTTATTTTTATTGCCTCTTTTTTACTTTCAACTATTTTTACTTTCTCTGCTATGGCTATAAACTTACCTTTAATAAAATTTACTATGAAAATCAAGATAGGAATATGGGCTAGCCCACCCATTATCACTTTAGTTTCTGAATAATACATGTGTAATTTAATGAGAACTGGAATATTTAAGCATAAATTTAATTTGATAATTCCTTATATTAAGTTCATCTTTAAGAGGAAATAATTAATTGACAGTCGATCTAAAATAAGAGGTAATTAGATTCTTTTTTAAAGTGCTAAGAAATATATGACAATTTATTTAGAAGAAAGAATTGAATGGTATGACCATAATTATAGAATGGGAACTCCTTTAATTAGTGATGTCCAATTCGATCAATTAGAAGCTAATTTATATCGAGTAAATCCAAAAGCTAATTACTTTCATAAAAAATCAATATTACCTTTACCATCATTGCCAAAAGATAAAATTTCAGAATTTTTAGAAGGATTATTGCCAAATACAAGATTAATTATTGAACCTAAAATTGATGGTTGCGCAATCGGTATTCAATATATTGATGGCCAATTAATAAAAGCAATTTCAAGAAAAGGTGATGATGTTACTAACAAAATAAAAGAGATTCTTGATGTTCCAAATGAGATAAAAGTTAAAGGTTTAATCCAAGTGAGAGGAGAGCTCTTTGCCCCATTGGAAAATGAAAGGCCAACTTATTCTCAAAGAAAGGCAGGTGGTTATCTTCGGAATGAAGCCAGTAAAAACGATCATCTCAGCTTTTGTGGCTTTCAGATAATTAATGGCAGATTAAATGAACATGATTCTTTGGTGTATTTGAAGAAGTTGGGTTTTACAATTCCAGAATATAAGAGTTTAAAGTATTTAACTCAAGTTGAAATGTATAGAAAACAATGGGCTGAAAAAAAACTATTTACTCAATATCCAACAGATGGAATAGTAGTTAAACTAAATTCCAGAAAATTACAATTAATTAGAGAAAAATCTGTTGGTTGCTATCCTTACTGGCAGATGGCAATAAATTTTTAATTATGCAAGAATTACAGGAAAACACAATTGATCAAATAAGAACTCTTCTTAGTTATTTGAAGCAAACAGATCTTTTAAAAGATAAAGATATTCTTAGGTGTTTAGATGTAATAGCGAGAGAGCATGGAGGAGAAGTGGTAGATAAGAATTAAGTGGCAATTAGTTTTTGACAGTCAATCTAAAATAAAAAACAAGATTAGTTAATTTTGAAGTATTTATTTTAGTATTTAATATTCCAAAGAATAATCACAGACAAAAGCTTTTAATTTTTAGCAATCGAGATTCTTTGGTAATAGTTTAAGTTCACAATTTTCCACACATTCCTCTATAGAATTTTCATAAGTGCTTTTGAGTTCGCAACTACGAAGACAATAATAAAAAGAATTCTTAGGGTTCAATCCATTTTTGAAGTGTTTGTCTCTAAATGTATTCATGATCAAACTCCCTTCTTTTTGTTTCAAGTTGATTTATTAATTTATCTAACCAAATGGTGTGATTGATTTTTTTTGTTTTTTTAAAGTATTTCGTCTTGTACTTACTCATGAAGTTAAACCTCAATCATTGGGTTTAACTTAGAGGTGATGATTAGAATTTTATAGAGCAAAAATACTGATTATGAATATAGTGAAATATTTAAACCCTATTATATTGAGGATTTTTATTTTAGGTATTACCACTCTTGATTTTTTCCTATCACTAATACTATAAAACTGTTAGATCATAGGAGGTTAATTATGACTTGCGGGAATCCCATTAAACATAAAATTCAAAAATTTATTGGTAGTTTGCTTGAGATCTTCTCAATTGATAGGAAATTAACTGATGATCAAATTGAATGTATGCAATTTGGTATTTGTGATTATGCTCCACGACAAGTTGAAGAAGTTCCTTTTTTTCATTATTAATGAAATTTTATTTTCTTGAAATATTTGATTAATTTTTGCTTAACAAAAAATATTTATCATTTCCTAGATAGTTGATTAAGGCTAAAAGCTTATTTATGAAAAGATTTTTTACTTTTAATCAATTTGAAAAAGTTGATTTCAGTAATTCAAATAGGAATTAATTAAACGAATAGTTTTATGAGGAAAATTAGAAATTAATTAGAATGTTAAGAGGGTAATCCTTCAAGTTTATAGATATTTAAAAGCAAAATAATTACTATATATGTAATTATGTTTTATCTGATTTATGGCAAATTCAAAAAACAATCAATTTACTCTTTCAAGTAAATCAACTTTTAGAATGGGGCTTTTTACAACTTCAAAGCTTATACAGAATCTGGGTATAAATAGAGAGCAGTTCGAATTTTTTGGTAATTTCCGTAGTATCCATGGAAGAGATTAAGTAAAAAATAAATGAAAATTAATTCTCAGGGTTGGAGTTTAATTTTTAGTATTGGAACGATTGTTTGTTTATTACTTATTTAAGAGTTTTTCTGTAGTAAGCGACTTCAGACAGAAAAGTATTGCAAGGCATAGCAAAATTTCTCTCATTAGGATTATTCTAAAATGTAACCAATAAAAAAAGATAGGCTGGGAAACCTTTCTAAAAATTGGATTCTAAGATTCGGGTCGATAGGATTTGAACCTGCGATCTATTTCTCCTAAAGAACTCTTTTGTTAATCTGAGATTAGTCAATATTTTCACAAAATGAGTAGGGTTTATATAATTAGCTGGAACGAGTTTGAGTCTCAATATCGTACAGATAAATGCCTTTAAAATATATAGCCTCAGCTCTCGATTGGACGACCTAGTTTCTCTTATTAAATAAGTCGATTAAATAATGTCTTTCAAGATCGATCTTATATTTGTATTGTTTAACAGTCAACTAACAAAAAATTAAATAGTTAAATCAAATACTGACAGATATTTAAAAAATAAATAACATAAGTCTAAATAATTTTCTATAAATTCAAATTCATGATCAAGAATTTATTCATAGCATTAGTTTTTGCATTAATGCTTATTAACCCAAATATTACTATCGCTGCAGAATCTCCTGTTGATGTTCAAGAAATTTTCACCTCTTCAAAAAATATTGATGGTGATAATTTTAAGTATCCAAAAGGAAAAGCTGAAATGCGTTTGATTAGAGTAGAAGTTGAAAATGGAGCAACTATACCAATACATTCTCATCCAGCTCCTTTACTAGGTCATATTGAAAGCGGTGAATTAACGCTTGCTGAAAAGAAAGGGATTAGTAAAACCTTTAAGGAAGGAGATTCATTTGTTCTCTCAGCAAATACTCCCGCTCACACAATGGCTAATAATGGTGATTCTTCAGCAGTTATGTGGGTTGCTGTGGCTTCAGTAGAAGGTGTACCTACTTTGACCCCGGAAGAATAAATAAAACTGATTTGGATTCGATCTAAACTGAGAGGGATAAACCCCTCTTTTTTATTGTGCTAATTCTACTTTGGTCTATATGTGGTTTCCTCTGTACATTAAAATATGCAATAAGACATCAACCAATGACAAAGAGAGCAATTACTATAGCTATTCAAGCGGTGATTTATTCATTTAATAAATAGGTGCAAGTAGTAAGCATTTCATCTTCTTCTATTTTTTATATTTAAAAATAAGTTTGTGTAATTTGCAATAACTAATAACAGCAAAAGAAATGTATTAATGGACATGAAAAAAATAGGGTCATTATCCTCTCTAAAGTACCTTCGACTATCAATAATTACTTATATATATTGAGTAATCTGATATAAATCATCACCAATAGTACTATTGTTGCACCTACACCAAGAACTGTAATTGGTTGATTATGCCAAAGCTCCTTAAAAAATTCCATATTTATTTAAAGGATTGGATATGCTATCCATCCAAATAAGGTGTAGTTAATAATTACAGCCATAAAGCCAATCATTGCTAACCTACCATTTGTTCTTTCTGCAATAAACCAATAGGTATTTGGCCATTCAAAAAATTCACCCATATTGGATATTTGATTTTCTGAAACTGGAGTCTCTATAGAAGTATTGTTCTTTTCAAGATTATAATTACTATCTGGATAATAACTTTCGCTTGAAAAACCATCTTTAAATTTAATCATTTTATTAGAAATTTTCTATATCTTAAAAAGGAAAAATAGTTACTGTTAATCGTATTCTTGTTCTCTTTCTAAAAGCTCTCTTATATTATGCCATTGATAATTAGAAAATAATATAGTCAATTTAATTAAGGAGTATTAATACCATCTTTTAAACCAAGTAAATTTAAAAGAGCAGGAATTAGTAATAAAACGGTTATTAATCTGACCGCGTGTAAAGCAGCAACTGAAGCGCCTACTCCATACTCAGATCCAACTAAGCTCATCCCAATTGTCCCTCCTGGAGCCGAACCTAATATTGCAATGGCAGTATCAATTCCTAGAAATTTACTTATTAGAAATGCTATTAAAAGTCCAGTTATTAATAAGGAAAATGTAATTATCAATGCTGGCTTCCACAAGTTTTGTAATTCGCTTAAAGTTTCTTGGTTAATACCAGTGCCTATTACAGTTCCTATTCCTATCCCCAGTGCTGTTTTAGTACCTAATGGCCAAACTGCAACATCAATTAGACCACTTGCACTTAAAACTCCAGCTCCAATGATAGCTCCCAATAAAGAAGCAGCGGGAATGCCTGTGAAGATCATTAAAGTTCCTAAACCTGCTCCAGCAAGAATATAAAAAAAAAGTGTTAATAAAGAAGGCATTTTGAAAAAAGAAATTGTTTTCTTAATTAATTAATACGTTTTAATTTGAGATAAACAAGTTAATAATTTAAAATTTCCTTTTTTAATGTGTCATTAAAATTTATTTGTTAATCTCAAAATGCAAACAAGATTAAAATTTAATAAAAAATGAATATTTTTGATGAAAAATTTTTTAAATATTTTATAAGCATTTGTTTAATATTACTAATACTGATTTTCAGTATTATTGCTTTCAATCTAATCTCATTGAAGAATTGGGCAAATTATCAAAACATTTGTATAGAACAAGAGAGTATAGATACCACTATCCCTTGGGCAGTGAGAAAATGTAATGGGCGATCTAAAGTTTATCAAGTAAAGTAGATCTTTTTTTTTGAAGAAATTGTAGAAAAATAAACTTTAGAAATTTATAATTTATTTAGATAAAAATCTTATGAGTTGTATCCTTATTTTTGTATCCAAATCTTTCTTCATATCTTATTTAATTTCCTCTGCAAGTAAAATAAGGGAGCTTTTTTTGCAATCTGCAATGTTATTTTAACAATTACATCATTTATTCCTACCCCCTAAATAAAAAAGACAAAGTACCCAGTGTTAAATAGGTCAGCTAATTGATTGGTTTTTGGAAAGTCAATCTAAACTTAGATAGTTTGTATAACTCTAGTATGAATTTGTTTTTCAGTGTCGGGGCGACAGGATTCTAACCTGTGAACTAGTGCTCCCAAAGTGCCTGAAAATTTTTTATTAAGAACTAATCAGCAAATTGAGATTTTTATACATTTTTCTATAATCTTCATTCGATTTTTCAGTGGCCAATTTTTCTTTTTTTCATTACATCTTTAATTAAATCCATTTCATTGAAGTTTCGATTAAGGATATTGAAAGGAGTAATGAGTTTCATAACGGCTCATGTATCTACTTCTATATTGTCCTTTTATTGTTATTAGATTAATAGTGGGGTTTAGGAACAAAAAAAAAGAGGGGTAAACCCTCTTTCACATAAAAAATCAAAATCTAAACTTTTTTCTTGGCGGGTTCAATAGCTTTTAGTTCAGCTTTTAACTCTTTTGCTCTTTCATCTAGATGTTTGACTTGAGATTTGTATGCTTCTTCAAGTCTTTTCTTTTGATGACTAATTTCCTCAAGTTCATCTTGAGTTTGTGTTCTTTGTAACTCCTTCATCTCACTATCAGAGATTACATATACTGGTCTATATGCTGGAGTATCAAAGAATAGATCAAACATTGAATACATTTTTTCCTCTGAATTAGTACATATCTATTTTCATGTTAATAAGCGATATTTGTAAGGTTAAAAACCGAATGATTATATAGGGCAAATACACCGAACTTCGGTTTACACGTCAAAACCGAATCGTAAAAACCGATGTATATGAATAAATAACCATATAAAACTTGATTTAGTGGCGATTAGTTAACTTGTAAAGCACTTTTGAAGGTTAAAGCTAGAGAATTAGTGTACTTTTAAATGAACCTCGTATAAATAGATAAAAAGAACCTAATTGGAAAGAATTTCCATGACACCACGAATAATAAAAACACCAATTAAGCCTCCTCCGCCATAATTAATAATTGTTTTAAAGCTCTCAGTGAATGAGGTTTATTCTTCATTATTAACATTTACCTTTGTTTTTTAGTAGAAATCTTTTATTTATTATTAGGAATTTTTTCAAAATTTATTTATAAATCATCGAATTATAGTATTTGATTTCATTTTAAATGTGTGGCAAATAAATTTCGAAATATAAGATCCATTTTTTGACAGTCGATTTAATATAGATGTAAACCCTCTCTTTTTTATGGCTAAGAAAGAATTTAAAAAAGTTTTAAACTTAAACTCCTATGAATGGTGGAGAAATCATAGGAAATTAATAACTTTTGGTTTGTTCCTATTTATTTTTACTTTTTATCTCAGAACTCCTTTTGATAAAGAATCAGAAGTAAAAGATACCTGCGCGAAACTAAATTCAAGCTATCAAATCACAGGCGATGAAGCGATAAAGAAGCTTAATTTAAAGGAAATAAAAAATTATGATAATCGCGAGTTAGCCAACTACTACTGTGAGAGATATTTAGGTATTAAATAAGAAAAAATGAAACGCTTACTACTCACATCGATATTTCCAATTAAAGTACTAAGAATTTATTTTTTATTTAATGTCTAAAGGATTTTGGCTCGTAACCATCATAGTTAAAAATACAGCGTTTGATGAATATGTTGAAGCATTTCAACCTTGTATCTAGTCAGTAGGTGTTTCGTTATTTGCAAAGGATCTAGATGGTCAAACTGTTGAAGGGAAAGGTGGAAAATTATCAGTAATTATTGAGTTCCCATGTTTCAGTTAGATAAACCAGCATAACTACCCATATACAAAACAAAATATCCATACTATTTTTTTGTTACTGGTTAAAAAAGCCAACCAATTAAATAACGTAGATCAATGATTTAGGTGCGTTATTAATAGCGTAGATCAATGATTTAGGTGCGTTAAATTGATTAGCTTTAGACCAGTGCCTACTACACATAACTAAGTCATTAAGGTTGATTTCTTTCCAGTTGGAAGTCAATCTTTTTTTGTTGATAATTGACATTCGCTCTAATATAGAAGAACAAAACCCTTTTTTTTTAATGGATAAAAAATTTATTTTAGAAAAGATAATGACTCTTCTTGTTTCTTTAATCAGTTAAATGATTGGAAGCTTACCAAAATTAATTGCAGTTGTTATGGTCTTGATCCTTGTAGGAAGCACATTTGTTGGTGGGATTATTTACTTTATTAGATAAAAAAATGAAGAACCCAATAGACATATTTAAAAGGTGGTTACTCGACTTACTTGTTCCATATATAGAAGGAACTAAAAAAAAGAAAAATAAAAAGAAAGATTAAGTGACTTATACTTATGGAATAGCAATTCCTTATATAGTCGCTAGTTTATTATTACTTGGTGGTTTTGCATATTTGACCTTCAAAATGACCTCAAAAAAATGATACGTATATTAATTATGTATATTTCTAATGAAGATTAACTCGCAAGGTTAGAGGTTAATTTTTAGTATTGTAATGAAATTGATTATTTTTTTGAATAAAGAAGTTAAAAAAAAATTATTTAGTGGATTAGCTGATTGGATTATTGATAATGAGCCAAATTATCCCTCATTTGCACAATGTAAGTTATGGATTAAGAAACAAGATTCTCAATATGTAATTACTAAAAATGATGAGAAAGAAATTTTAATGTTGTTGACCTATCTCCCTATGAGTCAACAAATGAATAATGTCTTGTATGCCAAATACCTCGACCAAATACTCTCTAAATAAATGAAAAGCTTACTAATTGCGCCGCTTGAAATTTGAGTTGGAAACTTAGAAACGGTGGCTGGAATAGAGGAATAAAGCGCTATGAGAAAAGAGGTCGCTTATGGACATAATGACCCAAATATTGATGTTGTTGAATATTTGATTTTTTGAAATTGATGGGAAAATTAAACTTAAAAATTAATATAGGTGTTTATTTTGTATTTATTTTATTAGTAATTCTTAGGTAAAGATATAAACCAAAACCAAGCAGAAAAACATCTAAATATATATGCCACGGGGGAAATATTTGATGAAGTAATTCCATTGTTTAACCAATTCAATAAATAAAAAGAGTCATTATCTTTTCAACTATAAATCTTTTATCAATTAAAAAAAAGAGGGTTTTATCACTCTATGTTAGATCGACTGTCAATCAAGATATTCACTTCTAATGAGTGTGAATATTTGATTTACCAAACTACTTTAGTTTTTCTCCATCCTTGAGAAATAAACTTTTTCCATTCTTCTCTGGCTTCATCAATTTTTAGTTCTTCTCTTGTTGTTATAACTGGTGGTTGTTGTCCTAATATGCCTACAATTTTTCCAGAATCAATAAACATATATTCAAAGAATTTATCTTTGTTCTGTCTATTTCTCATGAATCTTTTTACTCTTGACCTGCTTGAATTTATTAGCCAATGTTCTTCATTCATATATTTTATTTTGTTCTAAATGTCTTTTTTTTATTAGTAGCTAAGTTCGTTCTTTTTCACTCGAAATCTTATCAATAAATCCTTGGAATCTTTTGAATAATATTTCATCGCTTCTTTTCTTTAATACAAATAATGTCCCTTTATCTCCTCTGCATATTCTTAGCTCCTCACTTAAATAGGTGATATCTAGCCATCCTTTTTGCTCTTTTTTTATTTCTGCTAATGCTTTTACTTTATTGAATCCTATTTGGGGACCTATTAATCCGGCATGAGTAAATTGCACTCCAACTCTAATTTCATTGATTGCTTTTAACTTTGCTATGATCCCAGTCCCAACAATTGCATTAATACCTCTTGGTTTAAGCAAGTTCATGGCACTTGACTTTAAAGGATCCAAGATTTGTAGATTATCTACTAATGGAGAATAATTTAAAAATGGAGCATTAGAGCTGCTCCACCTTAATTCCCATATTCCCTCTAATTTTTCAATATCTTTGCTAAGAAGAAAATTTGATTTGCTTTCAAGTTTTGTGGCTAATAATAAAATATCTTTTGAATTTGGTTTATCAAAAAGTAATTTTATTAGTTTTTGTTCTATATCCATCACTTCATCTTAAAGATTAAGTAATGTCACTGCTGCTTGATAAAAAGGCTGAAAATAAAATTAGACCGAAATGAATTGGTTTAGGGAAGAAATAGCACCACTAAAAAATAAATAACTTTATTTAACTAGAAAATCACAAGAAATGTGATTAAGGCAAAGCCTAGAATATTCCCTTGGAAAGGCAAATACGTTTGATATTTATGCTGAAGCCGATGATTAAATTAATACTATAGAGAGTAAAAAAAACGATTAAGTTGGCAAAGTATGACAAGGTATAGAAGATAATCTCCATCAAATCGCTAGGTCTTATTTCTTGTTTCCTGAGAAGTCAATCGGTGTGAAAGGATTCGAACCTGCGTTCTAGTCTCTCCAAGCACCCGTTACGCAAATTGCGACAGTAGTCTAAATAAACAAGTGAGGCTTTAGCTTATTAGTTGGTATAAAAGGGATTTGTTTGAGTGTCAAGGATTATTTCATATGTAGCAAACTATCGCATAGTTATACATTTAATCACAGGGAGATCGCCCGCCTTAGAGAAAAAAAAGAATAAATTATTTACTCTTTTACTACTTCTATGACAGTAGGGAAAAATATCTAAAATATTTTTATTAATTGACATGCACATTAAAATTAAGAAAAATTTAAAATTAATTTATTAAAAAAATATGATAAATAGATTGTTCTTTGGAATTGCCGCTTTTGGTTTACTTTTAACTGGTTGCGCCAGCAATCAACAAGAAAATATTTCTAGGCTTTCCCTAATTCAAAAAAGAGATGAATTGATTTGCGGGGTCAGTGGAAAAATTCCAGGTTTTAGCTTTATTGAAAGAGATGGTAAATATAAAGGATTAGATGTAGATATATGTAAAGCCTTTGCTTCAGCAATAATAGGAGATTCAGAAAAAATTCAGTTTAGACCTCTGACCGCTGCTGAAAGATTTTTAGCTATTAAAACAGGAGATATTGATTTGTTGTCAAGGAACACTACTTTCACTCTTAGTCGAGATTCTTTTGAGGGGAATGGGCTGACTTTCGCTCCTGTAGTTTTTCATGATGGACAGGGATTAATGGTTAAAAAAAATAGTGGTATTGACAGTATTCAAGAACTTGCAAATAAGTCTATATGTGTAGGCTCAGGAACAACCACAGAGCAAAATATTAATGATACTTTTGAAAGTCTCTCGCTTCCTTATGTCCCAATTAAATATCAAGATCTTAATCAGGTAGTCGCAGGATATCTACAAGGTCGATGCGAAGCGATGACCTCTGATCGATCTCAATTAGCAGCAGCTAGATCAGGTTTTAAGAATGCAAAAGATCATATCATTCTTGATAATGTTTTAAGTAAGGAGCCTTTAGCTCCAGCATCAAATGGGTCTGAACAGAAACTTGCAGATGCTATGAGATGGACCATTTTTGCTTTGATTGCAGCTGAAGAGCAAGGGATAACCCAATTAAATATTGATGATAAGGTTCAGCTCGCAAAAAATAATCCACAATTAAAATCATTAAGAAGATTCCTTGGAATTGATGGAGGATTAGGAGAAAAAATTGGATTAAGAAATGACTTCGTAGTAAATGTTATAAAAGCTACAGGAAATTATGGTGAGATTTATGATAGAAATCTTGGGAAAGACAGTGATGTGCCTATTCCAAGAGGATTAAATAAAATTTATAGTAAAGGTGGTTTGCATATCTCTCCACCATTTAATTAATTTCAACATATGTTGAAGAATGAGTAAAAATAAAAAAATAGTTCTTCAGTTTGTTTTGATGTTTGCCGTTCTTGGTTTTTTAGGGATATTAATTAATAATTTAATGATTAACCTTAAAAGAACGGACATAGGATTCAAGTTTGATTGGTTAATAAAGCCAGCAAGCTTTTCTTTAGCAGAACATTCCTTGCCCTACAGTCCTTCAGATAATTATGCATGGGCCATTTTTATTGGATGGATGAATAGCTTGAAAGTTATTATTTCATCTCTTATTTTAGCGACTTGTCTTGGAACATTAATAGGTTTTTTGAGAGTAGGTAAAAATTCATTTTTTAGAATTTTTACAGCTGGATATATTACAGTTATTAGACAGACACCACTATTAATCCAACTTATGTGTTGGTATTTTGTTGGATTTTTGAGTATTAGAAATAATTCTTTTTTGAATGTAAGAAATATAGTGAATATTTCAAATAGAGGGATAGAGTTATTTGGACTTAATTTCTCTTCAGAGTTTTCAGCATTATTGTTTGGTTTAAGTATATTTTCAAGTGCGTTTATTGCGGAAGTAATTAGAGGGGGAATTCAGTCTGTCCCTTTAGGTCAATGGGAAGCATTTCGAAGTTTAGGTATTTCTGAGAAACAAGGATTTATTAAAATAATAATACCTCAAGCATTACCAGCCTTTATTCCAGGACTTACAAGTCAATATTTAAATCTTGCAAAAAATAGTACGCTCGCTATAGCCGTAGGATATTCAGATATTTATGCGATAAATGATACGATAATAAACCAAACGGGAAGAGCTTTAGAGTGCTTTATAATTTTACTTTTCAGTTTTTTAATCCTTAATTTATTAATAACAAAAGTAATGGAAATTATTGATAAATCAATAATGAAAAAAAGGATATAAATTATTAATGAATAATTTAAATACACATTCATTTAAAAAACTTAAAAAATTTTTAAAATCAAAACCAAAATATAATTTTTTCAATTTTATATTTTTTGTGTTTTCAATTTTATTGACTTTAAAAATTTCAACTTGGATTTTTTTTAAATCAAATTGGAAAGTTGTAACATCAAATCTTAATTTATATGCATTTGGGAGCTTTCCAATTAATGAGCAATGGAGGCCTACTCTTTGGTTCTTAAGTCTTTTATCTATTACCTTTATTACTGTTTATGGCCCAAAATGGAATTGGCTCCGTAAAAATTTAATTTTTGGATGGATGGGAACAGTACCTTTAGGGATTTACTTGCTAAATGGTGGTTTGGGTTTAGTTCCTGTAATGACTCGTCATTGGGGTGGGTTAACACTAACAATTCTTATAACTTCTTGTAGTATTCTTTTTTCTTTGCCAATTGGAATTGTATTAGCTCTTTGCAGAAGAAGTTCAATGTTTTTAATTCAAAAACTAAGTTCTTTTTATATTGATGTAATGAGAGCTGTTCCTCTTATCGCCGTACTTTTTTTTGGACAATTGTTAATACCTTTATTTCTACCTGTCGGTCTAGAAATAGAACGTGTCTGGAGGGCAATAATAGCATTTACTTTATTTGTTTCAGCATATATAGCTGAAGATATTCGCGGGGGATTACAATCAATACCTAATAATCAAATAGAAGCTGCTAAAAGTCTTGGCTTGAACAAATATCAAGTCAATATATTTATTCTTATTCCTCAAGCCTTAAGAGTTGCATTGCCAGCTATTACAAACCAGTTAATTGGGCTTTTTCAAAATACATCTTTAATGTCTATCCTAGGTTTAATGGAATTACTTGGGGTAAGTAGAAGTATTCTTGCCAATCCAGAATTCATAGGACAATATATTGAAGTATATATTTGGTTAGCTTCCGTATACTGGTTATTTTGCACAGTTATGGCATTTGTTTCAAAAAAGCTCGAGCAGAGAATGACAATTAACAAAGGATTTTAATTTTATACTTATGAAGCCAATACTAAGTGCTAAAAATCTCACTAAATCTTATGCTAAAGGTACTCTTGCTCTTAATAAAGTTTCATTTACCTTAGATCAAGGTAAAGTTCTTGTGATTATGGGGCCATCGGGATCAGGGAAAAGTACACTTATTAGAACTATTAATGGTCTTGAGACTTTTGATAAAGGTGAATTAAATGTTTTAGGGATAAAAATTAGGGCAGATTCTGACGAAAGAAAAATTCAAAAAATTAGACGTAGAGTTGGGATGGTTTTCCAGCAATTTAATTTGTTTCCTCATTTATCAATTTTAGAAAACATAACACTTGCTCCGATCCAGGTTCAAAAACGTAATAAAAAAGAAGCAGAAGAATATGGGATGAATCTACTTTGTCAAATGGGAATAGAATCTCATGCAAATAAGTATCCTGGTCAACTTAGTGGTGGAGAGCAACAAAGAGTTGCTATTGCAAGATCTTTAGCATTAAAACCTGAATTATTATTATTTGATGAACCTACTAGTGCTTTAGACCCTGAGCGTATTAATGAAGTGCTTGATGCAATGAGAAGGCTTGCTGATCAAGGTATGACTATGATTGTAGTAACACATGAAATTAAATTTGCTAAAGAAGTAAGTGATCAAGTTTTATTTATTGATTCAGGAAAGATTGTAGAAATGTCCTCTCCTCAAGCTTTCTTTTCAAATGCTAGTAATGAAAGGAGTAGAAAGTTTCTAAATCAAATTAACTGATACCTGTATCAAAAGAACCTATTTAAATTAAAATACCCAGAAAGTTTTTTCACTCAGAAAAAAAAGGAAGTAAATCCCCAAGCGATTAACTGTCAATCAATAAAAGTATTATTTTCTTGCTCATTTAAGATATTTCTATATTCTTCGCCATATTTAGGGTCATTAAACCAAGAAGAATTTACCCAGCATTCGAGCATGAGTCTTCATATTTTCTAGTCTCTTTTCAGCTCTTTTAGAATATTCAGCAGTATTATTTTCAGTATTATTGAATTTTTCGTATTTACTTACCTCTAAGCTAAAATTCAAAAATTGATAATTAACCAAATATTAATTGATTAATCTCTGATTTATATCACTTGTTTGAAATTCGTAAGCCATTTCAATATCTTCAAGATCTTCTTTTGTTAGCTCATAGCTTGAACCCTCTCTTTTCAATTTATCTTTTACCCAATTAATGCATTCTTCTAAATTTGGATAAAAAGGTTTTTTACTTACAATCCAATCTTGGAGCTGGTTTGAAACATACCAGGAAAATTTTAAGTTCATAAATTCATTAAGTTTGACAAATAGAAATGATAATCATTTCTATAATATATATAATTGATCTAAATGTCAGTTTTTAAATTATGAAAGTAAGATCCTCTATCAAAAAAATCGATCAAGATGATCAAATAGTAAAAAGGAGGGGCAGGCTATATGTAATCAATAAGAAAAAGCCCAGAAACAAGCAGCGGCAAGGCTGATTTCCTTACATCTTCACTCGTAATTTATGGGATTTTCATTGCTGGTCTTTACTGGGATATTTGAACTAGTATTCACATCATTTTTAATGTTTATTTTTTCTTTTTAATAAAATCAGATAAAGTAAAAATATTTGATATTTATTAGAAATAAGTTTGTATATATATATATATATATAAGTTTTTTTAAAAAATGATTAACTCCATAACTATTTTATTATTGATATTGGTTTCTTTTGTTGGGTATAAGAGATTAAAAAGAAAGAAGAGGAAGTTTCACGCACCTCCTACTCACCAACTACCTAGCTAAGAAGGCACATAGTAGAACAAAATCGGATTTTTTAGATAAAGTACCTATCATTAGTTTTTTATTTAAAGGTTATTATTTTCATCAAATAACACTTTTAAAAAATGATGAAACTTGCTATCGTTTTCCTACCAATTGTCTTTGCAGTTATATGGATGCTGTTTATTGGGTTAAGAATAAATAAAAGAGATGAAAATAAAAAATTAATTAATTACTAATTGATTGACAGTCGATCTAACATAGAGGGATAAAACCCTCTTTTTTAAATGCGTAAAATATTAATACCTTTATTACTTGCCCTTTCTTTGCCTACTTCTGTCAATGCTTCAGGCTTTTGGCTGTTAATTACCACAGTTAAAAAACCAGTAGCTTTCAAAGAATATGTTCAAGAATTTAAACCTTGGCTTAAGTCAGTAGGAGGATCTTTAGTTATGAAAGATTCTGAGCCTCAAATTGTTGAAGGTAGAGGTGGAGAACTATCAGTCGTCATTTCATTCCCCTCAAAGCAAGCTGCGATAGATGCTTACAATAGTCCTGAATATCAAGAGCTAACTAAGAAACGATGGGCAAGTACAAAGAAAACAAACCTCATAATAATGGGATTAAATAAATGAGACGCTTACTACTCCCACTACTAGCAGCCCTCGCTTTACCAATAGCACCAATGTTAAGTCATGGAAATAGTGGGAATTGTTTAGATGAATGCAATGATTATTATTGTCCTCCAGAACATCAATTAGAAAAAAAAGAAAAGGAAAAGGTTAAAAATAATATTCCTTCAAAGAAATGAAACACTTACTACTCCCACCACTAGGTTGTGAGGAGAAACCTAAAGTACGGAAATGATAGTAAATGGATAAGGACTCTAGGAAACTAACAGAAGAGGCATGGTTAATATGTCCTAACTGGACTGAGGTAAGACGTTTTACAAAAAATAGAAATAATAAGGATAAGTTTTTTGAGTATATGTTTGTTGATAGTGGAATTGTTGTTGGTTCTAATGGTGAATCACCACCTTTTATGAAGACTAGAAAGGAAATTAAAATTGAAGATGCTCGTAAAGAGTACCAACAATTAATCACCTCAGGATGGCAGGTTACTGAGCCAAAGTGGTAGTGGTGGTTAGCGATTAACTGGACAAAGCCTACAAGGTTATACAAATAATAGCTATTTAAGTTTTTAAGACAAATGAGAAAGAAAAAAGGCAACATTGGAATGGCTTCCTATGAATTGGTTTTGATTGAGTCGGGGCGACAGGATTCGAACCTGCGACCTAGTGTTCCCAAAGTACCCGCAAGATTGAAGCTATAACTGAGACTTGTCTTGCTATCAGTACTTTCAGAGAAATAAGTGTGGCCTAATTCGGACTAAATAGTTGTGATTTGCGTGAGTTTTGCGTGGGCTAAAAGATTATGATGTCTTAAAAATCAATCACTATTGTTAAACTTCTTTATCAAAGCCCAAGCCTCATGAGCACTGTCAGCATATTTAAAAATTGATAAATGCTTTTCCTCTATTAAACCCATATCGCATAGATATTCAAAATTAATTACTTTGTTCCAATAATCTCTTCCAAATAAAATAATTGGTATATTTTTCTTCATCCCAGTTTGCCTCAAAGTTAATAATTCAAATAATTCATCTAAAGTTCCGAATCCACCGGGGAAAAAAACTGCGGCCTCAGATCTCATAACAAAATGAAATTTCCTCATAGCAAAATAGTTAAACTTAAAACATAATCCCGGAGTAATAAATGAATTTGGATGCTGTTCATTAGGTAAACTAATATTTAATCCAATAGATTTACAACCCGCATCAAAAGCCCCTCTATTAGCAGCTTCCATAATCCCAGGTCCACCCCCAGTTACTATCACATGAGCATGAGGACGTTCTAATTTTGTTTCAATTGATATTAACTTAGATAATTCCCTAGCTGAAGAATAATAGTGAGACATTGAATATAGATTCTTATATCTTTTTACTTTTTGCATTAACAAAGTAGATTTTGGATCTTTTTCAAGAAGTTTTGAAGTCTCGTCCAATCTTCTCTTTGAAGTGATTTCTTCTGATATATGAACGCCACCAAAAATAATAACCGTAGAAATTATATTTTCCTTTTCAATCGCTTGATCAGGCTTCGTTATTTCAAGAAGCATTCGAACGCCTCGCATTTCATCAGTATTTAGTAATTCCAAATCTTCATGCGCAAGTTTATAAGAGTTAGATTTTAAAATTGCTTCTAAATTACTAGCGACGACTTGAGCCTCATTACTTCGTTCTTTTGCAAAATCACAATTTAAATTTTTTTTCATAAAATTCCTCCATTTTTTTAATGTTTTAAGTTTTTAATCACAAGATATTTGCGGCCAATTCAGCTAAATCACTTCTTTCGCCTTGTGACAGGGTAATATGGCCAACTATTTTCTGACCCTGAAGTTTTTTAGCCAACCATGTAAGACCATTACTATCAGAGTCTAAATAAGGATGATCTATTTGATTTGGATCCCCAGTGAATACAATTTTTGTACCTTCACCAGCCCTAGTAACGATCGTCTTAACTTCTAAAGGCGTTAAATTTTGAGCCTCATCAATAAGAATAAATTGATGTGAAATTGACCTTCCGCGAATATAATTGATTGCTTCAACCTCTAAAAGTCCCATCCCTTTGAGATCTTCCCATGAATTTCTTGCATTATTATCTCTCTCTTTAGGTGCAACTTTTTCACCTTTTTTATTAAATTTTGAGCCTGTTAAATAATCCAAGTTATCAATAATAGGTTTCATCCATGGAGCTAATTTTTCATCTAAACTGCCTGGAAGAAATCCTAATTCTTTCCCCAAAGAAATTGGAGGTCTTGAGACTAATAATCTTTCATACATATTTTCATCTGCAACTAAATTTAATCCCACAGCTAATGCCAATAAAGTTTTTCCTGTACCTGCTTTTCCTATAAGAGTAACCAACTGAATATCTGGATCAAGGAGCAAATCCAAGGCAAAACTTTGTTCTAAATTTTTTGGTTTTATTTTTCCTAAATTAGATCTTCTTAACCAATTCAAAGAAATCAATTTCTTTTCTATAGGGTCATATCTGCATAAATATGTATGATTTTCTTTAAGATTATCCCTGAGAATTACACCTTCATTAGAATATAAGCTTGGCTTTAAATTGAATTTAATATCTTTTAAAAAGATGAATCCTTCTTTTTGAATTTTATTAATTTCATTTTGATCAGAAATAACCTCTCTAAATCCTCTATTTAAATTATCTAAAGAAATTTTATTGCTACTGTAGTCTTCCGCTTTTAATCCAATTGCATCCGCCTTTATCCTTAAATTTGTATCTTTAGAGATGAGAATTACATCTGGAGAATTTGCCAATACCTTATTAGTTTTGTGTTCAAGAGCAACCGCTAAAATCTTGTTATCTCCACTATTGTCATTTAACTCAGAGGGTAACCTATCAGTAGTTTCTTTTCTACAGAAAGCAACTTTTATTTGACCTGCATCTTTATTATTTATTCTCACACCAGAAGATAAATTCCCTCTCTCTCTAAAGCTATCCAATAATCTAGAAACTCTTCGGGCATTCCTGCCTTTTTCACTTGGATCACGCTTAAACCTATCGACCTCTTCAACTACTTGAATTGGAATAACAACATCATCTTTAGTGAAATGAAGTGGAGATTCCGGATCATGTAAAAGAACGTTGGTATCTAATACTATGACTCTTTTTTTCATAACTAAACCTCCTTAATTAAGGTGGAGAAACTATACCTTAGATTTCCTAATTTCCTGAATAGAAATATAATTTTTAGTATTATGTAATGATATTAAATATTACATATATTAAGTAATTAATATCTAATAAAAAAATATATAATTTTTATTGTAATCTTAAAATGCCCTGTGAAATTGTTCTGCCGCAGTTATTTACCTATTTTATTTATTCATATCATATAGGTAGATATACTTGAGTATTTATATTTAAATCTTTAAATTAATTTAAATTTAAGTCTTTCTCCTCATACATTAATCTTTTAAAATTATTAGAAAGAAAATAGTAATGATATCTAATTTAAGAACGATTATCTAATCTCAATGAAATGGATCTCTTAATGGTTATTGAAAGTATTTCATCTCAAAATCAATTATTACCTTTGTAATGACCTCTACCAAAACTATTAAAGTCTTTGACTCTATCTATGGAATTATCGTTTTATTTATACTGCTTGCAATTGTTTCTTTTTCATTAGCATTCGCATCTGAAATGATGTTTCCTAATTTATATTTGACGTAATATTCACATATTTACTAACTTTTGCGTGAGTTTTGCGTGAAGCAATAATTTGCGTGAAATATGTATTAGCTGAGACTTATTGCTACAGCTAATCGGGGCGATACGATTTGAACGTACGACCTAATGCTCCCAAAGCACCCGCCCTCCAATTTGAGACAGTAGGTTAAATAAACAAGTCAGGCTATAGCTTGTTAGTTGCTATATCTACAAAATTACGAGTCTTAAAAATAGGCCAAAGTTATACAAAATTATCCTTAGATATACAATTAATCGCTAAATAATCGCTAACCAACGACCTAGTGCTTTAGGAGCTGTAAAATATCATTGATTGACAGTCGATCTAACATAGAGGGATAAAACCCTCTTTTTTATGCAAGTAATAAGCGTTTAAAACTATCAATAAGACTACATATCAAGAATTATTGCTTGTATCAAAATAATTTGCTCCATTTCTTAATCTTTGAATTTCGTCTTTTGTTTGATGCTATAAATAAATTGTCTTTAATCTAAGTGGCTAATGAGTATTTTTAAAAAAACTCTCATTTTATCTTCTGCAATTTCATTAATACTTTCTCCATCTGCGATGGCTTCAAAAAGATTGAGTGGAGCTGGTGCATCATTCCCTTCGAAAATTTATACCAGGTGGTTTTTTGACTTAGCTAAATCTGGAGGCCCTAGAGTTAATTATCAAGCATTAGGTTCTGGATCTGGAAGAAAAGCTTTCATAGACGAAACTGTAAATTTTGGTGCATCAGATGACCCTATGAAAGATTCTGATATAGAGAAAGTTAAAAGAGGACTTGTTCAAATACCTATGGTTGGTGGAACTATTGCTTTTGGATATAACTATGATTGTGATTTGAAACTTACTCAAGAGCAAGCAGTACAAGTTGCATTGGGTATGGTTAAAAACTGGAAAGAATTAGGTTGTAAATCAGGTAAGTTAACTTGGACACATCGTTCTGATGGATCAGGCACGACTAAAGCTTTTACAAATTCTATGGAGGCTTTCTCTAAAACCTGGAATTTAGGTACTGGTAAATCTGTTAAATGGCCTTCGGGAGTTGGAGCAAAAGGAAATTCTGGTGTTGCAGGTGTTATTCAAAATACTCCAGGTGCAATTGGTTATGTAAACCAGTCATACATTAAAGGTAATGTTAAGGCTGCTGCACTTCAAAATCTTTCTGGTGAATTCGTTACCCCCAATACTGAATCAGGCGCAATAGCTTTAAATGGAATAAATCTAGATGAAAATTTGGCAGGTAAAAATCCAAATCCTGCTGCTAAAGGAGCTTATCCAATAGCAACCTTAACTTGGATACTTGCTTATGAAAAAGGTAATGGCAGGAATACTAAGGCAATTCAAGATACATTCTATATATTACTCAGCGATGAATACCAAGATAAAGCTCCTGCCTTGGGTTTCGTTCCCTTGAAAGGAGAAATTTTAAAAAAATCAATTGAGGCTATTGGAAGAATAGGAAGGTAATTTAGAACTAGTAAGCCAAGTAATAAAAAAAGGGTTACAGAAAAACTCTTGATAGTTACACCATAAGTCGGGTAGAACCAAATACCTGACTATCTCCTAAAGTTATGTCAATTATTTTGAGAAAATAACTTTTGGGTGCATTTTGGGTGCAACCTTTTTTGGGTGTAATTTATTATAAGCTGAGACTTATTGCTATAACTGATCGGGGCGACAGGATTCGAACCTGCGACCTAGAGCTCCCAAAGCACCAGTACGTTATTTTGAGAAAATCGTAAGGCTTCAGTTGTAGTAAAGAATAATTTTAGATACAGGTATATGTTTGAGTCTCACTTTTGCATGATGTTTAAACTTGATTTAACTTCTTTATACATTCTAGATCCCCCTACAGATCCCCCTCAACGACCTAGTGCTAAAGGTTAATTGGGTCGTAAATAAAAGAGCTTTTGATGTGATAGTAAATAATTTTTTTATTGATGTTTGATTTAAAAGATTTTATTAATATTAATTTAACTGCAAAGGAATCTATTGGATAATGTCCTTCTTTTCATCACAGGTGTTTTATCTGGAATTATTGTGGGTTTTATAATTAGTCGCTCTTATTCAAAAAAATCAAGGACTAATGATGGAAGTAAAGAAAGCTTTCTAGAAGAAAATCTATTAAAGGTTGAAAAGAACCTTGAAGAAACTTTATTAGAACTTAATAATCAAAGAAAAGAAGTAAAAATTTATCAACAGAATTTATTAGAGTCAAGTGAGAAAGCTGCAATAAAAGAAACAGAATTAAAGGTTGTCTCAGAGGAAAAGATAAAGCTGGAGAATAATCAAAGAGAATTTAAAAAAGATTTTGAATATCTCAGAAACCAAAAGGAAACTCTTGGTATTGAAATTGGAGAATTGAAGGAACAAAATAAATCACTATTTGAAGAATCATCACGCATCGAATCTGAAAAAGAGAAATTAGAAGAGCTTCATAAAATTACTATAAGTGATAAAGAAATTCTTCGAAATGAAAAAGAGAAACTCAATAATAGACTTGCTGAAATAAAAGAACAGTTAAAATCCCAAGAAACTCAAACTAAATTTCTTGAGCAAGCTAAAGCTAATCTTGTTACACAATTTCGTGCACTAAGTGCCGAAATGCTTAAAGGATCAAAAGAAGATCTATTAAAAAGGACTAAAGAAACAGTTACAGAGCCATTTACAAAACAAGTTGAAATTCTTAGAAAGCAAGTGGAATTATTATCAAAGGATTCGATAGAAAAATTGAGTGCGTTAAACCAAACAACAATTAATTTAGACAAAAAAAGTGATGATGTTAAGGGTGCTGCAATGCAACTAACAAGTGCACTAAGATCACCCAACGTTAAGGGCAGATGGGGAGAAGTTAATTTAAAAAGAATTTTAGAATTTGTAGGACTTATTAATTATTGTGATTTTGACGAGCAAGTTAGTATTGAAACTGAAGAGAAGGGTAGATTAAGACCCGATTGTGTAATTACTATCCCTGGATCAAGAAGACTAATAGTTGACTCAAAGGCACCTATAGAAAGTTATTTAGATGCTATAAAAGAAACTGATCAAAATCTTCAAGAAAAGGCGGTAACAGACCATCTTAGAAAAGTGCGTAGCCATATTGATCAACTAGCTAAAAAGGATTATGCAAATCAATTAAGTGAAATTGGTGAAGTAGTTGATGGAGTTGTTTTGTATATTCCAGTCGAGGGGGCATTATCCATGGCTTTAGAGCGAGATCCTTATCTTTTAGAATATGCATTTGAGAAAAATATAATTCTTACTTTTCCTACAAGTCTCCTAGCAATACTGAAAGGATTTTCTATGACTATACAAAGAGCTGAGATGACAAAAAATATAAATGAGATTCAGCAAATGTCTACGGAACTTCATAAGAGGTTTATAAACTTTGTAGAAAAGTTTTCTGCTATAGGTTCAAATATTTCTAAATTGAATAAATCCTATAACGATGCGCAAGGATCTTATGAAAAGAGGTTATTACCTCAAGCAAAACGTATTGCTGAATTGTCCGGACAAAATCCTGAATTTAATACTACAAATGAAATCGATTCAAACATTAGAACATTTAAGTCTATAGATAATAACTAATCAATTTTTTGCAAGAAAGTAATGAAGGAATAATTAAAGTAAGAAAAAACAATAAATCTCCTACTTAATTTTTATACATATGGGGGAAACTAAAGCCCAAATAACATTTTATTTAAAACCAAATATCTTATTGACAGTAGCTCTAAAGTAGAAAATATAAATGTCATCTTTTTATGGGTTTGTTTGACTTTCTAAAAGATTTAAAACCTAAGATTAAACCCGAATGGAAGAAACGTGGTTGGGTTGATGAAAAAGAATTTAGAGAACATAACTTTAGTCCTAATATGGTAAAAATGCTGGAAGAAGCAGATGAAGAAGAGAAAACTGGATTATTAACTTGGGAATATTTTGCTACTTTGCAATTAACAACACCTAAAATTCATCTTGAGAAACACGAAGAAGTACTAAAAAGTGCAACTGAACCAGAATTATTTGGTGAACCTACTGGATATTCAGATGATGGAACTCCTTTTAGAAGATATGGTCATTGGATTCAAACGTCTGAATTTGCTCTAGATGGTGGTTGGGGTGAGTCTGCTGTAGGAGTACCAACAATAGTTGGAAACCTAAAAACAGAATCCCAAATGTATAAGGATTGGATAAATTATTTAATTGATTTTAGAACTATTGTGGAGTCCGATTTAACTATTGAAGAAAAGCTATATCAGATTAATGATGTAATGTCGCAAAGTTCAACTGGCTATAAAAAAATCTATAAAATACTAGTTACTGAACATGGATTCCCAGACTCATTCTTTACTGATCTTTTATGTGAACTAGATGGTGTTGGTGGTAAAACTGCTGGATTACTTTGGGATGCTGGTTATCTTTCAATAGAAGCTGTAAAAAATGCACCACAAGAAGAACTATTGAACATAAAAGGTATTGGTAAAAAATTAGTAGAGAAGTTAAAAAGTTAAAATGCAACGCTTACTACTTGCACCACTGCTGTAAATTAAGCACTTTTTCAGAAAGTTTAAACTTTTTAGATCCCCCTACAGATCCCTTTTCTCATTTGAGATTGCAGACAATAAAAAAGAGAGCTTGGGAAAACTCTCTATATGACTTGGTTTTTAAGAGTCGGGGCGACAGGATTCGAACCTGCGACCTAGTGCTCCCAAAGCACTTAACAGCTCTAGTGCAGCACTAGGTTTTCAGGCTATGACTAATTTATTTCTTAGTTATGCGTATTTTGTCATTACAATTCAAGCAACATTTGTCCACTATTTGTCCACTATTTGTCCACTAAATTGATTATCTATTATTAATCGAAATAATAAGACAATCCTATTGCGGCGCTCCAATCAGAAAACTTTTGGTTTGATTCCCAAAGTTTTATTCCATATGAAACTTCAGCCTCAAGCTTGGACTCACTTTCTTTCGTTGAACCTAGTTTTATAGAACTCTCTATTAATATTCCTTGCTGGTTTTGTTCATCAGGTTTAATAGTTATTGTTTGGTTATTTTTGAGATTAGTAATTGTTGCTGGCTTATTATTTAAATCCCAATCAACAATCCATCCAGCTTTAATTGTTGGAGTTAATATGAATTTCTCATAAACTTTAGCCTTTTTTGATATGGCAATTGAGATTTCTGTGAGAAGAAAATTATCTTTGTATTCGCTGTACTGAAGATTAAATGGATCACCTCCTGACTCTTTCCATTCATGATCTACATTTTGATTCCAGGTGCCACTTATTTCAGGATTAATGAGAAATCCATTTACCTCTTTTTTCTTGCCAATGGTTAGATCAAAAACATAAGAAGTTATGCTCTTATTCCCGCTCGCAGATCCACCAGCAAAGTCACCTACCGGGATAAGTCCGCGATTGTGTTTCCCACTAAAGCTAGTATTACTAAAAAGAAAATGCGAATAATTTTTTTCTGATTCATTACCAATAACAATTCCAAAACCATTCCCTTTAGGTTTATATGTTCCTCCTCCTTGATCAAGAAAATCGACTTTAACAGAACCATTATTCCCAAATATAGAAATAAATTTATTTGAACCAACTTCATTAGTTAGACCAATAAGAAAACCATTGTGATCACTTTTCCAATTCCCATATTCTCCAAAATTATTAGTATTGAAATCAAAAGGTGAGTTATTTCCACTAAATATTGACGTCCATATTGAAACTTTTTCTTTTTTATTATTTTTTGATTTCTTTTTAACTGCAGTTACGAGGTCGTTTTGATAAGCCTGAATAGCTTTCCCTCCTGTTGCAAATAAACTTTTCGGTAAAAAGTTTAGTGCCATTTTATAGTTGTTTTCTCTAATATTTGATACTTCTAAGACTATATTTTTTGCCAACAACTCAATATCTTCATTTGGAATGCCAACATCAGGTATACCATTCTCAGTTGAGCAGTTACCTATATACTGTGCCCAATTTTGAACTCTATTATCATCAGTCCAAGTAAATTGACTAGAAGTAGAATTTTTCCATCTATGATGACGAACCATCGTTCTTGTGGGTTGGGTAACTTCATCTGAAAAATATGCAAATCTTATCCAATTGATGGAATTTTGTTCAAAATATTTATCAGACCATATCCTTGAAGCTTTATTATTTTCATTTTCTGTCCAACTATTCCCTCCTTTTTCACCTGTATACCAAGGAGCATCTAAGTGTCCACTATTTAAAGAAAGCTCCTCCCATTTTCCATTATTCCAACCTATTATTCCGCATGTTAGACCAACGGTGATGTTAGTTTCATTGTTTGCAGCTATCGTCTTTTGAAAACCATAACCAGAAAAAATAGAAATTAATAATATAGAAATTAAATTCTTAGATTGACCGCGCTTTATAAATGGGAAGAATTTTTTGCTCAATAAAATATCTTTTAGAATAACCATTCAGGTTCTTATATATAGATATTATTAGTATTTTTAAAATTTAGAATCATAAATTTTAGAATATAAGATTTTTTATGCATATATTTGGATAGTAATTTGTCCACTATCTGTCCACTTTAGGCGTGAACAAATATTTCCAATAAAAAAGCGAGTCTGGGTAACTCGCTAGTATAACTTGGTTTTGATTGAGTCGGGGCGACAGGATTCGAACCTGCGACCTAGTGCTCCCAAAGCACCCGCGCTACCAAGCTGCGCCACGCCCCGCTAATAAGATCTTAATTCATAACAGTCATCTATAAAAGAGCAAAGTGCTATTTTTTTTATAATAAATCACTTTTGTATTTAGAAAATGATTTTTATCGCTAACAATATTGGAGTTTAATCTCTATTGCTCTCTATATATAATTGGTTAGAAAAGTAAGAAAATCATTTCTTTCAAACATTCTCGATTGTGAAAAAGGATCCTCCGAACGAGCTGGGCCTACCAAGCTGCTTCACTACTTGCTTATAAAGTATTAGTCTTTAGCCGAGATATACAAAAGGATAAGTTAACAAATAATTGATAAAAAATAGATGCTTCTTCCTCTTGTCTTTTCAATGATTTCTGATTATTAATTTTGAATTAATAATGAGGTTTCTCATAAAGTCACTTTTTGCAAAACTTTCTCACCATTTATTTGTAATTTGATCTTTTCCCTTTAGTAGTTTTTGCTCGGGACTTAATTTCATCTACTTTTAAAAAGATTTAGTGTAAATAACTTAAACTAGTTAAAATTAAAATAAAATTAAATTTAATAGAACCTATTTAAATCGAAATTGAGAAATGGAGAATAAGCTTATAGAGTTGATTGAAACATATAATGATTTTCCTAGAAAAGGAATTGAATTCAAAGATGTTTTAGGAATTATTCAAGAACCAAAGATATTTAAAGAACTTATTTTAAAGATGTCATCTAGTCAAATCATTAGAAATGCTGAGGCAATAATTTCTATAGATGCTAGGGGTTTTATTTTTGGTTCTGCAATATCCCTGGAAGCCTCAAAACCAATGATCGTAGCAAGAAAGCCTGGTAAGCTCCCAGGAGAACTTTCAAAAAAAAAATACAGTTTAGAATATGGTGAGAATTCACTTTCAATACAAAAAAAATGCCTTCAGAAATATAACTCATATGCGATTGTTGATGATTTATTGGCTACTGGTGGAACGGTGAGTTGTGTTTCTAAATTACTTGAGAGTAATGGTAAAGAAGTTTTAGGATTATTAGTTGTCGTTGAATTGATGAAGTTGAAAGGAAGATTTAAATTGAAGTTTCCTGTTGAATCATCGATAACTTTTTGAAAATTGAATTTATTTTTTCACCATATGCTTTGAAAGCTATAGCAATTTCAAAATATAACTTTTCATAAATTTATGAATTATTGAGAATACCATGCCTAATTTGTAGAGGTATTCAATGTATTTTTAAATGTTTATTAGGAGAAATATTAATGGATTGGTTACGAAATTAATTTTTAATTCAGTGTATCCAAAGATTTTAATCCCTCTAAATAATGGAACTAGTGGATTAAATTAATCCCATGGATCCAGCCGTAAATCCTATTATTAAAAAGAAAGAAAATTCTGCTAATTCTCTTGGTAAAGAATTTACTAAAAGACTGATTTGAGTCATTTTACCTTGTGCTCCTCAGGTGAATAAATATTGTCCATAAAAACTAACTAATTTTTTATAAAGTTGAGGAGTAATCCTATATTTTTTTCGTTTTTCTAAAGAATTCAAATTTCTCACGATATTTGTTTTACATATAAAAAAATTGGTATTACTATCATTTTTTGTTTCAGGACATATTTTTATCAGAATGCTATATTTCTTATTGAAACTAATTAATTCATGGACTATAAAAAAAAATCACTTAAAAAGCTTAATTTACATGAAAGCTATGAAGAAATTGATACTAGATTAGCTACAGGTTGGTATGTGGACTCAGTTGGAAGCAAAAAAGAAAAAAAATATAAAACTAAAGAGATTTCTTATAAAATTTCAAAAAAAAATAACTGATTAGAGTCCCCAATTGAAATTATTCCCTTAATAAAAACAATACAGATCGGGAAGTGGCACTATATGCCAGAAATGTAACTGATTATACTTTTTTATGTAGCTTTTATGGTACCATTTGAATGTTCTTTAAAATTTCGTGTGAGGAAATTTATGAAACTTTTTAAAAGTTTGCTGGTAGCTCCTGCGGCATTAGGTTTATTAGCCCCAATGTCTGTTACAGCAAATGAAATTAATCTAACCGATGTTTCTGGTTATACTTCCACTAAGGAAGTTAAAGGTATTAGTGACTTTAACCCTGCTAATGAATTGGCTGTAACTAATAGCCGTGTAGATGGTTTAGAGGCTCGATTCAACAACTTTGAAGCTGGTTCTTTCTCTGAAACAACAACAGCCTCTTTCTCAGCTGATTTCGAAATAGGATCTGAGGATGGTTCAACAACATCTGAAGCTGTTCAAGCATATTATGGGTTCCAAATCGATTTAAACACTAGTTTTACTGGAGAAGATTCTTTTGATGTCTCTATCGATGCTGGTAACGCTGGTGGTAGTGAATTTGATCTCAACTCTACATCTGACGCCTTGAATATTGATGGTATTTCTTATACTTTCCCTCTTGGTGATAAAACAACTGTTGTTGTTGGTGACAATATCGATGGAAGTACCCTTTACAACACAGCTTGTGTTTATGGAGGACCTTCTAACAATCTAGATGATTGTGGTAACGGTAATTCAGCGATGACTGAAGGAGCTGGAACCGCAGCAGGAGCAAGCTATGACATCGGTAATGGATTTACAGTCGCTGTTGGTTACACCGGCGCTGGGAGTTCAACTTCCGGAATTGCAACTAAAGAAGGTTCAGATGTATTTGGCGGTCAGCTATCATATGCTGCTGATTCCTATGGTGCTTCTGTAACCTATGCGAAAACAGATGATTATTCTGGAGATGATGACAGAAACTTCTTGGGACTGAATGGCTACTGGACTCCATCTGACACAGGTGCTGTTCCATCAATAAGTGCTGGTTATGAAGTAGGAACAGGTGAAGGTCTTGCGGATACAACACAATGGTTTGTTGGACTTCAGTGGGATGAGATGGGACCAGGTACTCTTGGTACTGCTGTAGGAACTATCGGTTCATCTATTGGCGATGTATATGATCCTGAATTCTTGATGTACGAAGCTTTCTACTCCTATGAAATAAATGATGGAATGTCTATAACTCCATTGGTTTATATCAAGGAGACAGCTGCTGGTAGTGACGACAAGACTGGGATAATGGTTAAGACATCATTTAGTTTCTAAGTTTATTAATTTAATTTAGAAAATCTTACACACATTAAAAGACCTGCCTCCTGGCAGGTCTTTTTTTGTCCTTTATAATTTGATGTGACTATATATAAGTTTTCCCACAAACTCTTAACTAATTAGTGATCCTTTGTTAATATATTAAAGAATATTCTGTGTGAGGAATTTAATGAAGCTTTTTAAGCGTTTGCTGGTAGCACCAGCTGCTTTAGGTCTTTTAGCACCTCTAGCTGCTAATGCATCTGAAGTTAATTTTAATGATGTTTCAAACTACTCTGAAGAGTTCGAAATAAATTCAAGTACTTTTGATGATGTTTCATCAGCAAAAAAACTGATTGCGGGTGGTGAAGGATTAGTTGAGAACCATAGTCATGATGGTGGGTTCTCTGAGACAACAACACTTGACGGTAAAGTAATCTTCACTGTTGGTGCATTAAATGTTGAAGAAACAGGAGAAACTGAAGGTACTTTAGCTACATACATGTGGCAGGGTAACCTCAATACAAGTTTTACAGGTGATGATAATCTTTATGTTAGGTTGAAAACTGGTAATGCAACTGGTTGGCAAACTTCTTATACATATGGAACATATTTGTCTTCATCTAAAGGTAATGCCGACGCTATAAAAGTTGACAAAATTTGGTACACATTCCCTGTTGGTGAAAAACACACAGTTTGGATTGGTCCAAAAATTGAAAACTACTATATGCATGCGACTACTCCATCCATATACCAGCCTATAACTAAGCAATTTACACTAGGTGGTAACGGAGCAGCTTACGGTGCAAGTACTAACCCTGGATTTGGTTGGGCTTACAAAGCTGATAACGGTTTTGCAATCAGTTCAAACGTTGTAAGTAAAGAAGGCGATTCTACCAGTGGTTGGGGAACTAACGAATCTGCTACTAGTTGGGCTACTCAAATTGGATATACACAGCCAACCTACTCTGCTTCTGTAATTCTTAACATGAAGTATAACGGCTGGACTGACTCATATTACACAACTCCATTTGGTAAATTAAGACCAAACGGTGGTAATAGTTCAAACATCGGTTTGAGAGGCTGGTGGAGACCTGAAGATGCTGGTAAGGCGACCCCTTCAATCTCTCTAGGTTATGACACCTCAGAAACAGATGCTACTACCAACTCTAATACTACGGCTTATTTCGTAGGTTTAACATGGGAAGATACATTTACTCCTGATGATAAAATTGGAGTTGCTTTTGGTCAGCCTCAAACAAGAGAAGACGAAACAACTGTTGATCCTATAGCTTGGGAAGCTTATTATTCTTATCAAGTTAATGATTCTGTTAACGTTACTCCTGCAATATTCGGTGGATCCGATAGAGCTGGTAGTGCCGGTAGACAGGGTAGAGATCATTTAGGTGCTGTTGTTGAAACAACCTTTAAGTTCTAACTCAAAATTTAGAATGCCTTAAACGGTGTTTTATTTACTAAAACCGCTTTAATAAGCGGTTTTTTTTTTTTTAAGTTTATTTATATTTATCAATAATCATCTCTTTCCCCAATAGGGAGACGATTATATGATTTTTTTGCTTTATTTGTCCGAGTTATGTTAACGTTACTCCTGCAATATTCGGTGGATCCGATAGAGCTGGTAGTGACGACAAGACTGGGATAATGGTTAAGACATCATTTAGTTTCTAAGTTTATTAATTTAATTTAGAAAATCTTACACACATTAAAAGACCTGCCTCCTGGCAGGTCTTTTTATTAATTGATAACAAAAAAATTATAAATAATTAATCAGAGATAATATACAGATAAATAATAATAAACCAGAGAATTAAAGTTATAAGATCTTTTTTGTTTTATCTTATTTTTTTATGTAATTTATTCTTTTACTTATTTTTAGTTTATTGTTGGAGATATCAAAATTGGAGTTTGATTATAGTTGGATTTTAGGAACATTATTCCCAGATTAAAGGCCTTACATATATTAGAAATAAAAAGATCAAATAAATTTTAATTAAGCAAAAATTGAGATTTTGAATGTTCTTTATTTAAAATCCTATTGATCAAAAAACAAAAAAAAAGACTTTGGTGTATAGCCAAAATCTTTTTATAAAAGTTGTAAATAATAGCGTAAATTTAAATTTTATAGAAAAACTATAAATAACATCAAAATATCAAGAGGAAAATTTGAGAGGTATTGTTTAGTTTTAACTAGTGCTATTAATACTATTTTTTACCAATGATTTTAAACTTTTTATGATTAAAGGATAATCTTAAAATGGAAATAGAAATCAACAATGGTATTTAAATCAACATTTTGGGTGTTTTCAATCCACCTTTTCTGTGACTTTAGTAATTAGTTTTTTAGAACCATCCAGGGATGATTTGACCAGTAGTAACATATGCACCAACGGCTGCAACGAAACCTAACATTGCTGCCCAACCATTAAAACGTTCTGCTTCAGGAGTCATGATAATAAAGATAATTTATGTAAATGATTGTAACAGGATATGTAAATCTTTGTAAAGCATTTTTGCATAATTGGATTAAAAGCTGAACTTCTTAGGACTATTTATTAGTGACATAACAAAAATGATACATATTTGTTATGTCGATAACTATTCTTTTGACCAGAATACTTTTTCGTTTTGAGAAGAGAGTAATTCTTCGTTTGTTAAAGCCGGTTTAAAGTTGAAAGTAATATTAAAACTTTCTCTCCAGAATTTCAGAATCTTAAATAAAACAGAAGTATTTTGAGCCAGACAAATAATTACACCAGATTTATTTTGTGGTGTATGAGCAATAAATTTCAAGTCAAACCCTTCAATGGTTTCATTTAAAATTCCTTCATTTAGGTATTGACAAAATTCATTTGTAGCGAATAGTTGATCTTCATTATTTTCGAACGACCAATCAATAACAAACAATTGCATAAATTAAAGGATGTATTTTTGATTTAACTTAAAATTTATTTTTTAAGTTCTCCTGCATCATAAAGATAAACTCGACTTTTGAAATGTGGGTCGCCTGAGATTCGAACTCAGGACCAGCCGGTTAAAAGCCGGATGCTCTACCGCTGAGCTAGCGACCCAAATGTAAAATCGAGTACATATGAAATTATCCCTTTTAAAGGCCAAAAAAACAACTTAATATCCTAAGTTGAACAATTGAAATATATTTTTTTAATTAAAAACATCAAAACTTTAAATTTCTCTCTTTATTTAAGTTTGAAAGGTAGGATAAAAAGAATAAATAACTAAAATTTTAAAATGTTAAGAACTCTTGTCGTATTTGCTCCCATTATTGCTGCTCTTGCGTGGGTTATTTTTAATATACAAAAACCCGCAAGAGAACAATTTAATCGAGATTTTTTGGGAAAAAAGGATTAAATTTAATTGTTAAATAAAGAAGTTATCGTAATAGGAGCTGGTCTTGCTGGTTGTGAAGCCGCTTGGCAAATAGCTAATTCTGGAGTAGAAGTGAAACTTGTTGAAATGAGGCCCATTCATTCAACTCCAGCACATCATACGAGTGAATTTGGTGAATTAGTGTGCAGTAATAGTTTTGGAGCTTTAAGCACTGATAGAGCAGCAGGTTTATTACAGGAAGAATTAAGAACCTTTAATTCTTTGATAATAAATACGGCAGATGAATTTTCTGTGCCTGCTGGAGGAGCTTTAGCAGTAGATAGGTCTAAATTCAGTAAGTCATTAACGCAAACATTATCGAATCATCCTCTTGTGGAGATAAAGAGGTTTGAGCAACTAGATCTTCCAGATAAAAATAGAATCACTGTTATTGCAACAGGACCCCTGACTTCTAATGAATTAGCTAATAAATTAAAAAACTTTACTGGTTTAGATTCTTGCCATTTTTTTGATGCAGCTAGCCCCATTATTTATGGGGAGACAATTAATTACGATATTGCTTTTAGGGCGAGTAGATACGACAAAGGAGATCCTGCATATTTAAATTGTCCTATGAATAAAATAGATTATTTAAATTTCAGAAATGCTTTAATTGAAGCTGAACAGGCGACTTTAAAAGATTTTGAAAAAGAGTCTGCAAATTTTTTTGAAGCTTGTTTACCCATAGAAGAGATGGCTAGAAGAGGAGTTGACACAATGAGATATGGACCTCTGAAATCTATCGGTTTGTGGAATCCGAAATGGGGAGATTTATTTGACAGGGAAAATAGATTAAAAAAAAGGCCTCATGCAATTGTTCAATTAAGAAAAGAAGATCTTAAGGGGAAATTACTTAATATGGTGGGTTTTCAAACTAACCTTAAATGGTCAGAGCAAAAAAGAATATTTAGGATGATTCCTGGATTAGAAAAAGCTGAGTTTGTTCGTTTTGGAGTGATGCATAGAAATACATTTTTAGAATCTCCTAAATTACTTTTGCCAACACTTCAATTTCTTAAAAGAGAAAATCTTTTTGCAGCAGGTCAAATAACAGGAACAGAAGGCTACGCTGCAGCTGCTTCGGGTGGTTTGTTAGCAGGATTAAATGCCTCATTATTAGCTAATAATAAAAGTCCAGTAACTTTTCCTGACGAATCAATGATTGGAGCTTTAATGAACTTCATAAGTAATAAAAATGAAATAATGTCTCAGCAGAAAAAAAATAAATTTCAACCAATGCCTGCTTCCTTTGGTTTGGTACCAGAATTAAATAATAAAATAAAGGATAAAAAACTAAGATATAAAGCATATCAAAAAAGGTCTTTAGAAGTATTAAAAGAATTTAAAAAAGTATTAGATTCATCTTTTGAAAAAGATCACATACTTGTTTAGATAACTTAAAATGAATTATTAAAAAAATTAAAAATGCAATCTTATAAAGAAAGTTTTGATGCAATTATTATTGGCTCTGGAATAGGGGGATTGGTAACTGCCTCACAATTAGCGTCCAAAGGTGCGAAAGTTCTAGTGCTTGAAAAATATATTATTCCTGGAGGTAGCGGAGGATCATTTAAGAGAAAAGGCTATACCTTTGATGTAGGAGCATCTATGATTTTTGGTTTTGGGGAGACTGGATATACCAATTTGCTAACTCGCGCTTTAAAGGATGTAAATGAAAAATGTGAAACAATCCCTGATCCTGTCCAACTCGAATATCATCTTCCTGATGGATTCAGTATTTCTGTAGATAAAAGTTACGAGAAATTTATAAGTAAATTGTCTGAACGTTTTCCACATGAGAAGGAGGGAATTAAAAAATTTTATAAAACTTGTTCAAATGTTTTCAATTGTTTAGATTCAATGCCGCTTTTATCAATTGAAGACCCTAGTTATCTTTTTAAGGTTTTCTTTAAGGCGCCACTATCTTGTTTAGGTTTAGCGAGATGGCTACCAATAAATGCTGGCGATGTTGCAAGAAGGTTTATTAATGATCCTGAACTTTTGAAATTTATTGATATTGAATGTTTTTGTTGGTCAGTAATGCCTGCTATTAAAACTCCAATGATCAATGCAGGTATGGTTTTTACCGATAGACATGCCGGCGGTATTAATTATCCAAAAGGGGGAGTAGGCAAGATTGCAGAGAAATTAGTTTCAGGATTGGAAAAATTAGGCAGTAAAATTCGGTATAGAGCTAATGTTGTTGAAATACTTTTAAAAGATAAAAAAGCGATAGGAGTAAAACTATCAAATGGAGAAGAAATCTACTCAAATATTATCGTGTCTAACTCTACAAGATGGGACACTTTTGGACTTGATAATCAAAAAAAAGGACTAATTAAAAGTGATTCGGTTCCAAAAAATGAACATAAATGGTCAGAAACTTATAAACCTTCGCCATCTTTTGTTTCAATTCACCTTGGTGTTAATCAAGATTTAATAGATAAAGATTTTAATTGTCATCATATTATTGTTGAAAATTGGAATGAATTAGAAAATGAAAAAGGGGTGATTTTTATTTCTATTCCAACCTTACTAGATCCATCTTTAGCGCCAAAAGGTAAACATATTATCCATACCTTTACACCTTCATCAATCGATGAATGGGAGAACCTATCAAGAAAAGACTATATCAAGAAAAAGGAACTATATTATAATTTTATGATTGAAAAAATTTCTAAATTAATTCCTAACTTAGATCAAAATATTGATCATAAAGAAATTGGCACTCCAAGAACTCATAAGAAATTCCTTGGAAGATTCGAAGGTAGTTATGGACCAATTCCTAATAAAAAATTATTGGGACTACTCCCCATGCCATTCAATACTACAAAAATTAGAAACCTCTATTGCGTCGGCGATTCATGTTTCCCCGGACAAGGTCTGAATGCAGTAGCGTTTAGTGGTTATGCTTGCGCTCACAAAATAGGATCTAAATTAAATATAAATAGTTTTAATTTGCCAGACTAACCAGTTTCAATAATTTCAATAAGATGACAGAAAAATTTAAAACTCTTTTTTTTGTTAGAAGTTCTCTTATTACATTATATTTTGCTCTTACGATTCCTATTCCGTTTATTTCAAGTGAAAATTTAAAAATACCCTCAATAATAACTTTTACTTTTGGACTTTTTTTGATTTTTAATATAACAAATGATTATGTATACACATGTGATAAAAAAATTTCTTATCAAACAAGTTTTATTTCTAAAATTTTTGGAAAAGAAAATTGGGAAATTTTTTGGAAAGATATTAAATTAATCAAATCTTTGCCAACGAGCCAAGGGAGCAAGGTCCACTACTTCATTACTAATAAAAATGAAAGTTTTCTTGTCCCACAGAGGATTGAAAATCTAGAAAGGTTTGTATCTATAGTTGAAAACAAAACAAAATTAAATATAGAAAAAATATCGTTTATTTCGCCTTTGTGGACATATAAATTATTAACTTACATGTCTGTTTTGATGATTGCTGGAGAAATAATAGCTTTTGTAATTTAAATATTATCAATACTAAATCTATATCCTTGTTGTCGAACCGTAGTAATACCTCCTCCCTCTCCTAATCCTGCCTGCTCTAATTTTCTACGCAATGTCAAAACTTGAGTGTCAACTGATCTTGGTCCACCGCTAAATGGAGGCCAAGCCAACCTTAGAAGCTCTTGGCGGCTCCTAATCATCCCTGGGGGCATAAGAAGAGCACAAAGCAAGGCAAACTCTCTAGGGCTTAATTCTACAGGCTTTTCACTTAGGGTAACTTGTCTTAGTAATAGATGCACCTCTAAAGGACCTACTGCAACTTTCTCCTGTAAGCCTATCCGACCCCTTTTTAGAAGTGTTCTACATCTTGCTGCTAATTCCTCTAATCCAAAAGGTTTTCTCAAAACGTCATCAGCACCCTCATCTAATAAGCTGACTAATGCTTCAACTCCCGATCTCGCCGTGAGAACAATTACTGAACAACCTAATTGTTTAGCTAATCTCATGGCAGTATTTTGCTCTAATATTTCAGCGCTTACTAACAAGTCTGGAGACTGCTCTCTGCATAAGTCTACAGCTTCTTTCGCTGATCCGACTGCGGCGGCTAAATGGCCATCTTGACGGAGTCTTTGCACTAAGACAGTTCTTAGTGTGGGGTGAGGTTCAACAACAAGAACTCTCGAAGGGGTTTGAGAGGTCGAGGGCAATTGGGAGTTACCAGGAGCTGAAGCTAAGATTTGCTCAGTTGATTGCATTCTTAATTACTGTTTGGCTGGGCAATTTTTTGTTTATCCTTAATAAGGTATAACAAATGCTAATTAAAAATCAGAATCTATCGAATTATGACATCATTTGAAAATCC
Organism: Prochlorococcus marinus str. MIT 9515; assembly: GCF_000015665.1. NCBI lineage: Bacteria > Bacillati > Cyanobacteriota > Cyanophyceae > Synechococcales > Prochlorococcaceae > Prochlorococcus > Prochlorococcus marinus. Next base: position 1,061,698 of record NC_008817.1, on the reverse strand, counting down.
AATATCAATTCGCCATTTTCAATCAATCTGCGATAGTTGCCAAGACCTTGTAACTAGATTTCATACTCCCTCAGACTTAAAATTATTTAGCGATGGTTATCTTCAAGCATTAAGGAATTGCAATACTTTAGAGCCGAAAGATCAGGAAAAGTTAGAAAGATTAATTGAAAGATGGATACTAGATCCATCGAGTTTTATAAATCCAGATGGTGAGGAAAACAAGGGGTTTTTTGATAAAAAAAAGTTTTAAAATATTAATTTTTATTAACTTAATTACGGTATTTATACTTAGTAAATATTTTAAGATGCTAATTCGATTTCAATCTTTTCTTTTAAAGTTCCTGAATTGTACATTTCAATAAGAATATCTGAACCTCCTAAGAATTCTCCTTTTAGATACACTTGAGGAATTGTCGGCCATTCAGAATACTCTTTTATGCCCTCTCTTATCTCAAAATCACTCAAGACATCAAAAGTATCGAATTCTACTCCCAGTGAATTAAGAATTTGAACTACATTATTTGAAAATCCACATTGAGGCATTAATTTAGTTCCTTTCATGAAGACCATAACAGGACTAGAGTCGATAAGTTTTTGGATTTTATTTTTAGTAAGGTTTTCCATAATTTAATTGGGGATTTCCGTTTTTAGTGCTAAAGCATGAATAGCTTCTGAAGCTAATTCTTCTTTTAGGGCAGAATAAACTAATTGGTGTTGTTTAACTAATGATAATCCATTAAATTCAGCTGAAATTACTGTTACTTGCAAATGATCATTTCCTTTTAGATTTTCAACAAAAACTTCAGAATCGGAAATTTTCTGTTTTATCAGGTTAATTACTTCGTATCTAGTGGTCATTACGTTTCCTAGGATCCTCTATAGGGTGTTTCAACAAAACCAAGCTGGATTAAATCTTTATAAGCCTCTTTCCCTGTTGAGCTTTTTGGAGACATTAATCTGATGATCTCTACAAGTAAAGGAACGGCAACTTCTGGCTGATTCCTTCTCTTGTAAAGTGCTACTAATCTTGCATTAGACTCTGCCCAAATCCTTATCGATTCCCTACCCTTTTCACCTGTTTCATCGGGGATTCGAGAATCTAGTCCTCTAAAGGCGCCATTTAAATCTCTATAAAAGCCTGCGAGTTGTTTCGCTAAATTTCGTGCCTTATCATATGAGCTTTTAGCTTCATCAAAATTACCTTTTTCGATAAAAGTATCTCCTTCGGTTATGTAAGCTTGAACGTTTTTAATTGAAAGCTTTTTATTATTATTTGAGAGTACTTTATAAGAATTTGGATCTTGACCCTCCGCATAAATTAAGTTTGAAGAGGGAAATATTCCTAAAAATATAAAGATTATTGGAATTAATTTTAAGAATTTCATATTCTTTTGATTTATTCAATTTAATACTAATTAATACTAACTGATTATAGATTCATCGACCGACATTTTTTAATGCTTCGTTTTCAGCGGTTTTCATTTTTTCATGTAATTTTTCATTAAATTCACTAATTGATAAATCCATTTGATCATTAACAATCAAGGGCTCTCCAAAACATAGAGAAACTTTACTTCTAAGCTTTGGATTTACCTCACTGTAAGCAATCCCTATAGGAATTATGGTTATATTAGTTATTTTTTTTGTCGCTAATTTGGCTAGTCTAAATAGCCCTCCCTTGAGAGCTATTTTTTTTCCGTATTTATTAATTCTTCCTTCAGGAAAAACAACAAGTTGTCTTTTTTTGACAATGAGGTTTACTGCATATCTTAAAACTGAAAAAGAGGGGGAAATTTGATTTATTGAAAAACAACCAAGTCTCTTTAAAAACCAGCCCTGTATTCCTGTCATTTCAGAATTCGTAACCATAAATCTACAGTCTTTTTTTGTAACTCTCCTACCCATGGCCATAGTAAGAATTAATCCATCCCACCTTGATCTATGGGTTGGAGCAAGAATAACTGATCTATTATGAGGTATTAAAATTCTGTTTTTAATAATTTTTTCTTTAAAAAATATTTTTACAATAATATCCTGGGTTATAAACATTGCGATCAAACCTAAAAAAGGGTTAATCTCATCACAGAAATCAATATTAATTTTCTTCAATTTCAATTTATAGTATATTAATAAATTATACGATTGTAATTTTTTATTAGCTATTATTAGTCGGTTAGTTGATTGTCTAAACTAAATTTATAAATTTATGGCAACATTAGGAGTAAATATAGATCATATCGCGAATGTTCGTCAGGCTAGAAGGACTGTTGAGCCAGATCCAGTTCAATTCGCTTTCTTGGCAGAATTAGGAGGAGCAGATTCAATAACTGTCCATTTAAGAGAAGATAGAAGGCACATACAAGATCGAGATATATTCCTTTTAAAAGAGACTATTAAAACTAAACTAAATTTAGAAATGGCTGCTACTGAAGAGATGTTGAAAATTTCTAAAAAATTACTTCCAGATTTCGTTACACTTGTACCAGAAAAAAGAGAGGAAGTTACAACTGAGGGAGGATTAAATGTAAAAAATAATCAGAGATATCTTAAAGATTACGTTACCAGTTTAAAAAGTTCAAATATTGAAGTAAGTGCTTTTATCGATCCATTAAGTGAGCAGATTAATTCTTCAGCAGAAATAGGATTCGACTTTATAGAATTACACACTGGTAAATACTCTGAATTAAAAGGGCAAGAAAGATATGTGGAACTCCAAAAAATTATCGAATCTACCCATTATGCATTTGATCTTGGCTTAGTTGTTAATGCAGGGCATGGACTTAATTACCAAAATGCAGAAAAGATTGCGTCAATTAACAATATCAATGAGTTAAACATCGGGCATAGTATTGTTGCTAGGGCTCTAGCCGTTGGCCTAGAGAGGGCTGTTAGCGAAATGAAGGCCCTTATTTCAACAAATTAATTTTTTAAAAAATGACAACTTATTTTTTCGTTGCAGCAAGTGAGAAATTTTTGACAGTTGAAGAACCCCTTCACGAAATTTTAAAAGAGAGAGCGCGTAACTACAAAGAAAACAAAAAGGAAATAGATTTTTGGCTTTTAAAAAATCCTTCATTTTTAAAATCTTCAAAATTTGTAGATCTTTTTGAAAAAATCCCAAATACTCCAGCAGCCGTAATTTCTACAGATAAGAAATTTATTACTTTCTTAAAGCTTCGCTTAGAATTCGTCGCGGTAGGAGAATTTGAATGTCCCAATAATGAAATTACTGATCCACTAAAAGTTGAGTAAGAATTAATAATAGAAAATTGCTTAATATTTATAATTCAAATAAAATTGAAGTTATTAGTCAGCTTTTAGCTAAAGAATTAATAATTAGTCCTCCTTTAATAACAGAAAAACTTGATATAGCTGTTCCTAATTATTTTTTAGGAAAGTGGTTGTGGAATGAAATAACTGTAAGTAATCAAATAAGTGCTCTTTATGAATTAAAGACGATATCAAATTATACTGAAACTTTATTAACAAATTTATTCCCTGAGATTGATATGGGGGTATGGAATTTTGAGTCCATAAAGTGGGGAATTATAGATTCATTTGAAGAATTAGATAGCTATAAAGAATCATTACCAATACGTAATTGGATTAATAAATTTTTGAACAATAAAAAGATAATTGATGGAGATATCTATAATTTGACAAAAAAGATTGCAAATAATTTTATTGATTATCTTATTTTTAGACCTGAAATGATATCTAATTGGCATAAATATGATTTGAATTCCCAAAATCTTTTTAATAATTTAAATTCAAATGAGTATTGGCAACCAATTTTATTTAAGTTACTTCAGAAGAAAATGCCGGAAAAACCGTCATGTTTATACATGATTGAGGTAATCAAAAATATAAAAAAATTACAAAATTATAAAAATAAAATACCTAAATGTATTTATATTATCTCTGATAATAATTTATCTAGATTACATGTTGATTTTTATTCAAAGTTAGCTGAATTTACTAAAGTAAATTTATATTTACTATCTGTAGGAGATAATTTATGGAACAGAATAAATTCTATTGAAGGAGAAGTTGATTTTGGTGGGATTGAAAATAAATTATATTTAAATAATGCAAGTATTGAAGGTATATTTGGTAAATTTGGAGCTAATTACCAGAAATTAATTGAAGAAACCTCTAATATTGAAGATATAAATTTGAACACCAAATCAATATATATTGATCCAACTATTAATTCTTCTAGAAAGAAAGACGTTCCTTTAATTAATCAAATACAGAAAAGATTAATTGATAATAAAAAATATGATTTTATAATAAATGAAAGAGATGATTCTATTATATTTAGAGGTCATTTTAATCAATTAAGTCAATTAGAATTTGTTAGGAATAAAATCATTGAGATACTAGAAACTTGTGAAGAAATAAAATATAGTGATATCGCAATAGTATCTCCTCAAACTGGTTTAATAAAGCCTTTCCTCAAGTATATCTTTAATAACGAATTAATAAATGGTCAAAAGCTACCTTATTTTTTTATTGAGGGAGATTATGAAGATTCTTCAAATATATATAATTTCTTATTAAATATTACTCAATTAGCAGGCGAAAAAATTACACTTGAAAAAATAGAATATTTTCTTTCTCAGGACTTTACTCAGAATATTTTTAATTTTGATATGAAAGAGAAGGAGGAGATTATTCTTCTTTTAAATCAAGTTGGGTTTCATTGGGGCTTAGATAGTAATGAAAGGTTAGGTGAAGAAAAAAATTCTCTTGAGTGGTGTATAAATAGAATTATATTAGGCCTTATTTATGATAAAGAATTTAATTTTATAAACAATAATCTTAAATCATTTAGTCCTAAGAATATAAGTTTAGATTTGAATAAATGGGTTAAGATATTAATTAAATTGAAAGAATATATTAACTTACTAAGAGGATCATTTAGTTACTCAGTTTGGGTTAAAAAGATTAAGTACATATTAAATGATGTTAATGATTTTCATCAAAATTTTTATTTAGAAATATGTGATTTATATAGAGTAATGAATAATTACTCTATTTCTTATCAATCAGATCAAATAATTGTTTTGAATGTTTTTAGAGAAATATTAATTTCATGTATAAATAATTCTAAGTATAAAAATGAATCTTATATAAATAAGATATTAGTTAGCGATATTGAGAAGATTAGACTAATACCTCGTAATACTATTTTCTTAATTAATATGAATAATGTTTATTATCCAAGATTAACAATAAAAGAAAATATAAACATTTTAAATAAAAAATACTCTCTTGGAGATCCATCAGTTTTTGATAGAGAAAAATATTTTTTCCTTGAATTACTAATTTCATGCAGGAAACAACTTATAGTTTCTTGGGTCAATAATGATAAAGATAATAAAAAATTAGATATTTCTTATCCAATAAAAGAGCTCATAAACTATTTTGAGAGTTTTTTAACTATTAAACAAAGAAAGTCTATTATCAAATATTTTGATTATGATAAACAGCAATTTAGTAAAACTGAAGAGAATACCTTCACAAGTCATTATACGTTAATTGACAAAATTGATTGGGAAGAAAAAAAATTTGATTGTAAGAATTTTAAATTATCCGAATTGATTTATTGGTTCAAGACTCCTCAGCTTTATTGGCTCAACAAAAACAATATTTCTCCTAAAGGAATATTTATTCATCATCCAGATGACGAGTATGTTACTAATTTCCAGAAGTCTCAATTAGTTAACAATTTAATTCAGAAAATAGAAATTGATAACCATAATTGTATTGATGAATTAAAAAATTTGAACATAAGAGAACAATTTATTGAAAATGGTATAATTGCCCCAAAAAAAAGTATTTTTTCAAAAGAAAAAGAGATAAAAGATTTGGTTTTGAGTCTTGCTACAAATTTGAGTCAAAACAATAATATTGATAGAACTTATATTAAATCAAATTCAAATAAACTAGAATATTTTATTGCAGGTGAAGTAGTTATTGAATTGATTCATTCAAAACTTACTTTGAAACGTTTGTCAGAGGCTTGGATTAAATTGCTCTTTATTTCGTCTTTAGATAAGAAAATAGCAAAGACAAAAGTAATTTTTAGAAAAGAAAATCTATATAAATCAGAAATTCTTCAATCACCCGACCCATATTATGCAAGGAAAATATTAGAAGAATATATAAATATTTTTAAGAATTTTTCTGAAAAATGCCTTCCTCTTCCTCCAGAAAGCACATATAAATATGTTGAGGCAAAAATGCAATCAAAAAATGAGAAAAAAGCTTTTTCAGATAGATGGATAGGAAATAAAAGTTTTACCAAAGGAGAAAGAGACAATACTGAAATACAATTGTGTTTTGGAAATAAAAAAGAACCTAATTTCTTTTTTGAAAATGATAAATTTGATGATTTATCATTGCGATTATATGCCCCTTTATTTGAAGCATTAAGAAATAAATAATGTCTAAATTAAATTTAAAAGTTTATCTTAAAACTTCTAATGAAATAATCCTTGTTATTTTACAGTTTTTTATTATCATTCTTCATTTTATAGAATATGAATCTTTTCCTAAGATAAAACTAATTCAAGATAATTCTAAATTTAGTTTTGTTGGCTACATAATTGTACTAATCGCATCGATTGTTCTTTTAATAGCAATTAAAGACTTAGGTAGAAATTTATCTCCTTTCCCAACACCTATAGCTAACGGTAACTTAATTACTACAGGTATTTATCGATTAATTCGTCATCCTATGTATTATTCAATAATACTTATTTCTTTTGGCTTTTTTTTAATTAAGTTATCTTTTTATTATTTATGTTTAACACTTAGTCTTATCTTGATTATTAAATTTAAGATTAGCTTAGAAGATCAATATTTAAAAAATAAATTTAAAGATTACATTCTTTACAAAGATAAAGTTAAATATTAATTAAACAAGATTATGAATATTAATCAAATTAAGTTAGATAATAATTTTAAATTAGTAGAAGCAAGTGCTGGGACTGGTAAAAGTTTTACTTTAGCTCATCTTGTTTTAAGAAATGTTTTGGAGAAAAAAATTAAACCTGAGGAAATACTTTTATTAAGTTTCACAAAAAACACATGCTCAGAATTAAAGGATAAAATACTCTCAAGATTTAATAAACTAAAATCGTTTTTACAGAATCATGATGATACTGAAATAGATGATACTCTTTTAGAATGGTATGATAAATACCATAAGGAAGAAAAATATCCAGAAAATATAATATTTGAGATTGATAATTTTGTTAATGCATTTTATAAATTAAAAGTAACTACATTTCATGCTTTTTGTAATAATATTTTAGAAGAATATAGTATAGATATTGGTTCCCCTCAAGATCCATTTATTGAAAATAATATAGATAATGTATATCAAGATATAGTAAATGATTTGTGGATTGAGGAATTTTTAAATCTTGATCCAGAAATAATTTCTGCAGTTAGTCAAAAGAAAATAAGTTCTATATACGGTAGTAAAATCAACAAATCATTTTTTGTTGATATTTTAAAAAATCTCGACCAAGAAAACATTTGCAAAATTCAAATAACTAATAAATATAAAAATATTAATATATCTAATTATTTAAAAGAATTTTTGGTTGTTGAATGGAGAGAGTTTTGTAATGAATGGAATAATGAAGGCGAAGAATTATTTCTACAGCTTATTGAATTAGGCAAATTAATAAAGGGAATTGGAGGTAAGAGTCAAATATATTCATCCAAACCAAGAAATAATAAGTTTACTCAGATAAACGAATGGATAGAACAGATAAATCTAAGGCTTGATTCGGAAGATATAAGTCAACTTTTGTATGATATTTCTAAAGAAGATCTTTTATTTAAATATTTTTATAATAAAAATATTAATAAGGAAATTAATAAATTTAATCTTAGTTTAGATTTTAGTAGATTTAAATTACTACAAGATAAAATTTATAAAATAAAAGAAGGTATTTATACCGAATTTGTAAGAATATTTGTCCAGTTAGCTTATCTAAATCTAATTACTACAAAAAAAAGTTTATCTATATTTAACTTTAATGATTTGATAAAGACTGTTGAATATAAATATTTATCTTCAGATATTTGTAATGATAGAAGTTTTTCTGATATTCAAAATAAATTTAAATGTGTCTTAGTAGATGAGTTTCAAGATACTGATAATGTTCAGTGGAACATTATAAATAAATTTTTTAATAACAAAAATCACTTTTTACTATGTGTTGGAGATCCAAAACAGGCGATATATAAATTTAGAGGTGGAGATATTGAAACTTATTTAGACGCTAAATCTAGTGCTAAAGAGGTTTTTAGTCTTATAAATAACTATAGATCATCAAATGATTTACTTGATTTTATTAATAACCTATATAAAAATGGACTTAAAGAATCAAACCTAAATTACAAGAAATTAAATTCTAGAATTAAGAATTGTATTAATTATAAATTTGATTTTGAGAGTCCATTTGAAATTGTACAATTCTCTAATAAAGAAATTGATATTGAACAATTTGTAACTGAATATATAGTTGATTTTCTGTTAAATAATCAGGAAATTGATATTAATAAAATTTCAATACTAACCTTATATAATTCTCAATGTTTAGAATTAAAAAACAAATTATTAAAGTTCAATATCCCATGCCAAATTAAAAATAAACAAAATATTTTTGATACTGAGGCAAGTAGTCTTTTATTGCTTTTTATTGAAACATTGTTATCGCCAAGGCTTTTTAGAAATATAAGTTTGTTAGCTACATCTAAATTTATAGAAATAGATGTTGAAGAATTAATTGATCATCAAATTAGTAAAAAGATAAAAAATTTAACTGATCAATGCATTCTATGGTCTCTAGAATTAAGAGAAAAAGGATTCCTAACCGTAGTTAATGAACTCATTATTAATTACAAGTCATCCTCAATTAAAAATGAAGTGGATTTATATGCAAATTTATTTCAATTGTCTGAAATAATTGAAATTGAATTAATAAATAATAACTTTAATTTAAACAAAGTATTTAAGTGGTATCAAAATCAGTTAGATGATTCTTTAAGAATTTGCACTGGAGAAGATTATATGGCGAAAGATTATAATCTCCAAAATGGAATTAACCTTTCGACAATTCATAACAGCAAGGGACTGGAATATGACGTTGTTGTATGTCCATACCTTTCTATTATTTCTAATAAGTCAAAAAAAACTAAAGGTCCAATATGGAAATCAAATTTGGATAGGTCTATATATATCAATATTTCTAATAATTACAGTAAGGTGGAGGGACTTAAGCTGATAGAGGAAAGAGATTTATTTAAAGAGAGTGAAAGGTTAATTTATGTGGCTCTTACAAGAAGTAAATATAAGCTTATTATTTTTAATGATATTGAGAATACAGATAATATCCTTAATAATGATTTACTACCAAACTTAAAAAATATTCATATTATTAATTCTAAAAGAGAAGATAAAGTAGTAAAAATGAATATTAAAGAAATTTCTAGTAAATTTAATCTTTCTAGCTTAAATAATAATCTTTGGAAGATAAATAAAGTTAATACAAAAGAAATAAGAAAGAGTTCTCCCGAAGATGTTATTTCTTTTTCAAGTTATTCCTCTTGGATAAGAAAAGATAAAAAAACAGAATCGTCTTCTAGTCTATACAAGGATTATGAAGATAACATTTCAATTCTTAAGACTATCGAGGAGACTCAATTAGTTAAATCAGATAATAATCCTAAATATTTAAACCTTCCTAATCCCTTAAGTGATTTTCCTAAAGGAACTGTTGCTGGTACTTGTTTGCATAAAATATTAGAGAGATTTGATTTTCAAAATGATACCCCTGAGAAATTACTTGAATTAATAATTGAAGAATTAAATTTCTTTCAAATTGATTCTTCTTTTGCATTAAAAGTGAGAGAAGGAATTTTTCGAATCATAAATGTTTCGTTTGGAAAAAAATTACTTAATAAAAGATTAATTGATATCTCTTCAAATAATATTCTGAAGGAAGTTAAGTATGATTTACCACTCTCTTATAATGGGAAAAGTATAAATTCGAACGATATTGCAAAAAGTTTTTTATTAGATCAAGAATTTGAATTTGGTAAAGAGTATGCAACTAAAATCAATGATCTTCAAATTCTAAATAAAGGTTTTCATTCAGGTTGTATTGATTGTGTAATACCTTTAGGAAATACGTTAGAGGATAGTAAATGGTGGGTAATTGATTGGAAAAGTAATTTTATTTCTAGTAAAGAAAATAGTGATTGTTTCCCTAAAAATTATCACTATGAAAATATGAAAAAAGAAATGATTAAACATCATTATCCATTACAAGCTCATCTTTATTTATTGGCTTTACACCGATTATTAAAGTGGAGATTAAAAAATTATCAACCTAATCTTCATCTAGGGGGATATATATACTTGTTTTTAAAAGGATTACCAGATATCAATTTATTTGAAAAATCTGTTGAGACAGATAACACTCCAGGTCTTTTTATAAGCCAAGCTCCTATTAATAGGATTAGTTATCTGGATAATATTTTTAAATGAATTATAAAAAACAAGATATTGAAGAATTTGAATATATTCATATCTTTAATCTTCTAAAGGATATACTTAAATTTAATGAAAAAAAATATGGAGATTATGTTAAGGACACATTAAAAATATTATTAGAACTTGAGAAAAATGGTGAAACCATAATAGACGTAGATAAGACTGTAGTAGGTTTTGAATTATTAAAAGATGGATGGCCTAATATTCATTTAAAAGTTCTTAAGGATATAGGATTATTAAATTCAGTTAATTCCCCATTCGTATTTAATAATAGAAAATTAACATTAGTAAAATGGTCTCGGAAAATAAAAAGAGTTCTTAATGCCTTCTTAAAAAAAATAGACAAAATTGCAATAAATTCGAATAATGATAATAAGCTTGATCAAATAAAAAATATTTTTAAAAGTTCAAATTTGGTTTTTTTGCAAGGAGGACCCGGTACAGGCAAAACAACTATGATTATAAATTTTATACTCTATTGCTTGAAAAGTGATACTTATTTAAACATAGGACTTGCCGCACCTACAGGTAAAGCAACATCTCGACTTAAAGAATCTCTTAATCAACAAAAAGATATCCTTTTAAGTAATAGTCTTGATCAAATAGAATGTCAAACTTTACATAAATGGATTTTCAATTCTAATAATAAAGCTATTGAATTTAAATTTAAATTAAAGGAACTAGATATTTTCATAATTGATGAAATGTCAATGGTAAATATTGATATAATCGAAACAATTTTAGATTTAATAGCTAAAGATTGCAAAATCATTCTTGTTGGAGATAGAAATCAATTATCTCCAGTTAAAAATTGTTCTATATGGAATTATTTATTTGAATATTCTGATAATAAATTAATAAATTCTTGTATAGTTAATCTAAAAAAAACTTATAGAAATAGTGGGGATATTTCATTACTTAGTAATCTTGTATTTAATAATAATAATTCTTTATTTAATAAAAAGATCAATGAATTAGAAAAAGAAAAAAAAATCAAAGAAATAAATATTTTAAAAAGTAATAATACAAATATTCCTATAGAGCTTTTGAATATTATCAAAAATAATCTTTCAAAATTAAGAAAATCAACATCAAATTTAAGTAATAAAAAATATATTTTTGATAATAATATTGATAACTTAATATCCCATGAAAAAGATTTAGTTAATAAAATTTTATTTGATTTACAAAGTCATTTGATTTTATGCGAAAAGAATACAGGAAATTGGAGTGTTGAAGATATAAACGATACCGTTATTGGAAAAACAAAACCTTATGATTTTAAAAATCTTGAAGAAGGTTTACCAATTATGTGTACTAAAAATAATTATGAGCTTGGCATATCAAATGGAGATATTGGAGTTTTAATTGGAAATAATGATAATAGGAAATACCTTTTTAGGAAGTTTAATGATAATAATGAGCTTGTTGTTCAGTTAATAGACCCATCAAATTTAGAAAATATAGTTCCAGCAATTGCAATTACAATTCATAAATCCCAAGGGAGTGAATCTGAGAAAGTAAGTATTTTATGGCTTAAAAAAACTAAATTAGATGAATCCATAAATAGCGATAAAAAAGAAAGTGAAAATATATTCTTCAGGGATAATTATGAGAAAAGATTGCTTTATACAGCAATAACTAGAGCCAAGAAACTTTTAGATATTTATTATTTAAATTAAAACTGAATTACTAGCAAATAGCAGGATTTCAACCTCTAGATGCTAGATTAGAAACTCGGCTCTGAAAGGCTAATCAACAATTTAAGATTTTTAGATAAATGTTGAGTGCCTGATCAGAAGATAATCAGGCATTTTTCATGGCATCAAATAAACAAAAACAATTGGAAGAGAAAGATGAAGATAATTTTGGGGAAGAAACTAGTTCTAAACACGATTCAAAAGAAATAGAAAATAATTTGAAAATTATTTCTGAAGATAAACTTTCTGCCGAGAAGGAAGATATTGAAAAAGGGTTTGCTTGCTTTGGGTTTAATAAATTAATATTAAATTCATTGGAAAATAAAGGATATAAAATTCCTACACCTATACAAAAAGCCGCAATTCCAGAATTAATGCTTGGTAGAGATTTGTTAGGTCAAGCTCAAACTGGTACAGGGAAAACGGCAGCCTTCGCTCTCCCAATAATAGAAAAGCTTGAAAATAACAAAGAATCAAACGCTAAAGTTTTGGTGATGACCCCAACAAGGGAGTTGGCTACTCAAGTAGCAGATTCTTTCAAGAGTTATAGTGTTGAATCAACCAATTTAAGGACTTTAGCAATATATGGAGGGACTGATTTTAGGAATCAAATCTCATCACTTAAGAGGAAGACAGACGTTGTTGTTGGTACACCTGGAAGAATAATGGACCATATTAGACAAGGCACATTCAAAATTAATAATATAAATTGTCTAGTCCTTGATGAAGCTGACGAAATGTTGAAAATGGGATTTCTTGAAGATATTGAATGGATAATAGATAAACTTCCAGAAAACAAACAAATGGTATTGTTCTCTGCAACAATGCCAAATGAGATAAGAAACATAGCAAAAAAATATCTTAATGATCCAGCTGAGATACTTATTAAAAGCGTAAAGAAAGAAACTCAATTAATTACCCAAAGATATATTAATGTTCAAAGACACCATAAGTTAGAAGCTCTAAAAAGAATATTAGAAATTACTAATGAAGGAGTAATAATATTTGTGAGGACAAAATTACTTACTACTTCTATAGCTGAAGCATTGGAAAATTCAGGCCATAGTGTGGCTGTACTTAACGGTGATATTCCACAGAATCAAAGAGAAAATACAGTTGATAGATTAAAAAAAGGATTTATTGATATTCTTGTAGCCACTGATGTGGCAGCGAGAGGACTAGATGTTGAAAGGATTAAACTTGTTATAAACTACGATTTCCCTTTCGATAAGGAAACATATACTCATAGAATTGGAAGAACAGGGAGAGCTGGTAGATCTGGAGAAGCAATCTTATTTGTTAATCAAAGAGAAAAACATTTTCTAAGGAACTTGGAAAACTCTACAAGAAATAAGATAGAAGAAATTGAGATACCGAATAATAAATTAATTAACGAAAAAAGGATGGGGAAATTAATTTCAAATTTAAATGAAATTTCACTTGCTCAAGAAAATAACGAAGAAAAAAAAGCTTTGATGATCGATATTCTTGACATCTTAAGAGAAAAATATTCTATGAATGAATCAAACATTGCAATGGCAGCTATTAATTTAGCAATAGGAAATAAATCCTTTTTTCTAAATGAAGATGAATCTTGGATTTATAAACAAAATAATTCTGATCGTAATAGATCTAATAGAAATGGAAGTGGAAATAATCGGATGAGAAATATAAATAGAAGGAATAATTATCAAAATGATTCTTTTGAAACCTATAAATTTAATTTCGGCAAAATGGATAGAGTTAGAGTATCAAATATAATTTCTTCTATATGTAACTCTACAAATATTAATGGTAGATCTATAGGCAAGATACAAATATTTAATGAATATAGTTTGGTTGATTTACCAAAAGATTTGCATGGTGAAGTTAGGAATAAATTGAGAAAATTAAGAATCAGAAATTAAATTTAGATCATGAGATCTACTCAAAAAAAAGTTTTTGTTTTTGTAAACTTTTTTCTATTATTTGGAAATTTAAATATTGAATATTTAGCCCAAATAAAAAATTCTTCTATTATTAATTTATTTTGTATACAAAATTTTAAGGAGGAAATGTTAAAGGCAAAAATAGATTACAACGAAGAAATTGCAACAGATACTTGTGATTGCTATTTAGAAGAATTTATAAAAAATAATAGTCATCAAAAAGCAATTAATAAATGCAAGTTAGAAACTAAGAAAAAATTTAATTTATGATAAATAGATAATGAGATCTACTTCTAATCAGAACCCTATAGTAAGGCTTTATCTTAATTTAATAGATGAAAGGAAGCTTGTCTTTTTTGCATTTGTTAGTTCGATAATAAATAAAATTTTAGATTTAGCTCCGCCAGTAATTATCGGACTTGCAGTGGATATTGTAGTTAAAGAACAGGATTCTTGGTTTGCTAGTTTTGGGATAAAAGAAGTTCCAAGTCAATTGATATTTCTTGCATTTGTTTCTGGAATAGTATGGTCAGCGGAATCTTTCTTTGAATATTTATATTCTGTTTTATGGAGGAATTTAGCCCAAATATCACAACATAAATTAAGAATAAAGGCCTATAAACACATTCAAGAACTAGATATGGCTTTCTTCGAAAACGACAATACTGGTAGACTTCTATCTATTTTAAATGATGATGTAAATCAACTGGAGAGGTTTCTTGATCAAGGTGCTAATCAACTTATTCAATTATTTATTACTGTTTTAATTATTGGTGGAACGATGATTTTTGTTGCACCAAAAATTGCATTATTCGCTTTCTTACCTATCCCTTTGATTTTTGTTGGATCAATAAGATTTCAAAGAAGACTTTCTCCAAAATATAAAGATGTTAGAAATAAAGCAGGTCTTTTGGCTTCAAGATTAAATAATAATTTAAGTGGTATTCTTACAATAAAAAGCTTTGCAAAAGAGAATTGGGAGCTTAATAGATTAAATAAAGAAAGTCTTGCATATCAAAGAAGTAATAAATCCGCAATAAAATTATCATCTGCTTTTATTCCGTTAATAAGATTTGCTATTTTATTTGCTTTTATAGCCATCCTACTCATCGGGGGGTTTCAAACCTGGAATAAGGTACTTAATGTAGGGACATATAGTTTTTTAGTTTTTATTACTCAAAGATTGTTATGGCCTTTGACTACTCTAGGGCATGTATTAGATGATTTTCAACGCTCAATGGCATCAATAAATAGAGTAATAGATCTTATTGATACGCCTATAAAAATAAAAGATGGAACTATAAAAATTGACTCAAAAAATATCAAAGGAGATATTAGTTTTGAAAATGTGAATTTTAATTATCCTTGTAGAGAGTCAACTTTAAAGAATATTAATATTAAAATTCCCAATAACTCTACTTTAGGAATTGTTGGATTAACTGGTTCCGGCAAAAGTACAATCATTAAACTTCTTCTTAGAATTTATGATAACAATAAAGGTTTAATATCTTTAGATGGGATTCCCATAAAGGACATTAATTTAAAAGATTTAAGAAAATGTATTTCTCTAGTAAGTCAAGAAACTTATTTATTTCATGGGACTGTTCAGGAAAATATTGCTTATGGCGCAAATAGTCCGAAATTTAAAGAAATTGTAAAAGCATCAAAAATTGCTGAAGCACATAAATTTATTGAAGAATTACCAGATGGCTACAAAACAATTGTTGGAGAAAGGGGTCAAAGACTTTCAGGAGGACAACGTCAAAGAATAGCTTTAGCGAGAGCAGTTTTAAAAGACGCCCCTATATTGATACTAGATGAGGCTACTGCTTCGGTTGATAATGAGACAGAAGTTCTAATTCAGAAATCATTATCAAAAATAACTAAGAAAAGAACCACCATAGTTATAGCTCATAGATTAAGTACAATTAAAAATGCTGATAATATCATTGTTATTGATAAGGGGAGAATTATTGAGAGCGGAAATCATCAGTTTTTACTAAATAAAAAGAATTTATATTCAGATTTGTGGAATGTACAGGTCGGGATTTAAAAAAATCTCTTTAACTAGATTAAGAAGTTAAAAGAATCAATAACATTATTAAACATACCATTAACTTTATTCCACCGGCTTTCGTTCGTTCCTACTGCAAATGTGTATAAAGTTCCTCTATCAATTACTACAGTAGCTAGTTCATGCCTATCTTGATCATTAAGATTTAACTTATATTCCAAATCATAAAAAATATGATTTGAGGACTCTCTTTTATTTGCATTAACAAGTTGAACTGATCTACCTGAACCTTCAGGAGCAATGACTTTATCTATTAAAGTTTGCCCAACTTCAGTTGGACTACCTAATTGTTCTAAATCAATTTCTTTATTCACTTCTGAAATAACTAAACTAAGTGTTTCGTTACTATTAATTAAATCATGATAAATAATTTCAGGACCGCCATCTACTTTCACTCGAGTCCAACCTGTTGGATATAAAAAAGCATATCTTCCATCAGGACTTTGATAAGCCTCTAATCCTGCATTAAGTCCTCCACTGCATGCACTTAAGGTAAAACATAAAAATATTAATAATAGGTATTTAAAAGGTTTAAATTTAATATTCTTCATTTTTAAGAAATTATTAATTAAAAACATAATAAGACATTAAAAGCAAACAAATAGAACAAATTTCAAAATATGCGTCTAAATTAATCTTAGAAGAAATTTTACCTTGACAACTTTTACCAAACCACTTTCAAAATTAATTGGTCATTTTGAGAAATTTCCAGGAATTGGTCCAAGGACAGCTCAAAGGTTGGCATTATTCATTCTGAAACAATCTGAAAGTAGTATCAGAGATTTCTCCAAGGCATTATTAGAGGCTCATAGTAATGTAGGCCATTGTAAAAAATGCTTTAATTTAACTTCAGAAGAAGAATGTGATATTTGCAGAAATGCTGAGAGAAATCAAAATATAATTTGTGTAGTAGCAGAGACTAAAGACTTATTAGCTTTAGAAAGAGCTAGAGAGTTTAAGGGGGTATACCATGTTATTGGTGGATTGATTTCTCCAATGGATTCAATTGGTCCAGAGATATTAGAAATAAGAAGTTTAGTTGAGAGAGTTAGTAAATCAGAGATTGATGAAATTATATTGGCATTAACTCCTAGTGTTGAAGGAGACACTACTAGTCTTTATATAGGAAAATTATTAACTCCTTTTACCAAAGTAACAAGAATTGCTTATGGGCTTCCGATGGGAAGCGAACTTGAATACGTTGATGAAGTTACTCTTGCTAGAGCTCTAGAAGGAAGAACAAATTTAATTTAAAAATGAAAGATAAAAATCAAATTAAAATAGAAAAGATTTTAAGGCTTCCTTCTTGGATAAAATTTCCAATTAGTAAAGCCTCTGAATTTGAGAAGATTCAAACACTTATAAAAAAATCGAATATTCATACTATTTGTGAAGAGGGAAGATGTCCAAATAGAGCCGAATGTTATGCAGCAGGGACAGCTACTTTCTTACTGGGAGGCTCAATTTGTTCTCGCGCGTGCGCCTTCTGTCAGGTAAATAAAGGTAAACCTACTCCCTTAAATAACTTCGAAAGCATTCAAGTCGCAGAAGCAGTAAAAATCCTAAATTTAAAATATGTCGTTTTAACCTCAGTCGCTAGAGATGATCTCCCCGATCATGGAGCTAATTTATTTATTTCAACGATTAATGAGATAAGAAAGTTTGATCCAAAAATTCAAATTGAGGTACTAACCCCTGATTTATGGGGCGGCGGTAAAAGTTTTGAAGATAAAGATAAACTTCAAAAAGAGAGACTTAGAACCATACTAGAAAAAAAACCAACTTGTTTTAATCATAATCTTGAGACGGTTGAAAGACTTCAAAAAGAAGTTCGTAGAGGAGCTAGTTATAAAAATTCTTTAAGCTTGCTAGAAAAAGCTAAATCTATTGCTCCTGATATTCAAACTAAATCAGGAATTATGTTGGGTTTAGGAGAAACATTAAAGGAGATAGAAACAACAATTCTTGATCTAAAAAAAGTAAATTGCGATCAAATTACAATTGGACAATACCTAAGACCTTCATTGAAGCATTTATCAGTTAAAAAATATTGGGAACCAAGTGAATTTGAATATCTAACAAATTTTTCCAAGAAATTAGGGTTTAAGAAAGTATCATGTGGACCTTTAGTTAGAAGTAGTTATCACGCTGGTTGAGGCTTATTAATAGAAGAAAGTTTTTTTTCAATTTTATTTAAGATATATAAACTGTCTCCTGTCATTAGAGTTCCTGCCCCTCCCCAAACTAACCTTAAAAAAAGATCTATTGGACTAGAACCGACCTCTTTTACAATTTTAAATCCAATAATCTTAAAATATCTAACAAGTTTTTTACTATATCCTTCGGTGTCGTAAATCGCTAACAACCTTACTTTTTTACTGTTTTTCTTTTTGATGGCCCAAGCCATGGTAGATGCCCATATTAATTCTGAAACAAGAGGCGGAGAGTTACTAAGTATTCTTAATGTGTCTAGCTGAATACCTTGCTTGTTTAAGAAATTCCAACCTTTCATTTCTCCCCAAATCTTTACGACATTATCTTTTTGTTCTGCTACAACAATTTTAAAAAAACATAATCCAAGTGTTTCTCTAACTTGTATTTTTATAACTAGACCTAAGGAATATGCTATGTTTTGTAATTCTTCAACTTCCATAATTTTCATCAATTAATTATTACTAATTTCTTGATTTTTAACTTTTAATTTATTTATCTGTTTTTGCCTTTCTTCAAATCTTTTTCTATCTTCATCGGTGAATTTGTTAATACAAAAATGACATTGAATACCTTCGATATATTCTACTTTTGTTTGATCTTCAATGGAAATTGGCATTCCACATGCATGACAAATTGAATAGGAACCTTTTTTTAATTCGTGATCTAATGCGACTCTTTTATCAAAAACAAAACATTCTCCTTCAAAAAGACTTTCTTCTTTTGAAATATCCTCGAGATATTTAAGGATTCCTCCTTTTAGATGGAAAATATTTTTGTAGCCTTTGTTTTTTAGTAGTGTAGTAGCTTTTTCGCATCTAATGCCTCCAGTACAAAACATAGCTATATTTTTTGAATTTTCATTACCTAAATGATTATCTAAATTATTATCAACCCATTGAGGAAACTCACTAAAGTTTTTAGTATTTGGATTGATTGATTTTTTAAAACTTCCTATAGATACTTCATAATGATTTCTAGTATCAATTACGATTGTATCCTTATCTTTAATTAATTTATTCCAATTAAATGAATCAATATAAGTTCCTGCGTCTTCTAATGGATTTATTTCAGGAACGCCCATAGTAACAATTTCATTTTTTATTTTAAGTTTTAATTTTTTGAAGATCTTCTCTTTTGAATAACTAACTTTTATATTTAATTGGTTATTACCAACAATATTTTTTATTAAGTTTAGGATATTCTCAATAATTTTCTCTTCAGCGCAGATGGTTCCATTAATTCCCTCACTAGCAATTATTAATAGGCCTGAAAGATCATTTTCTTTCTCAATCCTTAACAAGTTTTGCTTAAGTTCAATTATTGAATTTTCTTGAAATGAGAAAAAAGAATAAAGTGAAACTATTTTATAATTATTCTTCTTCATACTGTCGAGACAGTTTTATCACAATATTCAAAATCTTTATTAAATAAGACTCCTACATCCTTAAGTAGTTTCCGGTCATCTTGAAAAGATGGATTCGATGTGGTCAGTAATTCGTCTCCATAAAAAATAGAGTTTGCTCCACATTGAAAACAAATAATCTGAGCTTCTTTTGTTAACTTCTCCCTTCCCGCACTTAATCTTATTTTACTTTTTGGCATAAGTATCCGAGCAGTAGCAATCATTCTTATCATCTCAATGGAATCAATTTCTTTTTTTTCCTCCAAACCTGTTCCTTCTATAGCTACCAAAGAATTGATTGGGACACTTTCAGGGTGAGGATTCATGTTTGATAGAACTTCTAAAAGAGATGCTCTATCTCCATTATTTTCTCCAAGACCTATTATTCCACCGCAACATACATTTATACCTGCATTTCTGACTCTTTTAATAGTTTCTAATCTGTCTTGATAAGTTCTTGTCGTAATAATATTTTTATAGTATTCGGGACTCGTATCAAGATTATGGTTGTATGCAGTTAGTCCCGCATCAGCAAGTCTCAAGGCCTGCTCATCTGTAAGCATCCCTGCAGTTACACATGCCTCCATTCCAAGTTCTTTTACACCTTTAACCATTTCAAGCATTGAGTTGAAAGGTTTGCCATCTCTAATTTCTCTCCAAGCCCAACCCATACAAAACCTATCAGCCCCTTCTTTTTTTGCTGTTTTGGCTCTGTTTAAAACAGCTTCAACTTCAAATTGAGGGTGACTCTTTATTTGACTAGAGCTATAAATTGATTGGCTACAGTAAGAACAATTTTCTTCACATCCGCCTGTTTTCACACTGAAAAGAGATGCTAGTTGAACTTTATATTCATTAAATCTTCTATGAATAATTTGAGCTTCCCACATTAAATCTACTAATGGGTAATTTAATATTTCCAAAATCTCATCCCTTGCCCAGTCAAATCTAATTTTGCTAAATTTTTGATTATCTGAATTAATCATTTTTGATTAGGAAGAATAGTTAGAATCTTTGCAAGATTTATTTGGTAATGATTGTATACCTCCAAAACGCCTATCCCTTGATTGATAGTCAATAATTGCTTTGAAAAATTCAATTTCATTAAAATCAGGCCATAATACATCAGTTATATAAATTTCAGAGTAAGCCAATTGCCATAAAAGAAAATTACTTATTCTTTTCTCACCACTGGTACGTATAAGTAATTCAGGATCCTTGATCCCATGAGTTAGTAGTTGTGAATTAAATAATTGTTCATCAATTTCACTGGGTTTTATTTCGCCTGCCAAAGATTTAATTGCTATTTCTCTTGCGGCTTTCACTATTTCTTGCCTACCTCCGTAATTAACACAGATATTTAATGTGAAATTTTTATTATTTTTTGTAAGAGTTTCTGAACTATTTATTATTGATTTTAATGCCTTTGGAAAAGGGGATAAATCTCCAATGAACTTAATTTTTATTGATTCTTGATGAATCTCAGTAATTTCTTTTTTCAAAACTTTTTCAAACAAATTTATGAGAAAATCAACCTCTGTAGAAGGTCTTGTCCAATTCTCCGTTGAAAATGCATAAACAGTAAGTACTTGACAATCTAAGTTTTTAGATACTTTAATGATTTCCTTGAGAACATTAACACCCTTATTGTGCCCAAATGATCGGGGTAAACCCTTTTTACTGGCCCATCTTCCATTCCCATCCATGATTATTGCAATGTGCTTCGGTACTCGAAGTTTATCTATTTCATTAGATAATTTTGAATTTTCTTTAGTTGATATTTTTTGCGATCTCATGAATTAATCTTTAATCTGATTTATTTGAATCGTTTTCAATAGTAATATTATCACTCGTATTTATATTTTGGGAAAAAGTGCTTTTGTTTGCAGATGATTTTGGATTACCTACAAATTTTATGAGAAGCTCCTGCAATCGACTACTTGTAATAGGTCTTTCAAGTTTTCCTTGATTAGCTAATGACAAAGTACCTGTTTCTTCTGAAACTACAATGCATATACATCTGTCGAATCTTTCTGTTATTCCCAATGCAGCTAAATGTCTCGTGCCGTATCGACTAATCCCTTGCCGAGATAGAGGAAGTATTACTCCAGCTGAAATTATTTTATTCCCTTTTACCAAAACAGCTCCATCATGTAATGGGGTATCTGTTGCAAATAAGTTTATTAAAAGATCAGTAGACAATTGCGCTTCAATATTTATACCTGAATATAAAAAATCTTCAGGTCTTAAATCGCATCCTAAATCTACAACTATTAAAGCTCCTTTTCTATTTTGAGATAGTTTTCCTGCTGCATCAACTAACTGATTAACTGTTGTAGATGTAGCTCTAAATTCTTTAGGTGGATTTCCTAGTAATACCGCCAACCTACCAGTACCGAGTAATTCCATCAATCTTCTAAGCTCTCCTTGCCAAAGAATTGCTAAAGATAAAGAACAAGCAAGAACAACTGCATCAATTAATTTTGACGTTAGTGGAAGATAAGCATATCTTTGAATAAACCAAGCAAAAGAAACTAAAAATAAATATCCTCTCAAAAGCCATAACGTTCTTTGTTCTTTAACTCTTGAGAATAATAAAAGTCCAAATCCAGCTGCAAATAATACATCTAATAAAAACTTTAAGTTTATAAACCCCCAAAAATTCACATTAAAATTTAATTTATTTAAATGTACCTAACTTTGATTGATAAAGCGATCGGGTAAGACATCGTTTTTAAGAAGATCATGTGGACTTTCTCTTTTTTGAATTATTTCTGCTTCCCCATTACAAACTAAAACAGCAGCAGGTTTAGGAATTCTGTTGTAATTAGAACTCATTGAATTATTGTATGCGCCAGTACCAAAAACACAAATCAAATCACCTGTTTTACATTTACCTAGTTCAATTTCCTTAAATAAAACGTCTCCAGACTCACAATGCTTACCCGCAACAGTATATTTATTTTTGGAATTAATATTTAAAGGGTCATTTACTAAACAAGCAGAATAATTAGATTGATATGTGATTGGCCTGGGATTATCACTCATGCCACCATCAACTGATAGGTATGTCCTTATCCCAGGAATTTCTTTAAATGAGCCAATTTTGTATATTGTTACCCCAGCGGTAGAAACTATTGATCTCCCAGGCTCACACATAAGTAAAGGTAAATCTAATTTATTTTTTTTACAAGCTTGTTCAATGGATGAAGAAACTGTTTTGATCCACTCATCAATGGAAGGAGGATCATCTTCCTGGGTATATTTAATTCCTAATCCACCTCCGACATTTAGTTCTTTTATGTTGTGGCCAAACTTTTTAGCTTGGAGCATAACATTTACCATTATCTCTCCGAGATCTTTATGTGGTTCAAGTTCAAAGATCTGAGAACCTATATGAGCATGTAATCCAATTAATTTTAGGTGCTTGGTTTTGATTATCACTCCGAATAACTTAGTTAGAGACTCAATTCCAAAGCCAAACTTGCTATCAAAAGAACCGGTTCTTATGTATTCATGGGTATGGCATTCTATTCCCGGGGTAAATCTAATCATTATTTCTAGATCAAAATTTAATGAATTAGATATTTCTTCTAGTCTTTTAAGGTCATGTTCATTATCTACAATTACTTTGATTTTATTTTTTATGGCAAATGCAATTTCCTTATCAGATTTATTATTTCCATGAAAAACAATTTTTTCATTTGGCACTCCCCCTTTTAAAGCAGTCAGTAATTCACCTTCTGAAACTGCATCAAGACCAAATCCCTCTGAAGCTACCAGATTACTCATAAATAATGAACTATTTGCTTTAGAGGCATATATTGGTAGGGACACTCCTCGATAATATTTTTCTAATGCTTTTTTGTAAGCTCTACAGGAATTTCTTAAAGTGATTTCATCCAATATATATAAAGGCGATTCGTATTTTTTTACCAAATCTTCAATAGAACAACCACCAATATTTAACTTTTCGGTAATGTCAATATTGGTAGTTATAGGTACAATATTTTTGTTAGGACTACTTAAATTTATTTTATTTTTTAAAAAAGAAATTTTTTCATTCATAGGTTCTCTTTTCACATAAAATCATTCTACAACTTTCAGAACTTCTATTATTAATTTAATTTTAAAATTACTATAAGAGACAATAATTAATTTAATGATTTCAATTAAAGAAATTGATCATAAAGAATTTGAATTATGCTTTGAATTAGATGCAAATACAATTTGTTTATGGACTAGAAGACAATGGGAAAGTGAATTTAATAAAAAAGGTGTCAAAGTTGTTGGGATATTAATAGGTAACAAAATAATTGGAATTTATGTCGTTCATACAATTATTGATGAAGCACAAATAAATTATTTTTCTATAAAAAAAGGCTTTCGTCGAAAAGGTTATGGCAGCTATTTAATGAACTATTTACTTAAACAATGTGAAAAACTAAATATACAAAAATTATTATTGGAAGTTTCGGAAACCAACCTAATTGCTGAAGTCTTTTATAGCAAATTCAATTTTTTAACTGTAGGTAGAAGAAAAAACTACTACAAAGACGGTTCTGATGCTGTTTTGAAAGAAAAAATATTCATAAAATAATTGTTAAAAATTTTTTTGTGCGGATTACCAGAATCCTTGAAATCACTCAAAAAAGAAGCTATATCATCAATAAGTTAATTTTAATTTTACTAAATGAAACTTTTGGGTATTCACAAAAGCTCATTCTGAACACAAAATCGACTTAATACTGGTAGGTTATTAGTAAGGAACTAAAACCCTCTAATGTTCGAAAGATTTACAGAAAAAGCCATAAAAGTCATTATGCTTGCCCAAGAGGAAGCTAGAAGGCTTGGACATAATTTTGTTGGAACAGAACAAATATTACTAGGCTTAATTGGTGAAGGTACTGGCGTTGCAGCTAAGGTGCTTAAATCACTAGGAGTAAATCTTAAGGACTCAAGAATAGAAGTTGAAAAAATTATAGGAAGAGGTTCGGGTTTCGTTGCAGTTGAGATTCCTTTTACTCCAAGAGCAAAAAGAGTATTGGAGTTGTCTCTCGAAGAAGCTCGTCAATTAGGACATAACTATATAGGCACCGAACACCTACTTCTTGGTTTAATCAGGGAAGGCGAAGGTGTGGCTGCAAGAGTTTTAGAAAATCTAGGAATTGATCTGACAAAAGTCAGAACCCAGGTTATAAGAATGCTTGGAGAGACCGCTGACGTTGGTACAGGTGGGACTTCATCAAATAAAGGAAATTTAAAGACAGCAACTCTCGATGAATTCGGAACGAATTTAACAAAGCTTGCAAGTGAATCAAAACTTGATCCAGTTGTCGGACGTTATGAGGAAATAGATAGAGTTATTCAAATCTTAGGTAGGAGAACTAAAAACAATCCTGTGCTTATTGGTGAACCAGGAGTAGGTAAAACAGCTATAGCAGAAGGTTTAGCTCAAAGAATTCAACTTGGAGAAATTCCTGACATACTTGAAGATAAAAGGGTTTTAACCCTTGATATAGGACTTCTTGTTGCAGGAACAAAATATAGAGGTGAATTTGAAGAGAGATTAAAAAAAATAATGGAAGAGATCAAATCAGCTGGAAACGTTATTCTGGTTATTGATGAAGTCCATACTTTAATCGGAGCCGGAGCTGCTGAAGGTGCTATCGATGCCGCTAACATATTAAAGCCAGCTTTAGCTAGAGGAGAACTCCAATGCATAGGAGCTACAACTTTGGATGAATATAGAAAGCATATAGAAAGAGATGCAGCGCTGGAAAGAAGATTCCAACCGGTGATGGTGGGAGAGCCATCTATTGAAGATACAATCGAAATTTTGAAAGGTTTAAGAGAACGTTACGAACAACATCATCGTTTAAAAATTACTGATGATGCTTTAGAAGCAGCCGCTCATTTAGGTGATCGTTATATATCGGATAGATTTTTACCTGATAAGGCCATTGATCTTATAGATGAAGCAGGAAGTAGAGTAAGATTAATAAATTCTAAGCTTCCTCCCGAAGCCAAACAAATTGATAAGGAATTAAGACAAGTTCAAAAACAAAAAGAAGAATCAGTAAGAGATCAAAATTTTGATCAAGCAGGTCAGTTAAGGGAAAAGGAAATTGAATTGTCTGAAAAAATTAAAGAGCTTTTAGATAGTAAAAAAGAGAGCTTAGATAAAAATAATTCAAGTAATGCTTCGGAAACTGAAGACGGTGGCATTGATATTACTCAAAACCCTCTTGTAAGTGAAGAAGATGTGGCTCATATAGTGGCTTCATGGACAGGTGTTCCTGTTCAGAAATTAACAGAAACCGAGTCAGTCAAACTCCTTAATATGGAAGAGACATTGCATCAAAGACTTATAGGCCAAGATGAGGCTGTAAAAGCAGTATCAAAAGCCATTAGAAGAGCTAGGGTCGGTTTGAAAAATCCTAATAGACCAATCGCAAGCTTTATTTTTTCAGGCCCTACTGGTGTTGGGAAAACTGAATTAACTAAATCATTAGCATCATATTTCTTTGGTAGTGAGGAAGCTATGATTAGATTAGATATGTCTGAATTTATGGAAAGACATACTGTTAGTAAGTTAATCGGTTCCCCTCCCGGATATGTTGGTTTCAACGAAGGGGGTCAACTTACAGAGGCTGTAAGAAGAAGACCATACACTGTAGTTTTATTCGATGAAGTGGAGAAAGCTCATCCAGATGTTTTTAATTTGTTATTACAACTTCTTGAAGATGGTAGATTAACAGACTCAAAGGGTAGAACAGTTGATTTTAAAAATACGCTTTTAATAATGACTTCTAATATTGGCTCTAAAGTTATCGAGAAAGGTGGCGGTGGTTTAGGTTTTGAATTTTCCGGCGATTCCGTTGAAGATAGCCAATACAATAGGATCAAATCTCTTGTAAACGAGGAACTAAAACAATACTTTAGACCTGAGTTTTTAAACAGACTTGACGAGATAATTGTATTCAGACAATTAACTAAAAACGAAGTTAAAGACATCGCAGAAATAATGTTAAAAGAAGTATTCTCTCGATTAAATGAAAAGGGTATAAAATTAGATGTTACTGAAGCATTTAAAGAAAGACTTGTTGAAGAGGGATATAATCCAGCCTATGGAGCAAGACCTTTAAGAAGAGCAGTCATGCGCTTATTAGAAGATAGTTTGGCTGAAGAAGTTTTATCAGGAAGAATTAAAGATGGAGACAAAGCTTTAGTCGATATTGATGAAAATAAGAAAGTTACAGTAAATATTTCCTCAGAAGAATCTTCTCAAGAATTAGCAGGAGCTAATTTTTAATAATCTAGGTGCATATGCAGTCAATATCACCAGAAAAAATATTTAGGGGGAGTGGAGCTTGGATAAAAGCTATACCACATATTAAAAGTATTTCAAAACGCCCATTACTTTTAGGAAGAAGTTTAGTAACTAATAATATTAGGCAGCAAATCTATAAAGATTTGCTTAGCGAAAACCTTGATACACATATTTCTAACCTGCAATTCGATTGTTGTTATGAAGATCTCAAAAGGGTAAAAAACATTGCACTAAAAAATAATTGTGATTCTATTATTGCCATAGGAGGAGGTAAAGTCTTAGATTCCGGGAAATTTTTAGCAGATTCTCTTTCCATCCCAGTTATTACTATTCCCTTAAGTGCATCTACTTGTGCAGGCTGGACTGCACTATCAAACATTTATTCAACAACTGGGCAATTCATTAAGGATATTGAGTTGAAATCATGTCCTAAAATTTTAGTATTTGATCATGCCTTTATTAAAACAGCTCCAAAGAGGACACTTTCTAGCGGAATAGCTGACTCTTTGGCCAAATGGTATGAATCTTCTTTAACTAGTTCAAAAGTTAAAGATGGACTTGTCCAGCAAGCAATTCAAATATCACGAGTATTAAGAGATCAGCTTCTTATTGATGGAGAGAGTGCTTATCAGAGTCAATCTCTTCAAAATACTTCTTGGTGCAATGTAGTTGAAGGATGTGCACTTACTGCGGGATTGATAGGAGGAATAGGAGGAGAAAAGTGTAGAACGGCAGCTGCTCATGCTTTCCATAATGCTATCACTCAAATAGTTTCAACACAAAAGCCCTTACATGGCGAAATTGTTGGAGTTGGAATATTATTGCAATTAAGACTAGAAGAAACCAAAAATAATAATAAATTAGCTAACCAATCTATTAATCAATTATTGGTATTAATGAAGAAATTAAATTTACCAACTACTATCGCTCAATTAGGTATAAATGTTTTTGAAAATAATAATTTACAGAGAATTGCCGATTTTACATGCAGGGATAAATCTGAGATTCATTTTTTACCTTTTAAAATCAGTCAACAAGATATTATTGAAGTTATTTCGAATTTTGAAAGGCAAGAAATTAAGATTTCATAAATTCTTTGAACAAAAATCTTTATAAAGACTTCAATAAATTTAATATTGATAATTTTGAAAAAATTAAATTTTCTATTCAAGATCCATTAGGCCAAAAAATATCTAATGATGTTAATTGGATAAAACTTGACGAAAAATGGAACCATGCAAAATTTCCTGTTGTAATTGGAGGTTCAGGAGACCCTGTACTGTTATTACATGGATTTGATAGTAGTTTTCTAGAATTCAGGAGAATTTATCCATTTTTAAAAAATAAATTCCAGTTGATAATACCTGACTTATTAGGATTTGGGTTCACTCCTAGGATTGCTACACAGGAATATAATGCTCATAAAATAATTTCTAATCTTGAAGATATTATTAATACTTTAACTTTAAAAAATAAGTTAATGATTATTGGAGCTTCTATGGGAGGATCTGTGGCTATAAACTTGGCGAAGGAAATTCCCGATCTTATTGATAAGATAATCCTGTTATCCCCTGCAGGACTTTTTGGAGAATCCAAAATTATTCCGTTTCCATTTAACCAAATTGGAGCAAGCTTTTTAGGATTGCCTAAAGTTAGAAAAAGTCTTTGCCGGCAAGCTTTTGCCTACCCAGATAAAAGTGTTGGTTCAATGGAGGAGCAAATTGCCTCAATTCATTTAGGATGTTATGGTTGGAGAAATTCATTAGCTTCTTTTGCAAAAAGCGGAGGATTTGCAGGGTCATATAAATATATGAAAAATATATCAATTAAAACTATTTGTGGAGAAAATGATAGAATTCTTGGGACAAAAGAAATCAAAAAAATAAAACAAATTGATCAGTTAAATTTTATTGGGTTGAAAAATTGTGGTCATCTTCCGCATATAGATATGCCATCATTAACTGGTAAAATTATTTACGATTATTTTTGTGATTAGCAAAAATTTAGTTGATAATTTTATTAAGTTTGTAATTAAATCTTGGTTGAAATCTGTATGTACAAGGATTGAGATTCATTCTTTAAATTTAATTTTAAATAAAAATAGTTTTGGCAAAATAGATGCAATCAAATTAGTTGCTGAAAATATTATTTATGAAGGTTTGTATATAAATAAAATAATAATTAAAATCTTTGATTGTAATTTAAAGTTCAATTATAGAAATCATCTAGTATATTCTGAAGATTTAATTATTAATAGTTTTTTAACAATAGATGCAAGAAGTTTAGAAAATACTTTTTTCTCAAAAAAATGTAAAAATCTAAGAAAAAAAATAGAGAAAGCACTTATAAAGAGTGGGTTTATATCAAATATATTTATTATTAATAACTTAATTAATTGTAACTATAATACAAATAAATTAAGTAATCAGATATTTCTATTGTTATATTTAAAGGAAAATTTGATTTTTCTAGAAGATATAAAAAATAAAAATAAGATATTCCTACCTTTAGATAAAAATATTAAAGTTAATTACTGCAATATTAAAAATGAAGTAATAAATGTAGATTTATCATCAAAAGTAATTTTTGATGATTAACTAAAATACTTTAAAATTATAATTATATAATAGATAACTGATGGGGTGAAAATATAACTATCAATTCTATCAAGAATGCCACCATGACCAGGTAAAAAAGTTCCAGAATCTTTTATTTTTGCATCTCTTTTCATCATTGATTCGATTAAATCCCCTACTAAAGCCATAAGTGAAACTAACATTCCATACAATATTCCAATTAAAATTGGATTTTGCCAATTAAGTAAAAAACCAAAAAAAGTTGCGACTAAAATTGAACATATTATTCCTCCTATCAAACCTTCGAGAGTTTTACTTGGGGATATGGGAGAAAGGGCCTTTTTCCCAAATGACTTGCCAATAAAATAAGAACCAATATCACTCGCCACTATTAACAAGCAAGAAATTAATGTTAGATAGAGACCTGTGGAATTAGAGAAGCTTTCGAACGATAATATTCCCTCTGACAAATTATCCATAGTCGATTCAATTGCTCTTAATTTAATCCAATAACTAGGTAAAAAACCTAAGTAAAACAAGCCAAAAATAGATGCTGCGATATCAGAAATAGTCCCTGACTTTGGCTGAAGCAGTAACCATGTACATATTCCAACTGAACACATGGGTAATATCGAATTGTATATTTCTCTATCAAGGAATCCGATAGTTTCTAGATATGTTGAGATCGTAATTATGAAACATGAAAATAATGTAGTTTTAGTGGCTGGTTTTATTCCAGTGAATTCAGCCATTCTAAAAAATTCGAGTAGTGCAATATAAGTAAGTAATACGATTGCTATTGTGAAAAACCATCCTCCTAATAACACAACTACTAACCCAAATAATCCGATTAGTAAACCACTTCGCAATCTCATATTGAATTTCTAGTTATGTAGGACCCTTATATAAGAATTTAACAGATCTTGGTTATATAAACTTTGAGTTTCTATCCAATCTATTCTTTCTTTATCTATTCTCTCCCCAGGAACTATTAGAGGTATTCCTGGAGGATAAGGACAAATAATATCAGCGGAAATTTTTCCTAAAGACTCAGCAAGAGGAATACTATAAGTCTTACTCCTCCAGGCAACTCCTATTGGGACTTCTGGTGATTGTACTAATCTAAAGGGTGGTTTTATGGCTTTCAAACTATAAGATTTATTAGTTTGAATTAGTAATTTTTCCCATAAATCTTGGAATAAGGAAATAAAATCCTTTTGATTGGAAAACCCTAGGCAAAAAGTAAGTGTCTTCATTTCAGGCAATTCAGCAATTAGTCCGTTTTTATAAAAAAATCTATCTGCAGTAAAACCATCAATTCCAACTTCAGAAGTATTAAGTACTATTTTTAAAGGATCTTGGGTTTCAATTAGAGGTATCTTTCTTTTTTTTAACTCTTTGAAGATCTTTTTTGCTTCAGAAATTCTCTTTTTGTATTTATCGAGATTATCTTTATTAAGCCAGTCTTTAATGGACTCCTCACAGGATGAAAGCAAAAGCGAATTCGGACTGGTAGTCTGCAACAAATTTATGCTTTTAATTAAATTATTTTCTTCTATAAGATTCCCATTATGCCAAATCACGGCTGTTTGGGTTAGGCCATTAAGTGACTTATGCAGTGAATGGACTACTAAATCTGCTTTTGATCTTATGGCTGATTTCGGTAAACCAAGATTTTCACAAAATAAAAAATATGACCCATGAGCTTCATCAACTAAAACAGGTAAATTATGTTGATGACAAATTTTAATTAAGGGTTCAATATTCGAGGCATATCCTTGATAGTAGGGATTAACCAGTATTACTCCTGCAATTTTCCTCTTTTCAAGATCTATATTATTGAATACATTCATAAACCACTTTTTAGTAATTGGCATAAAATGGCCAGTCTCTATTGAAAACTCTATGTCAAAAAATATTGGAATAATATTCTGCAAAGCACAAGCTTTGATAACGCTAATATGAACATTTCTTGGCATAAGAATATACTCTCCAGGATTAGCCATGGTAATTATTCCTGATTGAATTAAACCTGATGCTCCGTTTACTCCAAAAAAACATTTTTTGGTGTTTAATTTTTTTGAAATTGATATTTGAGCATCATGTATTAATCCACTTTTTGATAAGGGAGAGCCTATTTCAGGTAGTTCGGGTAAATCCCAAAAACCTGGTTCTTTTTTTAATAATCGAATCAAACCCTTTGGTAAAGCCTTTCCTCTGTTGTGGGCAGGGAAGAAAAGTGACTTTAAAAACTTTTTAGTTAGAAAAGAAGAAATACTCATAAAGTATTATTGGCACATATAGAATGTATTGAAAATGAATTCTTCTTTAATATTTTAAATTTTAATGGCAGCTTCTTATACAAAATATTCACCCAAAAAAGATTTGCTTTGGTTACTTTTGAGGCCATGGATCTTATTTCCAAGAATTTTATATATCCTATTAACTTTAATATTTCTTTTAGTAAGAATACTTTTTCAAGGTAACAGTAATAGCAATAATGTACAGAAAAATCTTTCTAAATATCTTTTTGAAGTTATTACAAATTTGGGCCCATGTTTTATTAAATTAGGACAAGCACTTTCAACGAGACCTGATCTTGTAAGGCAAGATTGGTTAACAGAACTGACTAATTTACAAGATAATCTTCCACCTTTTGATCACAAAATTGCTCTAAAAATAATTGAGGAGGAACTTGGAGCTCCTGCTAATGAATTATTTGATGATTTTCCAGATAAACCTATTGCTTCAGCTAGCTTAGGAATAGTTTATAAAGCAAAAATAAAAAATAATTCTTTATGTGCGGTAAAAGTACAAAGACCTAATCTATTTTTTCTTATTAGAAGAGATATTGTGATACTAAAAATTTTAGCAAATACATTTGGATCATTATTACCACTAAATATTGGTGTTGGAATTGGAGAAATAATAGATGAATTTGGTAAAGCCCTTTTTGAAGAAATTGACTACGAAAAAGAAGGGGAAAATGCATTAAAATTTGCAGAATATTTTAAAGCAAATCCCAATGTATTTATACCAAAATTAGAAAAAGATTTTTCCTCAAAAAGGGTAATTACAACATCTTGGATTGAAGGAGTTAAGTTAAGAGACAGAGAAATATTAGAGCAAAATAATTTGATACCTTCCTCTTACATAAGAACTTGCGTGATAAGTGGACTACAGCAATTATTCGAATATGGTTATTTCCATGCGGATCCTCATCCTGGAAATATGTTTGCTCTTAAAGGTGGAAGTTCAGATTTCGGACACTTAGCTTACGTTGATTTTGGAATGATGGATACTATTACTAATTCAGATAGGCTTACACTTATAAAAGCAATTGTTCATTTAATAAATCAAGAGTATTTATTAATGGCTAAAGATTTTCAGAAATTAGGCTTTTTAACAAAAGACCAAGATCTTGAACAACTTGTAGAACCACTAAAAGAGGTTCTTGGTGGAGCTTTTGGCGCTGAGGTTGGCAATTTTAATTTAAAAAATGTAACTGATAAATTCTCAAAACTTATGTATTCTTATCCTTTTAGAGTTCCAAGTAGGTTTGCCTTAATAATAAGAGCTGTTGTTAGTCAAGAAGGTTTAGCTTTAAGACTTGATCCTGAATTTAAAATTTTGAAAATTGCATATCCATATATTGCAAAAAAACTTTTAACAGATAATTCAGATGAAATTGTAGATATTCTTCTTGAAGTTGTATTTGATAGTGAAGGTAGAATTCAGATTGATAAGCTTGAAAGTTTATTAAACACCTTATTTAAGGATACTGAAAACATTAATTCAGATCTAATACCAGTCGCCAATGCAGGGTTAAAACTATTTGTAAGTGAAAAAGGATCTGAAGTTAGAAAAAACCTTTTATTGAGCCTTGTTAAAGATGACAAATTAGAACTCAAAGACGCTGAAAAACTCTTAAGTTTATTGAGGGATACTTTTAGTCCTTTAAAATTAGCTAAAAGTGCCGTTCAAAATATTATCTCTGCAGTTTAGTTTTTTATCAATTCCTCAAATTATAATTTTTGATTTATGAATTGATTAATACAATACAAACCATTAATTAGATGCCATTATTAAGTAGCTAAATTTAAATAAACTTCCTTGCAAATTATAGAATTTATTCAAGAATCTAATCAGATGATATTTGTTCGAGATAAGAAATTTTATTTAATGGATCAATTCAGAAATATGTATGAAAGTTAATCTTAATTCTCATAGCAATAACGTAAATAATAAATGATTAAAAATATAAATATTATTCCAATAAATATATTATTAAATAAACCTGAAAACTTTATCACCTTTTATTCTGATATTTTAATAAAAAAAGGATAATTATTTTCCCCGATCAGTGAAAAAGGTGTTTTTTCTCTTGAGAAAAAAGATTTTTTAAATAGACGTATATTCTTGATTAAAAAAATTTTAGATTTTTTCTTAGGAATTAATACATCCAAAATTCGAAGAATAAAAAATATATAAGGTAATAATAAATGAGGATTAAAATAAAAAAGGCCGTAATACTTATTTGTCTCGTATAGATTTAGAAAGCGAAAAATTCACTTTTCAAAAAATATAATAAAAATAAAGATTCTAAATATATCTTTTAAAAAATTGCTTTTAAAGAAGTAAGAAATATGAAATAAGGACGATTCTAAGCCTACTATTTTATAAAGTAATTGATTTACAAATGGATAATTTTGCTAATATCTCATTAGATAATCTTAAAGAAGGTGATTAGAAACTTATTGAAATTAATAAAATAAAAAATATCAAATGAAATTATTCAAATTTAATTTTCTAAAGAAAAAAAATCAAATAGAAGAAAAAGAAAATAATAGTCAAGAATATGATCGATACGATGAAATTGGTAATTTAGTAAAAGAAGCAAGGATTCAAAATAATCTTTCAATCAAAGAATTATCCTACATCTCAAAAATCCCAGAATCTTCGATTAATTCAATCGAGAATAATATTAAAGACCTTAGACCTAAATATCCTTTTATAAGATCAATATTATTTAAGCTGGAAAAATGTTTATTTTTGAAAGATAATACCCTGGTAGGTTTAGCCATTGAAGAAACTAATAATTTCGATAAAAGAAATAATAATTATGTGATAGGAAAGTTTGATTTTCTAAATTCTTGGGAGGTAAGTATTTTTTATTTTTTAGCTTTAATTTCAACATTATTTATCCTTAATAGATATTTTATTTCAAATATCAATATTATTGAGATTCAAATGATTGAAGAAAAAGCAAAATAAAATAATTTTTAATTGCTAATCACTTATCCTTCCATAAGTATTTCCAAGTTCACTATATTTTTGTAAATTTAAATCAATCTCGTCTAGTTTTTTATTTAATTTCCATTTCCAATTATTTTTAATTGTGCCGGGAGTATTTAATCTACAAGAGTCATCTAAAGATAAGATATCTTGTATTGGGGAGATAAAAAGTTTAGCTTTTGTTTTCATTCCAACCTCTATTAAATTCCAAGAGGGATCATCAGAAAAATTGTAGTTGAATTTAATATCATTTTTAACATGCTCATCTAAATAGTCCCACCACGAAGAAGAAGTGGCATTATCGTGTGTTCCTGTATAAACAACCCAATTCTCACCTGTGATGTTTTTAGGAAGATAAGGATTGTTTTCGTTCCCATCGAATGCGAATTGCAAAATCTTCATACCCGGCAATTCATAATTGTTCCTTAGTAATTCCACATCTTTGGTTATTACGCCAAGATCCTCGGCAATGATAGGTAAATAATTAGAATTAAAGTCTTTTTTTAGAATATTTAGTAAGTCTTTACCA
This sequence comes from Prochlorococcus marinus str. MIT 9515, assembly GCF_000015665.1. NCBI lineage: Bacteria > Bacillati > Cyanobacteriota > Cyanophyceae > Synechococcales > Prochlorococcaceae > Prochlorococcus > Prochlorococcus marinus. Next base: position 1,026,065 of record NC_008817.1, on the reverse strand, counting down.
GGAGAATTAATCCAAGTTCCATTAATAGCATTTTTAGCATCACCATCAATCCTCCAATATCCAGCCAAAGCTCTAAAATGATCAAGCCTTAGAATGTCAACAAGTTCAAATTGTCTTTTAAATCTTTCTCTCCACCATTTGAAATTTGTTCTTTTATGTTTAGACCAATAGTAGGTAGGAGTACCCCATAGTTGTCCATTAGATGAAAAGTAATCAGGAGGAACTCCACTTTGGAAAAGTAATTTTCCATTTTGAGATATTGAGAATAGTGATTTATTACTCCAAACATCTGCACTGTCTCTTGAAACATAAAAAGGTAAATCACCTACAAGTGTAATTCCTTTATTTTTTGCAAACTCTTTGATATTTAGCCACTGTTTATTAAGATGCCACTGTATTAATTTTGTTTTTAGAATTTCATTACTTTTGTCCTTTAGCCATGGCTTTAAAAGTTCAATTTTTCTTTGTTTAAACTCAAATGGCCACTCCCACCAAGGCAACATATTAAATTCCTCTCTAATAGTCATAAATAGTGAATAATCGTCTACCCAATTATTTTTTTTATTCCATTTGTAGAAATCAGTTTTCCTCTCTTCAGATTGAGATTCCCATCCAATTAAAAGATATTCGCCTAATGATTTAGATAATTTATTTGCGAAATCAAAATCAAAATGAGATTCACTCTGATTATCTGATTGCAATTCCTGCTTGTTGGATAAAAATATAAAATGTTTTTCAATTAACTCATTAATATCAAGAAACCAAGGATTCAAAGCAAAGCTAGATGGAGAACTATAAGGAGATCCAGTTGAATCTGTTGGTGTAAGAGGTAAAAATTGCCAAAAATCAATCTTATGCTTGGAAAGCTTTTCAATCCATTCTTTTGCACCCTTTCCAAAAGTGCCACTATAGCTTCCTCCTGGGATGCTAGAAGGATGGAATAGTATTCCTAAAGATTTTTTTTTTAAAACAGATTTTAAAGTCATAAATTGTTAGTTTCTAATATTTTTTATAATTTGCATTTAAATTATTATTTAAACTAAGATTAGATAGATATATAAGATTTAACAAATAAAATTAAAAAAGGGGAGGTTTTTTCTGTAAATTTTTCAAATATATATTTTCATAATATTTTAAGTATTAATTATGGCACTTTCGACTTTAGAAGATAAAAAAAGTTAATTTATTTTTGCTAAATCGACATTAGGCACTACGATGAAAATAGATTTTTTTAAATGCTAATTTCGTGACAAGTTTTATCACGGCAGTGGACAATGAAGTCCCAAATTTTAATCTAGCCAATAGTCGACTAAGGTTAGTCAGTGGAACTTCTAATCCCAAATTAGCAGAAGAAATTGCTTCATATTTAGGGATAGAAAATGTTCCCTTAGTTTCTAAAAGATTTGCTGATGGGGAACTTTATGTTCAAATTCAGCAATCTATAAGAGGTTGTGATGTATTCCTTATTCAGCCCACATGCGCTCCTGTGAACGATAGTTTAATGGAGCTGATGATAATGGTAGATGCGTGCAAAAGAGCTTCAGCCAGGCAAATTACAGCTGTAATACCCTATTTTGGATATGCTAGGGCAGATAGGAAAACCTCCGGAAGAGAATCAATTACAGCAAAGCTCACCGCAAATTTACTTGAAAAATCTGGTGTAGATAGAGTTCTTGCCATGGATTTACATTCTGCCCAAATACAAGGATATTTTGATATCCCTTGTGATCATATTTATGGATCTCCAGTTCTGATTGATTATTTGGAAACTTTAAATTTGGAAGAAGTTGTAGTTGTATCTCCTGATGTGGGAGGTGTGGCCAGAGCAAGAGCATTTGCCAAATTAATGAAAGATGCTCCATTAGCCATTATTGATAAAAGAAGATCCGCTCACAATATTGCAGAGAGTTTGACTGTGATTGGAGAGGTAAAGGGGAAAACTGCTATTCTCATAGATGACATGATTGATACTGGGGGAACAATTTGCTCAGGGGCAAATTTATTAAAGAAAGAAGGAGCAAAGAGAATTTTTGCATGTGCGTCACATGCGGTATTTTCTCCCCCATCTTATGAAAGATTAAGTGCAAAAGATTTGTTTGAACAAGTTATAGTAACTAACAGTATTCCAGTTCTTGATAATAATAACTTCCAGCAGTTAAAAGTACTTTCTGTCGCTAATATGTTGGGAGAGGCAATTTGGAGGATTCATGAAGAAAGCTCTGTTAGTTCTATGTTTAGATAATTAATTTATTTATTTATTTATTTTCTTTTAGAATTTCGTTAACTTTTTTCGTCACATCTTTCGGAACACTATCAGGACAATACTTTATTGCTGTAGTAACTATTTGAAATTCTGCACCTGCAAATAATTTATCTCTCTCCAACTTTTTATCCCCTAATTCTTTAATTATTCCTCCATGTTTGCCCTCTATTACTTGTACGTAGGTTGCAGTAGCAACACCAACAGCTTTTGGGAATTTTATACCAGCTTTTGAAGCGATACAAAGATATGAAGCTCCCATACCTTTATACAAATATAAATCTTCTTCCGTAGCAGCCTGAATTTTCTTGTCTGATTTAATCTCTTTATTAAAGATTGTTACGTAAAAAAAAGTTAGAAATAAAAGTATTGGAAGACTTACTAAATTAAAGATTTTTTTTGAATATATTTTTGTAAACATTAATTACTTCTTTTATTTATTACCTAAAGATAACATTTTTTATTTTTAAACTCTATCAGCCAATCGAACTTATGTAATAATTTTAATTTCGTGATGAGTCTCAACTATTTTAAGTTTATCCTTATTCCATGAATATATAACCCTATACCTATATTTATCATCATCAATAAGTCTAGTGTGTTCAAGTATATACCAGTCTTCATAGGTAGATTCGAAAATCATTTCATGTTCATCAACTTGTTTAATATTAGAAATGCCATCAATATTACTTAAATAAAAATTTTCTCTTATTAATTGATGTCCCTTAATAAAAGCTTGCATTTCGCCTTTTTCTTTATATTTAGGATTCTCATCAAAAAAACTATATTTCTTTTCTGGATACCATGTGAATTTGTAATGTGACTCCCATTCTTTTGTAGTTTCAATGCCCTCAACATTTATATACATACAAAGATTATAAGTTTTCTTTTTTTCCTCAAGAAAATATGTTCTATTGGATTTCCAAAGGCCAATATTGCGAGAAAACCATCTTTTTAAATTACTATTTATACTTATTTCGGGGGAATCATAATCGCCGGAATTAAAATTAGGTTTTTGATTAATAACAACCATTTATAAATAGCATCTATTTATTTCATAGCTTATCTGTAAAATAAATATAAATATCTTAATGTGTTTATAAGCAATAAAAGCTTTTCAACACTTCAGGGGAAATGATTTGAATGAAAAAAAAGAACTAAAACTAATACTAGTAGCTGCTAGAAATCACCTTTCTAGAGTTGATTTGAAATTATTATTGTCTTATTTAGAATCAGATGATTGTGAATTTGATATTTCTCTTCAAATTTCTGAACCAACGGAACAACCGGAATTACTTGAGTTGCATCGATTGGTTGCTATTCCAGCTCTTATAAAAGTTTCACCGGGTCCAAAGCAAATATTTGCTGGGAGTAATATTTTTGTTCAATTGCAGACTTGGTTGCCTAGATGGAAGCAAGAAGGGGTAACTAATAATTTGGGTATTAATCTTCAACCTTCCAAAATAGATTCAATTAGAACACAAAAAGAATTTCTCCTTGAGGAGGAATTGTTGGTCCTAAGACAAGAAAATGAGACGCTTACAAAAAGAATCGAATCGCAAGAAAGACTTTTAAGGATGGTTGCACATGAATTGAGAACACCTTTAACTGCTGCCACTCTGGCTATTCAAAGTCAAAAATTAGGTCAAATTGATATAAAAAAATTACAAGATGTTATTAAACGACGCTTAGAAGAAATTGAACTTTTATCTCAAGATCTTCTAGAAGTTGGAACCACTAAATGGGAAGCACTTTTTAATCCTCAAAAAATTGACTTAGGAAATATAAGTGCCGAAGCAATACTTGAATTAGAAAAATTTTGGAGATTAAGAAGAATTGAAATTGATACTGATATTCCTTCCGATCTCCCGTGTGTATTTGCAGATCAAAGAAGAATGAGACAGGTATTTTTAAATTTAATTGAAAATGCTCTTAAATTTTCAGAAGATTCTGGATTGATAAAAATTACAATGATTCATAAAACAAATCAATGGGTAGAAATAACAATTTGTGACAAAGGAGCTGGGATTCCTTTAAGTGAACAAAAAAGAATATTTCTTGATAGAGTGAGGCTACCACAGACATCTGAGGGAACCTCTGGATTTGGTATTGGCTTATCTGTATGCAGAAGAATTGTTGAAGTTCATGGAGGAAGAATATGGGTAGTATCAGAAGTTGGGGAAGGTTCGTGCTTTCATTTTACGGTCCCAGTGTGGCAAGGCCAAAACAAAGATCAACAACACTTGACGAAAGGATAGCTTTACTCCTAATTTTTTATAAGCTATACAGCTATTTCCTTGGCCCCATCGTCTAGAGGCCTAGGACACCTCCCTTTCACGGAGGCGACAGGGGTTCGAATCCCCTTGGGGCTATTAATTAATTTTTTAGGATTTTAATTATTAATTGAATATTTTGCTTGCTTATCTACTGCAATCAAATTTTCAGAGAGATCTTTTTTTAACCTTTTTTCTATCATCCCAATAGGCATCCATTGGCATCCCTGCACAGTGAGATCATATATCAACGAGTTTTTTGAGGTGTCTTTTATCTTTTGAATTTTCCAGCTTCCTTCAAATTTCCTAAAATCGCCTTTAATCAGACTAAATTTTAATAAACCAAGTTCTTTCTCTTCGAATAAATCAATAGTAACTTCTGCAGAAAATTTCATCCCCAGAAAATCTTGAGCACCAACTTGTTTAAGATGAACATTATTATTATTTTTATAAATTTTTTTACTTGATAAAAGATTTGGAATATATAGGTTTAGGCGATCATAATCAGTTAGAACGTTCCATAGAGAGTCGAAAGTGGCAGAAGTTGTCAACTGTGCAGCAAGCCTCCTCGTTCCGCCATCAAACTTTTCCATGGTTTGCTCAATTGTTCTGTAATCATTATTTTGATAATGATTAACTGATCCCTGAGAATTATTCATAGATGAATTTTTTAATTAAATAAAAAATTATTCCTGAGTAACTATACCGATAAAACAAATAAAAAAAGATAAAAAAACAAAATTATATGTATATATTCCGATCTCAAAACGTAACCATTTTTATAAAACAAGTACAAATTAGGATACAAATTGATAATCTTTTATTAAAGAAATTTACAAAATGGTTTACTCCCAAGCAAAAGTTATCGCAGGTGGATTGGCTCATATCCCAATCGTGATAGGTGTTTTTTATTTTATAATGACTTTTTTTAATAAAAGAGCCATAGATTATGCTGAAGCGAATAAACCTAAAAAAGTTGAAAAGAAGGTAGTTGAAACTAAGGTTAAGGCTAAAGAAACCTCTTCAGTAAATGCAGAAACAAAAACAGAAGCCCCATTAAAAGTTGAAAATTCTAAGATAGATAAAAAAACTATGAAGAAAAAGCATGCAGATGTACCGGTAAATATATACAGACCAAAAACTCCATTTGAAGGAACTGTTATCGGTAATTATAGTCTTCTCAAAGAAGGTGCTATTGGGAGAGTAAATCACATAACATTTGATCTAAAGGGAAGTGATCCTTTTTTAAATTATGTTGAAGGTCAGAGTATAGGAATTATGCCTGTTGGTGAAGATGCTAATGGTAAACCTCACAAACTTAGACTTTACTCAATAGCAAGTACAAGACATGGTGATGATTTCGAGGGCAATACAGTTTCTCTTTGCGTTAGACAACTCCAATACGAGAAAGATGGTGAAACTATTAATGGCGTTTGTTCCACTTACTTATGTGATATCAAGCCAGGAGATAAGGTGAAAATTACAGGTCCTGTGGGGAAAGAAATGCTTCTCCCTGAAGAAGAGGATGCAAACATAGTAATGCTGGCTACTGGTACAGGTATAGCTCCTATGAGAGCTTATCTAAGAAGAATGTTTGAAGCTACAGAAAAGGAAAAAAATAAATGGAATTTCAAAGGTAAAGCATGGTTATTTATGGGTGCTCCTAAATCAGCTAACTTGCTATACGAAGAAGATTTGCAAAGATATCTTGAAAACTATCCAGATAACTTTAAATATACTAAAGCGATTAGTCGTGAACAACAAAATACAAAAGGTGGAAGAATGTATATTCAAGATAGAGTTTTAGAATCAGCTAATGAAATCTTTAATATGATTGAGGATGAAAAAACTCATATCTACCTTTGTGGTTTAAAAGGAATGGAACCTGGGATAGATGAAGCTATGACAAAAGCAGCAGCAGAAAAGGGTTTGAATTGGTCAGAGTTGAGACCACAACTTAAAAAAGCTGGCAGATGGCACGTAGAAACCTATTAATTTTTCTTAAAAGGTTTTAAATTATAATTTCAAGACTTTTTTGGTTTAGACACAAAATGTAGCTAATTAGCTAAAAAAAGACGATTTTATTTATATAAGACTAATAAAAATATGCTAAAAACTATAAGTAATCCTCTTAGATTAGGATTACGTCAAGAAAGAGTGATATCTCCACAATGTCTAATAATCTTTGGTGCTAGTGGAGATCTTACTCATAGGAAACTTATACCTGCTTTATTTGAACTGTATTTACAAAGAAGAATACCAAGTGAATTTGCCATAGTTGGTTGTGCTAGAAGAACTTGGACTGATCAAGAGTTTAAGGAGAAAATGAAAGCTAAATTGGGTGATCAAATAACTGGTAATGAAAAAGAATGGGAACTTTTTTCTAATTATCTTTTCTATGAGCCAGTTGATCTACAACAAAGTGAGCATGTTGTAAGGCTCTCCAAAAGATTAAATGAAATTGATAAATCACAGGCTACTCATGGAAACAAGACCTTCTACTTATCAGTATCTCCAAACTTCTACGGAAGTGGCTGTAAAGCCCTTAAGTCTGCTGGATTATTGGAAGACCCTAAGAAAAGTCGAATCGTTATTGAAAAACCTTTTGGAAGAGATTATTCAAGTGCAAAAAAACTGAATAAAATTGTTCAAAGTTGTGCAGATGAAAGTCAGATATATCGTATAGATCATTATTTAGGAAAAGAGACTGTTCAGAACATACTTGTTATGCGCTTTGCTAATACTATTTTTGAACCCATATGGAATAGAAATTATATTTCAAGTATTCAAATAACATCATCAGAGACAGTTGGGGTTGAAGATAGAGCTGGCTATTATGAAAGCTCTGGGGCTTTAAGAGATATGCTCCAAAATCATTTAACTCAAATGCTTGCTGTTACTGCAATGGAGCCACCAGGTAAATTCGAACCTGAGGCAATAAGGAATGAAAAAGCGAAAGTTCTTCAAGCGTCAAAACTTGCTGATGAGAATCAACCATGGAATTGCTGTATAAGAGGGCAGTATGCAAAAGGAGGAAATAGTCTAAAAAGACTTAAAGGTTACAGGGACGAGAATGGAGTGGATTTAAATAGTACAACAGAAACTTATATCGCCACAAAAGTTTTTATTGATAATTGGCGTTGGCAAGGAGTTCCTTTTTACTTAAGAACAGGTAAAAGGCTACCTAAAAGACTTGGGGAGATTGTATTAACATTTAAAGATGTTCCTGTACACTTGTTTGAATCAACAATAATTAATCCATCTCCAAATCAGCTTATTCTTAGAATTCAGCCAAATGAAGGAGCTACTTTTAAATTTGAAGTCAAATCACCCGGTTCAGGGATGAAATCAAGACCAGTTGAGATGGAATTTTCTTACGATGAATCTTTTGGAGAACCTTCTGATGAAGGTTATGTAAGATTGTTGGCTGATGCTATGCTTTCTGATCCAACATTATTCACAAGAAGTGATGAGGTAGAAGCTGCTTGGAAACTTTATACACCACTAATAGAGTTAATGGAGAATGCTCCTTGGAAGTTACCTATTCACAAATACGAATCAATGACTTGGGGGCCTCCTGAATCAGATCAATTACTTTCTAAAGATAATATTTTCTGGCGCAGACCCTAACCTTATAATGAAACCACAATTAACACTTCAAACCCCACTAGAACTTCCTCCTCAAGAAATATCTAATTACTTAAATCAATTATGGATTTCTGAAGATGAAGATAATTCTGGAGCCAATACTTTTACTTTGATGGTCTGGCAGCCTGCGTGGCTTGAACAATGCTTAGTTCAATCAGGCTTAATAAATGGACCAATCACTGGTACTTTAAGTCCAGAGATTATAAAAGTTGCTAAGAAAGTTATCGTTGATAAAAGGTTGCCTCATACGACTTCGATTAAAAGCGAAGAGTTATTAACTTCGTTGAAGGATAATTCTTTAAATAATGATTATGAAGACCTGAGAGGGCAATTCTTTGAATCCTCAATAAGTACTCTAAATCCTAGAAGATTAATTACCCTAGCACCAACTTTTAATAAAGAATCAGAGATTAAAACTTTTGTATCTGCCTATTGCCCACTAAGTGATAACGCTATAAATCAACCTATTTGTGGTGACTTGGTTGTTATAAGGGGGGATTCTAATTCTATAAAAAAGAAAGGATTGAAAATTATTGATGAACTATCCATAAAAGAATTACCTACTTGGTTATGGTGGAATGGAAGCCTAGATGAATCCCCAGAAATTTTTAATTATTTTACAGACTATGGTATAAGGTTAATTGTTGATACTGCAAATGGCTCGCCTAATAGATGCTTAAAGATTCTTGATCAATCAATAAGGTCAAATAAAGCTATTAATGATTTAAATTGGTTAAGACTTAAAAGTTGGCGTGAATCATTAGCAATGATTTTTGATCCTCCATCGAGGAGACCTATATTAGATCATATTTCGGATATTGACATAGATATTGCAGAAGGTAATTTGCTTCAAGCGTTATTTTTAATATCATGGATTAGTGACAAATTAGAATGGGTATTTTCAAAAATAGATAAACATGGAGGATTAATAAAAATAGAATTCAAAAGAGACAATGGTGAGAAAATTTCAACATGTATAAACCCTTTACCTTTAGGTAATCCAAGTATTCATTCGGGACAAGTCATTGGATTAAGGTTGATTTCCAAAATTAGTGAGGTTCAAAAAAATAATACTTGTGTAATTCTTGGATGTGAATCTGTTGAATGTATGAGACTTGAAGCCGGAGGTATGGCTGATATGCAATTAATAGAACAAGTTGTCCCAAATGATTTTTCTTCATCAGAATTTGATGTTAGTAAGTTATTGGGGAGTAGTAGAGGAAATACTAGCCCACTTTTTGAAAATGCTATTAAGGTTGCAGTTCAAATATTTAATAGTCTTTGTAAATAAAAGTAATTTAATGTCTTGTGTAATATCTTCTCCTTCAACTGATAGTGGAAAAACTACTTTATCGCTGTTAATTTCTTGTTGGGCTTTTTCAAAAGGTATAGAAATACAAACTTTTAAAATCGGGCCAGATTATCTTGATCAACAACAAATGAGTTCAATTGGCCAACCTATTTGTAGGAATTTAGATATTTTTTTAAGCGGTGAAGAATGGGTTAGAAATAATTTCTTAAAGCATTCTATGAAATATGAATTTTCATTAATTGAAGGAGCAATGGGGCTTTTTGATGGGTTAGGGGCGACTTCATATTCAAGTACTGCAAATGTTGCTAAGCTTCTTGATACTCCAATAATTTTTATTGTTAATGCAAGAGGTCAAGTGGCCTCTCTTTTACCAACCCTAAGAGGTTTCAGAGATTTTGATAAAGGATTATCGATAAAAGGAATTATATTCAATAACGTCAATTCAGATAGACATAAAAGTTTAATTAGAGAAGTTTTTAAAAATGAAGATATAGAAATTCTTGGATTTTTACCCTCAGATTCAAAAATAACTGTTAGAAAAGCAAATTTAGGTTTAGTTTCTCCATTTGATGATGCTAGAAAAATTGATGTTGACTATTTTGCAAGTTTCGCTCAAGAAAACCTTGATGTATTTTCTCTAATCAAATTTCTGAAAGCTCCTTCAGAAAAAATATTTAATACATCTTTTGGTAAAAATTTTAATATAGATAAAAACAAACCTATCGCAATAGCTGAAGATAGAATCTTTCATTTCCAATACACTGAAACGAAGGAGTTTCTTCATGAAATGGGAATACCTCTACTTTCATGGAGCATATATAATAATGAAGAAATTCCACAGGAAGCTTCATCTTTAATTATTCCTGGAGGCTTTCCAGAAAAATATGCAAGTCACATAAGTGATTCTGATAAAAGCTTAAATTCATTAAGGGAATTCCGAAAAAAAGGATTTATTTATGCAGAGTGTGGTGGGATGATGATTTTAGGAGATTTTATAAAAGATGAAAATGGTGACAATCATAAAATGAGCGGAATACTACCTTTTAAATCAAAAAAAAGTAATTTATCTGTAGGGTATAGATATATAAAAGGTTTAAAAGATTCCCCAATTATTAAAAAAAATCAATCAATTAGAGGACATGAATTTCATTATTGGGAAATTGAAAGTTATTCATCAGAAGTAGATTTAAAGAAAACAAAGCATAAGAACAAATTCACTTCACCATGGGAAATAAAATCGTGGGAGACTGAATTTAAAAATGAAGGTTGGTCAGATAAAAAATTACACGCAAGTTGGATACACCTACATTTACCAAGTTGCCCAGAAGCTGCAAGAAACTTTCTAGAAGCTACACAAAATGATTATTCTAGGAATTCCTAATTTATTATCAAATCTAATATATGGAGAGGAGAACCTATATATACTATTCCTGGTAATGTAATTAGTGGGCCTAGAAGACTGCCTACAATGACTTCAGATTTTGTATGACCAAGAGCTTCTTTTAAATCAACTTGCGATTTAGGATCTAGTATTTTTGATAGTTTATTAATTTCAGCAGCTTGAATTCCAGCTGATTTTCTAACCCCACTAGCGTCATACATAACAATTAGTGAAATTGCAATCGCCAATGCAAATATTGGGCTATCAAATCCTAATTGAAGACCTATTCCTGAAGTTGCTCCAGTTATTAGAGCAGAATGACTCGATGGCATCCCACCAGTTTCGAACATGATTCCAAATCTAAACTTTCCCGTTGCAAAGAAATTAAAAATAATTTTAAAGAATTGAGCTAATAAACAAGATATTAAACTCCAGAAAAGAACTGAATTATCTAAGAAAGCTAAAAATTCTGACATAAATTTAATACTTTTTACCTATCTCTATTTGTAATGAAATCAGCTAAGGAGATTAAATATTGTGCATCTAAACCCCAAGGCTCAATTGCTTTTTTTGCTTTATCAACCAAATCAAAAGCTCTCTTCTTTGATTCTTCCATTCCAAGTAACTTTGGATAGGTAGTTTTATCTGCTAAAAGATCTTTACCCGCTGTTTTACCGAGTTTCTCACTACTTGAAGTTAAATCAAGTATGTCATCTATTATTTGGAATGCCAAACCTATTCCCTCTGCATATGTGGTTAGAGCTTTTAATAATTCATCATTAGCTCCTGCAATCATCGCACCAGTTCTCACGCAAGCTTTTAGTAAGGCACCCGTCTTATGAAGATGAATATACTCGAGGGTTTCTAAGTCAACTTCTTTTCCTTCACATTCCAGATCAACAACTTGACCTCCAACAAGTCCAGGCGCTCCTGCTACAAGGGAAAGTTCTCCAATTACATTTAATAATCTATTTGGATCAACACCAGGGCTTCTTAATGAGACCATTTCAAATGCTCTCGTTAATAATGCATCTCCAGCAAGTATAGCTATTGCATCTCCATAAACTTTATGATTTGTAGGTCTTCCTCTTCTTAAGTCATCATTGTCCATAGCGGGTAAATCATCATGTATTAATGACATGGTATGAATCATTTCTATTGCCACTGCTGTAGGGACAGCTAGAGATGGTTCTCCTCCTGCTAAAGAACAAGACGCTAGACATAAAATTGGACGTATTCTTTTACCTCCAGCCAAGAGAGAATATCTCATTGATTCCCTAAGTATTTCTGGATTTTCTGGACCTAAGGATAAATCAAGAGCTTCTTCTACGATTTTTTTTGTCTCTTTTAGATATTTATCAAAATCTGAAATATTATCGATAACTTCTGTCATTTTTTACATTGAGTAAATTTTTTCTGCATCGTGGACTTTATGGCAAAAGGTCACTAAGCCTTGATAATAAAACAAATTGCTTTTGCCAACTAAAAATAGTATTTACTAGTAACATTGTTACCGTCATTGGTCCAACACCTCCAGGAACCGGTGTGTATGCATAAACTTTGGGAATTACATCTTCTAATAATACATCTCCACATAATTTAGTTTGGCTTTTATCAGAACTTGTTAATCTATGTATTCCCACATCAATAATTACAGCACCATCTTTTACATAACTAGAGTTTATAAGATTAGGTTTTCCTGCGGCAGCAATTAATATATCCGCTTCCTTACATATCTTCTTTAAATTTATAGTCTTTGAATGAGTTATTGTTACCGTACCATTTAGATTTAACAACATTAGAGATAGGGGTTTCCCAACCAAGAGGCTTCTTCCAACAACAACAATTTTTTTTCCTTCAATTGTAATATTTTGGGATCTTAATAAATTAACTATCCCTGCTGGTGTACAAGATCTCATCCCCGGTTCATTTTTAACTAATTTGCCAATATTTTTCTCATTTAATCCATCTACATCTTTGTCTGGATTGATTAAACTTATCAATCTTTGCTCATCAAATTTATCTGGTATGGGAAGTTGCAGTAGCATTCCGTCAATATCATTATCAAGATTTAATTTATTTATTAATTGTTCAACTTCTTTTTGATCGATAGTATCTTTCAAATGAAAAATAAAACTCTTTATCCCAACTCTTGCACATGCTCTTTCTTTATTCTTAACATAGACGCCACTAGCAGGATCTTCTCCAATTCTTATTACAGCTAAACCTGGAGGCCTTTTTGTTGAATTTATATTAGATTCAATATCTTTTTTTAATTTTTCTTCAATTTCTAAAGATAATTTTTTACCATCCAATTTTAATGACATTTAGAAAAACTTCTCCTTTTTACACCTAGCATGCCTATAATTTTAAATTATTCAAATAGATTTCTTCATATTCTGTGCATAACCTTAAAACTACTTTAAAAAAGATTATTTACTACTGGAAAAGAAGTCAGGTTCCTACTAAAGAACCTAGTAAAATTTCAACAATAGATAAGTTAATAATTTTTTTAATATGTATAGTTATTTCCATTATTTCCTCTTATAAAATACTTCTTGCCCCATTTTTGCAAAGTTCAGTTGTTCTTTCTTGGGGTCTAACTTTCTTAGAGGTTCTAGTTAGCTGCGGTTTTTTAATAATAATTTCTAGAAAAGAAAATCCAACTATCAATTCCAGACAAATCCTCTTAATTATTTCTCTTTTGTTGATTGTTCAAGCTATAAAAACTCTCTTTGTATATAGAATTAGTCCTTTATCAATTATCGTTCCTCCTTCTTTAATCATTTCTCAAGGAATGGGAACCATAACAGCTCTAGCATGGGTCTCTATAGCAAGTCTAAGCTGGCCTGATTCAGTAATAGAAATTAATAGTAATTTATTACTTATAACATTAATTTGCGCATGCATTGTTTCTGTTCTAGGAGGGAAAATAAGAAGTCGAGCACAGTTACTTCAATTATCAATATTTGTTCCTCTAGGGGCTTTAATTGCTCAATGGTTATTTATTGGAAACGATAAAACTTCTCTAGTAGATAATCAAGAGTTTTTTGTTTCAAATGGCCAAATATTTTCGGATTCTTTTTTATTGGCAATAATCATGCTAATTACTATATTATTTATTCCTATTTTTGAGTCAATATTTGGATTGTTAACAAAAGCAAGATTATTGGAATTAGCTGATAAAGAGAAACCACTTATTAGAAGACTTTCTATTGAAGCCCCAGGAACTTTCGAACATACTTTGTTGATTTGTGGCTTAGCTGAAGAAGCGACAAGAATGATAGGTGGAGATATTGATCTAATTAAAACTGGATCTTTATATCATGATGTTGGTAAATTACATGCACCAAATTGGTTTATTGAGAATCAAGATGGATCAAAAAACCCACATGATGAATTAGATGATCCTTTAAAAAGTGCGGAGGTTCTTCAAGCTCACGTAGATGAAGGTCTTAAGTTTGCAAGAAAAAATAGATTACCAAAACCAATAGCTAATTTCATCCCTGAACATCAAGGAACTTTAAAAATGGGATATTTTCTTCATAAAGCGGAAGAAAAAAAACTAAATATTAAGGAAAGTGATTTTAGATATAAAGGTCCGATCCCTCAATCTAAAGAAACAGCTATATTGATGCTTGCAGATGGTTGTGAAGCAGCATTAAGGGCAATGGACATAAAGGCTTCTGATCATAAGGCATTAGAAACAATATCCAAAATAGTTAATTCAAGACAAATAGATGGCCAGTTAGTAGATAGTAATTTATCAAAGGGAGAAATTTTCCTTATAAAAAAATCTTTTTTGAATGTTTGGAAAAGAATTAGACATAGAAGAATACAATATCCAACAACCAAAAATAATACTTTTTCCTAATCTAATATTTATAATCTAATAGTTCTTCTGTGTCTTGGATTGCACCAATAGATTAAAGCCAATAAGGCAAATAAAGCAGATAAAAGTGTTAATCCACCTATTCCAAAAAGATCTTTAAAGTTGACTAATCGAACAATAGAATATGGGATCGTTCCAGAAATTATCATTGAAAGAGATACTAAAGCCAAGGTGATTCCCCATTTCTTCTCAGCCAAAAGAGCGGAAGAAGCAACGATTCCAACTATTGCTGAAGGCCAGCCAAGGCTTATAGCAATAGCAATATTAGCCACTTTTAATGGGGGACCATAACTTATTATTAAAGCAATTATGGGTAAAGCAATTATATTACTGATCAAACCGGCCCATGCAAGAGTCCAATATCCAAATACCCTTTCTCTCATTATTTGACTAAATTTAAACTTCGACCTTTAATCTACATTATTGGTAACGAGATTTTAGCTAAAGTTAATAATCCCAAAATTAATTTAATTTTTGGGATTTGAAAATACTTTTTTTTCAGAATTTTCTAAATTATCAAATTGGGGATGAATACATTCTTTTTTTTCTGAAAAGATAAGCCTGTTTAAAGCATTTAAAAAAGCATTTGCAGCTGCAACAACCACGTCTGTATCTGCAGAATGTCCTGAATATATTTTATTCTTATTCCTAATTCTTATGGTAACTTCACCTAATGCATCTATACCTTCCGTCACAGATTTAACTGAAAACTCAATTAATTCATTTGGAACTTTAGCAAGTTCATTTATTGCTTCGCAAACCGCATCTACAGGTCCAGTACCTATGGCAACAGAAGTATCTTCAGTATGTGTCTCTGTATTTAATATAGTAACTGTAGCTGTAGGCTTAGATGTACTGCCACAACTAACTTGAACGTGACTTAGTTGAAACCTAGATTCAGGAAGTTGAACCTGTTCACTAACGATAGCTTCTAAATCTCTATCAGTAATTTCTCGTTTTCTATCAGCTAGATCTTTGAAACGAGCAAATGCATCATTCAAATCTTCCCTACTTAAATCGTATCCCATCTCTTCTAATCTTGCTCTAACTGCACTTCTACCACTAAGTTTCCCTAAAGAGATTTTATTATCATTCAAACCAACAGTTTTTGCATCAATAATTTCATACGTAAGCCTATTTTTTAGTACTCCATCCTGATGGATTCCTGACTCATGAGCAAAAGCATTTGCTCCAACAATAGCTTTATTGGGCTGAACATTCATTCCAGTTAAGTTTGATACTAACCGTGAAGTTTTTGTTATTTCTTCTGTTCTTATTGCTGTAAGAGGCGTGGGTGAATCTGAACTTCTTCCAAAGAAACTATTAAAAAAGCTTTTTCTTACGTGTAATGCCATTACTAATTCTTCTAGTGATGCATTTCCAGCTCTCTCACCTATACCATTAATGGTGCATTCAAGTTGCCTTGCTCCATTTTTTGCTGCTTCTAGGAAATTTGCAACTGCCAATCCTAAATCATTATGACCATGAACGGAAATAACTGCCTCATCAATGTTTGGAACATTTTTATTAATATCAAAAATAAGCTTCCCAAATTCACTCGGAGTCGTGAAGCCAACAGTGTCAGGAATATTAATTGTTGTAGCACCTGATGTTATTGCTAGTTGAATTACTTCATAAAGGAATTCGGGATCACTCCTTGATGCATCTTCACAGGAAAATTCAATATCATCGACTAATGATTTAGCATAACTGACCATTTCAGGAACAATTGAAAGAACATCTTTTCTTGATTTCCTGAGTTTATGTTTTAGGTGGATATCGCTAGTAGCTATGAAAGTATGTATTCTTTTTTTAGGAGCGGGAATTATGGCTTCGTAACAAGCTTTTATATCACTTGTAGAAGCCCTTGCTAAACCACAAATTATTGGACCATTTTCTCCTCCAACTACTTCTGAAATTTTATTTACTGCTTTGAAATCTCCAGGACTTGCAAAAGGAAAACCTGCTTCAATAACATCTACACCTAATCTTGCAAGTTGATGCGCAATTGCAAGTTTCTCTTCAAGATTTAAACTTGCGCCAGGAGATTGTTCTCCATCTCTAAGAGTTGTATCAAAGATCAATATTCTGCCTGGATCTTTGGACATTAACTAAATGTATCTTTATCCATATTAAGCCAATTAAAAAAAAATTACTAGATTTGGATTAATTTTAAATTAAAAGTAAAGAAATCATATTCATACATTATTGGTTAAATTATTATAAATAAAAGTATTTATATTAATTAAATAAAGTATTCTTGATTGAAAATAAATAGCTAAATATTTGCCTATAGGTGAATTTTTATATTTTAAAGTCATAAAAAAGTATGAATGGGCCTTCCCCTAATAAAAATTACTTAGGCAGACTGGCAATAGTTTTACATGCTCATCTTCCGTATGTCAGGAAAAATGAAAAGAATTCCTTAGAAGAGGATTGGTTATTCCAAGCAATCCTTGAATGTTATATTCCATTGCTTAAAGTCATGGAATCTAGTAAAAAGCAAGATGCTTGTAATACAAAATTAACTCTCAGTTTATCTCCGACCTTATTATCTCTTTTAAAAAATAAACAAATTCAAAAAAAATTCTCGTCATGGATTAAAACAAGAATAGAATTTCTGAGTGATTTGCCTCATGAAGAACAAGCTGCCTCTGAATTTCTTATGAGGAATATAAAAAACAATTATTTATATTGGGAAGAGTGCAATGGAGATTTAGTAGAGAGATTTAAAAATTTATTTATAACTGGTAACTTAGATATCCTTACATGTGCAGCTACTCATGGATATTTACCAATTCTTAGAGAAAACCCTGAGACAGTATTAGGTCAAATAAAAACTGCGATCAGAAATCATGAACTTATTTTTGGAGCAAGACCCTTAGGAATTTGGTTACCTGAGTGCGCTTATTATGAGAATTTAGATGAGATTTTATGTAATTGCGGGATAAGATATGCAGTTTTAGATGGTCATGGTATTTTAAATGGATCTCCAAGGCCAAGGTATGGAGTTTATGCGCCTATTTGTTCAAAGAAAGGTGTCGCTTTTTTTGGTAGAGATAGTGAATCAACATTGCCAGTGTGGTCTTCAAGAGAAGGATTCCCCGGTGACCCTGTTTATAGAGAATATCATAAAGACTTAGGTTGGGAATTGTCTTCCACAGAACTACAAAAAAAAGGCATTACAACAAGCAGGCCTTTAGGATTAAAATTTTATAGGATTACAAACAATGAAGCCTCATTAGGCAAAAAAGAATTTTATAAAGAAGATGAAGCTATAAAAAAAATTGAAGAACATTCTGATCAATATCTTTTATCAAGATCTAAACAATTGAAGAACCTTTCCTTATCATCATCATTTGATCCATTGTTGATAGCTCCATTTGATGCTGAATTATTTGGACATTGGTGGTATGAAGGACCAAGATTTATTGAAAATATTCTTAGAAAATCTATAAAATATTCAATTAAGCTTACAAATCTAAAGGAAATTCTTCTTAATAAACCTAATATTCAAATTTGTGATCCCTCTCCATCAAGTTGGGGACAGGGGGGGTATCACAATTATTGGCTTAATGATAAAAATGCATGGATAGTGCCAAAAATCACTAAAGCAGGTTCTGTTTTTGTTGAATTATCTTCCAGAAACTTTAATGATGCTTTTTCTATAAGATTATTAAAACAAGCAGCAAGAGAGTTACTTCTTTCTGAATCTTCTGATTGGAGTTTTATCTTAAGAGCAGGAACAACGACTGAACTCGCCAAAGAAAGGATTGATAGGCATCTTTTCAGATTCTGGAAATTAATTGATATGTTAGAAAAAAGATCTATTGTTGACTTCAAATTTATTGAAGATATTGAAGAAGAAGACAATATATTTCCTGAGATAAGAATTGAAGATTGGCAATTGTGAAAAAACTTATTTGATCTTCAACATCCCAAGCTTAACTTTTAAAGGTGAATTAATAAACATTTTACTCATTACATAAATTAGTTTTGGTAACGGAAGAGTATTGGTAAGAAAACCTACCCATTCTTTTGTTGATAATTTGAAGAAATTAGAAAAGAAACTTCTTAATCTACTCTCATCAAAGCTCATCAATCTCCTTAATCCATATTGATAAAGTTTATGTCTTTGAGTTAATTCATATGGCCATAAGACTGACCAACCTCTTGTCGCCAATTCTCTTGAACTATATTGTGGTTCTTTCAGAAAGATTGCTAATTTTTTGGCAAGAAATGGAGCTCTTCTTAATAATGATCCAATCATATATCCCGAAGCAGGATGAACCATACTTGCTGAACCTCCAAAACCAAGAACTGATTGGTTTTTATATGGTAAGGGCAAATTCATAGGGAATAAGCAAATTTCTTCATGGAAAATCTCTTCTATTTTTACACCTTTATTATTTAACCTACTTAAAAGTCTTTTTTTTAGATGATCCTGAGATAAAGCAGGATAACTAGCCAGTGATGTCTCCTCAACAAAATAAGTTTCACTTCCAAGATCCATTGCATAAAGAAAAGAGGGAGACTCTAACAACTCTTCATTATTTAAGTGGTCAGAACGAAAATCCATCAAAACAAATTGGTCTTTATTTACAGGAGGAGAAGAGAATTTCCCTACTATCCCATAAGCAGCTTGCTGGGCGACTTCTTTTAAAAGTGGCCTTTTAATAAATTTACTATTGTGTCCACTGGCATCAATTACTAATCTTGCCTTTAGTGTTAATCCAGAAAAACAAATTACTTCAGAATGTTTATTTTCTGATTTTATTAATTTTGCAGTTTCATTCAACCATTGAATATCTTTGCAGGATTTTAAAAGTTCATTCTGAAAAGCTTCCTGATTTATTAATCCATAATCATAAAAATGTTTTGTTGGATTATTCCCTTTCTTATTCAATCCATCTCCAAAGTAGCTCAAAGTTTTTGACCATCTATGAGATAACAAAGAATCTAAACCTAATTCTTCTAATTCAGAGGCCCAAATCCCGTAGGTATTTTCCCACTTTTCATAAGGAGATTTTGTTGATATTCCCATTATATTAAGATTTTGTTTAGCTAATTCTGAGGCTAAACATAATGCTGCAGGTCCAGAACCTAAAATTAAAATATCAAGTATTTCCATGGGAACGGTTTAATCTCCTACTTTGTTAGAGCTCTTCTTCTTTAGTCATTAATTGATCTGAATCATCGATTTGCTCATGTGGAACTAACACAACTTCAGATAAATGATCACCATCGTCTAGCCGTTGTAATCTTACTCCTGTAGCAGCTCTTGATTGTTGCGAAATTTTATCGGCATTTGTTCTTACGATAACTCCTCTCTCGGTGACAAAAATTAATTCTTCACCTTCTCCAAGAACCTTAAGTCCTACGAGTGAATCATCTTTAATTCTGAATTTTATTGCTCTTAAACCCATTCCCGCTCTTTTTTGCAATCTAAATTGAGCTACTGGGACCCTCTTCCCTAGACCAAAAGCACTAGCTACTAAAACCCATGGCCCCTTTGATGAATTGCTTTCAATATCTTCGTCATTTTCATTCTCAAGACTTGCTAATTGGTCAACTAGATCAGAAGTTAAAACATCCATGGATACAAGTTTATCTCCATCCTTTAAGTTCATAGATTTAACACCTCTCGCAGTTCTGCCAAGAGGCCTTAATTCATTATTATCTAACCTGAAATGAATCGTCATTCCTTTGCTTGATCCAATTAATACACTATCGCCTTCTTTTGATAATCTGACCCAAGTTAAGGCATCTCCCTCTTCTAGGTTAATTGCTATTAAACCATTTGAACGTATTTTTGAAAAAGCTGATAATGGAGTTCTTTTAATAAATCCAGCTTTAGTAAGCATTAATAAATAACGATCATTGTCAAAAGACTCTACTGAAACAATAGAAGTGATTTGTTCTTCTCTTGGGATTGGAAGTAGTTGAACAGAAGGAGTACCTTTGGCTGTTCTGCTACTCATAGGGACTCGATATGCTGGAAGTGCATAAGCTACCCCTCGATCACTGAAAAGTAAAAGAGTGTCATGATCATTACAGCTTATAAATAAATTAACTTCATCATCTTCTTGATTTTTTGTTCCGGCTTTACCTCTTGAACCTCTGCTGGTAGATTCGAATTCACTAACTGGCATTCTTTTTAAATAACCGGCTGAAGTTAGTAAAACAACTGATCTCTCGTTAGCTATAAGGTCAATATCATCTAAACCACCCCCTAAATTAAGAATCTCAGTTTTCCTTGGGGATGAAAATCTTTCATCTATTTTACTCAACTCTTCAAGAATTATTTCATTAATGCGGTCTTTATCCTGCAATATATTTTTATAGTCTGTAATTTTCCGGGTAAGTTCATCATGCTCTGATTTGATTTTATCTGCCTCTAAAGCGGTTAATCTTCTTAATTGCATTTGTAAAATAGCATCTGCCTGAATAACAGATAATTCATGATCTTTTTGTAATTGTTCTCTCGCAGAAGTTGTATCTTTTGCAGATCTTATTAAATTTATAATGTTATCCATGGCTTCTAGCGCTAAAAGAAGTCCTTTTATAATGTGATCTCTTTCCTCTGCTTTTTTCAATAAGAATGTTGTTCTTCTTTTAATCGTTACAATTCTAAAATCAAGAAATACATCCAACATTTTTCTTAGAGAAAGAGTTGTAGGTTCTCCGTTGACAAGAGCTAAAATATTTGCACTAAAGTTGTTTTGTAGAGGTGTTAACTTAAATAAATTATTTAAGACAACTTGAGGATAGGCATCTCTCTTTAGTTCTATTACAATTCTCATCCCGTCCCTGTCACTTTCATCTCTAATGTCAGAAATACCCTCTAATTTTTTGTCATTTACTAAATCTGCAATTCTCTCTATTAAAGCTGCTTTGTTAGTTTGAAATGGAAGTTCAGTTATTATCACAGCGTCTTTTTCTGCTCTTCCTGGGGATTTTATTTGTTCAATATCTGCTACCCCTCTCATGGTTATAGATCCTCTCCCAGACTTGAAAGTCTCTTTAATTCCATCTCTGCCTAAGATCTGTCCGCCAGTTGGAAAATCAGGACCTTTAATTAATTCAAAAAGTTCTTTGTCTTCCATTAAAGGATTTTTGATTATCGATTTAAGACCATTAATTAATTCTCCTAAATTATGAGGAGGAATATTAGTGGCCATTCCTACCGCAATACCTGATGATCCATTTAAAAGGAGTTGGGGTATTCTAGCTGGCAAAACTGTTGGTTCTTGTTGTGATCCATCAAAATTATCGGAAAAATCAACTGTTTCAGATTCAATATCCTCAAGTAAACTTTCATCTGTTAGGGATTGAAGACGTGACTCTGTATATCTCATCGCAGCGGGAGGATCATTATCTACTGAGCCGAAATTTC
Source organism: Prochlorococcus marinus str. MIT 9515 (assembly GCF_000015665.1). Classification (NCBI taxonomy): domain Bacteria; kingdom Bacillati; phylum Cyanobacteriota; class Cyanophyceae; order Synechococcales; family Prochlorococcaceae; genus Prochlorococcus; species Prochlorococcus marinus. The sequence goes on along the minus strand of NC_008817.1, from coordinate 1,003,903 downwards.
CATGGCCATCAATGAGTGGCATTCTCATCGAGAAATCTTGTGCCATTCGTACTAATGCATCGTAAACAGCAGTGTCTCCGTGAGGATGATACTTACCTAAAACTTCTCCTACAACCCTTGCACATTTTCTATAAGGCCTACCGCTTGTCAATCCAAGCTCATACATTGCGTAAAGAATCCTTCTGTGAACTGGCTTTAGCCCATCTCTTGCATCAGGAAGAGCACGACCAACAATGACGCTCATTGCATACTCTAAGTATGATCGTGACATTTCATTCCTCAAGTCTGTTTGAATGATTCGCTCGTTATTTTCACTCAAACTAGAATCACCAGAATCAACAATATCGGACATATTAAAAACCTTTATTTAATAATAATCCCTCATTGTCAGAATGAATAAAATAATGCTAATAATTAATTTTCAAATACTCATATTTCTACAAAATTATAAAAAAACTCTTTTGTTTTTAAGAAATTATTGGCTTATTACACCTTTAGTTGTTAACTTAATCAGAATAATTAAAAAAACCGTGAATATTGAAATTGGCTTAAACAAAAAAGTTAGAAGGGCTTACGGCATTGATGAAATTGCATTAGTGCCAGGAACAAGAACCCTAGATTACGAATTAACAAATCCTTCTTGGTCAATTGGAAATATTGAAAGAGATATTCCAATTATCGCCAGTGCAATGGATAGTGTTGTTGATGTGAATACAGCTGTAGATCTCTCTAAATTAGGAGCTATTGGTGTTCTCAACATGGAAGGTATACAAACTAGGTATGAAAATCCAAAGGAAATACTAAGTCAAATCTCCTCCGTAGGAAAAAATGAATTCGTACCTTTGATGCAAGAAATATATAAAGAACCCATCAAGCAAGAACTTATTTTGCAAAGAATTAACGAAATTAAAGAAAAAGATGGAATAGCAGCATTAAGTGGAACACCGCAAGCAGCTATCAAATTTAAAGAAACACTTGTGAAGTCGAAAATAGATTTATTCTTTCTTCAAGGTACTGTAGTTTCAACCGAACATTTAGGTATGGAGGGGAATGAGACATTAAATATCAAAAGCTTATGTCAATCTTTAAAAGTACCAGTTGTTGCAGGTAATTGTGTAACTTATGAAGTTGCAGAACTTCTTATGAAATCAGGTGTTGCAGGTCTTATGGTGGGAATCGGCCCAGGAGCAGCTTGCACTTCGAGAGGAGTATTGGGAATAGGAATCCCCCAAGCAACAGCAATCTCTGATTGTAGTTCAGCAAGAGATGATTATTTTCAAGAAACTGGTCGTTATGTCCCCATAATTGCTGATGGAGGAATTGTTACTGGTGGTGACATTTGCAAATGCATCGCCTGTGGTGCTGACGCAGTTATGATTGGTTCTCCAATAGCTAAATCAACAAGTGCTCCGGGCAATGGATTTCATTGGGGTATGGCCACACCAAGTCCTATATTACCTAGAGGTACAAGAATTGAAGTCGGCTCTACAGGTTCCTTAGAGAGAATATTAAAAGGACCCGCAATACTTGATGATGGGACACACAATTTACTTGGAGCTATTAGGACATCAATGAGTACTCTTGGAGCTAAAAATATCAAAGAGATGCAAAATGTTGATATTGTAATTGCGCCATCTCTTTTAACAGAGGGAAAAGTATATCAAAAAGCTCAACAGCTTGGAATGGGTAAATAATATAAAATCTTATCTCCTAAAATATAAAAAATTTCTCATTAGGAGTTATCATTAAATTATGGGGGAAACCCCATACTCCTCACACACTAAATCGCCCGATTTATCGGGCTTTTTTTAAGACATTTTGTTACTTAAATGTGTTTATCTGTAATGAAATCATCACTTAAAAGAATAGCCTGCTAAATTTTCTAAAAGGAATATCTAAATTATGTCATCAGCTCCCGCCGTAACTGATTCTTCATTTGACAAAGAAGTTTTGCAAAGTGATCTGCCAGTCCTAGTTGATTTTTGGGCTCCATGGTGTGGTCCTTGCAGGATGGTCGCCCCTGTTGTTGAGGAAATTTCAAAAGACTTTGAAGGTAAAATCAAGGTATTTAAGTTGAATACAGATGAGAATCCAAATGTTGCAAGTCAATATGGAATAAGAAGTATTCCGACCTTAATGATATTTAAAGGTGGTCAAAAGGTTGATACTGTCGTTGGAGCTGTTCCAAAAGCGACTCTTTCAAGTACCTTGTCTAAGCACTTATAAATTAAAGAATTGTCTAAAATAGGACTTATAGATTACGGAATGGGTAACATTCATTCCGTGACGAAAGCCTTAGAAAATCTTGAAGAAGAAATACTTTTAATTAAAAATAAGCACCAAACAAAAGATTGTAAGGCTTTAATACTACCTGGGGTTGGTTCATTCGATCCGGCAATAAATAATCTAATTAATACTGATTTAATAATTGATATTAAAAGCTGGATTAATAGTGGAAAATCATTTTTAGGAATTTGTCTTGGATTACAATTGCTTTTTGAATCAAGTGATGAAGGCTCAATAAATGGACTTGGCATAGTTAAAGGCCAAATAAAAAAAATTCCTCAATTACCTAATCAAAGAATTCCTCATGTTGGATGGTGTGAACTTCTTCCAACAAGAAAAAATAGCTTATTAAGAAATGAAGAATTAAATAATTGGGTATATTTTGTTCATTCTTATCATGCTGTTCCTTCAAATACTGATGTAATAGCTGCAAATGTAAGTTATGGTTCTGAAAAATTAACTGCAATAATTGAACAAGATAATTTACTTGCTTGTCAGTTTCATCCTGAAAAGTCAGGAAAAACAGGAGAAAAACTTTTACGTAGATGGCTTAAAAATATTCAATAATTCTATGTGATATATGAAATCAAATTTAAGGTTAATTGGAGGAAGAAAGCTTGAGAGCCCAAATACTAATGAATCTAGGCCAACTACTTTAATGGTTAGAGAAGCTATTTTTAATATTTTGAAAAATACAGTTGAAAATTCTAATTGGTTGGATTTATTTAGTGGGACAGGATCAATATCCTGTGAGGCATATAATCATGGTGCAAAAAAAATAATTGCAGTTGAAAAAAATAAAAATCTCTCAAAAATATGTTTAAAGAATTTATATTCATTGCAAAATATGGATAATAGAAAAAATGATATTGAGGTTATTTGCAAAGATGTATTGATTTGGACAAAACCCAGTGCCTCCAAAAATTATTCTACTAAGAATAATTTAAATAAAATAAAATTTGACTTTATATATTTAGATCCCCCTTATAGAGCTGATTATCATGAACTGGTTTTAAATCAAATATTTAATTGCAACTTTATAAGAAAAGATACGATAGTTATCTGCGAACATTCATTAGATTTGGAGATAAAGAAGAATATTTTATGGGAGATTTATGATGTTAGAACTTATGGTCAATCAAAATTGACTTTTTTAATCCATATCTAACAAACCTGACCCTCTTCTATATTGATTCCATGCGCTTACAAATAATCCTAGAAGTGTTATTGGAACTAATCCTAAAACTATTCCACATAAAAGAGGTTCAATCATTTTCTTGCATTTTTCTTATTTCTCAATTCTTACACAGCTACGATTTTTTGTGTCAAAATCTTCATCATCTGCAGCAGAAGAAGATTTAATAATTAAATTCGGGAAACACAGATTTATGATTTTTGCGATTTGATTAATATTTGGCGATTTATTTGATTTAAATCAAAAAGAGTAGAATTCGTATATTTTTTAAAAACTGTTTAACTTAGCCATTCAGTTAAGGCCGTAAACAATCTTCAAAATAAATTGTGTGAAATTATATGGTATAAAACAGAGATAGGTTTAGTTTAAACAGACTTACATTCAATAACTTAGCGTTTAAGTGATATATAAATTATAAAACATGTTATTAAGGCTTTCACTCTCCCAATGCTAAAGTTTGAAACTGTTCCTCAAAATATTTCCAAATTTAGAACATCTCCACATAGCAAAAAAATAAATTTTGAAGAAAAATGTTGTTAACTTGAAGGTTGTTTTGGTTGAACCAAATGGGCCAATAAATATTGGCAGTATCGCTAGACTATGTTCTAATTTTGATGTGAATGAATTAAGGATTGTTTCACCTAAATGTGATATTTTTTCTTTGGAAGCAAAAAAAATGGCCTTAAAGGGTCAAAAATATATAAATAATTGTAGAGTTTTTAATAGTATTGAACAAGCAATATTTGATTGTGATTTAGTTCTTGCTACTTGTGGAAGGATTGATTTAAGTAATGATATTGAGTGTGAAAATCCTGAGGTGATTTCTAAATGGATTTCATCTTTTAAGGTTATTAATAATTTGGCTATTTTATTTGGAAGAGAAGATAGAGGTTTAACTAATAGTGAATTACTTTTTGCTCACAAGATTTTTAACATAAAAACTTCCCAAGACTATCCCTCTTTAAACCTTTCTCACGCGGTTGCAATAATTTTGTATGAATTAAACAAATGTTCAAAAAATACTCCTCAGAAAGATTTAAAAGTTTTTAACCTTGCATCATCAAAGCAAATTTACGAATCATTTAAAGATTTAGAAGAAATACTTATTAGGACCGGTTATCTTTTAGAACATACATCCTTTTCAAAAATAAGTAAGTTTAAAAAATTTATTTTAAAAGCGAAAACATCTAGTCATGAGATAAATGTCTTAAGAGGAATTGTTCGTCAAATCAAATGGTTCTTAAATAATTCAAAAGGCAATTGAAATTAACTTTGTTAGATAAAAATTCAAGCAAATATTTGTTCTTGATTTTATGGCTGAATTTATTTTAAAAAGTATATATTCAGTTTAAAAAATTAGAATTTATAAAAATTAATTTAGAATCAGAAATGATTTTATATTTCAAAAAGCTCTAGATTGATAAAAATGTTCAATTTGATTTTGATATTTACTAATAACATTTTCTGAAGTATCATCGACTGATCATACGTACATAAAGTAAAACTACAGCTGTGAGCACTACAAAGAAAAGAAGAGTTTTTCCTTTTACGGCAGTAATTGGTCAAGAAGAAATGAAATTAGCTCTTTTATTAAATGTTATAGATCCAAGAATTGGTGGAGTAATGATTATGGGTGATAGAGGAACTGGTAAATCAACTACTATTAGAGCTCTTGCAGACTTGTTACCTGCAATAGATGTTGTTAAAGATGATCCTTATAATAGTTCTCTTGTTGATCCTGATTTACAAAGTAAAGAAGTTTTAGAGAGAATTATTCAAGGAGAGAGTTTAGAGAAAGACAAAAAACAAGTACCAATGGTAGATTTGCCATTGGGCGCAACCGAAGACAGATTATGTGGAACTATTGATATTGAAAAGGCTTTAAGCGAAGGTATTAAAGCTTTTGAACCAGGGTTATTAGCAAAAGCTAATAGAGGACTATTATACGTAGACGAAGTTAATTTACTAGATGATCATTTGGTCGATGTTCTTTTAGATTCAGCAGCTTCTGGATGGAATACTGTTGAGAGGGAAGGCGTCTCAGTGAGGCATCCTGCAAGATTTGTACTGATTGGCTCTGGTAACCCAGAAGAAGGAGAACTGAGGCCTCAGTTATTAGATAGATTTGGTATGAGCGTTGAGGTTAAAACAGTAAGAGACGCAGAATTAAGGGTTAAAGTTGTGGATCAAAGAACTTCTTTTGATGATAATCCTGATGAATTTTCAATAAGTGTTGAGAGGCAACAGGATGATCTTCAGCAAAAAGTTATCAAAGCTCAGGAAATACTTAATTCAGTTAAATTGGATGATGATCTCAGATTAAATATATCAGCTATATGTGGAGAACTTGATGTTGACGGACTAAGAGGAGATATTGTCACTAATCGATCTGCTAGGGCAATAGCTGCCTTTGAGGGAAGAACTGAAGTACAAGAAGAGGATATTGCTAGAGTAATTACTTGTTCTTTAAGGCATCGATTAAGAAAAGATCCATTAGAGCAAGTAGATTCTGGTGAAAGGGTTATTCAAGCATTCTGTAAAGTCTTTGACTTTAACGAAAAAGATAACCTTTCTAAATTTCAATTGTCATCAGAAGAATAATTAAGTGAGGATTATTGGCATTGATCCTGGATTAGGAAGAGTTGGATATGGAATTATTGAAATACAAAATGAAAAGAAAAAATTTCTTGATTGTGGCGTAATTGAAACTGATAAAAATAAAAAAGAAGAAGATAGACTTTATGAAATTTTTAATGATCTTAATACATTAATAAATCAATGGAAACCAGATATTGCAGCGGTCGAGAAGTTTTTCTTTTACAAATCGAGTACAACCATTAGTGTCGTTCAGGCAAGAGGTGTAATTATGATGGTATTGGCTTCCAAAAATATTCAAGTTAGCGAGTATGCACCTTCTCAGGTCAAACTTACTATTGCAGGATCAGGTAAAGCATCAAAGAAAGAAGTTATTGAAGCTGTTATGTTTAACTTAAATTTGAATTATGCACCAAAACCTGATGACTCCGCAGATGCACTGGCTATAGCTCTAACAAAATTAAATGAAGCTGGAATAAATTAGATTTAAATTATGATCTACTCTGAAAAAAAGAACTTTGAGAGGAGAAATTTTAAGAATTTAATGATAAAAAGTTCTTCTATTGATAGAAGAAATGTAGCAATTAATGTGGACTTATATCTTGAGTCCTTAGTTAAGCAAGAGATGATAATTGATCATATTGGGATATATTGGCCTCTTAAAAATGAAGTTGATATAAGAAATCTTAATAATAAATATTCCGTAGCCTTGCCTAGATGTGAAAAAAATAAAGAACTCTGCTTTTGTTCATGGAATAATGAACAATTGACTAAAGATAATGAGGGAATACCCTCTCCTGATCCTTCTTTCAAATTAAGTTATAAAAATATAAGTTTAATATTTGTACCTTGTCTTTCAGTCGATAAAAAGTTGACAAGACTAGGATATGGAGGTGGATATTTTGATAGATTTAGAGAAGATGAGAATTGGAGAACTATTCCATGTATTGGAGTATTAACTTCTAATTGTGTCAGTAATGATTTATTAACTAAAGCGGATTGGGATATCCCCCTATCTGGCTTTATTACAGAAAAAGAGATATTAGTCTAATGTGGAATTAATTTATAATTACTAGATTTATGTAAGTATGGAAAATAAACAAATTTATATTAATTTATTTAAGCAAGTTGAGAAGCTTAAGAATTCAAAGGATCCTAAAAGAAAATACGAATATATTTTATGGCTAGGAAAAAAATTGAAAGTTCCAAATAGTAATATCTTAATTCAAGAAAATAAAGTACAAGGATGTGTTTCTGAAGTATTTGTTAAAGCCACTTTTCAAGATGGTAAGCTTTATTGGGAAGGTTATTCTGATGCATTGATAACAAAAGGTTTACTAGCGTTTCTTATTTGTGGGATGAACGAGTTGACGCCAAAAGAAGTTGTAAATATAAACAACAAATTTATAGAAGACACAGGTCTTAAAGCGAGCTTAACTCCCTCAAGATCAAATGGATTTTTAAATATACTTTTAAAAATGCAGTCTCAGGCAAATGATTTTTTGTCGGAATAATATTATAAAATTGAACCTATATTAAAATTTAAAAAATGGGAAAATGTAAAATTGGTATTATAGGTTTTGGAACTGTAGGGACTGGTATTTATAGAATTTTGAAATCGAGAAATGATGTTCATCCTATTTTAAAAGATATAGAAATTGTTGGAATAGCTGTTAAAAATATTAATAAAAATAGAAATATTGAATTAGAAAATAATCTATTAATAGATGATCCTAATAAATTAATTAACGACTCTAATATTGACGTAATTGTAGAAGTAATGGGAGGTACGGATATGGCCAAAGATATTATTTTAAAATCTCTAAAAGCTCGAAAATCTGTAGTTACAGCGAACAAAGCAGTCATCGCAAGATATGGGAGTGAAATATATGCTACGGCTGCAAAGTATGGGGTTTATGTTTTAACAGAAGCAGCAGTTTGCGGAGGGATCCCAATAATTGAACCTTTAAAAAGATCTCTTAAAAGTAATCAAATAAATAAAATAGTTGGGATAATAAACGGCACAACAAATTTTATTCTTTCAAAAATGACAAATGAAAAAGCTGATTATGAGGAAACATTAAAACTAGCTCAAAAACTAGGGTTTGCAGAATTTGATCCAACTGCTGATGTTGAAGGTCATGATGCAGCTGATAAGATTTCAATTCTTTCTGAACTGGCATTTGGAGGAAGAATTAATAGAGATTCAATTAGTACGGAAGGCATTAATCAAATAAATATTAAAGATATTGAATATGCAAATAAACTTGGTTTTGAAATAAAACTCTTAGCCTTCTCAGAGAGAAATACTATCAATAACAAAAATTCTCTTTCCTTAAATATTTGGGTAGGACCCTCTTTAATTCCTAAATATCATCCTTTAGCAAAGGTTGACGGTGTAAATAATGCCATTCTTATAGAGTCATATCCACTTGGAGAAATAATGTTATACGGCCCAGGTGCGGGCAGTGGTCCAACGGCAGCTTCTGTAGTTTCTGATATATTAAATCTTCAGGCTTCATTATCAAAAAATTTACCTACAAAAGATCCATTATTATCTTTTAATTTTTGGAGAGACTGTCACATAATAGATTTCAATCAAATATCAAAAAAGAATTATCTCAGAATTATTTGTTTAGATTCTCCTGGTGTAATTGGTAAGATCGGAGATTTATTTGGGAAGAATGATGTCTCAATAGAATCAATAGTTCAACTAGATGCAAGTGAGAATAAAGCTGAAATAGTTGTTATCACTCATGAAGTGTCAAATGGTAACTTTGAAAAATCAAAGGAGGGGATAAGAGCCCTTCCTGAAGTTGAATTAATTGCCAGCCAATTAAGTTGTATTTGAAGAAAATATTTGCAAATCCCTCTTTAGCTTGTTAAACCGAAGTAAGTAAATTTACTTTAGTAATGTTTTATTCAAATTTAATAGATAGTAAAAGTAATAATAAACTTAATCCTGATGAGATTCGAAAAAACCTCTATAAAGGGGCGTGCGTGAAAATTAAAAATAGTCAAAAGACCTTTCAGGTTATTGGAATCAATCAAAAGAGTAAAGTTTGTTGGATAAGAGAGTGGCCTTTCTCTTTAGAAGTTAAAAGACCCTTTTCTTTGGAAATTAATCAAATTACAATATTGACCTTTTGTACTAGAAGTTTTATTGAATAATAATTATTGAAATTTTAAATAAAATGCAAAATAATTTTTTAGTAACCACTTTCCTTTTCTTTATTTCCTTATCACAGTTTTCTTGCGTTCCAGATAGTAGACCCAAAAGAATTACAATTGCGAGTTCAGGAAAAATAGAGTCTTTAGATCCTGCAAGGGCTAGTACTCTTAAGTCAATTCAACTATTAAGTTCTCTTGGAGATACTTTATATGAATTAAATTCTAAGGGAGAATTAATCCCTGAATTAGCATCAGGAATGCCAATTTTTTCAAAAGATAAATTAAAAATAACAATTAATCTTAGAAGAAATGTTCTTTTTCATGATGGAACTTTATTTAATTCAAATGCTCTAAAATTTTCTTTTGACAGATTTAAAAGAATTGGAACAATGAATTATATTTTGGGGAATAAAATACAATCAATAGAAACACCAAGCGAATACAAGGTTGTCATTAATTTAACCAAACCATCTAGTTCTATTAATGGATTACTTACAGCTGTATATTTAACACCTATTTCCCCGACTTTTTATAAGGATTATTCTGATAAATTTTTAAATGATCAATTTGTTGGAACTGGTAAATATATACTTAAGAGATTTTCAAATGAAGTTCAAATAATTGATCCAAATTTAAATCATTGGGGTAATAAACCTAATAATGAGGGTGTGAATTTTATAGGATATTCCAATTCTTCTTCTCTTTTCGGAGCTTTAAAAAGTAAACAAATTGATGTTCTATTATCAAATTCAATTGATGATAGTCAAAGAAATAATTTAAATTCTTTAAGCAAAAAGAATGAAATTAAAGAAGGAAATAGTCCTGCTACAGAAATAAGCTTCATTAGTCTTAGAACAAATTCTTATCCGTTAAATAACCTTAATGTAAGGTTAGCGATTGCTAAAAGTCTAAATAGAAAATTAATTAGCGATAAAGTTAGTTATGGTTTGAGGGAACCATTAAGATCGATTGTTCCTCCCATTTTAAAAAAAAATAAGCAGGAATTATGGCCAGAATATAATCCTGTAGAAGCGAAAAATTTATTACAAAAAGAAGGTTTCTGTAATGGAAACATTTTAGAATTACCTCTTACTTTCCGATCTAATGTGCCTGCTGATAGACTTATTGCTCTTTCTTGGCAAGAGGAAATCAAAAATATATTGAATGAATGTATTAGTATCCAACTAAACGGGGTAGAGTCAACAACAATTTATAAAAATCTTAATCTAGGTCTTTACACAGCGGTCATTCTTGATTGGACAGGAGCTTATTCTGATCCTGAGGCATACCTTACACCTCTTCTAAGTTGTAGTGAGTTAGATGGTGAAAAATGTAAAAAAGGAGAATCAGTTTATAGCGGAAGTTTTTGGGGATCGAGGATTGTAGATGATTTATTTCTTGAGAGTGAAAAATTAAATGGAGATGAAAGATTAGCCAAGTTAATTGAAATAGAGAAAATAGCTTCAGAATCAATACCTTATATTCCTATATGGATTTCATCTCAAAAAGCTTGGTCTCAAAATAAAGTATCAAAACCTATTTTTAATGGGGCAGGAATTATTTCAATTAGCGATCTTAAATTTATTAATGAGTAGAGATTTCAATAAAATTTTAAATTATTCTTTATTAAAGATTTCTTTGATCCCTTTAATGTTATGGCTTATATCTACATTAGTTTTTATTTTGTTGAGAGTTGCTCCCGGTGACCCAGTTGATGCAATTCTTGGATCAGGAGCAAATGAAGCTTCAAGAGAACTTCTTCGATCCAAATTAGGGTTAAATGAATCTCTTTTAAATCAATATCTAACTTTCATTAATAATATTTTGCACTTAAACTTTGGAGAATCCTTAAGTACTCAAGAGCCGGTTTTTAATATTATCCTTAAGTCATTACCAGCAAGTCTTGAATTAGGTATCTTTTCAATATTTTTTGCAATCCTAATAGGATTTCCTTTGGGATTTTTGAGTATTAAATATAAAGGTAAAAAAGGAGATTACATAGCTAGATTGATTGGAATTGCTTCATATGCAATACCTCCTTTCTGGGGGGCAATGATAGTTCAATTAATATTATCTGTATATTTAAGAATTTTTCCAATTGGCGGGAGGTTTCCTATAATTCATAGCCAACCTAACATTACAGGCTTTTTAATTCTAGATAGTCTAATTGATAATAATATTGTCTATTTAAGAGATAGCATATATCATCTTGCACTCCCCTCGTTAACACTTGGGTTTCTTTTGAGTGGTATTTTTAGTAGATCTTTAAGGATAAATCTAGACAAGACTATAAAAAGCGATTATGTAAAAGCCGCTTTAACCAGAGGAATTACAAGAAGAAAAATTGTATTTAATCATGCTTTGCCTAATTCACTTTTGCCTATTGTTACTATTGCTGGCTTAACCATAGCTTCTTTAGCAGGAGGAGCGCTTCTCTTTGAAGTCACTTTTTCATGGCCAGGGATAGCTTTAAGATTATATGAAGCCATCACCCAAAGGGATTATACTGTCGTTCAAGGAATCGTAATTGTTACCTCTTTCCTAATAGTTTCTTTAAATCTTTTGGTAGATATTTTTATTGCATTATTAGATCCTCGTATTGAATACTAATTTTTGATGATTTCTTTTATGGTCTTTCTATCTAAAATATGAAAATCAAGATTACTTTCAGAAAGGTTTTTCATGACTTTAATACTTTCATTCTTTTTAATATTTTCTAGGAATTCAACAATGACTTTTAAAGATAAATTTTGAACAGAATTAGGATTTGATCCAATAAAAGATTGATTAATTTTAAAAATATCATTACTTTCAATAAATTCTGTATCCTTATAATTAATCCTAATTGGAGAAAAATGACTTGCACCCTCAATAATTAAAAATCTATTTAATGGATTATTAGTTGTAGATAGAAATAACTTGAATTGCTCACTAATTAAAGGAGTAATAAGATCGAAGGTTCCTCCAATAAGTAATATTGGAATTTCGATTCCAGAATCTTTTTCTTTTGGCCAGATTATGCTGCCGAATGAATTAAATCCTATTATGGCATTTGCCTTCCTTAGATTATCAATTTGAGGTAATGGGATTTCGTTTAATTGGCATTGAAATAGTTTTGATAAATTTGTTAATGCTAAATCTTTTAAAGCAAAATCACATCTTTTTAAGAATCCATCTTTAGGTAAATCACCTTCATATAAAAATGCTATCAAAGCCCCTAGTGAATGTCCCATTAAAATATAGGAATTATTGGCTAATCCAAAAACTCCATTATTATGATCTTTAATTACTGCATCTAAATCTTTCATACGATAGGAGAATAAATCAACACTACTTGGAACTGCATCACTACCTTGGAGAACGTCTGAAATAGCCTCAGAATTACTTCCTTTATGATCTATAAATAATACAGGCCATCCTAGTCGACTTAATTCGAACCCTATCCACCTAAAATTATTAATATCCCCTCCAAGACCGGGCATAAATATTATTAAATCTTTTTCAACTATTTCATTGCTAGGTTTCCATATTTCTATATTTAAAGGATCAACTCGATGATTCGTATAAATTTTCTTTTTGATTTTTATAAGGCTTTGATCATATTTGGTTTCTTTTTTTTTCTGAAAAAAGTTGTTAGTTTTCTCTAATGAATTTAATTTTATTATTAGATTTTGTTGCTTTGCTAATTCTTTTTTCCAAGAAGAAATTATTGTAATTAAATTATCAATATCTAATGTAATTTCTTCTGAAGGTAGGGCCTTTAGGATATCTAAAGTTGAAACTTCCTGTTTTGATTCCAACAGACTTTCTATAGTATTAAAAATCTTAATACCATATTTGTCATTTGGAACTAATATTGTATTACTTAATTCTGTAAGAATCTTTCTTCCTACCCAGCTTCTTAAAACCTGTCTGTTTAAACTTTCTTCTTTAAAAACGGGGAATTTTAAAAATTTGGATAACTCAAATATTCTTGAAAATCCATTTTCTTTCAACCAATCTATTACTTCTGTAGAATCATTCTTAAAAGTTTCTAAGTTTGATAATTGATCCATAGTTAAAGGGATTGACATTTCTTCAAACTTAATATTTATCTTTTCAGCGGCTTTTAAATTATTAGCTGAATAAAGACTAAAAAAACTTAAAAATAGTACAAAAATCAATTTCAATTGTTTTGGTCTCGAATAAATTTCTAATTAATAAACTTTGGTGGAATAAACTTCCTTTTCATTTAAGGTTAATTACTAAAATAAGATTTTTTGCTTCATTTGGAGCAGGAGGAGTTATTTATTTAACATCCCTTATTTTTAATAATATTGGGTTGTCAGCAACTGAAATTGGCCTAGGTTTTACGATATCAGCGATTATAGGTACTTTAACAAGAATCATTACAGGTAATTTCTTAAATAAAACATATAAAGTTCATTATCCCTTTGTTATTTCTTCATTAACAAGTATTGCTGCAGGAATTTTTCTAATTATTTCAAAAGATGCTTATTTTTATATCATTGGGCAAGCTTTTATTGGTGCAGCTGCAGGTATATATTGGCCAACAGCTGAGTTTGTAGTCCCATATTTTTGTCAAAATATTGATACTAGAAAAGCTTATGCTCTAGTAAGAAGTTCTGAGGCTTTGGGGATATTTCTAGGAGTATTTATTGGTGGATTTATGAATGGTTTTATATATCTCAAATCTATTTTTATTAATGATATTTTTTGTATGATCACGATTATTTTATTGGTTTTAAGAAATAAAGCTTCTATAAAAATTACTTTAGAAAAATCTCAAAAAAAAGCTTTAGATCTAATTAAATTAAATCAAGAAAGGTGGAATAAAAATACAATCATAATAGTTTCATCTTTGGTTTTAATTACTACATCTCTTGCTTTAATTCAGGTTACACTTCCTCTTGATCTAGTTAAGGGCGGTATTTATAGAGAGGCTATAAATGAACAATTAATTAGCTTTATAATTTCTTTTCAATTAATTCTACTATTAATCATACAATGGCCAATTGGTTCATGGATATCCAAAAAAGGAAAATTGTTTGGGTTGAAATTTAGCTTGATCAACTTTGCTTTTGCTTCACTTTTATTATTTATATCTAGTTATTTAAATATTTCGGCTTTTTATTTTATATTTATTGCAATTATTCTTGTGGGTTTAGGCACCTCTTCTTTTCTTCCAACATCAACCGATGTTGTTTTTAGCATAGCCCCTTCAAATAAAAAAGGTTATGCACTTGCACTTCTATCACAATGTTTTGCTATGGGCTATTTCTTTGGACCTTTAATTTCTGGAGGGATTTTAGATCTTTTTGGTTATGCCTCTATAATTTGGGCCGCTATTTCATTCGTCTGTTTTTTAATGTTCGCAATAATATTTAAGAAATTATTTTAAAAAACATTCGAAATATAATATTAATTATTTTCTATTTCCATGATTCTTCTCTCTCTAAGAAATAAGAAAAAGGGAGCAGAGAAGGCGAATGCTATTAAAAAAGTTCCTATATAAACAATCCACATATTTTTTATTTTCAATTTTTGAGATTCATTTACTATCCAAATAAAAACTGCACTAGCACCGACGAATAAATCTCTAGAAATCGACTGAGCTGCAGGATTAGCATTTGCCAATGAAATAAAGTTCTTGATGTCAAAACTATTGCCATATTCCATAGCAAAATCAAAATTTGCCATCATAGGAAGTATTGCCCCAAGTATTGATAGACAAAGATAAATATAAGAAAGTACTTTTTTATTATCTTTTAAAATGTTTAATGAATTCATATGCAATTGATATTTATCATAATAATAGTATTCAGTGAATTATGTTTGAAACAAAAAATAATTTATTTAGAGATTATCAATTTCCAAAAGGGAACTTAAAGTTTGCTGTTATTGGTCATATAGAATGGATAAATTTTATCGAAGTTGATCAACTGCCTAAGCCAGGTTTAATCTCTCATTCAAGAAAATCTCTAGAATATCCTGCGGGTGGAGGTGCAGTAATTGCTAAAAGACTTCGTGAACTAACCAAGAGCGAAGTTCATTTTTTTACATCTTTAGGAGATGATTTTTATGGCAATCAATGTTTAAACATTTTAGAAAATAATGGTATTAAATTACATGTTGCATGGCGTGATAAACCAACAAGAAAAGGTTTTAGTGTTATTGACTCTGAAGGCGAAAGATCTATTACTATTATTGGCGATAGATTAGCTCCAACGCATAAAGATAATTTAAATTGGAGTATTCTTGATGAAATGGATGGGATTTTTATTACAGCAGCTGATAAGGAAATATTTAAAAAATCTAGGATTGTGAAATCGTTGTGTACTACTCCGAGAGCAGGTTTAGATATTATTAATGACTCTGGTATATTTTTAGACGGATTAATTGGAAGTAATCTTGATCCGGGAGAAGTTTTTTCTCTAAATGAATTAAAATTAAATCCAAAATATATTATTAAAACGGAAGGAGAGAATGGTGGGATAGTATTCCCAGGAGGTAGATATAAAGCTATTGAAAATAAAAAGAATAAGGTTGATTCATATGGATGTGGAGATTCTTTCGCCGCTGGTATCCTTTATGGATTATCATCAGGATGGAACATAGAAGAAAGTTTAAATCTTGCTAAAATAATGGGTAAAAGCTGTAGTGAACATTTTGGACCTTATAAATATGATATTAAAATTTAATAAGGTGATTTTATGAAAAATTTTTTAAACAACAAAGGTTTATCTCTTATTGATTCAATTATTATTATATTTTTGTTAATCTCTTCTTTGATTTTTGAATCTTTAAAAACTTTAAGTGGACTTTTCACCTATGGTATTTTTAAAAAAGAAATATTGACTAATAAAAGCAACTTGGGATTTGATTTTAAGATTAAAATCAAATGAATATACAATTTATTCTCCTTGGTTTAGCTTTAATTTTTCTGATTATTAAAATTAAATTCTTTAGAAAAAATAAGAATAATAATTTATTTAAATTTAAAAAGAAACTACTTAGTAAAGAATCTAATATTGAGAAAATTTTTACAAGAGATGATGAAAAAACGTGTTCAGATCCAGATATTAATATTAGAATTGGTCTTTATGAAAATGAAGATAACATAAATAGAAAATTAAATATTCATAGAGCAAGACTTTCAAAATTTAAGAAGTCAAAATTAAATGGTGAAATTATATTTATAGACAAAGATCAAAAAATCTTCAAATATATTAATGGGAAGAAAAAATTTATCTAATTTAGAGATTATTAACTACATTCAAGACTGTCCCTTGTAGAGACTCCTGTGGTAGGGTTAACTCCCTCAGCAATTTTACAAAGATTCCTCTGATCTTCGCTATCAAGAATTGCGTAAGAAAAATCTGCTCCTTCTATTTGAGCACCAGCAAAGCTACTACCAGAAGCTATCATATTTATTAAAATTGAATTTCTTAAATCTGTTTTTTGGAAATTAACCCTATCTGCCAGAGTGTCAGTCAGATCAATTCCATTGAGATTAGAACCTTTTAAATCAGATAAAGTTAATGTTGTTCCATGAAGATCAACATCGCTAAAGTCAGCATCTCTTGCTACTGCCCCTGCTATTGAGGATAAATGAAGATCCTCTCCATGAAAATCAAAACCAGTTATGTTAGATCTTACATAACTAGGAACTTCATCTCCCTCTCCTTTTGTGGCGACATTTGCTCCAGCAAAAACAGGAGAAGAAATAATCAAAAAAGCAAAAGATATACATAAAAAATATTTTAAGAACCTAATTAATTTCATATTGAGTTTTTTACATTACTTTTATCTTATATCAATAAGATATTGATTTAAATTGATTTTAAAATTTGAATAAAGTTTTTAAAGTTATTTAACACTATAAAATTAAAATTTAGGTTGGGAAGTAGTTCAGCAATAGCCGACTTTTTGATTATATTTACTATTGGGAAATTTTAATTCAGTATCGATGGTTCCTTTCGTATCTCTTATCGCTAAATAAAAAAAACAGAACCATTCTCCTTGGAAATACATCTATGAAAGGGTTTTCTGTGAATTATCAAGTGTAGTTGGCATAATTCTAATCCAATTTTAAAGAAAGAATATTCCCCGTCATAATTTAAATAGCCTATTGGAATTTATTAAAAGGGCCTAGGATTTAGTAATTATTACTATTTCCTCTTTTCTTTGATATTTGAGTTATGAATTAGTTGATATTATTTATGAAGGATTAATAAAATTTTTACAGAAAATGAAATTAATAATAAAACAAACTTTGAATTTAATATTTTTTATCTTCATGTCAAATACTCAATTTTTACAGTCTCACGATTCATTTAATGGTGATTGTAAGGATCATTGTATAGAATCAGTTGATTTCCTAACTGTGGAAAAAGAATTAAATATTATTAGTAATAAAAATCATTTTTCGGATAACGATTCTTGTTTAAATAAATCACTATGTAGAGGTTGATAAATACATTATTTTGATATTGTCTTGATTAAACTCCCATAGGCTTGATAATTTCTCCTAGGAGCATTAATCTGATTTTTAATTAAAATTATAAACGAATAAATTAAAGGTAGAACTAAGGTCAAGGATGCGAGAATAGCTATTATTTTAGTGATTTTAATAAATGGTTTTTTTTTCAGAGGGTCCCCACATAAACCACATATTAATTCTCCAGATGTTGTTTTCTTATGAAATTGATATTTGGGATTACAATAAGGACAATAATAATTATGCATTAATTTAAAGAAAATTATTTTTTTAGTATTAGAAATATAAAAAATTAAATTTATAACATGGTTTGGGACTGAAAGATGTAATTAATTAGTGATGCAGTGATCTTTTAAAAATTTAAACTCATTTATAACAAGAGAAATGGTGATATCTTTGATCGTCTACATCTGCCACAATATCTTTTTTCTTTAATTTCTTTAAAACTTTTTTGTATTCTGTTTCATTAATTATGCTAGCCAAAAAGTTAGAAAAATATCTAAGTTTTTTTGACATTATTTTATACATATTTATAAAAAGTTACTTATTACAATTAATAGCTAAAATGATTTAATAATGCCAAAGATTTTTGTTTTGGCAAAAATAAAAAGAGAGCTTTTAAAAGCTCTCTTTTTATTCTCTTAAATATTTTATCTATTAAATTTAACAACAAGCCTAAATCATTGATCCTTGTTGTTAATTATTCTTCAGTCTGAATACCTTTAAAAAACTAATTGTTCTTAACTGGGGCAAAGAAACTAGTATTGAACTTTTTTCTTATAGGGCACCTATACGATGCTGAAGAAGTAAGTTCAGACATTAATAAAAAATAATTGGAGCAGTTAATTAAATCAGTTCGGAATTATTCCGAAATTGCAGGCAGGCTATCGATCATTTTGAAAGACCTCCTAAAACTCAACAATCTCAAATTAATTAAAAATATAAAAAAAAACAATCCGTTTTTATACGCATTGATTTTTAATCGAAAATGTCCGATAGTGCAAATAAATTTGTTTATTTTTGTTTTTAAATTTTAAATATTTTATCTTTAAATTCTAGGAAATTTTGCTTATTTCATTTTTTATTACCTTCGTTTATGTTGACCATAAATGAATTAAGGAGTATCTCTTTATGACTAATTCAAAAATTCAAAATAAACAAAATAATATTGATATTCATGATCCCATAGATGAATATTTACAATGTCTTTCATATTGCGATATTCATCCAAAAGGTATTGATAATGATTGCGAAGTGATTTGTATGGAGAGACATTTAAAAGCTAATTATTGGTAAAGCTATTAGCTTGTAATTACTTGAACCCCTTTGAAATGGAAGTCGTACGGACTTTGAAATTCCAAACTGTTACAACACCCTTTGCATTAACTGCGGCTAAAGCGCAGTCATCGGGTCTCCACGCAATATCTCCAACTAAATCACCGGCAAAAGCAGCTCCAACAGGATCCCCATTCCCGTCTTTTTTAAGAAAACTAGCTACGACTGAACCATCTCTTGATCCTGAAGCAACTAGCAAACCTTTGTTAGAAAAAGCTAGGCTAGAAACTGGTTCTGTATGATGACATAATTCTCCCGGGATCGTACCTTGAGGGCCATTCCCTGAAAAACTCCATACAGTAATTCTTTCGCTTCCACTAGTTGCTAATAGCATGCCTGTTTCATCAAAAGAGAGGTGAGAAGGCTTTGCTGGATAACCGGTCATTTCAGCATCTTGTCCAGTTGATCTTCGCCAGAAGTGTACAGAATTATCTTGACTTCCGCATGCAACAATATCTCCATCGGGGCTTAACTTCATCGACACCAAGGATCCTTGCCATTTAAGTTTTTGATTGGTTTTATTATTAGCTACATCAAAGAAAGTTACTTGACCATAACAGGCAGTTGCTAATTCATTTTTATTTGACCATGATATTGCACTTACTGTGCTTGGATGTTCCTCTGAAACCCAATTTTCATTACCCTCCTGATTAAGTACATACACTTTTTTGGAAAAGGCTGCAGCTAAAAATGAGCCATCATTTGACCAACTTAGATGCTCTACCCAACATTTGCCAAGTTTAATGTCCTTAATTTTCTCACCATTATTACAATTACATATTCGAACTATTCCATCTTGTCCTGAAGTCGCAAAAATATTTCCATTTGGATGAATAGACATTGCAAGAAGACCTCCTGAATGGGCTTCATTCTTTTCCCAAACAATTTTACCTGTATCCCCCTCGAACCCGTAAACTCCTCCGGCTACATCTCCGACAATAAAAAGTTTTCCTCCTAAAGCCCAACCACAAACTATTGCATAATCTTCAACTTCAGCAGACCAGCCCTCATGAAACATCCCTCTAGGGTTAAACGGTTCTATATCAGGCACTTATCAAATCCCTCCTGCATCTCTTTTTCATTAAGATTTCTGCCAATAAATACAAGTTGATTTCTACGAGGTTCATTACCCCATTCTTTATCTGGCTGAGCAGTAAATAACATATGAACTCCTTGAAAGACTATTCGGCGTGGATTACCAGAATAACTTATAAAACCTTTTGTCCTGAATATATCAACCCCTTTCTCAGAAAGAAGTCTTCCCATCCATGTATTTAACTTTTCAGGATCAACATCTCCAAAACGTTCTATTGCGATTGATCCAACTTCGTCATCATGTTCATGCTCTGCTACCCAGTTCCTCTCTTTTTTTAAAGGAATTTCCCTTATGTTTTTTTTGTCATCTACTTTTAGTACTTTCATTTCAAATTCTTCAGCAGTATGTTGTGTAAACAAACCAACTTTTGAAGATCTTTCTACTACCAAAATAAAAGATTTAGTACCTTTCTCTTCTAATTTGAGACTTACATGCTCATCATATGGAATGGTATTTCCAGGCTCTAGGTTTTTAGCTTTTTCAGCATAAAGTCTTACAGAAGCTTCAGCACCCTCTTTTAATTCTTGCTCACTGACTCCTTGATTAGCAAAAGCTACTAATGACATTTCAGGATCAGGCCCATCTTCAAGTGTTAATTCATATTTTCCAGACTCAACATCATAAACTCCTGACCATTCAAAAGGATATTCAGGTTCTAAAAAAGTTGGTCTACGCTTTAGAATTTGATCAAGATCGAAGGCACTAAGATTTAAGACTGTATTAATAGGTACCTGTGCATTCTCCGCTCGAATAATACGAGTCATTCGATTCATGTCCCTTAATCTTGATTCAAGGCTATTAAGAGCTTCATCTGAGACTAAATCAGTTTTATTAAGAACTAGGACATCTGCAAATGCAACTTGTTCAGAACTCTCATCACTTCGTCCAAGTTGTTGATCAATATGAGCTGCATCAACTAAAGTAACAATTCCATCAAGTATAAATTCAGAACTGATTTCTTCATCCATAAAAAATGTTTGAGCAACGGGACCTGGGTCTGCTAATCCAGTGGTTTCAACTAAAACATAGTCAAACTTATCCCTTCTTTTCATCAAATTACCAAGGACTCTAATAAGATCTCCTCGAACAGTACAACAAATGCAACCATTAGACATTTCAAATACTTCTTCATCGGCGTTTATTACCAATCCTTGGTCAATTCCAACTTCTCCATATTCGTTCTCAATAACGGCTATTCGCTTACCATGTTCTTCGCTTAAAATTCTATTTAGGAGAGTTGTCTTACCTGAACCTAAGAATCCTGTAAGGATTGTAACGGGAACTCTTTCGTTAATACTCATCTTTTTAATAGTTTTCTTGATTGATGACTAACAAATATATGTTAATCAATAATGATAATGAAAACCGTTATTTATAAAAAATTAATTTGAGAGAGAATCCCATTTATTTTCTATGATAGACCCAAATTCTTCATCACATGATCCACCTAATGAGTTAACAATTGTACATGTATTGTGAACTGCCACTGAAACTGTATTTCCTGTCATCATTAGTCCATCACTATATATTTGATCAGAAGAAAGAGGTATTGAACTTTGTCTGCTTAGGTTTTTTATTAACTTTGAGACAGGCTTCTGCTCAGAGAACAATACTTTCACATTATCTTTCTTGAGTTCTTCTAAAGTAGATTTAATTTTTTCTGGTCTTAAGCTTGATGATTCCCCTAAAGAATCAAGTAAGCTAATAATTTTAAATCCAAATGCATCTCCGTAATATTGCATAGCATTATGTTTAGAAACAATAATTCGATTTGCCTTTGGAATTGTTGAAACCTGTTTAACAATCCAGCTATCAAGTTCTTCTAGTGTTGACTCCACAGAAGTAAAACTCTCATTGATTAATCTCCTGTCAGATCTATTAAAAACAGAGATATCTTTCTTTAAATTTTTACTTACTACTTCACCCATTTTTATGATGTTATGTGGATCATGCCATACATGTGGATCTAGACCTCCATGGTCATGATGGTGATGATGCCCATCCCCTTCATCTGGTACTTGTGCTATTGGCTCGACATCACTATTTAAAACGTCTTTAAAAAAGTGTTGAGTTGCTTCAAACTCAAAAGGCATGTGTTCAGTAAAAAATATATATTGACCATCTTCTTTAATATCCACGTTAAATACAGTGCTTTCTTTTCTTTGATCAAAGTTAAGAACAAAAGCTTTATTACTTGCGATCAAAGTATCATTATTTTTCTTGATTATTGAGTCTTTAGATCCTAATAGTTCTTTAGCTAAATCTTCAGACCCTTCTATGTCATTAGATTTGAGAATCACCATCTTCATTGCAGGATCTGCATATTCGCCATCGACTTTTTCAAATGACCATTTGTAAGAACCCTTAGATAGCTGGAATTTTCCTGCCCATTCGAAAGCACCCTCAGCATGTTCATCATGTCCACCATAGTCTGAATGGTCATCATGACCTCCATGATCAGAGTGATCATCTACCTTAGCTGAATGTTCATCGTGATCATCATGTCCTCCATGATCTGAGTGATCATCTACATCTATTGCGCTAACACCTACAACAACAGTTTGCTTTTTACTTTCCCAATTTTTCATGGTTGGATTCATTTCTTTCCCTAAAGTAAAAACTTTATCCGCATTGTTAAGTAATTGAGCCTGTCTTGGAGTGATTTTCAAGTCATGCACATCTTCTTTTCTATCAACCAAACAAGTTACCTTGTCAGAAGTTAATGCTATTGATTTAACTAAATCACAGACGAATGGCTCTACAGCTACATATGATTTACCTTCCGCTAAAACATCTTGTCCAACAGTTGAAAATAATATACTCCCAGCAACTAAAGTAGTTTTTAAAAGCGATTTATTAGATTTCTCGTTTTTTTTAATAAGAAGTTTTTTGAAAATAGACATAAATGAAAATATGTTATCATAATAATGATAATCGTTTTCATTTTAATTGGCAATCATTTAATAGGATTTGTTATGAAAAAAGTATAAAAATTTTTATATTGATAAACTTGATTCATTGATGTTTTTTTAATTACTTTATTTTATGCCTACTTTAGTTGCAGATAATTTAACTTATTCTTACTCTAGAAAAAATAAACCAGCTTTAAATAATGTATCGGTTTCCATAAAACCAGGAACACTAACCGCTCTTGTGGGGCCAAATGGAGCTGGTAAATCTACTCTTTTAAGATTATTGCAAGGACAACATAATCCTGATATTGGCAATATAACTATTGATGGGGAAAGTTTAGTTAATGTTAGATCGGAAGTTGCATTGATGCCCCAGCGAAGTTCGATGAATTGGAAATTTCCTATTACAGTTGAAAAACTAGTCTCATTAGGCCAAATAAAATATTCAAAATCAAAAAGCACTAATCCGTTTCAAATAAAAGATCTCCTCGCAAATCCTAAATCCTGGGTCAATAAGTGTTGTGAATTGGAAGCAACAATGCAAAGAGTTGGGATCTCAAATATCGGAAAAAGAAGACTTGATTCTCTTTCTGGCGGACAACAACAAAGGGCCCTTTTGGCTAAAACTTTAATTTCTCCGGCAAGGATTCTTCTTTTAGATGAACCATGCGCGGCATTGGATCCTCCTGCTAAAGATGATTTTCTCAAGATAGTACGTCAGCTTGCAGATGCGGGCTTATCTTTATTTATAAGTAGTCATGATTGGGGAGATTCTTTAAATAGTTATGATCAAGTAATTGTTCTCGATAAAACAGTACTAGCTTGTGGGAGTCCAAGTTCAATAAAAGATAAATTGGAAGATATGAATATTAGTAGCTTAGAGGAAAATGCTTGTTGTGATTAAGACTATATCTGGTTTTTACTTTGAGATTGATCGCAGTTTTGGCAAATACCGAAATATTCAAGTGTATGAAACAATAATTGAAATTTTTTTGGTTTTTTATTGGGAGTATTTATATCTTTTACAGGACAACCCTCCATCTTCGATGTTGTTCCGCATTGAACACATGTCACATGGTGAATATCTCTATCAACAGGTGTGTAAAGGACTTCTCCGGTTGGGAGATGTCTAGATCTAATTAAGCCATGTTTTATAAGAACTTGAAGATTTCTATAAACTGTTGTCAAACCCATAGATTTGCCATCAATAATCAGTTGTCTATGCAATTCCTGACCGCTCAATTCATCATCACATTTATTAAGTTCTTCAAGAAGTTGCTCTTGTCTTTTGGTAATGTCAGGCTTGGTTACCATATTTTTCAAGATCTTTTTAAATCATCTTTTTTTGATCATAACGAATCATACGATTAATGTCTTTTATAAACAACTGGTGGTTAATTCCTTTAATAATTACTATTTTCTCCGGAATTTTATGCCCTGCAATGGGAACTGTATTAATAACTCATAGAAGATTATTACAAGTAAATTTAATTTCTCATTGCGTATTACCAGGACTTGCGCTCGCTTTAGCACTTGGCATTCATCCTTCAATTGGAGGTGTTATTAGTGGTCTTGTTGGTTCAATTATTGCAGAAAGTTTAACAAACAAAAAAAGTGAAAATTATGAAGCAGTAATGAATACAATTCTTGCAGGAATGCTTGGTTTTGGGGTTTTGCTTATTCCCCTTCTTGGTATAAGAATTGATTTAGAGGCAGTTTTATTTGGAGATTTATTAACTGCAAACTTTAGCGATCTATTGAGAACCATTATTGCTTTTCTGGCATTTATTTCATTAATATCTTTTGGATATGAAAAAATTGTGTATGTGGGATTAGATCCAGAAGGGGCTTCAGCTAATGGAATAAATGTCTCTTTATTAAACTTAGCTCTAAGCTTTACTACTGCGCTAGTTATTGTTAGTTCGATGTCTGCTGTCGGAGTTATTCTTGTAATTGCATTACTATCAACTCCTACTTTATTGGGACTTGATAAAGCGCAAAGTCTTAGGATTGCTATGATGAGATCTTCTTTTTTTGGGCTTTGTATTTCCTTATTAGGTTTTATACTTTCAATTGTATTTAACTTATCTCCCGGGCCAGCAATAAGCGTCATTTGCGTTGCTTCATTGGTAATTCCAAAAATTGGATTTAAATTTTAAAAAATATTTAAAGTTTGAATGTCCAATCAGAATGAATAACCTCTGCTTCAGGATTATTTTTTAAAGCAACTTTTATAGCATCTTTTTTATTGTTGGCTATTACAACTTCTTCAAATTCCTTACCGTTTTTTCTTAAACTCACCTTGAATCTCATTGAAATCTTAAATAGTTGCATCCATATTAGATTTCATTGGAATAAAAATAAAAATATTTTGAAAATATGTATTTTTTTTTAGAAATGGATTAATTATTTTGAAGCTTTTCTACCACGCTTTCTCTATCAATCTTTGCTACATCTTGTAGACCGTTAGCATCAAACCAAGGAGCGCTTTCCCAATCAAATCCTTCTCCAAAAGTATTATCTGGTGCAGCTACGTACCAATGACAGGATGTATCCGGCACATCTACTGCACACTTTGACCAATCTGCGTCCCACTGAGGAACTTGAACCCACATAACAGAGGCTAGAAAAATAGAAATAATAAAATTCATAATTGTATTTAGCAAAATTTAGAAAGATTTACTTCACATTCTTTTATTCTTTTCTTTGAATATTCTTTAAATATTGAATTGTTACCCTTTTCATAAAGGTTGTTTTGATCGTTATCTTTCTCTATAAAAAAGGTATTTTTACTTTTCATAAAATCCTCCAATCGTTGAGAAGTTTATAAGATAGTTTTGTTTTTTTTTAAAGTGGATTTATACTTAAAAATTATCCATATTTCTTTTTTAGAGGTTTTAGATTTGAACATCTTTAAATATTTAGTGAAATTTGCAAATTACTTTTAGAAATCTATTGAAAAACGATTTAAATAGTTAATATCTTTGTCTAAGGATTTATTTATCTAGATTCTTATCAAAATATCTAAGAGAATATTATGCAATGCCTCCAATAATTGAAAAATGGATGATTTCAGAAAAGGTGTAAATTATTTTTTGGTTCTTTTTTTTCATTTTTAATATACTTCTATCACATAATTACTCTAGTTATATTTAATAAATTAAATATAAATGAGGATTTATACCGTAGGCCTTTTACTTCAACTAAGTGTAGATTTATAAAGTCAGAAACTCCTCACACACATTTTTCTGATAATGCGAAGTACTCAAGCGATCGTTTGAGTACTTTTTATTTAACCTTGTGACAGTTGTTATACATGCCCATTAGGTATTTCGTCTATTGAGAATTCATGTGATATTTAATTTGTGTGTAGGAGAGTTTTATTAAATCAGTGGAAACAAGGAAACACTTGATTTAATAAAATTATTCAAGATCCCTTTTTATAGGGGTCTTTTTTTTTATTTATTGCCAAGATTATATTTAACTATTAGTTTGTTGAGTTTATCAACTCTTTCATTTTTCTCTTTTAAAGGTCTTGATAAATCAAGAACAGCAGCACAACATAAATGCCAACTTGATTTTTCTTGAAGTTCTAATTTCTTGCATATATCCCTTGGAGCCAAAATTAACGAATTTATCTCTGATATATGTTGAATTGTTTCCCATAGTTCTCCCTCTAGAAAGTCTAGTTCAATATTAGAGAGTAGTTCTGTGGCTACATAATCTCTTATTAGTTCAGTTAATTCCACAGCATTTAGAATTACATACGCTAATTTTAAGCCTTTATTAAAAGCCTTGTTTAATTATTTGAAACGTTTTTAAGTACAAAGTTTTGAATTATTATATCTATTTTCATAAAGTCAATTTAATTATCATATGAGACCTTCTTTACTTATTTAAATCTATTTCGAATCGTTTATATGTATTTTGAACTTAATTCTATTTCTTAGAAGTTTTTTATCTTCTATAAGAATAAATAAATTTCCCTAATTTTTATTCCACCAAATTATTATTTTTGTCGGTTAAATTATAAGTAGTTATGCTTTTATCAAATGAAAGTCTTTTTTGTAAGCATTTTTATTTTTTTAGGATTTATATTTCCTTCAGCTACACTTGCTTCACACATTGAATTGAGAGAATGTATTGAAATAGCACATTGTGTCAGAGAAGAATGGGATGTTAGTTCAATTGAACAGCCTTTTAAAGAAATAAGAGATATTATTAAAAACACCCCTAGATCAGTGATAGTTGAACTTGACGGCGATTATCTTCATGCTGAAGTAACAAGTAAATGGATGAAATATGTTGATGATTTAGAAGTGTCTTTTATTCCTGAAACTAGCAAATTGTTAGTTAGGTCTGAATCAAGGGTGGGTGAAAGTGACTTAGGAGTGAATCAAAAAAGAGTTAATTTGTTGAAATCTAAAGTTTTTTAAAATAACATTAACTAAATAGAGTCAAACTCTTTGATTTTGTTAAACAATTATTCTTGACTATATAAAAGCTTTTATATTAAAAAAATTTATAAATTTAATATTTATAATAAAGGTTATTTAAGGTATTATTATCTAAAGTAATTAAAGTAATTAAAGTAATTAAAGTAATTAAAGTAATTAAAGTAATTATATGATGATAAATTTAATTACATTATTAATATTTGGAACTTTATTTTTTATGGTCTATAAGAACATTAAGAAACAAAGTTTACTATTAATAGCAAAAGGTTTCTTGCAAATAGGAATTTTAATATTATTTATTGGTAGTTTTTTTAAATTGTTTCTCTCTTTACCTTCTAACATATATATTAAATTGATATTCTGTGTTACTTATGTATGGTGCACAGTAGGAATAAATGTAAATTTTATGGTTCCATTAATTGCTCTGATTGATAAAGAAATTGATAAAAAATGATAATTCAAAAGTCATTTTTAATAAATTAATTAATAAAAGTATTACCTCTCTATTGGCAAAAGGATAAAAGACAGTAGATTAAGTTTATGAAAAAATATTATCTTAATTTTTTAAGTATTTTTAAGAATAAAAAAGATACTAAGATTTATTCTATACAAGAATTAAATGAACTTCGGCAAAGAGAAAGAAAAATTCAGTTAGCGAGAAAATCTCGAGAATATATTTCAGATTTAAACAAAAAGCAAAGAATGTGGCTTGAAAAGAAAAATAGAAAGTCTAGAAATGTATCCTAAATAATCTCTAAAATATGGATTTATAAATAAATTTATAATGATTTTTTTAATGGGCTATTAAAAAGATATTAATAGTTCAGCATATCCTTATTAAATTATTTTTCAGTTCTATACTCCTTTAAACAATATTCAATCAATATCATGGATTCTTTTAGATTTCTCTGACTCTTGTTTTTAAGATCAAAGCATTCATACAATATATCAGCTGATTTTTTTAATTTATTTTTTTTCTCTTCGTTTCTTAAATTACTAGAAATACTTAAATTACGGTAAAAATTTAATCCTATTAGCAAGATCATAGATAAAAAGATGAGAGCTAAGGTTATCCTTAAATTTTTCATGAATTGAGGGTTTTTATTTATTTATTGATTAATTAATTTGTTCTATTGAAACATTTTTTAAATTATTCTGAAATAGAGCTTTAAATTACTAAATAATTATATTTATAGTATTAATATTAGTAATTGTAATTGCTGGAAGTGCGACAAAAATATATGAAACACCTTTTAACGATATATAGATATTTTTCTTCTGCATAATATTTTATTTATATTTAAGTTGTTTCAATTATTTATAATTTTCCGAATATATTGAAAGTAAAATTTGAATAGAACTTATTTATTTAAATTTTCATTAAATAAAGAATCTCTAGATCCTGTCTTGAATCTGCAATTTTTCTTTTCAAAAAACTTAAATCTTCTTGACTCATCTTTGATTCTTTAATCATCATTTCTGCTTGAGCAATAGCATGCTCAATATTTTTTATCTTAATGTCTCTTATTTCAGAATTCTCTTTACAGCTTTTTTTTGTATGTGAATCAAGCATAATTGATTTTATTAGTTACTTTAACAATTTTATTTGTTTAGCTTTTTAATTTATGATCGCATAACCAATCAAAATTAATTATTATTATTTTAGAACTTTAATCTTAACTAACCTTCTCTTCATTTGATCGAGTGGGTTTTTTTATGGTGTAATATATCTCTAGCATAAATTTTAAATTTGGAAGACTCAAAGCAACTCCCTGAAGATAATAATTCCTCTGAATCATCTCCAGATATAAAGAAAGAGAGTAATAAAGAAGAAAATGTTAAGGCATTTACTGAATTCCTTGAAACAGCAAGTAATCAAGAAAGCAAAGAAGTAAAAGTAAATTCTAATTTGAAAGGAGGAAAAGTAGAAGCCAAGAAAAATTCACTTTTTAAAAGATTTCTAAATGATGGGTTTGATGGAATTTCATCAAATCCTAATTATAAGATGTTGGCATTATTAATAATTCTTTTAATTAATTTGTCTCTCTTTTTTGTTATTGGAAACCTAGGTAAAGCTTTCTTAAGGAAAGCAGGAATAATGTAAAACTAATTATGTCTTTTTAATAATCTGTTCTTCACATTGTTAGGACTTAAAAAAAATCCATGATAATTTAATCTCAAAATTTATTTTTTAATATTGAATAACAAAGAACCAGAGAACCCAGTAGTTTATCTTTCTAATTTAATTAAGAAACTTGATGTTAGAAATAGGAATGGATTAGTGGCACTAGCTATCGTTAATTTACTAGTTATTATATTATTTAAATTTTATTTGAAAGGAACTGGATTATTATCTTGAAACTGTCTTAATCAATTATTCAGCATTCTCAAACTGTTTAGCTAACCTAAAAGATTTTTTAATTATGAGAAAAAGTCCATATGCGCCTGCAATTAAAGGCAGAACAATTAAAGGATTGGGTGAATAATCTGAATAATTTTTTACGCCTTCAACAGTTTCATATCCAGAACATTTTAGAAATAAAAAACTAAAAAATGTGATACTCCACCCAAGTATAGACAAGACCCCACCTTTTTTATCTCCTTCGTAGAATCTATCTAAACCTAGACCCCAACCTCCAATCAAAAAAATTCCTCTTACCACAGAATTCTTTTCTTTATTTTTAAGCATGACACTATAGATGTTTATTATGAACATAACTTATTTATTGAGATCTTGCGATAGTCCTGTTAAGTAAAATTACTCAAATTTAATAGTTTTCTAGAGTATTTGTAATGAATTTGCTCCAAAACATAGAATCAACCCTTACCAAAGCAAAGATTTTTAGTTTTTATAAATTTAAGTGGTACAAACATATTTTCAACAAAATATTTAAATTCATATTATTCTTTCAATGCTGAAAATACAAAAAAATTTGTAGTGAAATCTTTACTAGGAAAGCTGATTATCCTTACTCAGTAACCTTTAGAGTTTTGGTAAAAGATAATTGTTTGAGGAGTAGATTTTTTTACCATTAAGGTAAAAGGCTTTAATTATCAAATATTTAGTTTTTAAATAAAATATAGTTCTACCACTTTTATATACAAATAACTTTGCCAAGAGTTGAAAAGTCTAAAGTTAATTATTAAATTGATAAATACTATTATTTAGGATTTTAACAATGATATTGTTGGTCTAACGTAAATAAAAATCGATCCATAAATATCTTTCATAATCCTCATTTCTTCATCTAAATATATTATTGAAACTTCGCAAGACGGAGATTCTTTATTCCAGGGCAATTTATCCCAAACTCCTTTTACTGGATACCATCTATCCATGAGAAGTGTACTAAATATTGGAATTTTATTTAGTCCCTCGACTTTTGAGACTTTAGTCTTTTGCAAATTCATTTGAAGTGAATTATCTTTTAAATTTAAATCATCAGCAAGGGTAATTACTCTTCCACCAAATGTTGGAAGAAGCTTAAACCAACCAAGGATAGGGATTGTAGAAAGGCCAAAAATTATTGTGTCGAATGTAGATATGAATTCTTTTTTATTAAAATCAATATTTTGGGCAATTCTTCCAATAGTAGATAAACCAAATGATCCAACTTGCAACTGATGAAGTTTAAAAAAGAGATTACTTTTGAATTCGTCATTAAGTGCTTTTTCAATAGCCAAGAAAAATGGAGAACTCCTAAATAATTCCACTGTTGAATAAATTAGTTCCCACTCACCAGATAATTTTTCTTCTGATATTTCAAAATTTAAACATTCAAGAATTTTTATCAAAGCTTCCATCTCTTCTAATTTTTCCTGATATATGGGGGATATAAGTTTATTTAATCTTTGACCTCTATCTGTGATTGCGGCTATTTGGTATATCTTCTTTTTTACTTCATCTGTATCTTGCATAATTAAATATTTTTTTTTGATTCTATTAATAATTATCTTTCAATAGTGGATCTAGTAATACTAGTAATAAAATTACGCTCAATATTCACCCCATCTTTTTCCAATTTCGAAACCCCATTTAGATGTTAAGTTTATTACTTCTTCATGATTACTACAGTCTGACAATTCTTTCTTTTTAAAAGGATCTTTTTTTATTAATTCAGATATTTTATTTAATTGTTCAATTTTTTTTAGGAAATTTATTAAATCGCTTTCAGCCATTTTGATCTTAAGAAGTATATTTCTGATCGTAAGTAAATATATAATATAATATCCAGCCAACTCCACCAATTAAAATTGCAACCATAATATTTACCGACCAAACTATTTCTATCATTTTGTTTTTATCTACATACCTATATTAACTGAATTCATAGTGAATTTTGTACTCAAATTCATTAATTATTCAGGTATTGTATTCGAACATATTTATGGACTATATTTGTTTTTAAGTGGATATTTAAAAATGGGAGAAGCTAAAAGGAGAGAAGAACTAGGTTTGCCACCTAGAGAAAAAAAAGTAGCAAAAAATGATTCGAAAAACAAATATAACCAACTATTGAATAAATATCCATATTTTCCTTATATTTTGGGAATATCTCTTTTGATAATTTTAATAATCGATTTGGTTAACTACTATAAATAGCCATATTAAAAAAAGTCTTAATATCTTAATTTTTAATTTATATGTTTGTAATCTTTTATTTCGCATTTACAAAAATATTTTTCCATAATTAGAAAATAAAATTTAAAACTTAGAATCACAAATGTTTGATAATATAGGCACCGCGATAGTCCAAGCCGTTGGTTTTTTTGCCGTTTTTGGATTTTTTGTTTATCAGCTCATATCAGATGATAAGAAAACAACCAATACGCAGATAAAATCTCCAAGAGAAAAAGCAAATGAATTAAGAAATAAAAAGATAAAACCTAAGAAAAAAGGATTATTTGGTAAGAAAATAGAACCAATAAAAGAGGATTTAAAACCCAAGAAAAAAGGATTATTTGGTAAGAAAATAGAACCAATAAAAGAGGATTTAAAACCTAAGAAAAAAGGATTTTTTGGAAGAAAAAATTAAACCATTTAGACATTTAGGTAAACATAAGATGGGAAGTTGTTTGATTTGATCTCTGAAAGGTAATTAAATTTAAAGATTTTATACTTAATTATTATTAGCTTTTTTATGATTTGGCAATTTAAAAATTCAGCTATTTAATTCCTAAACATCATTCTCAACTGTAGGATTTTTTATCTTACTCAAAAAAGTAATTATTGTTTAAAACCTGAATGAATATTAGTTTTAGCATAATCTTTTAAAAGGATACATATTTCTCTAAATGTAAAATTTATTTTAACAAAAAAAAATTCATGCGATAATCATATGAAATTTTTAAATTATGAATAAAAAAGGTTATACAACAGAAAGCGGCGGTAGACAAAATGGGTTTGCAATTGAGCCGGAAATTAATCTAATAACAGAGGGAGAATCTAAAAAATCATTTCTCTTATTCATTGGCATTTTATTACCTTTCCTAATAGGTGGATTCTATTATTTTAAAACGCTCTAATTAAAACATTTTGTAATCCTCTTCCTTAGAGCTGTAAATTGCAATCTTAGACATTTGGAAAATTAATGACATTATATTTTTAATAGTGGTTTATAGTTTCCTTAAATTCCTCTCGAATGGAGACTTTCATTAAGTATATTTCTTATTGATTAAAGTAGTTTTTTTAATAATCCTAATAATTTTTAGTATTTTTAAAATTTTATAAAAATTGTGAATATAGTCTATTTGTTATCGTAAGTAATTATTTCAAGTGTGGTCTTTTTTTTCTCTTTTTTATCTCAAAGAGTACTTATTGTTACTAGTTCCATTAAATCTCTAGATCTCAGATAGTCTTGAAATACATCTGAATAAAATGCTTTTTTTGCAGCTATCTTTGATTCAAACTCTATTACTATGCCT
Source organism: Prochlorococcus marinus str. MIT 9515 (assembly GCF_000015665.1). NCBI lineage: Bacteria > Bacillati > Cyanobacteriota > Cyanophyceae > Synechococcales > Prochlorococcaceae > Prochlorococcus > Prochlorococcus marinus. Next base: position 970,431 of record NC_008817.1, on the reverse strand, counting down.
AGTTGGCCCCCGTCCCAATTGTGTGAATTAGAATTTTGTACTATGTCTTTTTTTATAACAACGCCACCTACTGATCTTATCCAGGGTAAAACTGTCCTTATGTATTCGAGAAATAGATCCGCATTTGGTATGGATATTTTCTTAAGCCAGTAACTCTTTGTCATGGAATCAAAACATTTGAGTAGAATATAGCACATTGACGTGGGTATTTTTGCTCAAGCTTTTTTATCGATTTATTTAAATTTAATCAGAAAAATATCTCTTATAATCAAAAAACTAAAGGTAGAGCACAAAAAAGATTAAAAAGCTTCCGAAAAACTAGAATGCGAATCAAATTTTACTCTCAAAAATGATATCTAAAGGTTAAAAGGATTATGGGAACTTAGATGGAGTAGTTTGAAATGTCCATTTATAAAATATCCACCCTATTGATACTCTTCAAATTCTTGAACAATTTAATCTTAATGGTTTAAATCTACTCAGACCTAAAGTATTAAAAGATATCTCCAGCACTAAAATTGTAGCGAAATTTAAATCTTCTAATGAAAGGAAAATTGGAGTTGTGTTTCCGCATGTCTGAATAATTGACCAAATTTTGGAAAAGGAAAGTTAAGATTTATTACTAAGATAAAAAGGACAAAAGGGTTGTTTGGTAATAACTTTTTTAAATGATGATCTTAGGATTTGTAGTGGGATAAAGGAGCTTTATTCATGCTTAGAGAAATTAAAGACAAGATTTTTCAATAATTTCAGAAATTTATAAGTCTCTTTAACTCTTTTTTTGTCCTTTAATCCAAATATTCTTTAAAAAAATGAATATTGGTAGATATTTAAATGTCTCTTTAGGTATCTCATATGTAATGAATTTTAATAATTCCTCTATCCAATAACCCAGATCAAGACCAAATAAGTGTTTTTCTAAAAAGAACCAAAATTCATGATCAAAGACATTTCTTAAATTAAGATATATATATTCCCAATGAAATGTATTCCAATATCTTTGTAAAAAAGATGAGATTATTAGCCAACAAGTTATAAATAAAAAACTTTTTATAAATTTATAGATCTTTTTCATTATTTTCGAATCTAAAACAGAATTGATTTTTAAAAATGTCTTAGTTTTATCTTATTTGTAGATTTATATATTTCCACAAAATATAATAAAAAAAAATAAATAAATTTTTCAAAGAATTTTAATTTAATATTTTTGTAAATAAAAGAATTATTACTCTTCTTTAGATATACCTTGTGCTTTTATATTTTTATTTCTTAAATTAAATCCCAAAAATAAAAAAGATAAATAAATTATAATACTTCCAAGAAGTATTAATAATATTTTTGAAATGTCCATTACAAAATTTTTTTTTAAATATAGCTTATGAATACAAATTATTATTTAAAATTCTTAAAATTATATATTAAATTTTATTCCGCGATAATCAGAAGTAATTACTAAGCTAAGATAAACATTTAATTTATATGCCAATAGTTTTTGCTTGGAGCCTTTGTCTATCTGTTTTGGTAGTTTTATTATCAACAATTCCTTTAACAATCGGAAGAGTTAAGGCGGGTTATTCAATGGAGAATATGTCTGCGCCAAGAGCATTATTTGATGAACTGCCAGACTTTGGGAAAAGAGCTGTATGGTGTCATCAGAATTGTTGGGAAAGTATTTCTATTCATGCTCCAGCTTGCATACTGTGTTTAATTACTTTACCTAATTCAAATATCTCATTAATAGCAGCTTGGATACACCCTCTTTTACGTTTATTTTATATAGGGGCTTATGTTTTTAATGTTCCTATTGCTAGGGGATTATTGTGGGCTTCTGGACTTTTTACGACAATAGTTTTATATAAAGAAGGTTTAACAAAGATTATGTTAATTAACTAAATTAAAAAATTTCCTAACTCTTTTAATTCAAATTCATTTATTAATTTGACTTTGTTAGCTCGAGCAAGCTTTTGTGCAGATTTAGTAAAACCAGATTTTGAAACTAAAACCGCATGAGTTCCTTTCCAATAAGTTTTTCCTGCTGATATTTCTTGAATAGCGGAATTACCTATAGGTTTTTTATGATTCTTACATTGAATACAGATTCTATAATTATCAATTGAGGCTATTATATCTACACCTTGGTCCCCTGTATTAGGAGTTTCTTTAACTTTCCAACCATTTTCTTTGAGTATTTTTATACAATGATTTTCAAAAAAGATTCCTTTTTTATAGTTTTGATTTTTGTTAATTGAGGTGTTATTTTCAATTGCATTTAAACAAGTCTTTTCTATTTGACTAGCTATAAATATAAACCAGTCCTCTTTTTCCAAATTTCTGTTAGCTCCAATTATTTCATCATTTATAATGGGATTAATCTTTCGATAAGATTTCCATTTTTCAAAAAATGATTCTTGACCTGAAAAATTTTTTAAAATAACTTTTTCCGAAAAATAAGGTATACCCTCTTTAAATCTTTTTGAACCATTATTAAAAATTATTTTTATTGAATTTTCATCCAGAGGAGGATTAACAAACCACTTTTTTAATTTCTCGTTTCATAAGCATCTACATCTTTTAATCTGATTCGTTCTTCTAACAGATTGTATTTATTTTCTTCAATTAGTTTATTTAACGTTTCTAAAAAGTAATTTGCACTTAAGGCATTATTTAATTTATATTTTCTTTTTTTTAATAAAAAATTTCTGAAAATAGCTCCCAAAAATATTGTAATTAAAGAAACTAAAATAATAATATTATTATTCATTAATTTTTATATTAAGTTTTAGATTAAAAAGATTTTGTTTTTCTAATTACAAAATCATTTTTTGTAATTAAGGTAGAGTTTTTAACATCAAAACCACTGATAGCGGATATCTCACCTTCGATACCCTCTAATGTTAATTGCTCTATAATACCTTTAATAACTTCATCCTCAACTAATTTTCTATCTATTCTTTTGGGCGTTATATCTGTAAGCCATTTAGAGGTCTTTTTTTTTACAACTTCAGTTGAATTAGTTATTTTTAGGTAAATAGCCATTTTAAAACATGTTTGTTTATATTATAAGTCAAGTCTTTTTTATTCCTTATTTTTGTCATTACTTTCCCACTCAAGAAATTGAAAAATTATAATTGCAAAAATTGAGAAGAATACAATAAAAAGTCCCAACCACCCTATAAATTTGTTTTCGGTAAAAAGATTTGTAAGAGATGATGTTTCCTGATATCTTGATTCCATTTGATATTGATATGAATCCAAGACTAGAAATATATCTTTCATTGGCGAATATAATCTAATTAATTTAGATAATTAATAAAACTGTTAGACATTATAGTATTAGCCGTTTAATTCTAGAAAAGCGTTTGAAATAAAATCGGGCCTATTTCTAATAATAGAAAAATTATTTTTATTTATTAGCGTCAAAGTGACCTCTGCTTTGGTCAAAACATTTTTACTTTCGTTAACGAATTTTGAATAGATTTTTATTTTTGGACTTTTGCTTATATTAAATTGGGTCTCAATTGTTATTTTTTCTCCAAGAAGCAAAGGCTTAATATATTTTACTGAGGTTTCTATTAATGGCATTTCAAAACCATAATTGGTTAAATCAACATAATTTATACCTGCTTTTGAAAGAGCATCAATCCGACCTTCTTCAAGCCAATTAAAATAGGTACCATGCCACATAACCCCAGCATGATCTGAATGCTGTGGTAAGACTACCTTATTAATTTTCCAAATCTTTTTCATTAACTTTCAAATTTAAGAAAAGTATATGTGTATATTTATAATCAAATAAATTTAAATATTGTTAGTGAATTTGTTCCATCTTAATTAAAATAAAAATATTAAATAAATCATATTTTAAGATTATGTTTAATCGTAATAGAAAAGGAAGAAAAATGAAGAAAATATTTCAGTGGAAGGAATATTTAAATTGGAAAAAAATGACCTCATCTCAAAAAATAAATTTTAAAAGAGCGTGTTTTTTTCCCCTCTTAGTTTATTTCGTTTATATGTTCCTTTTTAAATATTCAATGGCTATTCTTTTACTTATTGGAATCTATTTCTTGGTAAGATTTAATAACAGAAGAAAATTAAATAAATAGTTTGAATTCACCCTTAAAATAATATATTTAGAATTGTTTTAATATTTGTAAATCTTTTTTTTTAGATTTATTTTCGTAAGAGAATATTTATTAAATAGTTTTTTTTATGAAAAATTTCATTTCATTTGTATGTATTTTTGTTATCTCCATTTTTTTTAGTGTTAATGACTGCTTGTCCGATGAAATTAATAGTGAATTAAATAATGATATATCTAATGAATTAAAATATGATGATGCTAAAAATGATATTAATGATAAGGCTGATCTCCCTGAAGCTTCTAATAAAGATATCTTTGGGGATGAACAAACTTTTCCATTCATAGCTGGATTAGGAAAAAATGCTGCACATTAATTCAAAATACAATTTTTTATCAAATTATTTCTAATTAAAAAATATTGAAAGGCATTCGAGTTTTAGAGCTTTCTGAAGCACTTAATGTAGAGATCTCAGATCTTTTGGCAGTTTGTGCAATCTTAAAATATAAGGCTAGTTCTAGATTGAGTATCCTAACGTTTGAAGAATGTAAAGCAATTACGGATTATTATGAAAGAAATTGTTAGATATGTTTTTGTTACGAAGATCAGATTAAATAAATCTATTCAATTTCTCTTATCATAGAAACTAGAGTTTCATGAATTTCTTCCTCTGATATTTCATTTTTAAAATTTATAATTTTATACTTACCATCATATTTAATTCTCATGAATTGACTAGAAATTTCTTCTAAATAAGCCTCCTTAAATTTTGAAATTTTTCCATAATGCCTTAAGTATTTATGTACAGATTCAATATGATCTTTATTCATATGTTTACAAACTCTTTCACTTGTCTTTGAACTAATTATTTTCATTTTATAGGTTAAATTATTATTATATTAATAATGTTTGATCAGTTTTTAGTCTCTCTATAGTTTTATTTATTAATTCTTTAACCTCCTTAACGTTGATTGCTCTGACTAATTCATTACGAAGGTTATTTGCTCCTTGGAAATTTTTACATGTCCAAGAAATATGTTTTCTGGCTATTAGTAAACCATGATTTCCCTTTTCTTTAATTAATTCATCTAAATGCTCAATAATTAACAGTAGTTTTTCTTCAACATTAGGTTCTTTAAAACCTTTAACTTTTTTAATTGCGTAATCTATCTCTCCTATTTTCCATGGAGAACCAAGTATGCCTCTCCCAATCATTAAACCATCAGCATTTGTTTTTTTTAAGCAATTAAATGCATCCTCAGGAGTCTTTATATCTCCATTAGCAATAACGGGTATTTCTAAATGCTCTTTAATTCTTCCAATCATATCCCAGTCGGCTGCCCCTGAAAACCCTTCTTTTCTTGTCCTCCCGTGCAAGGTTATCATTGTTGCACCTGAATCTTGGAGACTTAATAGAAATTCTTCTATATTTTCTTCTTTATTATCCCATCCAAGTCTTGTTTTTACTGTAACTGGAATTTTAACAGCTTTTGAAACTCTCTTTACTAATTCAACAGCTAATAAACGATCTTTAATTAAAGCACTTCCACCCCCTTTCTTTGAGATTTTTTTTACTGGACAGCCCATATTTATATCTATAAGAAATGCTCCGGAATCTTCAGCAAGTTTAGCTGCCTCTGAAACGGCAAAGGGTCTATTGTCAAAGATCTGTACTCCAATAGGACCTTGTTCTAATTCCAGTTGCTTAATTTTTTGAGTGCCATGTCCTTCCTTTAAACTTGTGGCATTTATCATTTCAGTAAATAGAAGAGAATCCGGAGCCCATTTTCTTACTAATTTTCTAAATACTTTATCTGTAACTCCTGCTAGTGGAGATAACATTACTTTACTATTTATTATTCTAGATAAACCTTTTCCTCTTAATTTTATAACTGAGGACATTATAAAAATATAATTTACGTAAACTTATTATAAGTTGATGAATTACCATTCATTGTTGTTTTTTTTTTAATTCTTAAAAGAATAATCAGATTTTTTTTTATTGTCTTAAATAGTTAATATTTTTTGCTATCTTAAAGATGAAATAAATTTTTTAGGTCTTTCTCTTTTTGATCTTTTTATTATCAATTATCATTCCAATATTTCTTTTTATTGCCCCGACTAATGTTTATGCGATTCAAGGGAATTTAGATTTGTCAAGTGCTCAGACATCAGTTGGTAAGAGGTTTGCCAAGGTCTTTTGTGATGCTAAAAAAAAGGGATTAGATTCTGAATTTGCTAGCGAGTATGCCCTAAATAATACATACCTTAAATTTGTTGCATTTCCTGATGATGATCAATATTTAGATGACCTCTGGGAATTTACATCAAATAATATTTTAGATAATTGCGGAGATAATATTAATATTAGTGATTTAAATGAATTAGAAATATTCTTTAAAGAAGAGGGGATTATTGCTTCAAATAGAGAGCTTTATTTACCGACGTTTGAAAATAATTAGCCTTAATTTTTGTGATGTACTAAAGTACAATCAGAATATTTTAAATTGATGAATTTTTTAGGTTTAAATTCTCCAGTAATTTTTATAATATCAGTAATTATTCTTATAATTTTAGGTCCAAAAAGAATAGAAAAAGGTTGGTTTTTATTCCAACGTTTATTAAAGTTTCTTTTAAGTAATAAAAATGATTTTTCTAATGAGATATTAAATGATGGCTCGCAAATAAATTTGAATTCACTAGAAAAAAGTATTACCGAAGTGAAAGAAGAGGAAAAGGCAGAGAAAGTTGGTATTAATGAAGTAAAAGAAGCGGAAAAGGCAGAGAAAGTTGGTATTAATGAAGTAAAAGAAGAGGGAAAGGCAGAGAAAGCAGTTATTAATGAAGTGAAAGAAGAGGAAAAGGCAGAGAAAGCAGTTATCAATGAAGTGAAAGAAGAGGAAAAGGCAGAGAAAGCAGTTATTAATGAAGTGAAAGAAGAGGAAAAGGCAGAGAAAGCAGTTATTAATGAAGTGAAAGAAGAGGAAAAGGCAGAGAAAGCAGTTATTAATGAAGTGAAAGAAGAGGAAAAGGCAGAGAAAGCAATTGGTATTGAAGTCAATAAAAATCTAACAAAATCAAAGTTAGAAGCAAAAGAAAAAAAGTCAGTAAAAGCAGGGGATATTGAAGTCAATAAAAAGCTAACAAAATCAAAGTTAGAAGCAAAAGAAAAAAAGTCAGTAAAAGCAGAGGATATTGAAGTCAACAAAGAGGCAAAAAAATCAAAGTCTGAGTTAATAAAAGAAAAGTCAGATAAAACAGAGGGTATTTAAGTAAACTAAGATTCAAGAAATCAAATTTAGAGAGTAAATTTTACTACTTGTATATAATTAAATATTATCTAAGCTTAATAATTCTACCTATAATCATTTTTTTATAAATTCAAAAAATATTTATATAATTATTTTTAATTAAGTAAGATTTTACATTCTATAAGATTATCTGTATTAAGAATCTAATGCGACTTCAATAGCGGCAATCAAATTATCATCGAAAGGCTTAACACTAGGTTTAAATCTTGCAATCACATTGCTATCTCTACCAATTAAGAATTTTTCAAAATTCCATTCTACATCTCCCTTTGGTTCAACCTTATTAAGAGTTGTATATGGTTCTGTAGTATTACCTTTAGCATGAACTTTTTCCATTATTTCAAATTCTACCCCATATTCAGTAGTACAAAAATTTTGTATCTTTGAAAGGGAATCCGGCTCTTGATTACCAAAATCATTGCAAGGGAAAGCAAGTATTCTCAAACCTTTTTTTGAATATATTTTGTGAAGCTTTTGTAGATCTTCATATTGAGCTGTATTGCCACAATAACTTGCTACGTTAACTATTAAAATTACATCTTTTGAAAATTCTCCAAGCTTTTTAGATTTCCCATCCGCTGAAAGAACAGGGGTGTTTTGAACATCTATTACCATATTTTTTATAAATAATTAATATAGAAGATAACATTGAATTATAGTTTTTGCGTCATTTTTAAGATCATATTTCCGTATTATTTTTATTTGTAATTATTAGTAAAAAGTCTTTTCTTAGCTTATATAATTAGTTAACAAAAAAAAAATTAATTTGGATCCTTTAGACCCTCTTACTGAGATTGTTAAATCTGGTCAAGGCTTCTCGCCTTCGATTGCTCTAGAAAGAATTTTATGGGTAATGATGGGCTTCTTCTTTCTTGGTGCCATTTTAACCTCAATGATAAAAGGCCTTAAGCAAGTCGACTGGTTTGATAACAATGCATTTTTGTTTAGTTCAAAATCCGCTAAAAGAAAAGATAAGCTTTCAAACAAGTCATCCGATAATGATTAAACATAAATTATTCAGTAATGGACAGTTTTAAATTTATTCAAAAGAAAATATTATTACTTGGTAGCGGCGAACTTGGAAAAGAGTTAGTGGTTGAAGCTAAAAGATTAGGTTTAGAAGTAATAGCTATTGATAAGTACGAAAATGCACCCGCAATGCAATTAGCTGATCATTCTTTTGTAATAAATATGAATGATAAAAAAACTTTAATAAATACGATAAAAAAAATAGAGCCTGATTTTGTAGTTCCTGAAATTGAAGCACTCTCGATAGAAGCTTTAAAGGAATTGGAAGAAGAAGGAATAAATATTGTCCCAAATGCTAGAACTGTTGAAATTACAATGAATAGGCATAAAATAAGAGATCTTGCATCTAAGGAATTAAACATAAAAACTGCAAATTTTAGTTACGTATTTAATGCTGAAGAGCTAGAGATGAAATCGTCAGAAATTGGATTCCCTCTTTTGTTAAAGCCTCTAATGAGTTCATCCGGTAAAGGACAAAGTTTAGTTAAAAGGAAAGAGGATCTTTTGTTAGCTTGGGAAGATGCTCTGAAAAACTCAAGAGGTAAGATAGAAGGTGTAATTCTCGAGGAATTTTTAAATTTTGATTATGAATTTACTCTTTTAACAGTAAGAAAAAGTAGTGGAGAAAATGTATTTTGTGAACCAATAGGTCATGAGCAATACAAAGGAGATTATCAATGTAGTTGGCAACCATTGGACATGAATGAATCTTTAATTAATGAAGCTAGAAATATGACAAATAAAATATTAAATAATCTAAATGGTTCGGGTATATATGGAGTTGAGTTTTTTGTTAGAGGCAAAGAGGTTATATTCTCAGAATTGTCTCCTAGACCTCATGACACGGGAATGGTCACCTTGGTAAGTCAAAACTTAAACGAATTTGAATTACACTTAAGAGCCTTTTTAAATCTACCAATACCAAAAATTTCCTTATTAAAGCCATCAGCAACAAGAGTAATACTTTCAGAAAAAGAATCTATTAACCCCTCATACACTGGACTTAATGAGGCACTTGAAGTAGAGAATACTAAAGTTCTAATTTTTGGGAAACCAACCTCAAAGAAAGGAAGGAGAATGGGGGTAGTCCTTTCGTCTGATGATGATTTAAATATTGCAAGAAAAAATGCTGACAAGTCAGCATCTAAAATTAAAATAGTATCCTAATTAAAATAGTATTAAATAAATATTATAAAAAAACTACTTATTTCCTTTGTTTTTGTTTTTAATTTCTGTATGTAATATTTAGATATATTATTTTTCTTTTCTATGATAGAAAACTATAAAGGTTGGGATATAACTTTGACATGGGATGACAATCATTCTTTTACTAAAAACTCAAGTATTAAAAACACTTTTAATCAAAAAGAAAAGTGGAAAGGAGTTAATTTAAAGGGAAATAGTATTTATGGAGCATCTCTTAAGGAAATAAGACATATTATTGATTATCCAAAGCTACATAATTGATTATTTACTAAATAAATTAATTCTCTTCTTTTTCAGTCTTCTCGTCAATAAGTTCGTTTGCAAGTTCTCTCAAATCACCTTTAATTGATACCCATGTAAAAGCGGCAATGAAAACTATAGCTGATATTGCTATTGTAATTGTCTCTAAAGGACCTAAACCTAATGCAATTGCAAACATGAAAAAATTAAAATAATAATTAATTATATTCCACATTATTAATTAGTTTTAATGGGTTATTCTTTTGAAACTTAATTTAATTATTTGCGAAATATATTGTATTAATAAACTTTAATATTTCTCTTATTAAATTAATTATTTATGTATTTTCATTTATATAAAAATTAAAAATTTTTTGTTTGCTAAAATAAGATAATTATGAAACAGAAAAAATGTCCTCAATGTAAAAATTTAATCTCAGTAAAAGCTCCAACTTGTCTATATTGTGGTAGACCTAATAAATTTGTCACTAATAATTACGTTAAAAGAAAGTGGGATAAGGAACACAAACAGGAAAAATTAAATAATTTCAGAAATCTTATCTCTAATAAAACGTTAATTACTTTTATGGTTTTTTTAATAATACTCCTTATAAGTTTATATAAATATAATAATTCTTAATTTAAAATGGCATCTATTACTTCTCTTGTATTTGATGAGAGTTTATTTTTTTGTATATGATTTAGAACTCTAATTATATTTTTTTTATAAGGATCTTCATATTGTTTGTAGGTACTAAATATTTTTAAAAAACGAGAAATTACTATTGGATTTGATTTATCAAACTCTATAATTTTATTTGCTATATAACTATATCCTGATCCATCTATGGAGTGGAATAAAGAATTTCTTGTTACGTAAGCCATTAATATAGATCTTAAAGTATTAGGTGATTTGACATCAAAATATTTGTTTTTAAAAAGATCTTCAATACTTTTTTGATTGTTATCTATCTCAATGGAGGCTTTAAAAAAGAACCAATTATCTAAAACTACTGGATTTTTTTTCCACTTTTCAAAAAAAATCTTTGAGATTAATTCTCTTTCTGGGCAATTAATTCTTGTGAAGACATTCAATACAGCTTTTGAAAGTGTCATTGAATTACTATCTACGTATCCAACTATTTTACTTTTAATTCCTTCATCTTTACTATGCAATAGTAACTTCCATATGGTTTCAATAAGTTTTCTCTCATCCTTACCTTCTGGCCAAACTTTATAGATGTTTTTATTAATCTCTTTAAGCTTATTCAAAAGTTCTACTTTTAATTTATTGCCAAATAAATAATTTAATTCGTCAATAGTTTTGTAAATTTTTATTGGATCAATTCTTTTTATTTCTGATTCTATTTCTGAGAAGGTTGGGATACTGAGTATTTCAGATAAGAATGATGAATTTATATTTTTTTTATTCCTAAGTATTGATTTTAAAATTGTTATTAGTTTATTTTCAATATTAGTATCTGGTTTTTTATCTATTCTTTTACAAATTATTTCTTTGTATACACCCTTTATCGTGTCATATATGGTGAAATAATCATTTTCAAATTCTATAATTAATAATTTTTCAGCAAATGTAGTGTCGGTTTCCCATTTGATTGGAGCAGAGAAATTTCGAAAATATGTAATTATTGGACAATCAAAACTTGTCTTTATATTTTCAAAAATAAATTCTTCTTCTTTTTCTTTTAAGATAATTGTCTTATTTATTTTTTCATAACTGCTTAAAAGTATTCCAATATTAATTGGAATTATTAGAGGTCTTTCATTGTAATAATTTTTTTTGTTTGCATTAATTTGAGATACTTTTATTTTGAGAATTTCTTTTTCTCTATCCCATTTCCTATTAAATTTAACCAATGGTGTCCCATTTTGTTTGTACCAAGTTTTAAATTTTTCAATATTTATTTCTTTATTATTCTCTAAAACCTTTTCAACAAATTGATCAATAGTTGCTGCTTTCCCATCATACGTTGCAATAAAATTGCTAAAACCATTATTAAAGTTTTGATCTTTTACTAATGTTTTTAGCATCCTTATTATTTCGGCTCCTTTTTCATAGATAGTAGTTGTATAGAAATTGTCTATTTCTAAATATGTTTCAGGCCTGACTGCATGTGATGTTGGGCCAGAGTCTTCTCTGAATTGTGCTTTCCTCAAGTATTTTGCATCCTCAATTCTTTTTATTGAACGATTATGTTGATCTGCGGTAAATTCCTGATCTCTAAATACTGTTAAACCCTCTTTTAATGATAATTGAAACCAATCTCTACAAGTAATTCTATTACCCGTCCAGTTATGAAAGTACTCATGGGCGATTACACCTTCTATACGCTCTAACTCTTCATCAGTCGCAGTCTCCGCATTTGCAAGTATTAATTTCGAGTTAAATATATTGAGGCTTTTATTTTCCATCGCGCCCATATTAAAATGCCTTACTGCAACAATATTAAATAATGATAAATCGTATTCGAGATTGTATTTCTCTTCATCCCATTTCATAGACTTCTTCAAAGAATTTATTGAATGCTGTACGTATTTCTCATCACCTTTTTCTACGTATATATTTATTTCTACTTTTTTATTAGATTTAGTATAAAACTCATCTTTAATGCAATTTAGTTTTCCTGCAACTAAAGCAAAAAGATATGAGGGCTTTGGATAAGGGTCTTCCCATATTACCTCATGTCTTTTATCTTCAAGATTATTAGCTTTGATTAGATTTCCATTTGAAAGTAATACTGGATAATCTTCTTTATTTGCTTCAATCCTTACTTTATATTTACTCAAAATATCAGGTCTATCAGAATGGTAACTTATTCTTCTAAAGCCTTCTGCTTCGCATTGCGTAGTAATAATTCCATTACTTTCATACATTCCTAAAAGTGAAACATTCTCCTTTGGTTTAATTTTCCCCTCAATCTTGATGGTAAAAGTTTCATTAAAAATGCATTTAATTAATAATTTATTTTTTTGGATTGAATAATTATTTTCTTTTAATAAGGATTCATCTAAATATATTTTTTCAACAAATATATCTATTCCATCAAGAATAAGAGTATTAGTATTAATATTCTTTTTTACTAATTTTAGCTCAGTTTTAATAGTTACACTTGTGTCTTCAATTATGAAATCCAAAAAAATATTAGGTATTTCATAATCAAAGGATTTATAGTCACTTAATTTTATATATTCCTTATTAGTACGTGTGTCTGTAAAGTTAACCATATTTATTAAAAAGATTAATTTAACTGAAGAATTTTTTAAAAGATGTTATGCATATATTAAATTAAAAATAATTAAGTTTCTTCTATTTGACAGATATATTCCTTGATTACCCCAGATGGCTGTAACTCATACAATATCGGATTTTTATCTTCTACTAAACCCTCTTTATTAATTTGGTATCTCCAATCCCACTTTCTGTCTGTAAATGATAAGTAATCTTTTCTAAGAGAATATGGAAGCATAAGATTTTTTTTATTCCAAGTTATGTTAATAAATGCTCCAGGTTTAATTTCAGAAATATTCTTAACTATTGAAAAATCTCCATTAATATTGTTTCTAATTACTAAATCGAGTTTTAAGTTTTCGCAAAAATAAGTTGTATTTATAGCAAATAGAAAAATTGTTGAAAAAAATATCGAATAAATTTTAAGTACTCCGTCTTTATATTTATTTTATTAGTTTTTATGTATTATTCATGTACACATAAATGTTTTTTTATAAAAATTTTAAATTTTTACAGAATCCATACTATTCAGAGTTAATACGTTACATTTAACTTCTTTGGCGAATTCCTGAACTGATATAAATTTATTTAAAAGTCCTGTATATTTTGCTTCTCCTCCGGTAGTACTTGAAAGAATATATTTTGGATTAAAAGTATTTATTAACTTTGGTAGTACATCTGCACCTTTTACAAAAGATCCAACAAGAGGTAATTCAAGATTAATTATTGGAGTTATAACAGCATCTATATCTTGAGTTTTCACGTTTTCATCAAGATATCCATGTGGTTCTATGTAGAACCCTCTTCCTTCCTGATCTTTTACTATGTATCCATTTTCAATTTGAGGTACGGGAGCACCAGCGGTAGCCTCAATTTCTAACCCCTGTTGTTTGATCTTTTCTGAAGGTTTAAGAACTTTGATCGAAGTAAAACCTAATTTTTCTAGAATGTTTTTTGCACTATTTGGACAAATGATATCGATATCTTTTTTAAATTTTTTTAATGAAGGAACATGACAATGATCAGGTAAGCCTTGCGTTAAAAGAATTATATTAATTTCTTCTTTAATTAAAACATCGTTTTCTAGTGAACCTTTAAAAAACCATTCTCCTGGGGGGAATACCAAATCCCCAGTAAGCCATGGATCTATTATTAAGTTGGTCTTGTCAAATTTGATCAACCAACCATTTGAACCTAGATAGGTAGCTTCAAAAGACATTATTTAATATTAATGTGAAAACTTACTATAAATTAAATTTATAGGTATTGAGAATAGAAATTACTAAAGTCTCGGTAGATGTAGTGGTCCTCAGATTTAATATTTTTAGTTTAATCTTACTAAAAACTGGTTTTCAAAAATAATTAGTAATGTTTAGCTTCATTTAAGATTTGAAATGATTTCTTTTTAATATTAAATATTAGTACTTGATTTTCTTTTAAATTACTTTTTAAATTCTTCTCTTTTAATGATTTAATGGGAATTAATGCTAATCCTCCAGTTCCAGAAAATATAATAGGCATAGTTATATTTTTATTTCCGTTCATTTTCTGCAAATCTATAGCTTGAGAAACAATATTTTTAGCTCTTTCAAATCCATGATGTTCTATTAATTCAGACCATAAAGAATTTACTGAATCATATTTTGAAAATTCGATTTGTATACTTTTCATTAAAAATTTAAAAAGAGCTAAATTTTTTAATAAGAATATTTATTTAATTTCTATTTTTAAACCCATCCATTACTAATTGCAACATGTCAACTACGTCTCCATCCGTTAAATCAAGATCTTTTTTTAAATCGTTGCATGTTAAGTTCATTTCAAGTGCTGCCTCAGCCATATGATTTATTTTCTGATCTTTTCCGCCTAATGAAATAAATGGATTGAAGTTTTCTATCATTATTATCTAGATATCACTCTTATGTTCTAGCTAAGAAATACCAAATTAACTTCTAATCATTAATAAGCTTATAAATATGTCATTTATTGTTATGGAGGAAATTGATTTTAAATCAAAGAAGTTGATACGCCTTTTGAAATCAAGGCGAATCTCCTTGCTGTTACAAGGAAAGGAAACAATAAATTCGTTCTTTTGTCTGATTTGAAGATATTTGATAAGAGTTTTAAAAGGCTGCCAGATGGATTATTTATCTGGGAACATATTTTGTTTATCGCTTCAGCACCATGAAATATATCTTCACCTTTAATAAGAATTGCCCCTTTATCAATATCGTAGCCTTGCTTTAACATCGAAATAACAATATCTGGATTTTTTCTTCCATCAAGAATAGATATATTATTTATTTTACTTTTAAGTTCTAATAACTCTGCGAAATGATCACAGAAAGGGCATTCTCCATCGTATATAAAGGTTAGATCCGTGTTCATAATTTTACAAACATACACCCATATATCGTAATTGAAAATATTGTGACTTGTTGTTATACGCTAAATACTTATGGTAAATATAAGTTTTATATAAAATTCCCAAGAATTTGTAAAGTTCAATCATTAATTTAATTACTTTCCAATTACAAAGAAATGTCTCAATTTAGGTATATTTCCTTCAATAATTCTGTATGCTAACTCCGAGATAATTGTTTTTAAAAAATCATGAATTTATTAGCTTCATTCGCCATTGGCGGTTTCAATCCTTGGGCAGCAGGAGTTGGGATTGGTTCTTTAGTCCTCTTTGGGCTAGTTGGTTTAGTCGCAGGACCGAATCTTAGCAAATTTGATTCTGATGAATAAACAAGTAATAGCTAATTAATTTAATTTCTAAAAGACTCATTTTGAGTCTTTTTTAATGGGATTTAAGCAGTTATACGAATTTTTTTTTAAAATTAAAATATATAAATTAATTTAATGTTACTAAATCCTTTTGCTCCATTAGCCTTTATCAAAATCACTTCCCTTAAGGCGACTACTTTTTTTCTACTAATTCTTCTTATAAAATCAAATCTACTTAGGTTAAAAGGAGGCTTAATTGGTGGTCTTTTTGCCTTGATACTTATTTCAGGAATATTAGCTTCAACATCAATAGCTGTTGGATCATTGATATATGCTTATAGAGCTAAGAATAAGACCGCAGATAATTCTATTCAAGATCTTGAGACGGTCAATATCTAATTATTAAGACATTAATAATAATCTTTTAGAAAGGTGTTCCAGGGACAAAATGAAGGACTAAAAAACCAAATCCAGCGGCAAATACTATTGAAATAACTATTATAAGTAAACCAGATGCCATTCCACCTTCCTTAAAAGCCATTTTATAAAGTTATTTTTGATCAATATAATCTATTTATATTATTTAAGTAATTGTATTAATTACTCAAATCATCCAAATTTGTTTTTTATTGTAAAAAGCAACAAAAATATAGATGATAAAGATACTATTAAACCAATTATTATCATTGGTTTTGATTTCTCGTTTGCTTTATCTTCAAGATTAGTCGATGAAGCTTTAGTTTTATCTTTAGATCTCTTAATTTGATTTGAAAAAATTTTAGTCACGTTAGAAAATGAATTTAATCAGCAATCAAGTCATTGAGTTAAATAAGTTTTTGTGATAATCGACAATGTTTTGACAACTGATTACAGGTGTAAATTCCATATGTATTCCAAATTTTGCTCTCCATGGAGCAAAATGTTCAAATATTTCCTTATCACTTTTAGCTTTACACAAACAAACTACTCTTCCTTCTCCTGGAGCATGAACTCTAAAAAGCATTTCAAAATCATCTGTTTTATCTGATTTAGCCATTTCCCCATTTTCCCAGGCCTCAATAAATAATTTATAGGCTTTTATTTGGTTATCAATGTCAGAGAACTGACAGTCTGCAAGAAACAATTGCATTTAATTTTTTGTAATCTAAATATAGTATCTGTCAAAAACTTATTAATTTCTAGAACTGTTTTAGTTTGAACATCATAACGCTATTCTTATTAACAACTATATGAAATGCGAGGATAGGATTTCTAGGAATTTCCCAATATCTTTTTTATACAAACTATCAGTTATTTTTAGTGAGAATAATTCATTTTCGTTAAATTCTTCTTCTTTATTATCAAAATTCATATTCCCCTCAAAAGTAATATTTTCCATAAAAAATATTTATTACTACTTAAAATTTAAGCAATATATTTGAAAAGGCAATAATCTTTACATAATGTTTTGTACTTTAAGCAAAATTACCTATTTTTAGAGTGAAAAATATTCAGGAAATCTTATCCTAAATTAATTTATAAGTTAAGTACAAAAATACATTCAAAATAGTAATTATTACTGTGATGAAAGATGCTAAAACAGGTAAAATATTAAACCATAATTGACTTGTTCTCATCGTCTCATCTATTGGTAAGAAGTTATCTTTTGTTTTTATTCTGATTTGAAGCCAAAAAATTGATAATGGATAAATTACCTTTGCGAATGTAATGATGAAGGGAAATAAATATCCCTTTTTAGCGTAAAGTATAAAGCCTGCATATAAATATAAAATCCATATAAATAATCTTTTGACTATTATTATGTTTTTATTTTTACTACCCATTATTTATTAATTAATTGAAGATTTTTTATCATTTTATATCTTTCAAATATTATATTTTTAATAATTATTTTTTCTTTACGAATTATTTTCCAGTTATTCCTAAGAAATAATTTATAACTTATTAAGCTTGCCTCAGTTGATAAAAAAGTAACTCCTTCTTTTTTTGCTTCCTTTTCTAACTTATTCACTAACTTTGTACCATAACCTCTTCTTTGATGATCGCCTTTGCAGTATAAAAGGGCAATTTTATTATTTGGATATCTTGCGGCAAAAGCAATTATTTTCTTTTTTTCATTAATTAACCACCCCTGACCAGCATTTATTGTTGAATCAAAAATTTTATTATCCCAAGCTTGGCTTGCCCAAACTCTTTTTTGATCTTTATTATAGATTTTCTCATCTATTGATAAAATTGAATCAAAATATAATTTCTTTAAATCAAGTTGATCTTTTTTCGTAATTTGTTTTAAATTCATAAAGTTGGTAATTAGTTAAAATGGTAAATAAAAATATTGTTGCAATTGGAGGCGGTGGTTTTGGTCGCTCTTTGGGGAAACTTAAGATAGAAAAATATATTACATCATTAATTAAAAAAGATAGGCCAAAAATTTGTTTTATTGCTACTGCATCTGGAGATAATGACTTATATAAATTAAATTTTTATAGGGCTTTTTCAAAATTAAATTGTATTACTAGTCATTTAGACTTCTTCTCTCGAACAGAAAACTTAGAAAAAAAAATCCTATCTCAGGATATTATTTTTGTTGGAGGAGGAAATACAAAAAGTATGTTGGCTGTTTGGAATGAATGGGGCCTTAATGATATTTTGAAAATTGGTTATGAAAAAGGTATTGTAATGAGTGGGGTAAGTGCAGGTGCTATATGCTGGTTTGATAAAGGTATAACGGATTCTTTCTCAGATAAATTGGAGGTAATTGATTGCTTAGGGATAGTAAAAGGTATTGCTTGCCCACATTATGATGAAGAAAAAGAAAGAGAGCCGTTCGTTAATGAAATAATCAAAAGTCAAAGAATTACTTCTTGTATATGTATTGAAGGTAATTGTGCTTTACATATTAAAAATGATTTTAATTATGAAACAATTAATTTTGGAGAGAATAAGAATTGTCTTAAAATCTTTAAAAAAAATGATAAATTAATTAGGAAAATACTTTAGGTAATTAACTTACAAAAAATATTAGATTTCATCGTTTTTTGCTATTGATACTAATTCAATACCTTTATATTTTATGAAGGAAGCTGTCCAAATTTCTTTGGAAAGATTACCTAAGTATTTTAAAAATTGATTTGTATCTCCATCTCTTATCCATTCAGATTTAATAAACGGCAATTCTTTTTGCATCCTTTTTGGATGCATATGAACTAATAATAAACCTTTATCTTCTGAAACTCTTCTTAATGCTCCTTCATCACTTCTTTGAAATACTCTTAGAAGAAGATTTAAAATTACTTCTTCTCCAAGTTTATTCAGATTACCTTTTTCTTCAAGATTTACTTTGATTTCTTTTCCACCTAAAGGCATAGCTCTTAGATCATTTTGCTCTATTAATGCAATTGCGATTAGATAATCTTGACTTGCCATATTCTTTTGTAATTTTGTATGGATTATTCTAACCCCTAGACCTCAAGATAAATTTTATTTATCAAGTTCTCTAAATGTTGATTTAAATTAATTTTATAATTTTCAATTAACTATTTTTCTTTTGAGTAATATTAAATCTTAATTATTAAGTTGAAAAGTTAGAAACTATCAAATATTAATAGTATTTGAGGATTTTTTTTTACACTCCTTGTTCTAAAAAGTTTTATAATTGATAAATGTATAATAATCTAAGGTTTGAATTATCTTTTAAGAATATCTTACAGTTAGAAAATAAAATTGATTTTTGCATATCTAATAAAATTAATAAAATTAATATTCCATGCAAAGGGCTTATAAAAAAAGAATTGCTAAATGAAACGATCGAATATATTGGTAATAAATATAAAGGGATAGATGTAGTTTATCACTATAGTTTTTATCATCAATATACTGTCAACAGACGAAATTCATATTTAGAGTTTTTAAATTTTATTGAAAAATGTATTTATTATAAAAATAAAGACATTTTACTTGTTTCAGGATCTAACAAGAGAAAGAATTTTGAAGTTTTAGATGTATTAACTGATTATAGAAGTGAAAAAAAAGTAGACATTAACATAGGAGTTGCATATAACCCTTATTTGCAAAAATACTTTAATAAATCAGAAGAGAGAGTAAGGTTTGAGAAAAAAATCTCTTCGGGACTAACTAAATCAATCTGGTTTCAATTTGGAACGGATATTAAATTACTTGAATCTGAATTTAATATTTTAAAAAAAATTATTTTGAATAATTCATCTAACAGTAATAAAGAAAGTATAAAATTTTTTGGGAGCTTATTAATTCCCTCTAAACAATTTATTTCAAGATTTAAATTTCGCCCATGGAAGGGTGTTTATATTTTAGATGAATACCTTTATTCTCTAGATGATTTTAGAAGATTTACTAAGGATTTAATCAAATTCTATCTTGATAATAATATTTGTCCTGTGATTGAAACTGACTTTACCTCTACAAAAAAAATGATGGAAATAGATAATTTATTGAAAATCTAATTAAATATCACTTATGCAAAATCAACAACTATACGATATTGCCATAATTGGAGGAGGGATTTCTTCATCGGTATTTACCTCTAGTCATATTAAAAATGGTTTTAGTGGAAAATTAGCAATAATTGAAAATGGACGAAATCTTGGAGGAAGATCTAGTACTAGATATAGTCAAATTAATAATGGCTGGGAGCTTAATCATGGTTCTCCAAATCTTAATATTTGCAATAAGAAAAATAATCAATTACTAAAAACTTTTATTCAAGAATTATTAGATGAAGAAATTATCCAGCAAGATACCTCGGAATTTATTGAATTGAATGAAGATTACATTCCTTCTAAAATAGATAGTGATTTTCATAGTGGGACAAATTATATCCCAAGAACTTCGATGTCTGAATTAGCAAAAAATATAATTTCTTATAATAATTTAAGAAATCAAGTTGATTATTTCTTTGAAACTTTAATATTCAAATTAGATTTTAAAGATAATAGATGGATTTTAACTTCAAAAAATGGATATGAAATAAACTCTAAATTTCTTATTTGTTCAAGCAATTTAATTTTACATAAAAGATCTTTAGATATTATGAAGATCAGTCAAACTCCTTTAAGGAAAGCTATACCAATATATAAAGATAAAAAATTAGATAAAATCATAAATCTCCTAAATCAACAAAATTACATTAAAAGGTTAACTTTTATGATATATACAAATTCTTATTATGATTATAAAGACGATTATAAAAAAAAATATAGATATTTTATATTAAACAATGTTTTTGAAGAAAAATATAAATTTGAAAGAATTATTTTTCAGAGACAAAAAAATAATAAATTAGGAATAGTAATTCATACAAGAAATAATGAATTTATAAATGAATATTTTCAAAATAAAAATATAAAGTTATTCAAAAAAAATTTATTATTAAAATTCAATCAAATATTTCAAAATCAGCCACATATAAACAAAATAATAGATTATCAGGATATTTCCATAATGAAATGGAGGGCTTCACAACCTTCGGGCATAGGTATTCCTGAAAACTTACAAGTTTGTGAAAGTCATAATATAGCTTTTTGTGGCGATTGGATTGGTAATGAGGGATTTGGAAGGATGGAGGGTGCGATTTTGAGCGCTTTGAATTTGTCTCACAAAATTAATAAATTGTTTTAGTTATTTTTTTTAGTAAGATTTTTATGTCTTTTTTATTTTTTACAATAAATTTATTTAGGTAATTTCTTGAATAATTTTCATTTTTATTTTTATAAAATAATTCCCACGCTTTCATAACATCTTTTTGCGCAAGATTTTTACTTTTACCCCTTTCCTTAAAATCTCTTTTAATTACTCTATTAATACAAGTTTGTTTTTTAGTTTTTAATTTAATGAAAATACAGAAATTTTTTGAGAGAGATTTGATTATTTCTCTTACAAAAATTCCTTCAAGTATGATGAATCTTATATTGTTAGTGGTTTTATATATCTTTTTAATCGAATTTCTTTCGAAATTATATTTATAGGAGAAGTTTGAAAATCCATTTTTTAAAATAAAATCTAGATCTCTTTTAAATAGTTTATTGTTGAAACTTAATTTTCTATCAAAATAATAAGGAATAATTTTCGAAAATATTTTGCTTCTTATTCCTGTTTTGTAATAATTATCGGTACTTAAGATTATTCCATCTTTTAATTTTTTTAAAATTAATTTTGAAAGTATTGTCTTCCCACTACCTGAAGGACCACTAACTATTATTATCATCATTTTAAATACCCAATAAATATTGTTTTAGCTTAAATCTCGTAATAGTAAATTTATTAACAGTTTAAATGAGTATATTATTTAAATTTTTACAATTTTTTCTTAGCATATTTTAGAATTGTTCATCTTCGATCATACCTTATTCATATATTTGGAGATTTCGAAGAGAAAAATTTTCTCAGAATGATAGTTTTTAGCTATCTCATTAAATGTCATAAGGGTGAAATCTTAAATTAATTAGCATGTCGATTAATTATCCAAAAGTTAAGAATAATAAACTAAATATTTTATTCTTAAAGTAAATCAGCAAATGAAATAGTTATTTAAAATAATTTTATAGTTGGTCATTAGATTTTTCTACTTGCATCATAAATGAATATATGTCTTTATATAGATGTAAATAAAAAATTATTTTCTATTATTCCTTCTTCAATATAATTATTAATCCCTTAAAAAAGTTTAATGGTTTCTTGAATGGATTTAGAATTTAATAAATTACCTAACTTATGAATAAATGATCACTAAATTCTTAAGCAAACTAAAATCAATTCTTTTTAAAAGTAAGGCCTCTTCCGAAAAATCTACTGCTAAAATTACTAAAACAAAAGCTAAAAAGAAGTCACCAAAGTCTTCCAAGACTTCAAAATCCAAAACAAAAAAAGATGAACAAAAAAAATTGATCGAAGCTTTAAAAGCTATTCCTGGGGTTGGAGCTAAGAGTGCAGAGGCTTTTTATAAAGCTGGATTTAAAACTCCAAAAGCAATTACCTCAGCTAATGATGAAGATCTTCTCGCTGTTCCTGGTGTTGGAATCAACCTTGTAAAAAAATTAAAAAATCTTAATTAAAAACATATTATAGAATTAGATCTACTGATTATTATCAGTGGGATAATTATTCACTGATATATTCCTCTAAATAAACATAAAAGGGTATTTAATCTTGGATAAATTATCTTCTTCTTGCTTTTCTTCTTTGCTGCAATTTTCTCTTATATTTCTCGATAGGAGTTTCATGATGTCTCAATCTTTTCAAATCAGCAAAAATCCCTGATTTTGATACTTGTCTTTTAAATCTTCTAAGGGCAGATTCAATACCCTCATTTTCCCCTACAGTTACTTGTGTCAAAATTTAGTAAATAAATATAATTATATCATTTTAAAGTACTATTACTGCTTTTTTTTGATTGATATTTAAATAAAAACGTAAATTTTTATTTTTTCCACTCTGCCCATTTTAAAAAATTCTTTTTCGGGTTTTTTATATCCTCTAAGGTTTCAAAATAATTTTTTTGCCAATTTTTCTTAGATATTCCTACAAATAACATTAAATTAAGAGGGTATTGATCACTATCTGCACAATTCCTAAAATCATCTCTAAACAAAAATATTTCTTTTTTGAGAGCTGTAGCAATTCCTATTTCTACCATCACACCTTCATCAGGGGGGTTCCCATTAACAATCGCAAAAATACAATCACATGAATTTAAATCTTTGAAATTTGTTTTAGCTATTTCATAAGCCCAGTAATTTTTATTATTTATTAAATGCTTTGTCCTTTCAAAAGGTTCATAAACTTCTATATTTAAATCTTGGAAAATTTTAATGAATTCAGGTAATAGCTTTTTAGTTTGTTTTGAAAAACCATATGAATTAGCTAAATATAATTTCTTTTTCAATTTAAACCTCTTTTCTTCTTGTATTCTTTTTCTTCTTGCAATTCATTTCTTTTGTTTTCCCATGGGAAGACAATCCATTCTTTCTTATGAGTTAAGTTTACAGCATTCCACCAAATAGGTTTCTGCTTACTAACTAGAACAAAGAAATTTGCTCCCTCAATATGTTTGAAATTTCTTAGTGTAGTCCCTGTTTCAAAAACATCATCTACTATTAACGAATTTTTAGAGGGTTTTTCAATTAGTTGAATATCTAATTTATGACTTAAAGCAACAGCAAGACATAGTCCTCCTCTTGGAACCCCGTATATCCCAGATAAATTCATGAATTTACATTGATTAGCAATATAATCTACACTTTTATCAAAATCACTCCAAGTAAAATACCTCGTCATCCTAATTATTTTTATTTTCAACTAATGGAGCAAAGTTCGAAGCAATAACACTTAAAAGTGCCACGACTTGTTCGTTAGGACAATTTGTCTCAGCTTTTAATTTTTCGCATTCATTTATTATGTTTGTATATGTATCTTCTACAATTCCATTCATTTGATCTTGATTAAATGAATATGTTTTATTCATATTTTTATTTATATATATATTTTTATACTTACTTAAATTTTAAATAAGTAAACATTTTTATTCAAAAAAGATAAATTTATTTCCACATTGGATCAATTGAGTTATCGTTTTTTATTAAATTTGGCTTATAAGTGTGAAGCTCCTCAATCTCTAAAGCCCATTTTTTTGAATCTCCTTTTATGCTTTCGCTATTTATTAAATTTGTTAATGATACTCTTCTTCTGATTTTTAGAAGTCCAAAACAAGTTTCCCATGCTTGCTTATCCTTATATTTGTCTAACCAAAAATCAAATATATTTTCTAGTGTGTTTAATGGAATGTTAAAGGAAATTCCTTTTGGAGGTGCGTCTAAGGGTATTTTTTTTTTTTTTAAATCGCTCATTAGATTATCTAAATTTAAATTTATTGCATTAAGAATATCCTTTGCGGACTCAACACCGATAAGCTCTTTCCTGTGGCATTCTAAGAGTGATTTATCATCAAGTATTATTGAGTCACTATTTTTGACTCCAATTAGCCAAAAACCCTGATCATTTACAACTCCACTAGCTAAAATCAGAAATAAATATTTATTTTGCAAAATAAAAATTCCTCACTATTAAGTTTTAGCATTAAAGGACAATAAATAAAATAGCTTTGCGATTAATTCACATTAAATATACACTCACGGATTTGAAAAAGTATTGATATCATAAGGCTTTACGATGTTTTATTGGAATGAGGTAAGATTAATGTTTATTGATCCACTTGACCTGTTTGTAACATACATAAACTTAGTTTTACTGAAAAATAAAACAATAAAAATTATTTTTTCTTAGGAAACAATTTCCCAATTCTTTTTTGTTGATTAATTTCTCTCTCATTTCTGATTTTTTTATCTTCAAGTGATTCTTTATTTGTACTTACAGCGTAAATAATATAGAAAATCATACCACTGAAAATTAAGCCTACAAATAAAATTATTATTCCAACAGGTTCTGTTGGACTAAAAATTTTTAAATCTATAGCTGAATTTAGAAAAATAATCATCAAAAGTAATTAATTAATAAATTTCTTTTCTATTTAACTAATTTCTTCGTAACCATAATAGGTTGTATTATTTGAATTTTTATATCCCGTAGCTGCTTCTTCAGGATTTTGAGCATCAAACTTTCTTGCTCTTGAATGTATTAGATTAAACGGAAAAATCACAGCTCCAACAAAGAAATGAAGTATTAAAAAATCTGAAGGTAATCCGTTTGTCCAATCAGGAAAGAAAAGGAGTGTCATTAAAGAATGGTCCATATTACTTTAATCCAAATTTACTTATAAATAATATTACTAAGTTCTATCAATATTCGTTTTTATTTAATAAATTGAAATTTAAATTAAAACTATTTAAAAGATATTTATTTAGAAATTATATTTTTTAAAAAAATAAATTATAATTATTTATACTGTTTAATAATAATAAATTAAGCGATTTGTTAAAATTAATTTTTAGCTTTGTATTTTTCGTTGTGATTTTATTACATCCTTTAAGTACATTCGCATCGCATACTTCTGATCCTACGGTAAGTCTTCTTCAAAGTAGGATATCAAACAATTTTTCAAAGAAATTTTGTAATGCAATACAAAATGGATTGTCCAAAGATGAAGCTATGACTTCTGCCATAATTAAAACTGAAAATATTGTTTCATTTTTCTATAATCCTCAAAAAAAGTTTATTGAAAAAGAGGATTTGGCCAATCAAATTTCTATAAAAGTTATAAACAATTGTGGCTGGAATTTTGGATTAATGGGTAAAGAGGGGATTGACTATTTTAAATCATATTTTTTAGAAATTTATGATAAGACCACCCCTAATAAAAAATTAACTAGTTAAATAAATTTTATGAATAATATTTCAGATAAAAATGTGATACTGATAATTTTGATAACAATTTTTGTAGTCTTTGTTTTCATTTTTTCTGTTAAATCACCTGAAAGAAAAGTTATTGAATCTCCTATTATGTGGAAAGAAGACTTTTCTTCTACAACTTCACATAGTAAAGAATTATTTGCTTTGGTAATATCTTACTGAGTTTTTATAATTACAAGTTAATTTATGTAATCTAATAAGACTGAGGCCAGCTTTAAATCATCATTAAACCATGCTCTAATTGCCATAGATCTTCTTGGATCATAAAAATTCTGACTTCTATACCAATTAAGCACTTCAGTATCAGACTTTTTTCCATTGCAAGATAAACAACAAGGAACGCAATTACTAGTGATACTTTCTCCTCCTTTTGACCTTGGATGTAAATGATCAAGAGATTCAGAGGGTTTGCCGCAATAAATACATGTATTTTTAGTTAATTTATGGAGAGATTCTCTCCAGTTTTTATTACTGATCTTAGGGCATAGTTGATCAAGGTAAATAGCATCTTGATTATGCATAATTTTCTTGATAAATAAGATGATGTTAACAGTTTTTCTAAAGTTCTGATTAACTAAAAAAATATCTGTGGTATTTAAGAAATATGTAATGTTAATAACATGTAATTGATTAAATTTTTTAAAAAAGTAAGAATTATATTAACTGATAACTACTTCTACATAGTTGCAAACCACTAACGAATTTTATTTTTATAATAATGTTTTAATATTTTTAATTTCTTTTTTCTCTAATACATTTTCGGCAATTTCTGGAGGTGGTGCGGGATTAATTCAATTACCTGCTTTACTATTATTGGGATTACCTTATTATCAAGCTCTTGCTACTCACAAAGTTGCCACGGTCGCTTTGGGATTAGGTGGATCTATAAGGAATTTTAAATCTATTAAAAATGATATTTATGTTTTATGGCAAATACTATTTTTTGGAACTCCTGGAGTTATTTTGGGATCATCTATTGTGAATTACCTTTCTGAGGAAATTCTGTACTTAATCTTAGGACTTTTTTCAATAATCTTAGCTATATACTCATTTCGTAAACCTAGTTTTGGGTTGTATTCAGTAAATAATAGAATCATTTCCCACTTAAAGTTTAAATTCATTATACCTATTTTTTTAATTGGAATACTAAATGGTTCTGTTTCTTCAGGAACTGGTTTATTAGTAACTATCTTATTAATTAAAACTTTTCAGATGGACTTTCTTAGAGCAGTTAGTTTAACCTTTTTTACAGTAGGTATTTTCTGGAATGCAATAGGAGCATTTTTTCTAAGCAGGATTGGTTCTATTCCAACGAATTTATTAGTAATTCTTATATTAGGTTCTTTTTCTGGGGGATATTTTGGCGCTCATTTATCAAATTTAAAAGGGAACAAACTCATTAAAAATACCTTTACTATTGTATGCCTGCTTGTTGGAGTTAGTTTGTTGTTAAAGTCAATTGCTAACTTGAAATAAGCCACTTTTGGCATAAGAAAAACCTTTTTTAGCTTAAAAATGCCTACTCCCTCTTTTGAATTTAACAGTGAAAGCTTAATTTTAAGAACAATTTTAAAATATTAGTATCTTATTGGATTGTAGTTTCAATAGAATATATTTTAAAACCAAATTTTATTTTTTAACACCTTAAACCTTATAAAAAAAAAAGGCCTCACATTTGTGAGACCAGGTGATGGGGAACCTTATTTTTAAACCAATTTAAATAAAAATGCAACCCCCCATCCGTAGTGGGTAAAGTATGAGATTCATACACTACTGATAGCGCTTTTGAGTGAGGTTTAAAAATAGTCTTGAACATACTCATAATATTTTGTAATAAACTTAATCTTTATTCAAGTAAATAATCTTTAAATCAAGAAATTTATTAACTATTCAAGCTTGTTAAAGCTTAGATACAATGTATCATTCATAAAAGTGATAATAATAAAAATTCAATGATTGAATTGACTTTACTTACACTCTTGAATTTTGTTGGAGATAATTTCTGTGAATATAGAAATGTAGGTCATGATAATTACAAATCCTTACTTCTTTCTTATAGTGATGCAAGTGAAAAATTTGGCCCATTAGAAGTTAAAAAAGTAATCGAAAAATCTGAAAATTTTAAAGTCGCTGCAATTGCCATTGCAGCTGTTAAGTGCCCTCAACATATTATGGAATAATGAAATTCGAAGTTAAAACTAAAGATGATGAATTTTGGAAATCTTCCTTTAATTTCTTATTAGCTTTGGCTCTTCTTTCATTTATAGTAGTCCTCTCCAACCTTTCAATTAAACTTGGAAAGATTTCAAGATATTATGAAATAAATTATTTTTGTAATCTCCTTACAATTGAAAAGTCATCAACTAATTTCAAGAAATTATCCAAATTAACTAATCAAAACAACAGGCAAAAAATTTGGGATTTATGTAGAGAAATTGTCAAATAAAAATTAACTAGAAGCTGATGTGTAATATTTCAGAGCAAATAACCAAAATCTTCTAGAAACTATAAAAAATATAAAAGAAATAATTAGTTCTAGTAGTATTTCCCAAAGTTGGGCTATTCCCAGAAAAACTTCAGAAGGGATTGTTGTTATAAATGCTATTGGAATAAAAATACTAAAGAATATCCTTAAAGAAAATGAAAATGAGTTTAAAGGAAATCTTCCTATATAAAGAAAAGAACGTAATACTTCTGTGGCATTCCATGTCTTTACAAACCAAATTGTTGTTGTTGATATTAAAAACCATAAGCTATACAAAATTCCAATAGAACAAAATAATGTTGTGAAGCATAAAAATAAAAAAACTAAATTTATATTTATTTGATTAATAATTATGCAATAAAATAGTAAGGCAATACCTAAAATTATTTCTAAAAATCCGGATGGTGCTATTTTTTTTAAGGAAATAATAAATTGACTATCTATAGGTTTAAGAAGTACAAAATCTAAGGTTCCTTCTCTAATATAATTAACTATTTCTTTAAGATTAGGATTGAACCATGTATTAGTAATTCCATTTAGGATTGTATAAATCCCTTGAATAATTAAAGCTTGTTCAAAATTCCATCCACCGATATTATCCGTATTTTGGAAAAATATTGTTAATAGAAATAAGCTGCCTAACAAGCTTAGAATTGCAGTAATGAAGTCAATGATTACGTTAGTCTTGTATTCCAATTCTGACGCTATGGAAGTATATAAAAATAATGAATAAACTTTTAAATATTTTTTTATATTCATGACCCCATTGCGGTATATTTTTTTGTTCCAAGATTCCAAGTCCTTTTAAATATAGGGAAAAGAAATAGAATCCAAATTATCTGCATAACAAATCCAGAAATTGCATTTGTATCGTTTCCAGATAATAAATTTGCTGGAAAATCAATTAAGTATGGGAATGGCGTTATGTATATCCATGATTTTATATACTCTGGGAATGATATTACTGGGGCTAAAAGTCCTGAGAGGAAAAGAGTTGGGATAAATAATAATCTTTCTATTGAAGAAGCTCTTTCTGTCCAAAAACACAAACAAGCAATTATTGATTGAATAAGAAATTGAATTAAAAAAGAAAAAAATGTTGATACGCAAGATAATAAAAAAATACCTAAGCTTGGTATCCATATACTTTCTGGATTTATTAGAAAAAAAATTATCGCAATAATAATGGCAAAAGGGAAGCGTGTAATTTGTTCTGCTAAATGTTGAGCAAAATATCTAAAAAATGGGTTTAAAGGTTGAATCAAATATGGAGAAATTTTACCTAAAAGAGCATCTTCTTCAAAAGTAAAAACAACCCAAACTACTGAAAATTGTCTTACAAAGAACGCACTCAAAAAATATCTAGAGAGCATTACATTACTTAAATTAATAGATTCGTTTAAGTTATTGCTTGTCCATATATTGAGCATGAAAAAAGGTATTATTCCCGATATTGCCCATAAAGCTATTTCTACTCTGTATTCCAACATATTTGAGTACTGTACTTTCAATAAAGTTATGAGTTTATTTTTATTTAAATTAAACATTTATACTTTTTCCTTTACAAGGATATTTCCAATTATTTCATCAACTGGAGGCTCGTTTATATAGAGATCTTCTATATCAAATTTTTTAAGAATCTCATTTAAAGAAGATTTAATAGAATCTTTCTTAATTGTTATTGTAATTTCTTTTTGATTCCTGTTTTTTATGGTAAATCCTGAATTGCTTAATTCTCTAGCCTCTTTTTCAGTTTTACAAATAATTAGGATATCCTTGACAGGCGATAATTTTTTTAATAATTTATCCAGCTTCCCATCATATGTAATACATCCTTCGTGAATACAGATTACCCTCTTGCATAAAGATGTAATATCTTTCATATAGTGACTAGTTAGGCAAATTGTTGCATCTGTTTCTTTATTATAAATTTGTAGAAATTTTCTGAGATTTCTTTGAGCATTAATATCTAGACCTAGTGTAGGTTCATCTAAAAATAAAATATTTGGTTTATGAATTAAAGCTGCTAATAATTCTGCCTTCATTCTTTGACCTAAAGATAATTTTCGGACAGGTATATTAAGCTCTTGTTCAATCTCAAGCATATCTGATAACTTTTTAATTCTTCTTTTGGCTTCAAATTTTTCTATGTCATAAATTGCTGCATTTAAGTAAAAAGATTCAATAGGAGGAAGATCCCAAATTAGTTGTTGTTTTTGTCCCATTATCAAAGTTATATTTTTCAAAAAATTAGTCCTTCTTTTAAATGGTGCATAACCTGCAACTGACAATTTACCTCTACTCGGGTATATCAAACCACAGAGCATTTTAAGAATAGTTGTTTTCCCCGCACCATTAGCTCCAAGAAAACCTACTATTTCTCCTTTATTTATTTCGAAATTTATATTTTTTATAACCTCAATACTTTTTGTTTCCCTTTTGAAAAAATGCTTAAGAGTTCCTTTAATGCCATGATCTTTTGAGGATATCTCAAATGATTTTGATAAATTTCTAACCTGAATAATATTCTCTTTCATATTATTAAAATATTAATTTAATCTTTTGGATAGTATAAATTTTAAAGATCGATAACGTATATTTTTATTTAATAATCATATTAAATTAAAAAATATCTTTTACTGAAACAATAAGCCAATTAAAAAAATTAATCGGATTCATAAGTTTAATAGGTTTAAACTTAGGTTCATAACTCAGATTATTAATTAAATCAAATACATAATTATTGTTTTCGTTAATGTTTTCTTCCTTTTCTACTATGTTTCCTTTATCATCAAATATTTGAATTTCATTCTCAAAAAACCATTCTTCCTTCCCATTAGGCAAGTTTACGATTACACCTATACCTTTACCATCCGTGATTTTGAAATCACTTATAGTGCATTCTGATGAAATATTTATTGCTTCAATGGTCTCTTTTGATAACCTATCTTTTGAAAGAAATAGATTAACATTAACTTTGTTTCCTATTTTTACTTTATCGAGGATTGTCATATACAGGTAATTATACTCAACACATACTTATTATCGTGAATAACTTTAGAATTAATTCTTTTTATTTTAATTGATTAGTATTCTTGAATACGGCTTCTAAAATTTTTTTTATAGATAGAGCTAATAATCTCAAGAAAACAAAGCTTATCCCAAGCCATCCAAACAATACTGCTATTGATAATAAGCTTGAACTAAGATCTTGTTGTAAAAATTTTTGCATAAATAATTAATTTCTTACGCATCAAATTTAGTTTATATTTGAATTAATTTGTTAATTAAATTTAAATGCTTATAAATTATTGTAATTATAGGGTTTAAAATCCAAGATTTGTTGCTTGTATTAATTAGGATAATATATGACTATATGAAATTTTTTAACTTTGGAACTATCTTTTAATTCATATTTAGGAATTTTTTTAATCCTTATTGGTTTAATAGTTCGTATTGATTTTAAATTTATTATGCAAAAGGATTTAAACTAATTTTTTTTAATCTAAGACTTTAAAACTTTGATACATTTTCGGTATAAAATATCTTGATTTGTTTTGATTTGGAATTTTAATTGACTTTTAGTTTTTTAAGACTAATAATATTCAAAAGTAAAAATCATTATTATGAATAATAACTTGGAAACCTTTAATTATTTTGTAGATGATCTACTCTCTTCAGATGTTAATTTATTACATAATGAGCTTGATCTTCTTTTGTTCCAAAATCTTTTTAATTCGATTGATTTAGAATTATTAGATGTTATGGATAGTAAAGAAGATATTAGTGTTGCCTCATAGTTTTTGATTATGAAGTATTTATATGAAAAATTATGGGTTCCTTTTTTTGGTGGAATTTTATCAAAATTTGTTTTTTTAATTGAAGGTAAAAAAAAAAAGTAAATAAAAAAAAACAGAATAACTTTTGATCGAAAAAATTTTTTAATACTTCATATAAGTTTTTGATTAATAATATATTGAAAGCAACAAAACATATTTCTTTAATTCAATAATTTATGCATTGTTAAAGAATATAGAACAATAGCTTCTAAATATTACAAAATAAATGAAGAACAGCACCTTTTTAAAACCATATACTGTTCATTATAGAGATTTTCAGAATCTTAGATTAGAAAATTGTTTTTATGCCTTAGACGCCTATGAAGCAAGAACATTGGCTATGGAATTCAATAAATATATATATGATCATCCTAATAGTATTGATTTGATAAGATGTGAAAATATAACCTCTCACCAATAGGTTTTTGGAAGTATCAACTTTATATTTTCAAATAATCAATAATATCTATTTGTTATCACAGTATTTTTTTTAATTTAACATTTATTAATTAATTCTTTTTTGGTTGAATTTATTTCTTTAGATCCTGCATTCGCTAAATCCTCTTGTAGTTTATTTTCGCATGATAGGACTCTTGACCAACTAGGAAGTTGTTGAGTTGTTGGATTTGATAAATAACCTTTAGTTGCAGGTCTTAATAATTTAGCAAATTTTTGAACTGATAATTCTTCTTCATGTCTATCATATGGAAGCTTATTAACTGCAGAATCTAATCCAAATTGCTTGACTCTATCTTCTCCTACCCTTTTATATAGAACTTCAAGTGTAGATAATTGAGTGCTCGTTAACGTCTCTGCTTGATGTTCCATTAATCCTCTCAAAACACTAGAAAGTATTTCTGTACACATTTTTTGAAGACCTTCTTTGGAGGATGATCCTATTGTTTTATGCTTATGATCAAATAACCCAAGGTCCACTTGAGCTATTTTCGAAGTCCTAACATTTCTATAAACTTCTGAAAGAAGTCCTATTTCTAAACCCCAGTCACAAGGAATTCTTAAATTCATTGCCAAATCTTTTGTAAATGCGAACTCACCAGCCAGTGGATATCTAAATGACTGTAAATATTGTAAGAATGGTCCATTACCAACTAACTGCTCCAAACTTGCCAAAAGAGGTCCCACAAATAATCTAGTTGCTCTTCCTTGTAATTGATTATTTTCTAGGGATAATCTGCTGTAAAAGGCTTTTACATAGGAAATTCCATATGACTCATCTAATAACGGAAGTATCATTCTTGATGGATATAAAGGACTAAATGTTCTTATATCAGCATCAAATAATGCAACCACTTCAGATTTTCTTGTTGCAACGCCTATTCCTTGCCATACAGCCCATCCTTTCCCGGGCGTACCTAGTAGTTCGAGACCATTTTTTTCTTGGTTTTTTAAAAGTTCAATTACAGATGGAGAATTTGTCCATTGAATATGAACGGGAAAAGGCATTGAATCAAAAAATGATTTGGCAGAATTTACCTGATCAATAGTTTTTGCAGAAAGAGCTATAACTAATTCATTTAATCCTGTAAGATTTTTTAATACTTCTTTTATGTTTTTTAGGGCAGGACGTTCAAATTCTTCATAAAGACAAGGAATTAATATTGCAGTTGATTTATTCTTTAGACTTCCATTTAATTCTTTAAGTAGATCCTTCGTG
The DNA here is from genome assembly GCF_000015665.1 of Prochlorococcus marinus str. MIT 9515. Lineage (NCBI taxonomy): Bacteria > Bacillati > Cyanobacteriota > Cyanophyceae > Synechococcales > Prochlorococcaceae > Prochlorococcus > Prochlorococcus marinus. The sequence continues at coordinate 936,186 of NC_008817.1, read as the reverse complement.
ACACCATATTCATGTATTGTTGTGATTAAACCTTGTTGAAAGTCCATGTTCTATTTGATGTTCAGAATAGTGTTAATACTTCGATGATTTTTTAAAGTGACGCAAAATGATTCAGAGAAAAAATTTAATAGAGTAAAACTTAGTAAATTGCTAGAAACAATTTATAAGGATCATACTATCGAAGAGATCAACTTTATTTGTAATCAATTATTGCAGATTTTAGATAATTTCTCAGAGAAGTCTCGTTATGAAGAAATAAATTATGGTACAAAATGGGACGAATCTTATGCTGTATTAATAACTTATGCTGATGGGGTTTATAAAAATGGTGAATCAACACTTGTCACACTTCGAGAATTACTAAGTAAATATTTTGGAAGTCTCTCTAAAGTAGTTCATATTCTTCCATTTCTTAAATCAACAAGTGATGGAGGTTTTGCTGTCTCAAGTCACGAGTCTTTAGAAGAGAAATTTGGAAGTTGGGAGGATCTGAATAGTATTTCTAATAAACATTATTTAATGGCTGATTTGGTTTTAAATCATGTTTCATCATCTCATCCATGGGTTCAGCAATTTATTAAATGTCAAGAACCGGGTTTATCTAATATCTTTTCTCCATCACAAGAACTTGATTGGAAAAATGTTATTAGACCAAGAAGTTCATCTCTTTTCTCACAAATAAATACTGAAGATGGACAAAAACAAGTTTGGACGACCTTTGGACCAGATCAGGTTGACTTGAATTGGCTTAATCCAAAAATGACAATTGAGTTTCTTAACTTAATTATTACTTATTTATCAAATGGTATTAAGTGGTTAAGACTAGATGCTGTAGGTTTTATTTGGAAGGAACCAGGAACAACATGTTTGCATTTACCCAAGGCACATTCAATCGTAAAGATTCTAAGAATTTTACTTAACGATCTCCTTAAAGATGGTGTATTGATTACAGAGACTAATGTTCCACAGAAAGAAAACCTTTCTTATTTAATTCCAGAGGATGAGGCGGACATGGCTTATAATTTTCCTTTACCTCCTCTTCTTTTAGAAGCAATAATCACTTCAAGAGCAGATATTTTAAATTCATGGATTTGTGATTGGCCGAAGTTGCCAGATACCACGACACTATTTAATTTCACTGCTTCTCATGATGGGATTGGTTTAAGGGCTTTAGAGGGCCTCATGAATGAACAAAGAATTAAGGAGTTATTGATTAATTGCGAGAAAAGAGGTGGATTAGTAAGTCATAGAAGATTATCAAATGGTGAAGATAAACCATATGAATTAAATATTAGTTGGTGGAGTGCTATGGAAGATCCGGGTAGAGATTCAAATCGTTTTCAACATGAAAGGTTTTTATTAACACAATTACTTGTGATGTCTCTGAGAGGGGTTCCTGCCTTTTATCTCCCCGCATTGCTGGCTTCAGAAAATGATATAAAGAGTTTTTCAAAGACAGGTCAAAGAAGAGATTTAAATAGGGAAAAATTTAAGTTAGACAAACTATCAGCAGTTTTTAAAAATCCAGAATCTAATGCAAATAAAAATCTTAGATATCTTAGGAATGCAATGGATATCAGAGCAAAATTACCTCAATTCCATCCTCAGTCTCAAATGGAATGCTTGTCTAAAAGTAGGGGCGATATTGTTGTTATTAAAAGGGGTACTGGGTTGAAATCTGTTCTCACACTTCACAATATGACGGAAAATAAAATTAACTATAGATTTATTGATAATGAATTTACTGAATTGATTAAAAATGATGAGAATATGCAGGATTATTTAACATCAAATAAATATAATTCTAATAATATTGAACTTGAACCTTTTCAAGTTATTTGGCTTGGCTTTTTGATAGATGATTGAAAATTCTTCCTTATGGGTAGTAAGTGACGTAGATGGAACATTAATGGATCATTCTTATGATTTAACTCCAGCAAAAGAAACTATAAAATTACTTCAAGAATTATCTATCCCCGTTATATTATGCACCAGTAAAACTGCTGCGGAAGTTAAGGTTATTAGAAAACAACTTGATTTAACGGATCCTTACATTGTAGAAAATGGAGCAGCCATATATGGTGAATCATTAAACAAAGTAAATGGGGAGATTATTCTTGGAGAGAAATACGAAATTCTGGAAAATATTTTGAATTGTATTTCTAATGAAATCAATTATAGTTTACAACCACTAAATAATATTACCGACAAAGAGGCAACAGAACTAACTGGTTTAAAAGGTCAATCTCTTGCATTAATGAGAGATAGACACTGGAGTATGCCATTTTTAAATCCTCCAGAAAACATGGAAGAAGAAATTAATATTCGCTGTAAAAGATTTAACGTAGAAATTTTCAAAGGTAATAGGATGAGCCATATGTTGTCAGTTAATTCAAATAAGGGAAAAGCAATAAAAGCACTCAAGAAATACTCAAATAATCAAAATATTAAAGTTATTGGTCTGGGAGATTCTCCTAATGATTTACCTTTATTATTGAATTCTGATTACAAGATTGTTATTCCTGGCCCTAAAGGTCCAAACATAAAATTATTAGAAAAATTAAAAGATCATGAATTTACTCTAGCAAGTTATCCAAATGGATTTGGTTGGAAAAGTGAAATAAATAAGTTAATAAATAAATTAATATTGATTAAGTAATGAAAGATTTAAATATTGAATTTCCATTAGATAATTTTGAAAAATTAATTTTTCAAATTGGATGGAGTTCTTTGGATGAATGGTTTGATTTTTGGAAGCTTAAGAAAGAGATGCTTTCTATTGATGATTTTTGGGATGAAAATGTAAATGATGATTGGATTTGGGGATTGGCTTTACCTCTTTTGTCACAAGCATATAAATTAAATTTAGAATCTCATGAACGTAAAATTATTGGAATTTCAGCTCTTCCTGGGACTGGTAAAACAACCCTAGGTAAATGGTTGGAGACTATATCTTTAAAACTAAATTTTAAGATATCTGTTATTTCAATTGATGATTTTTATCTACCTTCTGAAGAAATGGCATTGGCTATTAAGAATAATCCATGGAATGTTTCGCGTGGTTTCCCAGGCAGCCACTCTATTGATTTAATGAAAGAGAAAATACTAAGATGGAAAACTGATGGGAAATTAAATGTACCTGTTTTTGATAAATCTTTAAGAAAAGGTTTAGGGGATAGATCTTATTGGAGAGAGGAGAAACCTGATTTGTTAATAATAGAGGGATGGTTCTTAGGTGTGAAACCTTTTTCTGAAGACTCTCATAGTTTAGAAATAATCACACCACCATTAAGTCCACATGAATCTTCTTATAGATATAAAATCCAAAATAATTTAATCAATTACTTAGATATTTGGAATATGATTGATCAAATTTGGCATTTAAAACCTTTGAAATTTGAATTTATGAATGAATGGAAATCTAATCAAGAAAAAAGTATGTTTGTTAAAAAAGGAAGTTCATTAAAAGAGAACAGATTAAATGATTTTATTCGGATGTTAAATGTTTCTATTCCACATCAAAGTTTTGATCTTATAAGTTCGGATGTCTTATTGTTGATTAATCAAGAGAGAAAATTAATAAATGTTGGATTAAATTAATATTCCTCAAAATATTATTTATTCAGTATCCTTTTTATAACTTTTTTTGTTTTAATTAATTTTTTTTTAATAATCTTTAGATAGTTGACTTCTTTTGCAAAGTTTAAGACTCAAAATGCTGTATTTTTAAGGTTTAAAGGTCTCTTGAAATAATCTCGTAAAAGAATTATAACCTTACTTTTAAGACTCCTCATAATACATTATTAAGACTGGAGGTAATGAATTTTATGGCTATAAAATAAATGAAATAATTAGAATTTAATCTGAAAATGAAAGCAAATCTGTAGTTGTGTAATTTATTTAATTTTAAATTGTCTTCGAGTCAGAATTTTTAATTAACGGGGTTATTTTTATTGATATTATCAAAGTGTATATTTTGTTTATTATAATGACACAACTTGCTTCTTTTGCTATCGGAGGATTTGTCCCCTCAGCCGCTATCGCCGGAGTTTTATTATTAATCGGTCTCGGAGCGTTTTTTTATCTTGGATTAAAAGGACCAACAGATTATTAATAACAAAAAAATTTTAAACAATCTTATTTACGATGGACCTTACCGCTGTACTTTTTATAATTAGTTTGCCTTTTGTATTATTAACTGCATATTTTGGGACAAAAAATGACTTTTACGAAAGTGAGAATTATAAAGGTGACGGTTGTGCTCATGATGTGAAAAGATAACTTAATTAGAAATACCGCTACATATGCGCGTCCATTAATTATTAAATTGCCAGAATTGTTGGTAAATCTTTCTTGGATTTTGCATGTCTAAATATTTTCCATAAAAATTGGCTTGTTAATCCCAAGACCTTAGGACTTCCTCCGAATCCTTTTTTCTAAATTCTAATATTAATTAATAATTAGATTTAACAAAGTCGGCTTATATAAAAAGATTTAGGAAGAAAAAGTAATTTTATAGCAAATTTTTTAATGATATTTCTAACTTAACTTGTCTTATGAGAATATAAATTGTAATTTCTTTAATTGATATTATTATTAGAAGAATGTCTTAAATTAAAAAATATTGGATTTTTTAAAATTTATTTTTTATGGAATAATTCAAGGATTAACGGAATTTATACCTGTAAGTAGTACTGCTCATTTAAAGATTATATCTCAATTATTCGGTGTAAAAGATCCTGGCTCTTCATTGTCTGCAATTATACAAATCGGAAGTGTTCTTGCAATATTTTGGTATTTTAGAAAATATATTTTTAATACTATTAATTCAAATTCAAAAATACTTAGACCTTCTTTTTTTTCAAATAAAATATATAAATCTATCTTTATAGGAACAATTCCAATTGTTTTAATTGGTGGTATTGTAAAACTTTTTGTTACTGATTTCTCTAATTCCTTCTTCCGTTCAAATTTTTCTATAGCAGTAGTGTCTATATTAATGTCTTTAATTATGTTTTTAGCAGATATTTCGACTAATAAATTTATTAATTTAAGTAATCATAAATATCGCAATAGTTTATTTATCGGAATTTCGCAAGCGTTTGCAATTATTCCAGGCGTGTCCCGTTCTGGAGCTACTATTTCTATGGCACTCTTATCTGGTTGGGATAGGAAAGATGCCGCAAAATTTTCTTTTCTCTTGGGCATTCCTTCGATCTCGTTGGCAGCTTTTGTTGAGTTTATTACTTCGATAAATGAATTCTCAACATTTCCATTTCTTCCTCTTTTTGTTGGTTTAATCACAACCTTCTTCTCTTCTTTATTAGCTATTGATTTCTTATTAAAATATGTTTCCTCTAATGGACTCAAAATATTTATTTACTATAGGTTGGTTTTTGGGATATTAATTATTTTAAATTTATAACTAGTAATAATAAAAATATTAAACTGCTTGTATGTTAGTGTTTTGAATATTGTTTTAAGAATGGATTTTTTTATATCATATCAACTTGGTGAGGTTGAAGTTTCTAATCTTACTATAATAATATGTGCAATTTTTTCTTCATTTACTTTCATTGCTGTTGGAATAAGCTCTTATAAGCTGTATAAATCTTTAATAAATAATGATGATTCTGCAACTTAATCGGAACGGCGGGATTTGAACCCACGACCCCCACTACCCCAAAGTGGTGCGCTACCAAACTGCGCTACGCCCCGTAACAATACTATAAATATAAATGACTCTCATTTGTTAATCTCTATAGGTTTATTATTAGATCTCAATACACATTTATCTATGTCCCAATTAAAATTATCCCAGATTTCTTTCGGTAGTCTGTAATTGCTGCCATTAAAATTTCCCAACTTTACTTTAGTTGGTGATGCTGAACAATATTGCCTACTTCCCTCTACAGCTAAATATTGCTGGTGATATTCTTCTGCATAATAATAAGTGTCAATCATTTTTATCTCTGTTTCGATTTCCCCGAAATTATTAGCTGTAAGCTCTTTTTGATAAGCTTCTTTGCTTAAGTTAATTATGTCTTTACTATTTTTATTTGTGTAGTAAATTGTTGATCTATATTGAGTTCCCATATCATTACCTTGTCTATTTTTTTGAGTTGGATCATGACATTCCCAAAACATTTTTAATAAATCACTTATATCTAACTCATTGATATTCCAAACCACCTTAACCACTTCTGCATGACCAGTAATACCTGAACATACTTCATAGTATGTAGGGTTTTTCTTCTCTCCTCCCGCATAACCTACTGAAGTTGTAACGATTCCAGGAAGTTTCCAAAAACATTTTTCAGCCCCCCAGAAACACCCGCATCCAAATATTATTGAATCCTCTTGAGAATTAGGTTCCTCTCTTATGTTTGTATTTAGTATTCTATGGAGGAAATTATTTTTATTTTCCGAAATTGTTTCGTTTTTATTCATGATTTTTTTTAGGAATTTAAACATTTTAATATCAGTATAATTTTATTTAACTAACTATTTTATTGGTAGCTATTTCTCTTTCCCAAAGTTTTTTATATAGTCCTTTTCTTTTTATCAAATCTTTGTGGATCCCCTCTTGCACTATTTCACCTTTATCCATTACAAGGACCCTGTCACAGGTAGCTGCTACAGATAATTGGTGACTAATCATTAATATTGTTTTGCTTTTGTTTTCTCTCATCTCCTCAATAATTTTAGCAGCAGTTTTATTGTCCACACTTGCTAAAGCATCATCCAAGACCACAACAGAAGCATCAACTAAAAGTGCCCTACCTAAAGCTGTTCTTTGGCGTTGCCCACCGCTAAGTGTAATGCCTCTTTCCCCAACTATTGTCTTAAAACCTTCAGGAAAACTATTAATGTCATCAATTAATCCGGCATTTACCGCGCTTTTTTTAACTCTTAATTTGGAAGCTGTTGGTTCTCCAAATTTTAAATTTTCTGAAATTGTAGATGTAAACAAAAATGCTTCTTGGGGAACGATAGAAATGTGTTTTCTTAAATCTGTTAATTTAATATCCTTGATGTCAACACTATCTAAAAATAATTGTCCATCTGGAACTTCAATAGTTCTACCTAATGATTTTGTTAAGGTGGTTTTCCCACATCCAACTGGTCCAACTATTGCGACAAGTTCTCCCGGTTTAATTTTAAAATTTAATCCATTCAATGAGTTGAATTTTGAATCCTCATATCTTATTTTTAAATCTTTTGCTTCAATAAATCCATTTACTTTTTTCTTTATGAATTTGGCTTTTGGTTTATCTACAATTTTTGGAGTGTTTTGAAATATCTCTTCAACTCTATCAATACTAACTTGTCCCAATTGAAAAGTATTTAATGTAAATCCTAATAGAGCTGTTGGAAATACAAGTCTTTCGACAAATAATATTAAGGCAACTAATCCTCCAATAGTGATGAATCCATTTTCAAGTTGAGAGGTCCCTAGACCTAAAAGTATAAGTAGTGAAATGGAAGATATGCCTTGTAAAAGTGGGAATAATGTACTTGCTGTTCTTGCAAGTTTTATTGCTGAGTCTCGATAAATTCTATTGTAATTATTGAATTCTTTCTTCTCAACATCTTCTTGGGCATATATTTTAATAGCGCTTATGCCTGATAAATCTTCTTGTATTAAATCGCTTAGTTTAGAGAGTGATTCTTGCTGTATTTTTCGTTGACTCACCATCCTCCCTCCAAATAAACTTACCATTACTAAAATCAATGGAAATATCATTAATGCGGAAACTGTTAAAGTTTTATTAATCGATAACATTGAAGGAATTGTTAGAGAATAAGCAAGAACGATATTGCAAAGACTTAAAACTGTAAAACCTAAAAGTCTCCTAATGTTTTCAACATCACTGGTTGCTCTGCTAATAAGATCTCCACTGCCTTTTTTTTGAATCCAATCTGGATCTTGAGTTATTAAATGATCAAATAATTTTTGACGAAGATTAACTTCAACTTTTCTTCCAATTCCAAAAACAATCTGCCTAGAAAATAATCTTATGAGACCCATACAGGTAGCAAGAAACATTAGCCATAATGATTTAGAAATAATGAAATTTGGAGAAAATCCATCTTTCAATTGATCAATTATGTTTTTGACTTCTAATGGAATTAAAACACTTAAAATGTTTACTGCTAAAAGAGCTATGCCTCCATATAAAAACTCTTTCTTATACGGTTTAAGATACTTTATTATTACTTTTAATTTAAGATTCTTCATTTAATATTTCCCATATGATTAAGATAATGTTTCATTTTAGAATATGTGAGCTAGTTTTATTAATGATTTGGTTTTTATTATGAGCAATGAACAAACTCATCCATTACATGCAACTGATAAAAAGATTATAGATTCACTTATAAGTAAACAGATGCCAGAAGATATCGATTTAATTAATTTAGCTAGATTAATTAATCGTTATGATAACTTTCCTGGTGAAATTGAGATTAAGGATGATATCAATAAAACACTAAAATTTTGGAATATTACAAAGGATATACTTTTTTCTAAGACTAAGAAATTATGGTCAAATAACTTTAGACCTTCAAATACCACTAAAGATCTAGTCGGTTCAGGTTTTGATACCTCTAATTGAACACTTAATCATTATTTAATAATAAATGTCTAATAAAAAAAATTCAGAAATTCTAGATCAATTACTTTTTGGACATAACCTTGATGATGAAACTTCAAGAGTTTTGATGAAAAGGTGGTTAAATAATGAAATATTAGATGTTCAAACAGGAGCCTTTTTAAGTGCATTAAGAGCTAAAGGCGCCACAGGTATGGAATTGTCTTGTATGGCAGAAGAGCTCTTGAACGCTTGTAAACTGCCTATTGATAGGCCGGATTTGTTTATGGTTGATACTTGTGGTACTGGCGGTGATGGTTCAAATACATTTAATATCTCTACAGCTGTTGCCTTTGTTGCCTCTGCCTGTGGTGTAAATATAGCAAAACATGGAAATAAAAGTGCCAGTGGAAAAGTTGGTTCTGCAGATGTTTTGTCTAATCTTGGGATTAATTTAAATTCTTCTTTAGATAAAGTAATTTCTGCAATAGATGATATTGGGATAACTTTTTTATTTGCTCCTATTTGGCATAAATCATTGATTAAATTAGCTCCCTTACGAAAAGCGCTTGGTATCAGAACAATCTTTAATCAATTAGGCCCATTAGTAAATCCATTAAGACCTAATGCACAAGTTTTAGGCGTTGCTTCTGAAGATCTTCTTACTCCTATGGCTTCTGCTTTAAATAAAATGGGAATGGATAGAGCAATAGTTGTTCATGGCTATGGAGGCCTTGATGAGGCTTCATTAGAAGGCGATAATAAAATTATCTTTGTAGATAATGGTCAGCTAAAACATTCAATACTCAATGTTTCTGATTTTAATTTTCAAAATACCTCAAATAATGATTTGATCGTATCAAATAATCAATCTTATGAAAATATATTGGAATCTGTTTTGAAGGGTTCCGGTCAAAAAGCTCATATTGATGTTGTGGCTTTAAATACTTCATTAGTTCTTTGGGTGGCGGGTATTGAAAAGGATATTGAAAAAGGGTTTGAAAAAGCTTTGTTTTCTATGAGTAAAGCAAAACCGTGGGATAAATTTTTAAGTTTGAAAGCTTATCTTGAGACATAAGAAACATTTTTTTAATTAATGAATCATCCTTTTAAGAAAAATGCAAAACTTGTTTTAAGTAACGGGACTACTTTTTCTGGTTATTCATTTGGTGCCGTCGGTACAACTCTAGGCGAAATTGTTTTTAATACTGGTATGACTGGTTATCAAGAAGTAATAACGGATCCAAGTTATTTTGGTCAAATACTAACATTTACATATCCTGAGATAGGAAATACAGGAATTAATTTCGAAGATTCTGAATCAGACAACTGTGTTAAAGGATTAATAGTTCGTAATTACTCAAATAATAATAGTAATTGGAGATCCCAAATAAGCCTAAATCAGTGGCTGATTGATAATAATATTATTGGACTTTATGGAGTTGATACGAGAGCACTTGTCAAAATTTTAAGATCTAACGGTTCGATGAATGGTCTTATAACTTCAGAAAATAATAATTTAGATAGTTGTCTTAAGCTTATTTCTAATGCTCCGGATATGAATGGTTTAAATTTATCAAGAGAAGTTTCAACAAAGAATAATTATTTTTGGAAAGAGACCACTAAGACAAGTTTTGATATAAGAAAAAAGGATATTGGTACAAAAAATAAATTAAAAATTGTGGCAATTGATTTTGGTATCAAAAAATCAATTCTTAATAGATTAGTTTCACATGGATGTGAGGTATTGGTATTGCCTTCACATTCTTCTTTTGAAGATGTTTTAGGCAATAATCCTGATGGGATATTTTTTTCGAATGGTCCAGGTGATCCTTCTACTGTTCTTGATGGGATTAATTTAGCTAAATCACTAATAAATTATGGAAAAATTCCTATGTTTGGAATTTGTCTTGGTCATCAAATTTTTGGTTTGGCATTAGGAGGGGAAACATATAAATTACCTTTTGGACATCGTGGTTTAAATCATCCCTGTGGGATGAATAATAATGTTGAAATAACGAGTCAGAATCATGGTTTTGCCATAGATCCAAATTCCTTATCAAATGAAATTGTTGAAATAACTCATCTTAACCTTAATGATAAAACTGTCGCTGGATTGAAACTTAAAAATAAGCCTATATTTAGTGTTCAATATCACCCAGAGGCAAGCCCGGGACCTCACGACTCAGATTATTTATTTGAAAATTTTGTTTCTCTAATGTTAGAAAGATGTTGACATGTTGATTCTTTTTGATTTGATAATTACATTTAATAAATTTATTTTCCTTGGAGGGATTAAATCATAGAAGATTTCCAAAAGCTAACTGTTTCCTTAAGAGGGAATATTGAAGTAAAGACAAATATTATTGTTTTTACTTTTAAAGGGCAATTAGATGCATTTTCTGAAAAGCAATTTAAAACTTTTATTACTAATACCCTAAAAAACGATCCTCAACCATTTGTAATTGACTTAAGCAAAATTGATTTCCTTGACTCATCAGGTTTAGGTGCACTTGTTCAAACTTCCAAGGAATGCAAAAAACTTAAAATTGGTTTTTCGGTGGTTGGAAATTCTAGAGTTGCTCAAACTATTAAATTAGTACGATTAGGAGACTTTCTTCATTTGAAGGCTACAGTTGAAGATGCATTAATTTATTTGAAGAATTGAATTATTGGATAAAAAATCTTACACCTTACGGTTCTCCTGATGAGATAGGTGTTATTCAACTTGCTTGGCTTGGGGATTCTGTATGGGAGTTACATCAAAGATTACGTCATGTACATATACCTTTAAAGTCTAAAGAACTCCATCTTTCAGTTGTAAATGAAGTTAAAGCTCAAGCTCAATCAAAATCATTGGATGATATAGAACATTTGTTAAACTCTTTTGAAATTAATTTAGTAAGGCGAGCTAGAAATAAAACAAAGAGATTTCCAAAGTCCTCAGATCCTGTTGTTTATTCAAGAGCCACCGGTTTTGAAACTTTAATTGGTTGGTTGTTTTTAAAGGACCCTAAAAGATTGTCTAAAATTTTTGAATACCTAGAGTGTATATAACTTAATAAAACTATGAAAAATTTTTCTAAAAATAATTATTCAAGAAAAAATAATGATAAATATTCAAGAAGATCACAATCTAAAAATCGAGAAAAATCTAATGATTTTAAAGGTGAAAGATTTAACTCAATTAAAAATAATACTTTTGAAAGAACTAATTTAAAAAAAAGTGATGATTTCAAAGGTAATGAATATAATATTTTAAGATCAAAAGCAAAATCTAGAAATAATTTCATTCAACCCAAAAGAAAAATTTCTACAAATAATACAAAAGCAGAAAAGTATGCTGAAAATAGTTCCAAAAATTTATTAATAAATACCAATGTCAAAACTTTTGATGATTGGATATGGGGTAAGCATTCAGTATTTGCGACATTAAATACTGAAAGACCAATTAACAGAATTTGGTGTACTTCAGAAATATTTTCGTCAGAAAAATTTTTTTTGTTATTAAAGGATCTAAAATCTAAAGGTGTTTTAGTTGAAGAAGTATCTTGGTCACGACTTTCCCAATTAACATCCGGTGCCGTTCATCAAGGAGTTGCGTTGCAGTTAGCAACTTCTCAAACTTTATCTTTAGATAAATTGATTGGTATAACTAAAAGTAAGTCTAATAATCCTATTTTTGTAGCATTAGATGGCATAACTGATCCTCATAATTTAGGAGCAATTATTAGATCTGCAGAAGCTTTTGATTGTAAAGGTATAATAATTCCTCAAAGAAGATCTGCAGGATTAACTGGAACTGTTGCAAAAGTTGCTGCTGGAGCATTAGAACATATACCTGTAAGTAGAGTTGTGAATCTAAATAGAGCAATAGATGAATTAAAGAAAAATGGTTTTCTAATTGTTGGATTATCAGGGGATGGGCAAATTCCTATTTCTAAATTTGATCAAAAGGCACCAATTGTAGTAGTTGTTGGAGCTGAAAATAAAGGAATATCTTTGCTCACGCAAAAAAAATGTGATTACTTGCTTAAGATACCTCTTAGAGGCAAAACTTCTAGTTTAAATGCTTCTGTAGCAGCAGCTATTTCCTTATGTTATTTGTCAAATATTTAGTGTGACTAAACACGAAAAATTTAAAATCAGGATGAATTTATATCGTTATTTCAATATATTTATCCATTTGACTATTATTTATTGAATAATTACTCAAAAATTGTATACAATTTGACAAGAACTTATAGTCTTAAACAGAAGGCTAATTAAATTGATTAGAAATTTTGGTAACAAACTTGGTTTGGCGTGGTGGGCTAAAGTTGAAACAGTAACTCCTGCTGCAACTTATTGGTACGGACCATTTCTAACAAAACGTAGTTTAAATAAAAATTTAAAAAAATTCCTTAATGATCTTTCTGATGAGGGTTCAATAGATATTCAACATAGTATTATTAGATGTAAAAGAGAAGAACCATTAACTGTTTGATAATTAAATTAATCTCAAAAACTCTATCTTGATATGAACTTTAATTCTTTTCGAAAGGAAATTAAAAGTGGAAATGCCTCAGTTAAGGAGTTAATTAATGAATTTTTTTTGAAAATTGATTCATTAGATCCAAAAATAAATGCCTATACTTGCTTAACAAAAGAAATAGCGAACTCTCAATCTGAACAAATAGATAAATTAATTAGTAATAATGAACAATTACCGCCTCTTGCAGGAATACCCATTGCGATAAAAGATAATATTTGTACTAAAGGAGTAGTAACCTCTTGTTCAAGTAAAATGCTTCAAGACTTTGTTTCTCCATACGAGTCTACTGTCTCAGGTAAATTATGGTCATCGGGTGGTATTTTTCTTGGAAAAACTAATCTTGATGAATTCGCAATGGGCAGTTCTACAGAGACTTCCGTATTTGGTACAACTTCAAACCCTTGGGATACAAAAAGAGTTCCAGGAGGTAGTTCTGGGGGTAGCGCTGCTTCAGTAGCTGCTGGTTTATGTGCAGCCTCTATTGGTTCTGATACTGGGGGATCTATCAGACAGCCTGCATCTTTTTGTGGTGTAGTGGGTTTGAAACCCACCTATGGAAGAGTCAGTAGATGGGGATTAATTGCTTTTGCAAGCTCTCTAGATCAAATTGGTCCAATTACAAATACTGTTTCTGATGCAGCTGAAATACTATATTCCATGTCCGGAAAGGATCCTCTTGATTCTACTTGCCTTGATAAACCAGTACCAAATTATTTATCTGATTTGGATAAATCTATTAAAGGTTTAAAAATTGGAATTATTGAAGAATGCTTTAATCATCCTGGACTTGATCAAGAAGTCAAATTATCTGTTTTATCAGCTGTAGATAGACTCAAATCTCTGGGTGCTGAAATTCATGATGTAAAATGTCCAAGATTTAATGATGGAATAGCAACTTATTATGTAATAGCTCCATGTGAGGCCTCTGCTAATTTGGCAAGATATGATGGAGTTAAATATGGATATAGATCAGATGGAGATACTAATTTAGTAGAAATGATCTCTAAAAGTAGAGCAGAAGGCTTTGGAAATGAAGTACAAAGAAGAATTTTGATTGGTACGTATGCTTTATCTGCCGGATATAGTGATGCTTATTATAAGAAAGCTCAGAGAGTAAGAACTTTAATTAGAAAGGATTTTGATAGTGCTTTTGATAAGGTAGATGTTTTATTAACCCCTACATGCCCTACTACTGCATTCTTGAAAGGTGATTTTATAAACGATCCTTTATCTATGTATTTGTCAGATCTTTTAACTGTTCCAGCTAATCTTGCAGGGCTACCAGCAATTAGTATTCCATGTGGATTTGATAAAAAAGGCTTACCTATTGGTCTTCAATTAATCGGGAATGTTTTGGAGGAGCATCGAATATTAAACGTCGCAAATATATTTGAAAAGGATGCTGACGTCATGAAGAGAAAACCTAGTATTGAAATTTGAATTAATAATTAATTTGTGTGAGTTAAACATAGAAATTTTTAAAATATTCTCTATCTTGTAAATATAAATTGTTTAAATATGGGATTCGTTCCACTTCATAATCACAGCGATTACAGTCTTCTAGATGGAGCAAGTCAAGTTTCGAAAATAGTTGATAGGGCATCAGAACTTGGAATGGAGTCAATTGCCTTAACTGATCATGGAGTAATGTATGGAGTTCTTGACTTAGTTAAAAAATGCAAAGACAAAGGTATAAAACCAATTATTGGTAATGAAATGTATATCATTAATGGTTCTATTGACGATCCTCAACCAAAGAAGGAAAAAAGATACCATTTGGTGGTTTTAGCAAAAAATCATGAAGGCTATAAGAATCTTGTTAAATTAACGACAATTAGCCATCTTAATGGGATGAGGGGTCGAGGTATTTTTTCTAGACCATGTATTGATAAATCTCTTTTAGAAAAATACAAAGATGGTCTTATTATTTCAACAGCATGTTTAGGTGGAGAAATACCTCAAGCAATATTAAAAGGAAGGATAGATGTAGCTGAAAATATTGCATGTTGGTATAAAAATTTATTAGGAGAGGATTTTTATTTAGAAATACAAGATCATGGCTCCATGGAAGACAGGATTGTGAATGTTGAAATGATTAGAATTGGTAAAAAATATCAAATTAAAGTTATTGCTACTAATGATGCTCATTACATTTCGAATATGGATGTTGAAGCACATGATGCATTACTTTGTGTCCTTACAGGAAAATTAATAAGTGATGAAAAGAGATTGAGGTATACAGGAACAGAATATATTAAAAGTGAGATTGAAATGCTTAGACTTTTTAATGATCATATTGATAATGAATCTATTAAAGAAGCTATTAATAATACGGTTGAGGTTTCTCAAAAGATTGAAGTTTTTGATTTGTTTGGAACCTATAGAATGCCTAAATTTCCATTAAAAGAAGAGAAGGATTCTTTATCCTTTTTGACAAAAATATCTAAGGAGGGTCTTTTAAAACGACTTAATAAAGCTAATTTAGATGAAGTTGATGAGATTTATACCAAAAGATTATCCTCAGAATTAAAAATAATCAATGACATGGGCTTCCCAGATTATTTTCTAGTCGTTTGGGACTATATAAAATTTGCTAGAGATAATTCAATACCTGTTGGTCCTGGGAGAGGATCTGCTGCAGGTTCATTGGTTGCATTTTCTCTTCAAATTACAAATATTGATCCTGTTAAACATGGATTGTTATTTGAGAGATTCTTAAACCCGGCAAGAAAGTCAATGCCTGATATTGATACAGATTTTTGTATAGATAGGAGAAGCGAAGTTATTGATTATGTAACTAATAGATATGGCGAAGATAAAGTGGCTCAAATAATTACCTTTAACAAAATGACATCTAAAGCTGTACTCAAGGATGTTGCCAGAGTTCTAGATATCCCTTATGGGGAATCTGACAAGTTGGCAAAGTTAATACCAGTTGTAAGAGGAAAACCATATAAGCTCAATGAAATGATTGATAAAAAATCTCCCAGTCCTGAATTCAGAGATAAATATTTAAAAGATAGTAAGGTAAAAAGATGGGTTGACTTAGCATTAAGAATAGAGGGAACTAATAAAACATATGGTGTGCACGCTGCGGGTGTTGTAATAGCATCAGAGTCTTTAGATATGCTTGTCCCTCTTCAAAGGAATAATGAAGGACAAATAATCACTCAATATTCAATGGATGACATTGAATCGCTAGGATTATTGAAAATGGACTTTTTAGGTCTTAAAAATCTTACGATGATTGATAAGACAATTTCTTTAATAGAGTCCTCCACGGGACAAAAAATCAATGTTGATGAATTACCTCCAAATGATAATAAAACTTTTGATCTTATTGGAAGAGGAGATTTGGAAGGCATCTTTCAACTAGAATCCTCCGGGATGAAACAAGTTGTCAAAGACTTTAAGCCAAATTCTCTTGAAGATATCTCCTCAATTTTAGCCTTATATAGACCAGGACCTCTTGATGCTGGTCTCATACCAAAGTTTATCAATAGAAAAAATGGGAGTGAAAAAATAGATTTTCCTCATCCTTTAATTAAATCAATTCTTACTGAAACTTATGGAATAATGGTTTATCAAGAGCAAATTATGAAAATTGCTCAAGATTTGGCAGGCTATTCTCTTGGTGATGCTGACTTATTACGCAGAGCAATGGGTAAAAAGAAAGTATCTGAGATGGTTAAACATCGCAATATATTTATTGAGGGAGCTTGTAAGAAAGGGGTAGATAAAAAAATTGCTAATGATCTTTTTGATCAGATGGTTCTATTCGCTGAATATTGTTTTAATAAAAGTCATTCCACTGCATATGGAGCAGTTACTTATCAAACTGCTTTTTTAAAAGCTCATTATCCAGTAGCTTATATGGCTTCTTTACTAAGTGTTAATGCTGGTTCAAGCGACAAAATGCAGAGGTATATTTCTAATTGTTATTCAATGGGAATAGAAGTCATTTCTCCAAGTATTAATTCATCTGGAATTGACTTTACTGTTAAAAAGGATCAAATATTATTTGGGTTATCTGCTATTAAAAATCTAGGAGATTCTGCCATAAAAAATATAATAGAGAATCGTAACAAACTAGGAAATTTTAAATCATTTTCTGATTTATGTGATCGTCTACCTTCAAATATTTTAAATAAAAGAAATCTTGAATCTTTAATTCATTGTGGAGCTCTTGATGAATTTTCCGAGAATAAAAATAGAGCTCAACTATTTTCTGATCTTGATTATGTAATGGAATGGGCTTCCTCACGAAATCGTGATCGGATCTCTGGGCAAGGAAATTTGTTTGACTCCATCAGTAATATTGAACATAAGGAATTTTCCTTACCTAAAGGATCCAAAGTTGATGATTATTCCCTAATAGAAAAGCTAAAACTAGAAAAGCAACTTTTAGGTTTTTATTTATCAGATCATCCTTTAAAACATCTTGCAAAGCCAGCTAAGCTTGTTTCGCCTATAAGTATTTCTCAGTTAGAAAACTCTCACGATAGAACTAAAGTGTCTTTGGTTGGAATGATTCCTGAATTAAAGCAAATTACGACTAGAAAAGGTGACAGAATGGCAATTGTTCAGTTAGAGGATCTATCTGGAACTTGCGAGGCAATAGTATTCCCAAAAACATATTGTAGATTATCTGAATTTTTACTTACTGATACCAGACTATTAGTTTGGGGAACTATTGATAAAAAAAGTGATAAGACACAACTAATTATTGATGATTGTAGAGAAATAGATAATCTTAAATTACTTGTTATTGACCTTGATAATTCCCAAGCCTCAGATATAAGAATTCAAAACACAATAAGAGATTGCTTAGTAAAATTTAAACCAGATAGGGATAAATGTGGAATTAAAATTCCAGTATTAGCAGCAGTTAAGAATAATGAATCCACAACCTATGTTAAGTTTGGAGATCAGTTTTGCGTAGGAGATATTGTGGGTGTTACGAAATTACTCTCTGATAAATCTTTCCAAGTAAATTTAAAATCGTTGATTGCCTAATTTACTGTTTCTTATCAAAATTTTGAGATGCTGGTTTAAAAGCAGCCTTCGCTCTTTCAATATTCAAGGGAATATTTTCTATACCAAAAAAACTTCCCGGTTCTTTATCCCAACTTGCAGATAATATGCCAAAACTTAGCCCCCCTAGTCCTAGTAAGAAGAATAATGCCGATATTGCTATCGTTGAAGAAGGAGGTATTTCAGCAATATTTCTTGTGACAATTATATAACTTACAACAAATACGGACATACCCATGATTGTTGGTATTCCTGCAGTAAAAAAGATTCTTCTTGCCATCCTGTCAGCTACATATTTTGGTATTCCAGTTGATTTTTTAGTATTGGAGGTTATTGTTGGGACCTTTTTTTCTATACTTCTAAAGGCATCACTCTCAACTATCTTTTTCTTTTTTGTAAAGTTTTTCTTTTTAGATTGTTTTTTTTTCATTAAAGGAATTCATCCTCTGATTCCAATTTTTTTAATAAGGTCTTGATAGTTTTTGGGATCTTTACCTTTTATATATGATAGCAACCTTTTCCTTTTACCTATCATTTTTAATAAGCCTTGCCTAGAAGCGTAATCATGAATATTTCCTTGAAGATGTTCACTTAATTTTGTAATCCTTTCAGAGATCATTGCAACTTGTATCTCAACTGATCCAGTATCTGTTGGATGTACTTGATGAGATTCAATTAGTTTTTGTTTTTCAGCTGTATCTAGAGTCATTAAATTTATCTACTTATTACCACTTTACTACGTTATTGGCCTAAATTACTACTATTTTTGTCTAAATAGTTCATTGCTTCTTTTAGTAAGCTTTCAAACGAAATGGAATTTATTTCTAATGTCGCTATTTTATTATCTTTAATATCATTAATGAGTTTAGGGAACAAGTTTTTAATTTTTTTATTTGGGTAATTTAGAGATTGAAGTGTTAGCTCAAGATCTTCAAAAATTGAATTTAATTCTTTATTCTCTTCAAGAAAATTATTTGTTTTTAAATTTTCTTTTTCAATTTGTTGAGTAAATACTTTACTTTTCAATTCAAGTATTATTCGATCTGTCATTTTTTGTCCAATTCCTTGAACAGAACTTATCAATTTCTTGTCATTATTTGATATTGCATTAATTATTTGATTTAAAGTAAATTTATTTAATAATGCAATTCCTATTTGAGATCCAATACCTTTAATATTTAGGATTTGAATAAAAAAATCTCTTTGATCCTTAGTGAAAAAGCCAAAAAGTGAATCAGAATCTTCTTTTTTGATGTGTTTTAACCAAAGTATAATTTCTTTATCAGAAACATTTTTTGAATTTAATTCATTAAAAACAGATTCTATTGTCTGAATTTCGTAGCCTAATCCCTGACAATTTATTAGAATATAAAATTTATTATTAGTTTGCCATGAACTTACTAATTTTCCCTTTACCCAACTAATCAATTAACCACCATCCACCTGACATCCGATAAGAGCACCGGCGGTTCCACCTGCTGGAACAGCCCAAAATCTGTCTTTGCCCCTAGATGAAGAGAGAGCTAATCCAGCGCCAAGAAGACCACCTATTACTGACCCTTCACTACAGTCATTGTCATCAATATTATTGGCTTTCTCTCCACCACATGGAATTTCCACGTCAATTTCATAATTTCTAACATATCCAGGGCTTGATTTTGTCCCTGGAATATATTCTTCCCTATACTCAGTCCTGGTACATGTTACGGATTTAGGGGTTGATGCTTTTACTTGAAGAAATGGATAAAAACTGAAAAGTGCTAATAAGAATAATTTCATTAAAAATACTTTTTTTTATATTTTAAATCTTTTTCATAATTTTGCTAGTAGAAATAATAGTTCCTAACAAAACAAGTAATGAGCCTATTATAAAGTTTATGTTTATTAATTCATTGAAGAAAATAATTCCCCAAATAGAGCCAAAAAGTACTTGCAAATAGTTTATCGTAGCGGCTTCCGAAGTTGGTAATTTCTTTAATCCAATGGTTAAAAATGTTTGCCCTGCTTGGGTAAACATTCCTATACCTATGATCCATATTAAATCGTTAATATTTGGTGTTACCCAATTAAAAAATACTATTGGTGATAATGTAATTACAGATATTAATGGAAAGTATTTAATTATTACAAAGATATCTTCCGATAAGGATAATTTTTTGACAGTAATGTAGGCAAGCGAGGTTGATATGGCACCAAGAAATGCTATTAATACAGATATTTTATCTATCTCAATGTTTAAACTTGATAATTGATATGGATTTAAGATGATTAATATACCAAACCAACCTGCTAAAGATGCAATAATTATATTCTTAGAGATTTTTTCGTTTATTAGAATTCCTGCAAATATAGATATAAATATAGGGTATGTATATTGAATAACAGTAGAAATATTTAAAGGCATATTGCGAATAGCATAAAATATACAAACTAAAGCTATTGTCCCTAAAAGGCCTCTTAGTATAAGTAATGGTTTGTTCTTTCCCCAAGGATTTACTTTCCTTTTATTAATTATCAAAGATGTTATTAACAAGCTGAATAATGATCTAAAGAATACCAATTCGTATATAGGTATCCCATTATCGATCTTCTTCACGCAAAGAGTCATAAGACTAAAGAAGAATGAAGCAAATATTAAATTAATTTTATTAAATGATTTATTATTTTGATTTAGAAAATCTTTCAACATTACCAAAAATAATTTTATTGTGAAATTAAGTAGATTCTTTTAAAGGATTGACTTATAACATAATGATAATTAGGACATCTTTTTAGAAAATATATAAATGGGACCTTCAATACATCCAAGAACTATCCAGGAGGTTAAAGATAAGGCAGATATTGTAGATGTTATTTCTGAACATATTGTCTTAAAGAAAAAGGGAAAAGAATTTGTTGGGATATGCCCTTTTCATGATGATAATAAGCCGTCCATGACAGTTTCTCCTGCGAAACAATTTTATTATTGTTTCTCATGTGGAGCTGGAGGTAATTCTATTAAATTTTTAATGGAGTTTACTCGTAATAACTTTACAGACGTAGTCCTCTCTCTCGCAAAAAAGAATGATATAAATGTTATAAATGTTGATGGCCCTCAACAAGAGGTTTATAAAAAACAATTATCTAGAAGAGAAGAACTTTATAAGATTCTTCGAGTTACAAAAGATTGGTTTGTTTCACAATTAAATAATTCCTTGGGTAAAGAGGCCCTAAACTATTTAACTTCGCAAAGAAATTTAAATATTAAAAATATTAATGATTTTCAATTAGGTTTTGCTCCAAATTCATGGAACGATTTATTCAATTATCTCTCAAAAGTAGAGAAATTCCCTTTGAAGTTAATTTTAAGTGCAGGTCTTGTTGTCTCTAAAGAAAATTCTGATAAGGTCTATGATCGCTTTAGAAATAGATTGATAGTTCCTATTTTTGATATGCAAGGGCGAGTGGTTGCTTTTGGAGGAAGATCTCTTGATGGTCAAGAACCAAAATATTTAAATTCTCCCGAATCGGAAGTTTTTGAGAAGGGTAAAATGCTATTTGCGTTTGATAAAGCATCCAGCAATATTAGAAAAAGTGATAAGGCTGTTGTAGTGGAAGGTTATTTTGATGTTATTTCACTTCATGCAAAAGGCATTACGAATTCTGTTGCTTCTCTCGGAACAGCGTTAAATAAATATCAAATTTCCCAACTTTGTAGATGTACCGATAGTAAAAATATAATAATTAATTTTGATTCTGATAATGCAGGGATATTAGCTACTAAAAGAGTTATAAACGAGGTCGAAATCTTATCACTTCATGACCAAATAAATCTAAAAATACTCCAAATAAAATCATTTAAAGATCCTGATGAGTATCTTAAAAGAAACACTCCAGAAGATTATATAAATTTAATAGATAACGCTTCTTTTTGGATAGATTGGGAAATTGATCAAATTTTTGAGAATAAGGATTTATCTAAATCTGATATTTTTCAGAACGTTATTTCCTCTTTAGTTAAGTTATTAAGCAAACTTCCTCAATCTGCTACAAGAACTCACTATTTGCAAAAAGTCTCTGAAAGATTAAGTATGGGGCAAGCGAGATTAGCTATCAAATTTGAAGAAGACTTAAGAAAACAAGTTAAAGGGTTTCGTTGGCATGGAAGATCAAAAAAATTTGAACAGCCAAATGAAATAAGTCAACGTGAAAAAAATGAATCAGAGATTATTTATTACTATATACATTGTCCTGAATACAGACTTTTTATTCGTGAAGAATTGCTTAAAAGAGAAATAGAAAAATTTAACACTGAATATATTCGTCTCATTTGGGACTCTATTTCAACAATAGAAGGAAATAATTTTGGTTCAAATTATTTAGATGATTTGAGAAATTCAAATAATCAAAAACTTAATAATGACTTTATTTCTCTAAATTTAATTTCACTATTGCCTGATCACTTAGCTCTTAATAATTTAGAAGTCTTAAATAAAATAAATACTTTTATTAATCCAGATGAATTATTTTTAACTACTTTAAAAAATCCTAAACATAATCTTCTCGGAACCTTGTCTCTTTTAGAAAGATACAAATCATTAAAAAGGTGTAGACATCTTATTGAATCTTGGGGTTCTCAAAGACTTAAAACTTTAGAAAACTGTATTTCTATTTTAATCGATAATTCTTTATTAGAATCTTCAGAATCGAATAAAGAGATTGATGATGTCTTTAATGATTTAAACTCTGATGCTATAAAATTTCAAGAATTATATTATCTAGAAAGACAGCACATTAATCTTCTTGATAAACAACGGTGTGGAAATTTTTCTTCTAATCAATAACTTTAAACGAATTTATAAACAATAGCTTTTAATTATCTCTCTTACTTTTCTTGGCTTGTCTTCCATAACATAAGCCTCTAATTCTTTTTCATAATTTCCAGATATTCTTACTGAATTTTTTAAAGCTTTTAATTTTCCTACATGAATTTTATCTTCTATGTTTTTAATTACTCCTGTAGGTTTGTTGTTATTGCAATACTGGACTAGATGCGTTGTCTCATGCCTTAATGCTCTTTTTATATATAGACTTGTTTTGTGATTGTCGTAACGTTTGTCTTCTCTATAACCGCCTAATTTTTTAGCGTTTTCAGTACATATAACGATCGCTTTTTCTCTCTTTTTATAAAAACCTACAAACTTTTCATCTATAAGACAAAGATCTGTATTTTCCTCTATTGAATGATTTGATTTATTGATTAGTTCTATTATTTCTTTATCAATTTTGTTTATAAATAATATAAATTCAAACATATTCCTTTTTATTTAATTATATTTGGAATTTTTTTAATATCTGTTGTAGATCCGGAACTTAATGAATTTCTATTCATTGCCCATACTTGTTGTTTTTTTGCAATTGCCCAAGTAATTACTTCATTATTATATCTTTTATTCAAGGAGTCAATTGTTTTCATAAGTCGTATAGTTTTTTTTGAGTCTTCTTGAAATTCATTATTGATAATTGATTTTTGTAAATATTTGCAATTAGTTAAATCCTGCATTAAAACTCCAGCTTTAGATAATTTATATCCCGGCGTATAAATCTCTTTAGATAATTCAACTACTATTTTTAAAATAGTACTTGTGTTATCTGTTGCATTGATAAGTTTTTTATAAGCACTTTTTTGATAAGCATGATTTGAATAATGACTAGTTCTTGTAAATATAGTAATGGTAGATGATTTTAAATTTTGATTTCTCATTTTCTCGGATGCCTTTATTGCATAAATTGCTAATGCTTGAGTCAAATCTTCTAATTTTGTAATTGGCTTACCAAAGCTTCTACTTACTTGAATCTCTTTCTTTGGCTTCTTACTTGTTTCTATCGGAAGACATTTCTCTCCTCTTAATTCAAGTTGTAATCTTTTCCCGATAATACCTAATTTCTTAATGATTTCATTTTCATCCATATCTCTTAATTCATTGACATTTTTAATCCCTTTGCTCTGTAACCAATTAGATGTTTGTTTCCCGACACCCCATACCTTTCCCACACTAATTTTTCTTAAGTAATTAGTCTCATCATGGATTCTGACTAAATCAAATATTCCTGCTGAAGAATCTATATTCTTAGCTAGTTTATTAGCAATTTTTGCTCTTACTTTGTTTTCTGCTATTCCGATTGTTAAAGTTATTCCTAAATTTTGATATATTAAGCACCTTACTTTTCTTGCCCAAGGATTTAAATTTTTATCTTTAGGTCTCAGAATTGAGACAAAGGCTTCATCTATAGAGTAAATCTCGATCTCTTCAGAATAATCCTTTAATAAATTCATTAATCTCTTGCTCATATCTCCATAGAGAGAGTAATTTGAACTTAAAACTGCTACTCCTAAGCTATTCAATTTTTTTTTTACTTTAAAATAAGGAATTCCCATTTTGATTCTCAAAGCACGAGCTTCAGGACTTCTTGCGATAATGCATCCATCATTATTAGATAGGATTACTACTGGTTTATTCCTTAAATGTGGATTAATACTTTGTTCGCATGATGCGTAAAAATTATTAGCATCTATGAGAGCTATTGCTTCAGTAATTGAGCTTTTGCTTTTCATAAGTAACTATGTATTGAATAAATTACAACTCCCCAAATCTGTATATCAACATGATTCCTAAAACTGAAGTCCGGGTAATTATGATTTTCTGCTTTTAAATATAATTCATTATTTCTTATAGATAATCTTTTTATTGTAAATTCTCCATCTATCATCGCAATGATGATATTCCCTGGTTTAGCAGTTAAACTCTTATCTACTATTATTAAATCTTTATCTTTAATTCCTGAATTTATCATTGAGTCACCTTTAACTCTAAGAAAAAAAGTACTAAAAGGATTAGATATTAAATGCTCATTCAAATCAATATTTTCCTCAGTATAGTCATCTGCAGGAGATGGGAAACCTGCTGAGACCGAATCACTTAATAATGGAATTTTCACCTTTTTAAAAGTCAAATCAGAAGAATGCATTTTTATATAGTACATATATACTATATATTAAAATATTGAAATTGTGTCTGTTTTAAGATTTTATATAATAATTTTAAATTTTCTCTTTAGGCACGATGGTAAGGCGAACCATTAGAAATAGAAATAACTCTATAAATTTGTTCGACTAGAATTAATCTTGCAAGTTCATGAGGAAAAGTAAGAGGAGAGAGGCTTAGTAGAAGATGTGATTTGTCTTTAATATCTGAAGGAATTCCATCGGCATCTCCAATGAGAAAATTAATTTTTTTATTTTTAAAATTCAAAAGTAAGGAGGTTAGTTCAGTTGAACTAAAAGATTTACCTTCTTCAGTAAGGCAAATAATAATATTATTAACTCGAATATTATCTATATTAAAACTCTTGGATTCATTAATAATAAGATCAGGCATTCTTTTTTTGTATTGATTAATTCCTTCTCTTATCCATTTTTTTTTAATTTTACCAATAGCATATATTGATAGCCTGTTAGCCTTAAGCATGAAAAAAAAGAAAAATTTCTCTATTCATCAAGAAGATAATTAAATTCGTCATAAAGCTCATCTTCGATAGATAGATTTTTTGAGGAACTAGGTTTTCTTGAATTTATATTATGAAAACAGTCCTCACTTTTTTTTAATAATTGATTTGCTTCTACTGTCTCATTTAGATTATCTGAGTTATCAATTATCGAATAAAAAATCTTAGAAGGTTCTTCAAATTTTTTCGGATTAGAAAGTTTTTGAGGATTTTGAATTAAATTGTTATTGTTAAACAAATTATTATTTTTTTTAAAAGTATTGAGTTTACCTAAATTCTTTTTTGATAGGCCCATACAATTTAATAAAGATATAAACTATATATTTAATTTAAACATAATATTTCTCTTTTGGATGAATTTTAAGAACCATCATCAAAAAAAAAGATTTGGACAACATTGGTTGGTTAATAATTTAATATTGGAAAAAATAAAAGAAGTCGCTGAACTCGATGAAAAAGATTTTATTCTAGAAATTGGTCCGGGAAAAGGGGCTTTAACATCGAAATTGTTAGATTCAAAAATTAGTAGATTACATGCCGTCGAATTGGATAAAGATTTAATTGACCTTTTAAATAATAAATTTAGAAATGATAAAAAGTTTTCACTTCAACAAGGCGATATCCTTTCAACAAATCTTGACTCCATAAATAAAAAAATTACAAAAGTGATTGCAAATATTCCTTATAATATTACAGGTCCAATATTGGATATTTTTATTGGAAGATTAGGAATAGTTAGTAAGAATAATTACAAGAAAATAATTTTCTTAATGCAGAAGGATGTTGTGGATAGGATTTTATCTAAAGAAAGTAGTAAGAATGCAGGAGCTATGAGTGTGAGGATGCAACTTATCTCTAACATAAAAAGAATATGCGATGTGCCTCCATCATCTTTTAACCCACCTCCAAAAGTATTTTCTTCTTTGGTTGTTTTTGAACCATTGAGGCCTGAGAAACGATTAGATATTAAACTAGAGAGATATATAGATAAACTTCTTCAAATTTCATTTAATTCAAGAAGAAAAATGATTAGAAATACTCTTAATTCAATCCTCTCAGAGGATGAGATTAAGAAATTAGCTGAATTATCTGAAATATGCTTTAATTCAAGACCTCAAGATATTTCAATTAATAAATGGATTAAGCTTGCAGAGGGATGTATTAAAATAACAAATAAGAATTAGTAAAATGACAAAATTATCTACAACTAAAATTTGTGTGAAATCACCTGCGAAGATAAACCTCCATCTTGAAATTATCGGAAAAAGAGAGGATGGATATCATGAATTAGCAATGATAATGCAGAATATTGATCTTTTTGACTATATAGAATTTGAGAATAATCAAATAGGTGATATTGAATTAAAGTCTAATAACAAAGATTTAAGTCTCAAGGATGATAACTTAATAATAAAAGCAGCAAATTATGTAAAAGATATATCAAAAAAAAAAGATTTAGGAGCTAATATCTTTCTTAAAAAAAATATTCCTATTGGTGCTGGTTTAGCTGGAGGTTCCAGCAATGCAGCCGCAACAATAATTGGACTTAATAAATTATGGGATTTGGATCTTGATAACGAAACTATGCTTTCACTTTCCTCAAAACTAGGATCAGATGTACCTTTTTTTATAAACGGAGGATGCCAATTTTGTTTTGGAAGGGGAGAAATTCTTGAAAATTATAATTCTAAATTTGATTATGGCGTAATACTCTTAAAAAATCCAAATATTTCAATCTCAACTGCAGATACTTACAAAAAATATAGTAAGGAATATTGCTCAAATTTTTTAACTGAATCTGAAAAAACAAATGATATCAGAAATGATTTGAGAATAAACGGATTTAATGATCTTAATTCTTCAAATCAGATTATAAAAGTAAAAAATGATTTACAAATTATCGTTGAAAAAGAAAATGATTCTGTAAAGAAGGCATTATATCTTCTCTCAAATTTGCAAAATTGTTTATCTTTTTCAATGAGTGGATCTGGCCCAACATGTTTTGCTCTTTTTAAAGATATAAATAAGGCTAATGAAGTTTTTGAACAAAATCATAAAATGTTTAATAATAATGGATTTGAAGCGTGGGTCTGTAAATTAATTAATAGTGGCATAACCTTTTTGTAAAAACCTTTTTTTTCTATAGAAAATGAATAATGAAAAATCATCCAATATTAACGATGTTATTAAAAATCAAAATATCCCTGAAAAAGGCCCCTTAAGTTTTATAACTGGTTCATTAACAAGTTTTCTTCTTTGTCTATTTTTTTATTTTATAAGTAATAAAATTGCAATTTATTTTGCAATTCACAAACCATCCAATACATCCGAAATCGTACAAAGTATATCTTCTAGCATTAATACATTAATTATTGGTTTGTCTTTCTTATTAACCTTTTCCTTTGCTTTTATAGGTTTAGGTCTTTTTATTGTATTTATTCGAAGTTTTTTGGTTAAAAAAAAATAAATTAATAATATTATAAATAAAACTAATGTTTTTTAATGTCTGTTCATGACTTAGGCCTGTTAATACTTTTGCTGTCTCCCGGCATGATTTTGTCAATATTACTACTTATAACTTTTGTAGAAGGAGGCTAATTTAACCTTGATGGTATAAATTTATATATATGATCAATTAGGGAATTACTCGTGGCTAGTACTTTATTATTTAATGCTTTGAAAGAAGCAATTGATGAAGAGATGGCAAATGATGTAAACGTTTGCGTTATGGGAGAAGATGTAGGCCAATATGGTGGTTCTTATAAAGTCACTAAAGATCTATATGAAAAATATGGCGAATTAAGAGTTTTAGATACTCCAATTGCCGAAAATAGTTTTACGGGGATGGCAGTTGGTGCTGCAATGACAGGATTAAGACCGATAGTGGAAGGTATGAACATGGGATTTCTACTATTAGCCTTTAATCAAATTTCTAATAATATGGGCATGCTCAGATATACAAGTGGGGGCAATTATAAAATACCTGCAGTTGTTCGTGGCCCTGGCGGTGTTGGGAGACAACTAGGCGCTGAACATAGTCAAAGATTAGAGGCTTACTTTCACGCAGTTCCTGGGATCAAGATAGTTGCTTGTAGTACCCCCACAAATGCAAAAGGATTAATGAAAGCTGCTATAAGGGACAATAATCCCGTTTTATTTTTTGAACATGTCCTTTTATACAATTTATCTGAGGAATTGCCTGAGGGAGATTATATCTGTTCTTTAGATCAAGCTGACATAGTCAAAGAGGGGAAAGATATTACGATTCTTACCTATTCAAGAATGAGACATCATTGTTTAAAAGCTATTGAAGAGTTAGATAAGAAGAATATCGATGTCGAATTAATAGATCTGATAAGTTTAAAACCTTTTGATATGAAAACAATTTCGAAATCTATTAAAAAAACTAATAATGTAATTATTGTAGAAGAATGTATGAAAACTGGAGGAATTGGAGCAGAATTGATTGCTTTGATTACAGAAGAATGTTTTGATGATCTTGATCATAGACCTATAAGATTATCTAGTCAGGATATTCCTACTCCTTATAATGGTAATTTAGAAAATTTAACAATAATTCAACCGCATCAAATAGTCGAAAAAGTAGAAGAAATAATCAATGGGAGTATTTAAGAAATGAAAAAAAGGCAAGGTTGGTTTTTTTTTATTATTTTCTTACTGACTTTATCTATTTATTTATTAATTAATTTCCCATTACAATTAGGTCTAGATTTAAAAGGAGGTTCTCAACTAACTCTTCAATTAGTTAAAGAGGATGGGAAAGTTACAAAAGAAGAGTTAGAGGCTGTCAATGCAGTTTTAGATAAACGTGTAAATAATTTAGGAGTGGCAGAGTCTAATTTACAAACCTTAGGACGAGATCAATTAATTTTAGAGTTACCAGGAGAGCAAAACCCTTTATCAGCTTCAAGGATATTAGGTAAAACTGCTTTATTAGAATTTAGAACTCAAAAAGAAAACACAATATCTGAACTAAATAATCTTCAAATACAGAGGATAAAAATAAACGATTTGATCGATCAATTCAATATTGATAATAAAAGAAATGTAGATATTTCTTTAAACTTTTATGATAATCTAACTGAATTAGAAAAGGATATTAATTATTCTTCTAAAAATCAGCAATTATTTGATAGATTGGTCGATACTAAAAAATTTATAAGTAATGAAATTGTAAATCTGTTCAACAAAACAGATTTATCAGGAAAAGATTTAGTAAATGCTGGTAGAAGGCAAGAGCAAACTAATAACAATTGGGAGGTTTTATTATCCTTTAGTAGTGAAGGTGGTGACAAATTTGCGGAAATTACTAAATCGATAGCAGGTACTGATCAACTTTTGTCAATTGTTCTTGATGGGGAATCTATCAGCGAAGCTAGTGTGGGAAGTCAATTTATAAATACTGGCATCACGGGTGGGTCAGCAACTATAAGTGGAAATTTTTCAGCTGAGAACGCCAGAGAACTAGAAGTTCAACTCAAAGGTGGTTCTTTGCCTTTACCTATTGAAATTGTTGAAACTAATACAATAGGTCCTTTACTTGGATCGAAAAATATTTTGAAGAGTCTTTATGCCGCTATTTGTGGATTGATGTTTGTTGGAATATTTATGATTTTTAATTATAGAATTCTTGGATTTGTTTCTGTAATTTCGTTAATTTTTTACGGGTTTTTCAACTTAGCTCTTTATTCTTTAATCCCCGTGACTTTAACATTACCAGGAATTGCTGGATTAATTTTAAGTATTGGTATGGCCGTAGATGCAAATGTTTTAATTTTTGAAAGGATTAGAGAAGAACTTTTAAATGGTAATACTCTTATAAGATCAATTGATAGTGGATTCCTAAGAGCTAATTCATCCATTATCGATGGTCATATTACAACCCTTGTAAGTTGTTTAGTTTTGTTTTTCTTAGGAACTAATTTTGTAAAAGGATTTGCTGCAACACTTGGCATTGGTGTTGTGATAAGTTTATTTACCTCATTAAATTGCTCCAAAACAATTTTAAGATTTTTGACTACTTATCAATCTTTAAGACAAAAAAATCTGTATTTAAATAGGTCTAATCCCCTCTAATTTAAATTATTAATTATTTAGTTCATGGCTTCATTTAATTTTAACTTAATTAAAAATAAAAATAATATATTTGGATTTTCATCTTTTCTTATATTGTTAAGTTTAATAGGAATTATATATTCAACTTTTAATACTTCATTTAAAAAACCTATTAATCTTGGAATGGATTTTATTGGCGGTAATGAATTAAGAATTGAAAGGATTTGTGAAAAAGAATGTAAAAATATCTCACCAGATTTAGTTATTGAAAAACTTAAAAAATTTTCTAATAATAAAAAACTCTTAAATAATATTAAATTACAAATTCAAAATAATAATAGTTTAATTTCGATTCGGACTCCTTATTTAACAATAGAGGAATCAAATTATTTAATTTCTAATGTTGATGAAGTTTTAGGTCCTTTAAATTATGAAAGTAAAAACTCGAGAATTATAGGTCCAAAACTAGGTAAAAAACTACTTATCAATTGTGCAACCTCCTTATTAGTTTCTTTATTTGCAATATCTTTATATATCTCTATTCGATTTGATAAGAAATATGCATTGTTTGCTTTATTAGCTTTATTCCATGATTTATTTATTGTTTTTGGCATTTTTTCTTGGTTAGGTGTACTTGTCTCAATTGAGGTAAATAGTCTGTTTGCAGTTTCTTTATTAACAATAGCTGGCTATTCTGTTAATGATACGGTTGTCATTTTTGATAGGATTAGGGAAAATTTAAAACAAAACCCAGAGGATTTTAACAACACAATCCAAATTTCTGTTAATGAATCTTTTCGAAGAACACTCTTCACTAGCATTACAACATTAATACCACTACTAACACTTATGATTTTTGGTTCATATTCACTCTTTTGGTTTTCTGTATCCTTGTCACTGGGAATTCTAATTGGGAGTTATTCAAGTATCCTATTAGCACCTTCTTTTCTAATTAAAGATTAAATGAAAGTTTCAAATTAATGAAAATAAATTACTATTTAATTTTATTATTCTCGTTGGTTTTAATAGATCTATCTACAGAATTAAAAATTCTAAGTGATCATTTTACCTTTAATTCTTTATTTTTTTCATTATCTAAACATCCTCTCTCTTTCTTTATTCTTTTTTCTTATCCATATTTATATAGGAAATTAAACAACTGAAATTACTTAATTTTCATTAATGATCTCTTTGATTAAAACTTGTGTTACAACCGCAATTGGCAAAGATAAGACTAAACCTAAAGGTCCAAAGATGAAAGTAAGTCCAAATTGAGATATTAATGTTAACCCAGGAAGTAAATTTGTTTTTTTCTTCAAAATAAAAGGCATGATGACATAACTTTCTATATTCTGAATGATTATGTAGGCACCAAAAACAGCTACTGGTTTCCAAAAATTGTCTAAAAGTGCTATTGAAACTGGAAATATTCCACTTAAAACAGGTCCGATGTTAGGAATTATGTTTAAGGTCATAGCAATAATTGCATTTGATACTACATATTTAACATCTAAGATTGATAAAACAATTAATGATAATAAACCTACAGATAATGAACTTATAACTATAGAAAAAGTCCAATTTGTTAATGCAACATTACACTTGTCCAATATAATTCTGGATTTATTTCTATAAACTTTGGGAACAATAAGGAGCACTCCTTCTTTATAAGCTTTTGGTTCAATTGATATCATAAAACTTACAACTAAAACAAAGATTATTCTTATCAGCCCAGTCCCGAGGTTTCCAGCTAAATTAATTATATTTACAAAACTTTCTTGAATCGCCTTGGCAATAGTAGCTCCATCTGGAATTGGAACTACATCGTTAACAAGGCTAAATATGTCAACTACATTCTCAGATTCTTCACCATAAAGTAAATCGTTAAATTTATTAAGGTTAGAGTTGATTAATACATTAATTTTTGATAACCCATTTGGAATGTCTATTAAAATCTCATTAAATTCTCTTACGAAAGGAGGTAAGACAAGAATAGAAATAATAAATATTATGAATGATATTCCGAATATAACAATTAATAAAGAAAAGAATCTTGGTAGTTTTAAAATGGATTGTATTTGATTACATAAATTACTAACTACATTCGATATTACTAACGAACAAATTATTAGAAGCAGGAAATCTCTTAATGTCCATACTATTAAAAAGGATATTATTACTACTGCAAATTTAAAATAGAAGGAACTACTCAACTTTTACAATCTACTTACTTCTTTTCAGAATATCCTAAACCATTTGATTTGGCATAACTATTCGCAAATCTCATGAATCTATCAAAATCAGATTTAGTTTTCCAAATATATGTACCTTCTAAATACATTGGTTCACCATCTACAAATTTAACTTTAACTTCTCTTGTCATGATTTCTCCCTCAGAATCAATCATTCTCATACCTGTAATTTCTCCCTCAGTTATTGAAGATAATGCCTGAGGTTTTTCGAATATAAATATAGCTTGTCCAGTAGTTCCATCATTACCTCTTGTTAATCTAATCTCAGGCACCACTGGTTCATTAGTTCCTTCATAAAATTGAATCTTTGCTAAGTTATTTGCTGCCATAATAATTAGGGGTTAATTTCATATTGTAGATAATAAAAGCAAATTTCGTTAAAATTTAGAATTTCATAAATTCTTTTATTAATCTCAAAGTTTTTTGATCGTCAAATATATCAGTCATGTCAATTACTTTTATATTGTTTTTACCAGTTTTTTCATATTCATAGCATTTATCATAATATTCTAAAACAGATTTGCAAACTGATTTCCAATCTTTAATTTTTATTGACTCAATTGCATTTTTTGTTCTTTGTGGACCTAGTCTTTTTTTTATTCTTAAAACTGCTTCTATAAGGTCTTTTTCTTGGAAGATACTATATGTTTGTATTAATTCTTCTAAACGATTTGATTCACTTTTTTTGATCTCAATTCTTTCTGCTGTTTTCATTTGATTAAAAAACTCATGAGGGATTTTACATTTTCCAATATTTGAACTTTCTGCTTCAACGAATATTTTATTGTTTTTTTTAAATCCTTTTAGCTCCTCTGCTATTTTATTTTCAAATTGTTCATTTGAAGGTTGTTCTCTCATTCCTAGGCCTCCAAAAGTACTTCCCCTATGGCAAGCTAACCCTTCTAAATCAATTATTTGATAATTGTTTTTATCAAGTAATTTTAATAATTTAGTTTTCCCTGTACCGGTTTTACCTCCAATAACAATTATTTTCCACTCTTGATTAAAGCTTTCTAAAATCCATTTTCTATATCTTTTATAACCATTTTCCAATATAACGCTTCTCTGATTGTATTTTTCTAAAAGCCAAGATATACTTTGAGACCTCATTCCACCTCTAGCACAGTAAATTTTTAAAGTAGGCTCTTCTAATTTTGAAATATAATTTTTAGAATTATAATCATTAATAGTCTCAAATAATTTATTCACAATAGTTTCTATTTTCTCAGCTATAAATTCCAAACCTTGAATTACTGCTTTTTCTCTTCCATGCTTTTTATATATAGTTCCTACTATTGATCTCTCTTCATTATCAAATAACGGAATATTTATAGAATTTGGCATATTTCCTTTATAATATTCTCCGGGACTTCTAACATCGATAAGTGGTCCGTTACGCTTCCTAAATTTCTCTAGTTCTTCTCTTTTGGAGTACATAGATGGTTTAAATATTAGATGAGTTTATTAGAAATGAAAAACAAAGATCAAGATTACCATTATAAGAGTACATTAGCTTTAGTTAAAAAATTTGTTGAATCTAATCAACGAAAAAGACTAAAATTATTATCAGAAATTGAATCAGAAGTTGATAATTTATTTGTGTTTGGTACAAAAATATTTGATGATTTTGATCAAGAAGGTGATGATTGGGCAGCTGGTTGGTTATTACAAGTATTAAAAAAACATAAACCACTTTTTTTTAAAGATAAAAAATACAATAATTGGTTTGTTACCTATTCAGATAAAAATATTAATTATGAAGAACTCCAGTTGAAATTATTAGAACAAAATTTTGAGGAGGCTGATAGATTAACAAGTTCATATTTAAGACAACTTGCTGGAAAGCTCGCTGTAAATCGTGGATATGTTTTTTATAGTGAGGTTAATAGTATGTCTGGCACTGATCTTCAAACTATAGATAGATTATGGAGTATTTATTCAAATGGTAGGTTTGGTTTCTCAATACAGGCAAAAATTCTGAAGTCAGTTGAAAAAAAATATGAATTGTTATGGCCAAAGATAGGGTGGAAAAAAGATGGATATTGGACTAGATATCCAGGTTCGTTTAGCTGGTCTTTAGATGCACCTGATGGACACATGCCATTAATAAATCAACTAAGAGGCGTTAGACTTATGGACTCGATACTAAGGCATCCAGCAATTTCTTTGAGGCATAATAATATTCTTTGATCTTGAGCTCTTTGATAAGTTAATATGTGATTAATATAGTCACAAAGTTATGTCCTTTTTTCAGGGCAAAATTCTTTTGAATTTTATTACAAACTTACTATATAGGCCAACAATTAACTGGTCTAATTTTGAATTAGACTCATCAATACAACTAAATGATTTTGTCGATTTATTGTTAGAACCCTTAAAGACTTCGCAATATTCATATCGAACAAGACTTGGTTTGCATGAAGCTCTTATAAATGCTGTTACCCATGGCAATAAATTAGATCCTAAAAAATCAATCAGAGTTCGAAGAATTATTACTCCTAACTGGTGCGTTTGGCAGATTCAAGATCAAGGTAATGGGTTAGAAATAAAAAAAAGAATTTATAAATTGCCTGAAAAACTTAGTGCGTTGAATGGGCGTGGTCTATATATCATAAACGAATGTTTTGATGATATTAGATGGAGTAATAAAGGTAACCGACTCCAATTGGCATTAAAGAGATGAGTTTTTACTTGGACAGGGTTTATCTATATTAATTCCTTTAAGCCATTTTATACTTTCTTCCAAATAATTTATGGTATCTTTTTCATTCTCTGAAATTAGTAGTTGGCATAAAGCGGCTGAGATTAGTTCTGCCGATCTATTTATTTTTTTTCCCTTAAGTTTGTGCCAATCAATATGATTAATTTTTAGTTTAGAATTCAATTTTTGTGCAAGTTCTATAATATCTTCGTCCCAGTTATTCATGGCAATTTTATATTATCTCTCTATTTTATAGCAGACCATACTTTAGTCATGAAAAAAGAATTTGATTTTACATTGTTAAAACCAATTTCTTTTATTTTAGTAGTTATGTCTTCTTTGATGTAATCACAATAAAATGGTTCATGAAATGATTTATAGAAATTTTCCATTATCTTTATAAAATCAGGAGAATCACTTACTTGTATCGAATCAGCCAGTATTAAACTGCCACCCGGTTCAAGTACTCTAAAAAATTCTTTTAAGACATTCTCTCTTACAGTTCTAGGTAATTCATGAAATAAATAAACACATGTAATTCCTTGGAGGGTATTTTCTTCGAATGGTAATTCTTCAGCGTTACCTTTAATTAATTCAATTAAATCACCATCTAAATTTGAAATAAATCTGCTGGCTTCCTTTAAGTAGGATCCAGACAAATCTAATCCCATTATCTTTTCTTTAGGAAATGCCCCTCTCAACTGTTTAAGTGTTCTACCGGAACCTGTAGCAACATCTAGTATGTTTAAAGAACTTTTTTTTCGACTGCTAAAATTATTTAAACCTTCCTTAAGTGGTTTAATTATTCTTCTCCTCATAGCATCGGCACTTCCGTTAAAAAGAATTTCTACTTGCAAATCATAAATACTTGCTGAAAAATCTGATAAATATCCGTCTGTCTGATGATGAAAGTTTCTTAAATAATATTTTGGGTAGTTCTCATTATCAATATTTTTAGGAAGATCATTATAATTTTGTTTTCTTCTTCTGTCCCATGTGTTTGGCATATCTAACCAAATTTTTGGATATTGGGTCAAATATCTTAGCCAAGGTTCATCAAATAGTAATTTTTGAGGATAAATATTTTTTTCAGCATCATCCCAATCCTCTTCTCTGAGACGATCCATTGAATTTTGAATATCAACCAAGAGCTTTTTATCTATATCTAAATTGCCAAATTTATTGTCAGGAAGAATAAAATTCATGATCCTTGTACTTAATTCCTTATGAGCTAGTCCAGCAATACTTTTTCCCTGTTGAAGTGTTTTATAAGCGATTTTTGAAATTGGTTCTCTTGACATTTTTTTTACTACTTAACTATATTTCAACAAAAAAAAAATCAATTTGAGAATTATTTGTGATAATTCTCAAAATGACATTTTAAAAAATGCTTAAATGTTTATCTGCGATTTAAGCGTCATAGTACATGAAAAATTCATGAGGATGAGGTCTCTGTCTTAATTGTTGGACCTCTTCATACTTAATATCAATGAAATTATCTATGAAATCTTCTGTGAATACTCCTCCAGCTAATAAATAGTCTTTGTCTGTTTTAAGCGCATTTAATGAGTCGTTTAGAGATGAGGGAACTGTATCTATTTTTGCGAGCTCTTCGGCTGGTAATTCAAATAGATCCACATCTACTCCATCACCAGGATCTATTTGATTTTTAATACCATCAATGCCAGCTAACATCATTACAGAAAATGCTAAATAAGGGTTAGCAAGTGCATCTCCTGATCTAAATTCTAATCTTTTAGCTTTTGGACTAGGTCCTGTTAAAGGGATTCTTACAGCTGCCGAGCGATTTCCTTCAGAATAAACTAAATTTACTGGCGCTTCAAAACCTGGAACTAATCTTTTATAGCTATTAGTAGTTGGATTAGTAAATGCAAGGAATGATGGAGCGTGCTTCAAAATACCTCCGATATACCATCTTGCTGTTTGAGATAGATTTGCATATGAACCTTCACCAAAAAATAAAGGTTGACCACTTTTCCACAAACTTTGATGAACATGCATACCTGTTCCATTATCGTTAAAAACAGGTTTTGGCATAAAGGTGGCAGTTTTGCCGTATTTTTTGGCTACGTTTCTTACAACATATTTATATGTCATTACATTATCAGCAGCATTAATTAGGGAATCAAATTTCATTCCAAGTTCATGTTGTCCTGCTCCGGCTACTTCATGGTGATGCTTCTCAGTTGGAATGCCTAATTCACCCATTAGTAATAACATTTCAGATCTTATATCTTGTGCAGTGTCATTAGGTGCTACTGGAAAATATCCTTCTTTATATTGAATTTTATATCCTAAGTTCCCACCTTCTTCTGTTCTTCCAGTATTCCAAGGAGCTTCGTTAGTATCTACACTATAAAAGCACCCTCCCTCCTTTGAATCATATCTGACGTCATCAAATAAAAAGAATTCTGGCTCTGGTCCAAAAAAAGCAGTATCTGCTATCCCCGTGGAATCTAGATAACTTAGTGCCTTTTGTGCTAATGATCTTGGACATCTATCATATGGAGCCCCACTTCTTGGCTCTTGAATAGAGCAAATCATGCTTAAGGTTTTATGTTTATAAAAAGGATCAATCCATGCAGTACTAGAATCAGGCACCATTGACATATCTGATGCATTAATAGCTTTCCAACCTCTTATTGAAGATCCATCAAAGGCTAAACCTTCAGTGAATGATTCTTCCTCTATCATGTCCGATGTCAAAGTTAGATGTTGCCATTTTCCATGAATGTCTGTGAATTTTAGATCGATGAGTTCAATTCCTTCATCCTTGATTTGACTTAGAACATCTTGGGGAGACTTAGCCATTGCTTTTTATATACTTGAAATAAAATTAGTAAGTTGATGAATCTAATTATGTATCAACGATAACTTTTTTCAACACTTGCTTAGTTCTTTGAGTGTTTCAAGTTATATGTTTACTAATTGTTAGCTTAAATATTTAGATTGAATGAATTTCTTTAAACATTCATCGCTTTAATGGAGAATTTAGTTTAATTTAAAAGTAACACTATAAAAGGTTTTGACTGAAACAAAACTCATTTCAACTATAAATGAAGAGAATTTACCTCTCCTGGGTAAAACTTACGTTCCTTCAAGACTTTTATTAGGACCTGGTCCTTCAAATGCTCATCCTGAAGTTCTAAAGGCTTTATCACTTAATCCAATAGGGCATTTAGATGATGCTTACATAGAATTAATGTCTGATGTTCAAAAATTACTGAGATATACATGGCAGTGTAATAATCGAATAACTTTACCAATGAGTGGTACTGGCAGCGCAGCTATGGAAGCCTCGATAGCAAATTTTATTGAACCAGGTGAAAAAATTCTTATTGCAAGAAAAGGATATTTTGGGGATCGTTTGGTAGATATGGCATCCAGATATAAAGCAGAAGTATCTGTAATTGATAAAGAATGGGGTGAAGCTTTTACTTTTGAAGAGATTAAATATGAAATCGAAACAAATAAACCAGCCATTTTTGCTATTGTTCATGCTGAAACATCTACTGGAGTATTGCAACCTCTTGAAGGCATTGGAGATTTATGCAGAGAAAATAATTGCTTGTTCCTGGTTGATGCAGTTACATCTTTAGGAGCGCTAGAACTTTATATTGATAAATGGAAAATTGACCTTGCTTATAGTTGCAGCCAAAAAGGTCTAAGCTGCCCTCCTGGATTAAGCCCTTTTACAATGAATAAAAGAGCTGAAGATAAACTTAGTTCAAGATCTTCTAAAGTTCCAAATTGGTATTTAGATTTATCTTTATTGAATAAATATTGGGGCTCTGATCGGGTTTATCACCACACAGCACCTGTTAATATGAATTTTGCAATAAGAGAGGGGTTGAGATTGATAGCCAATGAAGGTTTGAAAAATATATGGGAAAGACATAATTCTAATGCAATTAAATTATGGAAAGGTTTAGAATCTTTAGGAATGGAACTACATGTTTCTAGCGAAAATAGATTACCTACGCTTACAACAGTAAAAATTCCTTCTAGAGTTGACGGCGACGCATTTAGGAATCATTTATTAAAAAATTTTGGTATCGAGATAGGAAATGGTTTAGGTTCTTTATCAGGCAAAGTATGGCGTATTGGTTTAATGGGATTTAATTCAAGTGATGAAAATGTTGATCGATTATTAAATTTATTCGATACTGAATTAAAGAAATTTACTATTTTTGATTCCTCAACTTTTTAAACCAAATCTTTATTCTATTTTCGCAATCCTTATCTAATATTCCCCGTATGACATTCATTTTATGATGAGCGCTTTCGTGTTTAGATAGATCAATAGTACCTCCGAAACCACCTCTCTTATGATCTTCAGCACCATATATAACATTCCCCATTCTTGCTTGAACTAACGCTGCCGCACACATTGTACAAGGTTCTAAATTAACAATAATGCTGCATTCATTAAATCGCCAATCATTTTTAATCCAAGACGCTTGCCTAAGTGCTATTAGTTCAGCATGACCTAAAGGATCATTATTAGTTTCTCTTTTATTACTTCCTCTTCCAATACATCTTCCTCTCTCATCTATTATAAATGCCGTTATTGGTAATTCCACTTTCCCGACTTCATCTGATCTTCTTAAAATAGATCTCATCCATTTAATATAATCTATATTAGTAATTTCTCTATGTTGAATTTCAAAATCATGATTCATTATTATTAGTAGTAATTCCCATTTATAAATATCATAAATTACTTAAATAAATTTTTTATAGAATGACTGTAGATTCAATTAATAAAAAAGAAAAACTATTCCCTACATATTCAGGAAGTAACGATAGTTTTATTGCTCTTCTCAATAAAACCTCCAAAGTTATTTGCAATTGGTTTTCAAATGCTGAAAAATTAGGCCCTTTACCAATAGATAATAATTTCAAGTGTTCAGTTCCAGATGAAACTGGAAAGTCAACAGATGTATTATTCTCTGAGATTGAAAGTCTCATTTATAGCTCTTTTAATCCAGTACACCCAGGATCACTAGCACACCTCGATCCCCCACCTCTGATTATCTCTATTTTGGGAGATTTAATAGCTGCTAGCTTAAATAATAATCTTCTCGCACATGAACTATCACCAAGTATTTCTCTTCTTGAGGAATCAATTTGTAAATGGTTCTCAAAAAAAATTGGCTTTACTGAATCTTCTGGAGGGATAGCAGCAAGCGGTGGGACTTTAAGTAATTTAAATGCATTAGTGGCCGCACGGAATCAAGCTGGACTTGCATCAGATCATAACGCTGTTTTTTTAATTAGTGAAGATGCCCATTCATCATTCATAAAATGTACCTTAATTATGGGTTTAGACAAAAACAATCTAATAAAGGTCAAAACAGATAATGATGGTTGTATGGATATTATTGATCTCAAAAAGATTATTGATAAATGTTATAGGGAAGGTAAAAAAATATTTTCCATAGTTGCTACTCTTGGCACAACAATACGTGGAGCAATAGATCCTATTGAGAAGATAAGCAGAATTTGTAAAGAGAGAAATATTTGGCTACATATTGATGGTTCTATTGGTGGTATTTTTGCGATTACTAAAATCCCAATTAATGGAATTAGTCATGTTAATTTTGCTAATTCAATAACTATTAATCCTCAGAAAATTCTTGGGATTGCAAAAACTTCATCTATATTATTAGTCTCAGATATAGAAGTACTTAAGAATACCTTTGCTACAGGATTACCTTATATTTCTTCTGAAGATAATTTTTTAAATAGAGGTGAACTTGGAATTCAAGGATCTAGACCTGCTGAAATTATAAAACTTTGGTTAGGTTTAAGATATCTTGGAATGAAAGGCATAGAGGATGTCTTAAGTTCGTCCATTGAGAAAAGGAAATTTTTTGAAGATAATTTAAGTAAAGAACAATATGAATTATGTTCAGGTCCCTTGCATATAGTTTCATTTCTACCAAAAAGTATGAATAAAAATGAATCAGATGCATGGACTTTAGATAAAAGAATAAGTCTTATGAAAAATAATTTTATGCTTTCTAGACCTCTTATTAAA
Organism: Prochlorococcus marinus str. MIT 9515; assembly: GCF_000015665.1. Lineage (NCBI taxonomy): Bacteria > Bacillati > Cyanobacteriota > Cyanophyceae > Synechococcales > Prochlorococcaceae > Prochlorococcus > Prochlorococcus marinus. Next base: position 894,386 of record NC_008817.1, on the reverse strand, counting down.
AATAGATATTTTTTAAGAGCAGTGTTAGGGAATTTCAATACTGATAGAACTCATATCAAAGAACTCTTGAAATTACTTCATTAAAACTTATGAATATTAGCAGATCAAAATTTATAGCGATCATTACGGGTTTTATTTCAATAATAATATGTATTATGTACTTACTCTTAATAACAGTTTTTGATTTTAGATCGTTATTAAATGAACAAATAACTAATCTTTCTGAAAATATGGCGGTAGTTTTCTTTGAGATTGATTATCTTCTTTAATGTTGATTTTATTAATTGCTTCTTTAATAAATTTATTTAAAAATTGTTCACGTTTATTTAATTTGTAAATATCATCAATAACTTCTTGAATCCCGGCATCTCCCCAATTTTGTCCATTTTTAAAATATTCAATTATTGATAAACCAACTATTTTTATTAACCAACATGAGGTTAAAGATTGTATTGATTTTGAAATATAGATGGTAGTAAAATTAGAAGATAATGCAGTTGTAATAACATTCAAACCCCCTTTTAATATTCCTAGTTTGGCAAGTGTAGTTATTAATGATTTTGATAAATCAACTGCTTCAATTTTACTTAGCCTGACATTATATATTTTTGAAATCTCAAGGATCATTTGAACATTTACAGATGTTGTTGTTATAAAATCAACAACAGGCAAAGGGTTAACCAGTATTACTCCTCCGGTTATCCAAGTATATTTATTTATTACCCTTATAGCACTTGACTCTCTTTGTTCAGAAATTACTTTTTTACTAATTAGACCTAATTTATTACATCTAAAAAGAATATTATCAGCTAATAACTCTTCTCCGTTCTCATCAAGGGTTTCTATTACTTCTTTAAATAAATTACTAACATCTATTGAGCCTAATGAATGGTTTGGAGATAAATTATTTGAAGCAATGGTTTTTACTACTGAGATTTTTATTTTTTTTGAGGATGTCATTGAAATAATATTTTCTTTAATATTATTATTTTGTTTCTCTGATCTTAAATCACATTTATTTAGTACAATTATTATTTTTTTTCTCAACTCTAGTAATTCTCTAATTAAATATAGTTCAAACTTATTAATGTCCTGATCTAAAACAAAAAGGATAAGATCTGATTTTGATGCCTCAATTATTGTAGATTTTTCTCTTTTTTCTCCATCTATTGATGCCTCAAATAAGCCTGGAGTATCAATTATATTTATATTTCTTTTTAGAATTGGGATTCTGATTTTATAACTTGCAATATTTTTTGTGGTTCCAATTGTTGGCGAAATTTTTCCAATTAAGTTTTTTAATAATGCTCTTGCTATTGATGTTTTTCCAGAGGATCCAGCTCCAAATAAAATAACATTGTAATCTCCATATTTTAATTGTTCTGTTAATTTATTTTTTTCGTATATTAATAACTCTGACTCTACTTTATTAGATATTTTTTTATTAATTTCTTCTATACTTTCAAGAATATTTATTGCAGCACCATAATTATTCTTGAACGGAATATTTTTCTTATTATTAAAAATAATCTTATATACAACTTTTTTAAATACTTTTTTATTTTTATTATAAAAATACGATAAAATAATAAGTAAAATCATAAAGAAATATAGATTAAAAATATTTCTAAGTAAGGATAATAGAAAATAAATAAATATTAAAATAAATAAGTATTTATAGTATTTAAATATAAACTTATACATTATTATCTTTTGAATTTAATAAAACTATATATAATTAATATGAGGCCAATATTAATTGAAATATCTGCAATATTAAATACAGGAAAATTTATAAAGTTTAAATTTATATAGTCTATAACATATCCCTTATTTATTCTATCTATTCCATTTCCTAATGTACCGCCTAATATAAAGCTAAAACTTAGTAATTCTAAATTACTAATATTTTTTTTATTTAAAATAAAATATATAAGTAGTATAGTAATTATTATGCTTATAAGTGATAAGAAAATCCTATTACCACTAAATAGATTGAAAGCAGCTCCGAAATTTTTTACATAATCAAGACTAAAAATTAAAAAGCTTTTATTTATTAATGATTTAAAATTTGTACTAACAAAAATTTTTGCGTATTGATCAGACAGAAAAACTAATGTACTTAATAAAATAAAATAAAATCTATTATATATAATATTTATCATTATTTTTTATTTCTATATTTAATATTAAGAAATTTACTTAATAAAGTTATCGGTATTAGCATTAGTAAGTGGTAAAAAAACTTTCCAAATGAGTATTTTGAAATATTATATATCAATGTATCTGGTTGTTTAAAATATAATATTTGAATGGAACTATAAATGATACCTATAATATGCGTACTACATATTCCTAATACTCCATATCGCAATAGATCATAATAATGAATTTTCCTATTTATTTTATTTACTTTATTAATAATATTAATTAAAGGATATATACCTAATAAGTATCCAAAGTTTGGAGTTAGAATATAGCCTACTGATCCACCATTTTGAAATATTGGTAAAAAGAATAAACCTATTAATAGATAGATACTATATGATATTATTACAACCTCACGCTTGAAAATTAAGGTAATTATTATAATTGATGGTATTTGCAAAGACATAGGTATATCTAATATCTGATTAAGTTTATTTGTGAATGGTAGAGATATGCTGAAGGGAATAAAAGTAGAAATTATAATAATTTGTAGACTTGTAAGTACCTCAATAATTTTATTAAAATTGAGCATATATAAATTAGTTTTACAAACTTCTTAGAGCGACAATCGGATCTAATTTTGATGCTCTTTTTGCTGGTAATACTCCAAAGATAAGTCCTATTGAACCTGAAATTATCATTGTAGAAAAAGTTGTTGTTAATCCAACAGAGGCGGGTAATGGAGTAATTACTCCTAAAAGAAATACGCCTGTTAGACCAGTTGTTGTTCCCACTAAACCTCCAATAGTAGATAGTATTAATGCCTCAAATAAAAATTGAATAAGAATATCTGATTGTCTAGCACCTATTGCCTTTCTAAGACCAATCTCCTCTGTTCTTTCGCTAACAGAAACAAGCATTATATTCATTATCCCTATACCGCCAACAATTAGTGATACGGCTCCGATACCTGCTAGTAAAAAAGTAAGACCACTTGTAATATTCGTGACTATGCTTAATGCATCTTCTTGAGATCTAACGGCAAAATCATCGTCTCTAATTATGTTATGTCTTTGACGTAATAAATTTGTAATTTGAAACTTCGCAGCACTGGTTTTGTTTTTATTAATTGCCTCTACACTTATAAAACTTAAACTAACTCCGTATGTAGGGTCTTTCCCTGTAATTCTGTTCACCATTGTAGTAAGTGGGATATATGCATTTTTATCTTGATTACTACCGAAAACAGCGCCCTTCGGTTTTAACATTCCAATTATTTCATAAGTATGGTCTTTTATTCTTATTTTTTTTCCAATTACTTTTTTCCCTTTGAAAAATTCTTCTTTTAGATCAGGACCTATCACAACAAAACTTCTAGCTGAATTAACATCACTCTCAGAGATGAATCTACCTTCATCTACTTCAAAACTTCTTACTTTTAGAAATTCTGGTGTGACTCCAGCGATTGAAATATTTAAACTTTTTGAATTTGACTGAACAATTTCATTTGCAGAGATTTGTGGAGCAACTTTTTTAACACTCGGGACTTGATTATTAATTGCAATTGAATCCTCTAAAACAAGATTTTTAGGAAATGAAATACCTCTTCTTCGGGTATCGTTGTTCCCTGGAACTATAAATAACACATTCGCCCCTAAGTTACTTAATTGGTTTTTAGCTAGAGTTTGAGCCCCTCTTCCTAGGCCAACAAGTGTTATTACTGAAGCATTTCCTATAACTATCCCCAACATAGTAAGGGAACTTCTCAATTTATTAGAAACTAATGTTTTGCAAGCCATTTTAAAAGCTTCTTTAAAAGATATATTCCTAGACATATTTATATCTGTCTAGTGCCTCTTCATCTTCCTCTATCTGTCCCATATAAATTACTCCTTCATTAAGTTGTAGTGTTATTACATCACCATTTGTTACCTGATTATCAATAGTAGATAAATTACAAATTGAAGATATTTTAATTTTATTTTTTTTAAAAATCTTATAACATTCATCAACAGTTTCATCAGTAACGATGCCTGTGATTTTTTTTGAGTAAGGTAAATCTTTTAATAGATTCTTAGATACAAATAATATTTCACCGTGAGTTATTAATGATAAATCAAGACTTGTTTCTATATTTCTCGCTTTACCTGTAACACCTATTTCTCCAATTGATATTCCTCGGGTTATCACTTTTCTTACTAGGCCAACTTTTATAAGGTCAGTAGATCCACTTATTCCTGTCAAAGTTCCAGCAGTTTGTACTACTAAGTCTCCTTGCTTAAGAATCCCCATTTCTTGAGCTATTTGCATTGCAATACTAAATGTTCTTGCTGTTCTATCGTCAGATTTTACTAATAATGGTGTCACTCCCCACACAAGTTGTAATCTTCTTGCGACACTCTTCTCAGTAGTCGTGGCAAGGATAGGAGTAGGTGGTCTGAACTTACTTACATTACGTGCTGTGGATCCTGATTTAGTTAAAGGAATTATTGCTCCAGCGTCAAGCTGCCTCGCAATATTGCTTACTGCAGCACTTATTGCATTTGGGATAGTACTAGGCAGATTACTCTCGATTGCTTTTAATGGATAATCTCTTTCAATTCTTCTGGCAATAGTAGCCATAGTTTCAACAGCCTCTACAGGATAGTCACCTACGGCAGTTTCATTTGAGAGCATAACTGCATCAGTCCCATCAAGAATTGCGTTAGCCACATCACTAACTTCCGCTCGTGTTGGTCTGGGATTTGATGCCATGGAGTCAAGCATTTGTGTAGCCGTGATTATAGGGATCCCAAATGTATTAGCTTTCCTTATTAACTCTTTTTGTAAAAGTGGAACTTCCTCCGCTGGCATTTCAACTCCTAAATCTCCTCTTGCAACCATAACTCCATCACACAAGGGTAGTATTGAATCTATTTGATCTATTGCTTCAAATTTTTCAATTTTTGCTATCACAGGTATTGATTGCCCACTCTTATTTATTAAATTTTTTATTTCATTAATATCTGAGGGGTTTCTTACAAAACTTAGAGCTATCCAATCTACTCCAGCGGTTAATCCAAATTCAAGATCATCTATATCTTTATCAGTTAAAGCTTTTACCGATAATTGCACATCTGGAAAATTAACTCCTTTATTGTTAGAAAGTACCCCACCGACAGTTACTTTACACTTTAATAAATTATTTGGTAAGTCAACCTTTTCAACAATCATTTCAATTTTACCATCGTCTAATAATATTCTTTTGCCTTCGGTAACTTCCTGCGCGAGTCTATTATAAGTAACGTTTGCAATACTTTTAGTGCATTCAACTTCGTTAGAAGTCAATGTAAATTTATCTCCTTTTTTTACTTTAACGGGACCATCTTTAAATCTTCCTAGTCTTATTTTAGGTCCTTGCAGATCTTGTAGTATTCCTACATCTAGATCAAGATTTTTAGAAACTTTTCTTATAGTTTTAATCCTTTCTTCATGATCTTTATGATCGCCATGGGAAAAATTTAATCGGAATGTTGTTACCCCAGCCTTTATAAGATCAGTAATTACTTCTTCAGACTGAGTAGCTGGTCCAATTGTTGCTACAATTTTTGTTCTTCTTTTTAAATCAATATTCGACATATATAAATAATATTGCTAGATATAAATAAATTTAACATACCTAAAGTTAGTTATTTAATCTATGGATTTCAAAACTTATCAGAAAAAAGCTCGATTGACAGCTCAATATCCAAATCTAGGATCAAACAATATATATCCAACCCTTGGTTTAGTTGGCGAAGCTGGTGAAGTTGCAGAAAAAGTCAAAAAGGTAATTAGAGATAAAAAAGGAATATTTGATGCAGAATCCAAAAATGGTATAAAAAAAGAGCTGGGTGATGTTTTATGGTATTTATCTAATCTTTGCAATGAGTTTGATTTTAACTTAGAAGATGTTGCCTTACAAAATTTAGAAAAATTAAAATCAAGAGCGGCTAAAGGTAGAATATCTGGGTCAGGAGATGATCGTTGATATTAACCATAACCTAAACTGGCATATTGTAGGTTTGTAATTAGGTTTTGAATAACATTAAGTAGGAGAAAAGCTAATAATGATGAAATATCAAATCCACCTATAGGTGGAATAATTCCTCTAAATATATTTAAGTATGGATCTGTTATGGATGTTAATGCTGATAATATTCCATTGCTCCAATCAATTCCGGGAAACCATGTCAATAAAATTCTAATAATCAAAATAAATGAATAAATTGATAAAGTTTGACCTAATACAGCAAAAATCTCAGATAACATTATTTTACAGTGTTTTAATTATTCTAACATTTACTTTTTATTGCCGCCTATTTGCGATAAATATTCATTGCTGACAGCAAAAGTTTGAAAAAACTTTTCAGATAATGATAACCAATACGATCTTCCATCTTTTTGTTTACGTTTAATAATGAATTTTTTATTTATTAATTCCTTTATATGTTCATAAGCGCCTGATCCTCTTAAAACTATTAGATCTGATTGCAATATTTTTTTCTTAATTGCAATTGTTGCCAATGTCCTTAATTCTGATGTCCTTAATTCTGATGGTAATAAATCTTCTACATATTCATTGAGTGTTGATTTTAATTCTAGACAAAACGTATTATTAACTTCATTTAATTCAATTGCTGATTTTGAGTTTGAATATTTTTCTTTTAATTCTTTTAATGCATTGTCAATTGAATTTATATCTGTATTAGTAATTTCTGAAAGATTCTTTTTTGATATAGGCCTCCCTTTAAGATAAAGAACAGCCTCAACTCTGGTAACCAAGTCTATGTCTGGTGATTTTGTAGTAATAAGATCAGCTTGATTAATTTTTTTCTACCTAACTCTTACCCAAGTTACCTTATATTTATTCTGATGCACCAAGGAACAATTTATATGTTGGATTATTAGTTTCATCCCAATATTTATATCCTAAAAATTCAACAAATTTATTCCAGTAATTAATTTCAGCATTATCTATTAACACTCCTATAACAATTTTTCCTACATCAGATCCATGATTTCTATAGTGAAATATGCTGATTGTCCAATTTGTTTTCATTTTTTTTAGAAAATTTATTAATGCTCCCGGTCTTTCTGGAAACTCAAATCTATATAACAATTCGATATGTTTTGAATTGTCTAATTTTGTAAATTTTTGGGGTAGTCGCCCACCTACCATATGTCTTAAATGGTTTTTAGATAATTCATCTTTACTGATATCTATAAAAGGATAATTTGATTTCCTGAATTCATTTAAAAGTTTTTCTTTGTCATTTACTCCATTAACCTCTATGCCTACAAAAATCTGAGCATTTATTGAGTTGGACATCCTATAACTAAATTCAGTTAAATTTCTAGTATTTAACAAACTACAGAAATCAATTAAACTACCTGCCTTTTCTGGTATTTCAACTGCAAACATTGATTCTTTGTACTCACCAAGTGCTGCTCTTTCCGCAACAAATCTAAGCCTTTCAAAATTCATATTTGCTCCACAGGCAATAGCAATCATATTTTTATTTATGTAATTGGATTCATATATATCTTTTTTCATGCCAGCAATGGATAAAGCACCAGCTGGCTCTAAGATTGATCTTGTATCTTCGAAAACATCCTTAATAGCGGAACAAATTTCATCGGTATTTACAGTTATCATTTTGTCTATATGTGTTTTGCCAATTTCAAAGGTTTTTTCTCCAACCTTTTTTACTGCTACACCATCAGCAAACTGACCAACTGAAGATAATTCTATTATTTCAAGCCTTTTTAAGGATTTAGACATTGCAGCAGCATCTTCAGGCTCTACACCAATTATTTGTACTTTAGGCCAAATCTTCTTTATATATATTGAAATACCAGCTATCAGTCCTCCTCCCCCCACAGCGATGTAAATTGCTTCTGGTGGATCTTGTAGTTGTTGTTCTAATTCAATAGCGATAGTACCTTGACCAGCTATTACATCCGTATCATCAAATGGATGAATAAAACATAAATTATTCTCTTCACTAATACGTATGGCTTCTTTATATGCTTCATCATAATTGTCGCCGAATAAGATTACCTTTGCTTTTAAATTTCTAACAGCATTTACTTTTACTAAAGGTGTTGTTATAGGCATCAATATTGTTGCACTACAATTTAATTTTAACGCACTTAATGCAACCCCTTGCGCATGATTACCAGCACTTGATGTTATGACTCCATTTGTAAGTTGTGATGGAGTTAGTTGCCTCATTTTATTAAAAGCTCCTCTTATTTTGAAAGAAAATACATCTTGAAGATCCTCTCTTTTCAAAAAAATATTATTTTTAAGTGCTTTACTTAAATTATTTGCTTTTTCTAAAGGTGTTTTTTTAGCAACTTCATAGACTTGAGCCTGAAGTATTTTTTTAAAATAATCTTCCATATGTATATTTTTAGCATTAATTATTAATCTAATAAAACATTACATAATCTATTTCAAAAAAAATACTCATTTTGCACCTTAACGTCTTAGATTATATAAGATAATATTTTTTTATAATGCTTTTAAGTGAGTTAAGCCATCCAAATCAATTACATGGCTTAACGGTATCACAATTAGAAGAAATTGCCTGTCAGATAAGAGAAAGACATTTGCAGGTAGTTTCAACAAGTGGAGGTCATTTAGGTCCTGGACTAGGCGTAGTTGAATTAACACTTGCTTTATATCAAACATTAGATCTTGATTTCGACAAAGTTGTTTGGGATGTTGGTCATCAAGCTTATCCACATAAATTAGTTACTGGACGTTTTAATGAATTCGATTCTTTACGTCAACAAAAAGGCATAGCAGGTTATCTAAAACGCTCTGAAAGTATTTTCGACCATTTTGGAGCAGGTCATGCAAGTACCTCTATTTCAGCAGCTTTGGGAATGGCAATTGCAAGAGATGCTAAAGGTGAAAATCATAAATGCGTTGCTGTTATAGGAGATGGAGCACTAACAGGTGGAATGGCTTTAGAAGCTATAAATCATGCAGGGACCTTACCAGAGACTCCTTTTTTAGTAATACTTAACGATAATGACATGTCTATCTCTCCACCTGTTGGAGCCCTTTCTACCTATCTAAATAAAGTTAGATTAAGTCCTCCTTTACAATTTTTATCAAATAGTGTTCAAGAAAGTGTTAAAAATATTCCGCTTATAGGCAAGGATCTACCTGAAGAATTAAAAACTATAAAAGGAAGCGTGAGAAGATTAGCTGTTCCTAAAGTTGGTGCAGTTTTTGAAGAACTTGGTTTTACATATATGGGTCCAATTCAAGGTCATGATATTTCTAATCTTATTAATACTTTTAATGCTGCTCATAGACTTAAAAAACCTGTACTTGTTCACGTGGTTACAACTAAAGGAAAGGGATATCCATACGCTGAAGCGGATCAAGTAGGTTATCATGCTCAGTCATCCTTCAATTTAACAACTGGAAAATCTATCCCATCAAGTAAACCTAAACCAGTTAGTTATAGTAAAATATTTGGCCAAACTCTTTTGAAAATTTGTGAACAAGACAGTAAAGTAATTGGTATCACAGCTGCTATGGCTACAGGAACAGGCCTTGATTTGTTACAGAAGAATATTCCTGAACAATATATAGATGTTGGTATAGCAGAACAACATGCTGTTACTCTTGCTGCAGGCATGTCATGCGATGGTCTAAAACCTGTAGTTGCTATTTACAGCACCTTCCTACAACGTGCTTTTGATCAATTAATTCATGATGTTGGTATTCAAAATTTGCCAGTCTCTTTTGTTCTTGACCGGGCGGGTATCGTAGGTGCTGATGGTCCTACACACCAAGGTCAGTACGATATTAGCTATATGAGATCAATTCCAAATTTTGTCTTGATGGCACCAAAGGATGAAGCCGAATTGCAGAGAATGTTAATTACTTCAATTAATCATAAAGGTCCTACTGCATTACGTATCCCTAGAGGTTCAGGGCGTGGTGTTGCAGTTATGGATGAAGGATGGGAACCTTTAAATATTGGTGAAGGCGAAATATTAGAAGATGGGGAGGATATTCTTATAGTTGCTTATGGATCTATGGTTTCCTCAGCTATTGAAACATCAAAATTATTAAAAGATAAAAATATATCACCTTGTGTCATTAATGCTAGGTTTGTAAGACCTCTTGATAAAGACTTAATACTACCTTTAGCAAATAAAATTAAAAAAGTTGTAACTATGGAAGAGGGTACTTTGATTGGAGGATTTGGCTCTGCAATCGTTGAATTATTAAATGATAATGATATTAACATTCCTGTTTTTAGAATTGGAATACCAGATGTATTAGTTGACCATGCTTCACCTGATCAAAGCAAAACACAATTAGGTCTTATGCCCAATCAGATGTCTGAGAATATTATTAATAGATTCAATTTAATAAAAAATTTCTAAATATAACTTTTTACAAAACTCCTCTTGAAGCAAGACCCAATATGGAACCCACTCCTAATAAATGACCTAAACAATTAGCTCCTACAAAAGCACCATGACTTAATCCTCCGAAAAATCTAGCATTAGGCATCATAAAACCGTCTGTTGGTTTTCTTATTGTTGCTCTCGCTATTGCATAAGCCAATATATTACATGCAATCATCACTACAGCACATTTTGGAGACCATTCAAAGGTTGCTGGAGCAGATGCCGCGGCAAATAATGTTGTAAGCATAAGAAAATGTTATTTTTTTATATCTTCCTACATTTTGTGCAAAAAAACACAAAATTGTAAAAGGTCTTAAGAGTTATTTATCTAATGACTTTAAACATTTTTATAAATCCTACTAAAATCACTGCATCACTTAACGTTAAAAAAAATTCAGCTGAGCCATGAAGTACGTCAACTTCCACAAGCGTTAAATTCAAATAACTTAATGAATATATAGAAATTACAATAGTTATAAATACAAACAACACAGTTAATGAAAATCCAGTTTTGATTAGTTTGTTAATCGATTTTATTTTATACAGAAAATATAAAAAAATTGAATATGGGATTATTGATGCTGCAAACAAAGCTGTATTATCAAATTTTGACAAGAAATCTATAAATCTTAAAAAAAAATCATTCATAAATAAGATTCCTCATATTTATAAATAGCAAATGCAGCTATCGCTAATGTTGAGTTTCCTATAAAAGTAAATATTCCTTGAAGTGTAACTAACCCATATAGTGCTGTTTGATTATCGAAAATATGCCATGTTATTGCACACATAGCTCCTATTAAATTGGGAATCATTGCAAGACTTAACCAGTAATAAATGTTAAAATTTTTAAACGTACTTATTTTATAAATTATAAAAATTGAAAATATCCATTCTATTACTGAACTAATATGAATTAACCATGTGCCAAAGGAGAGTTCGTGCAAAATTTATATATTTTTCTTTAATACATTAAGAACTTCTTTCGCATGGTTTATAGGTAAGACACTTATCCATCTGAATACTATTTCTCCTTTTGGTGAAATCAAAAAAGTATTTCTATCAGAATAAGGAGGGATCCAAGAACCATATTTTTCACTAATAGTTCCATTTGGGTCAGATAATAAAGTGTAATTTATTGATTGTTCACTACAAAAACTTTCATGTGTTTCTTCTTTGTCAGCACTTATTCCAATTATTTCAGCATTGTATTTTGAAAAGTCTTTTTTTAATTTAGAAAAACCTTTGGCTTCCAGAGTACAACCAGCACTGAAATCCTTAGGATAAAAGTATAAAACTACCCATTTGCCTTTTAATTCATTAGAGTCCCATATTTTTTTTGATTTGATATTTTTGTTTATTCCTTCTAAATGAAAACTAGGAGCAATATCTCCCACTTCTGGGGCATAATCAAAGGCAATTACAGATTTGAAATTAAAAAAAAATGAAATTATTATTATAAAAATACTAAATAAACTCTTCATCTAATTTAGAACTTATTAAGATCCACCCCATTTGTCTTCGCAACTTTATCTAAACCTACTTTTTGTATAGACTTTAATGCCTTGGTACTGATTTTTATGTTGATCCACTTTTTGCCTTCTTGCCACCAAAGTCTCCTTTTCTGAAGGTTTACTTGTTGTAGCTTCTTAGTACGAATATGGGAGTGACTTACTGCCATCCCATTGTTCGCTCTTGCTCCAGTTAATTCACAAACTCTAGACATATTATTTGATAAATATTATTACTAATTTTAACATATTATTTATGTTGATGATTTAAGTAAATCTGAAATTAAATCGGCATTATTATTTTGCAAATTTATAATTTGTTCTTGATCTAATCCTCCCACACTTAATTTGGCCATGTCATAAACATGATTAGCAATTTTTGATGCTAAAGGGTTTTCACCTGGATCTTTTTTATCAAGAATTAATTTGCTTCCGGTCATATTACTTAATCCTAAAATTAAAGGATGCTCTTTATTTATTAATAGGACATGATATTCAGGTAAGCTAGGCATCTTTTGTTCCATGTATGCTCCCATATCATTTATTCTTCTCATTTGTTCCGGTAACAATATCATTGCTGGAGGAGCATCTTTATTAGTAAGAGATTGAATTTTTACAGTTACTTTTTCATTATTTAATGCTTTTGAAATAATATCCTTTAGATTGTCTGTGCTTGATTTCCCATCTTTATCAACAATTTCTTTTGAATCTTTATCTTCAAGCTCATTTATTTCTGAGTCAACTCTTTGAAATTGATAATTATCATGCTTACTTTCTATCCATGGAAGAAATTGTGCATCTATTAATGGATCAGATTTGATCACTTCTTTGTTATCAGAGAGACAAATATTTAATGCGCTGGATTGACCAATTACATCAGAACAATAAATAATTTTTTTGGAATCGGTAATGTTATTTCTATCTTTGTAATTTGATAGGGTTGTGTAAAATTTATCATTAGATTTTATAAGAGATTTATCATCAATATATTTTGTTATATCTTTGTCTGAATTTATAATTGTTTCAAAAATAATACTATTTTCTACGAGATCAGCAAACTTTTCGTCTTCTATGGCACCAATCTTAATAAAGGCAGAAATAGAGTCCCATATCTGTGTATAAAATTCAGGAGAATTTTTGAGTAAATCCTTTAGCTTATTGGCAATTTTTTTTGATATGAAGGATGAAATTGATCTTACTTTTCTATCAGTTTGTAAGGCACTTCTACTTACATTTAAAGGTATATCTGTTGAATCAATTACTCCTCTTAAGGGTAATAAATATTTAGGTACAATTTCTTTAATTGAGTCGCTTACAAATACCTGATTACAAAATAGTTTAATTTCACCTTTTTCCCAATCAGCTCTACCTGTTAGTTTTGGAAAATATAAAATTCCTTGTATGTCGTATGGATAATCTGTATTTAGATGTATCCATAGGAGAGGATCACCTTGAAATGGATATAGATATTTGTATAGCTCAATATAATCTTCATCTTTTAATTCATTTGGTTGTTTTCTCCATGGGGGATTTTTTTTATTAATTATTTCACCCTCTAAAAGCACATCTATAGGCATAAAGTCACAATATTTTTTTATTAAGGATTTAATTCTTTCAGGTTCTATAAACTCTTTCTCTTCATCCATTAAATGAAGGATTACATCAGTCCCAACTGAATCTCTCTCAGATTCTTCTAAGGTGAAATTAGGTGAACCATCACATGACCAATTAAAAGCTTTACTGTCACTTATTGCTGATTTGGTTAGAATGTCAACTCTGTCAGCAACCATAAAACTAGAATAAAATCCTAATCCAAAATGACCTATAAATTCATCATTTCCTTGCTTGTATTTTGTTAAAAATTCTTCCGCACTAGAAAATGCTACTTGGTTTATGTATTTTTTAATTTCATCATCATTCATTCCGATACCATTATCAGAAATTTTTAATATAGATTTCTCCCTGTCAATAGTGATTTTGACCTGAGGTTTATCTGAATTTTCACAATCACCAGCCATTGAGGCCATCCTTCTTTTACTAATTGCATCTACCGCATTACTTACTAATTCTCTTAAAAATATTTCATGGTCTGAATATACAGCTTTTTTTATTATTGGAAATATATTTTCAGTATTAATTCTGATTTCACCTTTTTCCATTTTTAAAAATACAAATTTATTAAATCTTATTTCCTATTTTCGGCTTAATCAACCATTAACAGGAGTATTGTCCGTACTTAAAATATTGAATTAACAAATAAAAGTTTCTAGTTTTTTATTCTTTAAAAATTTTAAAGAGAGATTTTTATTTTATCCATTGTATTTCTGTACAATTATGTTCTTTCATAAGAATATTAGCTTTTGAATTTTCATTGCATGGATTCAAATGTAATATTGTAGTTATTCCTTTTTTTTGCAAAGCTTTTTGCTCGTTTATACCTTTATCTAATAAGCAAGAATCTTTAAATAACAACAATACTTTCTTTTTAGATTGCGAATCGTCAATAATTAATTCCCTTAAATTATCTATAGAGATTGTAAAACCAATTCCATTAATTATTTTTTCATTAGGATTGAAGTACCTTACTAATTCGTCATACCTTCCACCTTTTGCAATAATTGTTTTAACAAAACTATTTTCGCATATAAGTTGGAAAACTATACCTGCATATAAATTAAGATGAGGTTGATATGTAGGATCAAGTTGTATTTTAATATTATATCTTTTCGCAATTTTAGATAAAGTATTAAAAAAGTTTTCAAGTTCCTTAATAACATCATTGTAACCGTAAATATTTTTAAGCTTTTTAAGTATGATTTCTGGTTCTCCTCTCGTAAAGATTAACTCCTTTAATATAGTTTGATCATTTTTATCAATATTTAATCTATTCAATGATTCTTGATCGAGGTTAACCATACATTTTTTAATTTCCTCATAATTATTATTTTTATAATTAAATAAAATTAAATCCATTATTTTTGTTGTACTGACAAGGAGAGTAAGATTACTATTCTCTATTAAATTTATATTATCAATAGCATCAAATAATATATTTATTACTTCAATTTCGGGAAATTTTGTATCATAACTAATTAGTTCAATACCACTTTGTAAATTTTCTTGAAATTTATAAGTATTTTTATAGCTTTGTTTTTTGTTAAATACAATACCACTGTTATAAAGCCTTATTGGTCTCTTCTTATTTAATAATCTTGTTGAAGTTAACTTAACAATTGATGTTGTCATTTCAGGTCTTAAGCATAATGAATTATTACTAACTATTCCAATAAGTTCATCCTCATTGATTACTTCACTACCTTTAATTGTGTCAAGGTTATTAATAAATGAAGGTGAAACTTCTTCGTAACCCCAAAGCTTATATACATTATTTAAATCATTAACAATTGTGGAATTATTCCTTACATCTATTAAATTAAATTCTTTTATATCACTCATATTAATATTATAAATTGCATTTTTAAGTATAAATGTTTTTATTAAAAGGAGTTACGTTTCCTAGTTCTAATTTAAGTTCTTCTTCTAATTTTGGACTGCAAGCCAATATTCTTCCCGAACTAAGGCTAAATTCACCATTTGGATAATCAGAAATAATTCCACCAGCTTCTTTTACAATAATAGCACCAGCAGCTAAATCCCAAATTTCTAAGCCTCTTTCCCAGTATCCATCTACCTTTCCCGAAGCAACAAATGCTAAATCTACCGCCGCAGCTCCACCTCTCCTTACTCCTCTTGTTTTATGTGTTAAGTAACAAAATTCAGAATAATTATTATCTTCAATATCAAATCTGTCATAAGAAAAACCAGTAACAAGAAGACTTTCAATAAGTTTAGAAGTATTAGAGACTCTTATTTTTTTATTATTACAGTATGATCCTTTTCCAATACAGGCAGAATAAAGTTCATTTAAGTAAGGAACCGATATAGCACCTAGTATTGGATTGTTTTTATATAAAAGACCTACTGAAGTACCAAAGAAAGGATATCCGTGGGAATAATTAGTAGTTCCATCTAATGGATCGATGCACCAAGTCAACTTAGAAGACTTTATTAACTTTCCAGATTCTTCTGCATGTATTGAAATATTTGGTGTTTTTGCTGATAGATACTCCTTGATCTTTTCTTCAACTTCTAAATCTACGTTTGTAACTAAATCACCTTTTCTTCCCTTTGAAGTAATTGTTTGTATTTTATTATAATTTTTAATGAGAATCTCATTACCTATTAGTGCAGTATCCTTTGCTATTTGGGTGAGATTCGTTAAATCGAATTCTGATTTTATTTCATCAATAACATTAATTTCAAACATTATAATTAATCTTCCTCAAATTCCCATGGAGGTGCTTTTCTAGTAGTACCCTTTCCAAAATACTGTCCAAATTGTAAATCATAAACTTCATCATAATACGTTGTCTCAACTTCAATATCTTCTATCACTTTCGCAACACAAAGAAGAGCATAACCTTTATCTTTTAACTCTTGAGATACTCCCATGGCTTCAGGTTGCGTAAGTTTACCTGAAACAATTTTTACGGCACAGCTGGTGCAGCATCCATTTCTACAAGAAAATGGAAGCTTTAATCCTTTTTTTTCAAATTCTTTTAGGATATATTCCTCATCACTGATATTTTCCTGATATATTTTACCAGTTTCTTTATTCCTAATAGTGACTTTATAAGTCTTGTTCAAGTAACTTTCCTCAACAATGGGATATTAAAAGGGTAAAATATAAATCTTCGGAGAGGTGGCCGAGTGGTTGAAGGCGCAGCACTGGAAATGCTGTATAGAGGCAACTTTATCGAGGGTTCGAATCCCTCTCTCTCCGTTTTATTTTAATCGATTAAAATATAAAATATCAACTAGAATTTTTACTAGTCAATAATATATAAAATACATTAACTATTTATAAGTTGTCTTTTATCAATAAAAATAAGTTTATTTATTTAAACAACGTTGAAAATAAATGATTTTTATTATTATATGTATACATATTAAAGAATTTAAATTGATTAAATTATTGGTTAAGGATAACTTTTAATTAATCAAGTAATACTATGGGGCAAATAGTTGGAATTGATTTAGGCACTACTAACTCCGTGATAGGAGTTATAGAGGCCGGTCGCCCCATTGTGATTGCAAATTCAGAAGGTACAAGAACCACTCCTTCAATAGTTGGTTTTACCAAAAACTCTGAAATAGTTATTGGTGATCAGGCTAGAAGGCAACTTGTTTTGAATCCTAAAAATACATTTTATAACTTAAAAAGATTCGTAGGTAGGGATTGGGACGAACTTGATGAAACGAGTATTTCTGTCCCATATAATGTCAAATCGAATGATAATGGAAGTGTGAGGATACTAAGTCCATTTACTAAGCGGGAGTATGCTCCAGAAGAATTGATAAGTTCCATAATAAGAAAATTAATCAATGACGCTGAAACTTATTTAGGAGATACTATTGATTCTGCCGTAATAACTGTTCCTGCCTATTTTAATGAGTCTCAAAGGCAAGCTACCAAGGATTCTGCATTATTGGCTGGGATAAAAGTTGATAGAATCTTAAATGAACCTACTGCAGCAGCTCTAGCGTATGGTTTTGAAAAAAGCTCCTCTCATAATGTATTAGTTTTTGATTTGGGGGGAGGTACTTTCGATGTCTCTTTATTGAGGATATCTAATGGCGTTTTTGATGTAAAAGCCACCTGTGGAGACACTCAACTAGGAGGTAATAACTTTGATTCCAAAATAGTTGATTGGATTGCCGAAAGATTTCTTGAGAAACACAAGATTGATTTAAGACGAGATAGACAAGCTTATCAAAGACTTAGCGAAGCCGCTGAGAAAGCTAAATGTGAATTGTCAGGGTTGCAAAAAACTAAAATTTCATTACCTTTTATAACGACAAACGATGATGGTCCATTACATATTGAAGAGGATTTTGACAGGAAATTATTTGAATCTTTATCTGAAGATCTTCTTGACAGGTTGCTTGAACCCGTTCAGATTGCTTTAGAGGATTCTGGTTGGAATGCTGATGAAATAGATGAAGTCGTTCTTGTTGGTGGAAGCACACGTATACCAATGGTTCAACAACTAGTTAAGACTCTTGTTCCTAATGAACCATGTCAGTCTGTAAATCCGGATGAAGTTGTGGCAATTGGTGCGGCAATACAATCAGGAATAATTAGTGGAGATTTACGTGATTTACTTTTAAATGATGTTACTCCTTTATCTTTAGGATTAGAAACTATTGGTGGACTTATGAAGGTGCTTATTCCACGTAATACCCCAATACCTGTTAGACAATCAGATGTTTTTAGTACTTCGGAATCTAATCAATCATCGGTCGTTGTACAGATAAGACAAGGAGAGAGACCATTAGCCTCTGAGAATAAATCGTTAGGAAAATTTAGATTGTCAGGAATTCCTCCAGCTCCTAGGGGAATCCCTCAAGTACAAGTAGCTTTCGACATTGACGCAAATGGTTTGCTAGAAGTGAGTGCAACTGATAGAACCACTGGAAGAAAACAAACAGTAAGTATTACTGGGGGTTCTAATCTTAATGAACAGGAAATTAATATGATGATCGCTGAAGCTAAATCAAAAGCAACTGAAGATAGGATGAAACGATCAGTAATTGATAGGAAAAACAATGCACTTACATTAATTGCTCAAGCTGAAAGGAGGTTAAGAGATGCTGCCTTAGAATTTGGTCCATATGGAGCAGAGCGACAACAAAGGGCAGTAGAAATTGCAATTCAAGATGTGGAGGAATTTATAGATGATAATGATCCTCAAGAATTAGAAATTTCTGTAAGCTCCTTACAAGAAGCTCTTTTTGGTTTAAATAGAAAATTTGCGTCTGTGAAGAAAGTTGATAATAATCCCTTACAAGGCATTAAAAATACCTTTGGTTCCTTAAAAGATGAATTATTTTCAGATGATTACTGGGATGATGATCCTTGGGATAATCAAATGAATAGAAATTATAGAGATTCGAGGTATGGTAATTCTAGGAACGACGATCCGTGGGACAATGACTACTTCCTCTAAAAAAGACTACTTATCGATTTTAGGTTTATCCTACGAATTTGATGATAATGAACTTAAAAAGGCCTTTCGAAGGGAAGCTAGAAAATGGCATCCTGATTTAAATAAAAATGATATTAATGCTGAAGAGAGATTTAAACTAATTAATGAAGCTTACGAATTCTTACGAAATCCTGACAGAAGAGTTACCTCTAAAGATTTTAATTCTTCTAATGATGAAAACATAAATAACTTCAGTACAGGGTTTCCTGAATATAAGGATTATTTAAATTCCCTATTTGGCTTTGAATATAAATCTGAGTTAGATAACGAATATTATGATGATAACTTCTCTGATGTTTATGAAGAAGAAAAACAAGATGAAGTATTTAATAATTATGACTACCCAGCAACATCTCCAGATGAACCACCACCAGTAAAACTTCATCAAGATATCGAAACTATTATCGAATTAACTCCAGAAGAAGCTTTGAGTGGAGCATCTATATTAATAGAACTAGAAGATCAAACTGTTGTAGAAGTAGATACTCCACCATTTGCTGGAGATGGTTGGAGATTAAGGTTAGAGAATATTGCAAAAGGTGGAAAGGACCATTATTTACAATTAAAGGTCCAAACTAAAAATGGACTTCGCATAGACGGCTTACGTGTTCTTTATAAATTAGAGTTGTTTCCGCCAGATGCTCTTCTTGGTTGTGCAGTAGAAGTTCCTACTCTTGATGGAAATGTAACTCTTCAAGTTCCTCCAAAGTCATCGACTGGAAGATTACTTAGATTAAAAGGGAGAGGTTTGATTTTTGGAGATAACATTGGGGATCAGTTTGTCGAAATTCTTGTAGTTATTCCTGCTGATATTAATGATGAAGAAATTGCTTTGTATACAAGGCTTCAAGAATTATCACTATCAGATTAATAGTTAAATAATATTTATTTACGCTAGGATGTTCTTATGAATATTTATGTTTTACTTTATAACTTCGGAACAGAAAAAGAAGGTATACATTCAATAGAACTAAAAGGTAGAACTATAGTTTTAATGTTTGAAGAAAAAGAAGACGCAGAACGTTACTGTGGACTTTTAGAGGCTCAAGATTTCCCCTTACCCTCTGTAGAAATGATTTCGATCGATGAAATTAGAGATTTTTGTATCAAATTAGATTATGAATGTAAATTAGTTGAGAAGAATTTTGTTCCAAAAACGGCAGAGGATAGATTATTAATCTCTCCCCCTCAAAAAAATTTAGAAGTAGAGAATTGGAACGAAGATGAACATAAAGATGAAAATATTGATTTAAATTCCATTAAGGAGAATCTTGAAAAGCTTCTTTAACGTTTATTATGCAAATATCAAAGTATAAAATTTAAAATGACAAAAGCTTTATTTGAAACTGATGCAGGCATTATTAATATTGAATTATTTACCAATGACGCACCTAATACAGTTAATAATTTCACAAAATTAATTACTGAAGGTTTTTATGACGGTTTGGCCTTTCACCGCGTCATCCCTGGCTTTATGGCTCAGGGAGGTTGCCCTAATACCCGCGAAGGATCTTCAGGAATGCCTGGGACAGGGGGACCGGGATACAATATTAAATGCGAAATTAATTCAAATAAACATCTTAAAGGTTCACTTTCTATGGCACATGCAGGTAAAGATACTGGTGGTAGCCAATTTTTTATAGTCTATGAATCTCAACCTCATTTAGACGGAGTTCATACTGTCTTTGGAAAAACAGAAGATATGGATATTGTTTTAAAACTTACAAACGGATCAAAAATTATTAAAGCTAGCTTAGTCTAAGCTAAATCTTTATTAAATATAATACTAAAAGTTTCTTTATCAAGATTAAATTTTCTAGTAGAGGAATATAAATAATCATTTTTTATTGAAAACTTTGTATTTTTCAATTTAATGTTATTTTTCGGATGTAACGCCTGCTCGATATTTTTGGAGACGATAATACCAACTTTCGAGCTTTTATCAAATTCAGATAAAAACTTAATAAAAATTTCTATATTTTTAATTTCATTATCGTTTATTGTGAAATCTTCTCTGTTTTTATCATGTAATATTCTCCATACTAATTTTGGTCTATTCCAAAAAGCTAATAATCTTGGAGAACTCTCTAACATAATATTTATATTTTTTTTGGTACAGAATTCAAATGTTTTATTTTTGATAGGAACTAAATCAATCGATTTGTAATCACCATCTAAGAAAATAGCAATATATGGGTCCACAAATCTAGAATTTATTTTATCTTCTTCTAATAAGTGACCAAGTTTTTGTCTTTTTACATTTAAATATTCAGCATTATGATCTCCAGGACATATGACTAGTGGAACTCTCTCAGTAACCTCTATTCCATAACCACCTAATCCTGCAATTTTCCTAGGATTATTAGTTAGTAGTTTTAATTTTTTGATACCTAAGTCAGTTAATATTTGAGCTCCAACTCCATAATTCCTGAGGTCAGCGGGAAAACCTAATTTTTCATTTGCTTCCACAGTATCCAAACCTCCATCTTGTAGGCTGTATGCTTTTAATTTATTAATCAAACCGATCCCTCTTCCTTCTTGTCTTAAATAAACAACTACTCCCTCGCCTTCTTTTTCTATCCTAGATAATGCCGCTTCAAGCTGAGGTCTGCAGTCACATCGTAGTGAGCCAAAAGCATCTCCTGTTAAACATTCTGAATGCATCCTTACTAAAACTGGTTCACTTAATTTATTTGATTTTTGCTTTACTAATGCAATATGTTCAGAGCCGTCAAGATCATTTATGTATCCATATGCTTTGAAATTACCAAAAATACTTGGAAGAATTGTCTCTGATTTTCTATAAACAAATCTTTCGTTTTGAAATCTATAACTAATAAGGTCTGCAATAGATATTAACTTCATTCCCCATTCTTTAGCATATTCCTTAAGTTGAGGCAGTCGAGACATAGAGCCATCCGGATTTTGGATTTCGCAAATAACACCAGCAGGATATAGACCAGACATTGCCGCAATGTCAACAGCAGCCTCGGTATGTCCTGCCCTTTTTAGGACTCCTCCTTTTTTTGCTCTAAGTGGAAATATGTGTCCAGGTCTTCTTAAATCTTCAGGTTTCGTTGAAGGATTTATTGCTACTTGTATAGTTTTAGCTCTATCCTCTGCTGATATGCCTGTAGTTACATTATTCTCTGGCCCAGCATCTATTGATACAGTAAAGGCAGTTTGATTCTTATCAGTATTTCGATCAACCATTAAAGGAAGATCTAATGCATCTAATTTATCTCCTTGCATTGCTAAGCATATAAGTCCTCTTCCTTCAGTTGCCATAAAGTTAATTTGTTGAGGAGTTGCAAACTGAGCAGCGCAAATTAAATCTCCTTCATTTTCTCTTCTTTCATCATCAACTACAATGATGCATTCTCCATTCCTTATAGCAGCTAATGCATCGCTTATCTGATCAAATTCTATTTTAAACTTTTCATTATTATCCAAAATTGTTCCATTATTTGATTTGGGACTTGTTTCTTTCATTATTACTATTCAAGATAGAAAAAAGTGTTTTAATTATTGTTTATTTCAACACTATTAATCCTAACTTAAAGTTTGCCAATAAAGAGATATGAATGTTGCAATAGTTGGTGCTACTGGTTACGGGGGAATACAATCAGTAAATTTATTAAAGGATAATAAAAACTACAAAATATCCTATTTAGGAGGGTATAAAACTTCAGGAACAAAATGGAGTGATAATTTTCCATTTATAAAATTAGACTCGAATAATTTAATTGAAAAAATATCCATAGACAGGATCGCTGATAAAGCAGATGTTGCTTTACTTTGCTTACCGAATGGAATTTCTTCTACTTTAACAAGAGGTTTATTAGAAAAAGGTGTAAAAGTAATTGATTTATCAGCCGATTATAGATACAAGTCTCTTGAACAATGGAAAAGAATTTACTCTAATGAAGCGGCAAAATATAAAAGAGATGATGATGATTTGTGTAAGGAAGCAGTTTATGGTCTCCCTGAAATTAATAATAAAGATATTTCTAAAGCAAGGTTAATAGCATGTCCTGGTTGTTATCCAACTTCTGCTCTAATTCCTCTAATCCCCTTTTTATCTCAAGGAATTATTGATAATGAGGGCATAATAATAGATTCTAAAAGTGGTACATCAGGTGGTGGAAGAGAATCTAGTCAAAAATTATTATTTTCGGAATGTGGAGATGGCCTTTCTGCATATGGATTAATTAATCATAGACATACTTCTGAAATAGAGCAAATCGCGAGTTTTATTTCAGGTAACGATATTGAACTATTATTCACTCCGCATTTATTACCAATGATAAGAGGTATGCATTCGACAATATATGGAAGATTAAGAGATCCAGGCTTAACTTCTTCTGATTGTAGAATTATATTAGAAAATTTCTATAGAAACTATTCTAATATTAGAGTTTTACCTGTTGATATTTACCCTTCCACCAAATGGGTCAAAAATACAAACGAAATTCACTTATCCGTTAAAGTTGATAATAGAAATGGAAGAATTATTTTATTATCAGTAATAGATAATTTACTTAAAGGACAAACAGGTCAAGCTATACAAAATCTTAATCTTATATCTGGTTTACCATTAAATAATGGATTAGAAATGATTAATCATTACCCTTGAAGCTATTTCTTACTATAAATCCTGCCTGCGAAATTGAGAGTGGTAAAATCTTATGTTCCAAAAAATGTATTTTCTTCGATATGGTCTCTAAGTTGTCTTGATCAAGAATAGGTAATGCTGCTTGCATAATTAGGTCACCGCTATCAACTTCAGGTTCTACAAAATGTACTGAACAACCAGTGATCTTGGAATCATGTTTTATGGCTTCTTTAATCGCATTATTTCCTTTAAAGGAAGGAAGTAAGGATGGATGAATATTTATTATTTTACTCCTAAATACATTAACAAATCTCGATGACATAATTTTCATCCATCCTGCCATAACAATAAGTTCTACATCATAATTTTTTATAGTGTTGATAATTTCCTCCTCAAAACAATCGTTATTTTCATTGTCAGATTTTTTAATTATCTTGTAGGAAATATTAGATTTTTTTGCTCTTGATATACAACCAGCATCTGATTTATTTGTAATTAGAATTCTAATATCAATATCAAATTTATTAGATTTAGATAGGTCAATTAATTCCTGAAAATTTGATCCTTCACCTGAAGCTAAAATTGCAATTTTTAATTTTGGTGAAAATCCCCTAAGTTTTATAGTCTCGGGTGAAATTAAATAATTGAATGACTTATCCAAAATCTGATATTTTTAATTGAATAATAAATCAGAAATAAATAAATAAAACCCTTTATATTAATTATTTAAAATCACAAACATTATTATTTAAAAATAATATAACTAAATAAATTGAAATGATTAGTATTTACAAGCAATAAACTAGATATAATAAATAAAATCAGAAAAAGTCAAAAATATAAAATGAATAATGATTTTAATTCTTGGGACAAATATTGTGATTACCTCTGGTATGACCAAAAAATAAATATTTGGTTAGATATCAGCAAAATTAATTTTTCTTATGATCAAATTTCATCTTTAGAAAATAAATTTATAGGTGTCTTTTCCTCCATAAAGGAATTAGAAGCAGGTGCGATTTCAAATATAGATGAGAAAAGACAAGTTGGGCATTATTGGTTAAGAAATCCATCTATAGCTCCAAATACATTTATAAAGGATGAAATTATTAAAGATATTAGAGATATTTCAGAATTTGGAGATAAGGTTTTAAAGGGTATAATTAAAAATAATAAAAATCAAACTTATACTGATGTTTTATGGATAGGTATTGGAGGAAGTGGTCTAGGACCATTACTAATAACTGAAGCATTACAAGAAAATTCTGTTGGATTAAATTTTTCATACATTGATAATATTGATCCATTCTTAATAAGTGAGAAATTAGATGAATTATCGGACAAATTGCCTACCACATTATTTGTCGTTGTAAGTAAGTCAGGTGGAACACCTGAACCCAAAATAGCAATGAATATAATTAAGAGGCATGTTGAAGATAAAAATATATTGTGGAATTCAAATGCAATAGCTATAACAATGAAAAATAGTCAACTATATAAAAAAGCAAAATTAGAGAATTGGTTAAAAATCTTTAATTTACCTGATTGGGTTGGCGGAAGAACAAGTATAACGAGCTCAGTTGGCCTGCTTCCTTTAGCCCTTATTAATCAAGATGTCTCTGAATTTATTAGAGGAGCATCCATAATGGATGAGTTAACCCGGATAACTAACATTAAAGATAATCCAGCTGCATTACTTTCTTCGGCTTGGTTTTTTTCTGGAAATGGAATAGGGAAAAGAGATATGGTCGTATTACCTTACAGAGACAGGTTACAAGTATTTAGTAAATATCTTCAACAACTAGTTATGGAATCATTAGGAAAAAAATTCAATAGAAAGGGTAAAATAGTTCATCAAGGAATTTCTGTTTTTGGTAACAAAGGCTCCACTGATCAACATGCATATGTTCAACAGTTAAGAGATGGAATTGATAATTTCTTTTGTGTTTTCATAGAGTTACTTGATATTCCTGATGACAATAAATATTTTGGTTCTGAAAATCCTAAAGAATTTTTATCTGGATTTTTGCAAGGTACAAGATCAGCATTATCTAACGAAAACAGACAAAGCATAACAATTACCTTAGATAAATTAAATTGTTTAACTCTCGGAGCCTTAATTGCATTATTTGAGCGAGCTGTTTCTTTTTACGCAGAATTAGTTGATATAAATGCTTATGATCAACCTGGAGTTGAAGCAGGTAAAAAAGCAGCAGCAGAAATACTTGAATATCAAAAAAAAGTTACTGAATTATTAAATAATGGAGAAGAATTCTCAATAAAAAAAATTACTTCTCTTATTGAGAATTCAACATCTGAACCAATATTTTTTATAATACGTCAGATGTGCTTTGGCAATGATGATTATCTAATAAAAGGAGATTGGTCAAACCCTATTTCAATAATCATTAAAAAAAATAGTAAATAATTAAACAACAATATTCATTATTTTACCTTTTACAATTATTATTTTTCTTATGGTTTTTTGATCAATCCATTTTCTTACGTTAGGTCTTGTTAATGTTTTTTGTTTAATTTGATCTTCAGAAATATCGATTCCTACATTAATTTTGTCTCTAACTTTTCCATTGATTTGGATGACTAATTCATAACAATCTTCCTTTAAAGCATCTTCATTAAATATTGGCCATCTTTCTAAATGTACAGATTTTTGATAACCTATTAAATTCCAAATCTCTTCTGCTATGTGAGGAGCAAATGGTGCTAGTAATATACAGAATTTTTTAAAAGCATCTTTCCTTAAGTCTTTATTTACGTAAATCATACTGGAGGATAATGAATTATAAAATTTCATCAATTCGGATATAGCTGTATTAAATTGATTATTTTTTATATCATTAGAAATTTCTTTAATAGCTATATTAATAGACTTAGTTAATGAATTTTCTTTTTCTCTATTGTAGTTCTTTTGATTATCCCAGCTTTCGTTATTTCTGTAATCTAAGAAAAGTTTCCATATTCTACATAAAAATCTATATTGTCCTTCTACATCAGAGTCACCCCATTCAAGGTCTTTTTCTGGAGGAGCCTTAAATAATATAAACATTCTGGCTGTATCTGCTCCATATTTTTTAATTACCGATTCCGGATCTATCCCATTATATTTAGATTTTGACATTTTTTCAAAAAGAACCTCAAGTTTTGAATCATCGTTTGGATCAGTAGGATTATTAAAATCTTTAATATCTTTTGGAGAGATATATTTTCCTGTTTTTGTATTTTTATAAGCTGCAGCTTGAACCATACCTTGTGTTAAAAGTTTTTTAAATGGTTCATCAATATCGAAAAGGTTATTATCTCTAAGTGCTTTGGTAAGAAATCTTGCATAAAGAAGGTGAAGAATTGCGTGTTCTACACCACCAACATATTGATCTACAGGTAACCATTTGTTTACATTATCTTTTTCGAATGGCTTTGTTTTACATTTTGATGAGGGATAACGTAAAAAATACCATGATGAACACATGAAGGTATCCATAGTATCAGTCTCCCTACTCGCCAAATTTCCGCATTTTGGACATGTTGTTTTAACCCAATCCTTGTAACTACCTAGAGAATTAATCTTATTAGAAGAAATTTCAATTTCTTTCGGTAATTTCACAGGTAGATTTTTTTTATTTACGGGAATAGAGCCACAATTATTACATTTAATAATTGGTATTGGGCATCCCCAATATCGTTGCCTTGAAATCAACCAATCTCTTAATCGATAGTGAATTTCTTCTTCTGCCCATCCATTTATTTTGCCTTGTTCAAGTATTTGCTTTTTGGCATCATTATTACATAATCCATTAAAATTGTTTGAATTAATTAAAAAGCCATTATCAGTAAAAGCATTTTTTAATTTAAAAGTACTTTTATCATTATCCTTATCTTTAATAATTACTTGTTTTATATCAATAAAATTAATTTTTGCAAATTCAAAATCTCTTTGATCATGGGCTGGAACGCCCATTACAGCTCCAGTTCCATATTCATCAAGAACATAACTTGCTATCCAAATAGGAATTTCATTTGAATTTATAGGATTTATAGCCTTTAAATTGGTTGGAATTCCAATTTTCTTTTGATCCTTATCTTGATTTTTCTTTAAATAAATTTTTAAATTTTCTAATTTACTTAAGATTTCATTATCAGAAATTTTGTTAATTAAAGGATTGTTAATTGAAATTGCTATATAGGTAACCCCAAAAAGAGTATCTGGTCTTGTAGTAAATACTTTTATTTTTTCATTTTCAAATTCATTTATTTTAAAAATTATATTTGCCCCTTTTGATTTGCCAATCCAATTTTCCTGCATTATTTTTACTCGTTCTGGCCATTCGCTTAATTTTTCTAAATCTTGCAATAACTCTTCTGTATAATTTGTTATTTTTAAAAACCATTGTGTTAAAAGTTTCTTTTCAACTTTTGCTCCGGATCTCCATGATTTACCTTCTGAATCAACTTGTTCATTAGCTAAAACTGTATTATCAATTGGGTCCCAATTAACTTCTGATTCCTTTTGATAAACAAGACCTGATTTATGTAACTCTAAAAATAAAAATTGTGTCCAGAGATAATAATTTTCATCACAAGTGGCAAATTCTTTATCCCAATCAACTGATAAACCTAATAATTTTAATTGTGATTTCATATGAGCGATATTTTTTTTGGTCCAATCATTAGGGTTAATTCCTCTTTCTATAGCTGCGTTCTCTGCAGGTAAACCAAATGCGTCCCAGCCCATTGGATGTAATAATGATTTCCCTTGAAATCTTTGAAATCGAGCAATTAAATCTGTTATTACATAATTTCGTACATGTCCCATATGAAGATTCCCTGATGGGTAAGGAAACATAGATAGCGCATAGAATTTTTCTTTCTTACTAGATTTGTCATCTGTTTTATATAAGTTTTCCTTATCCCAAATTTCCTGCCATTTATTTTCTATCTCACATGGTTTATATAAATTATTTGTATGTTGATTGGACTTTTCATCTGTATTCTCAGAATAAATCACTTATTTTGTCTTTAATAAATTATTATTTTAGTATCCATTGTATAAATAAGGAATAGATTGTTAAAGGTTTAATTTGTTATTAAAATTTATGAGATATATTAATTCCTAAATGAAAAATATAATTTTTGAAAAATATCATGGGAATGGTAATGATTTTATAATTATTGATACTAGAAACAAAAATATATTCAATAAATTTATATCAGAAAATATTTTCGATATTAAAGAATTGTGTGATCGACAATTTGGTATAGGAGGAGATGGTTTGATTTTTATCTTGGAACCTAATGGAAATAATCACGCAAGGATGATTATCTATAATTCAGATGGTTCAGAAGCTCAAATGTGTGGAAACGGAATTAGGTGTTTGGTTCAATATCTACATAATTCTAAGAAAGGATCTCATAACTCTTCTGAGTATCGAATAGAAACAAAAGCCGGCTTAAAAATTGCTCAATATAATGATGGTCAAATTTCTGTAAAAATGGGAAAACCAATTATAGATATTAAGTCTATTCCAACTAATATAGATAAGAAACAAAACTTTCTGCCAGCATTTCTTTTTAAAGAATCTAATTTTGAATATGAAGGATATGCGGTTGGTATGGGAAATCCACATTTAATATTTTTTGTAGAGGATATCACAAAAATATCTCTTTCTTTATTAGGTCCTGTTTTTGAAAATCATAAATTATTTCCTGAAAAAACTAATGTACATTTTTCACAAATAATTAATAGAGATACTATTAAAGTCCTTGTCTGGGAAAGAGGAGCTGGAGCAACACTTGCTTGCGGAACAGGAGCATGTGCAGTACATGTTGCAGCATTTAATCTGGGATTATGTAATTCAGAAACAATAATAATTCTGCCTGGAGGTAATCTAAAAATAAATTGGTCAAGATTAGAGGAAGAGATAGTTATGAGCGGTACTGCAAAAAAAGTTTTTTCTGGAAATTATTTTCTAAACTAAATGTTCAATAATTATATTTATCTTGATAATGCATCAACAACGCCATTATCTAAAAATGTATTAAAAAAAATAAACTCTACTTACAATAATTTTTGGAATAATTCATCTTCAACTTATAAATCTGGGATTAAATGTGCAATGTATCTTGAAAAAACAAGACAAAAAATAGCCGAAATTTTAAATGCTGAGATTGAGGATATTATTTTTACTTCTGGTTCATCTGAGTCAACATCAATTGTCTTTAGTAATCTTTCTGATAGATATAAAAGAGGGAGAGTTGTAATCTCTAAAGTTGAACATCAAGCCACAATTATTTCAGCAAATAAACTTAAACGAAAAGGCTGGGATATTTATGAATGGCCTGTCAATCACGATGGAATAATAAATATTTCGGAAGTAGATGAGGTAATTAAAAATAATACAAATCTTGTCTCGATTATTTGGGGTCAAAGTGAGATTGGAAGTTTACAACCAGTTCAATTAATAGGAACTAAATGTAAAGAGTTAGATATTTTATTTCATATCGACGGGACTCAGATTCTGAGCAATGGTATTTTTAATTGGAAAGAACTTAAATGTGATCTATTAAGTTTATCAGCACATAAATTTGGAGGTCCTAAAGGTATCGGTTTACTTCTGACTAATTCAAAATCTAGATCTTTTTTAAAAAATAAGGACATATCACTTACTCAAGAATATCAAATAAGGCAAGGTACAACTCCTCTTCCTTTAATAGCTGGAATGTATCAATCTATAAAAAATATCAAGGGTAGAATTAGTTTTAGTTCAGATAAAACAGTATTTGATTTAAACAAAAATGAAATACTAAAAAACTACTTTATAAGCAAAATAAATAATATACCAAATATTAAAATAACTGGTAGTTATACTCAAAGACTTCCTAATCATATATCATTTATTTTATTTAATTCTCAACGTGAGCCTATAAAAGCTTATAAAGTTATTAATTACATGTCTGATAATAATGTTGAAATTAGTAGTGGTAGTGCTTGTTCAAGCTCGTCAGGTAAACCTAGTCAAATTCTTGAGAATATGGGATATGATAGTAATCAACTTTATTCAAATATTCGTGTTAGTTTAGGATCTATGAATAAAAAATCTGATTTAGATAGACTGTTTGAATTAATTCAAAATTGTATAAAAAAATTCTAATGACTAATAGCTATATACTTCCAAAGGATCTTAATGATGCCTTAAAAAATATGGAAAGTGCAATAATTTCTAGTTTAAAAAATTCAAATAGTAGATTCACAGTTGAATTTAATTTTGAGGGATTAAGGTTTAATAAGATAGGTATAAATATTTATAAGATCCTTGCAAATTATTTTAATAATAAAAAAATAAAAAAAAGTGTTTTTGTTACTTACTCTGATCCGGGAGCTGTAGCTTTAGCCCAGAGAGATTATCCGGATATAAAAGAAAATATTTTTACATTTAATGGTTTTAATGAATCTATTTATATTGATCAAGATGACTCAATAGTCATTTCTATACTTCCACAACCTTACGATTTTGGTTTATTTGAACCAATGTGCGAAAACTTTAAAGGATTGCATTATTCATTAAATCCAAAATTTGAGGATGCAAATATAGGTATAGGTAGCGTAATACGAGAAAGAAGAAAAAACTTTGTAAAAACATGGCAAAATATATACTTTCTTCAACCGATTAATAATGGTGCTCTAATGCATTCTTATCCCAATAATTGGTTACTTTTTAAAGAAATTAACAACAAATATTTATTTAAAAAAGAATTTGAGGAGAAACCAGACAATGAAACAATTTTTGTAAATTTATAGATTCTAAGTGATAAGAAAATTTTACTTTTTAATTGTTGTTATATCTTCTTTATTAAGTTTTCCATTTATATTAAGGTATCTAATAATTACAAAAAAAAGTAATTTTATTAATAATATTTATTTTAATTTGCCAGTAATTATTAATAATAAAAAAAAATGTCGAAATTATGATTTTTTATACAAATCACTTGATGAGACATATAGTGTATCAATTATTAACGAGAATGGAACTTTAATAAGTTCATATAATGATAAAATATTAAGGATTCCAGCTTCTAATTTAAAATTATTTTCCACTGCATATTTATTAAATAAATATAAATCATCAAAAAATTTTAAAACATCAATATTTAGAAGAAATAGTAATAAATATTATTTATTAGGTAGCGGAGATCCAGATCTTAGTTATTCAGATATATATAAATTACTATCTAATATTTCTTATAATAAGAAAATTAATCTAAACATATTTGAAATAAATTCTAAATATTATTGGCCAAAAGGTTGGACATCTGGAGATAAAAAGTTTGAATATGGAGCTCCAATTACAACTTTGGCATTAAATAGTAATCAGAGTAAATATGAAAATATAGAAACCTTAAAAAGAAGTATTGAAAAATATTTATTTAATAAATATCCATCCTCCTCAATAAAAGTAAAAATTGTAGAAAATTCAAAAAAATTTTATATGAAACCTTCAATTGAATTGGATTCAATCAGATCTAATCCATTATTATCTTTAATAACATTAGCTAATTCTGAAAGTCATAATTTTACATCTGAATCACTATTTAAAAATGCATCAAATACCTGGAATGATAATAATTATTTTAAATTAAAAAATTGGTTGAGAAATATAGGGTTAAATGTAGCAAATTCATCATTTGCAGATGCTAGTGGACTTTCTAGAAATAATAGAGTAAACACCAAATTAATAGCTGAATTTTTGAATAAGATGAAATATTCAAAAGATTTTAGTACCTACCAATCCTCACTATCAATTATTGGAGTAAGAGGAACATTGGCTAAGAGATACTCAAACTCTGAATTACAAGGTAAATTTGTTGGAAAAACTGGGACTTTATCAAATGTATTTGCCTTATCAGGATACCTATTTAAAGATAACAAATCTTTTGTTGTAAGTATTATTCAAAATTCAGAAAACATCGATAGAGATACTACATTTAACTTATTAAAAAATATTTATAAATTAGAAGGATGTTTTTAATTTTTTTTGAAATATTCCTTTAGATCTCTTTCCACAGCTTCTGGAACCATATGATTTATTTCTCCTCCAAATTTAGCAACTTCTTTAACCAAAGAACTACTTAAGAAACTAAAGTTTGTATTAGTAGATAAAAAAATAGTTTCTATTTCACTATTAAGAGATTTATTTGTATGTGCTATTTGAAGTTCATATTCAAAATCACTCATGGCTCTTAATCCTCTTAAAATAAGGTTAGCGTTAACATCCTGAGCACAATCTACGGTAAGACCTTCGTAAGAAATTACACTTATTTTTGAAAGGTGAGATATTGCGTTATTTATTTGTATGAGTCGCCGACTGAGTTCAAAAGTAGGTTTCTTACTCGTATTTTCTAAAACCGCTACTACTACATTTCCAAATAATTTCTCTGCTCTTTGTATTAAATCTAGATGTCCATTTGTTAAAGGATCAAATGTACCTGGGTAAAGTATTTTCATAACTTGATTATGATTAGAAAGGATATTTAGTTAAAATAAAATTATTAATTAAATTAATTATGACATTAAATCTTGAAGCAAAAAAAATCTTATTAAGAAAAATTCCACATGGATTGTTTATTTGCGGAGTAAGAGATGAAGAGAAAAATGAAGTAAATGGTTTTACAGCAAGTTGGGTTACACAAGGATCCTTCACTCCTCCCCTTGTTGTAATGGCAGTTAGAGCAGAAGGATCTAGTCATGAAATAATTAAAAATACTGGTAAGTTTTCATTAAATGTTCTAAAAAGTGATCAAAAGGATTTAGCCGCAGTTTTTTTTAAACCACAAAAAGCACTAGGTGGAAGATTTGAATCCGTGGAATTTAATTTGGGAGAATATGGGTTACCGATTTTAGTAGATAGTGTTGGCGGTGTTGAATGTAAAGTTGTAGGTAATGTTATCTATGGTGATCATACTGTTTTTGTTGGAGAAGTTTTAACAGCATATTTAAATAATGATGTGGAATCTTTAAATTTAAATAGTACAGGATGGAATTATGGAGGTTAGAAACTATAGATGAATAATCCTTCAACTAAAGTATTGGATAAAAAATATAATTTTAAAATAGAATATAAACTTATCAATAATAAGCAATTATTAAAATCAAGATTATCAGAAATACCAAAGAGTTCTGGATGTTATCTTTTTAAGGATTTAGATAATAATTTACTTTATATAGGAAAATCAAAAACACTTCGAAATAGGGTAAGTAGTTACTTCAATAACTATGCTGATCTTTCACCAAGATTATGTTTAATGGTAAGACAGATAACTGAGATAGATATTATCGTCACGGACAGTGAGTATGAAGCTCTTAATTTAGAATCAAATTTAATAAAAACCAATAAACCATATTTTAATATTTTATTAAAAGATGATAAAAAATATCCATATCTTTGCATAACATGGAGTGAAAAATATCCAAAAATATTTATAACTAGAAAAAGGAGGAATAGAAATAATTTAGATAGATATTACGGTCCTTATGTAGATGTTGGTCTTTTAAGAAATACATTATTTTTAATAAAAAAAATTTTTCCGTTGAGACACAGTAAATTATCAAAATCCTTTTATCGTGAAATTACAGGAGTAGATCTAGAAAAAATATCATCAGAGGAATACAAAAAAATAATGAAACAAGCGTCAATGGTATTTCAAGGAAGAAACGATGATTTAATTAAAATTCTTGAAAAAAAAATGTCTTTTTATTCAACTGAACTTCAATATGAGAAAGCAGCAAAAATTAGAGATCAAATTAACGGACTAAGATTATTAACTGAATCTCAAAAAATATCTATTCCTGATTCTTCCATAAATAGAGATATTTTCGGGATAGTTTCGGAAAAAAATATAGCTAGTATTCAAATCTTTCAGATGAGATCAGGTAAATTAATTGGTCGTATTGGATATAGTCAAAAATTGAATGGGCTTCAAGAAAGTGAAATCCTTCAAAGAATTCTAGAAGAACATTATATAAATGTTGAAGGGATAGAAATTCCCTCTGAAATATTAGTTCAATATAATTTCCAAAAAATAAAGATTATTGAAGAATGGCTTAGTGAGATAAAACAAAAAAAAGTTAAAATAATTAATCCTAAAAGAAGTAATAAATTAAAAACAATTGAAATGGTTCAAAAAAATGCAAGATTAGAACTAAATAGAATATTAAATGGAATACAAGATAATGAATCTGCTATTGAGGATTTATCTCAAATACTAGATTTGAGTATTCATCCAAGAAGATTAGAGGGCTACGATATAAGTCATATTCAAGGTACAGATCCAGTAGCATCACAAGTTGTGTTTATAGATGGATTGCCATCGAAACAAAATTATAGAAAATATAAAATAAAAGACTCTAATGTTTACATAGGTCATAGCGACGATTACGCTTCAATATATGAGGTTATTCATAGAAGATTTAGAAAATGGTCTAGATATAAACAAAATGGAGGGAATCTAAGTACCATAAATAATACTAAACAAAGTAGTCTTGATAATGAACTATTTTCTGACTGGCCTGATTTGGTAATGATTGATGGAGGTAAAGGGCAACTAAACTCCGCTTATAAGGCTTTGGAAGAACTTGATTTAGAAAAAGATGTTATTCTATGTTCCTTAGCAAAAAAGAATGAAGAAATTTATGTACCTGGATTAACAAAACCTCTTAATACGGATATGAATCAAAAGGGAGTAATGCTCCTAAGAAGATTAAGAGATGAAGCACATAGATTTGCACTTTCATTTCATCGCAATAAGAGATCTAGGAGAATGAACAGGTCACAACTTACTCAGATACCAGGATTAGGTTCTTCAAGAATAAAGGATTTATTAGAGCATTTTAATTCTGTAGATGCAATAAGAATTGCTAGTAAAGAAGAACTAATGAAAGTAAAGGGACTTGGGAGCAATACAGCAAAAGATATATATGATTATTTCAATTGCGATTAAATTTGGATATGAGAAATTATTTTAGAATTATTCATAGATGTTGATATTATTGTATTTTGTGTAAATTAATAAGTAGGATTATTTAAGTTGATAAATAAAATAATGTTCTGGAGAAAATCAAAGGTTTTAATTTTATATTCTACTGTTGATGGTCATACAAAAAATATATGCGAATATATTTATAAGAAACTAAAAGGCAAAAAAAGTGTAAGTATTGTTTCAATAGAAAAATCTTCAGAATATAAGTTAGAGGATTTTAATGAAGTTGTTATTGGGGCAAGTGTTAGGTACGGATATCACAGAAAGAATGTTTATGAATATATTCAAAAAAATTTACAAGAATTAAATAATTTAAAAACAGCTTTCTTTTCATTAAATTTAACAGCAAGAAAACCAGAAAAATCAACTCCTGAGACTAACCCTTATTTAATAAAATTCTTAAAAAAAGTAAAATGGAATCCTTCAACTAAAGAGGTATTTGCTGGTAGATTAGATTATCCAAGTTTGGACACATTTAATAAATTAGCAATTTTATTTATAATGTTTATAACTAATGGTCCAAAAGATACTTCAAAAACCTACGAGTTAACTGATTGGAAAAAAGTAGATAAATTAATTAATTCCATATCAAAACTTTGACACTTTCTCATAAATGAATAAAAAAGAGTTAATTGAATTAACTTCAAATATAGATATAAATAGTTGTCCTCATATAATAAATTTTCATTGTCATACTAAATTTAGTGATGGAAGCTTTGAACCTGAACAATTATTAGATCAAGTTTTTATTAACAAACTAAAATTTATAGCTATTACAGATCATCACACTGTAAAAGCTCATACTTTTATTGAAAAAAACAATATTCTTAAGAAATATCCAAGCGATTCATTTAATCTAATCTCTGGAATCGAAATAAATTGTTTACTTCTTGGATGTTTA
Organism: Prochlorococcus marinus str. MIT 9515; assembly: GCF_000015665.1. Lineage (NCBI taxonomy): Bacteria > Bacillati > Cyanobacteriota > Cyanophyceae > Synechococcales > Prochlorococcaceae > Prochlorococcus > Prochlorococcus marinus. Next base: position 857,588 of record NC_008817.1, on the reverse strand, counting down.
GTTCATGTTATTGGCTTAGGAATTAATGTAAATAGTAAATATCTTACGCCTTACATACAAGGTGAGTCGCCAATTGGTAATGATTTACACATTAAATCAGTAACGAAGGCAATCAGATTAGCCGGAGGAATATCTTTTCTTGCTCATCCTGCAAGGTATAGGATTCCTTTTTATAAACTTATTCCTGAAGCTAATAATCAAGGAGTTGATGGAATTGAAGTTTGGTACGACTATGATTTAAATGAAAGATGGCAAGCTAGTAATTTTGTATGTTCAAAGATAAACAAATTAACAGAAAGCCTAAATATGCTAAAGACATGCGGAACAGATAGTCATGGATATTCTTTATTGGGCCGATAAATTAGTATTCATTTTTCTCGATTTTTGAATCGGCCATGTTAACAATTTTCTTTAAATTATCTAATATTTCTGGAGTGGATTCTTTCCACATTCTCCTATAAATAATCTCTATAAATCTTTGAGATAAATCCCTCAAAGCCCAAGGATTATTCTCAAAAAAGAACTGTTTAAGTTTTTCATCACATATCCATGATTTATATATTTGGTTATAACACCAATCAGAGACTAGTTCCGTTGTTGCATCATAAGCATATAAATAATCAAGAGTTGCAGAAAATTCAAAAGCTCCTTTGTATCCATTTTCTTTCATTCCATCTATCCATTTTGGATTCAGAACTCTTGTTCTAACGACTTTATTAATTTCATAACTTAATTTATTTATTTTTGATTTACGAAACTTTGATAAATCACCGTGATATATTTCGGGATATTTTCCTTTTAATTTTTTAATTGCGGATGATATTCCACCTTGGAATTGATAATAATCATCTGAATCTAAAATATCATGTTCTCTATTATCTTGATTATGAATAACTACTTGAATATTTTTAAGTACCTTTTCTAATTCTTTTTTGTTTTCGATAGGTTCATTACTATCAGAGTAAATCCACTTACTCCAATTTAAGTATGAATCAGCCAAATCATCATTATTATCCCAACTAGAATTTGAAATTAACTCCTGTAAACCAGCTCCATATGCACCAGGAGCAGAACCAAAAATTCGATTAAGGGAATCTCCATTTTTAAGAGAGTCTAAAATTGGATTAAATTTAATATCTTCATTTAGATGAGAAACTATCTGAATAGCTTTATGAACTAAAGATATTAATTGTGGAAATGCATCTCTAAACATTCCAGAAATTCTCAAAGTAACATCAACTCTTGGTCTGCCAAGTACACTTAAAGGAATTATTTCTAAATCAATAACTCTTCTAGAAGGGCCATCCCAAATTGGTTTTACTCCTATTAAATATAAAATTTGACAAATATCTTCACCACCATTTCTCATTGTAGATGTTGCCCATACTGAAATTGCTATTTTTTTAAGGTCTTGTCCGTGTTCTTGTTTATATAATCCTACTATTTGAGAAGCTGATTGACATCCCACTATCCAAGCTGATTCAGTTGGTAATCCTCTTGAATCAATAGAAAAGAAATTTTTACCAGTTGGGAGAACCTCTGTTTTTCCTCTTGTTGGAGCTCCGGAAGGTCCGCTATTTACATATAATCCTTTTAAAGAATTTATAAATGATAGCTTCTCATTTATAGAAGACTTAATAATAGGATCAACAATTTCTTTGTGAATAATATAAAAATATTCTTCATTTTTTTTATTTTCAGTTAATAATAATAATATCTTTTTATTTTCTAATATTTCTAAATCATTTAAAATTATTTGATTTCTATAGAAACTATAATAAATTAAATATTTAGCTTGAAATTCTAAAAATTCTAAAGCTCTTCTAAAATTATTAATTTTATCCTTTGAATAATAATTAATAATTTCCTTATCTTTATCACTAAGAATTTGTTGATAATCATTTGTCCATGGATCTAACTCTAAATTTAGATTTGTTGATATATATTGGATTAATCCGCAACGTTTAGATGTAGGGACTCTTGCAATACTTAAGATCAAATTAATTTCATTTAAAAATTTTTGTCTAGTTCCAAATATGTGAAGCCCAGTTCTGATTTGTGATTCTTTAAGCTCGCATAGGTAAGAGTCGATTGCTTCTATTTTATTTGACTCTTCAAATAATATAATATCTTTAAAATCAGATTTAATTATTTCTAATATAGATTTTTCAATAATATTAATACGCTTAGAATTCAGTAATTTAGCCTCATAGTATTCGTCTAGTGATTGTTCTAAAATCGAAAGGTTTCCGTATAATTCAGATCTATCTAAAGGGGGTGTAAGGTGATCGATTATAGTCGCATGTGTTCTTCTTTTTGCTTGAGAACCCTCTCCTGGATCGTTAACAATGAATGGGTAAATATTTGGAATAGGAGGACAAATAATACTTGGAAAACAATCATTACTAAGTCCTATAGATTTTCCAGGTAACCATTCAACAGTTCCATGTTTACCAATATGACAAATAGCATTTGAATTGAAATTATTTTCTAGCCAATGATATTGTGCTAAATATCTATGTGGAGGTGGTAGATCAGGAGAATGAATATCTCTATTAGATTCAATATCATAACCTCTTTGAGGTTGAATTAATAAACAAATTTTTCCAAATAAAAGTCCATTTATAGAAAAACCTTTATTTTCTATATCTGGAGCTTTAGATGGAAGACCCCATCTATTAATTATTAAATTTTTAGAATTAAGCGATAATTTGTTCCAAAATTCTAGATATTCAGTTAGTGATAAATAATCAAGAGGTTCATTGTTTTGTGACTCAATATCATTTGTTCTAGTTTTAATAAGCAATGAAAAAAGTTGTGAAGAATTTTTAGGTAATTCTGTCGAGCCAAGATCATATCCTTCCTCTTTTAACCAATAAAGAATATTTAGAACAGACTGTGGTGTATTTAAACCAACTCCATTTCCAATTCTTCCATTTTTTACGGGATAATTAGCAATTACTAATGATATTTTCTTATCAAAATTTTTTAAATTATTCAGTTTTACATAATTACATGCAAGTTTTGTAATCCATTTAATATTTCTATTATCAACTTTATAATTTGTAATTTTGCTACATAAAGTTTTATTTATAGATATAACTTCTTTAAAAGCACATGGCTTTGTAGTAATTCGTCCATCAAATTCTGGAATTATTATTTGCATTAATAAATCTGTTGAATTCATTCCTGTTGATGAATGAATCCACTCTTTTCTAGATTTGTTAGATGTAAGAACTTGTAAAATGGGTATATTTAATGACTTAAATATATTTAAATTTTCATCTACATCTTTGCTATGTGTGTTAAGCGACGATGAAAAAGATGTAGTAGTTATTAGCAATTTTATCTCTTCTTTTTTAAAAATATTAATCAATTCTTTCTGTACATTTAAATTCTTCAGACTTGATATAAATACTGTTTTGGGTGATAAACCATTTAACCTTAGCTGGTAAATCAATTCTTTTGATAATTCAATTTCGTTCGCTAAAAATAATGACTTATAAGAAATTATTCCAACTTTTAAGCCCTTTTCATTTTGCCAATCATATTGATAAGGATCTGGATAAAAAACTTCCGTAGTATATTTTTCTGGAATACTTTTTTCAATAGATGATAAAAAAGTTAAACAATATAGAAATCTTCTATAGTTCTCCCTACCTCCTGCTCTAAGTAGTTTAGTTATTTTTATTGAAGTCTTTAAATTAATGCTGCTTAATTCATTTAACGATAAATCCTCCTCTTCAGTCCCGGATAGAATTAAAAGAGTTCGATTATCATTTGCTTCTTGCCATTTTATTAATTGCTCGACTCCATAACTCCATGTACCTTTATCACCAAACAATCTAAGAACGACTACTTTTGCATAATTTATTGTTTTAAAAAAATAATTATCTATTTGTGCGAAGGTATTAAGATTTGTAATTTCTAAAGCTCTAATATTATTTTTAAATAAGTTGAATTCATTTTCTTCTATTAAAGATGAAATTATATTTATGTCAGCTTTTACGCTGGTAATGAATATAAAATCAGCTCTAGGCTGTTCTACAAAATCGATATTATTATTTTCATTTCCCGCAATATTTAATATCCTATGCATTTAAATATAATAATTAGGTTTAGAATACTTAAGTAAGTTAGAACAATTTTAACTCATTTCTAAAATTAAATATGCAAGAATTTCTTCCATATGCCTGGTTTGAAGGTAAGTGTATACCTTTTAAAGACGCAAAAGTATCTATAGCAACTCATTCACTTCATTATGGAACAGCCGCCTTTGGAGGAATGCGGGCTATCCCAAATCCCGAAGATAATAATGAATTTCTCTTATTTAGAACAGATAAACATATAAAAAGGTTATCTCAAAGCGCCAAATTGCTTTTAGCAGAAATATCTGAAGATTATATTTTTAATGCCATTGAAACAATTTTAAAAATTAATAAACCATCAAAACCAATCTACATAAGACCATTTGTCTATACTAGTGATTTAGGTATAGCTCCAAGATTGCATAATATAGAAACCGATTTCTTTATTTATTGCATTGAACTGGGAGATTACTTATCTCCGGATGGTGTATCTTGCAGAATGAGTAGTTGGACAAGACAAGAAGATAGATCTTTGCCATTAAGAGGAAAAATAAGTGGTGCTTACATTACAAGTTCATTAGCTAAAACAGAAGCTAGTTTATCTGGGTTTGATGAAGCTTTACTTTTAAATTCAAGTGGAAAAGTAAGTGAAGCAAGTGGTATGAATTTATTTATAGTCAGAAATGGTGAATTGATAACACCAGGTGTTGATCAAGACATTCTGGAAGGAATCACGAGAGCTAGTGTTCTTGAATTAGCTAAGTCTTTTGGAATAAATGTTATAGAAAGACCCGTTGATAAGACTGAGTTACTTATTGCAGATGAGGTGTTTCTAACTGGTACTGCGGCTAAAATTACACCGGTAAAACAAATAGAATCTACTAGAATTGATAAAAAACGTCCAATAATGAATAAACTGAAAAATAAGCTTATAGAAATAACGGAAGGGCGATCACAAGACTATGATAGTTGGATTACTCGTATTAAAATTAATTAATTTAGGTTTTCGTATAAACATATGGTTTCATTTAGGGATTATTTAAATAGAGATGATAAACCAATTATAATTTTCGATGGTGGTACAGGCACTTCTTTTCAAAATTTAAATTTATCATCTAATCACTTTGGTGGAGATGAATTAGAAGGCTGTAATGAAAATCTAGTTTTATCTTCTCCAAATATTGTAGAACAAGTACATAATTCATTTCTTGAAGCAGGTTGTCATGTAATTGAAACCAATACATTTGGAGCTTCATCAATTGTTTTAGATGAATATAATATTGCCAGTAAGGCTTATGATATCAATAAAAAAGCAGCTCAAATAGCTCAAAAAAGTGTAAATTCATTTTCTTCAGTTAATTCGCCTAGATTTGTTGCTGGATCTATTGGACCAACTACTAAATTACCGACATTAGGTCATATTGAATTTGATAAACTAAAAGAATCTTATGAAGAACAGATACATGGTCTTATAGACGGAGGTATTGACCTTTTATTAATAGAAACATGCCAAGATGTTTTACAGATAAAATCAGCATTATTTGCATCTCAAGAAGTTATTAAAAATAAGAATATTGATTTACCCATAATGATATCTATAACAATGGAAACTACAGGCACAATGCTTGTAGGTTCAGATATAGCTTCAGCCTTGACAATATTAGAGCCATACAAAATTGATATTTTGGGACTTAACTGTGCAACTGGTCCAGTTCAAATGAAAGATCATATAAAGTATCTATCTGAAAATTCACCCTTCGCAATTAGTTGCATTCCTAATGCCGGACTACCTGAAAATGTTGGAGGAGTTGCTCATTATAAATTAACTCCAATTGAGTTAAAAATGCAGTTGATGAACTTTATTTATGATTATAACGTTCAACTTATTGGAGGATGTTGTGGAACCACTCCGGAACATATCAAATATTTATCTTCCATTATTGATGAAATAGTTGATAAAAAGAAAATAAATACAAAATCCTCAACTGAAAAAAATAGTTTTATTCCTTCTGCAGCATCTATCTATAATTCTGTTCCATACAAACAAGATAATTCAATATTAATTGTCGGAGAACGTTTAAATGCTAGCGGTTCAAAAAAAGTCAGGGAATTACTAAATAAAGATGATTGGGATGGTTTAGTATCTATTGCTAAACAGCAGCAAAAAGAAAATGCTCACATATTAGATGTCAATGTTGATTATGTGGGTAGAGATGGAGTTAAAGATATGAAGGAAATCACCTCAAGATTAGTTACTAATATAAATCTTCCTTTAATGATAGATTCAACAGAGGCAGATAAAATGGAAAGTGGATTAAAGACTGCAGGTGGAAAATGCATTATTAATTCAACTAACTACGAAGACGGAGATGACAGATTTAATCAGGTTTTAAAACTCGCTTTAGATTATGGTTCGGGAATCGTTATTGGTACTATTGATGAAGATGGAATGGCAAGAACTTCAGATAAAAAATATAACATTGCAAAAAGAGCATTAATACAAACTAGATCAAGTGGCCTTGAAGATTACGAAGTATTTTTCGATCCTTTAGCATTACCAATATCGACTGGAATAGAGGAAGATAGATTAAATGCAAAAGCAACTATTGAAGCAATATTAAAAATAAGAAAAAGTTTTCCAGATATACACATCATCTTAGGAATATCTAATATAAGCTTTGGCCTTTCACCATTATCAAGAATAAATCTTAATTCAATATTTCTCGATGAATGCATTAAGGCGGGATTAGATTCAGCTATTATTGCACCAAATAAAATATTGCCTCTTTCAAAAATCTCTGAAGATACTAAAAAATTATGTTTGGATTTAATTTATGATAGAAGAAATTTTAAAAATAAAATATGTGTATATGATCCATTAGTTGAGTTAACAAAAGCATTTCAAGATTTAACAATAAGTGACTTTAAAAAAGCATCTACTTCAAACAAAAAATTAAGTTTAGAGGAAAAACTTAAAAACCATATTGTTGATGGAGAAAAGATTGGTTTAGAAGAAAATTTAAATAATGCCTTAAAAAAATATAATCCACTTGAAATAATTAATACATATTTATTAGATGGAATGAAGGTAGTTGGTGAATTATTCGGATCTGGCCAAATGCAATTACCATTTGTTTTGCAATCTGCAGAAACGATGAAATTCGCTGTTTCAGTATTAGAACCTCATATGGAAACAGTAGATGAAAAAGTATCAAATGGAAAATTACTAATAGCAACTGTAAAAGGAGATGTTCACGATATAGGAAAAAATTTAGTTGATATAATTCTCTCAAATAACGGTTTTGATGTAATCAACCTTGGAATAAAACAGGATGTTTCAGCCATTATTGAAGCACAAAAAATTCATAAAGCAGATTGTATAGCTATGAGTGGTTTACTTGTAAAATCAACAGCATTTATGAAAGATAATTTAGAAGCATTTAATAATGCTGAAATTAATGTTCCAGTAATACTTGGAGGCGCAGCATTAACTCCAAAATTCGTAAATGAGGATTGTAGTCAAATATATAAAGGAAAAATACTATACGGGAAAGATGCTTTTACAGATTTACAATTCATGAATGAATTTATGGAAAGTAAAAAGAATGGAAACTGGTCTAATGAAAATGGTTTTATTAATGAGGATGATATACAAATTAAATTAGCTTCTCCAAGATCTACTGATAAGAATAGATATTTAAATAAAAATATTAAAAATACTGAAAAAATTAAAATAATAGAGAATTTTGAAAGATCTAGTTTTGTAGATGAAGAAAAACCAATAAAAGCACCATTCATTGGAACAAGAGTTCTTCAAAATGTAGATATAGATATTGAAAAGTTGCTTTTCTATCTAGATAAAAAAGCATTATTTAGTGGCCAATGGCAAATTAAAAAAAACAAAGGTCAATCAGTTGAAGAATATAATAAATATTTAGAGTCATACGCAAATCCATTACTTCAAAAATGGATCGATATTATTTTAGATAAAGAATTAATATCGCCAAAAGCAGTATATGGTTATTTTAATTGCGGGAGGAAAGATAATAGTATTTACCTCTTCGATAATAAATCTCATAAAAAGATTTCTGAATTTAATTTTCCTAGACAAAAATCCGGAAATAATCTTTGCATAGCAGATTTTTATTGTGATCTTAAAAATAACCAGCCATTAGATATATTTCCAATGCAAGCAGTAACTATGGGAGCAATAGCAAGCGAATATTCACAAGAATTATTTAAAGCTGATAAATATAGTGATTATTTGATATTTCATGGTTTAACAGTCCAATTAGCAGAAGCTCTTGCAGAATATGTTCATTCTTTAGTAAGAATTGAATGTGGATTTAAAAAATTTGAGCCAACCAATAACCGTGAAATCTTAGCTCAAAAATATAGAGGAGCTAGATATTCATTTGGATATCCAGCTTGTCCTAAAGTTTCGGATTCAAATATACAATTATCTTTATTAGATGCTAAAAGGATAAATTTAACAATGGACGAATCAGAGCAATTACACCCTGAACAAAGTACTACCGCTATTATTTCCCTACATTCAAAAGCAAAATATTTCAGTGCATAGAATTTCTATAAATTTTTTTCAAGATAATCTATTATTTCACTTTGAAGTTCTTCCATAATTTCAGAATCACTTAAATCAATGCCTTCGCCAGCCGCATCCTGTATCAACTCTAAATAGTATGAGGCTCCATCACTCGATAAGAACTCGATTGCTGACGTTTCATCGCTTTCATTAAAAGCCTCACTCAGTGATTTAAATGCTATGTTTTCAGTAAAGTCCCAATCCATATTGAAAAAAACCTTATTAAAATAAATAACTCTTCACCCCCCATATTCGTCAACCCTTTTTTAAGAAATGTACGAGTATTTATTATTATTTAACTAAATTCACAATTAATGAAATGGATAAACAAATAAATAATGAACATTTAAATGTCTTAGGTCAGAAGCTTGAAGTATGCAGCTGTAACCCTTTAACAGGTTGGTTCCGTGATGGATTTTGCAAATATGATTTAAATGATGGAGGAAATCATTCAATTTGCTGTGTTATGGATGATAATTTTCTTAAATATAGTAAGTCTCAGGGTAACGATCTGATAACACCTATGCCTGCGTATTCCTTCCCAGGTCTTAAGGAGGGAGATCATTGGTGTATTTGTTTAGATAGGTGGAGACAAGCTTTACTTGATGGCTTAGCACCAATGGTTATATTGGAGTCAACAAATATTATAGTTTTAGAATTTGTTTCATTAGAAAAACTAAAAGAATATCAATTTAATAAAAAGTAATTCTAAATTTATTATATTTTTTAAAATAAGCATGGGAATTTATCTGTATATTCGAAATGAGATGTGAAAAATACTGGAAAAAAGCCTTAGATCAAACACATTTATCTATCAAAAAACATAGCTTATTTCCTCTTAAAACTAAAGTTGTTACAGGAGATTTTTATAATAAAAATGACTTTATAATTAGAAAACTAGATACTTCGAGATTTAAGAAAAATAATATTTACGGTCCAAAACAAAATCCATTCAACCCATGGGATAAAGTACTAGAAATAGATAAAATCGGAGCTAATCATCAATTAATACTAAATAAATATCCTGTGCAAGAGGGACATATTTTACTAATAACAAATACTTGGAAACCTCAAAATGGATGGTTAGATATTCATGATTGGTCAGCTATACAAAGAGTAAATAACGATACATCAGGTCTATGGTTTTTTAATAGTTCGCCAATAGCTGGAGCAAGTCAACCCCATAGACATTTCCAACTTTTAAGAAGAACTTATGGTGAAATTATTTGCCCAAGAGAGAAGTGGTTTCTAGATTTGGAATTAGATAATAATAATAATAGTAAGCTTAAAAAAAATATTATTGTTTCTAAATTTAGCTTATCAGGAAATTCATCAGATATTTATAATAAATACTTAGAATTATCAAAAAAAATTGGCTTGGGTGATCCCTTGAATAGTGAAAAGCCAAAATATCCTCACAACATATTAATTACAAATGATTGGATAGCCATAATCAAGAGAAAATACGATCATATAAAGGGATTTAGTGTTAATGGATTAGGTTTTGCTGGATATTTACTAATTACAGATAATTCAAATATTAAATACTTGCAAAAATATGGACCTGTTAAACTCCTTGAAAATTTCGTTTAGAAATTAATTTATAATTTCAATATTGTCTCTTTTTATTTGATTTTCTAGAACTTCAATCGAAGCGCTTACTGATGCTATTTTTCTCTCAAGGGAGTCTTTGACAAAATTAAGCATCTCTAGCTTCTTATTTTGATAAAAAGATTTTCTTTCTTTAGAGGATTTGAAATTACAATTAAACATTTTTTTTTCTTTATATTATAAAAATTTTTTTAATTTACTTGTGACTGAAATAAGATTTGATTCTGATTTAAAGACAATATGTTTATATAGACTTTCATATTATTAATACAATTAATTTTTTGTTCTATTATAAAAAAAAAGATTAATTGAGTACTTCTGAGAATTCAAATACTAAAAGGATTTCAATTGATTTGCCAGAAGAATTAATTTCTAGGTTCGATCAATTACGAAAAGAATGGGGTTTTAGAGCAAGAGGTCCTGTAATAGAAAAGTTGCTAACAGAACTTCTTCAAGAAGAAGATTTATTACCTAAACATCAACAACAATCAATAGATTATGGCGGTAAGGAAAACATAAATGATTATTCTAACTTTGATGAAAATAATGCTTTAGTTCTAATTAAATCGGATAAAGAAGAGAAAATTAAAAAAGATTTTGAAGTAAAAATCCCCATAAATAATAAAAAAGTTATTGAAAAACCAAATTTAAACATCAACTTACCTAATTTTGTAGGAAAAAAAGTTAGAAATCTTAGGAGAAGTATAAATATAGAAAAGACACAACAAAATATTAATGATATTCAAATTAATACGATCAAAGAAAATGACTTAATAAAATGTCGAATTGAAATAATTAGCCATTGGAAAAATTTATATGGAACTATTCCGAATGAACAGATAATAGAAGCATCAATGGATTGGTTCTGTATAGATATATGGCCCAATATAGATGGAACTGAACAATTACCATTCACATGGAGTGCAGCCAACAAATTAATTTCTGAACTTTGCCCCTTTTGGGTCAAACAAACGCCTTCCTTAGAATTAGTCATTTTAATGATAGGAGTCTTGGAAGATCCATTTGCGACAGCTGATTTAATAAACAGAGTACCAACATTAGTAAGAAGATTTGTAAGCAGATTTAAAAGAAAAAACAAAGGAAATTCTTTTGAAGCATTGGATTCAACAATGACAGTTCATAGTGCTTTAAAATTATTAAAATTATCAACAGCGGCAGGTTCAGCTCATACTTTAAATAAAATTAGAGAGGCATATAAGACTATAGCTTTAGAAACTCATCCAGACGCAGGAGGATCAACTGATGAAATGAGGAAGTTAAACGATGCATATCAGTTACTTAAAAACCTATACAGAAAGAAGTAGCAGTAGTCTTATATGAGACTAAGATTAAGTCTATTATTTAGTCCAAAAAAAGAAAATTAAGACATATAAATCTTAGTTTTATTTAACAGCTTAAGTAATAAACAAATCTCTTATTAAATAATCACAGCAGACCTCGATAGTCGAATTTAAGGCTAGTTTAAATAGAAAACACTAATTATTGAATAGAGAAATTTTGATATCAACAGTCTTAAACTAGACTAATAAATAGTCTTACTCTGATTCTATTATTAGATTTGTAATACATCTTAGAATATTTTATAAATTAAGTCCTTCAAGTGTCCAAAAATAAGATTAATTAATTTATAGACTGATATAACTGTATTTACGAGAACAAGGATCTGCCTTATAGACAGTACTACGAAGTTTGTAATTTCTCAATTGCAGTTTGTTTATCAATGCTGGGTATGTCACTCAATCCATTTGCATCAAACCAAGGAGCATTGGCCCAATCAAAACCTTCTCCGAATGTATTATCTGGGGCTGTAATATACCAATGGCATGACGAGTCTGGCACATCAACTGCACATTTAGACCAGTCATCAGCCCATTGAGGAACTTGAACCCACAGTACGGATGAAATTAAAAAAGAGAGTATATTTATCATGATCATTATTATATAAGATTAGTTGTTTTTATATGAATATTAACTATCTCATATAAGAATTAATATTAGACCTATTATTAGTCTATTATAAGACTTACGATAATGCTGCTATCTTAATTTTGTGGAGAATTTTTTTTCAATAATTTCAACTATGTTTTCATGTAGATCAACGATATCAGAATCTAATAATGTTTTTTCAGAATCTCTATATGACAATCTAAATGTATAGCTTATGAAATCATTACCAAAACTATTATCGTCATAAACATCAATTAAATTAACTTCTTCTAATAATTTTTTGCCAGATTTCTTTATTTGTGAGACTATCTCATTTACTAAGTATTTTTTATTGAATATAAAATTAATATCTCGTTCCATTTTTGGAACTGTAGGAAATTGTTTATAAACTGGTATCCATTTATTTTTTCTAGTACATGCATTTAAAATATTGGGTATTTTCAAACTAAAGAGGTACATTTTTTTTAATGCCTTTTTATTCGAGACTAATTTTGGATGAATTTCTCCAAAATAACCAACTTCTTTACCTTCAGTAAATAACTTGGCAGTCCTACCTGGATGAAGAAAATCTATTGAATCAGTTGGCTTATCTTCAATTGATATATTTAAAAGCGTTAATGCTTCCTTTAACTTTCCTCTTGCTTCGTAGTAGTTCAAATTTTCATCTTTACTTGATCTGTACCATTTATCGAATTTGTTATTTCCATAAATTGCTCCATTTAAGATTTCTTCTTGTGATATGTCAGGTTTTTTATGAAATATATTTCCAACTTCAAATATCCAACAATAATCATATCCTGAATTTATATTTTGATTACAAATTTTAATGTGTTCTTGCCAGATATTATCTCTTAAGCAACTTGTTTCAGTTAATAATGGATTTGAAATTTTTATTAAATCATTATTAGTCTCTGGAACAAGAGAATAAGACAACACTTCGTTAAAGCCATTATCTATAAATCCAGTTTTTAACTTCCTTAGTGCTATTTGAGAAGAAGAAAGTTTTCCTGGTTTTATAGGATTTGGCAAATTAAAATCAAACATGTCATAACCTATTAACCGTGCAATTTCCTCTATCAAATCTATTTCTCTTACTAAGTCTTGCGACCTGTTGGGAATAACTTCAACATCCCATCCATATTCTTTATTATTTAATTTACAACCAATTAGCTTTAATTTATCTGTTATTTCTTTATCTGATAAATTTCTCTTTTGTATTTGACCATTCATCTCATAATCGTTATTTCTAATTGCCAAAGGACCAAGTAGTTTGTGAATTCTATTTCTCCTTAGTGGTATTAATATTTCGGTATTCGGTAAATCTATTGAAGTATGAATTACAGGTTTCGTAATATTAAAGTACTCCTCTATTATATTGATAGCGCGGCTTACAGAATTTAATGTATTTTTAAAAGAGATTCCTTTTTCATATCTACTACTAGATTCTGTTCTAACTCCAATTTCTTTTACTGATTTTCTTATTGTAACGGGATTAAAAACAGCACCTTCAAGATAAATTGAAGATGTTTCTTTATCCACAGCTGTTTGCAAACCACCAATCACACCCGCTATGGCAACTGGCTTATCATCACAAGCAATAATTGTTATGTTTTCATTTAATTTATAAATCTCACCATTTAAACACAATAAACTTTCGTTTTCCTTTGCTTTTCTAACAGAAAAATCTTCAGGTAAAACCTCTCTACCAACTAAATTTGTTAATTTATCGAAATCGAATGCATGTAATGGTTGACCTTGCTCTAAAAGTATGAAGTTAGTTATATCCACCAAAAGATTAATCGAATTAATCCCAGATTTATCTAAACGATCTTTAATCCATTGAGGAGTAATTTTCTTACCACTCACAGATACAATTTTACTAATTGAATAAAGACATTTTTTTGTAATAGCCTCAGTGCACAGATCAAAATCCTTATGAACATTAATTTCGTATACATTTTTTATTTTTGGAAGATTTAAATTTGTTTCCAGAAGAGCGGATATTTCTCTAGCAATTCCAACAACAGACATTCCATCAGGTCTATTAGCAGTTATAGCTAGATCGTATACGTAATCGTTCAAATCAAGTAAAAGGGCAGCAGGGGTACCTAATATATGCTTTGAAGCCTTTTCCTCCTCAATAATAGCAATACCTTCACTATTATCTTCAATTCCCAACTCCTCTAATGAACATATCATTCCTTCGCTCAAAGTTCCTCTTATTTCACTCTTTTTGATAGTTAAATTGATTGCGTTTAAATGGACTCCAACAGTAGCAACATAGACATATATATTTGCTTTTACATTTTTTGCTCCACATACTATTTGTAGAGAATTCGAGCTTCCAATATCAACATTACAGATAGATAATTTATCAGAATTATCATGTTTAACTACTGATATAACTTTTCCTAAGACAACTCCTTTAACATTTTCTGAGCAATTAATAAGAGACTCAACTTCAAATCCGCCGATTGATAATTTTTCAGATAAATCTTCAGGTGAAGTATTTATATCTACAAGGGATTTTAACCAATTTTGAGAAACCTTCATTTATTATTTTTGTCTAATGATACTAAAAGAAAAGTGAATATATGCAAAATAGTTTCTTGAAGTTGTACAATAGAAAATTATACATCAGCGTATTAATCAAAATGGCAAAAAAAGGTACAAGAGTTGTAGTAACCTTAGAATGCACTGAAGCTAGAACAAGTTCAGAACCAAGAAGATCTAATGGTATCTCAAGATATACAACAGAAAAAAACAAAAGAAATACTACAGAACGATTAGAACTCAAAAAGTTTAATCCTCATTTGAACAAAATGACAATTCATAAGGAAATCAAATAAATTAAAAACATGCCAAATTCTATTTTTAAAAAACAATTATCACCAATCAAACCTGGTGACCCTATAGATTATAAAGACGTTGAGCTTCTAAAGAAATTCATTACTGAAAGAGGCAAGATTTTACCAAGAAGAATGACAGGACTAACCTCCAAACAACAAAGAGATCTTACATTGGCTGTAAAAAGAGCAAGAATTGTTGCCTTATTGCCATTTGTTAATCCGGAAGGATAAAAAATTTAAATTTAATAGTTACTTAAATAATATTCTAAATATTTGAGAGATTTAACTAATTTAAAAACTTTTATTATTGATTCTGAGAATCCCAAAGAGATTGATGATGCTTTCTCTTTAGAATTAATAGATGGAAGTAAAAAAAAATTATGGATTCATATTAGCAATCCATGCAAATTATTTTCAACTGATTCAAAAATAGATCTTGAGGCAAAAAGTAAGAGCAGTAGTTTATATTTAATTGATCAATATATTCCTATGTTGCCTTCTGAAATAATTGAAAATGCAAATTTAAATCAAAATAAATTATCAGAAACAATAAGTGCTTCAATAACGTTTAATGAGAATGGTTCAATAAATGAATATGAGATGTTAGAGGCGAAAATAATACCTAAATATCAATTAACATACGAAGATGCAGAAGAAATTATTGAATTAGAACCTAAAGAAGAATTTGAATTAATAGAAATTAAAAATCTATTACTTAAAAGTCTTAAATATCGAATAACACAAGGTGCAATTATTTTTGATATGCCAAGTAATAAAATAGATATTATCGACGGAAATGTCGTGATTAATAATATATATAAAAATGTTTCGCAAACAATTGTATCTGAATCAATGATATTAATGGGTTATGTCACTAGTTTATTTTTATTTAAAAATAATATAGTTACACCTTATAGAACCCAAAAAATAAATTGTGATGTATCTGAGATACTAGCAAAATATAAAAATAGTGATATAAAGTTTTCAATATTAAAACAATTTATGGGTAAAAGTTATATCACTACAAAGGCTAATAAACATGAATCATTAGGTCTTAAAATGTATACTCAATGTACTTCACCACTTAGAAGATATTTAGACTTAATTGTTCAAAGACAAGTATTTAATTATATTACAAATAAAAAGGAACTAAATATAAATAAGATTAATGAAATAATAGATTTAACAAAGATTAAACAATTAGAGATTAACAATATTTATAAAAATAATAAATTAAAATATTTAAATATATTTTTTATTAATGAAAATAAATCATCGTACAAAATAATATTTATTAAATGGATAAATATAAAAAAAAGTATAGCTTTAGTCTATTTTCAAGAATACTCATTAGAGCTTCTAATAATATTATATATTTCTATAGAAACATATACTAATAAAATATATAAAGTTAAATATAATGAAAATGATAATAATCTTTTAGAATTTATTCACTAGCTATAAATAAACTCTATATCATAATATTTAGATATTATATTTGTTACTATTAGAAAAAAGATATTATGAGCTTTGTAATTACTACCCCATTATATTATGTAAATGATAAGCCTCACTTAGGGAGCATTTATACTACTTTAATTTGTGATTCCATAGCAAGGTTCAAGAGACTATCAGGCGATAATGTAATTTTCATTACTGGAGTTGATGAACATGGTTTAAAGATTCAAAGAACTGCTAGTAATAAAGGTGTAGATCCTCAATCTCATTGTGATGAGATTTCTGATATTTTTAAACAAAATTGGAAATCTTGGGACATAACAAATAATAAATTTGTAAGAACCAGTTCTCAAAATCATGAATCTATAGTTAATGAATTTTACAACAGAGTAAAAGCTTCTGGAGATATCTATATGGGAGTCCAAAAAGGATGGTATTGCGTCGGTTGTGAAGAATTTAAAGAAAATCCAGAAAATCTATCATCATATAAATGTCCAATTCATCAAAAAAACTTAGAATGGAAAAATGAAGAAAATCTTTTTTTTAGATTATCTAAATATCAATCACAAATCGAAGAACTTATTAATGAGCCTTCATTTATTTATCCCAAAGAAAGAAGAAATGAAATTATCAATTTCGTAAGCAAAGGTTTAAAAGATTTCTCAGTATCTAGAACAAATGTATCTTGGGGAATATCAGTACCCGATACAAAGGATCATACTTTTTACGTATGGTTTGATGCTTTACTTGGCTATGTAAGTGCTATATGCCCAAATATGAGTGATCCATCATTGGAATCATCTATTAATAATGGATGGCCTGCTGACATACATTTTATAGGTAAGGATATCCTAAGGTTTCATGCTGTTTATTGGCCAGCGATGCTTCTTTCAGCTGGTATGGATGTACCTAAAAGAGTATTTGGTCATGGCTTCTTAACAAGAGAAGGTCAAAAAATGGGGAAAAGCTTAGGAAATGTATTAGATCCAAATCTTTTATTATCTAAATATGGTAAGGAAGCAGTTAGATGGTATCTTTTAAAGGATATTTCATTGGGTAGTGATGGTGATTTTCAAAATAAAAGATTTGTAGACATTATTAATAATGATTTGGCTAACACAATTGGAAATTTATTAAATAGAACATCTTCAATGTCTAGAAAGTGGTTTGACAATAAAGTTCCAGATACTTATGAGTTAATCATTGATAATACATTGCAATTATGCTGCAATGAAGCAGTAGAAAAATTTATAAATCATTTTAATTTATATGAGTTAGATTTAGCAGCTAATGTTATACTTAATCTTGCAATTAATACAAATTTATATCTTAACGAAAAACAGCCTTGGAAATTAATTAAAGATGAAAATAATATTTCTATTGTATGTAATATAATTTATGATGTATTAGAAAGTACAAGAATTATTGGCTTATTATTATTACCAATATTACCGGATTTATCCTCCAAAATTAACATGCAATTGGGATCTCTATATAATAAAAATGAGTCTTGGAATGATCAATTGAATTGGGGTTTATTGAAATCTAAATCAAATTTACCAGCTCCATATCCAATTATTGAAAAACTAGAATATGAATAGATTTTATAAACTTTTTTTAATAACTACAATAATTATTGGAGGATGTAAAACTCGAGATATAGAAGATAAAATAACTAACCAAAGTATTAATAGTTTAAATATGAATATATTCTCTAATGAGGGTAATAAATTACTTTCAATTGAGAGTCCCTACTCAAGATACGATAGGGAAAAAAATACTTTAAATCTTAATGAAACCACAATAAATCTCTTTCAAAATAATGAAAGTGAATATATTATAAATTCGGACAAGTCAAAACTCTCGAACAATAATACACTACTAGAATTGTCTGGTAATGTATCAGTCAAAACATTACTTAAACAAGAAGATAAATTATATTCAAACTCTTTTAAATGGGATATTAAAAATTCTGAGTTTTTATTAATTGGAAATGTTTTATTTCAAAATGACTCAATTACACTAAGTTCTAATAAAGCAATTCTTAATAAAAAAAATAAAATTATTGAATTTTATAATCCAGTTAAATATAAATTCAATAACAGTAATAAAGACAGTGGATATGAAGTCAACTCTGAAAATGCCTACTATGATATCGATAAAAAATCTGTAATCTTCAGATCAAAAGAAGAGAGAGTTCGTTCTAAAATATATTTTTAATAACTATTTTTCAAAAATAGATTGTTTAATTTTTTTGCCCAATTATTAATCCATTTTTCATCTGATTTTGTAAAACATCTATAACTCCATCCTCCTATTAAAATAAAAGATTTTTTATTTATAGGAACTATAAGCACAGAAGGTATATTTGGGCAAAAACTGAAGAATTCATCTCTTCCTGGATAAAACTTCGTGTTAGCTAAAGAAATTAATTTCATATCTTTCACAGATCTCAAACAAGTTTCTCGAGGTTTAAAAACATCATTGGAAATAATACCTCTTCTTAAAATATTTTTACCATCGTTGTGAATTAATATAGTAGCCGCAGCTGTTGAAGTTAATATTGTCTCTGATCCCCAAGCCAATTCATCTAATATTTCTGATGATAATTCAGGATCAAATATAAATCTATTTTCCCCTATTAAATCAACTCTTTCTCCAAGATTTGGATTAAATTGTTTAAATAAAAAACCTATTAATACAATGATTACTGATGAGATAGCTGCTAAAACTTGAGCTCTTTCAAGTGCGGGGGATATTGAATCAATTGAAAAGAAATTTCCTAATTGAAAGAAAAAAAGTATGGAGCCAATAATTATTAACGATTTACCATTAAAATTCATATCTGCTTCTAAGTAAATTAAAAAATTACTTGAAATAATTATATTGGGTTTTATCCAAAGATTCTCAGACTTATAGTTTATTATTATATAATTGTCTAAAAAACCAAAATGATTAAGTCTATTTATAAGTCAGTGTTTTCAATCGTAATGATAGGTTTTCTTTTCATTACATTACCAATAAAAACTTATGCTGATAATTTTAATAAAATTAGCGACCTGTTTATTGTTACTCAGCAAAAAACAGTTATAAATTACGAAAAAAGTCAGCCTTCCTCAATTGATAACCCAGTAGTTGATCCCAACTTTAACGCAATGAGAGCTGAGGATGCTGAGAGTTCTACAGCTACTTATATAGTTATTGGCCTCTTAGTTGCAGCTACAATAATACCTCTTGCAACATGGTGGTTTTTCTCAAAATAAGTTTTTTTAAAGATGGAAAATCATGGTAATAATTTTGCAAAAGTAATATTTATAACTGGGGGAACAAAGAGCGGTAAAAGCGAATTTGCAGAATATTTAGGTAGAAAATTACCAAAAATAACTTATATAGCCTTATCTGAGTCAAGACCAGACGATTTAAATTGGCAAAAAAAAATTCTTCAGCATCGTAAAAGAAGGCCTAAAAATTGGGCGTTAATAGAAACAAATAATCTTGTAAATGTATTAAAAAAAGACAAAGGTCCAATATTAATTGACTCTATAGGAGGCTTTATAATGGAGAGTATCTATAAAAATGATGAAGAATGGGAAAATCAAATACATTTGCTTTTAAATCTTTTAAAAAACAGAATAAAAACAACATTAATTGTTGGAGAACAAGTTGGTTGGAGTTTAGTTTCAGAATACGAAATTGGTAATAAATATATAGAAAGGCTTGGAGATCTTCAAAAAAGAATAACTAGAATTTCAGAAGAGAATTGGCTAACCATAAATGGTAGAGCAATAAAATTAGATAAAATTAGTATTGAAATACCTTTTTAGTAATTGGAAATCTCACTTTTTGAACCGCGGATTCCTCAAAATACTGGTAGTATCGCTAGAACGTGTGCTGCTTTTGACATAACATTAAATCTTATAGAGCCATTAGGTTTTAAATTAGAAGATAAATATTTAAAAAGAGCTGGTCTTGATTACTGGCCTTTAGTTAAATTAAATAATTATCCTAATTTTAAAAAATTTAAGGAATCAAAAAAAAATAAAAGAATTATCGCCTTTAGCAAAAAAAATGGTATTTATCTGAACAGATTTAGATTCTTAAAAGATGATATTTTATTATTTGGAAGAGAAGATACAGGATTACCAGAAAGCGTTATTAACGGTAGTAATTCATTAATATCAATTTTCATGCCTAATGTAGAATTATCTAATAATGATAAAAAAGGTGTTAGGAGTCTTAATTTATCAGTTGCGTGCGGAATAGCAATTTATGAGGCTAATAAACAAATAAATTTTCAAACTGGTAATTAAGACTATTCATGATTTAAGATATATGTAGGTCTCGGTAGCTCAGCTGGTTAGAGCGGCGGATTCATAGCCCGCAGGTCGCGTGTTCAAGTCACGCTCGAGACATTATTATTATGGTGTGACACGTACAGCTAATTTATTTTTTTATTTTTGTTCATTATATTCTTGAAAAATTTGAACTCAATGTAGTCATTAATCATTTGGACCTCATCCTCTACATATTTTTCATCTAAATTGAGATCTTCACACTTTTTATGTTCTTTGTTATCAAAAATATCATTAGTAATTAGTGCCGAATTATCAATATTAGACGAAAATTCATAATTTTTTTTATTTTTTGAATTAATTAATACTCCCCTAGAACATAGTGCTTCTTCAACTAATATCCCAGTCACTTTTGATTGACTTAATTTATTATTTTTGCAAAGTTGATCTATTATTTTCTGAACTTCTGCACTTGGTAAGAACCCAATTCTTTTTCTTTGAGTGGGCATAATACAATATTTCTGTGACACTTGCGTCTTTCTAGTGTTGCACTATATTTAGTATAAGTCAACGTAAAATTAATGGAAGTTCTAATAATTCCAATAGGATTTTTTCTATGGTATTTAGCCTATGAAGCTAAACCAATAAATAATGATGAAGCAACATGTATTTGGGAAGAGGAAAATTTTGTTAAGAGGACAAAACTTTTACATATTCTAAGAAAGAATTTTTAGTAACTCAGCTATAATTATATTAAATTAAAAAAAGATATGAATTTAAAAGAAAGAGGAGTAACTGTCGGTGATTTATTAATAGTTTCAGTAATTATAATTTCAACAATATTTTTTATTAATAGAGCCGAATATAGTGACGACCAATCTCACTTATATCTGAACATTAGCGAAACTTCTAAAAATAACATTTCATAATTATTATGTGAAAGGAAATTCTATACTTTTCCCATTATAAAATCTATCGAGCATTATCTCATTACTAGCTTTACTTACCTTACATTTATTTGATATTTCCTTAATTTCCGGAAGATTATTTTTTAATTTTTTATTTTCAAGAGATCTAGAATACATGTAATGATGATTTTTTTTTTTAATTTTATTTATAATTACAGAAATCA
Organism: Prochlorococcus marinus str. MIT 9515; assembly: GCF_000015665.1. Taxonomy (NCBI): domain Bacteria; kingdom Bacillati; phylum Cyanobacteriota; class Cyanophyceae; order Synechococcales; family Prochlorococcaceae; genus Prochlorococcus; species Prochlorococcus marinus. The sequence goes on along the minus strand of NC_008817.1, from coordinate 835,587 downwards.
TCTTGATTTTTATATTAATTTAATATTTGGATTTAAACTTCTCCCATCTCATATTTTCTTTTAGTTCTTTTAAATTATCAGAAATTGATGCCAAGTTTACTAATTGAAGAATTTGATTCTCATTTAATCTTTTAGAAGCAATAAGATTATTAATCATCTCGAGAACAGAAGCATCATTAACATTCATTCAATTTTTAATTTGGTTAATTCGTTCACATTTATTGTAGTAAGAAATAAAGGTTACTTGTTTTTATTGGAGATTTTTTTATATAAAGATCAATTTGCTCTAAATTAAATTACATTATCCCTTATTAGTAAAATTAATAATTTTAATTCCTTTTTATAAATTTAAATTAAATAATTAAAACACAATTTTATTACTTATCGTTTAATGTAAAAGAAACTTTATATGGACAAAAAATCAACTCCAAATTACATAAGTAAGGAAGAAGCAAATGAAATGATCGAAAATGCCCTAAGAAGACATAATAGGAGATCAACTATAATCTCTAGTGTTTTGGGTTGGATTTTAATAGGGGGTTATTCATTCGGATTATTTCAAGCAGTACAGAACGTCTAATTAAAATATTAATTAACCTATTAAATGCTAAATTTAATTAAGTTCAACTATTTCCATGAGAGAATATATAAAAACTAATATAAAGATAATTAAAAGGCATTTAAAGAAAAGAACAAAAAGATTAACTTCATTAAACGATAATTCAATAAAAGAAGAATTCAAGGAATGGCAAGATCCATTATTTGATTATGAATCTGTCTGGACTTTACCAGATTTAACTAGAATAGAGAGATATAGAAACTTTTGTCGTTCAATAAAAAAAGAGATAAGCTAAAATTATTCTCCCAAATGAATGTTATTTATCTTTAAATAAAAGTATCCAGCAAATCCAACAACATTTAACAATAAAACAAAAAGCCAAGTTTTAATCGGTTGATCAGAATCTAACTTTTTAATCTTAAGTTTGGCTTTTAACTTTTCTCTATAATTTGACATACTTAATAATAATCCACCAAAATATTTCTTAAAATAATTTATAGTAATTTAGATAAAAAAATGTCTATATTGATCTAAAAAAAACATTATTATTTACTATTCTTATCATCACCGCTTCTATTGATAGGATATTTGATTAATTCACGTTTAAGATTTTTTATTAATTTTGAATAGTTCATAATTGTAAATTTTCTAGTTAAAGATTGATGCCATTTCATATATTCAAATTATGGAATTTCTTGCTATATTATATACGTTTAATTTAACAATAAATAAGGTCTCCACGGCCTATAATTTTTTTCAAAAAAAGGACTACAATTTCCATGAGTTTAAGAGTTGGCCAAGAAGCACCAAATTTCACTGCAACAGCAGTTTATGATCAAGAATTTAAAGAGATAACTCTTTCAAGTTACAAAGGTAAGTGGGTTGTTTTATTCTTCTATCCACTAGATTTTACATTTGTATGTCCAACTGAAATTACTGCCTTTAGTGATGAATACGAAAAATTTTCTGCATTAAATACCGAAATACTCGGAGTATCCGTAGATAGTAAGCATTGTCATTTAGCATGGATACAAACACCAAGAAATGAAGGTGGTATTGGTGATATTAATTATCCATTAGTTTCAGATTTAAAACGAGAAATTTGCCAAGAATACAATGTTCTTAATGATGATGGAGAAGCAGATAGGGGTTTATTCCTTATTAATCCGCAAGGAATAGTAATGCATACCACAGTAAATAAAGCACCTGTAGGACGTAATGTAGACGAAACGTTAAGGATACTTCAAGGCTACCAATATGTTGCAGCTAATCCTGATGAGGTCTGTCCCGCAAACTGGACTCCAGGAGAAAAAACAATGTTAGAAGATCCAAAAGGAAGTAAAGAATACTTTTCTGCACTCTAGATATAATTATATATTTTAGATATAAATTTTATCTAATTTGAAATTATAAAATAATATAAAATAACCATTAAATAAAAAAATATAATTTTAACAAATGAAATGAGTAAATTATTTGGTTGAGCTGGAATACTCCAATCTGTTAAATAATTCGCTTGTGAAAGATATGACCATAAGTAATATGATATTTCAAGTGATAACAATAAAAGTAAATTTATAGAATTTACATTATCAAAGGTTAAATGATTTTTAACCAAGAATGTATCGTTAAATAATATATTGTTTAATTTTGCATACCAAATCATAGATGAAATCATAAGAAAATTTATAAGTATAATTTTTTTTATAATTAATTTTAATTTTCTAAATATTAATAATATAGAAATAATTACAACAGATATAATGTATTTATTAAAGTTAAAATCCAATAAATAATTATTATTAGAGATAACTATGTTAAAAAATATTTTAAAATTAATAAAAAGATAAGTCAAAAAAAGTGAAGAGAATATAAATAAAGCTGTCACTACGATTATAAATAATAATTTACCGGTAATTTCTTTATTTTTCTTAATTTTGTAATTACTAAATTTATAAAATGTAAAATTTTTTAATGAAGTAATGCTTACAAGAACTGGAATCAATAATCCACTTAAAAAATATAATGTCTTATAAATCGTAAAACTATTTTTATCAAATAGATATAAATTTAACCATTGATTTTGAATTAATGGAAAAATTATAACTAATAATGAAATTATAAAAATTCTTAATAGGTTTAATTTTATTATCAAAATAAATAATTTATAAATAAATTTAGGATTTAAATCATACTTTTAACAAATTATGAGTTATTTTTTTAAAAGTATTATTATCTATAGTTTCTTTATTGATTAAAATTTCAACTAATTTGTCTAATAATATTCTGTTTTTACTTAAAATATTAATAGCATTATTGAGAGAAATTTTTGAAATATTAATAATTTCATTATCTATTTTGGAGTAAGTATTGTCGGCTATTATTGAATTATTTCTAACAAAACCATCTCCCATGAAATTATTGTTACGACTTTCAAGAGATAGAGGACCTATTATAGAAAATCCATATTTAGTTACCATCTCTCTAACAATGTTTGTCGCATAAGATATGTCATTAATTGAGCATTGAGTAATTTCATTTTTGCCAAATACTATTGTTTCAGCAGCTCTGCCTGCCAAAGCTATTTCAATTTTAGATAATAATAATTTCTTCGAAATTAATCCACTTGATACAATATCTTCGTCTGGATTTAATTTAGTATAACCGCCTAAATAACCAGATCTCGGAAGAATTGTTATTTTATCAACTGAATCAATACCATTTTTAACGGCTGATACAATTGCACGTCCAACCTCGTTATAAGCAATTATTTTTTTCATATTATGAGATGAAATAATTGATGTACGTAGACCTAAAGTAACTTTATCTAAAGCATTTTCTATATGGATATCACAAATTAATTTAGATTCCTCTCTAGCACAATGAATAGCGCTTTCATTCATTAAATTTGCTAGATCAGCTCCTGAAAAACCTACTGTTCGTGTAGCCCAATATCCCAAATCTACATTTTTTGAAAGTGGTTTCGATAAGGAATGAACTGAAAGTATTTTCTTTCTACCATCTAAATCAGGTAACATGACTTCAATTTTTCTGTCAAATCGTCCTGGCCTTAGAAGAGCTGAGTCAAGAATATCTGGCCTATTTGTGGCAGCTATAACGATTATTCCTGAATTATCTGAAAACCCATCTAGTTCTGTTAAAAGCTGATTAAGAGTTTGCTCTCTTTCATCATTACCTCCGCCTATTCCTGAGCCTCTTTGTCTACCGATAGAGTCAATCTCATCAATAAATATAATACATGGAGACTTTTCTTTTGCTTTTACAAATAAGTCTCTAACTCTACTTGCACCAACACCAACAAATAGTTCAACAAATTCTGAAGCAGCTATAGAAAGAAAAGGAACTCCTGACTCACCTGCAATTGCTTTAGCTAATAATGTTTTACCAGTTCCAGGAGGACCAATTAATAAAACACCCTTGGGCACTTTTGCTCCTAAATCTGTAAACCTTTTTGGTTCATTAAGAAATTTAATAACTTCTTTTAATTCTTCCGCTGCTTCAGGGACTCCTGCAACATCATCAAATCGTGTATCAACATCATCAATGGTGACAAATTTAGATTTACTTTTTCCAAAACCTAAAGCTCTCGAAGCAAGTTTAGAAGTGCTTCTCAATATTAAAACTATAGCTATTAAAAAAATAAAAAAGAGTCCAATTGATGCTATTGAATTTGCTGCCGAATATTCTTTACGACTGTTATTGATAGTTAGATCAACATTATTTTCAGATGCTTTTTCAAGAATTAATTGGTCATTGTATAGTATGGGTACTTTTTCCTTTCTCCCATTCTTGTACAAAACATCGATTTCTCTCTTTCGAGGATAGAAATATATTGATTCTATGTTTCCCGAATCTAGTTCTAATATGAGATCAGAATAACTTTTATTAGAATTTGAATAAGAAAAATTTGATTTAAAGAACACTAATCTTCAATAAAATATAATGAATAGAGCTTAAAAGCCCAGTTTAAGAATTGCAGTATTTAAAACAAATATACTCAAATATTTGGGAGATAACCATCGAAAGGTTATATTAATAGATGGAAATAAGAAATTAGTATGGCTGTCCCTAAGAAGAAAAAATCAAAAAGCAAGAGAAATCACAGACATGCTGTATGGAAAGGTAAAGCAGCGTTGGCAGCACAAAAAGCTATTTCACTAGGTAAATCTGTTTTAACTGGTAAAGCTCAAGGATTTGTATATCCTATTGACGAGGAAGAAGAGAGTGAAGAATAATTTAATCAAGATCCTAATTTAAATGCTTCAAGAATCACAGCATATGTTGCTCCAATTCGAACTTTATCTAATATTGACCAAAGGTTAAAGAAACCAGAACTTGTGGATGGTCTAATCCTAATAATTATTTCAATAATCAAGATTATTATGGGAACCATTATTAATTCATTTCGACCTTCAGAAATGAATTTAGTCACAAAATTTGCAAATAAAAAATAACCTGTCAAAACAGAGATAATATTGATAGATTTTGATTTCCAGGAAGAACTTAAAAAACCAAACAATAATTTATTAAATTGATCATTAATTCTTGAGAATTTAGTTTGTTGCACTTTAAAATGTCAATAAATATTTTTCAAGATAGGCGCAATCTACATAATTACTATCTAACTTTGGTCCTTTAATTACATTAGATTTGCAACTTTCATTACCTAGACTATCTATAAAACAATTTAAATCTATATCACTATCAATAACAGCCGGTATATTTGAAGGAACAAAAATAGTGGGAAGCCTAGCAGCTAAGGAGGATCTAAGTCCTGGAGACGAATCTTCAAAAACTATTGATTTATTAAATTCAATACCACTTATTTTCATGGCTTTTAAGTAAGGCATGGGATGTGGTTTATGAAATTTAACATCATCACTTGAAATGATAAATTCAAATGGATTAAATTCTTTAAATAATTGATTAGTTATCAGACTAGCTTGCCTTTTAGAGCTTGAAGTTACTATGAACTGTCTAACTTCTTTTTTCTTTAATTCCTTTATTAATCTATAAACACCTGTTTTAAGTGAAATGACATTATTTTTTCTAACATAATTAATGTAATGATATTGTTTTCTTTCGTGAATCCTTTTGACTTCTTCATTATCAATAAACTTATTTATTAATTTTGAATAATAAGAAATTCTATTCTTACCTCCATTAATTTTTAAAAGCTCTATGTATGTATTTATGTCCCAATTCCAATTTAGATTAAAGTCATTAAAAGCATAATTAAATGCCGGTAAATGAGCTTCTAATTCAGTATTAGCAATTGTTCCATCTAAATCCCAATAAACACCCTCAAGGTTAGTCACAAAGAGTTAGAGAATAGTTTTATTTGCGAAAAAATACAAGAGCTATTATTGCTGGTCCAGCCAATGCTACGACTGCTAAAGGTATAAGAGTTGCCATGTAAATAATGATGTGATGTGATACTATTTTTACAAATAAACCTTTCAACTGTACCAATACGTTACAAGATTGAATTAAATTATGAAGTCATGGAGTTGTATAGAAAATTGTGGAGCTTGTTGTCGTTTTGATTTAGCTGAGAGAAAAAACATATCAAGTGTACTAAGTCGTAAAGATATTGATTTAATAAATTCAATGACAAGGAAGGATGGTTGGTGTAAATATTTTGATAAATCAAAAAAAGCGTGCATGATTTATGAATCTAGACCTCATTTTTGTCGTGTAAGTGAATTTTCAAAATCATTCAAAGCTTATTTAAAAAAAGGAGATAAATTTTTAATAGAATGCTGTAATCAACATATATCATCAATTTATGGGAGAAAAAGTAAACAAATGAAGGCTTTTAAAACGGCTATTTCTACAAAATGAATATTAATTTAGAAAAAGAAGACAAAAACGTCGAAAAAAGATTTTCATCTGTTTTTACAACAACATTTACAGCTATATTTATTGCTGAACTTGGCGATAAAACGCAAATAGCAACATTAATGTTATCAGCAGAATCGGGAAAACCAGTTATTGTTTTCTTAGGTAGTTCAATAGCATTAATAAGTTCTAGCCTAGTAGGTGTTTTAATTGGTAAATGGCTATCAAATAAAATTTCTCCTAATAAATTTGCCTTTTTTACAGGTTTATTAATGATACTAATTAGTTTATTCTTAGGATATGACATTATTAGACCTTTCATATAAATGATCTTAAGCTTAATTTTGTCGACATTCCTAACAATATTTATTGCTGAACTTGGAGACAAAACGCAGTTAGCCACTTTAACAATGAGTGGTACATCCAATAAACCATTAGCTGTTTTTTTAGGTTCTTCAACTGCTCTTGTTTTAGCAAGTTTAATAGGAGCATTAGCAGGTGGGTCAATCTCAAATTTTGTACCCGAAATTATATTGAAATCAATAGCATCATTAACTTTTTTTATTCTTGGGATTAGAATTTTTATAAATTCATTCATTTCAAATGAAGCTTATAATAAAGAAAGGAATATTAATTAGTTTTTGATTAAAAAGAAAGATATAATGTAAACGTATCTCTACACATCAGTTGAATATCTAGGGTCATTATGTTTTCAACCTCCTCAATAATTGATAAATTAAAACAAGAGGAAGGATTGGAATATAAAAAATTATGCAGATTATTAAAATTATCAAAAAATGCGGATAAAGATAAGTTAGATATTGCATTAAGAGCATTAGAAGAACTTGAAATAATAGATAAAAATGAAAATAATGAATATTTCAATGTTAAAGAAAGTAATCATTTAGTTGCGAGGATTAGATGTAGCAGCAAGGGATATTGCTTTGCAGTTAGAGAAAACAATAAGGAAGATATATACATCAAAGAAAATTTACTTAATTGTGCCTGGAATGGAGATAAAGTTCTTGTAAGAATAATAAAAGAAGGAGTTAGAAGAAGATCACCTGAAGGAATAGTAGATTGTATACTTGAAAGAACAAACCAAATACTTTTAGCAAAAGTTGAAGTAATCAACGAGGAGATATATGGAGTACCTATTGATGACAGAATTCTATCTAAAATAAAACTCCCAAAAGAAGATGAAAAATATAAATATATTCCTGATAATAAAAATATTGTAAAAATAGAGATTGACCTATTCCCAATTGGACAACAAGACGGAGTTGGTCATGTCATAAAGGAATTAAAACTAAATAATAACGAAAAACTAGATGCAGATTTCGTATTATCTAAAAGTAATCTTAATAGAATTATCAAACTTAAAGATCCAAAAATTGCTGGAAAAAATGAACTTCCAAGATTAGATTTAACGAATAAAAATTCATATATGTTCAAAAGTTGGAATGGTGAAAATTCACCAACACTTCCAATATTTCAAATAGACAAAAATAAAGATGATTCATATAAACTCTGGGTTCACACAAATACAATTGCAGAAAAAATAGATCTAAGTAGTAAGAAGGGCTTAGAAGTATTTTTTAATAGTTTTGAATCATTCCCTTTGCTAGAAAAATGGCAACCTTATATTAGTGAGGAAATATGCAATTCTTCAAAATTTAATGTAGGAGAAATTAATGAAGCTATAAGTTTATGTATAGATATTAATACTGAGAATGAAATAACAAACTGGTCATTCCATTTGACAAAAGTAAAATGTACACTTTTAGTGGAGAATAAACATTTAGATGCCCTATTAACGAGGAAAAGTAGTACTAGAATTACGTCGAGAATCCTCAAACCTATTAAGGATTACATAGAAGATTTAGATAAAATTATAGAAATATCTAAGTTTTTTAGAACAAAACAAATATTGCATGGAAAAATTGAGATACCAAAACCAAATAGTAATATAGATTCTTTAAGGGAATTATTAGTCCACAATCCTGTTGACTATTCAAAGGAATATTTTGAACCATTAAATAATAATGATATTCAATCATATTTATCACCTTTACTATACGAGGCTAATTCATTATGGTTTAAACATTCAAATAAATACGGCTTAATTAATGCTTCATATATTTCCCAAGAGTTAGATTACATAAATATTAGTGAAATTATTAAAAATTCAGAATTAATAAATAGTGATATCGAGCTAAATGAAAATGGCACCTTAACATTTAAGCAATTAGTTGAATTATGTAGCGATGATGATAATAAAAAAAGAATTTTGCATAAGTTATTAATAAATGTTTTAAGAGATAATGAAGTGAAACTGATAACAAAAGATTTTAATAAAATAGATTCTAAAAAAATTATTTCACCATGGACTTTACCATCATACGATTTTATAAATTTAATTAATCAATACAATATCTATAACATGATAATAAATGGTAAAAGAACCAAAAATACTAAAGGAAATATTATTAATATTATGGAAAAGGACACTTGGAAAGATGTTAGTTGGAGTATTTATAATTCAACAACTTTAAAAAGTATGGATTTATTATTTAATCAACATTTAATAGACAAAATTAACGAATATAAAAATAAAGTAAGGCAATTCAAGTTAAATATGATTAATATAAAACAAGTAAGAAAAGCAGAAAAACTTATAGGAAATACATATAGCGGTTTAATAATGACAGTTCAAAGTTATGGCTTTTTCGTTGAGATAAGAGAGTTATTTGTGGAAGGTTTAGTACATGTAAGTACCCTAAGTAATGATTGGTACGAATATAGATCTCGACAAAACGTATTAATTGGCAGAAAATCAAAGAAATCTTATAAGATTGGAGATATAATTGATGTCAAAATTATTAAGGTTGATATTCTTAAATATCAAATAGATCTTGAACTTGTTTAGAGATAACTAATCTATATACTCTAAACAATTTAATTAATTTTTATTAATAACTTACAATAAAATGAATTATAAAAAAAAAGGTATATTATTAAGTATTTTCTTAATATTAATAATACAGATTTTATTGTTAATAAATAACAAACAAAAATCCTCTTTTAGATATTTAATTTGGAATGTTGAAGAAGTCTCTATCGGTAGATTAATCTGTATTTCTTTTGTATCTGGATTATTAATGAGTTCTTTATTAAACAAATCAATAAATAATAACTTTATTACTAAACGTATAATTGATAATGATGATAAAACAACTGATGAAGATGAATATCTTACAAATAAAGACGAAAATAATGAACAGTATGAAATTACTCCTGAAAGAGATATAAGAGATCCTCAACCCACAATTTCTGTTAATTACCGTGTTATTAAAAATAATGGCGAAAACGAATTCAAAGGTAGAAACCAATCAATCAATAATACGCAATCAGACGATGATTGGAATAATAATGGTTCCGAATGGTGAAAATATAGTTAATTTTAAATATTGATAAAAATATGTAAAATTCTATTTATAATAATACCTGAAGTTTAATTTGTTGTTATGGAAGAAAATGTAGATTCTATAGGAGATAGTTATATTAATGAAAAAGATACTTTTAAAAAGGATAACAAGAATACTAATAAAGAAAAAGTTGCCAAAGAAAAATCAAATGAAGTAAACAAAGAAATTAATGAAGAAAAAGTTGCAAAAGAAAATTCAAATGAAGTTAACATAGAAATTAATGAAGAAAAAATTTCAGAGGAGAATTCAAAAGAAGTAAACAAAGATATTAATAAAGAAAAAGTTGCCAAAGAAAAATCAAATGAAGTTAACAAAGAAATTAATGAAGAAAAAGTTGCAAAAGAAAATTCAAATGAAGTTAACATAGAAATTAATGAAGAAAAAGTTGCCAAAGAAAAATCAAATGAAGTAAACAAAGAAATTAATGAAGAAAAAATTTCAGAGGAGAATTCAAAAGAAGTAAACAAAGATATTAATAAAGAAAAAGTTTCCAAAGAAAATTCAAAAGAAGTAAACAAAGATATTAATAAAGAAAAAGTTGCAAAAGAAAATTCAAAAGAAGTAAACAAAGATATTAATAAAGAAAAAGTTGCAGAGGAAAATTTAAAACCTTTAAAAATAAAGCCAAAAAAGGAAATTCCTATTGAAAAAAAACCTTTTAAAGAATTTATTAATGAACATTTACTACCTTCAATAATTCAGGAATTTAAATTAAGAGGATTTGAAGTTAAAGAAATTAATCTAAAAAACACATCAAGACCAATTGCTGGAGATAAATGTTGGGTTGTTTTCTGCGAAATAAAAGACATATGTAATTTCTGGCTATCCTTTGAGAAAGAAGACATAAGCTCATCAAAAAGTATTTCGTTATGTAAATCTAATCAAAAACCAAGTGTGATTGAATCATTTTTAATAGATGAAAAAAGAATAACTCTCAAATTAATCATTTCTAGAATTCTGCAAAGATTAAATGGTCAGAAATTAATTGGGATTAATTAAAAAATCTAAAAGAATAACACCTAGTTAACTTTTTACTCAAAAATGCAATAAATAGTAAATAATAGTAATAACGAATTATGGAAAATGCCTCAACAAACAATTACAACAAATAATAGAAAATCGATTAATAGGGGAAAGGATATCGCAAAGGATACAATATTGACCCCAAATTTTTATACGACCGATTTTGAAGCTATGGAAAAAATGGATTTATCCATTAATGAAGAAGAACTTGAAGCAATATGTGAAGAATTTAGAAAAGATTATAATAGACATCACTTTGTAAGAAATAAGGAGTTTGAGGGTGCTGCAGATAAACTAGATCCTGAAACTAGAGAACTTTTTGTTGATTTTCTTGAAGGAAGTTGCACTTCAGAATTTTCAGGCTTCCTATTGTATAAAGAATTAAGTAAAAGAATAAAAGATAAGAACCCACTTCTTGCAGAATGTTTCGCTCATATGGCTAGAGACGAAGCAAGACATGCAGGATTCTTGAATAAATCCATGAATGACTTTGGTTTACAGTTGGATTTAGGTTTTCTTACAGCCAACAAAGATTATACATATTTTGCTCCTAGAGCAATTTTTTACGCTACCTACATATCTGAAAAAATTGGATATTGGAGATATATAGCAATTTTCAGACACCTCGAAAAAAACCCTGGTGGTAAGATCTTCCCTCTTTTTAATTTTTTTGAAAATTGGTGTCAAGATGAAAATAGACATGGGGATTTCTTTGATGCATTAATGAAAGCACAACCCCGAACAGTAAAAAGTTTAAGTCATAAGTTTGAGATCTTCGGTTATACCTTTAAACATCCGATTTTTGATTACTACCATAGATTTAGATATTTTTTAAATAATCATCCTATAGTTTCAAAATTATGGTCTAGATTCTTTCTACTAGCTGTTTTTGCAACAATGTATATAAGAGATCTTGGAACAAAAAAAGATTTTTATGGAGCACTAGGATTAAACGCTAGAGAATATGACCAGTTTGTTATTAACAAAACAAATGAAACCTCAGCCAGAGTATTTCCCGTTGTTTTAAATGTTTATGATGAATCTTTTTACAAAAGATTAGACAAAATAGTTGAGAATGGTACTCTCTTATCAGCCATAGATAAAAGAAATAATTCAAATTTAATTAAAGTTATTTCTAAATTACCTATCTTTATTTCAAACGGTTATCAACTGATAAGACTATACTTATTAAAACCTCTTGAAAGCAACGATTTTCAACCATCAATAAGATAATCCGACCTACTTAAGAGAATAAGCTATAAGATTCAAATGGTATCTTCGATTATTAACACTAGTGAAATTAAATTTGGAGAATGTAATAAAAAACTTCTAGAAGAAGTTATTTTCTATGGAATATCACTTGGTGCTGATTTTGTAGAATTGTTTATTGAAAATTCGGATAATTCAAGTGTTCTTGCAGAAGAAGATTTTATTACAAGTGTTAGTCCATCATTTGGTAAAGGAGCAGGTATAAGAATATTTAAAGATAAAAGAGATGGTTTTGTTAGCACGAACGACTTATCAAAACATGGATTAATGAGATCAATTTCTCAAGCTATTGAAATGTTAGATATAACTGAAAAAACAAATAATTCTATATTCAATGGACTTAATAAACTAAAGGATTACAGTAAGTCAAAAATCAATTGGATTAATGAAGTACCTACAATATACGAAATAAGTGAAAAATTATTACTCAGCACAAAGTGTCTAAAAAAGGACAACAAAGTTGTTGTGAGGAAAGGGAGCTACTCAAGAAATTGGCAAGAAGTAATAATAGCTTCAAGTGACGGAACTTACGCTACTGATATTAGATTACATCAAACAGTAGGACTTAACTTAATTGCTAATGATGCTCAATATCGATCGAACGGCAGTAGAAGATTTGGATCACACGGAATTCCTAATGAATTTAGATTATGGGACCATGAAAAAGCAGCAAATGAAGTATATGAGAGTTCATTGAATATGTTGTATGCAGACTATGTACAAGCTGGACAAATGCCAGTTGTTTTAGCTAATAAATTTGGTGGTGTAATATTTCATGAGGCCTGTGGTCATTTACTCGAAACAACACAGATTGAACGCGGAACAACTCCATTTAGCGATAAGTTAAATAAAAAAATTGCTCATGAATCAGTTACGGCTATAGATGAAGGCCTCTCAGAAGGATCCTTTGGATCATTATCCATTGATGATGAAGGAATGGAACCTGAGAAATCAATTCTTATTAAGAATGGAATTTTAAAGAAATTTCTTTCTGATAGAGCAGGTGAACTAAGAACTGGTCACAAAAGAACTGGTAGTGGTAGAAGGCAAAACTATTCATTTGCTGCTGCATCAAGAATGAGAAATACATATATAGCTAAAGGTGAATTCACAAAGGAAGAATTAATAAATAGTATTGCTGATGGGCTTTACTGTAAATCTATGGGAGGTGGAAGTGTAGGGGCGACAGGTCAATTTAATTTTGCTGTTGAGGAAGGTTATTTAATAAAGAATGGAAAATTAACTAAACCTGTTAAAGGAGCCACATTGATAGGGGACGCGAAAGAAGTCATGCCAAAAATATCTATGTGTGGAAATGATTTAGAGTTAGCACCAGGTTTTTGTGGCTCAGTAAGCGGAAGCGTAAATGTAACAGTCGGTCAGCCACATATAAAAGTTGATTCAATAACTGTAGGAGGTAGATAAAAATGAATGCAACAGAAATAACAAATCAAATAAAACACACAGCAAATATATTAAATATCGATAAATGGGATTACGGAGCTAGTTTTTCTAATGATTATTCTGTTCAAGTTGATAGAGGTGCAGCAAAACAATTAAAAGCTTCTCAAAAACAGGTTATAACGTTGAGAGTTTGGAATAAAGAAAATTTAGTTGGTATAACTACGACAAGTGATTTAAGTGAAACTGGAATCAAAAAAGCCTTAAAACAAGCAAATATTGCCTCAGAATTTGGAAATAAAAATGAATTTACCGATTTTTCTCCATTAGCCAAAGATCCTATACAAGTTAAAGAAATAGATAAAAAGAATCCATTAGGAATTAAAAAGCTACTTAAAATTCTTAGGGAAGCCGAATCGAAACTTATTGACAGTCACGAAGCTATTAAATCTATTCCTTACAATGGTTTGTCAGAAAGTTTTTACGAAAGAATTTATGCCAATAGTGATGGCGCATTTAGAAACTACAGTAAAAGTCAAGCTGCTTTATATTTATATGCCAGAGCAGAAGAAAAAGATAAAAAACCCAGGAGTTCAGGTTCAGTTAAACTTGGTTATGGTGTCGAAGACATTGATATTGAATCATGCATTAAAGAAGCTTCAAAGAAAACAATTGCACATTTAGACTATTCATCAATAAAAACTGGTAAGTATTTAGTTTGTCTATCACCTGAAGCCTTTCTGACAATAATAAATGCCTTTAGTTCACTCTTCAATGCAAGAAGCATTATTGATGGTGTAAGTCTTTCAGATAAAAACTCCATAGGCGACATGATTTCAATCTCAGCTTTGAATATCTATGATGATGGACTTAATGATAAAAATATATCTTCAGCACCATTCGATGGTGAAGGCACTCCAACAAAAAAACTGAGCATAATTAAAAAAGGTAAATTAGAAAACTTTCTACATTCTGAATCGACAGCAAAAATTTTTAATACCATACCTACTGGTCATGCAGGTCTTGGTTCAAAAGTATCGGTTTCTCCAGATTGGCTAGTAATTGAAAGATCAAGCGATTGTTCGGAACTAAATATGTCATTGGAGCATACAAATTATGAAGGAGAGTTTGTATATATTGAAGAATTGAATGCTATTCATGCAGGAGTAAGAGCCAGTCAAGGATCCTTTTCTCTTCCTTTCGAGGGATGGATTTATAGTAATGGGAAAAAATCCTCAATTGAGTCTGCGACTGTAGCAGGGGATATAAAATATCTTCTTAGAAATATAGTTAATATTGAAAATGAAGAAGAATTAACTACAAGTGGAATTTCCCCACATATTTGGATTAGTGAATTATCAATAACTGGAGACGAGTGAGAATTATATTTTGGGGAACTCCTGAATATTCAGTAAAAAGTCTTGAAGTATTAAAAAAATCAGATCATGAAATTTTAGCTGTCATAACGCAGCCAGATAAAAAAAGATCTAGAGGTAATAAATTAATAGCGTCCCCAGTAAAGCAATATGCTATGAAGGAAGGGCTTCCAGTTTTCACACCTGAAACTTTAAAGAAAAATGATCATTTTATAAGTTTACTTAAAGAATTTTCTTGCGATTTGTTTGTTGTTATTGCTTATGGAAAAATATTACCAAAAAAAATATTAGATATTCCTAAATATAAATCATGGAATGCGCATGCATCACTACTTCCAAGATGGAGAGGTGCCGCTCCCATCCAATGGTCAATATTGGAGGGAGATGATTTTACTGGTGTTGGAATAATGAGAATGGAAGAAGGATTAGATACTGGAGATGTATTAGTTGAAAAACAAATCAAAATTGAGAAAGAAGATAATCTTCAGACGTTAACAAAAAAATTAAGTGATTTATCATCAGAATTATTATTAAAAGCGATATCAAAAATAGAGCAAAATAAAAATAAAGATATTAATCATTTACTTAAAAAACAAAAAGATCTTCAAAGAAAATTAAAATATGCAAGAATGATTAACAAATCAGACTACATAATAGATTGGGCAAATAATTCAACTGATATATACAGAAAAATAAATGCCTTATACCCTAGAGTTAGTACAACATTTAAAAAGAAAAATCTAAAAATAATTAAAATAAAAATTCTAACAACAGATGAGATACAGAATAAAAATTATAAAATTGTAAGCGATAAATTTAAACCTGGATACGTTATTGGTCTTATAGAAAACAAAGGTATCATTATATCAACTAAAACTGATCCAATTCTTTTATTAGAGGCAAAACTAGAGGGTAAAAATATATCTAAGCAAAAGCAGCTTTTACAACAATTAAATCCTCTTATAGGAGAAAAATTCTCAGATTAAGTTATTATCTCCCTTTTGGACAAACCCCAAAGGAAGGAGATTAATATCAAAATATAAAAATAATAATCAGGAAGAATTGTCTCTGTAATTAATGTATTTAGAAGAAGCTTAATCCCAACAATAAGAATAGCGATATAACCGGCAGTTTCTAGCCTTGAAAATTTCTCTAAAAGTTTAAGAAAGATGCCGGAGGTAAATCGTAATGCTAATACACCTATAATTGCTCCAAAAATAATAAGAATATATTGATCACTTATAGCAACAGCTGTTGTAATACTGTCTATTGAAAAAGCAAAATCAGTAAAAGATAGCAAAGCTACAATCTTTAAAAATTTGAAATTAATATTTGTTTTGTCATTGTCAGAATTTTGTAAATCGGTTTCATTACTTAAAAAAACATTTGAAATAAATAAATAAATAAGATACAGTCCTGCAAAAATTCGAATTATGATAAATTTCAGAAGAATATTAGATAATAGAATAAGAAATATTCTAAATAATAAAGAAATAGTGATACCTATATTTAAGGCCTTAGATCTTAATTCTGGACTATCAAGAGATTTAGTGAGTGAAGCCAAAGCTATAGCGTTGTCAGCCGAAAGTAGCAATTCTAAAATAATTAAAATTGGTAGAAGTGTAAGAATCTCAGACCAACTATCAACTTGATCTAGCGTTGGAATAAAAGAATTTATTGCGGCTGAATCCATCTATTATTATTCACAATCTTTATAAAATATAATATAATATAACCTTAAGTAGTAATCAAGTTAATTAGAAATAAATGAGTTTAAACTCCTTAATTAGTTATATTTCAAATTCACAAATTATAACAGAGTTAGTAAAAAGAATTGAAAAAAATAAAGAACTAAATATCATTGGGTCTAGTAGATATGCAAAATCTATTATTATAAATAGTTTAGCAAAAAAAGAAAATAAAAATATTATACTTGTGAGCCCTAATGAAGAAATTGCTTATAAATGGTATGGATATTTTAATAGTATAGGTAACAGAAATATCTTATATTATCCACCTAGTAAAAATTTACCTTACGGATCAATTAATAAATCAAAAGAGACTGAATATTCACAGTTATCAGTTATCTCAAAACTAATAAATAATGACAAAGAAGAAAAAAATATAATAATAACAACTGAAAGATCTCTTCAACCACATTTAATTAAAAAAAATATATTTAAGCAAAAAATAATAACACTTAATAAGGGTTTAGCTATAGAAATAAAAGAGTTAACAAGTCAGTTAGTTTCATTAGGTTATAACAAGGAAAATCTTACTTCACAGGAAGGTTCTTGGAGCAGAAGAGGAGAAATAATTGATATATACCCAGTTAACAATGAACTACCCATAAGAATAGAATTCTTCGATAATATTATTGATAAAATTAGAGAATATGATCCAGTAACTCAAAGAACGTTAGATAGTATTAATAAAGTTGAGATTGTACAGGTTGGATATAATTCATTAATAAGAGAAAAGTTAGAACTACTATCAGACGAAGGGGTTTTTAATTCAGAAGAAATAACAACTAAAAATAATCTAGATAGATACTTAGGAATAATTGAAGAATATCCATCTAATCTTATAAATTATATAAATGAAGATTCAATTATTGTTATAGATGAAATAGATGACTGCACTAAATTTGCAAACAATTGGTATATTGAATCAGTTAATAATTTTGATCATTTCAAAGATGAAATTACTCAAAACTTACGGTCCAATAATATAAATATAAAAGTTAAACCTAATCTACATGAAAAATTCGAGTATATATTAAAAACATTCAGTGATTTTATTGTAATAAACTTGTATGAATTTGAATCAAAGAGAAATTTAGATAACAGATTTCTTTTATCAGATAAACGTATAAATTCATCCTCTAAAAACATAGGTAAACTTTCAAAAGAAATTAATAAATTTATCTTAAATAAAGATAAAGTCTGGATATTATCTGCACAGCCATTAAGAACAAGGAGTTTACTCTTTGAACATGATTGCAATACTAATTATTTGGAAAAACCTAATGATCTTGATAACGCTTATAAATTAATAGATATTCCTACACCAGTTATTATTAAAAATAAAAACAACTATGAAATAGAAGGTTTTTATCTCCCAATATGGAAGATAATTTTAATAACAGATAAGGAATTATTTTCACAACAAGCTTTATTTAATAATGTCTTTATAAGGAGAAGAAAAAGGAGCGTAAATTCAAATATAAATGTTAATAAAATTAATCCTGGAGACTATATAGTTCATAAAAATCATGGTATTGGACAATTCTTAAAATTAGAAAAAATAAATATAACAGGTGAATCAAGAGACTATCTAGTTATTAAATATCTTGATGGAAAAATAAGTGTTGCTGCTGATCAACTAGGGAGCATAAACAGATATAGATCTACTGGTAAAATTATGCCCAAAATAAATAAATTAGGAGGAGCAGAATGGTTAAAAATTAAAGATAAAAATAGAAAAATAATAAAAAAAGTTGCTTATGATATTCTAAAACTTTACGCAAAAAGAGAGAAACTTAAAGGCCATATATATCCTGAAGATGGACCGTGGCAAAAAGAATTAGAAGAGTCATTCCCTTACCAACCTACTCCTGATCAACTAACAGCCGTGAAGGAAATCAAAATTGATATGGAAAGTGATAAACCTATGGATAGATTAGTTTGTGGAGACGTTGGTTTCGGAAAAACAGAAGTAGCAGTAAGAGCAATTTTTAAAGCAATTACATCAGGGAAGCAAGTGATTTTACTTGCTCCAACAACAATTTTAGCTCAACAACATTGGAGAACTTTTAATAATAGATTTTCACCTTATCCAATAAAAGTTTCTTTACTTAATAGATTTAAAACTAGTAGTGAGAAAAAAGATATTTATGCTGGTTTAAAAAATAATAAGATTGATTTAGTTGTAGCCACTCATCAAATTTTAGGAAAAGAAATCGAAATAAAAAATTTAGGATTGCTTGTTATTGATGAAGAACAAAGATTTGGAGTTAGACAAAAAGAAAAAATTAAAAATATTAAAACTAATATTGACGTGTTAACTCTATCGGCCACACCAATACCACGGACCCTTTACATGAGTTTGTCTGGCCTTAGACAAATGAGTTTATTAAATACTCCTCCACCATCCAGAAGATCAATTAAAACATATTTATCTGAAATTGATATGGATGTAATCAGAACTGCAATAAGTCAAGAACTTGATAGAGGTGGTCAAATCTTTTACGTTCTTCCAAGAATATCGGATATTGATCAAGCCGTTAATAAATTAACAAATATGTTTAATGATTTAAAATTTATAGTTGCTCATGGCCAAATGAATGAAATAGATCTTGAAAATGCAATGATTGCATTTAATAATGGCGAGGTAGACTTGATGATTTGCACAACAATTATTGAAAGCGGATTAGATATACCCAAAGTAAATACAATCATAATTGAAGATTCACATAAATTTGGGCTATCGCAACTCTATCAATTACGAGGAAGAGTCGGGAGAAGTGGGATACAAGCTCATGCATGGTTATTTTATCCAAATTTAAACAACATTAATGAAGCTTCCAAGCAAAGGCTAAAGGCTATAAAAGATTTTTCTGAACTAGGAAGCGGATATCAACTTGCCATGAAAGATATGGAGATAAGAGGAGTTGGAAGTTTATTGGGGGAAGAGCAAAGTGGAAAAGTTAATGCAATTGGATATGATCTATATATTGAAATGTTACACGAAGCAATCTCAGAAATAAATGGTCAGGAAATACCGGAAGTAAAGGATACTCAAGTAGATTTGCCAATTAATGCTTTTATCCCTGCAACTTGGATATTAAACCGAGAAGAGAAACTAGATGCTTATAAAGAAGCTACAGAATGTAATACCCACAAGGAGCTTACAGAGCTGGCAACTGACTGGTCTAATAGATACGGAGTTTTACCCAAACCTGTTGAATCTTTAATACTTTTAATGAAGTTAAAATTATTAGCAAAAAAATGTGGCTTTAATAAAATTAAACTTAAAAAACCTAACATAATAATAGAGACTAGATTAAAAATCTCAACATTTAAACTTATTAAAAAAGCGTTACCAACAAATATTCAAAATAAATTTAGTTTTGAGGAAGATGATCAGTTCTCAAAAATAACAATTAGAGGGATAGGTATTACTGATATACAAAATCAAATTGATCAGTTAATTTATTGGTTAGGTTTATTTGTAAATGAAATAAATAACTTCGATAAAAATACAGTTGAATCCAAAAACTTAAATATTAAATAAATATTTAATAATCACGAAAGAGTCTAAATTCCGTTAGGTTTGTAAAAATTTACTTATTGTATGGGCGAATACATCGATGTCGGATTGCAAAGTTCGATGTTACCATTTACATTATTACTTTCATCAATTGCGGTTGGAGCTTACGCACTAATTGATTTTGAGACTGAAAATGACGATGACGATTCTGATTCAGGAAGTGGAGGATTAATGAATCCTATTTAAATTTTTAATTTAAATTAATTCTTCTTTTTTTTCTTTTCATAATTTTAATAAATCTTGAGAGGGAGCCCAACATCAGAATCAAAGCAAATATTAAAGAGATAATAATAAACAAACCTATACATATTTCGTAAAAATATGACAATGACAACAAAAAATTAGCAAATAATTTATTGAAATTATTAGACAGATTATTTAAGATGGATATTTGATTTGGAATTATATAATTAAGATAAAAAATAAATATACTAAGAGACAACATAATAATGCTTTCATTTATTAGCTTTCTCTTGGATTTTCTTCTTAAAGTTAACTTCTTTTTTAAAAAAAATTTATTAGATTTCTTATTCAAATTGGGTATTTTCAAATCAACCATTTATAAAAATTACGCAATTTATTTAATAATTCTTCTTAGATGAGAATTATTTTTTTTATAGTAACTTGTTTATGGATTCAATGCTAATAAGTTTGTTTTTATTCTTTAATAATGAGCGATTACTATCACTATCATTTCCATCATAAAAATAGATGAAAGCAGTAGATACAAGAAAAATGGAGAATAAGGAAACTAATGGTGGCAATAATAAATTTGAAATATTTTTTTTATCCAATAAATTTTTTTTCTTTTTTTTCTTTAACCTTTTAAATTCACTAGAAGATATTTTTTTCACTTGACTTGAAGAGGTTAATTGATCAAAGCAAGAGATTATGTCTGCTAATGTTGAATTGCCAATTTTAATATTTAATGGCTTAACCTCAGGTTTTGAACTTTTTAAATGGAGAATATGTGTATAGTAATTTTGAGGTTTAATATCTATAAAACTTGACTCATATAATGCGATTTCATCATGTAAAAAAGAAATAGAATAAGAATAGAATGCCTTCATTACCGAACTTAGATGATCTATGTTTCCCTCAATAACTGGTTTGTCAATAATCATAAGTTTCCATTGAGAAATAATTGATATATTATCTATATTTTCGTTATTCGAATAATCAGGTAATCCAATAATTTCAAGACTGACTGATGATTGATTAAATGAAATTTTATTTTGCAACATATCAATAATTAAGGAGAGTTGTTTTCAATTTTAAAAAACCATCATCTGAAATGCAAAACGCTAATGTAAGTATGATTTTTATGAAAACTTCGTCATTATAATTTGGATCAAGCAGGCGTTTAACTCTCATACTATTAGTATTAAATCTCTCACTAATTAATTCAATATATCTACTCTTAAATTCATTCCATTCTTTGGGGTTCCTATTGAAATCATCTCTGGATTGAAGTATTTGCCTTATATAAGGATATAAAAACTTTCCCATTTCAGCTGTTAGTTTAATCAATGCTTCAAATTCCTCAAATTTAATATTATTATTATTAAATGAATTTCTCATTGGATTATTATTCCTTAATTTCCAAATAGTAACTTTATTAGGTAAAACCTCATTTAATTTAAGTTTACCCGATAAAGAATATAGAGACTCAGCACCATTTAGATCAATAGTTTCTAATGCTAATAAAAGCAAATCAAGTCTTTGAATAGATTCTCTTGATATCTTTTTTCCTTTAAATAAAGTAGTAATGATTAACTTTGAAAGCTATATAAAAATTATAACAGAATATCTATTATATTCTTTTAAACAAAAATGTATATAAATCATCCAGCTCTTCAATTGTCAACATTCCATAACTCCAAAGGAGAATTGGTAGTGGGATATTATTCTTTATTGACAACTTTATTCCTAGCTCAATTGAAGGCTCTTCTAAACCAATTTCATCCATAAGAAAAGATATTATTTTACTATTTGAATTATTAATCATAAATATTATTTAATAGATGAAAAGATTAAAGACTTAGTCATCTTATTTAAGACAAACTTTCTTATTAAATGAGACTTATTTAAAAGTAAAAATGAGATTTTTCTAAAAGGTAATAATATAATATTATTGTTAGCAAAAAGTTTAATTAAAGTATCTGTAATAATAATAATTGAAAATATATCTAAAGATCTTTTAAAATAATATTTATATTTAAATATATTTAAAGCATTATTAGTTGTAGATAAATGTTTATTAAACATGTCATAAATCACATTAACATCCCTCCAGCAAGTATTTAGTCCTTGACCACCTACAGGGTGAAAGGTATGAAATGAATCTCCTACAAGTACTTCTTTATTGAAATTAAAAATTGGAAGGGATAAAGATAGTGAAACAGGGAAGAGATTAATTTCGCTATTAATTTGATCTAGCTTAAAACATTCAGGTAATATTGTAGATAGATTATCTAACAAAAAGCTTTTATTAGAGTTTAATCTATCAACTGATTTAGAAGTGCTAGATGTCCATATTATTTGGTATCTATTATAATCCAAAGGTAACAATGCTAAGGGGCCTTCCTTCCTAAAAATTTCATATGCACGTTTTTGAACATTACCTCTAACTAAAACCTCAAACGTTAAGCAAGACTGATTATATGATTTTTTAAAAGATAAAAAGTTATGATTTTTTTTATAATTTGAATTTGCTCCAGTTGAAATAAATTTATAATCAAAATTAATCTTTTCATAAGATAAATCTAAGGAAGATTTAAAAGATATATTGTCTACTTTATCAATCTCATCGAAAAAAACATTCATAAGCTCGGAATGTTTAATTACCCATCCAATAGTATCTAAAGAACTTATATCTTTATCTAAATCAGGAGTAGTCAATATAGTGAACTTTGAGATAACACTGTCTGAGATTGAAAGAGAATCAAATTTATAAAGATAAGAACTTAATTTATCCCAAAGATTAAATTTTGAAAGTATTTTTCTTGTGGAATGAGTAATAGCATATGTTTTATCTTTGTTTATGAGTTTCTCTCTAGTTAGAGTATCTGTAAGGTATATATTAAAATTTAATTTTGATAAACTTATTGCCAAAAGCAAACCTGTAGGGCCTGAACCTACAATTTTAAAATTTAAATAATTATTCATTTGCAAGAAATATGTAACTGTCTCCTCATTTCAAATAAATATAGCAAATTTCTTCAAACGCTGGTCTAAGCAAATATGGATACTCACCTACCCAAATGTTTGAATTAGGTATCCATGCATCGGTCAAAGAGAGACCTCTATCAAAATTACGGTAATTAGAAGAAACCAAGCATCTAATATTGGAGCCAATTCTAATTTGACTATGTTTATTTTCCATAGGAAAACTTAACTTATCTAAATACCCATCTTCATCTTCTAATTCAATCACAAGCCAGGTTCTTTTTTTCTCAATCAACTCTAAACGACCTTGTCTATTTGATTGTTCACGTGAACTTTCTATTTTTTCAGTTTTGTAAATATCAGAAATATAACCATCAAAGATTGAGAAGAACTTTGATTTTTTATAACTAATATTTTTTCTACTGGATTCAAGTATTGGTCCCCAAATTATATATAGAATAAAAATTACACATAATATCAACCAAAGATTTTCTGTCTGAGTAGATGATTGATTAATAAAAAGTAAAAGATTTAAAACACCTCCGATAGACGAAATAATCAACCTCTGAAGAATCTTTCTGGGATCTCCAAGAGCATATTTAAATTGCCCCCCTGTTCCAACAGAAGGAATGAGTTTAGATATTTGAGTTTGTTTTATTGGAATAAGCATTTAAAAAATTAATTTTTCAAGTCCATAAATTAGAGAGTTAAATTTACCAATTTTTCTTATTGCTTGTAATACACCTGGCATATAAGCTTTTCTATCAATGGTGTCGTGTCTTATCGTATATGTCTCGCCAGGGGACCCCATCATTACAACTTGATGAGCTAATAGCCCTGGCAATCTTATTGAGTGAATATTTAGACCAGAATCTCTTACTCCACCTCTAACACCTTTTAAAGATTCAGTTTCTTTAACTAATCCTTCATTGTATTGCTTTGGATATTCCTCAATCATTTCAGCGGTCTTAATACAGGTTCCACTTGGAGAATCTGCCTTCTGATTATGATGCATTTCTATTAATTCAATATTATCGTAAAACTTTGCCGCAACAGAAGCAGCTTGTTGAAGAAGTACCATACCTACTGAAAAATTAGGAATAATTGCACAACCAACTTCGGCTTTTTGCGCAAAAATAGATAAATCATTTATTTGAGAAGGAGAAAGACCAGTAGTTCCAATAATTGGTGATATTCCGTAGGCTATTGCAGATCTAGTATTTTCAAAGACAGAATCTGGATGTGTAAAGTCTACTAAAACAGGATTTATTTCTTGATTTCTATAGTTTTGACTGATTGAACATAAAGTTCCCTCTAGATCATTTGAAACAAAAATTTCGCTGCTTTTTAAATTTAATAATTGCGAGATATTTTCTCCATTATTTTTTTTATTTATATCAATTGCTGCAACAAGTTCACAATCTGAGGCATTTAAAACGGAATTTACAACTTCCCTCCCCATTTTTCCTAATGCTCCAGAAACAAGTACAGGAATGGTTTTTTTTGAAATTTCGGTCATTTTTAATAAAATAAAATTTTTAAAGGTTGTTACACGCTATTTATAAAGCACACAATAACGTCAATTCACCCGTAGGCTGGTAAAAATACTTAAAGAAAATCAATGTTTACGCAGGTCCGCTCAGCAAGTCGCAGAGTATCTCCTGTTGAGGATAACAAACATAAAGTTGTTATTAAAGCAGTTTATGTTGTCCTTGAGCCACAATACCAAAACTCCTTAACCGAAGCTGCAAAATCAATAAACGATATGAACGGCCCTGTAGGGATAGATCTTAGTGGTTATTTAATTGAAGAGTTAAGAAACGAAAAAAATTACGAAGATTTTAAAATAGACATAGCTGATGCTGACATATTTGTTGCTTCATTAATCTTCATTGAAGACTTAGCACAAAAAGTTGTCGATGCTGTCTCTCCATACAAAGAAAAACTTAAAGCTTCTATTATCTTTCCCTCAATGCCTGAGGTGATGAGATTAAATAAATTGGGTTCATTTAGTATGGCTCAACTTGGTCAATCTAAAAGTATCATCGGAGATCTTATTAAAAAGAAGAAAGAATCTGATGGTGCAAGTTTCCAAGATTCTATGTTGAAATTGCTGAATACTTTACCTTCAATTCTGAAATATTTACCCGTTGAGAAAGCGCAAGATGCAAGAACATTTATTTTAAGTTTTCAATATTGGCTCGGGGGAACTAAAGAGAATCTGAAAAATTTTTTACTTATGATTTCAGAAAAATATGTAGTTACTGAAAATTTAAAAGATCAATTAGAAGAGTTTAAAATCCAAGATCCTGAAACATTTCCTGATTTAGGAATATGGCATCCATTAGCGCCAAATATGTTTGAAACTCTTGGTGAATATCAAAATTGGGAAGATAATAGAAATGATATAAAACCAAAGGATAACAATACTCCAACTATAGGATTAGTTCTTCAAAGAAGTCACATCGTCACTGGAGATGATGCTCATTATGTAGCTGTTATTCAAGAACTAGAATATCGAGGGGCTAGAGTAGTTCCTATTTTTTGCGGTGGATTAGATTTCTCTAAACCTGTAGATGAATTTTATTATTCAACTGATAAGAAAAGTGCAATAGTAGATGGGGTCGTATCATTAACAGGATTTGCACTAGTTGGTGGTCCTGCTAGACAAGATCATCCGAAGGCTATAGATGCTCTTAAAAAGCTAAATAGACCTTATATGGTCGCATTACCCTTAGTATTTCAGACAACTCAAGAATGGGAGGAGAGTGATTTAGGGCTGCATCCTGTTCAAGTTGCCCTACAAATTGCGATTCCAGAGTTAGACGGAGCTATTGAACCAATAATTCTTTCAGGACGTGATGACGCTACAGGAAAGGCTCATACTCTCCAAGATAGAGTGGATGTAATTGCAGAAAGAGCAATAAAGTGGTCCACTCTAAGAGTTAAAAAGAGAGAAGAAAAGAAGTTAGCGATAACTGTATTTAGTTTTCCTCCTGACAAAGGAAATGTTGGTACAGCGGCTTATTTGAATGTATTTGGATCTATTTATAGAGTTCTTTTAGAAATGAAAGATAAAGGATATCAAATTGATGATCTTCCTAAAAACTCAAAAGAATTAATGGAAAAGGTTATTAATAATCCAGAGGCAATGGATGGTTCTCCTGAACTAAATATTGCACATAAAATGACTGTAAAAGAATACGAAGAATTTACACCCTACTCAAATAGATTAGAAGAGAACTGGGGGAAACCTCCGGGCAACTTAAACAGCGATGGTCAAAATTTACTTATCTACGGAAAACATTTTGGAAATGTTTTTATAGGAGTACAACCAACATTTGGCTATGAAGGTGATCCAATGAGATTACTTTACTCAAGAAGTGCCAGCCCTCATCATGGCTTTGCGGCTTATTACACCTATGTTGAAAAAATATGGGGAGCAGATGCAGTTCTTCATTTTGGAACACACGGTTCACTTGAGTTTATGCCTGGCAAACAAATGGGTATGAGTGAAACTTGCTACCCCGACTCTTTAATAGGATCCCTTCCAAACTTATATTATTACGCAGCGAATAATCCATCAGAAGCAACAATCGCCAAAAGAAGAGGATATGCATCAACTATAAGTTATCTTACTCCTCCTGCCGAAAATGCAGGTCTATATAAAGGTCTTAAAGAATTAAGCGAGCTTGTAGGCTCTTATCAACAATTAAGAGAAAGCAGTAGAGGTATTCAAATAGTAAATGCAATTGTAGAAACTTCAAAGCAATGTAATCTTGATAAAGATGTAGATCTTCCAATGGGAGAGGTAGACGAAATAACTATTGAAGAAAGAGACCTATTCGTAGGAAATATATATAAACAATTAATGGAAATAGAAAGTAGATTATTACCTTGTGGACTACATACAATTGGAGAGGCTCCAACAGCTGAGGAGGCTGTTGCTACCTTAGTAAACATAGCTTCATTAGAGAGAGAACAAGAGGGTCTAAGGTCTCTTCCTGGTTTATTGGCGGAATCAATAAATCTAAAAATAGAAGAAGTTTATGACGGCAATAATAAAGGAGAACTTAAGTTTGTTGAACTTAATGAAAAAATTATTAAAACTGCCAGAGAATCAATATTTGCAATGGTCAACTCTTTAAAAATAGTTGATGGAAGGGTTTATTTGGAGAAATCTCTATTTTCCAAATTATTAGACTTCTTGAAAATCTTTGGATTAAATTTTCCGACTCCTTGGCTGAGGATCTGTAGATTGAATGGATTTAATGACGTAAATCAAAAAGAATTAAACAAATTATTTGACTATTTATTATTCTGCTTGGAGCAGGTTTGTGCTGATAAGGAAATGGATAGCCTCATCAAAGCATTAGATGGAAATTATGTATTACCTGGACCCGGAGGAGATCCTATTAGGAACCCAAGTGTATTACCAAGTGGAAAAAATATCCATGCACTTGATCCACAATCAATTCCTACCACAGCTGCTGTAGCGGCAGCTAAATCTGTTGTAGATAAACTTATTGATAGACAAAAAGAAGAGCAAGGAACTTGGCCGGAGACAATCGCTTGTGTTTTATGGGGAACGGATAATATCAAAACTTATGGTGAATCTCTTGCACAAATTTTATGGTTTATTGGAGTTAAACCAAAACCTGATTCTGTTGGAAGAATAAATAAATTAGAACTTATTTCTTTAGAGGAGCTTGGGAGACCAAGAATAGATGTTGTTGTGAATTGTTCAGGCGTCTTTAGAGACCTGTTTATTAACCAAATGGCACTTATTGATCAGGCTGTAAAATTAGCTGCAGAAGCGGAAGAACCATTAGAATCTAATTTTGTAAGAAAACATTCCTTAGAACAAGCAGAAAAAGAGGGGACATCTATAAGGGAAGCTTCAGCAAGAGTATTTTCTAATGCAAGTGGCAGTTATAGTTCAAATGTCAATTTAGCTGTTGAAAATTCGACCTGGGAAGAAGAAAATGAATTGCAAGAAATGTATTTATCAAGAAAAACATATGCTTTTAATGCTGATAATCCAGGAGAAATGAACCAAAAAAGGGATGTGTTTGAGTCTGTCATGAAAACGGCTGATGTAACATTTCAAAACCTCGACTCTTCTGAAATATCTCTAACTGATGTAAGTCACTATTTTGATTCTGACCCAACTAAATTAATAAAAACATTAAGAGAGGATGGAAAAGAACCTAGTAGCTACATTGCTGATACAACTACTTCTAATGCTCAAGTTAGGACACTAGGCGAGACTATTAGACTTGATTCAAGAACAAAACTTTTAAATCCAAAATGGTATGAGGGGATGCTTAAATCAGGATATGAAGGGGTTAGAGAACTTTCTAATAGACTAAACTACACACTTGGATGGAGTGCAACAAGCGGCCAGGTAGATAACTTCGTTTACGAAGAAACTAATGAAACATTCATCAATGATGAAGAAATGAGGAAGAGGCTTATGGATTTAAATCCTAATAGTTTCAGAAGAATTGTAGGTACATTATTAGAAGTTAATGGGCGAGGTTATTGGGAAACATCAGATGAAAATATTGAACAATTAAAAGAACTTTATCAAGAGGTAGAAGATAAAATTGAAGGAGTTAAAGAATAAATTTTAATATTTTTTACCTAAAAATTTGATCTGAGACTTTTAAAACTTGATAATTTATTTTTACATTATGAACCCTTACAAGATGTAAGTTTTTTTGAGAACAAAAACAACTAATAGCAAGAGTTCCTATGTCTCTTTCCTTTGGATTATCTTCCTCAAGTATATCTCCAATAAATCTTTTTCTAGAAGCACCAATCAAAAGAGGGAACCCATAATTTTTGAAGGCATCAATATTTCTTAAAATTTCTAAGTTTTGATTAGTATCTTTTGAAAATCCCATACCAGGATCCCAAATTATTTTATCTTTAGGAACATTTTTACTTGTTGCTATATTGCTCAAATTTTCAAGAGAATCTATTATATTCCTTATTAAATCATCATAATTTGTCAAATTATTCATGTTTTGGCTATTTCCTCTACTATGAGTAATTACAAAAGGGCAATTAAATTCTGAAACAACATCTAATATCTCCTCATCTCTCCTACCTCCAGTGACATCGTTAATCCAGTCAGCTCCATTTAGGAGAGCGTCATGAGCAACTTCAGAATTAAATGTATCAATAGATATGAGAATACTGGGAAATTGGCTTCTAATTTTTTTTAAATAAGGTATTAAAATTTTTGATTCTTTTTTTGCTCCAATTTCTAAAGCACCAGGTCTGGTACTTTGAGCACCAAGATCTATAACATCTACTCCATTAGATACAAAATTATTTACTTGTTCTAAAACTTTTTCAGTTGAGCAAAATTCACCTCCATCACTAAATGAATCGGGAGTTAAATTTATAATCCCCATTATTGAAGTTTTTCGTCCCCAATAATCAGGCCAAGGATAATTATTATTCGTAATTTGCAATTCTTGAAAAACTAATTGGATCTAGAGAAGAGCCCCCTACCAATACTCCATTAATATCGCTCATCGACATAATCTCGTCAATATTATTAGGCTTAACAGAACCTCCATATTGAATAATTACATCATCAAAACCTATTAACTCCCTTATCAAAGCACATATTTTATTGGCATCACTTGCTTCACAAGTTTTACCGGTACCAATCGCCCATATAGGTTCATAAGCAATTATGAGATTAGATGGATCAGTATTCTCCAATCCTTGTTCAACTTGTCTTGTGATGACTCTATTAGCTTCTCCTCTTTCTCTTTGTTCAAGAGTTTCACCAACACAGACTATTGGAGTGAGACCACTTGATTGAGCAAATACTGCTCTCTTATTAATTTGTTCATCACTTTCACTGAAATATTTCCTAGGTTCACTATGTCCAACAATTGCATATTTAACATTGTGTTCAATAAGCATTTTTGGAGAAATTTCTGCTGTGAAAGCACCTTGATCTTCCCAGTGAATGTTTTGGCTTGCAATATCTAAATAATCAAAGTTAGAGTAACTCGAAAAAGTTGAAATTGCTGTAAATGGAGGGGCAATAACAATCTTCCTATCATTAGGAAGGTCTTTTATAAGAGGAATAAATTCCTCCAAATAATTTTTTGTTTCAGCACAAGTCATGTGCATCTTCCAATTACCGGCGATTACAGATTTTCTCAAAATATATTGTCCAAGAAAATAATACTAATATAACTTGCAGCTAATAGGCTAATTATTCAAAAATTAATTCATTTTTTAGAAACATAACTTTATCTCCTTTGACTAATTTTCTTCCTCGTTTTGTTTCTATTTCTCCATTAACTTTAACCTGACCAGATTTTATAAAGATTTTTGCTTCGCCCCCAGAAGAAACAAAGTTATGCCATTTTAAAAATTGATCTAATTTCATTGTTTTATAAAACCTCAGCTGTTGATAAAGTAAAAGAAATACATTAACAGAATATTTTGCGATTAATTCCACCAATCACTCCCTATATTAATAGATTTCTTAAAGGGTTTGTATGCATGATTGTTTATGTAGTATGTTGGCCAATATTAGCTTTTGTAGCAGGAAAATTAATACCCGCAATAGGCGCAGGGGATCTTAAAAGTGTTTCGAATATAATACTCAGTACTCTTGTTATTTTCTTGATTCAAAAAATAGCCCAATTTGGTCAAGATGTATATATTGCTGAGCCTTCACTGGAAATAAGTGAAGTAATGAGACAAAAATTATTTAGTAATATTCAAAAAATTAAAATGAACTTTATTAATAATATCTCTGCTGGTGATATTACATACAGGCTTACAGAAGATGCTGACAGAGTCAGTGAAGTGATTTATAAATCTTTTCAAGATACATTGCCATGTGTTCTGCAATTACTAGCCGTAACTATTTATATGTTTTATTTAGATTGGTCATTATCATTATCTACTTTAATTATTGCACCGATAATTGTTATTTCTGTAAATAGCTTTGGGAAAAGAGTTTTAATAGCTGCCGAGAAAAGTCAAGAATCAACAAGCGATTTAGCCGGTTTAATAGGAGAGTCTATAAATGGGATTTCAACGATAAGAGCATTTGCAGCAGAAAATTGGATTAAGGGAAGATTTAATAAAAGATTGAGAAATAATAAAAAAGCAAAATATAAAACACTTAAGTTACTAGCGTTCCAACATCCAATTGTAGGTTTTATTGAAGCTTTTGGAATATTGGCAATTTTAGGTATAGGAGCATTAAGAATTAACCAAGGTCTATTAACTAGCGAAGAATTCAGCAGTTTTTTTGCAGCAATTCTAATGCTTATAGACCCAATCAGCCATATTAGCACTAACTTTAATGAATACAAGCAAGCGGAGGCTTCTTTAAAAAGATTAAGAAAGATAAATTTGGAACCGCTAGAACAGGATGATAAATTTTTAAAAAATATATCAAAAATAGAAGGAAAAATTGAATTCAAAAAAGTTTGTTTTGAATATAAAAAGAACAATCAAGTTTTAAAAGATATAACTTTGGAAATCTCAAAAGGACAGGTAATTGCATTCGTTGGATCTTCAGGAGCTGGTAAAAGTACAATGATGAATTTAATCCTAAAATTCATCACTCCTAGTAAAGGCAAGATTTTAATAGATGATAAAGAAATAAAATCTATAAGCTCTATTGATTTAAGGACTCATATAGCTTTAGTTCAACAACAACCTTTTTTATTCTCCGGACGAATTATGGAAGTAATAAAAATGGGGAGAGATTTCAGTGAAGAAGATGTAATCAAGTCAGCCAAGATTGCAAATGCACATAAATTTATTCAAAAACTTCCAAGTAAATATGAAACTAAAATAAGCGAAAGAAGTACAAACTTGTCAGGAGGCCAGATTCAAAGAATTGCGATTGCTAGGGCAATATTAGGAAATCCATCTATACTTTTATTGGATGAGGCTACTAGTGCCCTAGATGCAGAATCAGAAGCAGAAGTTCAAAAAGGGTTAAATCAAGCTATGAATAATAGAACTGTGATTATTATTGCTCACAGATTATCTACGACTCAGGGAGCAGATAAAATAGTGGTTTTTGATAAAGGTAAAATTATCGATAGTGGGAAACATATTGATCTTTTAAATAAGGATGGCATTTATAAAGAATTATGTGAAAAACAGTTGATTAAGATATCCTGACTATATTTAATTTATTAAAATCAAAAATTATGACTGAAAGAAACATTGATAATAATCCAGTATTAACATTTGAGGGCAAAAAATATAATGTAAATGAGTTACCTGACGATACAAAAGAATTAATTAGAGGATTACAAATTGCTGAAACTCAATTAAAAATGTATGACGACACCCTTAAATTATTATCCATTGGTAGAAACTCTCTAGCTAATCAATTAAGAGAAAAACTTAGAAATATTAATAGTTTCTAATCTTTATGAATTTCTTGAAGTGATAGTGTATCAATTTTATTTATACGCAAAGATTTAATTGCTTGTAAAGCTGCTTTTGCCCCTGGAATAGTTGTAAATGTTGGAATATTATATTCTAAGGCTGCACGCCTGAGATAAGCATCATCATGAAATGCTTGAGAACCAATAGGCGTGTTTATAACTAATTGGATAAGACCAGAACGAATTAAATCTTCAATATTGGGCCTTCCTTCATGAACTTTCAAAACCTCATCTACCTCAATACCTAAATTTAATAAATAGCTTGCAGTACCTTTTGTTGCAATTAATTTAAAACCTAAAACTATTAGTTCTCTGGCGATCTCCTCTAATTTATCTTTATCTAAATCATTTGTAGATAAAAAAGCAACTCCCTCAGAAGGGACTCCATTCCCTGATGCTAATTCTGATTTTGCATAAGCTAAACCGAAGTCCTCAGCCAAGCCCATAACTTCGCCAGTAGAACGCATCTCAGGGCCAAGCAAAGTATCCGAGCCAGGAAACCTTTTAAAAGGTAAAACAGCTTCTTTTACAGCTTGATATTTTGGAATTATCTCTTCAGTATAATTTATATCCTTTAAAGAACTTCCTTGCATTAATTGAGTTGCTAATTTCGCAACAGGCTTACCAATAGCTTTAGAAACAAAAGGAATTGTTCTAGATGCTCGTGGATTAGCCTCAAGAATATATAGTTCATTTTCTTGATGATTTATATTTGTAACTGCAAATTGTAAATTAATTAAGCCAACAACGTTTAATCTATTTGCAATTAATTTTGTCCATTCTTTTACAGTTTCTAATGTAAGTTGTGATAATGAAATAGAAGGTAGGCAACAGGCTGAATCACCGGAATGGATCCCAGCAGGTTCTACATGTTCCATAAGTCCTGCTATTACGACAGAACCATTTTCATCACACAATGCATCAACATCAATCTCTATTGCATTACTTAAATATTGATCCAAAAGGATTGGATGATCTGGGGAAACTTTAACAGCCTCAGATATATACCTTGATAATTCAATTTTGTCTTTAACTATTTCCATAGCTCTTCCTCCCAAAACATAAGAAGGCCTAACCACCAGAGGGAAGCCTATATTTTGTGAAACTGATAATGCTTCCTCTTGAGTGCGCGCTATTCCATTGAGAGGTTGTCTAATATTTAAGTCTTTAAGGATTTTTGTAAACTCTTCTCTATCTTCGGCAATATCAATTGAGAGGGGGGAAGTTCCAAGAATTTTTGAATTACATTTTAGACCCTCTTTGGATTTCAACCAATTTGATAGAGGTAACGATAATTTCAAGGGAGTTTGGCCTCCAAATTGGACTATCAATCCATATGGATTTTCAGCCTCAATTATATTTAGAATATCTTCAAAAGTAACAGGTTCAAAATATAAAATATCGCTAGTATCATAATCAGTTGAAACAGTTTCAGGATTGCTATTAACCATAATGGTTTGATATCCATTACTTGAAGATTGATATGAGGCATGGCAACAACAGTAATCAAATTCAATCCCTTGACCAATTCTATTAGGTCCACCTCCTAATATCATGATTTTTTTTGCAGGATTGGCTTTATTTGAATATGATTCATTGTCAGAAAAATGTAAATTACTCTCAGAAAAAGATTCTTCATAAGTTGAGTAATGATAGGGAGTTTCTGATGAAAACTCAGCCGAACAAGTATCCACTGTTTTATAAAGTGGTAGGATATTTAATTTTTTTCGATAGTTTCTTACTTCAAAAAAATCAGAGTCAGTTAATTTTGCAATCTGTTGATCTGAAAAACCAATTTGCTTAGCCCTTAACATTAAATCTCTATCAATTTCATTAAGATTTTTCTCTTTCAAAAATTGGTTCTGAAAATTAAAAATATTTCGTAACTTCTCAAGAAACCATAAATCTATATTGGTTATTTCGTTGATATAACTATCACTCTTACCAGCTTCCATTGCTTTTTTTACTATTAAAATTCTTTCAGCAGTGGGATTTCTTAAATTATTTTTTAAATCATTTTCATTATTGAAATCTTCAATAGAATCGCATTCCCAACCAAAAATTCCAATTTCCAAAGATCTCAATGCTTTTTGAAATGATTCTTCAAATGAACGACCAATTGCCATTGTTTCTCCAACAGACTTCATTGCCGTATTCAAAATATTTGAAGAACCTTTAAATTTTTCAAAAGCAAATCTTGGAACTTTGGTTACTACATAATCAATCGACGGTTCAAAACATGCAGGGGTTTTTTTAGTAATATCATTAATAATTTCATCCAGAGTGTATCCCACCGATAATAAAGCTGCAATTTTAGCTATTGGAAAACCTGTAGCTTTACTAGCTAATGCAGAAGATCTACTTACCCTCGGATTCATCTCAATAACTATCACATCACCATTATTGGGATTTACAGCAAATTGGATATTACTCCCCCCTGTTTCAACACCTACTTCTCTAATAATTTTTAATGATAAATCTCTGAGTCTCTGATATTCTTTATCAGTTAATGTTTGAGCAGGAGCTACTGTAATCGAATCGCCAGTGTGAACTCCCATAGGGTCCAAATTTTCAATACTGCAAATTATCACTACGTTATCAGAGGTATCTCTCATAACTTCTAATTCAAATTCCTTCCAACCGATTAAAGATTTTTCAATCAATATTTGATTACTAGGACTTTCATCTAAACCAGATTTACAAAGATCATTAAATTCTTCAAGGTTATATGCTATACCTCCTCCTACTCCTCCTAAAGTAAAAGCGGGCCTAATAATTAATGGATATGAATTTATTTGCTTAGAAACTTTCATCGCTTCAACTAAATCAGAAGCAATACCAGAAGGACAAACATTTACATTAATTTTTTCCATCGATTCTTTAAATAGTTTTCTATCTTCAGCCTTATTAATAGCTTTTAAATCTGCTCCTATTAATTCAACATTATTATTCTTCAAGAAATTAGATTCAGAGAGTTTTACAGCTAGATTAAGGGCTGTCTGACCACCCATAGTTGGAAGTATTGCATCAGGTTTTTCTTTTAAAATTATTTGAGAAACAATTTCAGGAGTTAAAGGCTCAATATATGTTTTGTTTGCAATATCAGGATCGGTCATTATGGATGCTGGATTAGAATTAATTAAAATAATTTCATAGCCAGCTTTTCGTAAAGCTTTACATGCCTGAGTACCTGAATAATCAAATTCACATGCTTGTCCAATAACAATTGGACCTGAACCAAGAATAAGAATTCGTTTAAGATCACCTCTTTGAGGCATAATTTGATAACTTCATTTACCGTATGCTACTTACAAATCATCAGATGTTAATCAACTTACTTGAAAAGAAACATTTGTTTCTATAGTATTGGTAATAAAAATATTTTATATGAGCGAACTTCAGCGACTAAAAAGTTTGTTGCCTCCTGAGAATGAAAGTTGGGTTTTTATCGAAGCTGCCGCCGCTATAGATCCGCCCTTAATTACATTGGAGGAAATTGGTCGCGACGAGGTTGAAATTCAAATAGATTTAGAAGAATGGGATAATTATGCAATAGATCATAGAAACTTATTATTTTGGCATGAAGTAGGAAAGATTCAGAACGATGCTATTCCTAGAGATGGTTGGGAAATGGCAGCTTTAGCAATAGGACTTGGTGGAGCTATTGGCGAACTATGGGTACAAGATGGATTACTTTTACTACTTGCCTTAGGTTTATCTGGTTTTGCAGGATATAGGCTTTATATAAAAAATAATTCAGAAAAAAAACTACAAGATGCTATTTTTGCAGATGAAAGAGCGATAGACCTTGCATGTAGGTTTGGTTATAGTGTACCTAATGCATATAAAAGTCTTGGAGGAGCATTAAAAGAGTTAATAGAAAAAACCAGAAAGAAGAAAAAAAGAAGTTTTTTTGAAGATAGATTAGAAGCACTAAGAAAAAGCGCAGAAAAAGCAAGATCAGAACTATCACAACAAGAAGGTTCAAGCAAATCAGTATCAAGCGAAAACGTTTATGGACAGTAAATTTTTAGTTTTAATGGCAGCAAAAGCTTGTGATGAAAAAAAGGCCAAAGAGATAAGATTGATTAACATTAATAAAGTTTCGTACATTAGTGAATGGATACTTATTGCTGAAGGCCTTTCAGATGTTCAAGTTAGATCGATTACTAACTCTGTTGAGATGGAATTGAGAGAAAATGCAAATATCGAACCAATTAGAAAAGAGGGAGTTAATGAGGCAAAATGGGCTCTACTTGATTATGGTGATTTAATAATCAATATTTTTCAACCTGAAATAAGAAAGTTTTATGACCTTGAATCTTTTTGGAGCAATGGAGATAACTTGAAATTTCCTTAATTAATATTGATGAACGAATCTAATTGTCCTGTTCCTAAAGACCAACAACCAACAAATGAATTTATTGAATTATCAAAATCTAGAATATTTTCATTGCCAAAATCCAAAAAAACTTTTTTATTTATTTTACTTTTATTTTGGGTAGGTACTTTTCTATTATTCGTTATTATTTCTTCAGGTAGTGTATATTTTCAAACTGCCACAATAAGATACATTTTATTGAGCTTTTTTTGTAGTTTGTCCATACCTTTTCTCTTCTCTATTAGGTTATATCTTGGCTGGAATCATATATTCAAAAGATTAACTTCTGAGAAAGTAGAATATGAAGAATCAGGTTGGTATGACGGACAAATATGGATCAAACCAATTAATTTAAAGGAGAAAGAATCATTAATAGCATCATTAGAAGTAAAACCAATTTTAAAAAATTTAATTCAAATTTTATCTCTCATTATAATTTTTGCTTTACTTGGAATTTTGCTCTTCCAATACAAAAATATTTAAGATGAGTTCTAATTTTAAAAATTTATATACATCTAATAATCCTCCTTTAGAAGTGCTCCTAATAAGAGGTTCAAAACTTGAATCAATTCACTTGGTACATGCTGTAATAAGTGATAAAAAAGGTAGGGTTTTGATGTGTGCGGGCAATCCAGAATATAAAAGCTTTATAAGATCAGCATTAAAACCTTTTCAAGCAATTCCATTTGTAAGTAGTGGTGCTTCATCAAAAATTAAAAATTCATCAAAGTCAATAGCACTATCATGTGGATCTCATAGTGGATCCATATCACACATAAGAGAAGCTTTCAAAATCTTATGGGAATACGATATAGATATACATAGTCTTAAATGCCCTTTAAAAATAAAAAGTCCATTAGAACATAATTGTTCAGGTAAGCATGCAGCCTTTCTCGCAACATGTAAAAAATTAAATTGGCCTTTAGAAAGTTATTTAAAGGGAGATCATCCTCTTCAAGTAGAAATATTCAGAAAAATATCAGAATTTCTTGAAGTTCCACTAGAGGAAATTTATGCAGAAAGAGATGACTGCGGTGCTCCTACTCTTTATATGAAGTTAATAGAAATGGCAAAACTATATTCACTTTTAAGTAGTTCGGTCAACGCTGAGTTAGAGCAAATAAGTAGAGCTATGACAACTCATCCAACAATGATAAGTGGCCAAAACAGATTCGATACGGAAGTAATACAGGCCTCACATGGGCAAGTTATAAGTAAAGGAGGTGCAGAGGGAATCCAATGCCTTTGCAAAGTAAATGAAGGAATGGGTTTAGCTATAAAAGTAGAAGATGGTTCAAAAAGAGCGAAACAAGCTGTGGGCTTACATTTATTAAAACAACTAGGATGGATTTCTGAATTAAGAATACAAGACATAGAGGACAAGATCTTAAAACTATCTGAAGGTGTGCAAATAAAAGTAAAAGGTCAACTAAATTTCCAAGAATCCTAAAAAAAGAAAAAAAAGAACCCTTTCAGATGTATGCTAGATATATATCGCGGGGTAGAGCAGTCTGGTAGCTCGTCGGGCTCATAACCCGAAGGTCGGAAGTTCAAATCTTCTCCCCGCCACCAATTAGAAGCAGCTTTAAAGCTGCTTTTTTAGTGACTATATTTATTTTGATCGATCAAGAGGTAAGACCTAATTAGATGCAACATCTCATTTCTATTCAAGAAAAATGACAGCAATAGCTCATAACATAAATTTTTATGAGCGAAATGATTTAGAGGATTTCTATATAATTATCTCAGTCTTAGAATTTAAAATAAAAAATATAATTGGACATAAATTGCAAAAATATAGAAATCATTACCGAGTTTTAAACCTAACCTTTTTAAAGGAATGGAAGGATCTACCTGATTTTATAGATACCTTTTAAAGACAGAATACAAAAGGGAAGAACACTTCTTGGCAGGAATGGTTCTTGGAGATGAAGGGACATAAACCTTCAGAGGTAAGACTTCTAATTAGAGTTACAAAAGGATTTTTGGTGCTTGGGTATTCTGCACTTGGAATACGAAAAATTGAAGAAAAAAGAAACATTATCAATTACTAAATAAAAAATACTATAAATTCTGAAAGCTATATTTAACAACAAGCTTAAAATTTGAGAATTCAATTTCAGATACAAACTGTTTGACTAAATTAGTAACAAAAATCTTAGTGCCAAAGGCAACCACAGACATAACAGAAACATTAAAAGTATAGTGATTGCTTGGATATTTGGAATATAATACTCTTTAAAATTTTGTGACTTCATACATTATCTGTTTTTCCTAAGTTTGATCTCTCTTCTGACAAGTAAACACATAACCACAACACACATATTTATTAGAAAAACGTCTAATGGCATTTATAAAAAGCATCTATTTAATTTATAGCAATAATATTGGTGTACCAACCAAGCAATAATTACTAATCTTCGTAGATCAAGCAATGTGGGTGAGAGGGATTGTCTTGACATTCCTTATCCCAGTAATCAGCAAAGTCAGAAGACAAAACCTTTTCTATCATTAAATCCTTAAGAGTTGGGTATTCTTTAGCACGATCAAGATCTCTCAATTTAATGTCTTGAATTTAGAATGGTGATCTTTTGAAATTCATAATTAACTCATAATTTTTGTTGGATTCTGATTACAGATCTTGGATGATCATGGATGTAAGTATTAAATTCTCTTGCAAGCAGTAGGCAATCATATGCATCACGGGCATAGAAACCTATTTGATGTGTACTATTTGATGAATCTTTATAACTCAGTAAATATTTTTTACAAGATTTAATAGGTGTTGAAGACATTTGAACTTATTTCTTTTGCTTATTAGTTCTAACTAGTTAGATTAAAAAACCGTCTAATAAAAAATGTACGGTTTGAAGTACTCCCATGTACGGATAGAGGATTAACAATTTAATTTTAAAATATATAAAGAGTTTTAAGTCTTGTAGTTAGAAAGCGAGATAAAAATATTTCCTAAGGTCCCCTAATCTTCAACCCTTATTACATGCTGCTCCCAAGCTATCTCTCTAGGCCCTAAGAAGAGTGAATCATACATTTTTCTATTCTCATTTGCTGTTCTCCCATTATGCTTTGCCTAGGCTTACATCTTTTTTATATTACTTTTACTGAAATATGCAGATAATAATTTATAAATATAATTAAATTTTTTATAAATTATTTGTAATTTCTAGTTCCGTTGACTTTGATCGATCGACGCATTCTTCTCTTCATATCTCTCGGATTAATATCGACGTTGTTTACCAAGATAAAACCCAAAAAACTTTTAAATCATCTAAAATAAGGTAAATATATAACAAAAATGTCAGAAGAAAAAAAAGATACTAATAAGTGTGGCGGAAAAAATAAAGCTATGCTTGCATACGGTGTAATTCAGCTAGGCTCAACAGTTATTTCTGCAGTTGCTTTAGCCGCAATAGCATTTGGATTCTGTTCAGTAAAAAAAGAATCAAAAGTTTTTAATGAATGCGTAGCAGAAAGAGTTGAAAAAATGGGCGATATGCAATCAGAAGCTGTTCGTTACTGCAATGGTGGTTAACTGTTTTTTTGGGTCATAACAACATTTCCTCTACTTTTATATTGAAATAATATATTTAATCATTTCCAAAGATATTCAAATGTAAATTAATTTTAATCACTAAACATGAATTTAATTTTTCATTGTTGAATAAGATTAAAGATCAAGCAAAACAATAATAAAATAAGAGAACAATTAAAACAGGAAAAAAGTTATAACTTTGATGAACGTTTTAAAAACTTCAAGTAATGCAACTGATTCTTTGTACGGAATAACCATAGTAACTTGTCATCAAGAGCTATTTTCAATCCAACACAGTAATTCCCTACGCTAAGCGTGATGCTCCTAAGAAAAACACACAAAGAACTGTAGAAATAGAGTTCCAAATGAATAATTTCCTAGAGCAAGATCTCCTAGCTAAACAAAGAGGCTATTAGTTATTAGTAGCGTCAAACATCAGGACTGAAGAACCTAAAGAGGGTGCAACAAGAAAGAGTAGGATAAATTGTTATTTATGACTAAAAACTTATCGCGATTAATCTTAAAAAAACTATCTAAAAGGCCTACCATCTTTTTAAATATTGGTTGAAAAGATAGGCCTTTCTTAAATTTTTTTTATAAATGTGGTTAATGTAGATAATTAAAGTTTCATTTCTCCATCGCTTTCAAATAATTTCTTTATTGAAAAGATTCAAGGATAACTTGGATTATCGATCACTGGATAACTCACTACTTTCAAAAATGCTGTAATACCGTTTTTTCACTTTCACTTAATTCCTGCCTTACTAAAGTAAATTTATCAATACACATTAAATAAACAATATTGCTACATAAACGTAACATATATAATGTCAAAACAAGTAATTAAGCAAATATCTTTACAATAATTAATAGTTGTGTTATATTACTTTACATAATCAATTTTTAATTATGACACCAGAAGCAGAAAGATTTAACGGTTGGGCAGCAATGCTCGGTTTCGTTGCAGCAGTTGGAGCATATGTAACAACAGGTCAAATTATTCCTGGATGGTTCTAATGTCAAACTCTTCATACACCACAACTGAGTCTGGCGGAAGACAAAACATGTTTCCATCAGAAACACGTCCTTATATCGACGAGACGGTTTCTTACGATAGTTACCCTCAAAATGCTGAAAAAGTTAATGGACGTTGGGCAATGATTGGTTTCGTAGCACTATTAGGCGCATACGTATCAACAGGCCAAATCATTCCTGGTATTTTCTAATGAGCCCCTTAGCAGATTTTTTGATTTTCATTGTATCTTTAACTGCTCTACTCGTTGCTTATTTAGCTAAACAATTTCAAGAAGAAAATTTAATCTATTCAAACAAAAATCAAATGACTAATACAGAAACAAAAACAAAAACAAAAACAAAAACAATCGAGAAGGAAAAGGTTGTTGCAGAAACTCTTAACGGGAGATTCGCAATGATCGGTCTTATAGCTGCAGTTGGTGCATATCTAACTACAGGTCAAATTATTCCCGGTTTCGTTTAAATACAAACTCTAACTAAACAAACAGAAACAAAAATGGAAAAAACAACAACTAACTATTGGCAAAATGCCGAGAGAACTAATGGAAGAATGGCGATGATGGGATTCTTAGCATTAGTAGTAAACTACGGCCTTTTTGGCTGGATCATCCCTGGAATTTTTTAAAATGAACTTAGACATTTTCTTAATCTCATTCTTTACATATCTCTTAGTCCCAGTAGTTATGATTGCTAAAGGGAAAAAAACAACTGATTTAGTAAAATGAATTTGGGATTACTTTTCCTAAAAGTTAATACTTCAGGGGTAATAACTTTATCTGAATTGGATTGGATTACAAATCATCAATCAGATTTTTCAAGATTAGATATGGCATTAGTTTTGAAAATTGGTCGTCAAATGGATGAAGGAATAATAGAAATTGATTGTAGATTGCCAGCATAAATTTTTAAAATTATATCGTCATGAAAGTCAGCAGGTAGGGATATATGCTGACTTTTGTTATTGAAAATCTTTATTTTATTTTCATCAAAATTTAATATTCTAATTAACTAAAAAAGATTTTATTTTTTAAAAAATATATAAAGCTCAAAAATCAGTCAATATTTATGAATACTTTAGATGATCCTTATTTTAACTTATTATTGCCTAATGATGAATAAATTAAATAACTTTAATTTAAGAGCTATGTATTTTTTCACAACCAATATAAGGAAATTTTATACATTTCACCTTAACTGAAATAAAAGCATTAGCTTTAATTTATATTTTTGAGTGATATAAATTCCATTAAAGATTTTAAAAATTTATTAATAGTTATGCTGAAAATTAGTATCATTAAAATATTTTCCAAACGTATTAATAGAATAAGTGATAAATTCTAATTAAATGTTGTTGATATAATAATTTTTAAATAAATCCTGGAATTATCCAACCAAAAAAACCATAATTTACGACTAATGCTAAAAGTCCCACCATAGCTAATCTACCGTTTGTTATTTCAGCATTTTTCCAATAACTTCTTTTAGAATTGTTCATTTTGATGGATGTTTGAGTTGTAGTTAAATTTGGTTCTAAGGGCTCTTGTAATCTTTTTATTGTGTATAAAGTAAACTGAAAAGTTATAGCTACTAGAACAATTATGAATCCAGTAAGTGGGCTCATCGGTCTAAATTATCCATGAAAAGATTTTGACCAGTTGTAATATAATCTCCAATAGAGAGTATGGTAACAACTCTTAAGGGACATACATTAAAATGTTCGGCTAAAAATTTTTCCTTTTCTAGCTCTCTATGTCTTGTCATCTTTAATAACCCAATTGTTATCTAATGTAACACATATATTAAATAATGTAATAATTAAGGGGAAAATTTACTTAAAAATGGAATTTCTGATACTAATATGTTACGAAAATGTCAATTTCGAATATATATATATTTAAATTTAAATAAAAAAATTTAATTTTTATTGAAATTCTTATTTTTTGTCAACTACTGGAAGATAAAACCTATTCCCAAGTGTGTAACCAATCGACATTAATACTAATCCTATAAGTTGAGGTAAATGAGCATTAGCTAAAGAAATTTTATCCATTTTAGGTTTTTTGTTTTAAAAATATAATAAGAAATAATTATTTGTTCTGTAGAATAAAAAAATAATTGGGAAATATATCCCTTTTATTAATCAATTTCACCGGATTTTTTTAAAGAATTAACAATTCTTTCCCTTTCAGTTTTTAGATTTTCCAATGCAGATTTAGTAAATTGTTCTTTTGCTTCAAAATTTGCAGATTTTATAATTTTTTTATTAGGAAATTTGTTTGTCGGTTCTGACGTCATCTTAAATTAATTTCTGAATGAATAATAAAAGATAGAAAAATTTTTTAAAGTATGAATTTTTACAAAAAATTAGTCCATAATTTTATTTGCAAAAAAAATTAGATACATATAATTTTTTAAATAAGTTTTTAATCTTGAGAAGATAGAGAGAAATAGGGTAAAAAATTTCTTTTTGAAAGTTTTATGAACAATTAATCATAAATCTTTTGGTAGTCTAGACCAACCACTAATCCAAGTTGATTTTAAAGTTTTCCATGAAATCCTAATAATATCTTTTTTATTTTTGGTCGGAAATAGATCTACCCATCTTTTATCAAATTTTCCTCCATAGGCTTTAACTTGATAATGACGATTACCGTCTATTGTTTTTGGTGCTGTCCAGCAACTTGTAGGAGGCCATTTCATATAAAATTATTGATATGAAAGGACTTATAAATTACTATTACCCGTCAAAACCAACCCATAGTATGCAATAGTTCCAAGAATCAAAACTATACCCAAAATGCGAATAAACATTTTCTAACAAATAAAGATTGTTGAATAATAAAAAAAAAATATTAATGAGTAAATTGATTGTATTAATTATTAATTGCTTTTGAAAATGATTCTTATCTTGAATATAAAAAAAATAAAGAAAACCTCTTTTCTTCTCTGATTTTATTTCCTACAAGAATACTCTTTTTCAATTTATTCCATACTTGTTTAAATATGTATATAGTGAAATAAAAAAATTTTTAGAGAATATAACTCCT
Organism: Prochlorococcus marinus str. MIT 9515; assembly: GCF_000015665.1. Classification (NCBI taxonomy): domain Bacteria; kingdom Bacillati; phylum Cyanobacteriota; class Cyanophyceae; order Synechococcales; family Prochlorococcaceae; genus Prochlorococcus; species Prochlorococcus marinus. The sequence continues at coordinate 790,639 of NC_008817.1, read as the reverse complement.
TCTTTAATAAGCATTAAAGAAATTAGAAAGATTTAACAAATAATTTTTCAAATATTGATAGTTATTTGAATATATTTAATTTATATTGTTTTTTTTGTTATTTCTAGCCAAAGAATTACAAGATTCAGAATGCCATTCATGTTGAATCCTACCTACGAAATCATAAATAAAGGAGTCTGGACATTCTGTTACTTCTTGAAGCTCAGAAAGTTCGCCTTTAATAAATTCATAAACGCTTGAAATTATTCCAATGTTTTGTTCATGGGTAGGTTCCCAATTCTCAATTTCCTTTTTCATTTTTTGCTTGTTTCTAATTTTCTACAATATCGTAATAAGTAATATCTTCATAATCAGCATCTGAACAACATATATCTCCATATAGATTGTTTAAAACATCATATGCATCTGAATAATTTGAAAAGGTTAGCGAAGTAATGCTATCTTCTTTTCCATCGATTCTTTTAATTTTGTATTTCATAGAAAAACTTTTTTTATATATTAATTTTAAGAAACTAATCTTTAAAATTATTATTTGAAAGTTTTAGGATAAAGCTTACCAATTTTTTCCTTTTGTTTATCTAATTTCTTTTTCTCATAATTTCGTGACAAAACTCTCCTAATTAATAATTGGGGAATTATCCATATCAATGCTATTGCAATCGCCATAAAAGCAGGATTTCGCCATGTAAGTCTAAGAAATTCTTGAGTAACTTCTTGATTTAAAAACTCCATATATTAATTTTTAGAAAGTAGTTCATTATTTGGAAATTTATCTTTAATTTTCAAAAGAAATTCTTGTAAATTTTCCTTATTATCAGAACACATCTTTTCTAGTGACCTCTCCAAAAATTTGTTTAAAGTTTTACCTTCTAATCCTAACGACTTTGTTCCTGAAGCGTACATCATTACTAATAATACTTTTGCCTCATTTTCGGTCATCCAAGGTTGCGATGCTATTAACCTGTAAATACCATCAAATGTACTTCTATTTTCTGACATCTACTAATTATAGCTAAAAACTTTTTTTCACTTTATGAAAAAATTTACTTTCTTTTTTTTTAAGTAACAGAATTATAATATTTATAATAAATTATTTGGATAAATGTCTTGTTATCTTATTACAGGCTCAAATAGGGGAATTGGCCTGGAACTATGCAAACAACTAGTTGAAAGAGGAGATAAAGTAATAGCCACCTGTAGAAAGGCTTCTGCAGAATTAAAAAACTTAAGTGTACGAATTGAGGAGGAAGTTGACATTACTTCTGAAAATTCCATAAATAGTTTGAGAGAAAATTTATCAGGGATCCAATTAGATTGCTTAATTCATAATGCAGGTATTTATGAATTTAATTCAATTGATGATTTGGATCAAGAAAGTGTAATTCGTCAATTTGTAGTAAATGCATTGAGTCCACTATCTATGACTAAATCTCTGAAAGGTTTTTTAAAAAAATCTTCAAAGATTGGATTTATCACAAGTCGAATGGGTTCTATAGGTGATAATTCATCTGGTAGTTCATATGGCTATAGGATGTCCAAAGTTGCCTTATCTATGGCGGCGAAATCGCTTTCAAGAGATTTGTTAAAAGAAGAAATCTACGTTGCTATTTTACATCCAGGCTTAGTAAGTACGCGTATGACTGGATTTACTAAGAACGGTATATCTACAGAAGAATCTGCCAATGGACTTTTAAAACGCATTGACTCTCTTAATAGGAACAATACTGGAACTTTTTGGCACACGAATGGAGAGATCTTGCCTTGGTAAATTCAACTTAAATTTCTCACTTTTTATAATTTTGATTTGTTAAAAAAGCTTTAAATTTTGATTAATTTAGTTTCTTTGTTTTACGGTTTTAGTTATGTTGAGTAAAACATTAGTAAAGGAGGTGATTCATTGTCGTATCTACCGAAAATTACGGTTACAAAAGAGGCCGTGAAATCAGTATCTACAACCTGTTCATTGGTCTCTTATTCTTCAATAAAGAAGAAAGGTTTTATAATTAACAGATTTATATAAAAATTACATATAAATAAAAAGCTTTACCACTCATGTATTGGTAAAGCTTTTTTAATGTTTACTTAACAAGTTGAAAAGCTCATTTATTAAAAGTCTTCTTTTTAAAACTGTTTTTTCTCCGAACTTTTTTTCTTCTTCTCTTAAAATTGCCTGACCATTTTTTCCTAAGCTTCTATTTATAAAGATTTTATCCTCTTTAATCCATTTTTCGGTCATTTCTTTTATTGACTCAATATGGAATTGTAAACCATAAGCTCTTTCGCCAATCCTAAAAAATTGCTCTTTACAACGTTTACTACTTGCTATAAGTTCTGCATTACCCGGCAGTAAAATTTTATCCCCATGCCAATGTAGGACATGAAAAGGAGTTTTACAAAATTTCTTTATGTCATTATTTGTTTGATTAAAAAAGATTTGAGACCAACCAATTTCTGGTAAAGGTTTAGGGGGATTTCCTTGTTTTAAAATTTCGATATCTCCACCGGCTGCGTTCGCCAATAACTGCGCTCCTAAACAAACTCCAATAATAGGTGTCTTTTTTTTTAATTCTGACTTAATAAAATCTCTTTCTTTTTTTAGCCATGGATATTTTTTACTTCCAATATCTTGTATTCCCATTGGTCCACCCATAATTAAAATTAAATCGTCTTCATTAGTTTTAGGTAAGTTATCCCCTTGATCTAGACGGATAATTTCTATATTCATCTGCCTCTCTTTGGCTATCTGGTAAAAAAGGCCTGGTCCTTCGATTTCTATATGCTGCAAGACTAATAGTCGTTTCATTTGGAATCTTTAATCAGAAGTAACGTAATAAATTTTTTATTAACGGCGTAACTAAAAATGATTTAATAAAGTTTACTTTGTTTTCCCAAAATATATCAAAGCTAAAAAGGAAATTGTACTAACAATTGCTATTAGATACCAACCTGATGATGAGTTGCTAGAAATTTCTGACATTTATTATCGGTTTTTTTCTAAAGACTTTACTATTGAGGAAAATATTAACAATGAGGATAATAAAGATGTCAAATATATATACGTAATGTTCATCTATAGAAATATGCTTACTATGAGAAAAATAATTCCAATAACTACTGCAATGACAGCTCCGTCAACTAATAAGTCTTTCCATGTGTAACTATTGAGCATTTTTATTTTATCCTCCTCACTCATTAAATTCTTTAGCCATGTCCAATCCAAAATTTGGGTTAATGCTAAAGCAAATACAAAATGCCCAACCAAAATACCAATTAGGTCAATACGAGAAATTTCTCTAGTAAAACTAGTGATACTAAAAAAATCCACTATTTTTTTTCTTTGTTACTAAGGGCGCCGCCTTCCTCTTTATATTTTTCCCATGCTTCACTTATTTTTTCTTTTGAAAAACTTTCTTTACTCTCATTCAATTTATTTTTTAACCTATTAAAGCTATTCGTGATCTCTTTTTTTGTGGGCTCATCAAGAAATCTTGAAGTGAGTTTCCAAAGATACCAACTACTTGCCGCGAGTAAAATTAAACCTAATAATTGCATACGATTAGTTTTTTAATATTTTACAACTATTTAAATGGATTCGATATTCGAAAAAAAAAAAAAATTAGAATTTATTTTTAAAATGATTAATTTTTATCTTTAAAACTTTAACCAGTGAAAAAAGATTCTTTCTAAAAACCATATTGTTAACCCACCTTCAATAAAAGCTAACCAGTACATTCCATAATCTGATAATCCCATCTGCTCTTTAACCGTGATAATCAGTTTTTTATGAGCTTGTATTAGATTCTTCATTTAATAAATTAATTTATAATTTAAATTCTATGGATCTCTTTAATCAAAAAACCTTTTCCGTAGCAGCACAGACAAGTTCTAGCTTCGTCTAATGAAGTTCTAAGGTAACCTACCCCATTACATTTAATGCAAGAAGTTTTAGTTTTTGAATAGATCTTAGATTTGATCTTAGCAGCTCTATTCAAGAAAGAAACAGTTTCTTTACGGCCATTAGCTTTATCAGCTTTATTTAATAGCTTTTTGTAATTTACTTTTAGTTCTTTTATGGTCATGGTTCTGGAATTTGGAATGATTAATTAAAATCGATATTTGGAAAGAAAACATAAAGTTTTTCTTGAAATTTTCACAAAAGAAATATTTTCTAATCTCAATGAGATATTAAAATTAATATAACTACTTTTAATTACTACCGTTAAGATTTGACCTGTATATAACTGGATTTAACAGAAATTTTATATTTTAATTCTTACGCTATTTTGAAAATCTTAATAGTTAAGTTAGTTTGGCGGTTGGAATTTCTAATAATGTTTTTTATAACGAGTTATCTAAGAAAAATGTTCATTAGCGAAATACTTTTGTTTCAAGAGTTATAAATAAAAAAAATTAAACAGCTTTGCATGATCCAGTTGGCCTTTTGATGTTTTTTAGTAAGCGATCATTTTCATCAGTCAAAATGTCAAGATTTGATTTATTAAAGTCTTTTTGAGTATTAAATGATTGTTTTTTGATAATTTTATCAATCATAAAATTTTATGTTAATTAAAAACAGATTTGATCTTATCGTTCCTTAAAAAATTCTGCGTGACATATTTTACAAAAAAAACTTATATTTTATTTCGCTCATAGAAAAGTGAATTAAATCTACAAGCTGTGGAAAAACCTGTTGAAAAAGCCTCAAAAAGTGGATAACTCTTTGGGATCAAGGTAAAAACTGGGTTTTAATGCTTATTTTCTAAGTATTAATACTTCATCAATAAATTATTAAATATAGTTTAATAATCAATTAAACTAACTGAAATAACAATGGGATCATTACTTTTCAAAAAAAAAGATATTAAAAAAGAATTTATTTAAACTGAAGAAATCCAACTTTTTCTTTTTTTTGAACATGTTTCAAAATGAAAATTTTAGTAAATAAAAATTTTACAAATTTTACTTAATTAGTTACTAGTTTTCTTCAAGTTTTGAAAAAATATGATTAATTCGTTTTTATCTATGATTAATTTTTTCTACGTTTAAAATTTATCAAATACATTAAAAAAGTTAAAAAATAAAAATGCCTCTTAAAAAAAAGAGTCTAAGAAATCCTGCGGAAGGAAAAAATCATGCTTGCTTATAGTTTAATTTAACTAAGTTCTAGTTTTGTATATGCAATAGCTCTAACCACAATTGCTTTTGGATTTTGCTCATTTAAAGAGGAATTCAAAGTATTTAATACTTGTGTCACTCAAATTGTAGAAAATGGAAGTACTATAGATCAAGCTTTCAGATACTGTATGGAGGTAGTTGAATTATCTAAACTAAATGGACTCTATCAATAATTTTATAATTGACTCTTTAGAGGCCGATCCAATTGGTGAGACTTTTCATTTTGTTTGGTACATAACGGATATTGGTATTGCAGCTCTTTTTAAGGGAGATCAAATTCATGAAACTTATAACTTAAATGTTGAAAAAGAGGCACAGGATATAAATCTTGATATCAGTAAAGAAGAAAAGGAATATTGCGAAATTGAGAATAAAAAACTTTTTATCTTTTATTCCTAAAGTAACTAAATTAAATCATCAATAGGCTCCTCAGGTTATAAAACGACTCTTTAACACGATCTTGATGATGAATAGCTTGGGAAAGGTCTATCTTTTAAGCATTAAGTTAGGGATTCTAGAGTTTGCCTCAAAACAAATGAAAATAATACTTACTAATATTTTTAAAAAACAATTTTCCTTTAAAACAGATTTGACAAGAATAAACATCATTGAAAATTTTCAACCTTTTTTAAAGCACCTAAATATATATGAAGTATTGATGGATTAAAAAAAAAATAAAAAATATTTTTAAAGATTTATACGCTATGAGAACATTCATTTTTTCCATAGATGCTTTGTTTCCAATTTGTTTCTGTAGAATCTAAACTAAATGTGGTACGTAAAATGAGATTTTAGACAATAAAAATCTAGGAATAAACTTTATAGTTATGTGATATGTTATACATTCCTCACGATTCTTACCAAATAATAAACATTTCTCCTTTTTTGATCTTCTCAATCACAAATACATAAAATTTTTAATAATTCTGCATTTAATTCCAAAAATTTTAATATCCTAACTTGATAATATAATATGCCTTTCAACTATATGTTTGCTACAAATCTAAAAGAAGTAACTTAAGCAATGATTCTAAAAATTGATAAAACCAAAAAGAATTTTTTATCTAAAATTTTATTTATAAATAAAGCTATTTTTGAATATTTTCAAAAACATGACTTTTTTGTCTAATCTGAAGCATGTAAAGTTTCTACTTAAATTTTTTCTTACAAAGATTTATAATAACTATTGATTAAATATATTTGATAAAAAGTTTATGAGTAGAAAGACAAATAATACTAATCCAACAAAGAATTTAGATTATGAAGATATTCTTGAGGAAGAAATAATTAATTCATACGAAAATAAATTTGTAGTGGATTCTGATATCGATAATAAAAACAAAAGATTTTACAGGCTGAAAAGAACCCCTCTTGAAATAGTTAACAGGCTATTTTTCTTTTTCTTTATTGGAAGTTTTATATTTTCATTCTTTTTAGCTTATTCAGAAAACAAAGTTTGGTTCATTATTTATATAGTTAGTTCATTCTCATGTATTTTCTATACGCCAAATAGAAAAGCCCTTAAGGAATTAATAGCAGCCTGGCCTAACATTGAAGATCTAATTAAAGGAAGAAGCTTGTGGGAAAAGGATAAGTAAATAATGAATCCAATAAATTTTTTTAAGAATTCGTTATTAAATATTTTTGTTCCTTATGTTCAGGGATCTGATAAGAAAAACGAGAAAAAATAATAATGTATTCTATCTTTATAGTTATAACTGTTGAACTTTTTTTATTAATTGGAGTTGTTTTTTGGATAAAAAAATTGAAAAGTAAACAGGATAGACAACCCTCCTTATCAAAAAAGATTATTAAAAATCTAAAGTTTTGACCTTTTTAATAAATATTTTTAGAAAGATCTATTGGTTCAGGAAAAATTAGTTTTCTTTTTGCTCTCACTTTGCATAAAGAATCGGTTAGAACATTCAAATAGTATTAAATAAAATGACTTATACAGCTCAAGGTCTTGCTCCAGTAACAAACCCCTTAAATAGTGTTTTAATTGAAAAGAAATTAATAAATGTTGATCAAAAATTTATTCAACTTGTTTCTATAGCGGAGAATTTACCTAGAACCGAAGTCCTTGAAAGCGGCAGAAATTACTGGAGAGGCGTTTGTAGAAGTGCAATTTTCAGATTTCCAGATGATCTTGAAATATTAAAACTCGATGCAAGAAGTTATATTGATAGATCAAAAGGAATAATCCAAATAAGATCGGCGGCAAGATTAGGTCAATCAGATTTAGGAGTTAATTTAAGAAGAGTAGAATATTTATTTAATCAACTAGAGAAAAGATAAATTAGGTAATTATTCTGATTTTTATTAGAAAAGGTTCTTTTTACTAAATAGTTATGCTTTAATTCAAAATAATATTTAAGTGACATGGTAAAGATAATTTTAGTCGCGATTATTATCGCTTTAGTGTACTCACAGCCTGATTTACGTTTGACTGTAGCGGATTGGTTAAGATCAGCCTCTGATTTTTTAATTGAGTCAGTAAAAGTAAAACAATAAAGATTTTTTGGGAAGGTTTAAATAACCCCTGAAACAGAAAGCATTTGTTTAATACAAAATGCGATAAAAATAAATATTAATATCCGACTAAATATGTATCCCACTAAATTAATAAATTCTTTTTATACATAATAAAAAAATATTTCTGAAATTTTTAAATATTTAACGATAATAGGAAATATGAAACTTAGATTATTCGAATACTATTTTGTTAAAGACTATTTGAGGCCTTGGCTAGGTCTTATTTATTCCTTATTCTTTCTATTCTGTTTAGGTGCCTCTGGGTATCGAATAACAGAGGGTTGGGAATGGAGTGATTGTTTATGGATGGTTCTAATCACAATAACCACAATTGGTTTTGGAGAGGTTCAACCGTTAAGTCCTGAAGGCAGAATAATAACTGTTCTAATAATCGTTGGGGGATTAATTTTTGTTCAATTTACATTTCAAAAAACTGTTAGATTATTTGAATCCGGCTATTTTCAAAGAGTAAATGAATTACGTTTTAAGAGAATTCTTAGAAAAATGGAAAATCATGTAATTTTATGCGGATATGGAAGGGTAGGTCAAGAAATATCTAACCAAATAAAAACACAAAATATTCCAATTATTGTTGTTGAAAGCGATGAAGCCAGAAAAAAGATTGCTGAAGAAAATGGTTTAGAAGTGCTTTGTGCAGATGCGACCCTTGATGAAACTTTAAAACTTGCAGGATTAGAAAAATGCAAGAGTTTGGTCGTTACCTTGTCTAATGATGCAGCAAATTTATATGTGGTTTTGAGTGCTAAAGGTATAAGAAGTTCTATAAGAGTTATTTCAAGAGCTGGAACTGAAGAGGCCGCAAGCAAATTGAGATTAGCTGGTGCAAGTATAGTTGTGAGTCCTTATATCGCTGCAGGTAGAGCAATGGCATCAATGGCTTTAAGACCAATAGCTATTGACTTTCTTGATCTTCTCGCTGGAAGTGAATGTGAAATTGAAGAATTTGAACTAAGTAATGATATTAATCTTTTTGAAACGGCAGAGAAAAGATCTCTTTCTGAACTAGGAATAGGTAAAAAGAGTGGTGCAAAAATATTAGCTATTAAGGAATACGAGAAGTTAGTGACCAATCCTGGAGGTAACTTTATACTTCAGCCAGGACAAGTATTAATAGCATTTGGTAGTAAAGAACAACTAAATATTTTGAAAAACCTTTTAGGAAATCTTGTTGTAGCAGTAGAACTTTTAAAGTAGATTTGCAAGGTGATATCCTTGAGAAAGTTAGAGCCGCAGTAAAAAAATTGGTAGATAAATTTTTCAATACATGTCAAATTATCATGACTTTCATATACCTTTAACCCCTCTTAAAGTCTTTTACAACATTTAGTAGTAGATTTATAGAGATATTCTTTTTTTAATGGAAGAGAAATTAACTCTTTTCAAGAATCGCAAAAGATTCGGTATCGAAAAAAATATAGATATTATCTTCAAGAATACTGCTCTATTTTTGTCTAGTTTCGTAGCAATAATACTTTTAGGAATTATTTTGGTAGTTTTTTTTCAGTCATTTGAATCTTTTTCAAGATACGGATTGCAGTTTCTAGTAACCTCTGAATGGAATCCAGTAAAAGATGAATACGGAGCTTTTACTGCAATATATGGGACATTGGTAACCTCAATTCTTTCGTTATTAATAACTATTCCTCTGGGAGTTGGGACCGCAATATTTCTTACCGAAGACTTTGTACCTAAAGTTGCTAGAGAAATTATAGGCTCATTTGTTGAATTACTAGCAGCGATACCATCAGTTGTATTAGGGCTATGGGCAATATTTGTCATTGAACCTTTTTTTAGAGAATTTTTTGTCTTTTTACATAATTTCTTTGGTTGGATACCTTTATTCAGTTCGGAACCTTCTGGAAGAAATTCCTTGCTAGCAATATTGATATTAGTCGTAATGCTTTTACCTATAGTGACATCAATTGCAAGGGATTCACTTAATCAGGTTCCTAAAAAGCTAAGAAATGCAGCATATGGAATTGGAGCAAGTAGATGGAAAACAATATTTTCAGTGATTTTGCCGGCAGCATTATCAGGAATTATGGCGGGTGTTTTATTGGCTTTAGGCAGGGCAATGGGTGAAACGATGGCTGTAACAATGATTATTGGTAATTCCAATAAATTTAGTTGGTCTCTATTATCTCCTGGATATACTATTTCTTCAATGCTTGCAAACCAGTTTGGTGAGGCTGATGGAAGTCAGGTTTCATCACTTTTTTATGCGGCTTTTGTACTGATGATCCTATCTTTATTTGTAAATATCTTTGCGCAGTGGCTAGTTAAAAAATTTAGTCTCAAATATTAGATAATTATGAATTCACTTTATTACCAGAAAAGATTATCAAGAAATATAGGAGATAAATTCTTTACTTCTTTATCAGTAATTTGTGCAGTAATAGCGATACTGCCTTTGATTTTTCTGGTTACTTATATTCTTATTAAAGGTGGATCTCAAATTACACCAGAACTATTTACGTTAGAACCAAATCCACCTGGAGATGATTTAGATGCAGGTGGTATTAATCCTGCATTAGTAGGGACATTAATAATCACTTCCATTGCTTCAATTATTGCGATTCCAGTAGGTGTTGGAGGCGGTATATATTTAGCAGAGTACTCAAAAGGAGGCCTTTTTTCGAGATTTATCAGGTTCGGGGTAAATGTTTTAGCTGGAGTACCTTCAATTATTGCTGGAGTATTTATTTATGCCTTAATTGTTTCAACAAAGATCTTATTTGGAAGTATGTATAGCGGTTTGGCTGGAGGTATGGCCCTTTCAATATTGATGTTACCTACAATTATCAAAACAACTGATGAAGGTCTAAAGTTAGTGCCCAATGAATTAAGATATGCCTCTCTTGGAGTTGGAGCAAGTATGTATACAACAATATTAAAAGTAACCCTACCCTCTGCATTTAGATCAATTGCTACTGGTGTTGTACTTGGCATTGCAAGAGCTGCAGGGGAAACAGCACCTTTGATATTTACTGCTTTATTTTCTTACTACTACATAACTGGTTTTGGAGATTTGTTTTATGAGATGGGTTCATTGGCCGTATTGATATATAATTTTGCTCTTGAACCATATGATGCACAGAATAAACTTGCTTGGGCAGCTTCCTTTATTCTTGTTTTATCGGTACTATCAGTAAATATATTCTCAAGGATATTAACCGCTTTTAATGAGAAAACTAAGAGAGTATAAATGATTAAAAATAATAAAAAAACAGCAAAGAATATCATTTTATCTCTTGATAATGTATCTATTAGCTATGGAACTTTTGAAGCTGTAAAAAATGTTTTTTGTAACTTTAAAAAAGGAAATATAACCTCTCTTATTGGACCTTCAGGTTGTGGTAAATCAACTGTTCTTAGATCTCTAAACAGAATGAATGATCTAATTCCTAATTGTTCACTGAATGGAACTGTTCTTTTTGATGGAACTAATATTTATGACAAAAGAGTAGATCCAGTTGAAGTAAGAAGAAGAATTGGGATGGTTTTTCAACAACCTAATCCTTTCCCAAAATCTATCTATGAAAATATTGCATTCGGGGCAAGAATTAATGGCTTTGCTGGTGACATGAATGAACTAGTGGAAAGGTCCTTGAGAAAAGCTGCTTTGTGGGACGAATGTAAGGATAAATTAAATGATAGTGGTTACTCTTTATCAGGTGGACAACAGCAAAGATTATGTATTGCCCGAACCATTGCAATTGAACCTGAAATCATACTTATGGATGAGCCTTGCTCGGCACTAGATCCTATCTCAACTCTGAAAATAGAAGAAACAATGCATGAGCTGAAGAAAAATTACACAATAATAATAGTTACTCACAATATGCAGCAAGCTCTAAGAGTAAGTGATATGACCGCTTTCTTTAACGCAATAGAACACGAAGATGGCGATGGAGGTAAAGTTGGATATCTTGCGGAATTTAATTCTACAAAAAGAATTTTCAGTTCTCCTAAGGAAAAAACTACTCAAGAATATATCTCAGGAAAATTCGGTTAACATTTATTTTTTACATTTTGAAGCAAGATATTAATCTTTAATCAAATTAGGGGTAGACAAACAGTATAAATACCTATATAGTTTAACGAATTATTAAATTAAATTTTGAAGAACTTTCCTTACCTTCCCTTTTTAATCTTTGCAGGTGCCTTAATAACCACAGCTACAATAGGGTTACCAGTATTTACCTCTTCATAAACAAATTCTCTAAAAGTCTTATATTTTTGTTTATTAATTTTTTAGGTTTAATTGTAATTCCTTACAAAACATCAATTATTCGAAATTTATTTGACTTTATGAAAAAGAGAGTGAATATAAGTTTGTGTGTGAGTAAAAATTTGTTTTAAAACCATCATTTCAAGTGGTGTATTTCTAACTAATTAATTATGAATAAAACTCAAGAGCAATTGGAAAAACTAAGAGAAGTAGCAGAAGCATCTCTAACAAAGACTGAAGAGCTACATAAGGTTCTAGCTCAAATAGAGGCTCTAATGTCTAGAGAAGAAATGCAAAAAGTTTCTAAAAAGAATAAATAAAAAATTAAAAATAGATATTTAAATTGCATTTTTTATTATTTCTGTGCAAAAAAGTTCATATAGAAAATTAATCGATATTTCCATTCTCAATATTTCTACAATTCTTTTAGTTTATTCTTTTTTTTAAGTTAAAGAACTATTAGCTTTGAATCAAATGCACACACATTAATTAAATCTTTCAGAATTTAATTTAAAACCTTATTAACTTCTTTCTTGCAAACATTTACATCGAAAGATTCAGTCCCAACAATTTCTAGTCCTGTTTTTTCGGTAACTTTAACAGTTGCGTTGCATTCATCTTGTTTGAGAGCCATATAGCTAGGCTTTTTATTATTCAGTTCTAGTTCATTTTCAGGAACATCTTTTTCATATTGTTCCATTACTAGTGTAAGAGCTTCAATCTCTACAGAAAAATTTTCATTAGCATTTAGCCCAAAAGGATTTAGGATTAGTTGAAATATGAGTAAAGTTATTAGTTTTTTCATTATTATAAGTAAAGTTTATTATTTTATAACGTAATTATTAATGTATGGAAAGGTAAGAAGGTATATGTAATTTTTCATTAAAGTATTCCTTACGAGTTATTAAATAATTTACCAACATGCTAATAAACAAAAACTAATTATGAGATTAATATGTATCTATTAACATATATAAATGATAAATAAAAAAATTAATTCTGATTATTCTTAAAAGATTTATATTTCAATAATTTCTGTATCAGAAACTATAACCCATTTTTTGAATGAACTTTTACATGGATATCCTCCAGTTAGATCTCCAAAAGCTGGAAGGTATAGTGTATTATTTTTTTTATCCATAGCAAAACATTTAAAGGATAATTTATCTTTTGAATTTTTTAAAAAGATTTTAGGATGATAATGTCCACAAATATTTAAAATATTATTTTCAAATTTACCTAATGGCTCATGACTAAATATAAAATTACTAGACCTTTTATAATTGATAAATTTTATATTTTTGACTTTACAGCCGATATCATGATTTCCAACAATTAACTCAATTTTTATATTTAACGATTCTGAAAGATGTTCTACTTTACTTTTTAATAACTCGCTAATCGAATATTTACTATGAAACAAATCTCCTAAAATAATTAATTTATTAGGATTGTTGTTTATTACTACATTTTTTATTCTTAATAAGTTTTGCTCATCTGAATTATTCGTAAGAGGGATACCATTCTTCTGAAAATAGTCTGCTTTCCCTAGATGAACATCACAAATTAATAGTTCTTTTGTTTTAGGCAGAAATAATGCTTTTGAAGGGAGCATTTGTATTGTTGAATCCCCCCAACCTATTGAAAAATACTTTTTTTTCATTTAACTCTTATATTTTTGTATGAGTTTTTCAACTCTCTTTTCTATTGATTCATTGCTTAATGTATTTTTTAATCTTTCAACTAGTAAAGGGAAGGCAAATGGACTAGGAGTTTTAGTCTCGTTTAATATTATTTTTAAATTAGAAATTCTTTCTAAAGCATTTTTAATTCTTCTATTTTCTAATTGGTACTCTTTTACTTCTTGATGTGATTGTTTAATTAACAAGTGATCTTCTTCATATCTAGTAAAAACATCATAAAGAAGACTTGAACTTATTTGGAGTTGAGATGAACTTTTTGGTTTAGTTGGATTATTTTGATTAACTAATCCGCTGATTTGGGCAATATTTTTAAATCTTCTCTTTGTTAATTCTGAAAAATTTATTGCATTCTCTAAATCTTTTTCCAAGTTTTTATTTTCTATTAAATATGAAAATTCTTTATCTATAATTGAAAAGTCATAATCTGCTGAAGTAGTTAAGCTAAATCCAAAATCATTTGAAGAAATACTAAATGTAGATTCCTTTTTTTTAGCAATTCTTAAAGCCCACAAAAATGCTATCCCTTCATTAACAAATTTACCATCAAGTGTAAACACAAAAAGGCTTGTTAATTCTTTAGTCTTGTAGATTTCAATAAGCAGTTGATTCCTTTTGGGAATATCAGAAAGCTTATTCTGTTTTTTTAAAATTGGAAGCAATGACTTTAATTCTTTATTAAAGTATCGACCATCATTTCCTAATGTTGTACAAATATCTATTTCACTTCTTAAATTATCACTTAACAGATCAGAAATAGCAATTTGACCTCCTACCCATGAAGGAATCAAAGAACTTTTTTTTGAAGATTTTTTCACATATAAAGTCATATCTCTAATTTTCACAAACTGTAGAATTTTACCAGCAAAGTAAAAAGTATCTCCCTGTTTTAATTTAGTAGCAAAATTTTCTTCAATATTACCTAATGATTTTCCTTTTAAATATTTTACATTAATAAATTTATCGCTAGTTATTGTTCCAATATTGAATTTATGCATTCTTATTAAGGATTTATCTTTTACAAAATATTTGAAGTTATTTTCATCATCTTTTAGTTGTTCTCTTTCTATTTTTTTATATTTCGGATATGCCTTCAAACACTTTCCTCCATATTCTAAAAAGTCAATGCACCACTCCCATTCTTTATCATCAAGATTTCTATAACTCCAGCAACCTTTTATTCTTTCTTTCTCAATATTGGGATTAAAACCTGGCCCACAAGCTAAACTAACTAGATGCTGAAGTAGAACATCAAAAGACAATTCAGGGAGCTTAATATTTTCAGATATACCACTTTTTATTATTCTCCTCATTGCACTAATTTCAAGTAATTCTAATGAGTTAGTAGGCATAAAAATTATTTTTGACTTTCCTCCTGGTCTATGAGCACTCCTCCCTGCCCTTTGAATCAGTCGTGCTAAGTTTTTAGCACTTCCAATTTGAACAATTTGATCAACAGGTTGAAAGTCAACTCCTAAATCTAATGAGCTTGTGCAAACAACCCACTTTATAGATCCGTTTTTTACCCCATCCTCAACTATCAATCTTTGATCTTTATCCAATGAGCCATGATGTAAAGAAATCCTATCTTGCATTTCAGGTAGACAATATCTTAAGCATTGATACCATCTTTCAGATTGATTTCTAGTATTAGTGAAAAGTAAGGTACTTTTGTTTTTATCTAATACTTTGAGTAGTAAAGAATAGCTCTTGATACCTAAATGTCCACTCCATGGATAGGTTGTTTCTTCTTCGGGTAAGACGCTAAAAATTTCAATTTCTTTCTTAATAGAAGTACTAATAATTCTTGGCATTTCGCCCTTTATTCCAACAATTGCTCTTGCTGCTTCTTTAATATTTCCAATAGTTGCGGACATTGCCCAAATTTGTAAATCTTTTTTATTTCCTCTTAGCCAACTTAAGGATAATTCGCATTGATTCCCCCTTTTACTACCCATTAACTCATGCCATTCATCAATAATAATTGAAATTAAATTGTTGAATATTTTATTAGCTTCTTTATTAGACAATAGAAGAGAAAGAGATTCGGGAGTAGTTATAAGAATATTTGGTGGTTTAAGTATTTGCTTTTTCTTTTCGTATGCACTTGTATCTCCATTTCTTATTCCAACTGTTAAATCTTTATTGAAAAATTGAGCTGCCAAATAAATATTATTTTTTAAATCTCTACTTAATGCCTTTAAAGGAGTAATTACTAAAATACTTAATCCTGATTTTTCTGGAGAAGCTTGTAACATCAATAGAGGCCCCATCAAAGCAGCATAAGTTTTACCACATCCAGTTGGAACCTGAATGATTCCATTTTCTCCATTCAGATATGCTTCCCACGATTCTATTTGATATGGCAGAGGGTCCCAACCATTTTTATTAAAAAATTTTCTTATGTAATTTATAGAAGATTTATTTGAGAACCTTTCCATTATTCACTTAGAATTAGTTTTTGAGCATTTTCTAAGGTGTCAGCATCTTGTATAAATTTATCTTTTCTCCATTTTGTAATTCTAGGAAATCTAACGGCAATTCCTGATTTATGACGTTTTGATCTTTGAATGTTTTCGAAAGAAATTTCGAAGACCATTTTAGGTTTTACAGATCTTACAGGTCCAAATCTTTCGATAGTATTTTGTCTTATCCATTTATCTAGTTCTTTAATCTCAGTATTATTTAAACCAGAATATGCACTTGCAAATTTTATTAATTCTCCATCTTTCCACAGACCAAAACTATAGTCAGTATATAAACCTGCTCTTATTCCAGTACCTCCTTTGGCATAGATCAATACTGCATCAAGTTGCATTGGATCAACTTTATATTTCCACCAAAGCCCTTTCTTCCTTCCTGGAGAATAGTTTGAGTTTTTATTTTTAATGACTAATCCCTCTGTACCATTATCTCTAGAATTATTTTTAAACATCTCTGCTTCTTTCCAATTTTTTGGATATATTAATTTACTTATTTTAAAAATATTTGAGAGGTCCTCTTCACTTTCATTTAACCATTTATAGAAATTATTTTCTAAATTAATTCTTCTATTTTTTAGATTAAACTCTCTTTGATCTTCTCCATCTATTTCCAAAAGATCATAGGCAATAAATGTAATAGGAAAACTTTTTTGAATTTTTCTCGAAGGTTCTTTTCTATTAAGTCTTTTTTGAAGTAGTGAGAAATTCATAGGAAGATCTTCGATAGAATTCCAAACTAATAATTCACCATCTACTACAAAGTCATCCTTGATAAATACTATTTTCTCTACTAATTCAGGAAAAGATTTATTTACTAATTCCTGGCCTCTTGACCATATTGAAATTTTACCATCCCTTTTTATTAATTGAATTCTAATTCCATCCCATTTCCATTCAAATTGAAAATCATTAATTGATTTATCTATAATTTTCTTGTCAAAAGTATTAGCAAGTAGAAATGGATAAGGTTTGTAATTTAATTCTGAAGGATTTATTTTTTTACTTATTAATAATTGATATGTTTCAGGAGAGGGAATAAAATCACCCATTAATCTATGAGAAATGATTGCCTCTTCTAAATTAATTAACTTTGCTATAGATTTTGTTATTAAGCCTATTGATACTCCAACTCTAAAAGTACCAGTTAAGATTTTGTTAATAACTAAATGGTTTTCTTTTGGAATATTTTCCCAAATTTCTTTCAACCTTAACTTCTTATCTTCTTCTTTCAGAATATATAAATCAGGAAGAAATTTATTTAATAATTCATTAAGCGAGATATTTTGATATTTATAATTTCTTCCAATGATCTTATTCCTCAATAATAAGGATATAACTTCAGAAGAATCTCCAACTTTTAAATAACATGAATCAATTAACCATAAAGGATATTCATAAATTTCCGAAAATAAAGTTTTAAGTAATGATCCACTTATAAATCTTTTATTTTTTTTCCCTGTTAGTAAATAAATTGTCCATGCGTTTTCTAAATCTTCATTAGAAGAAAAATAATTATTTAAGATTTCAATCTTTTTATTTGTACTATTACAAGAATCTAAATCTAAATATAATTCTGAAAACTTTTTTAGGCTCATTTTTTATATTCAAATTCAAGAACATTGATAGATTTTTTTTCTTTTAAATATTTAATTAAAACTTCACTATCTCCATGATGGAAAAAAACATTTTTAGCTTTAGATTCTTCTATTGTCTTTAAAATACCACTCCAATCAGCATGATCTGAGATTGGAAAACCTTTATCATATCCAGACCTTTTTCTAAGTGCCCTAATTGACATCCAACCACTTGCAAATCCAGTTTGAAAGTCTTTATATCTCTTCAGAAAAGAATTTCTATTCAATGCTGGTGGAAGTAATATTAAACTTCCTTTAAGATCACCAATATTTTTATTATTTTCAAATTTCTTTGTCTCTATGATTTCAACTCCAAAATTTTTATAACATTTGTTCATCTTATCTATACTGCTGTGTGTGAAAATATTATTTGTAAAATTTAATTTACTAATTTCATTTAATAGTCTTTGTGCTTTCCCAAGAGAATAACAAAATAAGAAATATGTTGTTTCATGAGATGTATGTATCCATTTTTTTATTTCTAATGCGGTATTTTGAGGTTCATCCCAATTAAATATTGGTAACCCAAAAGTTGATTCACTTATTAAAAAATCAGTCTTTACTATTTCATACTTTTTACAAGTATCGTCTTTTTGGCGTTTAAAATCACTAGTTATCAACCAAATCTCATCAGCCATATTAATTTTTATTTGGCTTGAGCCAAGAATATGTCCTGAAGGATGAAAAGAAATTTTAATACCGTTAACCTTAAATTCTTTTTCATATTCATAAGTTCTAATATTGATATCCTTTCCTATTCTCTCCTTTAAAATTATGGCTGTTTCTAAAGTTGAGATATACTCTTCGCATCCAAAAGTAAAATGATCCATATGAGCATGAGTTATGATAGCTTGTTTTACCGGCTTTTTTGGATCAATCCATAAATCAGCAACTTCGCAATACAAACCACTGCTAGTATATTTGATTAAATGAAAGCTATCTTCTCTCAAAAGTTTAATATATTTTCATGAGATTAATTTAGCCAATTATGCCCATGCCTGTTTAGTTAAGGCTATAGCTGATATTACTAATAAAGAAATAAAAACAAATTTATTACTCCATTTCATCATGAAAAAACCTAAATTAAATGATTTATTTTCTTCGTAATGTAAAGTACTAGTTGGATCTTTTTCAACAACTGATAATAAACTTTTATTAGGGTTGTAATGTTTAATCTTTTTTATTAGTTTTGATTCAATATATGATAATTTCTCTATTTCACTTAAGAGGATTCTATCTTTTTGGGTTAAAGAATTAGATAAGATTTCAATCTCTTTCTTTTTAGTATTAAAAAAATCATTAACTATTTTTTCTGAATTTTCGCCATTTTTTATTTTTAAAAGAACTATATCTCTTGACCAAGAATTTTCAAGAGATTTTAAGGCCTCAGTGATTTGCATTTTAAGTATTTTTACTTATAATAATTTATTAAATATTTAGTTTGTGGGTTTACATCTGACAAATAGGAAAATAATTTGTTTTATTTAAGATTTACCAATAAGTCTATTTGGGAAATATTCTGTTTTTCTTTTTCTTTTTAATTTCTGAGTTTTGAGTTTTACTGAAGAAGGTTTTTGGTTAATTTCAACTATTTCCTCAGAAACGTTTTTACCTGTTTCAAAGTAATTTTTTAATTTTTCTAACTCTTCTTGATTAAGTCGCTTTGTTGCTCCTTTTGCATTAATGCCTATTGATTTGCAAGCTAATATAATTCTATTAGTATCAATATTAAGTTCCTTAGCAATGTTATATATCGGAATATTGGAAGCCATTATTTTATTAAAAAATTAATAATAATATTATTATATCTTGATTAATTCATAAATTATTAAATTTGAAATCATTATCAACTTTCTGTAGTTGAATTGATTTAAATTCAATCTTCATTCATTCTTAAATCATTAAATTTCTTCTTCATAGTAAGATTATCTTTAGTTAATTTTTTAACAGTTAAATCTTGTGATTTACTATCAGCAGATAAAAGATGTTTTTTAGAAATAAGCAAAGCTTCTTTTGTTTTTTGCAAGTGACTTATTGATTTATCTATTTCAGAAATTGCATCATTAAATCTAGCTTGAGCTAATGAAACATTTTTTCCTACAGCATTTTTGAATTGGTCAAGAGTACTTTCAAAATTTGTTATGTCATAATTCTCTCGTTTCATTAAATCTATTTGAGTTTTATACTTTAATGTTTCTAAAGAGGCATTCCTAAGAAGAGAAATTATTGGGAGAAAGAATTGAGGCCTAATAACAAACATTTTTGGATATTTATAAGAAACATCAACTATACCAGAATTATATAATTCACTTTCCGGTTCTAATAAGGAAACCAATACTGCATATTCACATGATTTCTGAGTTCTATCTTTATCTAATTCTTTAAAGAAGTCTTCATTTTTTCTTTTATTAAGACCATCTGAACTTTGATTCTTCATCTCAAACATGATAGAAACAATTTCAATCTTATTATCATCAAACTCTCTAAAAATATAATCACCTTTACTTCCTAATCTGGCATCATTATCTTTTTCAAAATATGAGTTTTGAAATGCCGTAGCTCGATTTAAATTAAATTGGGTTTCACAATGTATTTCTAATGTTTCCCCAATCATCTTTGTAGATAGTTTAGATTTCATATCTCTTAGTTCTTGAATAGCCAAATCTCTTTCACTAATTTTAGTTTTAAATTTTTCTTCAATTACTTTCTCATTTATAGATTGCTCTAATTTCATTTTTTCAATTGAGTTTATTAATGTATTTTTTTCTTTTTCTAAATTATTTACAGCTTCAATTACTTTATTCTTAGAAGATAAATCATTAATTATAGATTGCCTTTCAATATCTTCCTTTAATTTAATCACTTCATTATTGAGTAAATTTATTTTATTCGATGCTTTATTTTTTAGTTCATTTAATGCATTTAATTTCTTTTCTTCAGCGATATTGAGCTTAGACTCTAAGTCTTGAATTATTGAATCCTTTTTTTGCCTGTCTTCCATTAGCTTTATTTTTAATTCTTGTTTAGCAATTTCTATCCCTTTATTCTTATCTTCTTCAGCTAACTTTAGCCTATCCTCTATTTGCCTGTTAAATTCCTCGTCTTTAATCTGAAGAAGTATCTCTTCAAAGCTGCTTGGATCTATTCTGAAAGTCTTACCACATGATGGACATTTTATATCTTTCATTTTCATTAATAAAGAAATTTCATTTTAATAAATGAGTTGATATCAAAATGAATACATAAATAATATAATATCGATTACAGAATAATCAGAGATTATACATAGTGCATTAATTAAATTAAAAAATAAAAATAATGAACTTTTTTATTAAATCAAACCCGATTCTTTTAAGATATTAATCTTATTCGCAAGTTCAATATCTGCTGTTGATATTGATCTATCAAGCTTTTTGTGAGAGGAAATAGTATATCCACTATCATCTACAAATTCATCCTCTGAATCGGAAATATTTTTAATAGTTTGATTATCTACATAACTTTCAGAATTTAAAGATTTTGTCTTACTCAAATTGCTATAACCAAAATTTGCTATACCTCTCGCATCTAAAGCTTCTTCTACTAATATCCCAACAACCTTAGACATACTTATGGATTCACTTTTAGATATTTGATCTATTATTTCGAGAACTCTTTTCCTAGGTAAATATCCTATCCGTTTAACTGTATTTTCCATATCAAAAAAGTATTTGTCATTATTGTAACACTTCTGTCAATTCTAATCGTAAATAGGCCTGTATTGGTTATTTATAACTTAATTATGTATAAAAATAGTTTGTAAAACATTTTTACATTATATTATTTTTAAATAATTTCTTATTTAGAGATTTTTCATTTTTATGATTACCCATTTGATTAGAATTTATTTTTTTTAGAATTTTCAACTTGTAATTACAATTTCATGAAAGATAAAACATATGATAACGCAGACAGTTTTGCCAAATCTTTTGACGATGAATGGCAAAAAGTTAATTGTAAAGATCTAACAGAAAAGATGGATAAAGTAATTGGAATTTTGTCTGATCATCCATTTGCCATTTCTAATCCTGATAATGCCAGAAATGTTGCTAAATTTAGAATATATTCACTTAAAAAGTTTTTATAATTTTAAATTATTAAGAATCATTTTTTAATAATTTAATTTTCTAATCAAATATTTGGGGAATTAAAAAATCCTTTACTATATAAAAAAACTATAATACCAATAATAGGTCCTATACCAAAGACAAATAAAATTAATTTGGCTGAGTTTTTTGTTTGACCTAATACATTTTTATCTTTTTTGATTCTTTTTTTGAGATTCTTTTTGGATGTTTTTTTCTTCATATCAAATATCTTACAACACACTAATATAAATACTTAATTAATAATTTAAGTTTTTATCGATTTATAGTTATGTAGAGTATTTTTAAAGATATATGACAAACGCAATATTGTATAATGTTGATGCTAATCAGTTGATATGAGTGCATCAAAGAGAGAAGAAGTAAGTTCACACCTTAGATACATAAGGCAAGAGCTAAGAGAGATGCATCAAATGCTTATTAAGGATGATTTGTTGCCCGATATCAGTGAAGCAAAGGAAATTCATGCCCAATTAGATGCTCTTTTTGAATTATTATCAGATAAACGTAAAAAGAAGATAAAAAATGAATTTGAAAATTTCTAAGTTTGTTACCAAAAAATTAATAAATAATTAGGGACTATATTCTATTTTTTTGCGCTTGTCATGTAGGACTTCTAATTCATTATAGATATCCTTAATTTGTGTTTGTAAGACATCCGTTGAATTTATATTACTTAAAGACTCCATTGCTAATAAGAGACTTTCTTTTGCTTCTATCAAATGTCTACACTCTTTACTGCCAGCTTCGTAAGACATAATTCTTAAATAATATAATTATTACAAATATAGTAAGTTTATTTTAGTATTGTTTGATACTCCTATTTGAAAAATATTTTTATTGTCTTTTATAATACAAAAAATTGTAAATAACGTATAAATATTAGAATAATTTATAATTTCCTATTAATTAAAATTTTAGATGAAATAAATTTGTATTAATATCATGACTGATAATAATAAGAAAAGATACAACAATATAGGTAAAGTATATGAATTTGGTGAAAAAAAAAGAGTGGCTAAAGCAATATATTTTTTATAAATATATTTTTATTGTTAAATAAGATGTCCTTTTTTTAGAAATTAAATTTTTAAATAAATCTTTTTAATCGTTTGCTTTAGAGGTAACTTTAAATAAAAAGAATAAACTTAAAACAAAAATACCTACTAGTATTATCGTTAATAAGGAAAAATCGTACATTTATTTTTTAATATGTATTTAAATTTTATTCAAGTTTTGAATACTTTAACAAATTTTGATTGTTAAATATTACAATTAATTATTACTTATAAGGAAATTAATAAATTTGGTAAATTCCTTTTTTTGCAAATTTATTTTTCTAGAATTACTATTTAACTTCTTAAATATTAATTCAATCAAATATTCTTTATTTTTAGACATTTATGTTTAACTATTTTTCTAATAAATAAATTTTTTCTTCACCTATTTTATCTGGTATTGTTATTTTACAACCTTTATCTTTTTCCATATCGCAATTTTTAGTGGCAGGAATCGATTTCCAAGTACATATTTTTTCTTCTGAATATTCTTCAACAATAATCCACCCATCATTAATAAATTCAGAAATTCCGTCTTCACCACAAGCATATCTTAATTTCATTTTGCTTTTGGCTGAATTAATTTGTTCACTTTTCGGGTCTTCTGAATTACTAAATGATTCCTCATTATTAACTGATATTTTGCAAGATGTTAAAAATATCATAATTAAGTAAAATGGTATAAAGTTAATAGATTTTTTCATTTAATTTAAATGTCTTTGGATACTATATTTTTAATTAGGATAAATCATTTTCTATCTTATTCGATTGCTTTTAACAATTGATCCATCTTATAAATTAGATTCTTAACTTCATTAGGTTCTGGTAATAATAACTCTTCGGTAACAGCAAGATGCATTTTTTTCAAATCTAGTCTTAAATCTTTTAAATGCATTTTTACATTTTCTTTTTTTTGGCTCAAGTCTGTCATAGAAAAAGTATTTAATTTAAATTAAATTTTATTTTGTAAACTTATATTAGTTTATATTAAATCATAATTGAAAAAAAATAATTAGATCAATCTTTGAGATTTTCAAGTTGATATATTTCATCACCGCCATTGCAAAAATTAGTAGATAACATTCTCAATTGTTGTCGCTTTATTTTTATTAAATTCTTATTCTCAATAATATAATTTTTAGCAATCCTCTCGCATTCTAATTTGGTTTTAGAATATTTAACCACTGGATAAAAATAAGTGAGACCAGCTAAGATTAATAAAAATGTAACTATTAATCTTTTTTCATTTTTAATTAACTCTGTACTTTTTCTTTTTGACTGTAATACTTTAATCAGCCATTTATCAGGCAATCCAATTTGAACAAACAATAATTCCACCCACCAAGGTAAGATTTTATCTTTTTTATTATTTGAATTGCTAGAAGCTTTTAATTTTTTATTCACAAAGGTTGGATTTTTTATATCTTGAGCCTTTCTTGGTTCTTTTTTCTCCATATTATAAAATTGCTTAATTGGAATATACTGTTTTTATTTTGATTTGAAAACTATATTTTTATTTTTTAATTTTTAATTTAATTTATCCATGATCTTGATTATTGTAAATCTATAATTTTAAAATAAATTTATAATGCCTAAAAAAAGAAGAAAGTTAAATAAAGAATTCGAGAAGGAAATATATTCATCGAAAAAAAATGTGGAATTAGTTTTGGCCAAAATTTATGACATTGACGATGAGGATATACAAAAAGAATATATAAGCGCCTTTAACGAAGTTGTTTATACTTATGACCAGCTAAAAAAAGACTATGAATTAATTGGATTCAATGAAAATTCTGAAAATTTAATTGCCGATTACAATAAAGCTTTTTCTCTTTTTGAGTCAGAATTTGAAATTTAAAAAATATTTACTTTTTGAAAGGTATTACAGGTATTTCAATTTGATATCCTTGTAATAAATTTAATTTTTTAAATTTTAAATTTTTTCTACAAGTTAATCTTCTTGGCTTATTTTGACATATTTCCTTTATTTGATTTTCAGATAATGAATAAGCACTATTTGCAAATGTAAATAAAATTAATAAATACGGAAGTGTTATAAAAAAAGATTTCATTATTTTTAACTATATAGAAGTTAAAGTCATATTTTTAACATTAACTATGATTACATACATCTAAAAGCTTTTTTAATTCATCTTTACTTAAGTCAGTTGATATAAAAACTTCTTGTGCTGATTTTCCCTTTCTAGCAATAGCTTTATAACCGTTAATTGTTTTTATAGAAACTCTAAATACTAATTTTGCTGATTTTCCTTTTGCTCTTGAAATTATTGCTGGAGTTATAATTTTAATTCTTTCGTTTAATGCTAATTTTTTAAGAATTGGAATCAATCCTTCTATATGAGTACTATGATTTAAAACAACTCTACCCAAAGTATTTATATATATTTTTATATCATATTTACTAGATTGTAATTCTGAGAAATAAATTTTTATTTGAAGATTATTTTTATAGTTAAAAAAATTTGTAAGTTCTGTTATATTTAGATTAACGACTAAACTATGATGATTTTTCAATTAGGTTGGGCTGCTTTGGCAGCAATTTTTACTTTTTCAATTGCGATGGTAGTTTGGGGCAGAAATGGTGATGGATCTATTGATATATGATTTCCCATCATTTAACTATGAAGGCTATCTAAATGAATTTCTTCTTTTTGGATCTTTTTCTTTACTAACTCTAATAACCATTGCTGTAATTTATATTTCTTACATTTCCTGGAAAGACAAGAGAAGAATTAATAAATAATTTTTAATTATGAATTATTTATTCTCTTTTTTCTTATTTTGAATTTTTGCTTCTTCAAGAAGTTCTTTTGCTTGCTCCATTTTCTTAATACTACTTTTGTAAATACCAATATCTTTTTCTGCTTTATTAACTGATAAATTTAAATTGTTGATATTGTCAGTAATAGCTTTATTTTTCTCGGAATCCTTCAAACCCTTAAAGTCAGTGGCATTAGCGATAATCAAATAAATACCTATATTCAATATTCTCGATGAGTATAAATTAGAAGTACTTTTTTCTTTTAATAAAATTGAAATTTCTTTTAAAGATTTATCCTTATATTGTTCAAGAGTTTTAAGAGAAATTTCTTTGATTTTTGAAGGTATAAAATTTGAAGACTTACATAATGATTCAAAAAGAAGTTCTAAATGAGACTCTGGCTTATACCCTTTTGTCAATTCTTTGAAAGTTTCCGTAAGACCAACGCAAAACAATTCATCTTGAATAAATTCATTTTGGTGATTTAAAAGATTTAGTTCAACAAGCATTTCATCAACTATCCTTTTATATAAACCCGGAATAACGAAAGGGAATTGTTCATGGAATAACTTCTTACTTTCTGAGACAGTCAAATTTTCTTTCAATTTTTTATATGTAAACCTTAATAACCATAGCGTATGTTGACTCAATATCGCTAGGATCTTATAAACAGATAAATATTATTATGATCCCTTTAGTTTTGGAAGAATCTGGTGGAAGTGAAAGAGTATTTGATATTTACTCAAGACTTTTAAGAGAGAGGATTATATTTCTAGGAGAACAAGTCACGAGTGATACTGCTAACAGAATTGTTGCTCAATTACTTTTTCTAGAAGCAGAAGATCCTGAAAAAGATATATATATGTATATAAATTCACCGGGAGGCTCTGTTTATGATGGCTTAGGTATATTTGATACTATGCAACATGTAAAGCCTGATATTCATACAGTTTGCGTTGGATTAGCAGCAAGTATGGGAGCTTTTTTACTTGCAGCAGGAACAAAGGGTAAAAGAAGTAGTTTGAGACATTCAAGAATTATGATTCATCAACCACTTGGTGGTGCAAGAGGACAAGCAAGTGATATAAGAATTCAAGCAGATGAAATCTTATATTTAAAAGAAAGATTAAATTCTGAATTATCTGAAAGAACTGGCAAAAATTTAGAAACTATTAAAGAGGATACAGATAGGGATTTTTATATGTCTCCTCTAGAAGCCGTTGAATATGGCTTAATTGACTTAGTTTTGGATAAAAAACCTATCAGAGGAACTTAATTCAATAATTGTGGGGTTCTTTCTTTCTCAGGAACAGTTGTAAATTCGGAAAGTATTTTTACAAATTCTTCACCATCTAAAGTTTCTCTTTCTATTAAAAGATCAACTAATTTGTCCATGGCTTCTCTATTTTTACTAATTATAGAATAAGTTTCCTTGTAGCAATCTTTAACCATGACTCTTACGCTTTCATCAATTTGCTTGGATATGGAATCAGAGACTTCACTTCTAGTCATTAAATCTCTGCCAACAAAAACTTCCTGATTACCGCTTTCAAGAGCTATAGGACCTAAATCACTCATTCCAAACCTCGTAACCATTTGTCTTGCCATTTGGGCAACTTGTTGAAAATCTCCACCTGCTCCTGTTGTTATTTCACCTCTGCCGAATACAACATCTTCCGCAGCTCTTCCACCAAGAGCACCCATTATTCTTGCTTTCAAGTTCGCTCTGCTTATGAGAGATTGATCATCATCAGGTGTAAACCAAGTAAGTCCTTTTGCTTGCCCTCTTGGAATGACAGTTACTTTCTGAACGGGGTCATGGGCTTTTACTAAAGAACCTATTATTGCATGACCAACTTCGTGATAAGCAATTAATCGTTTACTTCTTCCGTCTGTTAGAGGGGAACCTTCCATTCCTGCAACAATTCTGTCAACTGAATCATCAATCTCTAAGATACTTATAGACTTTTTTCTTCTCCTTGCGGTTAAGATTGCAGCTTCATTTAGAAGATTAGCTAAATCAGCACCTGTAAAGCCAGGAGTTCTCCTGGCGATACTTTCCAAAGTTAAATCTTCTTGAAGAGTTTTATTTTTTGAATGTACTTCAAGTATTGATAATCTTCCTTTGATATCAGGAGCATCTACTGTTACTTGTCTATCAAATCTACCTGGCCTCATTAATGCTGAATCTAAAACATCTGGACGGTTAGTCGCTGCAATAATAATTATTCCACTATTCCCTTCAAATCCATCCATTTCAGTTAAAAGTTGATTAAGTGTTTGTTCTCTTTCATCATTACCTCCTCCAATACCAGCGCCTCTTTGTCTTCCAACAGCATCGATTTCATCGATAAAGATCAAGCATGGACTATTCTCTTTAGCTTTCTTAAAAAGATCTCGAACTCTACTAGCACCTACTCCCACAAACATTTCAACAAATTCTGAACCTGCTAGTGAAAAGAATGGAACTCCTGCTTCACCAGCAATTGCTTTTGCTAAAAGTGTTTTTCCTGTTCCCGGAGGACCAACTAATAAAACTCCTTTAGGAATACGTGCCCCGACTGAAGTAAATTTTTCAGGTTTTTTTAGAAATGTAACTACTTCTTCTAAATCCTCTTTAGCTTCATTAACGCCGGCTACATCGTCAAAAACTACTCCAGTATTAGCATCCATCGCGAATCTGGCTTTTGATTTTCCAAACTGCATAGCTTGTCCTGGACCTCCGGGCATCCCATTTGATCTCCGAGCCAATAGAATCAATCCACCTATTAGGATGGCTGGGAAAAGAAGATTACCAAGAATGCCAAGTGCAGGTGGTGTTGCTTTTACAGGATGAACATCAAAACTTATACCTTCATTTTTTAGATTATTTATTAATTCAGGAGTTAAACCTGGTAAATCAACTCTCAATCTTTGAACTTTATTATCTAAATCCGAATCAACAGTTTCAACAACGGCGTTCCTTCCCCCATCAAATATATCAACGGAAGTAACTCTGCCAGATTTAATATAGTCTAAAAATCTGCCATAACTTACTCTTGCTACCGCAGTATTCTTCGGTGCAATAGTTGTTCCATTAGACTTAAGGTTATCAACGTTACTTGTAGAGAGAAATTGGTATGAAAGCGCAATAACTAGGATTATTGGTAAAGCCCATAAAATGATTGTTTTAAGTTTTTGATTCATTAACTCATATCACAAAATTTTTATAATTCTAGAATGAAACATTCCATTTCGTTGATATTTTTTTTTACATTATTTTTTGTAGTAGATTGATTGTGGAATATTTTACAAAAATCATGAAATTTAATATTCAAGATAAAGTTAAACTAATTGTTCCTTTGTCTTACCTAAAAACCTCCGACAATATGCCTATGCTAAGGCCTCCTGATTTGGTAGCTATAGATGAAGTTGGAGAAATAATATCCATTAAATCTCCTGAAACTGTTGAAATAAAATTTAGGAGAGGTTCTTTTTTAATTGACACTGACAAAATCGAAAAAATATAAATTTAAAAATTTTTTTGCCAAAGCTGATAGATTTCACTACATTTTTTTTTATCACCATAGATACTCATAAAAGGTTCCGATAAATATTTATTAGTAATTTTTAAAATATCTTCTGGAATGATCTCTTCAATCTTATTAAGACAATCTAAATCAAAATCTGGATTCAAATCGTAACCAATTAATTGAAGTCTTCTCTGTAAGATTTCATCTAAAGATTGGTTTGAGATTAGAAATGAACTTTTTAGTTTTACTTTCGCTAGATTAAGTTGCTTTTCCGAAATTGGAGAAGAAACTAAATTTTTCAGTAATTCAAGAAGGATTTCAAAGGCTAAAATAGCATTCTTATTAGAGACAGAAAGGTAAATTAAAAATGGGGCATTATATTGCCTTATTGGGTTAAATACTCCAACGTCATAAGTTAAACCATTCTTTTCTCTAAACAATTGGAATAATACAGAGCTCATTCCATATGAAAGATGTGATTCTAATACTTTTAAAGGCAAATATTCATGACTTGATTGTGAACATGTTTGGTTACCTATCATTAAAATTATTTGATTAGAATCCTTAAAAGTACTAGCATACCTAACAAAATCATTCCTATTTTTTTTAAGATGTTTAAGTTTGTTTTTCTGATTGTTTTTATTAATTAACTCAAAATTTTTGTTATTTATTTTTAAATTATTTGAAATAAGATATATATTTCTATTCTTAAAATTATTGTATTCGACTAAAACATCAGAATAAGTGATTGTTGAAATATCTTTTACATATCCAGAGGGATTATATGCATAAGGGTGTTTAAAATAAACAAGTTTCCTCCATTTTTCAAAAGTTATGTTGAATGGGTTTTCCTTCTCCTTACATAGGGAATCAATAGTATTTTTCTTTACGTTTTGGAACTGGCTTTCTAAAAGCATTGGGTTATTTATTATTAAATCCAATAAAGGGAACAGTTTATAAAAATACTCATCTAAAGATTTAAGGCTAATTAAAGTCCCATCCTCTAATGTCTCGAGGTTTAATTCTGCTCCATGAGAATCTATATAATCAGAAAACTCTAAATTATCAAAACCTTTGCACCCTCTACCCAATAATGATGAAAGGATTTTATTTATTCCTTTTTTACCTTCATTATCTTCACTGCTACCACCATTTATCCAAACCATCGCCACAGAAAAATTTCGTTGGGTTTTTGTTTTAAAAAATCTATTTTTCATTATTTTGCTGATGCAATTAATGTAAATTTATCTTTTGATAGATAATGTAGTATTTTCCTGAAATTATTTAAATTATTCCAGTAGCGCAGATGATTATCTAAATCATTTATGGAATTTTTTCTGCCCCACAAAAATTCACTTCCAAAAAATGAAGTTAGTTGTGTCGAAGTTTCTAGATTAAATATATAGTTACTTTTGACAATGTTTAACGCTTTTGTCAACTCATTAATAGTTAAATTTTTAGAACTAACCAATTCTTTAATTATTTTATTAATTTCTTCCTCAGTTTTTAATAAATTTACATTATCGCAGCAAGCTTCAATCACTAATAAACCCCCTAATTCTCCTCCATTTACATCTACATATATTGACTCAACCAAATTTTTATCTTCTTTTAAAACCTTAACTAATCTACTATTTCTTCCCACAGAAAGTATCGAAGTTAAAATTTCAAATCCTATATTTATTCTTTGATTTTTAATGCTGGGTATACTCCATGCCATATATATTCTAGAAAATTCGATATTCTTAAAATCAATTTCTTCTCTACCAGTTCTTGGGATTGCAATTAATTTATTTTTACTAATTATTTGAGAACTGTTAGCCTCACCAAGATAAGAAAAGTTATTTCCGTAACATTCTTCAAAAGTTACTTTTGCGATATTTCCAGCAATCGAGATACAAGAATTCTCGATATTATAAAATTTCTTATGGAATTTTTCTAGATCATCTATTGCTAATGATTGGACATCCTTTTCAGTTCCTAATATGGTTTTGCCATAAAAGTTGTCTATCCATACTCTACCCAAGAAATAATTAAAAAGCTTTTCATCAGGCTGGTCATTTTGTTGCTTTATTTCATCGATGACAACACTTTTCTCTTTATTAAATTCGTTAATATTAAAATTTGGTGATCTGAGAATGTTTGTCAAAAGAGCTAGTGACTCTTTAAAGTTGTTTTTAGGTACTAAAACATAGTAATGTGCATCATCATATCCAGTTGAAGCATTGCTAATTCCACCCAGAGATTCGATTCTATGATCAAATTCGCCTGGCATTATTTTATTACTGCCTTTAAAAATCATATGTTCTAACAAATGAGCTGTTCCACTTTTATCTGATTCTTCAAATGAAGAACCAGCTTTAAACCAAAAATCTATACAGATTAGGGGTAATTCTTTATTTTCCACAAATACGCATTTAGGTTTGCTTGAATGGTTATAGTAATTAATTTCTCCTAAGTTCATCGCAACTTTTTTCTTACTCTTTATTTTGATACCATTTACCCTTGTTGTCTGAATCTTTAACTAAAACCAAATTAATTGATCCACTTATTTTGACTTTATTGCAAAATATTAGAGGACATAGGTCTAATCTAGAAAACCTTAAATCCATTAAGATAGACCCTAAGCTTTCAAATATAATTTCGGATAAGGAAGGTAAAGAACTATATATTGAAAATGAATTCCATAAGGCAAAAGGATTTAGAAAATTACATATCGAAGTAGCTGAATTTTCTAGGCGTCTTAAGATTTTACATTGTGTATTCTTCCCTGACCCACATTATGATATTCCAATATTTGGTATGGATTTAGTCAAAGTAAATGAAGTGGTTTCTGCCGCTATTGTTGATTTATCCCCTTCTTCAAAGAATCAAAATTTAAAATACGATAACTTGTTGTCTACGATTGATAAAAGTGTATTTGAATCAGAGAGGGAGATCCCAGGATGGGGAGATATCTTCTCTCAAAATGTATTTTTTGCTTCTTTAAAAAATGAGAGTGAAAAAAGTGCTTTTTGTAAAATTGTTGATCACTACCTATTAGTATTAATAAAATTAAGTAAAAGTTCTATACTTGATCATGATCAAGAAATAATTCAAGAAAGAATCGATTTTCAAAAAAATTATTGTAGACAACAAATGAAAAATGAAAAAACAAGTTTGGTTCTACTGAAGTATTTCGACAAAAAATGGGTAGATGAATATATCAAAAAAGTACTATTTGATTTTTGATGTTTGTAAGTAAATTTAAAAATTTAATCTATTGTTTCTTGATATTTTTTCCATTATCGCTTGGGATTAGTTCATGTTCTCAAAATAAGAAATTAATTTCTAGCGATAAAGAAATTTCTTCTGATATTATTTTTCAAATAAATGCAGTCGCTGCCCTAGGACAACTCTCACCATCTGGCGAGATAAGGAAATTAGCAGCGCCAATAAGTCAATTTGGCTCTTCTCCTCGTTTGTCTCAGCTGTTAGTGAGTGAGGGTGATTTTGTCAAAAAAGGATCAGTTCTAGCTGTTTTTGAAAATAGGGAGAAATTAATCTCAGATCTCGAAAGAAAAAATAATCTTATCAAGACAAACAATCTTGAGATTTCATTAAAAAAAGATCAAATTAAAAGATATGAATTAGCAGTAGAAAAATCTGCATATTCTTTAGTTCAACTTTCTCAGAGAAAAGACGAGTTACTTAAATTACAAAAACAAAAAATAGTAAATATTGGCGATAAAAATAATATTGAGATAGATCTTTTTAATTCTCAACTTAGAAGTCCAATTGATGGATTTATCCTCGCGGTTAATACACGAGTTGGTGAAAGACCCAACAATGAAGGAATCCTCGAGGTTGGTTCAAGTCAGAACATGGAGGCTCTCATAGAAGTATATGAATCTGATATTAATAGAGTGTTTGTTTCTCAAAAAGTTGAATTAAGTAGTGAGAATGGAGGATTTTCAAAGATTTTAAAAGGCGAGGTAATAAGAATTAGTCCTCAAGTAAAACAGAGAAAAGTTTTATCTACAGATCCTACGGGCGATGCTGATGCTCGTATTATTGAGGTTCTAGTGAAGCTTAACGATGAATCGATAAAATTAGTGAGAAACTACACAGGTATGAAGGTTATTGCTAAATTTCTACCTTAATGAAATTTTCTCTCATAAAATTCCGGAAAATTCCTTTAGCTTGGTTGTTGCTTACTAGACAACCTCTTAGGTTAATAGTTGCAATTGCAGGAATTAGCTTCGCTGGGATTCTAATGTTTATGCAATTAGGATTTAGAGATGGTTTATTTGATACAAGTGTAACTATTCACAAACTTTTGGATGCTGATCTTGTTTTGATAAGTCCTAGATCAAAAAGTTCTATAAGTATGAGCGGCTTTCCAAAAAGAAGATTAATTCAAACTTTAGCTTTAGAAGATGTAGAAAAAACTGCACCTGTTAACTTAACTTATCTTCTGTGGAGAAATCCAGAAAATCTAAAAACAAGATCAATATTAGCTTTGGGATTTAATCCTGCAGATTCTCTTCTTCTTGATAGTGGATTTTCAAGAAAGTCAGATAAACTAAAAAATCCAGGGAGAGTACTTTTTGATAAACTATCAAGACCAGAGTTTGGCCCCATAGAGGATTGGTTTCTTTCAGGAAAGAAAGTAGAAACAGAAGTTGCAGGTAAAAGAGTAATAGTGGAGGGCCTTGTAGAGCTAGGTCCATCCTTTGGAGCAGATGGAAATTTAATCACAAGTAGAGAAACATTTTTAAGACTATTCCCAGCAAATCCAAAAGGAAGCATTGAAATTGGTTTAGTGAAACTTCGAAATGGCTCAAACCCAATTTTGGTATCTGAAATATTAAATAAATCTCTCCCTAATGATGTTCGTGTTTTAACAAAAAATCAATTTATTGAATTTGAAAAAAATTATTGGAGAAATAGTACTGCAATTGGTTTTATATTTAGTTTGGGAGCTTTAATGGGTTTTGTAGTTGGTTGCGTTGTTGTTTATCAAATTCTTTATAGTGATGTCACTGACCATCTTCCTGAATATGCAACTTTATTAGCTATGGGATATAGACTAAAATCTCTTTTCTTTGTGGTTGCACGAGAAGGCTTTTTATTGGCTTTATTTGGTTATCTACCCGCTTATTTTTCAGGGCAAATACTTTATTCAGTTGTCAGAAATTCTACAAAGCTTCCAATAGTGATGGATGCTCATAAAACAATTTTAATTTTTGTTTTAATTTTAATTATGTGTATGGGGTCAGCTGGAATTGCTATGCGTAAATTAGTTGATGCGGACCCTGCAGAAATATTTTAACTAAATAATTTATATGCACTCAAGCTTAAATAAAAATTTAAAAACTGTTTCTATCAATAATTTGAGTCATTTTTACGGAAAAAATGAAAATAAGAAACAAGTTCTTAATAATGTTAATTTTTTTATTGAGAGAGGTGAATTAGTGCTTTTGAAAGGCCCATCCGGTTGTGGCAAGACAACTCTTTTGACCTTGATTGGTGCCCTTAGAACCTGTCAAAGCGGTGATTTGACGGTTTTAAATAAACAATTAAATGGTGCCTCAAGAAAAACCAGACAAATACTTCGAAGAAATATTGGGATGATTTTTCAGGGACATAATTTGCTCAGATGTTTAACAGCAGAACAAAATGTTCAAATGGGGGCTGATTTGCTTAGAAATTTAACATATTTGCAAAGAAGAGAAATTGCGAGGAAGTGGTTATCCGCAGTTGGACTGGCTGACCATAATAAAAAACTTCCAAGTGATTTGTCTGGAGGTCAGAAACAAAGAGTTGCAATTGCAAGGGCATTATCTGCTAATCCCAAACTTTTACTTGCAGATGAACCAACTTCCGCTTTAGACAGCGTTACAGGAAGAGAAATAGTTTCCCTTTTAAAGAAATTGGCAAAAGAACAGAATTGTTCTGTCCTAATGGTGACACATGACCCAAGGATTTCAGATATGGCGGATAGGATATTAAATATGGAAGATGGTAAAATATTTAATGCACTTAGTGAGCTAAGATAGTCGAAAGTAAAAAAATTTATGTCAAAGAGAAGGAATTTAAAAAAAGAAAAGCAAGACCGTAATCGTGCATACGCAAGAAAGTTCAAGAAGAGAAAGCTTAGAACTGACGGCAGACCCGACGGTATGAGCAACGTTACTGGAACTGCAAATAATGGTGGAGCAGCAGATTAGACTAACTTTTGATCTTATATTTTTTAAATTCTGTATATTTACAAATACATAATATATGGTTATGAATGTAAGCATTGTTATTCCAACTTATAATAGAAAGCCAATATTGGAAAAATGCCTAAAGGCTTTAGAAAAACAAATTTTAAATGCGACTATTAGTAATTATGAAATAGTAGTTATTGATGATGGATCAACAGATGGTACCCCTTCTTGGATAAGAAATAATAGTAAAATCTTACCTCATGTCGTCTTATTTGAACAAAAACATGGAGGGCCTGCATTAGGAAGAAACCTTGGAGTAATGAAGTCCAAATATGAAGTCATAATATTTATTGATAGCGATCTTATTGTTTTAGAAGACTTTTTAGTTTGCCATGTTAATAAACTCTCTTTCTCTTGGGAAAGAGATAATAAAAAATGTTTTACTTATGGCTCAGTAATAAATACATCTAACTTTAAAAATCCAGAAAATGAAAAGTTTAAGTTAACTGATGTTTCTTTTGCATATTTTGCGACTGGAAATGTTGCGATATCAAAAGATTTACTCTTAAATGTTGGATTATTTGATAGCTCCTTTAGCCTTTATGGATGGGAAGATTTAGAGCTGGGAGAGAGATTGAAAAAAATCGGGACAAAATTAGTTAAATGCCCAGAAGCCGTTGGCTTTCATTGGCATCCCCCTTTTGATTGTGGACAGATTGAATCTTTAATATCCCAAGAAAAAGAAAGAGCAAGGATGGCTTTAGTCTTTTATAAAAAGCATTCAAATTTGAGGGTTAGATTTATGATTCAATTAACCCCGATTCATACTTTACTTTGGGAAATAATGTGCCTAGGTGGTTTGATAACTATTAAAAGATTATTTCCATTATTAAAATTTCTAGTTGATTCAGGTAAAAATAGAATCGCACTCGAAATTGTTAGGATACCTTTGAATTTAATTTATGTAAAAGAGCTTGGAAGATTAATTTGAATTTAAATAATCTCTTCAAGGAATGCTGATTATTTGCTACAATAAATAAAATTAAAAACCACACATCTGACTGTTTTCGGGTGATTTAAATATTTAAATTCCCCGTCGGATGGAGGCTAACCCGAAACTATTTAAACATGGCTGTTGTATCTCTATCTGAAATGATGGAAGCTGGTGCTCATTTTGGGCACCAAACTAGACGTTGGAATCCCAAAATGTCTAAGTATATTTATTGCGCAAGGAATGGGGTTCATATTATTGACCTTGTAAAAACCGCTTTATGCATGAATAACGCTTATAAGTGGACTAGAAATGCTGCAAAGAGCGGAAAAAGATTTCTTTTTGTTGGAACAAAAAAACAAGCTTCAGATGTTGTTGCTCAAGAAGCTGTTAGATGTGGTGCAGCATATGTTAACCAAAGGTGGTTAGGAGGCATGCTTACTAATTGGTCCACCATGAAAGCAAGGATAGAAAGATTAAAAGATCTTGAAAGAATGGAAAGTAGCGGTGCCATAGCCATGAGACCTAAAAAGGAGGCTGCGGTTTTAAGAAGAGAGCTAGAACGTTTGCAAAAGTATTTAGGTGGTCTTAAAGGAATGAGAAGATTACCTGACGTAGTTGTACTTGTTGATCAAAGAAGAGAATCTAATGCTGTCCTTGAAGCAAGAAAATTAGATATATCTTTAGTCTCAATGTTAGACACTAACTGTGATCCTGATTTGTGTGAAGTTCCTATTCCATGCAATGATGATGCAGTGAGATCTGTTCAACTTATTTTAGGACGACTTGCAGATGCAATTAATGAAGGTAGAAAAGGTTCTAATGATCAAAGAAAAGTTTAATTTTTATTAAAACTTCAAAAAACCAAAAAATTATTATTTAAATGGCAAACATTACAGCAAAACTTGTAAAAGATCTTAGAGATAAGACTGGAGCCGGGATGATGGATTGTAAAAAGGCTTTAAATGAGACAGATGGAAATGTTGAAAAAGCCCTAGAGTGGTTAAGAAAAAAAGGAATCGCAAGTGCAGAGAAGAAATCGGGGAGAGTTGCTGCGGAAGGTTCTATAGGCAGTTATATTCATACAGGTTCTAGAGTAGGTGTTCTTTTAGAACTAAATTGTGAAACTGATTTCGTTGCTAGAGGAGATATTTTTCAATCTCTTTTAAAGGATGTATCGATGCAAGTAGCCGCATGTCCAAATGTTGAATACGTTTCTATTGATGAAATACCGGAAGATGTTGTAAAAAAAGAAAAAGGAATAGAAATGGGTAGAGATGACTTGTCTGGTAAGCCCGAAAATATTAAAGAAAAAATTGTTGAAGGTAGAATTGCTAAAAGACTAAATGAGTTGGTCTTGCTTTCTCAACCTTATATAAAGGATAGTTCTCTAACAGTAGAAGATTTAGTAAAGCAGGCAGCAGCTAAAATTGGTGAAAATATCAAAGTGAGGCGTTTCACAAGATATACGTTAGGTGAGGGTATTGAAAAGAATGAAATGGACTTTGCCGATGAAGTCGCATCTTTAAAGTCAAATTAATAAATTTGGATAATAGTATCAAAGGTAGATATTCAAAAGAGGTGAAGATTCAGCTCGATAGGGCTGAGGTTAAAAAAGATATATTATTAAAAAATATTTATAAAGAATATGAAATTTATTTTAGGATTGTAAGAAAATCTATTCTTTCGTCTACTGAGAAAGGGATATTTGGACTTTATTCTGATCTATCTCTTAGGAACAGCGATAAAGAATATAAAAACCTAGAATTAATCAACTTTTTAAACAATGATATTAGCTTTCTTATCCAATCAAAACTTCCATTATTAACAATTGAGCAGTTGAAGTTAATCGATAATAGTGAGACCCAAATACATTTAATAAATAAAAAAGCATTAAAAGAATTATTAAAATTAAAAAAATCTAAAACGGTTAATTTTGACTATGAAACGGAATTAATTACTAAAGAATCCATTGAATTTAATTGCAGTAATAAGTTAAATTCATATCAATATTATGAGTCTATAAATGATGATGAATTTTCATCTGTAAATTTGGATGAAAATGATTGTTTAAATTACTATTCGAAACAACCTAGTATTAAAGATCTTGAAGATGAGAAACATATCATTGATTCTGTTCTTGAATTAATAGAAGGAACAAAAGAAAAAAACATAATTAATCCTAAGAACTTTAATGATCAAGAAAATGATGTTTCTCTATATAGTGATAATTTAAACTTATTTGAAAAAGTTGATAAAGGTTTTAACCAATTTTTAGTAGACCTTTCATATAAGGTAAATTCAGAATTATTCAAAATAAAATTAATTCAAAAAAACATATCCGAAGATATTTTCAAATTCTTATCAAATAATCATAATTTAATAAAACATCCTCATCCTTTCGTAATTAGTTATGATCTAAACCCAAGTAACTTTACTGAATTTAATAATAAATCAGGCAATATAAGTTTGTTTAACATCTCAGATATTGAATTAGAAT
The DNA here is from genome assembly GCF_000015665.1 of Prochlorococcus marinus str. MIT 9515. Taxonomy (NCBI): domain Bacteria; kingdom Bacillati; phylum Cyanobacteriota; class Cyanophyceae; order Synechococcales; family Prochlorococcaceae; genus Prochlorococcus; species Prochlorococcus marinus. The sequence goes on along the minus strand of NC_008817.1, from coordinate 751,678 downwards.
TTCATAATTTAGAGCTTTCAATCTGTAGAAATAATATTAACGAATTAAAGAATAAATTTAGATTATTAAATAAAAAACATCTATATTGGAAAAATAAGGAACTTTACCTTAAAAATTTAAAATAATAAAATCTTAAGTTTATCTCTCAGATAAAGTGACGAATAATAAACAATATATAAATTTAATTAAGAATTGGATTAGACCCCTTCAAAAATCACTCACACTAGAGTCAGAAAATAAATTTACTAATTTACATGGTAGAAAACAATTTTTTAATGATTATCTTTATGAATCATTAAGCAATTTAGAAAATCTTAAATTAACTGATGAATATATCAAATTATTTAGTGAATTTTCAATTAAATATTCTCAATATAATAATTTAGATAGTAATCAGAGAAAAAGACTTGTAATTGATACTAGAAAATGTCTATTAAAATTAAGTACATCTATTGATTTAATTTACTCTAGTAAAAATACTACTAGTAATTATTCAAGATTTGCAGATTCAAATCTATCTTTATACTCAGATATTTCCTTGATAAAAAGTATAGGTAAAGTAACTAAAAAGAAACTAAACGAATTAGGTATATTTAACATAAAAGACTTAATCAATTATTTTCCACGTACTTATTTAGATTATACAAATAGAGTAAAAATAGTTAATCTAAAACCAGATAATTTATACACTTGTATTGCAACTATTAAAAAGTTTTCTATTTATAAGAGTCAAAATAATAGTAATTTATCCATAATGAATATAGTAATTTTTGATGAGACATCATCTATTAAAGTTACAAAATTTTTTTTAGGAAAAAGATATAGATCTTATTCCTTTTATACTTCTCAGAAATCTTTATATATTCCTGGTACTAAAATAGCTATTTCTGGTAAGGTCAAACTATCTGAATATGGAAAAAATTTTATTGATCCGCAGATAGAGATTTTAAATAATAATGATGAATCTTTTAATTTCTCTGGTAAGATTATGCCTTTATACTCCTTATCAGAATCATTTTCAAATATAAGTTTTATCAAATTAATTAAAAAAGTAATTATTTATTCAAAAGATTATCCAGACTTACTTACTCAAAAACAAATTAGTTCATTATCTTTATTACCAAAAAGTGATTCTTTAATAAACATTCATTTACCTCCAAATCAGGATGCTTTGATTGAATCAAAAAAAAGATTGGTATTTGATGAACTATTTCTATTACAAATGAAGTTTTTATTGAGAAAGCGTAAGAATAATAAAAAATCAACTAATCGAACATTTGCTCAAAAAAGATTTTTACTCCAAGATTTTTTAAATAAAATTCCTTTTCAATTAACAAAATCTCAGGAAAAAGTCCTTGATGAAATTAAATTAGACATATCAGATTTAACCCCTATGTCCAGACTACTTCAGGGAGATGTTGGTAGTGGTAAAACTATTATTGCAATTGTTTCCCTTTTAATTATTCTTGAAAAAGATCAGCAAGGTGCATTAATGGTTCCTACAGAAGTACTTGCTAATCAGCACTATAAAAATTTATTAAAATATCTAAATCCACTTTCTGTTTCGGTCGAACTACTTACAGGTAACACCCCACAAAAAAAGAGAAAAGAAATACTAATAAATTTAAAAAATGGAATGGTAGATATTCTTGTAGGTACTCATGCATTATTTGAAGATAAAGTTATTTTTAATTCATTAGGTATGGTGGTCATTGATGAACAACATAGGTTTGGGGTGACTCAAAGAAATAGATTACTGAATAAAGGCGATAATACGAATTTGTTATCAATGACAGCCACACCAATACCAAGGACACTTGCCTTGTCACTATATGGAGATCTAGATATTAGTCAGATTACAGAACTGCCACCAGGAAGAGTTCCAATAATTACAAAAATAATTACAGAGGATGATTTAGATAAACTATTTTCACTTGTAGAGAATGAAATAGATAATGGAAAACAAGCTTATGTAATTTTGCCATTAATCGAAGATTCTGAAAAAATGAATTTAAGCTCTGCAAAAAACATTTTTCAGTATTTATCAGAGGAGATCTTTTTAAAAAATAAAGTTGGACTATTACACGGGAAATTAAATTCTGATGAGAAGAATATCGTAATTAATTCATTTTTAAAAAATGAAATTAGTATTTTGGTATCCACTACAGTTATTGAAGTCGGTATTGATGTACCTAATGCTTCAATCATGATAATTTATAACTCAGAGAGATTTGGATTATCTCAGTTGCATCAGTTAAGAGGAAGAGTTGGGAGAGGCACCCATAAATCATTTTGTTACTTAATAACCTCTGATAAAAATGGATTAGAAAACAAAAGACTAAAAGTTTTAGAAAAATCTAATGATGGTTTTTATATCGCGGAAAAAGATTTAGAGATAAGAGGTCCAGGGCAACTCTTGGGGTATAAGCAATCAGGATTACCAGATTTTGTATTGGATAACTTACCAAATAATAAGGTGTTAATTGAAAAAGCTCGAGAAGAGGCGCAGAACGTAATAAAGGATGATCCTGACTTAAGAAAAAATTTTATGTTGAAAGATTTGTTAATTGACAATTCTGATAATAAATTTGTACATGATTTCTTAAATTAATAATTTAATAATTGTAAATTTTAAAATATATGCAAATATGAGATCAATTAAAAAAAATATTTGAAAATTTGGAATAAAGTCCCAATTGAAGAGAATAAAGATAAATTGATAGCAATACCTAATTGTTTCAAATTTATTAGTCCTCATCCTTATTATGATATGGGTGCTCCTTATAGAGAGGATGAGGGGATTTGGAAATTAAGAGAAGAAGTTATTAAAAGATTAATTAAAGTAAATGAATATTTAAAATTAAGAAATAGTAATTTTCACCTTTTAATTTATGACAGTTGGCGTCCTATCGAAGTCCAAGAATTTATGTTTAATAGAGCTTTTATTTTGGAATGTAAACGGTTAGATATTGATGCTTCTGAAAAAGATATGGAAAGCTATCCTCTAATACAAAAAAAGTTGAGGAATTTTGGGCATACCCATCATTCGATGATAGATTTCCTCCTCCTCATTCAACTGGAGGCGCTTTGGATATAACTTTGGCCGATAAGTATGGAAATATAATTGATATGGGGAGTAATATTGATGAGATGAATGAGAAATCTAAACCGGATTTTTATAAAAATATTGAAAAAGAAGATGCAATTGTCTTCGATAATAGAAGAAAATTATTAAAAGAAATTATGAATAAATTTGAATTCGTACAACATCCAAATGAATGGTGGCATTTTAGCTATGGAGATCAATTATGGGCTTGGAAGAATAAAAAAGCTAATGCTTTATATGGGATAATTTAAATATTAATCAAATTCTATTAATAAATTATTAATAGAAGAATCAGTTTCATTATTTATAAAATCACCAAAATCTTTTTCTGGATTGCTTTTCTTCCAAAATTCAAGTAATGGTTTAATAGTTTTTTCTAAATCATCGAGATCCATTCTTTGCAAGTACGGTCTCGCTAACCTTTGAAGGTTTTTACTGCCGCCTAACCATAGTTGATATTTATTTTGCCCACTCCCTACAAGAGCCAGTTCTGCCATATAAGGTCTTGTACATCCGTTTGGGCATCCTGTCATGCGGAACAATATCGTCTTTTCTATATTCATATCATTTAATAAATTTTCAATTCTACTGAGAACTTCAGGCAAAATTCTTTCGGCTTCGGTCATGGCCAGACCACAAAGAGGGAGGGCTGGACATGCTAAAGCGTGTCTTTGAATTTCATTGATATCATGAAGATTGTCATATCCAATACTTTTTAAGGCTTTTTGAATTTCTCTTTTGTTTTTTTTGGGAATATTACAAAGTAAAATATCTTGATTAGGTGTAAGTCTTAAATCAAGATTATTTTCTTTAACAATATTTCTTATTAGTGATTTCTTCTTTCCATAAAGCCTTCCCGATAATAAAGGTAAACCAACAAAATAATAATCTTCATTTTGTTTATGCCAACCTAGATAATCAATTAATTTATTCTCTGGTTCTTTTCTTAAAGGCTTAATTTCTTTTCTAAAATATTTATCTAAAAGAATTTTTTTAAACCATTTAATACCTTTTCTATGCAAAAGGTATTTCATTCTAGAATTTTTCCTTGATTTTCTATCTCCATAATCTCTTTGAATGGCAACGATACTTTGAATTAGTTCATATATATCTTTCTTATCAACATAACCAAGTGGATCTGCAATTCTTGCAAAGGTCTCTTCATTATTATGAGTTCGACCCATACCTCCACCTATATAAAAATTACATCCTTCGAATTCCCCTTCTTTAGAAGTGAATGCAACTATTCCAATATCATTAGTAAGAAGATCAACAGAATTATCGCCAGGAACGGTGACAGCACATTTAAACTTCCTTGGGAGGTAGGTAGATCCATATAAAGGTTCCTTTTTGGACCCGCTAAAAACATTCTCTTTAAACTGTAATTTTCTATTCTCTTCAATCTCTTTATCTGGTTTTATAGTGTATTCCAAATCTCCGTCAGCCCAAAGCTCTAAAAAAGTTCCTTGTCCTGCTACAGGTGTTAAGAGATCGGCAACTTTTACGGCTAAAGTTCTTGCAGTTATGTATTCTGATGTTTCAAAAGGTGCGGCAGGAGCCATGACATTTCTATTTATGTCCCCACACGCAGCTAAAGTTGAGCCCATTGAATTTACAATAGATTTAATAACTTTCTTCAAATTATCTTTCCTGATTCCATGCATTTGAAAGGCTTGTCTAGTTGTTATTCTCAGTGTGCCGTTCCCGAGTTTGTCTGATAATTCATCTAAAGATAGAAATAGTTTTCCTGGGATTTCTCCCCCAGGACTTCTTAGCCTAAGCATCATCTGCCAATCTTTCCCTTTGCCAGGCTTTCTGTTTTCTCTATTATCTTGTTGATAACTTCCATGAAATTTCAATAGTTGAACAGCATCATTTGTAAAATGATCACTTTCATTCTTTAGTTCGCTTGCAAGTGGTTCCTTGAGAAATTCACTGCCCTTCTTGAAATTTTCAAACTTAGATACCTCTAGACCATTTGCTAAGCAAACCGTCTCTTGTTTTTCAATCTTTTTTTTCTTTTTTACTTTTTCGACCTTGATCAAGGGACCAAAACATATCTCTTTTTATACATTAGCGAAAAGCTTATTTAACCGGTAGTAAATTATAGTTGTAATAGCCCATAAATTATTTTTGTCTAAATATTTACTTGAGATAGGAACAGAAGAGTTACCGGCCAATTTTTCTCATTCTGTAATAAACCAAATTTACTCTAATATCAAATTTGAATTTGATAAGAAACTTATCAAATACAAGAATATTATTTGCACCTCCACACCAAGAAGAATAGTTCTATTTTTAGAAGGTTTAGTTGATTATGCCGATGATAAGAGAGTTACAAGAAAAGGGCCTAAAGCTTCTGCTGCATTTTTAAATGGAGTTCCAACCCAAGCTGCTCTTGGTTTTGCAAATAGTTTAGGGATTAATATAGAAGATCTCCAAATAAGAAAAACAGAAAAGGGTGAGTTTGTATTTGGAACGAAAATTGAAAAAGGAGAATCTACAAAGTCTGCTTTATCTTTAATAATTCCAAAATTAATAAAAAATTTGCAAGGTCCTCGATTTATGAAATGGGGGTACGGTAGCTTTAAATTTTCAAGACCTATCCGCTGGATTGTCTCACTTTATGATGATGAAATTCTTGATTTTGCTTTCGATGAATGTGATCCTAGGATCAAAATAGGTAACAAATCAAACGGTCACAGGTTAATAAATAAAGTTATTGAAATCCAATCTTCATATAATTATTTTGGATTAATGGCTGAAAGTGGAGTTTTTGTTAACAGAGAAGAAAGAAAAGAAAAAATTGATAATCTAATAAACCAGGAATCTCAATTGTTAAAATTAGACCCTAGTCTCTCTGAGAGTTTGCTCAACGAACTAACTGATTTAGTTGAATCACCTAATTTAATAACTTGTAATTTTGATAAGCAATTTCTTAATTTGCCTGTTGAAGTTCTTTCAACAGTAATGAAAAATCATCAAAGATACATTCCTCTTCTAAAAAAGAATAAAAAATTTTCCAAATTAGGTTTGAGTTCTGAAGAAATTATAAGTACAAAATTCTTTGTCCTATCTAATGGTCTTAAAGAATCTAACAATACTATTGCAAAGGGGAATGAAAAAGTACTTAGGGCAAGATTCTCTGATGCAAGGTTTTTTGTAGAAAGTGACAAAAAAGTTGCTTCTAATGTCCGTAATGAAAAACTAAAATCTGTTTCTTATTTGAAAGGTATGGGTAATGTTTTTCAGAGAGTAAAAAGAATTCAGGCCACCTCAGAGAAGATTTTAAATTATTTAAATGATCAATCTTTAGATAGTAATAAAATTATAGAAGCTGCAAAGTACTGTAAAAACGATTTGTGTAGTGAAATTGTTTATGAATTTCCCGAATTGCAAGGGATAATGGGAGGTAAATACTTACGAAATGAAGGTTTTAGCAAAGAAATTTGTATTGCTGTAGCTGAACATTATTTGCCACGTTTTTATAAAGATGATTTACCTTCTACAAAATACGGAGCTATTGTTTCTATCTCTGACAAAATAGAAACTTTAATAAGTATATTTATTTCGGGAAAAAGACCAAGTGGTTCCTCTGACCCTTATGCACTTAGAAGAAATTTAAATGGGGTTATTTTAATTATTTGGCAATTTGAACTTGATATAGCTATTGAAAATATATTTAGGGAACTTATTGAATATTGGGAAATTTCATTACCTAATTTAAAATTTGAGAAAGAAAAAGTTTTAACTGACTTAATTGAATTTTCTAATCAAAGAATTGCTAGCCATCTTGATGAACTATCAATCAGTAAAGATGTAATTAAAGCTACTTGTTTTACTGATTCATCAGTTGAAACAAGAATAGTGAATATTTTGGATTTAAAAAAAAGGATTAATACTATTAAACAGCTTAAAGAGAAAGCAAATTTTTCTGAGATTCAAAAAGTCATCTCTAGAGTTTGTAAATTAGCTGAAAGTGGTAATTTAAAAAGATCAATTTTTGCAAGCAAGGATTATGTTAATCCAAATTTATTTGAAAAAGAATGTGAAACCAAAGTATTTCAATTCATCAAAGAAATAGAAGTATTTATTTCATCAACTAATTGGGATTATTTTGAGCTTTTTAATTTATTTGAAAATAATACCAATAACCTTAATGAACTGTTTGATAATGATAAGGGGGTTTTGATTATGTCAGAAGATCCAGAAATCAAAAATAATCGATTAAATTTACTAGGTTTGATCAGAAATTACTCTTTAAAAATTGCTGATTTTACTAAACTAAATTAATAATTCAAAAACAATTGTTATTGACTTTTATTTTTTTTAATCCCACCTTTAATTGAGCTAACCGCCAACATCTTATCAACTTCCTTGTCATCTCTTACAGCACTTGGGACTGGCTTGTATGTGCTTGGCGCTAATGCCTTACCTCTTAAAACAGATCCTAGAGTTAAAAGAGTAAGTTTTAATTGTTGAAGTGGTTTCATTGCTACTACCGTCTTGTAGAGGTAACTATCAAATGTAAGTCTCTGTACATCCATGTCACCACACATCTCTACAAATGCTTCCCTAGCTCCATCACTTGTGTAAAAAATTCGTTGGAGGATATCTAAAACTGTATAAGTTGTTCCATATTTCTTATCCCACTTTTTTAAGTATATTTTTAAATCTTTTTCAGTAGGGATGATTTTTCCATTTTGACTTGATTCGACAATTTGCTCAGCACACATCCTTCCACTTTTTGCCGCAAAATATATCCCTTCTCCTGAACTTTTGGTTACGTAACCAGCAGCATCTCCAACTAAAGCCATTCTTCCTACAACTCTTCTTGGTCTTGGATGTTCGGGAATAGGATGAGCTTCAACTTTTATGACTTCACCATTAACTAGTCTTTTCTTTGCTCTTTCTCTTACACCAATTTGAAGGCTTTTTATTAAACCTCCATTCTGTTTCATTGTTCCGGTTCCAGCTGCAACGTGGTCGTATTTTGGAAATACCCAACCATAAAAATCTGGTGATACATCAGTTCCTACATACATTTCTGCTCTATCTTCGTAATATTTCATCTCTTCCTTGGGAAGTTTTATCCTTTCTTGGATTGCTACCGCATAGTTATAATCGCCAGCATCCATAGCCTTTGCAACTCTACTCGTTGCACCATCGGCACCAACAATTAAATCAACCTCTAGCTGTTTTCCTTTTACTTCGGATTGATCATTAAGAATTTCATTGTAATGAAGTGTGTATGGCCCTTGCTTGTTCGTACCGGTTTCTATTTTGGATACCAGGCCATTGACTAAGGTTGCTCCCAGATCTGCAGCGCGATTTCTCATGAATGAATCCATAACTTCGCGCCTTAACATCCCTATATACTCTTTTTTACTTCCTGGGTAAATATCATCCAAAATAATATCTACTTCTCTATTGGATGGGGAGATCATTTTCATATTTCTAACTTTTCTATCAATAATTGATTCTGGCAAATCAAATTCTTCTACCATACAAAGAGGAATAGCGCCTCCACAAGGTTTGGCATTATCTAACTTCCTCTCAAAAATCCATGTTTTTATCCCAGATTTTGCAAGTATTTCAGCAGCACATGAACCACTTGGACCTCCACCGATAACAGCAACTCTCAACATATCAAAAAAAAAAGTATCCTATTAAAAAGCTACATCAAATTCTTTATAAAAGTACATTTCGTAAATTAATAGTTAATATCGAAATATGTTTTTCTAATAAACTTTTAATCTTGGACCGTAAAGAAGAATTAAAAGAGTCATTTGATATCCCAGTCGCTGAGAGAAAATATACAAATGAAGTAAATCCAAAATATAAAATATATATATTTTTAGTAATTCCAGTCTTATTATTACTTTTTTCTATCGCTGGGTTGAGATTGAACAAAAATTTAAATCAAAGTCGATTAATAAATATCAATACTAAAAATACTAATAATTTTGATGATAGTATCTTAGGCCATCTCCCATATAAGGAAATTTCGAAAGAAAAATTGGTTGTCATTGAACCAAATATTGAAGTTCATATCGACATGAGTGAATCACTTCTTAAAATGAAAAATGATGCTATGAAAGATGGTATATATTTGGTCTTTCTTAGTGGATATAGATCAATAAATCTACAGAAAGATATTTTTTATTCTTTAAAATCCATGAGAAATCAGATTGCTGCAGAAAGGGCTAGGGTTTCAGCACCACCAGGATATTCTGAGCATAGTACAGGATTCGCTATTGATATTGGAGATGCCGATAAAAGAGAAACAGACTTTGAAGTTGAATTTGAAAATACGAATGCTTTCAGATGGCTTAAAAACAACGCAGCTAAGTATCACTTCAAATTATCATTCAATAAAAATAATAAAAATGTTGATTATGAGCCTTGGCACTGGCGATATGAAGGGTCGATCGAAGCACTTAAAGTTTTTGAAGCATCAAATAGGAATTTAAAAAAACAACTTAATTAAAAACTAATAACAATTTTTATATATGATTTTCAAAGTCTTACAGATAAATTCTTCAGAATAAGCATTCTTTGAGTTAGCCTTAATATAATCAACTTTTGGTTTGTAAGTTTTTAGATGTCAACTTCAATTAAAGATATAAGAAATGTCGCAATTATAGCTCATGTAGATCATGGGAAAACAACCCTTGTCGATGCATTATTATCTCAATCAGGAATTTTTAGAGATAACGAAGTAGTTCCTACTTGCGTAATGGACTCGAATGATTTGGAGAGAGAAAGAGGTATTACAATCCTTTCAAAAAATACAGCTGTTAATTATAAAAACACCCGAATTAATATTATTGACACCCCGGGACATGCTGACTTTGGAGGTGAAGTTGAAAGGGTTTTGGGAATGGTTGATGGTTGTTTATTAATCGTTGATGCTAATGAAGGGCCTATGCCCCAAACAAGGTTTGTATTAAAAAAAGCTTTAGAAAAAGGTCTAAGACCTATAGTCTTCGTAAATAAAATTGATAGACCTAGAGTAGTTCCAGAAATAGCAGTTGATAAAGTTCTTGATTTATTCCTTGAATTAGGTGCAGATGATGATCAATGCGATTTTCCTTATTTATTCGGTAGTGGATTATCAGGTTTTGCAAAAGAAGAAATGGAGTCAAATAATGATAATATGATGCCCCTTTTTGAAGCTATTCTTAGGCATGTTCCTCCACCTGTAGGTGATTTAAATAAGCCATTGCAGCTTCAAATTACAACTTTGGATTACTCTGATTTCTTAGGAAGAATTGTAATTGGAAAGATTCATAATGGAACTATAAAAAATGGTCAACAAGCAAGCCTTATAAAAGAAAGTGGAAAAACTATCAAAGGAAAAGTAAGCAAACTTTTAGGATTTGAGGGATTGCAAAGAATTGATATTAATGAAGCTTTTGCCGGAGATATTGTTGCAGTTTCTGGTTTCGATGATGTAAATATTGGAGAGACCATAGCTTGTCCTGATTCTCCTCATCCACTTCCTTTGATTAAAGTTGATGAGCCTACACTAAATATGACATTTGTCGTAAATGATTCTCCATTTGCTGGCAAAGAAGGGAAATTTGTTACAAGCAGACAATTAAAAAATAGATTAGAAAGAGAATTATTAACTAATGTAGCCCTAAGAGTTGAAGAAACAGATTCACCAGATAGATTTTCTGTCTCTGGGAGAGGCGAACTGCATTTAGGGATTTTGATAGAAACAATGAGAAGAGAGGGCTTTGAATTCCAAATATCGCAACCGCAAGTTATTTTTAGAGAGATTGATAATGTTCAATGCGAACCTATAGAAACATTAGTTTTAGATGTTCCAGAAGCCGCAGTTGGTTCTTGCATTGAAAAACTTGGTTCAAGAAAGGCTGAGATGAAAAACATGCAGACAAGTTCAGATGGAAGAACACAACTAGAATTTCTTGTGCCATCAAGAGGTCTTATAGGCTTTCGTGGGGAATTTGTGAGAATAACTAGAGGGGAAGGAATTATGAGCCACTCATTCTATGAATATAAACCTAAAGCTGGAGATTTTGAGACAAGAAGAAATGGTGTACTTATTTCCTTTGAAGAGGGTGTTGCTACATTCTATGCTTTAAAAAATGCAGAAGATAGAGGTGTTTATTTTATTAAACCGGGAGCAAAGGTTTATAAAGGTATGATTATTGGCGAGAATAATAGATCACAAGATTTAGAGTTAAATATTTGCAAAACAAAGCAACTGACAAACATGAGATCTGCAGGAGCAGAAGAATTGGATACTTTACAATCTCCTGTAGATATTACACTTGAGAGAGCGCTTGAATATATAGGTCCCGATGAAATGTTAGAAGTAACGCCTGATTCAATAAGAATGAGAAAATTAAATAAGAAAAAGGCCTTAAAAAAATAGTTTCTTATGGGAGATGAAGAAATAAAAAAAAGTTTTGAGGAGAACTTTCTTAATGCTTTAAATCTCTTTAATGATCAAAAATGGTATGAGGCTCATGATGCTTTTGAAGATATATGGAATACTCTTGATGGTGATGAAAGACAAATTGTACAAGGAATAATCCAAGTTTCCGTTTCTCAATTTCACTTAAGTAAAGGAAATTTGAATGGTGCAACTATATTAATGGGGGAAGGTTTGGGTAGGATAAAAAATAGAACTTACATTAATTTAGGAATAGACCTTGAATCTTTTTGCAAATGTCTAGAGGATTTACTAAGAAAGCTTCAATATAAAGAAGACTTAAATGAAAATGATAAACCTTACTTAGTGAGACGAGTGAAAAATGAATTTTGAAATAAAAAACGTATTTCTGACCATTGGAGGCAAATCAATAGTTAATGATGTGTCAATAACTGTATCCCCTGGTGAGATTGTAGGTTTAATGGGTCCTAATGGTGCCGGCAAAACCTCTACTTTTAATCTTGCAGTTGGTAATTTAAAACCTGATAAAGGAGATATTTCAATGAATGATAAGTCCATTAAAAATTTACCTTTGCCCAGTAGAGCAAGACTTGGTTTAGGGTATCTTACCCAAGAGGCAAGTATCTTTAGAGATCTTACAGTTAAAGAAAATATAGACTTGGCCTTACAACATTCTTTTTCCAGTAGCGCAATAGTTAGAAATAAGAGAGAAAAAATAATTAATGAATTTAATCTAAATAAAGTTGTTGATAATTATGGTTATCAACTATCTGGAGGGGAAAGAAGAAGGTGTGAGATAGCAAGAGCTCTATCAGTTGGAAGAAAAGGACCTAAATATTTACTTTTAGACGAACCTTTCGCAGGGATCGACCCCTTGGCTGTAAATGATTTAAAGAAACTTATTATTAAACTAAGTAAAAATGGAATGGGAATTCTTATCACTGACCATAATGTTAGAGAAACTCTTTTAATCACAAACAAATCATATGTTTTGAGTGAAGGGAAGATCCTAGCCCATGGATCATCTAATGAACTTGCAAATAATCAAATAGTGAAAAAGTTTTATCTTGGAGATAATTTTCAGCTTTGAGCTATTAATTTACAAATTAATTTAAATTAAAATATTCTAAATAAACAAAAAATAAATATTTTTTAAATTACTTTATAGTTAAGTTAACTAATACAGTTTTTTATTCTACTGATGATATTTGATGGTTTTATCAAAAATTTGATTTACGACCCAGTATCTACCTTAGGCATTTTAATATTTTATTTTTTATTAATTAATCTGCCAATTTCTTTATTAGCTTTATTTAATAAAAAATCCTCATCTTTTGTGAGATTTTTTACAATTTTAATTAATCTTTTCATAGCTTTACAGCTTATCTTCAGATGGATTTTATCTGGACATTTCCCAATAAGTAATTTATATGAATCTCTTTATTTTTTAGTTTGGGGCATATCTCTAGGTCAATTATTAGTAGAGAAAGAATACCCAAATCCCATAATACCAGTAATAGCAATACCTATTGAGCTTTTAACTATAGCTTTTGCATGCTTTGTTTTGCCTGATGATTTAAAACTATCTTCTAATCTTGTTCCAGCATTGAGATCAAGCTGGTTAATTATGCATGTAAGCGTAGTAATGCTAAGTTATGCCGCGCTCATAATTGGCTCTTTACTTTCAGCTTCCGTACTTTTTATTAATAACAGACAACCTCTTCAACTTAGAAGCAGTTCTACAGGTATAGGAGGTTTTAGGATGTCTAATGAGTACTCTGGCAATAATTTCAATGAGCCTATAAATTTCACTCATACGGAGGAATTAGATACTCTTAGTTATAGATCAATATTAGTCGGATTCGTTCTTCTTACTCTTGGTTTAATAACCGGAGCCATTTGGGCTAATGAAGCTTGGGGCACTTGGTGGAGTTGGGATCCTAAAGAGACATGGGCCTTCATATCTTGGTTATTCTATGCTGCCTATTTACACATGAGAATTAGTAGAGGCTGGCAAGGTAGAAGACCTGCCTTATTCGCAACTTCAGGCTTTTTTGTTGTACTAATATGTTATCTCGGAGTTAATTTTTTAGGTATAGGTTTGCATAGTTATGGCTGGATATTTGGAATATTAAATTAATTTCAAATGTTCATTCTTAGGGCTCTGAAATTATCTTTCCATTTTGAGCATCTTGGGCAACTGACCTTAATTCATCGCAACCCTCTTTCAATGTGGGATAAGCAAACATTCCACTCCCTGCGATAAAACAATTAGCCCCAGCCGCTGCACATTGCGAAATGGTCCAATTTGCTTTTATTCCACCATCAACTTCGATGTCTATATTCAAATTCTTTTCAATTACAAATTCTCTAATTTTTCTTATTTTACTTAGCATAGTTGGTATGTATGCTTGACCTCCAAATCCTGGGTTAACTGTCATTACTAAGACGTGATCCACCATATCCATTATATTTTCAATCATTTCAAATGGTGTATGAGGATTTAATGCAACCGATGGCGATCCACCAAGATCTCTTATCCTTCCAAGAATCCTGTGAAGGTGAACGTTTGATTCAGCATGAGCGATTACAACTCCTGGCTCTCCATTTGGTCCTTTTGTTGAATTAACGTATGACTCGAGCATTGTCTCACAGTTATATTGGCTTACCATCAATTGAGTCTCAAAAGGAACCTTGCAATATTTCCTACATGCAGCAATCATTTCAGGACCAAATGTAAGATTTGGAACAAAATTACCATCCATTACATCAAATTGAATACGATCAACCCCTGCTTCCTCAAGATCTTTTACACATCCCCCCATATTTGCCCAATCTGCAGGTAAGACAGAAGGAATTATTTGAATTGGTCGATTAACACTATATGAGTTTTTAGAATTAGATTCGGTCATTTAATTTTTAAAATATTTAATAAAGATACTATATTTGGTTGCTTATTCCTAATTTAAAGTCATGGCCTGATAAAGTAACAGCTGCAAAGAGTTAAAAAAAGCTAATTAGCAAAATAATTCTTATAAAAAAGTCATTTTTTATGAGAACATATTTAAATCTCTTAAGAAATCTTTTTAAATTTAATTGTGAATCAAACTTTAATTCAAGAAATTCTCGAAGTAGTCGAGCAAGCCGCAATCGCATCAGCGAAACTTACAGGTCTCGGCCAGAAAGATGAAGCCGATGCTGCTGCTGTTGAAGCAATGAGATTGCGAATGGGCAAAATTGAGATGAAGGGGAAAATTGTTATAGGTGAAGGAGAACGTGACGAAGCACCAATGTTATACATAGGTGAAGAGGTAGGCAGTGGCAATGGGCCTGGTGTTGACTTTGCTGTAGACCCTTGTGAGGGTACTAATCTTTGTGCTAACAACCAAAGAGGATCTATGGCAGTATTAGCGGCCTCTGACACTGGTGGGCTTTTTAATGCACCTGATTTTTACATGAATAAACTGGCAGCACCTCCAGCAGCCAAAGGAAAAGTAGATATTAGGAATTCAGCAACTGAAAACTTAAAAATTTTAAGTAATTGCTTGGATTTAGCAATTGATGAACTTACAGTAGTTGTTATGGATAGAGCTCGACATAAAGGGTTGATAAAGGAAATTCGAGAATGCGGTGCAAAAATTCAACCAATTTCTGATGGAGATGTTCAAGCTGCAATTGCATGTGGATTTGCAGGCACAGGTACCCATTGTCTAATGGGAATTGGAGCAGCTCCTGAAGGCGTAATATCAGCCGCTGCCATGAGAGCTTTAGGGGGGCATTTTCAAGGACAATTAGTATATGATCCCTCGATTGCACAAACTTCTGAGTGGGCAGACTATACAAAAGAAGGAAATATAAAACGTTTAAATGAAATGGGAATTACTGATATTGACAAAATCTATGAGGCCAATGAACTGGCATCAGGAGAAAATGTTATTTTTGCGGGTAGTGGAATTACTGATGGCTTGTTATTCGACGGAGTCAAATTTGAAAAGGACTGTACTAGAACTAGTAGCTTAGTAATAAGTACTTTAGATAGTACATGTCGATTTACAAATACTATTCATATGAAAGATGGCGCTAAAAGCATCAATCTTTAATCTTTTTATTTAATTTTATGCAAATTGTTGTCGTCGGACTAAGTCATCGCACGGCACCTGTTGAAGTGCGAGAAAAGTTAAGTATTCCGGATCAAGCTATTTCTGAATCACTAAAAAGTCTTAGGGCCTATTCTGACATTTTAGAAGTTTCCATTTTAAGTACTTGCAACAGGTTAGAGATATACGGTCTTGTAAAAGATAAAAATATAGGTATTTCATCAATTAAGGAATTTTTATCAGATTATTCTCAAGTTAATTGTGAAGTTCTAACTCCTCATTTATTTGACTTTAGGCAAGAAGAGGCTGTTTTGCATTTAATGAAAGTATCAGCTGGATTAGATAGCCTTGTTCTGGGAGAAGGGCAAATTCTCTCACAAGTAAAAAAAATGATGAGATTAGGTCAGGAGAATCAATCTACTGGCCCAATTCTTAATAGATTATTAAGTCAATCAGTTAGCGCAGGAAAAAAAGTAAGAGCTGAAACGAACTTAGGAACTGGTGCTGTATCGATAAGTTCAGCGGCTGTGGAACTAGCCCAATTAAAAATTGGTCAAGATAACGGCATTGATGGGCTTGTTAGTTTGAAAGGAGAAAAAGTTCTTGTCGTTGGAGCTGGAAGGATGAGTAGACTGTTAATTACGCATTTGAAATCTAAAGGATGTAATAAGCTCACCCTTTTAAATAGAAATATTGATAGAGCTATCAATCTTTCAGGTGATTTCCCAGATATTGAAATTATTTGTAAGGGTTTAGATGAATTGGATAAAAGCATAACATTATCTTCACTAGTCTTCACAAGTACCGCTTCTGAAAAACCATTTATTGATTTAGAAAGAATTAAAAATATAAGTTTAAATAATAAACTTAAATTTATTGATATAGGTGTACCAAGAAATATTTCTAATGATGTAAAACAACACGATTTAATAGAAGCATTTGATGTCGATGACTTAGAAGAAGTTGTTTCTAGAAATCAAGAATTCAGGCAAAAAATAGCAAAAGAGGCTGAGTCTTTAGTGAAAGAGGAAAGAATCATTTTTTTGGAGTGGTGGGCAAGTTTAGAAGCAGTTCCAGTAATAAATAAATTAAGGTCTGATTTGGAACTTATAAGAAAAGAAGAGTTACAAAAAGCACTAAGTAGAATGGGGCCGGATTTTTCTGCTCGAGAAAGAAAAGTTGTGGAGGCTTTAACTAAAGGAATAATTAATAAAATTCTTCACACACCAGTTACAAAATTGAGAAGTCCTCAGTCGAGAGAAGAAAGACAAGCATCATTAAAAATCGTAGAAAAATTGTTTTCTTTAATGGATGATGAGCAAAAATAATTAAAAATTTCTGACTTTATATTAAGTTTTTCATTAGATTTATCTAAATACCTTTGTAAAGTGGCATTTTTCATTTTTATATTTGCACATAATCAGTTAATTTTAATAGTTGAGTATACCTCCAATAAATTGAATGAAGCGAGTATTGGCAATCATCCTCGGAGGAGGAAAAGGTTCTAGGCTTTATCCCTTAACAAAAATGAGGGCTAAACCTGCAGTCCCTTTAGCGGGGAAATACCGGTTGATTGATATTCCAATTAGTAATTGTATTAATTCTGGTATTAATAAAATGTATGTATTGACTCAGTTCAATAGTGCATCTCTTAACAGACATATTGGAAGAACTTACAATTTAAGTGCACCTTTTGGTCAAGGATTTGTGGAGGTTCTTGCTGCTCAGCAGACTCCTGACAGCCCTAAATGGTTTGAAGGGACTGCTGATGCAGTAAGAAAATATCAATGGTTATTTCAGGAATGGGATGTTGATGAATATTTAATATTGTCAGGAGATCAGCTTTACAGGATGGACTATAGTTTATTTGTTCAGCATCATAGAGATAATGGTGCCGATTTAACAGTGGCAGCCTTACCAGTTGATGAAGCTCAGGCTGAAGGCTTTGGTCTGATGAGAACAGACGATTTGGGTAATATTAAAGAATTTAGCGAAAAGCCAACTGGTGAAAAATTAAAGTCAATGGCTGTTGATACTTCTAAGTTTGGATTAACGAAGGAATCAGCATTAGAGAAACCCTATCTTGCCTCGATGGGTATATATGTTTTTAGTAGAAAGACTCTTTTTGATCTTTTAAATAAATTTCCTAATTATACTGATTTTGGTAAAGATATTATCCCTGAAGCTTTAGGAAGAGGAGATAATTTAAAAAGTTATGTCTTTGATGATTACTGGGAAGATATCGGTACTATTGGAGCATTTTTCGAATCGAATTTAGCATTAACACGTCAACCTAAACCTCCATTTAGTTTTTATGATGAAAAATTTCCAATTTATACAAGGCCAAGATATCTTCCTCCATCAAAACTTGTAGATGCTCAAATTACTGATTCAATAGTTTGTGAGGGAACTATTTTAAAATCATGTAGTATCTTGCATTGTGTTTTAGGCGTTAGAAGTAGAATTGAAAGCGATTCTGTCATTGAAGATGCCTTAGTAATGGGGGCTGATTTCTTTGAATCGCAAGAAGAAAGGGTTGAATTAAGAAAAGGTGGTGGTACACCTCTTGGTGTAGGTGTAGGCTCAACTATAAAAAGAGCAATCCTTGATAAGAATGCAAGAATAGGAGACAATGTAGTCATAGTGAACAAGGATAGAGTAGAAGAAGCAGACAAACCTGAGTTGGGATTTTATATACGAAATGGAATTGTTGTTGTAGTTAAAAATGCAACTATTGCCAATGGAACAATTATTTAATTTTATATTTCGATCATTTTTCGCTGACAAAAGGAATCTTTTTTAAGCAATTTCTCTTAGTTACATGCAATATATAAATATTGCGTTTTTTATTTTTTATGTCCAAGGCACATTTTGGTTTAATCGGTCTTGGAGTCATGGGGGAGAATTTAGTTCTAAATGCAGAAAGGAATGGATTTTCTAGTGTGGTTTTTAATAGAACTTATTCAAAAACCGAAGAGTTTCTAAAGGGAAGAGGTTTAGGAAAAAATATAGAAGGAGCTAAAACACTTCAAGAATTTGTTAATAAGCTCGAGAGACCAAGAAGAATTTTAATGATGGTAAAAGCTGGTTCTCCCACAGATGCTGTGATTGACAATATTTCTGAATATCTTGAAGAAGGAGATTTATTAATAGATGGAGGCAATTCTCAATTTAAAGATACGGAAAGAAGAGTTAAGACTCTTGAAAGTAAAAGTTTTGGATATATTGGGATGGGTGTCTCCGGAGGGGCTAAAGGTGCTCTAGAAGGTCCCAGTATGATGCCAGGAGGTACTAAGGCTTCTTACGACGCAATAGAAAGCTTATTGACTAAAATGGCTGCGAAAGTAGAAGACGGTCCTTGTGTTGCTTATGTTGGCCCTGGTGGTTCAGGCCATTTCGTCAAAACTGTTCATAACGGTATTGAATATGGTATTGAGCAAATACTTGCAGAAGCCTATGACCTTATGAAGAGAGTTAAAAATATGAATGGTTCACAAATGTCAGAAGTCTTTGGTATTTGGAATAATACAGATGAGTTAGCCTCGTATCTTGTCGAAATAACAGAGATCTGTTTAAACACTAAAGATGAAATAACTGGTGAAGATGTTGTTGAGAAAATATTGGATAAAGCTGGCCAAAAAGGTACTGGCTTATGGACGGTGGTTAGTGCGTTAGAACTTGGTGTGTCAGTTCCAACTATTTATGCCTCTTTAAATGCAAGGGTTATGAGTTCACTGAAAGACCAACGTAGTGAAATTGAGAAAACACTCCCAATAAAAGCTTTTAATGATTTTGATTTAGGAGATATTTCTAATGGAATGAAACCTTTGTTTGATGCCGTGGTTCTTGCTACTATCGCTAGTTACGCTCAAGGCATGGACATATTAAGTGAAGCATCATCCGTATATAAATATGATTTGAATATGCCGTCAATTGCTCAAATATGGAAAGGTGGGTGCATTATAAGATCAAAATTATTAAGAAAAATTCAGGATGCATACCAAAAGGAGCCTAACTTAAAAAATTTAATATTTGATGATTGGTTCAATATGGAAATTTCTTCGAGGATAGATAATTTAGCTAATGTTGTTTCTTCCTCAACAAAAGCTGGCATCCCTGTGCCCTGTTTATCAAGTACCCTTGATTATTTAAATAGTTACAGAACAAACAGACTTCCACAAAACCTGGTGCAGGCTATGAGAGATTGTTTTGGCTCTCATACTTACGAGAGAATTGATAAAGAGGGGAGTTTTCATACTGAATGGATGAAATGATTAAGAAATCTGTTGATGGATACGATTTAAACATATATAAAGATAAATTAGAACTTTCATCTAAAGTTTCTAAATTTATAGAAAATCAAATTATCCAAACAATAAAGACTAAGGAAAGATTTCAATTTTGTGTAAGTGGGGGTTCAACTCCGAAGTCCATTTATCAACTTCTATCAAAAAGGGATATTGAATGGGATAAAGTTGATATTTTTTTAGGTGATGAGAGGTGTGTTGATCCAAATTCCGAGTTAAGTAACTCTTTTATGTTAAAAAATTCATTGTTAGCAAATTTTGGTTCTAAGGCTTTTTTCTATGAGATCTTTAGCGAAAAAAAAGTTGATGACAATATCTCTAAAAAATTGTTAATCTCTAAACTATATGAAAAGTGTAATGGTAATCCTCAATTTTTTGATTTAACTTTATTAGGTCTTGGAGATGATGGCCATACTGCTTCCTTATTTCCTTATCAAAATAATAATACTGATGATTTAGTTATTTTTAATGATGGGAAAGGTCTTAAAAGAATTTCTCTAACTCCTAAATTACTATCAGCTTCTTCAACAATAATTTTTTTGGTTAGTGGAGCTTCTAAACAATTAGCCCTTAAGAGGTTACTGGATAAAAACGAATCTCAAGAAAGGACTCCTTCTAAATTAATTAAATCAAGTAACCAGATATCAATATTTTGTGATGAAGAATCTTCAAAAGAATTATTAACTTAGTTAAAGTCTTTATAGAAACTTTAGTTAATAAATTAATGAGTAAGAAAAAAGTATTATTCCAAAAACAAAAATTTGAAGGATGGAAAACCCTAAATGATACGGTAATGGGCGGATCAAGCTCAGCTTATTGTGAAAATATAAAGTCTGGATTGCTTTTAAAGGGAAACATCATAGAGAAAGCTGGTGGTTTTGTTAGCTGCAGATCTTCGATATACAAACCTACACTAGATATAAAGGAGTATGAATCTTTTGAATTAAAAATAGATGGTCAAGGAAGAACTTTTAAATTTGCAGTTGCATGTGAAGATGACCTCCTAGGACTTACTGAATTTATTCCTGGTGGTCTCAGATGGATAAAATCATTTCCCACTAAAAAATTTGGGACAACCGATATTCAAATTCCTTTTAATTCTCTTAAGCCATCAATTAGAGCTAATAAGGTAAGTTTTCCATTCAAATTTAAACCATCAAAAATCAAAAGATTACAGCTTCTTCATTCAAAATTTGGAGATGATGGTCTTCCAAATAATGAATTTAAGTCTGGTCCAATAAAAATTTTAATTAAATCAATCAGTGTTATTTGAAAATTTGCAAGATGAATTGAATAGATTAATTGCTAAATCTGCTGATTTAACAAATAAACCTTTTTTGCACTCAGTTGTAAAGATTAATGGAGAATATGAAATAAATAATGAGGATATTGATTTAACTGTAAATATTCTATGTAGAGATAATGAGGGTAAAAGATTAGAAATCTATGATCTTGAGTTAGAACTTTTTAGATCAAATAGGGAATTAGTTTTAGTTATTTCGAAGCTTAACTATCCCGATGAACCTATTTTGTGGAGTGGTATAAAAACAATATGGATGAACAGTAATAGTGGGAAGAAATGTTTACCTCCAAAATATAGTTCAAAATTGGAGAATCTTGCTACTAGAATAAAAAATTTTATTACTTAAAAAAATTTATTTTTTGGATATTATTTTTCCAGATCTGTAACTGCACCTAAGCTTGAAGTACTTACAATTCTTGAATATTTTGAAAGTACACCTTTCTTATATTTCGGAATAGGCTTTATCCAGTTAATTCGTCTTTTTTCTAATTCCCCATCAGATAGTTCAACTTCAATTAATTGGTTTACAGCATCAACAGTGATTAAATCTCCCTCTCTTATTAAAGCTATATTCCCTCCTACTGCTGCCTCTGGTGCGATATGTCCAACAACAAGGCCATAGGTACCTCCACTAAATCTACCATCAGTTATTAAAGCTACTTTTTCTCCCAGCCCTTGCCCAACAATTGCAGATGTTGGAGCTAACATTTCTCTCATTCCCGGTCCTCCCACAGGACCTTCATTTCTTATAACGACAACATTACCAGCTTTAATATCATTATTCAAAATTGATTTAAGACAATCTTCCTCACTTTCAAAAATTCGAGCGGGACCCTTTAAAACTGGATTCTTTACTCCGCTGATTTTTGCTACACAACCTTCCGAAGCTAAATTACCTTTTAATATTGCTAAATGACCTTTTTTATAAAGAGGATTATTTATGTTTCTAATAACATTTTGATTTTCAGGAGGATTATCTGGAATATTAAGTAAATATTCAGATATTGTTTTACCTTCGATATTTTTGCAATCACCATTTATTAATCCTGCATTTAAAAGTATTTTCATTACTTGTGGAATGCCTCCTGCATTATGAAGATCTACTGTGACATATCTGCCGCTAGGTTTCAAATCACAAATCACAGGAACTTTTTGTCTTATTCTTTCAAAATCATCAATATTGATCTCTATACCTGCAGTATTCGCTATCGCTAATATGTGAAGCACTGCATTTGTCGAACCTCCAATAGCCATAATTACAGATATTGCATTTTCAAAAGATTCTTTAGTCATAAGATCTAGTGGCCTTATATCTTTTTTTATTGCATCTACAAGTATTTCAGCGCTTTTTTCAGCACTTACCACCTTCTCATAATCTTCGGCTGCCATTGTTGAACTATGAGGAAGACTTAAACCTAAGACTTCTATAACTGCTGACATAGTATTAGCTGTGAACATTCCTCCACAACTTCCTGCTCCTGGAATACAATTTTTCTCAACTTCATTTAATCTCTTCTCATTTATTTTACCCGAGGTTAATTGCCCAACAGCTTCAAATGCACTGACAACCGTTAAGTCTTCACCGTTTAACTTTCCAGGTTTTATTGTTCCTCCATAAATAAATATGGAAGGGATATTCATTCTTGCAATTGCTATCATTGCACCCGGCATATTTTTATCACAACCACCAATAGCTAAAACACCATCCATACTTTGCGCATTACAGGCAGTTTCTATTGAATCGGCTATTACTTCCCTTGAAACTAAAGAATATTTCATTCCTTCTGTTCCCATGGAGATCCCATCGCTTACGGTGATAGTTCCGAACATTTGAGGCATTCCTCCTGATTTCCTTATTGAATCTTCTGCCTTAAGAGCTAACTTGTTAAGGCCCATATTGCAGGGTGTAATGGTGCTATATCCATTAGCGACTCCAATGATTGGTTTAGTGAAATCATCATCACTAAATCCAACTGCTCTTAACATTGATCTGTTAGGAGATCTTTGAACACCTTGAGTTATTGCAGAAGATCTTAATTTATTCATATGATTTGAGAACCTGTTTTATTTTATTGTCCTAACTCCTCAAGTTGTCTCCTTACATCAGCAATTGCAGAATTTAGTTGTTCAACTTTTTGTTCTAACTTCTCACCTTCAACTTCATTTAAGTTTTCGTTAGTGTCAAGAGCCTCTGAACCATCTTGAATTCTAGATGAATACATCATTGCTTTTTGCTTCTTTTCTTCCTTTCTTTTATCAGCTTCAGATATTAACCACCATGCCAAACCAGCAGCACCAATAAAAGCACCACTAATCAATGATAAAAAATTATTTGAAGACGAATCTCTGTATTCAGACATTGGTAATTTATTTCTACATATATTATATCTTAGTTCTTAACAGAAAATATAGTACTCAAACGCAATAAAGGCTCTCCAATACCGGGTTTTAATAAATTTGATTTATCTTCTTCTTCATCAATACAAGATGTATATATCATTTGTTGAGGAAATATCTTTGCAATTTCATTTAGACCTTTATTGCTACAAATGGATGTTATTAATAAGATCCTATTTGATTCAACTCCTAATCTTTTTAAGTTAATAAGAGTTTCAATTGGATTTGATTTCATCTTTATTTGCTCTGAATAAAGAATAACTCCAACATTGTCATCAATTTTCGTAGGTAATTCACCTAAATATAGAGTTGTATTTGGGATCACTTCTTTTGCTCCATACCAAAGAGAAAGTCCCTCTGGCATCTGCGCTATTACTTTTATTGGATAATCATTATTTATAAAAAATCCTTCTGCCTTCCCATTATTCGTATTTATCGTCTCTTTTTTGTATGGAAGCCAATCTCTTAATGCCTCATAAGTTAGCCATTTTCCCAGTTGTTCATAACCAGTTGAATATAAAATATTTGGAGTATTTTCCTCTCTTAAAATAGAAAGCCAATGTTTTATTAATGGATGAGGTGGAACAATAACCTTTAGTGACATTGCCATATATTTTCCTTTAAGATGAATAAACAAACTTTAAAACCCTAGATCTAAAATACATTTTTATTATGATTAAATCAATTAGTCTTCCCTCTCTTAAGAATGCTTTATTAACTATATTTTTTATTGGTATATTATTTTTTAATTTTGTAAACTCTGCTTGGGCTAAACGACCACCCGAAATAAGAAATCAGCAAGACCTTGATCTAGAACAAGATATGCATGGTCAAGATCTTAGTGGTAATGAATTTGTAAAATTTAATTTAAATGGATTTGATTTCAGTCAAAGTAATTTAGAAGGGGCTGTTTTCAATAATAGTAAATTGCAAAATGCAACCCTAAATGGGGCTAATCTAACTGATGCTTTAGCATATGCAACAGATTTTACAGATGCAGATCTTTCAGATGTTAATTTTACAAATGCTTTGTTAATGGAAAGTAATTTTGAAGGTGCAAAAATTGATGGCGCAGATTTTACTAATGCAGTTCTTAGTCGGATTCAACAAAAGGAATTATGTGCAATAGCTAATGGCACAAATAGTTCAACAGGAGAAAGTACTGAATATAGTCTTGGTTGTTAAAACTAATTTATGAATAAAAGAACACCTGTAATTGTAATCTCTGGATTTCTTGGTTCAGGGAAAACAACCTTTTTAAGGTATTTATTAAAAAATAGTAATAAAAAATTTGGTTTAATAATTAATGAATTTGGAGATGTTGGAATTGATGGTGATTTGGTTAAAAGTTGTAATGGCTGCGATGATTCAGATACAGATTGCATTATTGAATTAAATAATGGGTGTCTATGTTGCACTGTTCAAGATGATTTTATTCCCTCGATTAAATCACTTCTAAATTTTAATCCTGATATTGATGCAATAATTATTGAGACAAGTGGACTAGCCTTACCCTTACCTTTGTTACAAGCACTTAATTGGCCTGAGATAAGGACCTCAATATATCTTGATCAAGTTATAGGAATAGTTAATGGAGAATCAATGCTTAAGGGCTCTCCAATAAATGACTTAAGTGAAATAACTAATCAATACGATTCTCTTAATAAAATTGACCATAAATCATCGATTGACGAACTTTTTGAAGAACAGTTAGAAGTTTCTGATCTCGTTTTAATTTCGAGAGGTGATGTTTTAAATGAACAAGAATTTAAATCTATAAAAAATATAATCAAAAATAAGTTTAATTCAACTGTTCCTATTCTGAAATCTATTAATGGAATAGTTGATTTAAAATACATATTTGATTTTGAATTAAAAAAGGATAATTATAAAAAATTTATTACAGAGGAACATGATCATAATCATATTGAACTCGTCTCTGATTCAATAAAATTAAATTATTTTCTTGATAAAAAGGAATTTGAAAAAGAGATGGTAAACGTTTTAAGTGATAGTAATATTCTTCGAATTAAAGGACGTTTATGGATCCCAAAGAAATCATTACCTTTACAAATACAAATTGTTGGAAAGAAAATTAACACTTGGTATGAGGAGGCACCTTTAAATTGTTGGAGACCAATAGATAGTGGTGGACTTGACTTGGTTATAATTTCTTTTGATGATGTATCAATTAAAAAACTCATAAAAAAAATTAAAGAGAAATTTAAGATTTTAAATGGCCCATAAATAAGGATTTGACTTTATAGTTACTTACCAGAATGATTTCCCTTATTTCAAAACTGAAAATGGAAGATTCAAAAATAACTTACAAAGCTAACATAATAAATGAAACTTCAATTTCTTCTTTTAAAGTAATTTGCTCCAAATGTGCTGGCTCAGGAAATTTTAAAACTTCAGAAAACGTAAGAAGAACTTGCTTAGAATGTTACGGAAAAGGTTTTATAAACATTTAATTAGTTAATTTGGTATTTAAGGATAAAAATATTTGTTTATTAATTTAAAGTACTTTTTTATTGATATTTAAACTATTCTTTTATAAGAAATGAATTTTTAATTGGATCAATTTGAAGTTAAAGTTTTCATAAGGTTAAGACCTTCTGTTCTTGATCCTGCAGGAGAGGCAATAAAGTCTGCCTCAAGTAAACTTGGAGTTGAAGGAATTAAATCCTTAAGAATAGGAAAAATGATTGAAGTAAAAATCGAAGGGAATAAAGAGGGTGATATTAAAGAAAAAATTGATATATTATGCGATCGATTATTTGCTAATACAGTAATTGAAGACTTTGAATACTCAATAAAAAAATTATAAATGGCTTGTTTTACTGTTGGAATTGTTGTCTTCCCTGGATCTAATTGTGATCGTGATGTTGCATGGGCTTTAGAAGCTTGTTTAGACATTAAAACAAAATTCTTATGGCATGAATCATCTGATTTAAATGAAATTGATGCAATCGTTTTGCCAGGAGGATTTAGTTATGGTGATTATTTAAGGTGCGGAGCAATTGCAAGATTTTCCCCATTAATAAATTCTTTAAATGATTTTGTTAAAAGTGGTAGACGAGTATTAGGTATATGTAATGGTTTTCAGATTTTGACTGAGTCAGGTTTTCTTCCCGGAGCTCTTGTTGCTAATAAAAATCTCAATTTTATTTGTGATGATGCTGATTTGAATGTGATTACTTCAAAAGGCGGTTGGTTTAAAAATTCAGATGAAACACAAAAAATTAAATTACCAATAGCTCATGGAGAAGGACGTTATCATTGCGATCAAAATACACTAAAAAAACTTATTGATAATGATTTAATTGCACTAAGATACAAAAATAATCCAAACGGTTCAACTTTTGATATTGCAGGCATAACTAATGAAAAAGGAAATGTTTTAGGATTAATGCCTCATCCTGAAAGAGCATGTGATGAAGTTATTGGTGGAACAGATGGACTATATACTTTGAAGTCATTAATGATTTAATTAATAAAAAAAAAGACCTTCATATATTGAAGGTCTTTTTTATTTGGGAATAACTTATTGAACTAAACTTTTGCTTTTACCTTTGAACCTAAGTTACCTTTTGCATAAAGATCAGCATAATAATTTGTACTGCTTTGCTTGATCCTACCTGCTTGACCTTCACACCAGAATTGTCTGTATCTATCAAGACAAACTTGCTTCATATAATTTCTGGCAGGTTTATTGAAATGTCTTGGATCGAAGTTTGCTGTGTCTGAAAAAGCCGCTTCTCTAACTGCTGCTGTAAAGGCAAGTCTATTATCAGTATCGATATTAACTTTCCTTACTCCATTTCTGATACCTTCTTGAATTTCTTCAACAGGCACGCCATATGTTTGCGGAATCTCTCCCCCGTATTTATTTATGATATCTAACCATTCCTGTGGTACTGAACTAGATCCATGCATTACAAGATGAGTATTTGGAATAGCGTTATGGATTTCAGAAATCCTACTTATTGCAAGAACCTCTCCTGTTGGCTTTCTTGTGAATTTATATGCTCCATGACTTGTTCCTATAGCGATAGCTAAAGCATCAACATTCGTTTTAGTTACAAAATCTGCGGCTTCTTCCGGATCAGTTAAAAGCATATCTGTTGAAAGCTCACCTTCAAATCCATGTCCATCTTCAGCTTCGCCTTTTCCAGTTTCTAATGAACCTAAACATCCTAGTTCTCCCTCAACACTCACTCCAACAGAGTGAGCAAAGTCGACTACTTTTTTTGTTACTGCCACATTATACTCGTAACTTGCAGGTGTTTTTGCATCTGCCTCAAGAGAACCATCCATCATTACTGATGTGAAACCATTTATTGCAGCTGAATAACAAGTTGATGGCTCATTTCCATGATCCTGATGCATTACGACTGGAATATTAGGATAAGTTTCGGTTGCGGCAAGGATTAGGTGACGAAGGAAAATTTCTCCAGCATAATTTCTCGCTCCTCTTGAGGCTTGAAGAATGACAGGACTATCAGTTTCATAAGCAGCCTCCATAATCGCTTGAACTTGTTCAAGATTGTTAACGTTAAAAGCTGGTATACCGTAACCATTCTCGGCAGCGTGATCTAAAAGTAATCTCAGTGGAACAAGGGCCATAATTAAAATTTAATTAAATGCTTAAAATAAATAAGCAATATGTTCCGAGAGTTTAATATACGAAGGTATCAAATGTCACGTTAATAATTAAATTAAGTGCAATATTAATGAAACTATTTAGATGTCTAAGTGTATATTTTCTGCTTTTTAATATGTGTAGCCTGCTACAAACAATTGCTCATCAGATGATGGCTGAGATCCTGCAACATATGAACCCGTTGAGGCTTCAGAGTTTGCCTGAGCTCTTGCAATTAAAGCCTTTTGCCCAGCCTCTATTTCGCTACCTTTCCATGCTTTTAAGCAAGAATGCTGTAAAGCACGTCCATAAGAGAACGAAACATTCCATAAAGCTTTTCTATAAAGAGTATTCATGTTGTTTAAATAAACTGAAGCAGCTTCCTCACTTAACCCTCCGGACAAGAATACAATTCCAGGAACTGATGCCGGTACGCATCTTTCCATTGTTCTTATTGTCATTTCAGCAACTTTCATAGGATCAGCTTTTGTCGGGCACTCAGCTCCATTAACAGTCATCGAAGGTTTTAAGAGTGTTCCCTCAAGGAAAACTCCATTTGCCTGACAAGCAATATATACCTGCTTAATAACTTCTTCTTGAACTTCAGCAGTTTTCTCAATAGTGTGATTACCATCCATTAAAATTTCTGGTTCAATTATTGGAACTAATCCTGATTCCTGGACTGACCTAGCATATCTGGCTAATCCCCATGCATTTTCTTGTATCGATAATTTTGAAGGACAACCATCTTCAGTTATTTGTAGAACTGCTCTCCATTTTGCAAATCTTGCGCCTTGTTCGTAGTATTTCGCCGCTCTTTCTACTAATCCATCTAAACCAGAACAAAAAGTTTCTACATCTCCTCCTCCTGGAAGAGGGTTTAAACCTTTATCAACCTTTATACCTGGAATTATTCCCAAGTCATTTAGCTTTTTAACCATTGATTCACCATCTTGATGGTTCTGGAAAAGTGTCTCCTCAAATAAAATTGCACCACTTATGTACTTGCCAAGACCTTCAGTGGTGAAAAGCATTCCTCTGTATGCCTTTCTATTTTCTTCTGTATTTTCTACCCCTATACCAGCCAATCTTTTACCTACTGTCTTAGTTGATTCATCTACAGCTAATATCCCTTTACCTTTGGAAGCTAAAAGTTGAGCATTTTCTTTAAGCTCATTTTTGTAGTAATTTAATGCCATTCTTTAAAAATTTAGGTTCAGTTGATTTTTCCAGAATATGAAGAAAAAATAAAATCAATTCAATACCTATTCGAGTAATAATTGTTACTTACTAATGTTAAAAACTAAATTCTTACATTTAAACCGCTCTCTGCAGATTTTCTTATAGCTTCACAAACTCTTTGACTATTAAGTCCCTCAGACAGTCCTGGGATTACTGGAGTTTGATTCTTGATACTATGAGCCCATAAACTTTGAATTCTCTGGACAGGTGCAATTCTTCCATCAGTCCAGGTTTTTTCAAAATCATAGCGTGGATCAGCGGATAAATTGTATGTCTTATCTTCTCGATTTGAAATCTTTAAATTAAAACCATGAACATAATCTTTTTGATTCTCACTCTTAAGGAAAAGTGAGCCTTCACTTCCATATACTTCCAAACTAAATCCTCTTCCACACTTTGAAATCGAGGATAAAGAAACCTGACATGGAACTATGATGTCATCGAAAGTTTTTATTTCAAGGTTAGCTATGCAAATATCCTCACTTGTTACTTTCAAAAACTTAGAGGAATTAGGTAAGGATCTTTTCTTGATTGATGTTGATAATTTCCCGGATACTACAATCGATTCTCCAAAAAACCAGTTCAACATATCAAATGCATGAGTACCTAAAGCTCCAACAACCCCACCACCTTTTTCTTTTAATGAATACCAATTCCAAGCCCTATTGGGATCTGACCGGCTACCCATCAACCAATCAAGCTTAATTAAATATATTTTTCCTAAAATATTCTCATCTATCATTTTCTTGGTTTGTAGGAAAAGTGGTACTGCTCTATATTCAAAATCTACACAAACACTCAAATTATTAACTAATGATATTCTTTGAAGTTCTTTAATTTCCTCGGAGGTTAAGGCTACAGGTTTCTCTAATAAAAGATGTTTATTATTCTCAAGAGCTTCCTTTGCCAATTCAAATCTTGATTCGGGAGATGTAGCAATTATGATTCCGTCTATATCTTTGGATTTAACTAATTCTCCCCAATCATGATAAAAATTTAACCCAGTTTCCTTCTCTAAAGATGGTCCTTTTTCTTTCTTGTAGTGAAAAATTGCAGTTGGAATTAAATAATCTGATTCTTTTAATGCTTCCAAATGAATTTTTTTTCCAAATCCCAAACCAGCAATTGCGACTCTTAATTTGTCAGTAGCATTACTAAAATTCATTAATTTATGATCTCAGAACAGCTTTTTTCGATGACAACATCAATAAGTTCATCATTATTTGATGTTTGCCACTTTGAACTGAGCTGTGGGATTCCATTAATAGAAGTATCTTTAAATCTATTGTCATCACAGTTAATTCTCATAACGTAAAGAGATAATTGACCTTTATCGCTTGAATCTTTTGGATTTTTAAAAAACTTAGTTAAAACACTTATTTCATTATTATCAAATTTCTTAATGCTACCCATATCTAGCCATTCTTTTCCATCATTATTTTCTTTTAAAAGGATCCAATCTACATTCCCACTTCCGAACGCCAATTTAGAATTATTAAAAAAAAACATTAAAAAAATAAAAAATAGACCAATTAAATTAGAAACGATTTTCATCTTATTAATTTGCTCCCATAAGATCTTTTACTCCATGAATTTTTAAAATACTTGTCAGAGTACTTTTAAGTTCTTTCCTATTTACTATCACATCAACGAATCCATGTTCCAAAAGATATTCTGCTGTTTGAAAATTATCAGGTAATTTTTCTCTTAAAGTTTGTTCAATTACTCTTCTCCCAGCAAATCCAATAAGAGCTTTTGGTTCTGCCAATATTAGATCACCCAACATTGCAAAGCTTGCCGTAACACCTCCAGTTGTAGGATGCGTTAATAAAGGCATATAAAGTAGATTTTTAGCCCTATGTTTTTTTAGTGCTCCAGATATTTTTGCCATTTGCATAAGGCTTAACATTCCTTCCTGCATTCTTGCTCCACCAGAAGCACAAACAATAACTATTGGGTAGTTTTCTATTGTTGCTTTTTCGATAATTCTAGTAATTTTTTCTCCTACAACAGACCCCATCGACCCTCCCATAAATCTAAAATCCATTACAGCTAAAGCCAGAGGCATTGAATTAATGGAACATATACCTGTTATTACTCCATCTTTGAGACCAGTCCCCTCTTGACTTTCTTTTATCCTGTCTGAATAAGATCTCCTATCTTTAAACTTCAATGGGTCAGTAGGACTTAATGAATCATCAAACTCTTTAAATGAATCTTTGTCAGCGATTATATTAATTCTTTCATCGCTATTAATTCTATTGTGATGGCTACAATTACTGCATACATTAAAATTTGATATTAAATCTTTTCTATAAGCAACTTGCCCACATTCCGAACATTTAACCCATAGGCCATCACTTTCCTCAGTATCTTGAGAAACCTTCCCAACAAATTGATCCTTTCTCCTTGCAGCAAACCAGTCGATTAAAGACACAATATTCTCTTTTTTTCTATTAAAGTCTAAAAAAGGCCCTTTTATCAAGGAAGTTATATAAAAATTTGAAAATATTCAATATCTTTGTTTCACAAAATTAATGAAATCATTAATTAAACAATTAAAGTCTTATAACTTTTCTTAATTAACCCAAGACTTTTGGAATAGAAATAAAAAATATCTAAGCATGCTTCTTTTCTTCAATCATCTTATGAATTATTGGAGTAAGTATCAATTCCATTGCAAAACCCATTTTCCCTCCATTAACAACAATACTTGTTGGACTTGACATGAATGAATCATGAATCATTCCTAGAAGGTATTGAAAATCAATTCCCCATTTTTCTCTTGCTCCTTTTCTAAAGTGGATTATTACAAAACTTTCATCAGGTGTTGGAATATTTCTACATATAAAAGGATTCGAGGTATCAATAGTAGGTATTCTTTGGAAATTTATATCAGTTTTACTAAATTGTGGACAAATATGATTTATATAGTCTGGCATTCTTCTCAAAATAGTATCAACTATAGTTTCAGCTGAATAACCTCTCTCAGCATTGTCTCTATGAATTTTCTGTATCCACTCTAGGTTGGTTATGGGTACAACACCCACAAGCAAGTCAGCAAAGGAAGAAACATTGTAGCCTTCCCCCTCAACACCACCATGTAAACCCTCGTAGAAGAGAACATCTGTTCCGTTCGGAATATCTTCCCACGGAGTAAATTGTCCTGGTTCTAATGATGTACCTAGCCTTTCATTATGTTCCTGAGCTTCTTCAGTACTGTGAAGATAATATCTTTTTTTCCCTCCACCAGTTTCCCCATAAACTTTAAAAAGTTCCTCCAACTTGTCGAAAAGATTTGCTTCCGGACCAAAGTGAGAAAAATTTTCTCCTTTTGAAAGGGCTTCAGCCATAGCTTTTTTCATAGGCATTCTTTCAAACCTGTGATAACTATCACCTTCGACTACAGCTGGAATAATATCTTCTCTTGCAAAAATGTGCTCAAATGCTCTTTTTACTGTACTTGTTCCTGCTCCTGATGATCCTGTTACAGCAACTACTGGATGACGTTTAGACATTTAATTAAAACAATATTTAATGATTCTGACAGGTCATATGCCAACTTTTTGATCTAGTTAAAGATAATTTTTAATTTATTAATTTTTTATTCAAATTTCTTGAATGATTTTTTCTCCAATTTCACTACAAGATAGAACGTTGCAATCACCATTGTCTAAATCTGATGTTCTATATCCTTTTGATAAAACATTATCAATAGCTATTTCAATATCATCTGCAGCTTTTTCCTCATTCAAACCAATTTTTAGCATCATTGAGGTTGATAAAGCCATAGCAATGGGATTAGCTAAGTTTTTACCAGCTATGTCTGGAGCAGACCCATGAACGGGTTCAAATACTCCTGGCCCTGAATTGCTTAAAGATGCTGATGGAAGCATTCCAATAGAACCAGTTATCATTGCGGCTAAGTCACTTAAAATATCGCCGAACAAATTGCTAGTTAAAATAACGTCAAATTGGCTTGGGTCTTTTACAAGTTGCATAGCTGCATTATCTACATACATATTACTTAAACTTAAATCTTTATTTTTTGAAGCTACATCTAAAACTGTATCTCTCCACAATTGACTTACTTCTAGTACATTTGATTTATCTACCGAACATATTTTTTTACTTCTTTGATTTGCTATTTTAATTGCAACTTCTGTAATTCTTTCTATTTCTTTTGTGTCATAAACCATTGTATTAAAAGCTTTTTTAACTTTAGTGTTAGTAATTTGTCCCCTGGGCTGTCCAAAATATATTCCACTTATTAATTCTCTTACTACGACTAAATCTACATCTTCAATGATTTCTTTTTTTAAAGAGCTGGCATCTAAAAGTGATTTTCTTATTTTTACCGGTCTTATATTAGCGAATAAATTCAGCGCAGATCTTAATTTAAGTAAACCACTTTCTGGTCGTAATTCTCTTGGTAAAGAATCATATTTCAAATCTCCCACACAAGCTAAAAGAACTGCATCACTTGATTTGCACTGATCTAATGTCGCTTTCGGAGCTGGATCTTTATACTTTTCGTAAGCTATTCCACCAAAATATTCTTCTTTAATCTCAATATCAAAAGAATATTTATGAGATAGTTTTTTTAATATTTCTGAAGAAATTTCTGATATTTCAGGTCCTATACCATCTCCAGAAAGTAAAACAACTTTATATTTCTTCATTTTATTGTTGGTTTATTAAGAGAATAATTTATTTCTTGTCTAGTTGTCGAAGCTTTTTTGCTAATTCAGGCAATTTTTTAAAAATACTTGAACTTCTTAACCATGATTTATTTTTCATGGCTGGGAAACCACTTACAACTTCTCCATCTTCAATATCACAATGTATCCCGCATTTTGAGCTTGCTATTACATTATTACCAACTTTAACTCTATTATTAACCCCTACTTGTCCGGCAAGTATAACTCCATCCCCAATAACCGCACCTCCTGCTATGCCAACTTGAGCTGCTAAAGCACAATTTTTCCCTATTTTAACTCCATGACCTATTTGAACTAAGTTATCTATTTTAGTCCCTTCATCAATCAATGTATTTCCGACAGATGGCCTATCAACACAACAGTTTGTCCCGATTTCTACAAAGCTCTTTATTATTACTGAACCTTTTTGAGGCATTTTAATCCATTTGCCATCTTGCGGAATAAAACCAAATCCTTCAGAACCAATAACAGTATTCGAATTTATAACGCAATTATTTTCAATTCTTGTATTTTCGTAAATCACACAATTCGGATGAATTATATTGTTATCTCCTAATCGGACATTTCCTAAAATAGTTGTGCCGGGGAAAATCTTATTATTATTACCAATTACTGTATTTTCGCCAATGTAAACATTTGGTCCTAGATAACAATTTTCTCCTAGTTTTGAAGATTCTTTCATGACAACCGAATCATCAATACCTGGGTTGAAATTGATTTGTTCATAAAGGTAATTTAATACTTCTGCAAATGCGATTCTGGGATTTTCTACAACTATATTTGAAATATTTTTTGATTCAAGTAAACCTAATATTTCACTATTGTTAAATGTGATAATTGCTGAAACGGCAGTTCTACCTAAATTCTCTTTTAATATATTGTTTTCTTCTAAAAAGGATATTTGGTTTTTTGATGCGACATCTAAAGAAGCAGCATTTTGTATATCTATATTTTCAAATATATTTGCTTTAATAAAGTTTGAATTTCCACTTTTTATAAGATCAACCAATTTACTTAATAACATTTTTTAATTTATTTTTTAAGAAAGAGCAAGAACATCTCTATGTACCACTATCATTGATGAATTAATGGTTTCTTTTTTATTTAAAATTCTTTTTAGAGAATCACTACTCATTGATGTTATACCTTTTGCGACTTCTTTCTTATCTGTATTTACAATTCTAACAGCTTGATTAACCGTAAAATCTCCCTCTACTTCTTTAACTCCAACGACTAAAAGAGACGCTCCTTTTTTTACAATAGCTAAACATGCACCTTCATCTAAAGTAATTTCTCCAACAGTTTTAATCGCATGAGATAACCAATTTTTTTTATTACCAACAGGTTTATCTAAAGGATGAAATATTGTACCTATTTTTTTATCATTAAAAATATCTATTAAATTATTTTCATTTCTGCCATCGGCCAATTGAACTTCTATTCCTCCTTTTGTAGCAATTTCAGCAGCAATAAGTTTTGTAGTAATGCCTCCTGTCCCCCATTCATTATTATAAATTTTATTATTTTTATCTCTAATAATTTTTAATTCATTAGTATTAACTTCTCTTATTGGATGAGCATCCTTATTATTTCTGGGATCTTTAGAATATAAATTTTCTATATCAGTTAATAAAATAAGCTTATTTGCATTAATTGCTAAAGCAACTAATGCAGAGAGAGTATCATTATCTCCATATTTTAGCTCTTCATTAGCAATAGAATCATTTTCATTAACTATCGGGATGACATTAAGATCAATTAATTTTTTAAATGTTTTGGATGCATTATTGAAAGACTCACGCGAATTGAAATCAGTTTTTGTTATGAGTATTTGTGCTATATTATGACCTAGCTTTTTCATTGTTTTATCATACAAAGTCATTAAATTTACTTGTCCTACAGCAGCTACAGCTTGTAGAGAACTAAGTTCCTTTGGCCTTCTATTCAAATTTAATTTATTACATCCTAATCCAACTGCTCCACTGGTTACTAGAACCACTTTATTACCCCTCAAAATAAAACTTGTTAAAGATTTACATAAACTTTCTATTACTTGTTCTGTAGATTTCTCATTTGTCCCTCTGAGAATACTAGTACCAACTTTAACGACCCACGTTTTCATTTTAAAAAAGTAGAAATCAATTTTTCTAGTATTAATGTTAAATTTATTTTTATCGGCAAACCCTCTCTGCTTAATCTTTTTACTAAGATCGTCTGGATATTACATCTATTTCCTACGATTATATCCGTAAAGATTCGATCTCCGATTATAGCGATGTTTCGCGAATCCTCTTTGATTTCTGAAATTACATCTAAAGTAATTTTTTTTCTTGGTTTTAGTGCGTTTGATTTATATCTGAGATCTAATTCCTTGGCTATCTTTCTAATACGTTTATCAGAAGGGTTATTACTTATTAAATACATAGAGAATAACTTTTTTGATTCCTTGATCCAATTTTTAACATTTATTGGAATTACATTTGATTGTCGGCTTAATAATGTACCATCAACATCAATTAATAAGCTTTTAATTCCTTCTTTTTGTAGTTTTAAATGAGATATCTCATATATGGGTAGTTTAGAATCCCAATCGGCTTTTACAAAAGAATTCATTATTTTACAAACTACTCTTTTCCAACTCAGACTCGATTAAAGGCTGGACTTTATCAAACTCATCGTCCTCAATTAGTGAGGCCCCTTTCCCTATAATTTTTCCAACAATAAAAAAAGGATCTAAAGGGATATATAATCCGTATTCTTGCTCTAACAAATTAAAACTTACAAGTAATTCATATGTCTCACTTTCATCATCAAGTTCATCTTCTTCTAACTCATCATAAATAGGCTCTTCGAGTTCCCCTGATACAGTTAATGTTACAGCGGACCTTATAAGTTTCAGATCATGTTCTTGAAGTACGGCATCAGCATTCTTTAAAACCTGTTCATTTTTCTCAATTTTTTCAATTAATTCTGGTTCCTCTTTATCATTTATTTTAAAAAGACTTACTGGAGTATCAACTGGTGTTAATAATGCATATTCTTTTTCTTCAACTTTTACAATTTGTTCGAGATAACAAAATAATTCATTTCCATTTGAGTCATTTAAAATAAGAGTCTGAGCCTCGTAATTATCTTGGGATTTATGATCGTTCATTTTTGATTTAACTTATATAGATTTATACTAATATTATATTTGTTTATTACCCATTAATTCTTTTAACTCAGGACCTTCCTGAATCCATTGTTCAAGAATTACTTTGGCAGATAAGCTATCGATAAGCCCTGATTTATCTTTCTTGACCCCGAATCTGTTTTCTGATTCCCAAGTTGAACTATGTTCGTTAACAAAGGAGAATGGGAGTTTTAACTCATTAAAAAGATATTCCCCATAAGTTTTGCAATCAAAAGCTTGAGATGTCATTCTCCCTTTATCATCAAGTGGTAAGCCAACAATAAAACCAGTTAAATTAAGTTTTTTAATGTGGCTTTTAATAGTTTTGAACTCATTCTTGTTTTTTTCTCTCCTTAATGCAGGAAGAATATTTACCGTAATAAATAGTGAATCACAATAGGCTAATCCTATTCTTTTTGTCCCTATATCTAAACTTAATATTGATTTAGATTTAGGCTTAGAATATTTCACTTGGACTTCAAAGGAAATGGAGATGGGTAAGCATTGCCTTGCGGATTTAATTTTCCAAAAATTGATTCTAATGATTGGTTTATTTTATTAGTCTGTTTATATTCATTCCTAATAATAGTATTTCTAACAAGGATAATTTCTTGGAATTTATCTGTAAAACCAGAATTTTCTAGATAAGAATTTAATTCAGTATTCTCTTCATGAGTTTTAATTATCGACTGAGGAGATTTTTCAAAAAAATTATTTAAGATGTCTTTTAAAATAGGATTTAATCTATTATCCCAACATCTGCCAATGGTTAAAGTATAAATTCTACTATCTTGAAAATTTATATCTTTTAAGATTGTACATAATACCGAATCACTATAAATTACAGCACCACTATTTAAATCATTTCTATTCGAGATGTCTTTTTGACTAAGATCCAAAATTGCTCTTGTTAAAGGCGATTGATTTGAACGAATAAAGTTAAGTACATTTATAAAATTTAATTTATTAATTTTTTGAAATTCATCAATTGAATAAGAATTTTTATTTGCATTATTAATAGATTTATTAATTTTATTTTTACTCCAAAGTTTAACCTTATCTAGTGGTTGAAAACCTAATTCTCGCGCGCTTGAAATAAGGTGATTATTTTCTAAATCAGAATTAATAACCCAGCTTGAAGTTTTCATATCTGTAATTGAGATTGCTTTCTTAATCAATCCCACTATCAAATCTTTTTCATTTATAGAGGAATTAATCTTTATTAGATTAGGGTTTGATATTTTTAAACAAGTTCCTTTATCGTTTAGGGGAAATATATTTAAATAACCTATAATTTTTTTTTCTTTAATCGCAATAATGCATTTATGTTTATTTTTTTTTAAGTGATTTAAAAAAATCTTTAAGTCATCAAAAGTGTTTATAATCGCCATTTTTAAAAACCAATTATTTAGCTTTTTACTTCTTAAATCTAATAATAAATTTAAATGACGAATATGAAGTTCCTCAAAGGTTGCCTTTTTATCATCATTGTAATTTAAAACATGATTTGTATCTTGTTTCATTTATTGATTTTTCCTTATTAACACTATAGGTGTTTTTTCATCAGAATTGCCTGCTGGATTAACCTTTAAGATTTCATTGAGTATATTATTCAATGAATTATTTGAACATGCTAATATTTTCACACCACCAAGATCATTAACATCAACTACTGCCACTTCTACACCAAGCTGTTTTGATAACTTATCACAAAATAATTTAGTCTTAATTGGACCCATAACTATGCTTTTGTCATAAGGAACAACTGTCCCACTAATGTCATCTATTAGTGAGGATTCAAAACCTGTTAATTTATAAAATATTCCTTTTACTCCAATACACTTAAAAAGCACTCCCAAAAGCAAGGAAAGAGTTATCCGAGTCACTCCTATTTTATCGATTAGTAATTGCATTCCACAAGCCGTTGCCAAACTACTTGTTGGGTGGAAAAAATAACATAATATTTTTGAAAATGTACTATATTCTAAATTTTGAGGAGATATATACCTACCTTGCATTATTGCCAACGGTGTCTCACCTATGGTTAAAATATCATTTTTTCTTACGACGTTTTTACAGTATTTCATAACAGTTTCTATTGGATTATCAAATGATCCAAGCAAATCAGTTTTAACAGCTATAGCTTTGAAATTTTGTTTCAGAGGAATATGAATTAGCTCTTTTTTGTTTTGATTATGTTGATTCAAGTTAACTAATAAACCATCTTGCTTTTTAGTTATTCCAAAATGACCGTAATTATCCCAAAACACTTTTAACCATATATATTTAATTTTGTTTCTCAAATCACTATCTTTGAATTTTATAATTACTTGTATAAACAGTTTTGAGTTTGTTTGTATAATTGTTGTTGGCCAATAATTATTTATATTTTTTTTTGAGGATCCAGAATAAATATAAATACTTTGTTCATAATCCAACTCTTTAAGATATTGATTATTTTTACTTTTAAAAAAATCTAAATCTATATTAAGGTTAGAAACCATAGTTTCTTTAGATTTACTTTTATTGACTATTTTTAAATCAATAATCACCTCACTGTTATTTTCCTTTTTTCTTACTTTAAAATCTACAGGGAGTAAAACTAAATTTGTTTTTGGGAAGTATTTAATAAATAAATCAGAAATAATTAATATCAATAAAAATATGAAAAATATATTTAGTATAAACATGTGATTCTTATTTAAAAAACTAATTAGGGATCATTTTTTCTCTGAAATTATACTGTTATATTCGTTAAAGCTTTCAACTGAGAATGAAGAATCGCTTATATCTATTCCTTTTAATTCACCAATAACTTTATTCAGATCATCAATATTAACCATGCCATTCATGTCAAATCTAACTTGTCCATTGCTATCCAAAATTATAGTCTGAGGGATTAAACCATTCCAATAGTGCTTGGGTTGATATAAGTCTGTTTCTGAGTTATCGCTTTGTAATTCATCTGTGGTAATAGCTATCAAGTCAATATTATTTCTCCATATTAGATCTAAACCAGAAATAACTGGTGCCATAGCTTTACTATCAGAGCTATCATCAAGATAAAAAAACAAAACAGAAACCCTTTCGTTTTTTAAAGATTCTTCAATAGTTGTTTGAGGAGGTACTACTGCACCATTTCCTGCATATATTGGAAAAATATTTCCGTCATAACTATCACTATCTCTACTAGCATTAACTGGATAAGAAGTTAAAAAGATTAATAAAATAAGTATTGATTGAAATAGCTTCATTAAAGTTTGGAATTTTATTTTGTACTAGATCTACCTAAACCTTGTAAGATGCCTTTCCCAACCAATCCAATAGCTTTGCCAACTACTTTTGTTAAGAAACTCACTAAAAGGTTACCAATATATTTTACAGCAATTTCAAGCTGTGGAGCTATTGCATCTCTAATTTCAACTAATAAAGTAACTTGTTTTTGAAACCACTCTAAATTTTCTAATTCTTTTTCTCTATTCTCATTTTTATAATATCTAGTGAATTTAGAATCAATTATATCAATATATTCACGTTTACTTTCATATAAATAAATAGGCATATAGATATTTTCATGCCACCTATTGTAGTTATTAATATTATTTCTAAATCTTTCAAAGGATCTTGTAGATTGCAATTGGGGATTTATGAGGATCGTTCTTAATTCTGGCCAACTTGAACAAATATTAAATACTTCAGAAGCTAGTAAATTGCAATTTCTTATTATCCAATTAGATATTATATTTTCAAGAACAATAAATGATTCTGTTTCATATAAAGGTAAAAATTTGCCGTCATAATCTATTGGCTCATTTTTTATTATTGGATCGATAAACATTATTGAATCATGAGATTCTCTATCTATTTCGTTACAGGTTACTTCTTTATGAATATATTCATTTAGTGAGATGGATTCACCATCTTTTTTAACTCTAAAATAACTTTCAGTTATGTTTGAAATAGTATTAAGCCTTAGTTCTTCAATAAGAGAATTGAAATCCTCTTTGTAGTCTTTTTCTTTATAGTTTTCCTTTATGTTTTTTATTAAATTATCAAGTTCATCAAGCATTTTACATATTAAACGTGAAATAAATTCTTTTTTCATTCCTGACAAAATGATAGATGAATTATTAAAGTCAACATCAAAATTAGTTGTGTTATATCTCTTACTAAGTCGTTTAAGAATTAAATCCCAAATTTCAATTGAATTTTTATTTTTTATAAAAATAGTATTATTATCTTTATTTTCAAAGTTAATTTTGTTCTCAGTGTAAATAGCTTCTGAATAAAGTTCTAATGAATTACCCCACAAAAATATAAGAAAAGATTTAGCTGTAATAAGCTCTCTTAATCTTCCTTTTAAAATAAACTTATAAAATTCGGGGGTTGAGTCAGAATTTACATATTTAAAAATATAATTAATCTCTGTATCAATCTGTTTAAGACCTGAAGATAATAGTTTTTGATTAAAAGTAAGTTCTTTTACTTTGTTGTTTTTGACTGAGGGATTATTACAAAGATCAAAAACTCTACCC
Source organism: Prochlorococcus marinus str. MIT 9515 (assembly GCF_000015665.1). Lineage (NCBI taxonomy): Bacteria > Bacillati > Cyanobacteriota > Cyanophyceae > Synechococcales > Prochlorococcaceae > Prochlorococcus > Prochlorococcus marinus. The sequence continues at coordinate 709,725 of NC_008817.1, read as the reverse complement.
CCTTCTATAATGATATTTATCGATTCAAGAACCTTATCTACACTAGGGTTTAAAAGTAAACCTTCACTATTTAAAGTTGGTGCTACTTTTGCTTTATTTATGAGCTCACCAGAAAAAATTACAAGAATTTTTGATTCATCAAATCTTTCTTTTAATCTTAATAGTTCCAATCTTATGAGTTCTTCTGATTGGTAATTAAGGATATTCCATATTATTAAATCTGGATTTAACCCTTTAGTATTACCATTTAATGAGATATTTAAATTATTATCTAATGAAGTTAATTTTAATGATAATGATTCTGCAATTAAGCTTGGAGCAATAATTAGGAGTGATTTCTTCTTAATTAATTCCAATGCTCAAAGTTTACCTCTCATTCAAAATTAACTAACAAATCTTGTAAAAACCAGTGCCACATAAATAATTCTTGTATTTTCAAGCGAAATAGTCCTTATTAATTGGAATATCTTGTAATCTTTCAGGAGATAATATGTTATTAGCTTCACTGATCTTAAATTTATTTTCATAAAGTGCTTTTCCTACTATTACTCCACATAGTCCTAAATGTTCAAATTTGGTTAATGACAATAAATCAGAAATTGCACCTACTCCTCCTGAAGCGATAACAGGAATATCAGTAATTTCAAGAATCTTTTTTATAAAAACTTCATTTGTCCCTTCTAAGGTTCCATCAGTATTGATGTCGGTGACAATAAAACTGGCAATTTCAAACTTGGAAAATTCCTTTACTAAATCTGTGGCTAATACATCTGATTGTTCTATCCATCCTCTAGTGCTTACTTTCCCATCTTTTGCATCAATTCCAATAATTATTCTTCTTGGAAATTTGGTTGATAGATTTTTAACTAGTTCTTTATTTTCAATAGCTGAGGTACCCATTATTACCTTATCTACACCGTATGAAAATAATTGTTCAATCCTTTCTAAAGATCTTATACCCCCTCCAATTTGGATAGGAATATTGACTTCTTTGGCAATTTTTTTAATTGATTGATCATTTGATGGATATCCGCTTTTAGCGGCATCCAAATCAACGATATGAATACATTTTGCACCCTGTTCTTCCCAATATTTAGCTTGCTCATAAGGTTTTCTAGAGAAGTCTTTTCTCTTGTTAAAGTCACCTTTAAAAAGTCTTACACATTTACCATTCATCAAATCTATTGCTGGAATTAATTTCATTGATTCATCCTTTTCATTAATTACTTCTTAGTAGTACTATTCATTATGTAGTTCTAATTAAGATTACTACTTTTGTTTAATACTTTTGAAATATGAAAATTCTTGTAATGGGTGGAACAAGATTTGTTGGAAAGTCTTTGGTAGGTAAGTTGCTCAATCATAAGTATGATATTGATATCTTTACAAGGGGCAATAAATCTAATCCTGAGAATACAAATTTAATAAAAGGTGATAGAAATAACATTGAAAGTTTACTTAAACTAAAAAATAAAAAATATGATGTGATTTACGATATATCTGGTCGTGAATTAGAACAAACTAAACTTCTTATGGAGATTTTAGCCGATTCTTTCCATAGATATATCTATGTTAGTTCTGCTGGAGTCTATAAAGATAATTATGAATTACCTTTATCCGAGAATGCTCCCCTAGACCCTAATAGTAGACACAAAGGGAAATTCGAAACTGAAAATTGGTTAGTTAAGCAAAAGATACCTTTTACAAGTTTTAGACCTACTTATATTTATGGTCCTGGAAATTATAATAAAATTGAAAATTGGTTCTTTGAAAGACTTTTTCATCTTAAAACAATCCCGATTCCTGCTGATGGTTCCTTGATTACTCAGTTAGGACATGTTTCCGATCTAAGTGATGTAATGATTAGGTGTTTAGATTTTGAAAAATCAAAAAATAATATATATAACTGCTCTGGAAATAAAGGAGTAACTATCAAGGGTTTAATTTATATGTGTGCAGAGGTTTGTGGTTTAAATAAAAAAGATATTTTTTTAAATAAATTCGATTTTCAAAAATTAGATACCAAATCAAGAAAGAATTTCCCGATAAGATTAAATCATTATCAAACTGATATATCCAAAATAAAAAATGATTTAAATTGGGAACCAAAATTTGATTTATTGAGAGGTTTGAAAGACAGTTTTATTAATGATTATGATCTTAAAAAAGACGAGGAATTTGATAACAACTCAGATAAAGTTCTTTTTAGCTCTTAAATAATCTATTAAAGTTATAAGAGATAAAATAAACCCTAGCCAATAAAATATTATTCCTAAATTAGAAAATGAATCTATTTCAAATGGTAGAAAAAATAATAATAATGAAATAAAGAAAGAAACAGTTTTATATTTTCCTAGCTGAGAGGCTGGCAAACCATCTTTTATCCTTGTTCTTAATGCAGATATTATTAATTCTCTAAATAATATTATTGATAATGACCAAAAAGGTATTAACTTAATCTTACAAAGCCATATTAATGGTATTAACAGAAATATTTTATCTGATAATGGGTCAAGAATAGCTCCAAACTTAGTTTTTAAATTTAATTTTCTTGCAAAAAATCCATCATAATAATCAGTTATTCCACCAAGAACAATTAAAGCAAAAACAAATTTGGTTTTGGTTAGTTCTAAAAATAGGATTAGAGGAAATACTAGAAATAATCTAGATATTGTCAAAATATTTGGAATATTTAAGTAAAATCTTTTAAAAATTTTATTTTTGTTTAACAATTTTTTTTATAAAATAATTTTTACACTTTTGTCTAACTTTAGGTTCTAACAAAATCCTAAAGAATTTGAAAACTTTTTCAAACCGCTATCATCATATTTTATATTATTAGATCATTATAGTTACCTTAATGCAACCTCATAGCTTAAAGCTAGGTCCCGATTCTGATTTGATAATTTGTATTAAAGAATTTTCATTTTTAAATAATCTATATGGGTATGTCTCCGGCGTAGTAGGCAATCTTAGTAAGGCTTGTATTCAGTGTCCTGGGGATCAAAAAGTTAATATATTTGAAGGTAATCTAGAAATAGTATCTCTAAATGGACATTTTAATAAAGGAGTTGTTCATCTCCATTTAAGTTTCGCTGATGAGAGATGTAATGTTATAGGGGGGCATTTAGAGGAGGGTTCGATTGTTAAAAAAGGAACTGATATATTATTAGTCTCTTTTGAAAACAAAACTATTAATATTTCAAATCAAAACTCAATAAAAAAACAAGCTCGAGTGAAAGCATATATTCTAAAAAGTTGTCCATGGTCGAAAAGAAGCCTTAGATTACTCGATTCATTATCTATTCCGCATGAAGTGGTCCTAATTGAAAATGATAAAGACTTTCAAAAAGTTAATTCTTTAAGCAACCATGAAACATTTCCCCAGATATTTTTAGATGATAAATTTTTTGGGGGATATGATGAACTTTCAAAGCAAGCTCAATTTGATTACTTAAATTCATTTAAATAAAATTTAAAAACTAATTATTTCTATTAATAACTTTTTCAGTATTTAATTCATCTTCTAACTGTTTTATTAATCTAGAAACAAGATTTTGAAACTCAGGTTGGCACCCTTTAAATGCTGCTTTATGCCTTATGGGCTCATTTCTGGTTCGTAAGTCAGTGAGCATTAATTGCAATGCATCAATCTTTGGGCTTATCTTCATAGTTTATGTTTATTTTTACATCTTTTAGATAGTTTGCATAGCTTTTTTAAAAGAAATTTTTTTATTCTTACTGGAACTTGTTACTTCAATTATTTTATTTATAGATTGTTTGTTACTTAGTGAGTCAATACAACATTTTGCTACAAGTCTTCTAGGAATAGAGCCTTTGAATTGAGTATCCTCATTTGTATAATCGATATTTTCTAAATCTATTATTTCGCTTTCCTTTAATCCACCAGGTCTAATTATTGTCCATTCAAAAAATGGATTTCTTAGAAAATTCTCACCTATCTTTTTCCAGATAAGAATTAATCCAAATAAGTTTAGTGGGTGAAACAATTTACCAGTACATAAAGAGCTAACTAATACAACTCTCTTAAGACCAACTCTTTTACAACTCTGCAATTGTCTGTAGACACCTAGAGCGTCAACCCTCGCAGGACCAGTTAAATCTACTGAGGCTCTTGCTCCAGTCGCAATTATTAATGCATCTACATTTTCTAAAGCTTTATCTAAAGCATCTTTATTATTTAATGAAAATCTTAACGTTTCTGTATTTTTAGAGTCGTCTATAACTTTTGAATTTTTTCTAACTATCTTCTTTACTTTAAATCCTTTTTTTTGAGCTTCTTCGACTATTCTGTAACCTGTTTTACCGGAAGCTCCAGTAATTGCTATTCTCATAATTTTAAAACAAACATGGTTAGTATAATAAAATTTTAAGGCTTTTTACATACAAATTTCTTTTTTCTATTAGGATATAATGTTCTGCACATTAAGCATTTTGTTCCATCACATCCTCTTGCCGTACAAAATTCTCTTCCGTAAAAGATAATTTGTAAATGCAATTTATTCCACTCTGAGATTGGAAATAAATTTTTAAGGTCTTTCTCTGTTTGCCTTACATTATCTCCTTTTGTAAGACCCCATCTTTGAGATAAACGATGTATATGTGTATCAACAGGGAAAGAGGGGATATTAAAGACTTGAGACATAATAACTGAAGCAGTTTTATGGCCAACTCCTGGAAGTGATTCAAGATCTTCGAAGGAATTAGGTACTTGATAATTAAATTTATTGACTATTAATTTTGATAAAAGGTAAATATTTTTAGATTTTTGGTTTGATAGACCTAATTGTTTTATGTACTCATAAATTTTAGAAACACCAAGTTCTACCATTTTTTGCGGAGTATCTGCGACTTTGAATAATTTCTTAGTTAATTCATTAACTTTCTTATCTGTTGACTGGGCACTTAATACCACTGCAACAAGAAGAGTAAATGCATTAGTATGATCAAGAGGAATTGGTGGTGATGGATATAGTTTATTTAGTTCTTTAAGAATTATTTCTGCTCTTTCACTCTTTTTCATTAATTTTATTTTAGTGGCTGTATAAAATTATACGGGTGCTATAGGGAAAGAATATTTTCTGCTAATTTAAAAAATTAGATAAAAAATTTTTTTGTGACAAAAGAGGCGTTAATAATTGATGATCTACATCATAAATATACTAATCAAAAAATTTCAAATTGGATATTAAATGCAATTAATTTGAAAATTGAAAGTGGTGAATTATTAGGTCTTCTCGGACCTTCTGGTTGTGGGAAAACTACTCTTTTAAGGTTAATAGCAGGATTTGAATATCCTTATAAAGGAAGAATTATTTTAAATAACAAAGAAATTTCAACTAGAAATAATATATTAACTCCAGAAAGAAGAAATATTGGAATGGTTTTTCAAGATTATGCACTGTTCCCACATTTAACTGTTTTAGAAAATGCAATGTTTGGTTTAAAAGATAAAAAAAATAAATCTAGAGTAAATTTTCTAATAAATACTGTTGGGCTTGATAAATTTACTAATAGGTATCCACATGAATTATCAGGAGGACAAAAACAGAGGCTCGCTATTGCTAGAGCTCTAGCACCTGGAGCTAACTTTATATTATTAGATGAACCATTTTGTAGTCTTGATATGCACGTAAAATTAAAATTGAGAAGTGAGCTTCCAAATATTCTTAGAAACTGTAATGCTAGTGGCTTAATGGTCACACATGATCCAGAAGAAGCAATGTCTATTTGCCATAAGGTTGCAGTAATGAATGAAGGTAAAATACATCAAGTTGACTCACCTATAAAACTATTAAGAAACCCAAAAACACTTTTTGTAAGTAGTTTCATTCTTGGTAACAATATTCTTAAACTCAAAAAAAATGAAAACTCTTACTCGTGTTGCTTAGGATCATTAAAAACTTCGTATTTAAAAAAAAATAAAAATTTCAAATATATGTCAATATCTCCAAAATTTATTGATATTCAAAAATCTAAAGATGGTGACGCGAAAATTGTTTCAAAAGAATTCTTGGGTGAGTATTTTATTTATAAATTAGCTTTTTCAGGTGAAACTTTAAGGGTAAAAACGAATATAGATAATAGTTTTAATGTTGGTGACAATTGTTTTTTAAGTATTACTAAAGATAGCTTTTGTTTTATATATCCAGGAGCACATAAAGTTTTTATTTAGAAATTTTTATAGGCAATTACACTTGCCTCCCTTCCAGTTTGAGCATTTTTTCTTTTTACATTTCTTTTTTTTATTTTCATAATATTTTTTGAAAAATAGCAAATTAGGATAATCATTTTCAAAATTCATTTCATTAATTTTGCTATTGATATTCATTATCATATTGAATTATGTATTTTTTATCTCCATTAAATTACCAAATTATACAAAATGTTGTATTATTTAATTACATGAATAAATAAAAATGATTGAGAATAATTTAAAAGCAAACAAATTAATTAATTTGGGTCCTTCTGGAAGAGCTGTTGCTCAGCAAATGGATGCTGAGTTGCTGGACAACTTCTATGATCATCTAACGATGGAAAGATATGCAAATGTTCAATATTTTTCTATTTACTTATGGTTCCAAGAAAGAGATTTAGATGGCTTTGCCTCTTACTTCCTCCGTGAAGCTCAGGATGAGATGGAACATGCCTATAAATTCGCTAATTATTTTATAGCTCGTGGCCAAACCGTAACCTTGAAAGATTTACCTGCACCAATTCAAACATGGGATTCAATTGAAGACTTAATATCTTATTCATTCAATATGGAGGCTGATTTAACATCTTCATTACAACAGCTATATTCAATTGCAGAGAGAATTTCAGATACGAGAAGCAATGTTTTCCTTGACCCGATTATTGAAGCCCAAACAAAATCTGAAGATGAATTTGCTCATATACTAGGAAAAGTTAAATTTGCGGAGAATCAACCTTCTGCAATTCTCTTGATTGATACTGAATTAAAGAAAAAATAAATTCTTTTCTGTTCTTTTTTGCTCAATAGTTCTTTGACATTTTTCTACCAATAAACTAGAAAAGTTTATATTTTCACTTGTCCTCTGTTTTAACATTTTAGCTATTGAATATATCTCATTTAATCTTTGAGTAATATTCTTATCCTCATTAAATAATCTCTTTCGCAATCCATCATGAAAGGTGTTGTAGTAAGCATTTTTAATATTAGTAATCCTTAGACTTAATGAATCAACTTCTAGAAATAAGTTATTGATTATAGATTCTGATCTATACATAATTATTTATAGAGGTGAGGATTCAATAAAAGAAGGGGCTACACTTACTGTCTGAGTTCCAATTGGTGCTATTAACAACTCTGATGAACGTAGTTTAGAAATTAATCTGGTTGAAGTTACTCTTGTTGACCCTATTAATTCTCCTATCCTTTCATGAGTAAGTCTAAAAGGTAATTCACACCATTGACCACATCTTCTTCCTAAACGGTTTACTAATATTGAGAAAAGAGCTTGTAATCTTTGTTCAGCATTGCCTAAATGTCTAATTCTTAGGAGTTGAAGAGTCCACTCATTAACAGCATCAAATCCAATATTTTCAGAAATGTTTACATTACTATGAAATGATAAGTCGGTTAAAGCTTCTACACAAACCCCTTCACTACATAATAAATCGGTTCTTAATTGATCTCCTGACTGTAAAAAAGCAAGAGTCATACCCTCTGTTTCTTCGCAAGGGCAATATACTCTTGCAATTCCACTCTCGACTTCAAGACAGGTACCTTTTGGTCTTGATGATGGATCTATAAGAACTGACTGACCAGTTATTATTCTTACTGTCTTAGATGAGAACTCCCCATAAGTGCGGAAATTCATAATTTATTTTGATAATGAGAATTATTATCAATTATGCGTCATTTTTGCACTTGTTGCAATAAATTCTTATTTACATTATTTGTTCTGATGTTTTTCTTTACATTTAATTATTGAATATAATTTTATTGATGACTAGAGTTTTTTAAAACAAGAAATGAATTCTAATAAAATCTGTTTAAATTGCGGCAGCTCAGATCTTGTTTCTGATAGATCATTAGGGGGCAGAATGGTTTGTTTTAAATGTGGTTCCTCTTCTTTTAGAAATAAATCTTTTTCTCCACTTAAAAATAAAAATTTTATTTATTTTGTAATTGCCTTGATTATTTTCTTGATAGTCGTTGTTTAGATTTCCTGTAAATATGCCAGGTTTCTTTATGTCTTCTAAGTTCAATATTAATATCAAATAAATTATTTATATTTTTATTAATCATAGTTTCACTTTGAGTTCCATCTGCAATTATCGTTCTGTCCTTCAACATTATGATCCTGTTATACATTTCAGTAATCATTGAAATATCGTGAGTTACGCAAAATATTGTTGTTTTTAATTTATTTAATTCATTAATTTGATCTATCACATAAAATTTTGATTTCAAATCTAAATTAGCAATTGGCTCATCTAAAATTAAAATATCTGGTTTTTTTACTAATGCTCTAGCTATTAGTACAATTTGTTTTTCTCCCTCGGACAAATGAGAAAAATATTTTTGAGATAAATTTATTATGGACATTTTATTTATCAGGTTTTCTACTAATAAATAATCTTTTTTTGATTTATCAGTTATTTTGCAGTATTTGCCGTATAAACCACTAATAATTAAATCAAAAACTTTTAGCTTAGGGTTAATTCTTGTCTTAAGATCAGAATTTACTATACTAACTTTTTTTCTAAGTTCCCATATATTGATAAGCTCTTCATTAAATAATTTAAAAACCACATTTTTTTTAATAACTGGATAAATATCTCTATTTATTAATTCTAATAAAGATGATTTCCCTGACCCATTTGGTCCAATCAAAACCACGTTATCACTATATTTCAGTTTTAAATTTAAATCCTTGACAACTTCATATCCATTCTTAAAACAATTAATATTTTTTGCTTCAAGCCAATAATCACTAGTCACTTAAATTTGCTACTCCAAAATATAAATAACTGTATTGAGCTTAAAAGAAATATCATAAGATAAAGCCAGTTAAGCCAAGCTGGTCTATTAACTTTTTTCATCAAAGTTATATTATTAGCAGTAAAAAGATAAGTGGGGCAGCATATCTTATAAATGCTTTTCTTATTATATTGATATTATTAATTACTTCTAATTTCTTAATTTCGGGAGGATATTTAAATATAATTTCATCATAAACGTTAAGTTCTTTATTATTTATATATTTCCATGGAGTATCCTTTTCTTCCGATTTTTTATACCAATTCCAGAAATAATTAATCATTCTATCTTCACCAAGTAGTTTTATCTCATCATTTTTTATTAATCCCATCTTATGATTGTAAGTCTGGGTTTTAAGAATCATGTAATCTTCATTAAAAATTTTATAAAAAATCTTTTTTTGATTTTCTTTAAACAATATTAGGTTATTAAGTAATTTGTTTTTAAGAAATTTCCTGTAATGTCTAACAATTACTCTTGCTTTATTTTCGCCTAAGGGGATATGATCAAGCACTTGAACATACCTTGAAACAGCTGGATCTCCCTTATAAATTAAAATTCTTCCTGGAGGAATATACTTTATTCTTATAAATTCTTTTGTTGGATTTTTTTTATAGAAATATATGCTTTCAATATAATTTGGATTGATATTTATTTTCTGATTAAAACTTACCAAAACATTTTTATTTACTTCTTTATCTGGAATTGTATCTCCATGTACCCAAAATATGTGAAGAATATCTAAATGATTTTCAATTATTCTTGACCAATCACATTTAAAATCAACTAAAACCTCTTCTGATACTGAGTCTTCAATAGAAAATCCGTTACTAATTAATTCATAATTACTAATTGATGGCTCTTCTTTAATATTATTCAAATCCATCTCAGACTTATCGGAAAAATATATAAAAATGTAGTTATCCTCTTCTACTGTTTTGTATTGAGATAAGTGTATCCTCTTAGCATAATTATCATAATTATTATCAACAATATGTCTACAAGTTATGCTATCAATATTCTGACAATTACCTTCAGAACTGAATCTTGCTCCATGGTATGGGCAAGTTAATTCTCCATTAGAAATTGATCCACCATAAAAAGAGGCCCCCCTATGGGGACAAATATTTTTGATACATCTTACATTATTTTTATTGTCTCTAAATAGAAGAAGAGGTTCATCAAATAAGGAGAAATAATGAATCTTATTTTTCTTAAGTACATTTGAAGGGCAAATTGCATACCATCCATATAAACCTGTCTTTAATTCTTTTTGTCTTTCTCTCGCCTCAAAGTTATCGATATTAACTACAGTACCCTTTTTATAAGGTTTTAAAACGGTATTAATATCTTTAGCTTTAAAAAAATTAATTTGCTTATTTTCCATAAACTAATCTCTTTTTTTAATTGGCAAGTTATCTTTCGGAACTATAACTCAAGTAAATAATCAAATTATGATAAAAGAAAAATTCTCTATCATTTGTAGCAATCTTTGAAAAAATTTTTTTAAATCATCAAGACCCTTGAAAAAAAAGTATTTTTTAGGCTTCCTTCAAGTATCTTATGATTCACTTCTTAACCTTTTAATTAGTCATTTGATTCTCAAATGTTTTTTAAGATAGGAGAGTTTCTTAAAAGTATTAACTCGATTTTATAAATTCCTTTTAGAAGTATTATTAGTTATGTTTGATCATTCAAGATTAAATGATTGAGAATACAATTTATGTTGGAATAAAAAATTGAATTTTGATTTGAAATTATTTTTTAAAATTTGTTGTACATCAAAATGGATGTATATTATTTAATAAAAAATTTTTCTTATTCCTAAAATCGTTTAGTTTAAAATACCTAACACAATAAAGCCTTAAACTATTCAATAAGGGTATTTATAATCAAATAGAATCCTTTTTTATTTTGAATTAGATATAGTATTTTTAATATTTAAAAATAAGATTGTTAATTATCTCTCTTTAATGTAAATTAGAAAGAATTTTTTCTTCCAATGTTTAGAAATATTTTTAATATCATTCTTATATTCCTTTTATTTACATTCGATACCCCCGCTTATACTATTGAGTTTTCCCAAAAGTCTATTGAAAACTATACTTTAAAGATTTCTAAAAAATTTTCAAAGACATATTGCAACTCAATTAAATTTGGAATTTCCAATGATGGGGCTTTAAAATTTTCAATTGGTGAGACTAATAAAGAATTTTCAAATAATAATTTGAACCAATATATTGATTATGATCTTCTTAATAGAAATATAATTTTAAGCCTCGAGAATAATTGTCAGATTTTTGACTTCCCAGAATATGAATTAGAAAAATTAACATTCAAATAATATATATATTTTTACTTTCTACCTATCCAATCATTTGGCTTTTCCATCATCCAATCAAAAACACCCTTTGCATCAAGATTTCTAGATGCAATTATGAATAATGTTGGAAATAATAAAGATACTATTCCTATCACAATTATTTCTAATTTTCCAATTCCTATTTCATTTAGTGTTAAAGCAAAGTATTTAAGCATTTTTTAATTTTATTACTACATTAGAAATAAGTAGTAGTTTGTAGTTGAATTTGGTCATAACTTATTATGGTTATTAAAATTAATTATCTTAATTAAGCTTAGAAAAACTTATTAATTCTATAAAAACTTCCTTTTTGAAAACTGAAAGTATTTAAGTAATAAAAAAAGTTTATAAATAATAAGTTAAAAAGCTCTCTTATCTTGGTGATTTAAACATTGATGATAGTTTTATTTCTAATAAATTTGTTATCAAATTATGGGAATAGTTTTGTTGAGTATATAAAGAAATTATAACCCATTTAAAAATATTATTTATTATGGTTGATTTTACTATTAAATAGCTGATTCAATTTATTAGAGAAAAAAGAGTTTTTTCAATAACAAAGGAGTCAATCAAATTCTATTCCAACTTCTTCTTTAATATCTCTATCTAAATCAGGAAGATGGGGTTCTACCCAGTGGTCTTTATTATCAATACCAGCTGCATTAACGTAATTCATAATATGCTGGTCAACTTGCTTATATAAGTCGTGAAGGTTTAAGTCCATTCGAATGTCGTGAGCTATTTCGGAAACTTGTTGTTCTGTTAGACAATGATTTGGATGTAATAAATCACAACAAGGAATCCTTTTTTCAATCAACTCATTTATGTTGATCTTTATTTCGTAATCTTGATGTACAGTCATAACTGCATGTATTAGCTACCTTACATATTAATTACTGATTAAAGTATTTACTTGTTCGGTTATGAAACGAAGTTGTACGGTTTAAAATTTTTTGTTTATCGTTAATTCTATTCTTACTTTAATATATGAAATTTCGAATTCTTCTTAAGAAATAGAGTAAAAACTTGCGTAGATATTTTTTTTTTGCTTCATTAAAAATAAACAATTAATTATGAAGTCTTTAAGAATCTCTACATACAATATTAATTATCTACCAAAAATATTAGATAAATTGCAAAAGAAGAAGTCAAGTGAAATTGATTTCATCACTTGGTTCCTTGTTTGGTATCTTGGCTCTTCAATACTTTTATTACTAAGCTTGCATTCCTACTTCATGGGTTTTGGTAAGTAATAATTAACTTATTTTTATTAGATAAATAAGTCTTCCAAGTACTTGCATTAATAATCTCCTTCTATTTGCTTTTTAGGAGCATCTAACTGCTCTCCTTCAACTAAAGACAGTACATCCTTTGACTTGTAATAAAGATACCCAAATGGGCCGAATAAAATAGTGAAAGGTAGAATAAAAAGTGGAATTATTGACTTGCTTCGAATACAGTGCAACACTTATTACAGTTTAGTGCTGAACTTTAATATGCCCACAAAAAAAAGAAGAGTAGGTTTCATACCAAGAAACGATGTATTAGAAATAATCAATAAATTGAGTGTTGATAATAATCTAAGTTATTCAAAAATAATTAATATTTTAGTTGAAGAAGCATTATATAAAAGAGGTCTTTTCAATATATCGCCTGTTATTTATATTGATGAGAAAAATAATAATTGGAAAAAAATAAATCAAGACAGGTTTGAGCGTGTTAATAACGAATTTGATAATAAGTACAAAAATAAACTACTAAAAGAGAATAATTTAAATTCTCAAGAATTGAAGGATCAGACTCTAGATAATGAAATTTACTCTAAATTCATCATGTTTCTTCAATTCCAAGAAAGAATGAAAACAAGTGAATCATAGACAAAGTGTTGCACTGTACTTCACTTTTAGTTATATTTTTAATGTAAATTCTTCAATTCTAAGGACGAATATTTAATACTTATTCTCTAACAATAGGTAAAATATTCAGAAGTTTTTATAATCTTTATTTCTACATCCTTCCAATATGAATTATCCGACGCAGATATTAAAGATTAATCTTTTACCTCCAGAAAAATTATATTGTGATTTTAATAATTGGAGCTCTTTGTTTACTCAAGATATGCAAATAATTTGGGAAAAAGGTCACTGTGTCCCCTTAAACAAACTTCCAACAGGAGTTTCTGATATGATCTTTCCTTACTTATTATTAGCCTTATCAGACTATAAAATTCTGAATAAAAAAAATCTATCGGGAATCGGGCTTGATAATTTACTAAACCTTTGGTTTGATAAATATTCTTTGCATAAGAACGGCTATTTTCAACTCACAAAAAATTTAACTTAAAGATTAAGTTTAGAAGTATGAAAATTATATTTTTATTTTTCGTAGCTTATAACCAAACTCAATTAATTGATTATATGTTGATTTGATTTGTAAAGGATTTAGTGATAGAAGTTTCTCTTCGTTTTTTTGAACATAAAAGAATCCTTTGTTATCATAATTTTTTTTGATAGTGACATACTCTTTACCTTTATTAAGAATCCAAGGTTCTTTTTGGTAATTATCATTACCAATTTGATTATCCCAAGGGAAATTATCCGAAGATTTAATTTTTTTTGACAAGTAAGATATTTATCCTATATTTCTTTTCACTGTAGTTCTTTGTGAAGAGCTTTTAGGAGTTTATCCGAAAGAATGTCTTATATTGACTTTTAAATTTATTTTTACTAACAAACATTAATTTTTAGATGTTAACTTTCTGATTAATGAGGTCTCGCCATAAACAAGCCATTATATAGATAAATATTGAGCTTACAAATATATGAAAGAAAGAATTAGTACTCATCATTTTTTAAATAAGACCTAGTGAGCCTGCGGTATAACCAATCACTAAGAAGAAAATGAAATCAGTTAAGTCTTTTGGAGCAGAGTATATGAATAAATTAAGTGAAGTCATTTTTATGACTTGACCGTTTTACTTAACTTATTCTTTTTTGCTTTTTTAGTTTGACATTCGTTGTCGTTTTCAGCGCACTCTTTTATGTCACTTTTATTAAAATGACCGTTACAACCAGCTGCTATTACAGGTGTACTGTTCGTCAAAGTAAAGGCAGTAGTAAAGGCAAATGCAATGAAAGGTAAAAGTTTTTTCATCTAATTATTACTTTATGTAAACTTATTATGTTACAAAAAAATCCTAACTGTGAGTATATAGTTAATTGTCATTCCTTAAATTTTTATTGTATTGAATTTATACTTTCTCAAGTAAGTTTAATAATGAAGATAATTCTTTGTTAATGTAGTAAACCTAGTAATAAAAAAAAAAAAAAAGACTCTTGCATTGTATGCCGAGCCTAGGTGATGGGGATTCTAATTATTACAGAATTTTCTATATAGATCAACCCCCACAAATATCATTAAGATGATTCAAACAATAATCAGGCTTAATGTAAAGTTTTTTTCAACATGGCGCTATTGAAATAGAAACGATTAGTTTGGGAATGGGGATGATTTAGTTTATTTCTTGGGCAAAACTAAAACCTTTGTTTATTAATCATTTCTTTTAGTTAGATAAAAGATAATTAAAGAAAATTCCTAAGATTGCCAATAGAGCAAATAAAAAATGATGAATTTCATTAATCTTATTTAGAAATTTAAAAGCCCTTATTTTATTTTTTTTATTCTAGGTGAATAATTTGAGGGCATTAATAATATTTTTTCTAATCTTATTGCAATAAAGTAAATACTAATGATGTTTAACATTGAGGATGTTAAAACAAGCAATATTATACTTGTGAAACCTGGAATAATAGCTCCAGGAATAAATAACTTTATTAGGAAAACAATTAAGCTACCTGCAAACAAAAGGAAGAAAATTGACAAAATTATAAATTTCACGGCATATCTGCTTATATATTCAGATCTAATTAATATAGATAATGCTTCGTTTGCATAGCTTGATAAATTAAACCCACTTTTCCCTTGACTTCTATCTAATTCTCTAAACTTTAGTATGGAGTAATCCTCTAACAAAGAAGGTAAAACCGTTCTGATTTGAAAAGGAACAAAACCTTTAGGTAGTTCTCTAACAGGTTTTAAGGAATTACCCAAATAAACTCCCATTCCAAAAAAACCTTTTGGAGTTTCCTCATTAAACTTATTTATCATCAAATAAAACAATTTTTTGAAATTATTAATGATATTTATCCCAAGATAATTTGATTTAGTTTCTGGGGCCCTTACAAATAAAGTATTGGTATTGCTATCAATAGAATTAACTATTCCTCTAATAACAATTTCAATAGGTATTTGTCCATCAGCAGGAATGAGGATACAAATATCTCCTGAAGATTTGTGCAGTAGATATGAAGTAGAAAAAGAAAATCCATAGTTTTTGTAGAATGGAAGAATTTCTAGATTTTCAAACTTCTTACCATTGAAATCCAGAGTTTCAAGTGTTTTATCATTACTTGCATTATCTGCTACTAACAAAGACCAATTAAACTTATCTGAGAGATATTGTTTTTCTACTTCTTTTTTCATTATCGATAACGTATCAAATAAAGAATTTATGTTGTGTTCCTCGTTATAGGTTGGAATGATGAATTGAATATTAATTGCATTTTCCATATTCAAATTTATATTTGATACTTTTATCTTATTAGAATTTATAATTTTGTCTAAATTTCTAACTTAGTAGAGTAAATTCTGAAAAATCTTGTTTTCAAAACTTTAGAAAAATGAAATTTAATTATTTCAAAATAATAAATATTATTTAATATCATCTTCAAAAATTAGTTCAAGATTAGGCACACTTCGCATTGATTCATTATTTCTATAGGGCAAAGAACCTTTTATTAGTTTTCCTTTTGCTTTATTTTCTATCCAAATTTTTTTAGCGAATTCATAAATTGACATTGATCTTCCGCTACCTAGATTTTTTATTTTAAGTTTCTTTTCATTTTCTTTGTAAATTTTAAATATCTCTTCAAAAATCAAAGTTGCCATTTCTTCACTACTTGAAAAATCTCTAATTTGAGAGCCTTCAGTTAAATGAAAATCTTCTCCACTTTTTATTTTACTTAATAAGCTTTTATATAGTCTGTTTTTAGATTCGTTTTCGCCATATACATAAAACGGTCTAAGAATATAAACGGATACACCATATGAATACGCTAGCCCAATACAGGCACTAGTAAATGCAGCTTTGCTTGCCCCATAAATACTCGTTGGTATTAATGGATCTGTAACTGAAATATCTTTATTTGTTAAATTAGCTGTTTTCCCGTATTCAAAAAAACTACCTACTATGATGAATTTTTTTACCCCTGCCTTTATTGCTTTTAAAAGTAATTCTAATGACTTTAAAACATTAAAATCAAAAATTTCATTAGGATCAGCTTCTTTAGTCTGATCAACTCCAGCTGAAGCAAGATGGACAAAAACATCAGTTCCTCTTAATTCTTCAAAATTAACCTCAGATATATCATCAAGAACTAACTTTTCTTTATACAGTTTATGATTACATATACTATTTTTTCTAAGAAATATTTTATTGAAAATTTTATTTGAATAACAAATTTTGCATAATTCAGAGCCAATAGTCCCATTCGCACCAGTTATAAATAATTTCATAGGATAAATTATTAATTTATCTATAATTCTAATTTATAAAAATTAAAGACTTTAATAAATTAATTTTCAGTTTGAAAAGAATTTATATTATTCAAGCATTCTTTATATGGATCTCCTCCTAACTTTATATTTTTATACCAATTTACTGTCTTATTTAAGGACTGTTCAAAGTCCCATATAGGTTCCCATTGCAGAACTTGTTTTGATTTAGATACATCTAAATTTAATATATTTGCTTCTTGAAAAAAATCATTTTCCTGTTGAACAGCATAACTAACTTTCCAACAAGAAGATATGTGCTTAACAACTTCTAAGACAGTCTTGTTACTGTCATTATTCGGACCAAAATTATATTCTGATGAATAGTTTTTAGGATCTAGATACAGTCTTTCAGCTAATAAAAGGTAACCGTACAATGGTTCAAGTACAAATTGCCATGGTCTAATTGAATTAGGATTTCTCACTTTAATTATATTTTCTTTGACATATGCTCTATAACAATCAGGAATTAATCTATTTTCAGCATAGTCTCCACCCCCAATAACATTTCCTGCTCTTGCTGTCGCAATTCCAAGGTTAGATATTTCGAAATTATTTTCTCCACAATAACTTTTTCTCCAACTTTTAATAGCTATTTCTGCAGCCGCTTTGCTTGCACTATAAGGATCTGCACCACCTAAGTTATCATTCTCTCTATATCCATAACACCAATTTTTGTTTTCGTAAACTTTGTCTGTTGTGACGCAAACTAAAGCGCAATGATTCTTAATTTTGCTAACGCTTTCTAATAAATTGATGGTACCCATAAGATTTGTAGACCAAGTTGTTATCGGATCTTTATAACTTTCTTGTACTAATGCTTGAGCAGCCATATGAACTATTATATCTGGCTTGATTTGAGAGATAGCGTTAGAGACTTTTCCTAAATCTCTAATGTCTATTAATTTATGATCAAATTTATTAGATATATTTCTTTTTATAGAATTAAATAAGTTACTTTCTTCTCCTTCTGAAATAGATATTCCATAAACTTCAGCACCAAGTGTAATAAGCCAAATAAGCAGCCAACTTCCTTTGAAACCAGTATGTCCAGTAATGATTACTTTCTTGTCCTTCCAAAAATCTAAGTTTATATTTACCATATTTTCCAAGGTGCTCTATTTTCATTCCATAATGTATTTAGATAATTCTTATCTCTTAATGTATCCATAGGATGCCAAAATCCATTATGAGTAAATGCTTTTAGTTTCTTTTGTTGTGCCAATTTAACAAGAGGCTCTTGCTCCCATTTTGTTTCGTCTGAATCTATTTCATCAAAAACCCTTGAATTTAAAATAAAAAATCCTCCATTTATTCTCCCACCTTCACTAATTGGTTTTTCGTTGAATTTTTCTACGGTAGTACCATCAGCCCCAATTTTTAATGCTCCGAATCTTGCTTGAGGTCTAACAGAGGTTATAGTAGCCGGTAAATTATGAGCAAAGTGAAATTTAATAAGTTCAGAGATATTCACATCTGATAAACCATCACCATAAGTCATACAAACATCTTCGTCATTGAGATATTTTGCAATTCTTTTTAATCGGCCACCAGTTTCAGTAGATTCACCTGTATCGATAAGTGTAACTTTCCAAGATTCAGTTTTTGTTTCATGAATTTCAATTTTTTTCTGATCAATATGACAAGTAATATCATTTTCATTAATCCAATAGTTGGCAAAGTATTGCTTTATTTGAAAGCCCTTATATCCACAACATATTATGAATTCATTAATACCATAAAAACTGTATATCTTCATTATGTGCCAAAGTATAGGTCTACTTCCTATCTCAATCATGGGCTTTGGCTTTATGAGAGTCTCTTCACTTAACCTAGTACCCATTCCTCCAGCAAGAATTATAGCTTTCAATTTAAGTTAAGTTAATAAGGTATGCCCCAATATAATATCTCACTGATGGAATCATATTTCTTAAAGCGCATAACATTTATTCATTTTCAGAAAATCTTCAATTGTCTCATGCAATCTTATAAACATACTTTCTGATAATCCATGATGAACAGGTAATAAAACACCATTTTTCATAACATTATCTGAATTATGATACCCTCTTTTATCTATCTTTTTTTTAATTCCTTTGCACATTGGTTGTCTTAATACATTTCCAGTAAAAACAACTCTAGTTTGAATTTCATTTTTTTCTAGATATATTTGTAAGTCTCTTCTTGAAAATGGTGCATTCTCTTTTATTAAGATTGGATAAGCTAACCAAGCAGTTTTTGAATTAGGTAACTCTTTTGGGGTTGAGAAATAGTTATGGTATTTAGAAAAGAATTCTTGTTGCCTAATAAAATTTTTATTTCTTGTTTGAATATTTTGAGATAGTTTCTTCAACTGTTCTAATCCAAAAGCAGCTCCTATTTCACTACCTTCAAGATTGTAACCTACCATTTCAAAAACAAATTTGGAATCATACTCAATACCATCTAAATCGATATTAAATCTATTCTCAATTGATTCACTGTTACTCTCATCGAATAATGATGAGCTCCGCCCCCATGAGCGCAACAACTTAACTTTCTTAAAAGTTCTTTCGTCGTTTAAAGCAATTGCTCCTCCATTACCTGCACAATTGATAATATGAGAACCATAGAAGCTTGTTATTGATATGTCTGTATATCTCCCAGTATTTACATTATCTATAGTTGATCCAATAGTATCAGCACTATCTTCAATAACTATTAAATTATGTTTATTTGCTATTTCTCTTATCTTTGGCCAGTCGCATAGATTACCTAATAGATTTGGAGCCAATATGGCGACTGTTTTTTGAGTTATTTGATCTTCAATTTTATCTGCATCAATACAAAATGTTAACGGTTCAACATCAACAAAACTAGGGATCAGATTATTTTTAATCAAACAACCCACAGTTGTTGAAAATGTTAATGCAGGAGTTATAACTTCACTACCTTCCGGGAAATCCAAGGCGTCAATGCATAGAAATAAGCCGGAGGAACCTGAATTAAGATATGCACAATATTTTTTACTGAATAAGTTTGCAATATTTTTTTCAAACTCTCTAGCATACTTTCCCATTTGGGTGGACTCATTAAGGCATTTTATAACAGCATTAATTTCTTCTTTACCATAAACAGTTTTTGCATATGATATTTTTTCCACTTCCATTTTGATTAATAATTAGTTAATCTAGCAAATTATATTTTAAACTATCACAAATTTATTATTTTTTGATTTTCATTAAATTAGTAATAATCATAATTTTCTGATAAATTTCTCAATTCAATTATTAAATTAAAATTAAATAGTTTTTAAAAGATGTTTTTTACTAAAATAAAATATTCCTTACATTGTTTTTTTGTTGGATTAATATCTTGGTTACTTAGTTTTTTCCTTTATTCGCCTAGATTTATTCTTTTTTTGGGTAAAGATTCTGGTACCACAAGAAGAGATAATTTATTGTTGCAGTGTATTGATCCATTTACACGTCACTTGATAGGAGTTGAAAGACATCAACTTTATACAAGAATTTTGCAGCCATCAATAGCTAATCTTCTTGGATGGTGTGGAGAAAGAAGAGATTTTTTGGCTTTATTAGGAAGTCCTGGAATAGCTTATTCAGCTCTAATCTTTACTCTTTCATTTTTATATTGTGCATTACGAAAATATTTTTGCAAAGGCTTATCAATTGCTGGTACATTTGCCATCTCAACCTCAATGGTTACTCAATGGACAAATACCCATTGGGGACATCCTGATTCACTTACTTTTTTACCAATATCGATACTTTTACTTAAAAGGAATTACTTTTTTATTGTTTTTTGTACTTTTATAGGAAGTTTTAATGACGAAAGATTTATTCTATCGATACCTTTTCTTTTGTTATGGTGGCATCTTACGGATCAAAAAGAGGGACAAAAATTAAACTTATACAAATCAATATTTGCTTTTGGTATAGGAATATTAATCTTATTTTTATTCAAGTTCGCATTAATCAATGGTTATATAGGTCCGGGTATAGAAAAAGAACATTCATTATTTATTAGCCTTTTAAATGATTATTTCCTTCCTATAGTTTTAAATCCATCTAAATGGCCTCAGTTTATTTTCCTTATTTTCCTAGGATTTAGATGGTTATGGATTTTACCTTTAGTTGCTTTAACAATTTGTGTTAGACATAAAAAAATAATTATTTTCTATTCATTATTAATCCCTATACTTCTTTCATCCTTGGTTATTGCTATAAATGCAGATATAGGGAGATCAATATCTTTTTGTTATCCACTAATACCAGTTTCTATGTTAATAATAAAAGACATTGGTAAATGGAGTAATGAAAAATTAATATATTTTTTGAATTTTATTCTTATGTTTAATATATTAACTCCTGCAGCAAAGGTTTTTTATGTCCCACCTAATTGGTGGAAAACTAATCCGCTAGAGTGGTCCAGTCCTGCTCTTCCTCTTCCACTAAATCTATGGAGATGGTTAACTTCTCCAAATGGAGCTCAAACTTGGATTAAATAAATTTTTTATTAATTAGATTTATTTTCTATTTAAATCTTTATGATTAATAAAAGAATAAGAGCTTTATAAAGTATTGATATCAATAATTTAGCTCTAATGTAATACAGCTACTATTTTAATTAACCTATCATTTAAAAAGCTTTAGATCAAAAATTTTTAAAAATATTTTTTCAAAATAATCAAAAACAAATAATTGAATCTTATGAGTTTTTATTTTTTATAATCACTTAATTTCAAAAGTAATTGAAAAATTAATCCATACAAATCTTTTGAATCCTATAAATTTTTCGGCTACAAAATAATTATTTCTCATCAAATTTAATCCATTAAATAAAGTGACCACTCTTCTATAAAATTATTTTTAACACTTCTATTTATTAAAAATAATTATTTTCAAAATTAGTTTAAAAAATAAAAAAGGAAGTGAATTATCATAATGATTCCTTTTGAAAATTTTTCTTGTTGACTACTTTTCAACAGTTTTTTCCACAGGGTTGTTAGTTAATATTAACAACCTGTGGATTACAAAAATTAACTAATATTTTGTAAAAGTATGTACCTTAAAATGCTTCTGAATCATGTAATATCAGATTCCTACAAACTAGATAAATGAAATTAAAGTCATATAAAAAGTTCCCAACTAAAAAGATAGCTAGAACACCAAGATTTGAAGCGAAAGAACAATTTACTAATTCAGCACTAGAAAATCTCAAATCAGAAAAAGAGCACTTAATAAATAATCTTATTAATTCGGGAGAATTCAAAACTAATCTTTGATCAATAATTTTTAGAGTTTTGGTATAAAATTTACACGACATAAGCAACTCTGAGGTTCAAGACAGGTATGTGTAAATATTCAGTAAATAATTAAGACTTTTTAAAATAATTCAAGGGAAGCCATGAACGGAACTCGAAAGCTGTGGAAATCATTCATACTTCTAAACAAAGCATATATGTCAGGATAGTTCCAATTCTCATGGAGTAAGTGATTCGATAACTTACTAGAAATATTTTTTTATATCCTCTATTAGAGATGATGGAAAAACATCTCTACATCATGGAAATAGAGAAAGGCTCAGAACGCTGTTACAACAACAGTCCTAAGCCTTTACACCGAATCCCCGTCAGTCCTCTGAGCGTCGACCTGGGAAAGCCAGAAGAGGAGTCAAAGTGGGTTTTCGTTTCCAATTACATGATTGGTTTACGTCTACATCACGACAGTCTCCTCAAGTCGAAAAAGAGTCAGATCAGAGCACATAAAGAAGAACTTAACCAAAGATCCAGTACTTAAATATTAACTTATTTTTTTATTCATTTGGAGATGGCCAAATCTCTCTTACCTTATTTAATATTTCTCTTGATTTTTCATTCCTTTTCAAATAATTATTCTCATTCAGTAAAAAAGTTATATGACCCATTTTCCGTCCAACACTTTCTTTAGATTTTCCATACCAATGAAGGTTAGACCCCTTAATTTGTGTTAAAAACTCTATCCTTTTTTCTATTGACAAAGGGAAATCTTTTTTCAAACCTAATAAATTTATCATTAAGGAGCCATGAGAATTCAAATTAATATCTGGGGGCTTGGCACCTGAAGATATACAAATATATTGATCGAACTGGCTTGAAGTACAAGCCTCTATAGAAAAGTGAGCAGAATTATGAGTTCTAGGGGCAATTTCATTAATTAATAGTCCTTTATCACCATAAAAGAATTCAATTCCCATTACTCCAACATAATTGAGTTCATTTACTATTGAGGAAAAAATATTAATCACAAAAGTTTTCAAGTCATAATTAATTTCAGCTGGAGACAAAACCCAATCACAAACGTTATTTTTTTGAAATGTCTCAACAATGGGAAATAGCCTTATTTTGCCATCAAAATCTCTTGATCCAACCAGAGCAAGCTCCTTTTTATAGTCAATCCATTCTTCAATTAGCCAATCGTCTGATTCCGCTCCAACCAAAAAGGAATTCAAATCTTCTTTGTTATTAATTTTTTTATTTCCTTTACCGTCATATCCTCCTTTAAGAGATTTAACCATTAAGGGAAAATTCCAATCCTCAATTTCTTTATGCTCAAGAATTTTAAAATCCTTTATTGAAATCCATCTTGGTGAGGGCAGGCCCATTTTCTCTATTAATTTTTTTTGAGAAATTCTATCTACCAAAGGTTGAATCGATTGCAGGCTTGGTACAAAAATATTATTAGATTCAATTAAATTTAATTTTTCGATTCTAATCCATTCATTTTCAAAAATAATTTTTTCGCACTTTTTAATTAGATCCTTATTTCCTTTTATCTTAAGAGGATCAGCCTCAATAACACAATCTGCTTTTGAGCCTGCTGGGTCATTGGAAGATTTAGTTTGAACGCATACTTTTATTCCTCTTTTGTTTGCCGCTTCAGTAAGCATTAAGGCTAATTGACCTCCTCCAATTATTCCTAGTGAATAATTTTTACTAATATTTTTTATATTTCTTTTTTGAGTCATATGATGATCTTATTATGATTTTTAATTCTTAACAACAGATTATTTTAATCTAATTTTTAAGTCACCATGAGGTTAGAATAAAAAAATAAAATTTTAATATTAATAAAAAACTCTTCCAGGATATGTATTGTGAATAAGAACAAAATTATAGTTCCTTTAAGTAATAATTCATATGAAGTTACAATACGACAAGGAATCATAAACAGCATTGGGAAAGAGCTAACCCAAATTGGGATAAACAATAATAGAAAAATACTAATAGTTTCTAATAAAGAAATTTCAAACTTATTTGGGAGTAAACTTCTTAATGATTTAAAAAAATATAATTTTAGTGCTGAAATATTTAATATTAAAGCAGGAGAATCTTATAAGAATTTGGCAAGTTTAAGAGAGATATATGATGCTGCTTTTGAGTTTGGGTTAGACAGAAATGCCTTGCTGATTGCACTAGGGGGAGGCATTGTAGGCGATGTAACTGGTTTTGCTGCAGCTACATGGTTAAGAGGTATTGATTATATTCAGATTCCGACAACACTATTATCTATGGTTGATTCATCGGTAGGCGGGAAAACAGCTGTTAATCATCCAAAAGGTAAAAATCTAATAGGAGCTTTTTATCAACCCAAAGCAGTTTTTATTGATCCGGAAACTCTAAAAACTCTTCCTATAAGAGAATTTAAAGCAGGCATGGCAGAAGTTATCAAATATGGAGTGATAAAAGATAAAGAACTATTTGAATACTTAGAAATTGATAAAAATAGAGAAAAAATTCTCAATCTCGACAACGAATCATTAATAAAAATTATCAACAAGTCAATTAGAACAAAGTCATATATAGTCTCCAAAGACGAGAAAGAAAATGGAATTCGAGCAATATTAAATTATGGGCATTCATTTGGTCATGTAATAGAAAATTTATGTGGATATGGAGAGTATCTACACGGCGAAGCAATATCAATTGGAATGAAAATTGCAGGAGATATTTCTACAGAAAAAAATTTATGGTTAAAAGAGGATTCTTTAAGACAAGATAAACTCATTGAAAGTTATGGTCTACCAACACAAACTCCAAAAATCAAAAAGCATGATGTGATTACAATACTAATGGGTGATAAAAAGGTACGCGATGGAAAAATGAGGTTTATTCTACCTAAAGGGATTGGAGAAGTTGATATTTTTAATGATATAAAAGAGTCACAATTCTTAAAATATTTCGATTAGCTAATACATCTTGATTTTATTTTTATTTTCTTGTTCTTAAATTTACTAAAAACAAACCATTTAAAATCTCCTAAACATATTGGGTCAACTAATCTCAATAACGCTTCTCTTCTTGAAAGAGCCTTCGAGATATCATCCTTTAGTTCATTCTGAATTTCAAAAAGTCTCTCTGCCAAACCAAGTAACAATAGTGCCTCGCCTTGTTTGACTATACCCATAGTTTCAAAGCCTAAAGTTTCAGAATCATAAATTAAACTTTCAATACAAATATGAGAAGTTAAATCACAATTTCCTGGAGACTCAAAAACATCTTCAATAATTTTTTGGTTTTTATAAGAAATTAATGTTCCATTATTATTACTCAATGAATAATATCTTTTAGCCTCTTTGGCGTAGTCAATTACAAGTAGAATTCCATTATTAATTTTTTCATAAACAGCCTTTAACCAACTTTTATTATCTGTATGCCATTCTGTAGTCCATCCTTCAGGAGCATCCTTAGGAGGAATATAAATATTTAAATTTTCTTTTGCAAAAACTATACTTTTTTCTAACTCTTTTGAAATTTTAATTTCTTTAAAAAATAATCGTCCCGTTTCCTTATCTAAAGACACTCCTTGACGATAAATTTTACCCTTTAAATTTATTAATCTTTCTACTGGCAAAGCGTCAAGTACTTCATTAGCTAGGATAACGCCATTTAAACTTTTATCTTCTAACTCTTCTAAGCTTCTCCACATAATATTAAAACCCAAATTTAAATATTTTTCTAATTTCTCTTTCTGTTTATTTATCATTCCTTTATTAGGTTCAATAATGATAAAAGAAACATTGCTAAAAAATTGTTTGTTATAAATAAATAAATAATGAAGAAGTCCACTCATAAGGCTTCCGTCTCCTGCTCCGAACTCAAGAACAGATAGATTGTCAAAAGAAACTGATTTGCTTTTCACTTGAATCAACCATTGGTAAATTTGTTTCGATAAGAAAAAAGCAAAGTCATCAGACATCGATGGTGCAGTAACAAAATCCCCCTTAGATCCTAAATTAGCTTTACCACTTCCGTAGTATCCGTTATTTGGATCATTCAAAACCAAGTTCATATAGTCATAAAAACTAATAGTTCCTCCCTTTTTTATTATTTTTTTTATTAACCACTCTGGATTATTCGCGGGTAAGCTGTTCATCGGCGAAAATACATAAAGACAAAAAACTTTTTATGCATTCAAAGATTAACTATTTCTTAGGAATAATTCTATCTCTAATAGTTTTAATTTTTAATGAGCCTTCTTTAGCTATTAATAATCCAAATCTTTTACCAGAAGAAAAGACTCCTGTTATCGATTTAGCCAAAACATTAAGTCCTAATCAGAAAATATCTTTAGAAGAAAATCTTAATAACTTAGAAATCGAAAGTGGTTGGAAGATTAAATATTTATCTCAATTTGAAAGTATCCCTGGAATTGCAATAAAAGATTATTGGGATCTAGATGAAACAAGTTTATTAGTAATTGCAGATCCTAGAGGCGGGAATTTATTGAATTTTAATGTTGGGGATGCATATTTTGCTTTTATGCCAAGATTATTTTGGGTAGAACTTCAAACAAGGTTTGGGAATCAATATTATGTAAAAGATCATGGAGAAGATGGAGCTGTATTAGATGCAATTAATGCAGTAAAAATTTGTCTTAACAGAGGAGGGTGCCAAGTTGTCCCTGGATTACCAAAAGAACAATATATTTGGACTTTGTGTACTTCTATCTTAGGAGGATTAGTGGCAGGTTTTGCTGCTGCTCCAAGAAAAGAGGGGCAAATCATATCAATTGGATTTTTGGCTCTTCTTTCTCCTTTATGGGGAATGCTATTTGGCATTTTTGGTTTGGCACCAATAATTTCAAGGACAAGCGAAATAATCCCGTTATTCAAAAATGGTCTCGCTTTTACTGCAGCAGCAATCGCAGGATACCTATTATCTCAAACTGTATTCTCTCGGTATGAGAAACCCAAAAAAGGTTAAAGATTTTCTTCCTAAATTCTCCATTTCAAAAAAGAATTTCTTCTTCAAGTATCTCTCCCAACTCTGAATACCATCGGTGAGAAATATGAGTAAGTTTAGTGCCTCGGAACTCAACCCATGAAAAGTTAACAGCTAATTCGCCCTTTTCATTTTTTTTATATCTTGGAACTATTGCAGAATTCAAATAAGCTGTACCTTTTTTATCAATTTCAAACATTTTTCTAAACCCTTTATTTCTTTTTAGATGATTATGCATATGACCAAAAATAACAAGATCTATTTTTCTTTTTTTTTGTATTTTTGAAATAGCTACCGCCAAATCTCTATCCCCCCAATCACAAGCGGGCTCTTTCCAATCTTTGCCACAAATACTGCTTGAATCTGAACCTAAGCCAGAGGGTCCTGCATGAGACATGAAAATAAGAGGTAAGTCTTTAACAATTTTTTCTGAACATTTGAGGATTTTATTAACTGACTCTTGTTCACTTATTGGACCATAAACAGCTTTAACCTCAGTTGAAAGAAAATAACCACCTCCTGAACTACAGGGTCTGGCACTTAAGATATTTAATTGATTATTAAAAATCTTTAAATCCCAAGCACAATATTTTTCTTGCAGAACACGTATTTGTTTTAAAAGAGTCTCTCCTGAAGAATCTTTTCCTCGATCATGATTTCCTAAAATCACAAAAGTAGGGATATTTATAAGATTAATTTTCTTTATTATTCTGATATTACCATCCGAAATATCTCCAACAAATAAAACAATATCCGGTTTTATAAGAGACAAAATTCCAATATCCGCCTCTGACCATTGACCGTGACAGTCACCAACAATAGCAATTTTTAAATTTGACAGAATTTTTTCTATTTAAAGGCATATAATCTATTAAGAGACATTGTAAATCCTGACCAGTATAACTTCTACTGCAAAACAGAAATCTATTAAAAACGAAAAAGATTTGATTTCTGAAATCAAGGAGCGTTGCTTAGAAACCAATGCGATAATTCTTGCTCATTATTATCAAGCGCCAGAGATACAAGATATTGCTGATTTTATTGGGGATTCTTTAGATCTATCTAGGAAAGCAGCAAATAATAATGCAGATATAATAATTTTTTGTGGTGTCCACTTTATGGCAGAAACAGCGAAAATACTTAGCCCAAATAAAACAGTATTATTACCTGATATTGATGCAGGTTGTTCTTTGGCAGATGATTGTCCTGCAGAAGAATTCCAAAAGTTTAGAGATGAGAATCCAGATCATTATGTTGTGAGTTACATAAACTGTACTGCAGAAGTAAAAGCTCAAAGTGATTTGATATGTACTAGTAGCAATGCTGTTTCATTAGTAGAAAAGATACCTAAAGATAAAAAGATCATATTTGCACCAGATCAGAATCTAGGTAGATGGGTTCAAAAAAATTCTGGTAGAAACCTTAAACTTTGGCCAGGTAGCTGTATAGTTCATGAAACATTTAGCGAAGAAGCTTTATTAAAATTAAGATATAAATATCCAGAAGCGAAGGTAATAGCTCATCCTGAATGTAGTCAAAATTTGTTAGTACTTTCAGATTTTATTGGTTCGACAAGTAAGTTACTTGAATTTATTAGAGATGATCATTCTAATACTTATATGGTTTTAACTGAACCGGGGATAATTCATCAAATGAAAAAGAAAGAACCTAATAAGAAATTTATTGAAGTGCCAGATATAGATGGGTGTAAATGTAATGAATGTCCCTATATGAAATTAAATACACTAGATAAAATTTTAGATTGTTTGAAAAATAATTCTCCATCAATTGAATTGGAACCTGAAATAATTAAAAAAGCTTATAAGCCCATAAAGAGGATGCTAGATATGAGCAGCTAATAAAATTTATAAACCAGATTATGGTATTTCTCTCCAAAAACTTCTGATAAATTTGAAGAATTTGGTTCAAAATTTCTTACTAAATCAGATTTTTTAATCAATTTTATGAGTTCCTTCTCAGCAACTCTGTACTGTCTATCTCTTCTAGTGCCAACTTCCTTCAGAAGAATTGGATTAGAATTCATTTTGACTTCTATATCTGGAACAATACCAAACTTATTGATATCTGTTCCATTGGGAGTTAAATACTTGGCGACTGTAACTGTTAAACCTGAACCGTCCACCAAAGTTCTCATAGACTGAACAAGACCTTTACCAAAAGTTTTCATACCAACTAATTTGCCTCTATTATTATCTCTAATTGCTCCTGAAACTATTTCGCTTGCGCTCGCCGAACCTTCGTTGACAAGAACCATTAAGGGTTTTTGTGTTAAAGCATTACCATTGCCTTTTTTAATTTCTCTTAAACCACCTTTAGATAAGGTACTAACGATTATGCCTTTATCTATAAACTGACGAGAAATCTCAATGCTTGATTCTAATAATCCGCCAGGATTACTTCTCAAGTCAAGAACATATCCTGAAACTTTTTTCATTTCTAAATCTTTTATTGTTTCCTTCATCTCTTTTGAAGCATTAGCATTAAATTGCTTAATTCTCACGTAACCTATTAAAAATCCATCTTTAGTATCATTTATTTTGCTTGTAACAGACTTTATTTCTATTCTTTTTCGAAATAAAGACTTGTAAAAAGAATCACCATTTCTAAAAATTTCAAGTTTAACTTTTGTACCTCTTTGACCTCGTATTAATTTAACAGCATCCTCAATATTCATTCCTTTAGTCGAGATATTGTCAATCGATAAGATTTTATCTCTAGCTTTAATTCCAGCCTCATAAGCAGGAGTACCCTCTATGGGAGAAATAATTATTAAATCATCAGACTCTTTATCCTTAACAATTTGTATTCCAACTCCAGTCAATTCTCCTGAAGTGTCTATTCTCATTTGATTAAATTCTTTAGGATCTAAAAATCGAGTATAAGGATCATCTAATTTTAAAAGCATACTTCTAATAGCATCGTAAGCCTCGTTACTATCTGAATATTTTTTATCTAAAAAATTCTTTCTTATATTTATCCAATTTGATCTCTCGAATTTTCCACTCGAATCAAGAAAATCTCTATAGACAATTTGCCAAACGTGATCAATGACCTCTTTGTAGTTATTTATTAAAATAGTGGCCTTTGCATAATCACTTACTAATATTCCAGAAAAAGTAGTCGCTAATAAAAACACAATCTGCTTTTTAAATAATTTTTTTATCTTTAAAGGCTTGGAAGTAGTATTCAAAATTAAAATTTCTATTTATCGAATTATAAATTAAAAATTTATTTAAGGATCAATCCATTTCCCATCTTCTTTAATAAGTCTAATTAAAGCATCAACCCCCTCATCCTCAGGTACTCTTTTTATCTCTTCTTTCCTTCTGTAAAGAGCAATTGTCCCTTTTCCTTTCCCTACGTAGCCATAATCAGCATCTGCCATTTCTCCAGGTCCGTTCACAATACAACCCATTATTGCAATATCTAAACCAGTTAAATGAGAGGTAGCATTCCTAACTTTATCTACAACTTCCTCGAGATTAAAAAGAGTTCTTCCGCAACTAGGACAACTTATATATTCAACCATTGTTTTTCTTAATCCTAAGGATTGCAAAATTGAATAGCATACTGGAATTTCCTTTTCAGGAGCTTCAGTTAATGAGACTCTTATAGTATCTCCAAGACCCTCTGCAAGGAGTGTTCCTATACCTGCAGTACTCTTAATTCTTCCATAATCTCCATCTCCAGCTTCAGTGACGCCTAAATGCAAAGGGTAGTTATATCCTTCTGCATCCAATCTATCTGAAATCATCCTATATGCTGCCAACATTACTGGTGCTCTTGAAGCCTTCATAGAAATAATAATATTATGAAAATCAAGTTCATCGCAAATTTTTACAAATTCCATTGCAGATTCTGTCATTCCTAAAGGTGTATCCCCATAAGTAAAAAGCATTCTCTCGGATAAAGAACCATGATTAACTCCGATCCTTAGAGCTTTATTTTTCGACTTCAAAACTTCTACAAGTGGAGTAAATCTTTTTAGGATTGTATTTTTAATAGTCTCAAATTCTGCATCAGTATATTTAGTTCTTGTAGGATCTGATTTCTCAAAAACAAACAATCCTGGATTAATCCTTACTTTATCAACATGTTTTGCAACCTCCATTGCAATTTTCATTCCATTGTGATGAACATCTGCGACTAGTGGTGTATTTATATTACTTTTAATTAATTTTTCTTTAATATCTCCAACAGCTTTTGCATGAGCTAGAGAAGGGACAGTAAGTCTTACGATTTCACAGCCCACATCGTGAAGTCTTTTAATGGCTAAGTAAGCATTATCCACATCCATAGTATCTTCATTTATCATTGACTGAACTCTTACTGGATAGTCACTACCAATTGCAATATCTCCAACCATTACAGTTCTAGTAATCCTTCTCTCAATATGAGTTGAATATCTTCTTGAGAGACTATTCACCTCTTTTGATTGAGTTAATGACATTAAATTCTAGAAATTCTAAAAAGTCTTCTTTAAATTATAAAGCATATAGTTTCCTACTAACATTCTTAAGGTCTTTTAAAGTTAGATCATATGGTTTCCCAACTTCTTTTGAAGAGAATCTCAACAAATAGGATGGGTGAAAAATAGAGATAATTTCTCGACCATCATTTTTTATCCATTTTCCTCTTAACTTAGAAATTGGTTCTTTTATTTCCAGAATAGTCCTCATAGCAGTAGAACCAGTTAAAATAATAAATTTTGGATCAACTATTTTAATTTGTTGCAATAACCAAGGTTTATGAATATTTATTTCTGTGTTCGTTGGCTTTCTATTATTTGGAGGACGACATTTAATGACGTTACAGAAATATGCGTCATTTTGAAAGTCAATTCCTGCTTCTATTAATAGTTCATTCAATAATTTTCCTGACTTTCCAACATAAGGTTTTCCTTCTAAATCTTCTTGAGCCCCAGGCGCTTCACCGATTATTAATAAATTTGCGAAAACATTTCCTCTGCTAATTACTAACCTTTTCAAAGTAAAATTTAAGATCGAAATTTATTAATAATATTAAATTAAAAAATATGAAAAAAAAGAAAATCAACTATACAATTCTTTACTCTTTTTTTTTATATTTTCAGAGAAATAGAACATGAAAATAAAATAAATTAAGAAAATGAAGCAAATTAAACCAATCTGTGATACTTTTAATTATTCTTATTTTATGATTAAAAATCTTTAATAGTGATATCTAAAGAACTATAGATCAAATGAGTGAAGTAAATTTATCAAAAAGAGCTCTCTCACTTGAACCTTCACTTACTCTCCAGATAAGTGCTAAAGCTAAAAAACTTTCAGAAGAGGGGAAAGATATCTGTAATTTAAGTGCTGGAGAACCAGATTTTGATGCTCCAAAAGAAATCTTAAATGCCACAAGTCAGGCTATATTCGATGGACATACAAAATATGGTCCTGCCGCAGGGGATAAAGAACTTAGAAAAGCTATTGCAAAAAAATTGCAGATTCAAAACAATTTAAATGTTGAATTTGAAAATGTAATGGTAACAAATGGAGCAAAGCAGGCAATTTATAATCTTTTCCAGGTTTTATTGAATGATGGTGACGAAGTGATAATACCTGCTCCATATTGGCTAAGCTATCCACAAATGGTTAGATTGGCGGGTGGAAAACCTATCTTCCTAAATTCAGCCCCTGAAGATGGATTCAAAATTAATATACAAGATTTAAGATCTAAAATTTCCTCAAAAACTAAATTTATTATAATTAATTCTCCCAATAACCCAACTGGCAGAATAATGGCAAAAGAAGAGTTATTACAAATTGCGGAAGTAGTAAGAGAGCATAAAAATATTAATGTTCTTTCAGATGAGATTTACGAATTAATTCTTAAAAAAGAATTTCGTCATTTAAGTTTAGCTTCATTAGCTACTGATTTAAAAGAAAGAATTTTTATTATTAATGGTTTTGCAAAAGGGTGGGCGATGACTGGCTGGAGAGTAGGTTATTTAGTAGGAAAAAAAGAGGTTATTAAAGCTTCATCCGCTTTACAAAGTCAAAGCACAAGTAATGTTTGTTCTTTCGTTCAAAGAGGAGCTTTAGAAGCTTTAAAGATAAATCAAGAATTTTTCTTAAAAATCAATAGTCATTATGATCTCAGAAGAGAAATACTTTATGAAGGCCTTAGAAATATTGAAGGTTTAGTTGTTCATCAACCTA
Source organism: Prochlorococcus marinus str. MIT 9515 (assembly GCF_000015665.1). Classification (NCBI taxonomy): domain Bacteria; kingdom Bacillati; phylum Cyanobacteriota; class Cyanophyceae; order Synechococcales; family Prochlorococcaceae; genus Prochlorococcus; species Prochlorococcus marinus. The sequence goes on along the minus strand of NC_008817.1, from coordinate 676,189 downwards.
ATGGAGCTTTTTACGCATTTCCTAGATTACCTAATAAATCTATAAGTTCTGTTGATTTTTGCAAAAAAATCTTAAATGATTATGGATTAGTAATAGTACCCGGGAAACCATTTGGAGATAATCAAAGCTTTAGAATATCTTGTGCAACATCAAAAGAAAAAATTATTGACGGATTATCAAGGTTAAAAAAAGCGGTTCATAATTATTATTTTTAGAAAAATGTCATTACAATTCTTAAAAAAAACACTTTTAGCTTCTACATTACTTTTTACTATTTTTTCTTCACCCTTAAATGCTTATAAAAAAGTTTTAAGAGTTGGTGCAATACCCGATCAAAATCAAGAGATTTTAGATAAAAGATTTAATTTACTTTCAAAAAAGTTATCCAAGAGTCTTGATTTGGAGGTACGTTATAAGCCTGTGATTAATTATGTTGCTGCGGTTACTGCCTTTAGAACAAATGATTTAGATCTTGTATGGTTTGGAGGATTATCAGGAGTTCAAGCAAGGTTGCAAAGCTCTGGTGCAATTGTAATTGCTCAAAGAGATATAGATAAAAAATTCAAAAGCGTTTTTATAGTCAATAAGAAATTAAAACTCAATCCAATTTCAAATAAAAAAGGACTTAAAAAGCTCAAGAATCTAAGATTTACTTTTGGTTCTGAAAATTCAACCTCAGGAAGGTTAATGCCAGAATATTTCATGAATAAAGTTGGAATAAAAGTTAAAGACTTTAAAGGTAAAAAAGCAGGCTTTAGTGGTAGTCATGATGCAACAATCGCCTTAGTTAATAGTGGAGCCTATGATGCAGGTGCTTTAAATAAACAAGTATGGGAAAATAACGTTAAGAATAATCCAAAGAGAACTGAGAATGTTAGCTTTTTTTGGGTTACTCCTGAGTATGAAGACTATCATTGGTTAGCTCAAGGAAATCTTGATAATAAATTTGGAAAAGGTTTTACAGATAAACTTAGATCTGAAATCCTAAATTTAGATATTAATAATCAAGAAGATAAAAAGATATTAGAAATGTTCAACGCTAAGAAATTTATACCCGCAAAATCTGATGATTATAAAAAAATTGAATTAATTGGGAGGAAATTAAAAAAAATTAGATGATTAATACTCTTCTAGAATTAAAAGACGTAAATTATAAATATAAAAATGACCTCATCCTAAATAAGATAAATTTGCAAATTAAATATGGTGAGAAAATTGCCCTATTGGGTAAAAGTGGTGCAGGTAAAACTACTCTTATATCTGTTCTTAATGGAACAATAAATCCAACTAAAGGTAAAGCTAAATTCTTCAATAAAGAATTTGAAAAATTAAACTATGATCAAAAGCGTAAGATAACAACTATCTGGCAAGACTTAAGATTAATAGAAGATCTATCTGTAGAACAAAATGTTAATTGCGGACTTCTTGGAAAAGAAAACGTTCTATTTGCTTTGAAAAATCTATTAAATATTAGTTCTTTTAGTAAAGCACATAAATATATGCGAATTTGTGCTCTTAAGGAATCTATTTATTCGAAAAATGTTAGAAAAATTTCTGGAGGACAAAAGCAAAGAGTAGCAATTGCAAGATCATTAATTCAAGAATCAGATATCCTTCTAGCTGATGAGCCTTTTAATAATTTAGATCCAAAACTAATTCAAAATATCAAGTATTTACTATTAAATTCTAAAAACAAATTAAAAGTGCCCAATACAACTTTAATTTCTTTGCATAGATTAGATTTACTAGATGGTTTTAGTAGAATTATTGGAATGAAAAACGGTGAAATTTTGTTTGATTTAGAGAAAAATAAATTAAAAAACTTTCATTTAAAAAAGATTTATTAGCTAATTGAATAAATTAAAACTAAATCCTACTTCAATATCATTTCTACCTGTAATAGTTTGCATACCTTTAGCCTATGAACTTTTAAATAATTTTCATATTGGAGGAATAGAATTATTTAAAGAATTTATTATTTCTTCTATAAATCCAAAAATTAATAATGAAATTATAATCATATTGATAGAAAGATTAAATGAAACAATATTTATTGCATTTTTTAGTTGGCTTGTAAGCATTATATTTGGAGTTGTTTTTGGAATATTATCCTCAGATATTTTATATGAAATCTTTATCCTACCTAAATTTTTAAAAAAATTTTTAAAGTTTCTTTTAACTATTTCTAGATCTATACATGAAATAATTTGGGGAATTATTTTAATGCAAATATATGGTATTAATTTTTCAGTTGGAATAATAGCTATTTGCATACCTTTTATCGCAATAAATGCAAAAGTTATTAGTGAGCAACTTGAAAATATTAATATTGCAACTATTGAATCTATTAAACAAATTAATGGTATTAAGTTTTCCTCTTTAATAACTTTAGTATGGTCTCCAATTATAGAAACCTTAAAAAATTTTGGTTTATATCGTTTAGAATGTTCCATAAGAAGTACAGCCGTTTTGGGATTGTTTGGAATTGGAGGAATAGGTACAAGTATATTTTTATCTTTTCAAACTTTAAATTTTAGAGAGCTATGGACTTATCTTTGGGGTTTAGCTTTTTTGATAATTATTTCTAACGAACTATTAAAAAGAATAAACATCCTTAATTTTTCTAAGAATGTCTTGATATTTTATTTAATAGCAATATTTTCTATTAGTTTATTTTCTTTATCTTTCTTTGTTTATTTTATATTTAATAAAAATACAATAACTTTCAACTCGATCAATAATATATTCAACTCAAATTCTATTTTATTTTCATATGATTATTTAAAGCTATTATTTGACACAATAGTTTTAAGTCTTTTTTCTACAGGAATAGCTATAAGTTTTCCTCCTATCTATTTATTAATTTTTAATAATAAAACAGGAATTATAATTTTAAAATCAACATCATTTCTATTTCGTTTAATACCTGCACCAATAATAATTTTAATACTTTTAATGTTCAATAATCCTACAATATCTTTAGCAGCAACAACTTTAGGATTTCATAATGCTGCTGTAACAAGCAAATTGCTTTTAGAAAATTTACATAACCAAGACAAAAAAGAATATATTGCAATGAAATCAATAGGAGTTTCAAAAAGGTCTAGTTGGCTTTACGGAATATTTGTTAAGCAAGCAAGGAGTTACTTAGCTTATTGTGCCTACAGGTCTGACATTATAATAAGAGAAACGGCTATTTTAGGAATAATTGGTAGTGTCGGCTTAGGTTGGCAACTTCAAGAATCATTGAGTTCATTTGCATGGGAAGAAGTCCTAATAATTTTGTTTTCTTATAGCTCTATTGCAATACTTGGAGAATTAATAAATGGTAAAATCAAAAGTAATCTAGCTTGATTTTTATAAAAGTTTATTAAATCAAGTGAGTTAATTTTTAAAGAAATTAGTGCCTGTATTACCAAAACAATTGGTCGTAATTGGAGATAGTTCAGTCTATGGATGGGGAGATACTGAAGGAGGTGGATGGTGCGAAAGACTTAGAAAAGATTGGTCCAAGATTCAAAATGCTCCTATTATTTATCAATTAGGTGTTAGAGGAGACGGAATTGAAAAAGTTTCTTTTCGTTGGGAAAAAGAATGGTCCTCGAGAGGTGAAACGAGAAGAAATAAACCTAAAGCAATCCTTTTAAGTGTTGGCATTAATGACACTCCAACAATTGGACAAAAAAACGGTCGGCATCAATTAGAGATAAACGGGTTCGAGTATGGATTAGAAAGACTAATATTCGAAATGAAGTCACATACACAAGTTTTTGTAATTGGTTTAAATCCAGTTAATGAGAAAAAAATGCCATTTGCAGGATGTCTTTGGTATTCAAATAACTTTTGTCATTCTTATGAAAGAAGAATGGAGGAAGTATGTATCAATCAAAATGTTCCATTCCTACCAACTTTTAGAGAAATGTATTCTGACCCAAGAAGTGAAAATTGGATCTCAGATGATGGTATTCATTTAAATTCAAATGGACATCTTTGGATTTATCAACGTATTAAAAGTTGGGAGATTTTAAAAAAATGGAAGGACTCTTGATATCTTTTTAATAATATTTAATTAGAAAAATTTAAATAATAAATGATAAAAAAATAGCAATTACTGATGAGATACTTGTTTGAATAGCATTTACAAATTCATTACTTAATTTATATTTTTCTTGGAATTTAGCACCAATTATACTTTCAGATATTGTTGCTAAGAATCCAGAAATTGAGACTATTACAAATTGATTTTTTGTAGTGATAATGGACAATAAGAGCATTATGGACGACATGAATATTGCACCTACAAAACTTGCTATCGTACCCTCAAAGCTAATTCCTCCCTCCGTTCCTCTATCGACTTTTCCAAATGAAGTAATTAGATATGTATCTCTCCCAAATCTTTTTCCTATTTCACTACCAAAAGTATCTGCCAGCTTTGCAGTAAAACTCGCAGCAAAACCAATTTTGTAAAAAAGTAAATTAGACGAATTCAATATAGCCATAATCGCAAAAAACAATCCAGTAGCAGCTGATCCCCAAACATTTTCAGGTCCTCTTTTTCCACCTCGTTTTTCAGCTATGCCTTTTTGACTTTTAAATTTATAACCTATTTTAGTTACAAGAGATCCGAATAATAGATAAATTACAACAGAGATCCAACCTTGCCATGACAAACATCCCCATAAAATAGATCCTAAAACTCCAGCACTTATCCATCCACCTTTTGTCATCAATGGGAACCTATAAAACAAAAGAATTAAACTAAAATTTATGCAGAAACCCAATACAAAACTATTAGAAATTAAACTCATAATTTATAAATAATTATTTAATTTTAAATCATTTCGCCATTGATTAAGAATTGAAGTTGCATTAACAGTAGCTGTTGAAGTTCTCAAAATAGTTTCTGAAAGTTTGACAAAAGAAATTTTATTTTTTAAAAAAAATTCAATTTCATTTCTTGACCAACCTCCCTCAGGTCCAACGACATTCCATAAAACTCCACCATTTTTTTTCAAAAGATTTTGCTTTCTTTTTAACCAATGATTTAAATTTTCAGAACTATCATCTCTTGTAATAGAGATTGAAATTATATCTTTGGAATCCCTTGAATCTATCCAATCTATTAAATTAACTCCACCTAAGATGAGTGGTCTCCATAACCTTTCACTTTGTTCAACCGCTTCATTGATTATTGAATTCCATCTTATATTTCTTTTTAAAAAGTTAGAGTTATTTTTAACTTGTCTTTCTGAAAATAAAGGTTGTATTAAATCAATTCCTATTTCAGTACACATCTTAAGAATATCCTCAAAGCCATTCTTTGGAACAACAACAGCTATTCCTAAAGAAACTTTTTCTTTTTCTTGAACAAAATATGGATTATCAATATTATTTATCTCTAAAAAGTTTTGTTCCAATTTCTTAGCTTTCCATAGAGAACCTTGACCATTAGTTATAAAAATTTCTCTACCAATTTTTATACGCATTACTTTATTTAAATAGTGAGCTTCTTCTTTTGTAAGTTTTAAATTCTTGTTTTTATTACCAATTATTCTTTCATTTTGAATAAGTAATCTTATTAAATCATCCATATATGAATATCAATTTTTAAAAACTAAATCTTCATGTTCCTCAATTGACCAATCCTTATTTTCTCCTCCAATAATTAATTGATCAATTTTTACATAATTATTAGAGATCTCATTTAAAGTATTTATTAAAATATCAATAGAAAGAGAATCTGACGTTCCGAAATCAACCCAACATCTAGACCACAGATTTTGATATTCCATAACACCTAAATTATGCATTAATGCTGGCAAGGAAGATTCTTTTTGATCATTATTGTATGACATCCAACTTAACTCGGAACCCTCTTCATGAGTTTGTAAATTCTCAGAATTAAAACCACCTAACCTACCTAAAACGTACCAACTATCAAAAACACCATCTAAATAATTTTTTTCTGCTTCAGCTGGAATTTCAAAAAACTTTATCCAAATCCAACAATTAAAAGGATCAACTTCCCTAAATACAACATTCATTTTTACTGTTAATTTTATTTAGTTATATAATTATTATAAATAGGTAATTCAAAGTTTAAAATCTATACCTTCAAATTAAATTAATAATGCTTGATTTAAGAGAGATAACTTATCAACCCCAAACAGGAAGTGAAAAAATACTAGATGATATTAGTTTCAATGTTCATGAAAATGAGCTTATATTAATATGCGGTAATAGTGGTGCAGGGAAAACAACTCTTCTCGAAATAATTAGTGGACTAACTATTCCCCAAAAAGGCAGCATTAGTTGGAAAAATAAAACTATTTCTGCGAGGCAAAGAAGATGGATAAGTGGAGTAGTATTTCAATTTCCAGAAAGATACTTTTTAGGAACAACAGTTGGGAAAGAATTAAAATTTGGTCATAAAAGTTTGAGAGAAAAAAATATAGATATAGTTTTAAAAAAAGTTGGATTATCAGGTATAAATTTGGCCCAAGCACCTGAAAAACTCAGTGGTGGACAACAAAGAAGATTAGCCGTTGCTGTTCAACTGATGAGAAATCCAACAATTCTTTTACTAGATGAGCCTACTGCTGGGCTTGATTGGTCTATGAAAAATGATGTTAAGAATTTAGTTCACAATCTCCAAAATAAAAATACAATAATAATTGTTACTCATGAACCCTCTTTATTTGAGGGAATACCATATAAAATAATAACCCTTGAGAAAGGAAAGATTAAGAAATTAATGAAAGAACATTATGGGGGATAAAATTGTAAGAGCAACTGCCGCTAATGGAGGAATAAGATTAGTTGCAGTATTAACAACTAATGCTACCAGGGAAGCGAAAAAGAGGCATGGGCTATCCTATCTAACCTCTTCCATACTTGGCAGAGCTTTCAGCGCCTCTCTTCTGTTAGCAAGTTCAATGAAAATAATGCATGGTCGAGTCACCTTAAGAGTAAGATCTGATGGGCCCTTAAAGGGATTACTAGTTGATGCAGGGAGAGATGGCAAAGTCAGAGGGTATGTAGGTAATCCTAATTTGGAATTAGATTTAGTTAAAACAAAATCAAATAAATATTCTTTTGATTTTACAAAAGCACTTGGTACAGGATATTTAAATATTATTCGAGACAATGGTTTTGGTGAACCTTTTACAAGCACTGTTGAGTTAGTGAATGGGAACATTGCAGAAGATTTAGCATCTTACTTATATCATTCTGAACAGACTCCCTCAGCTGTATTTATTGGGGAAAAGATTCAAAATAAGAATCTTATTTGTAGCGGAGGATTATTAGCACAAGTTTTGCCTAAAAAAGAAACTGATCCTTTATTAGTTTCATTGTTAGAAGATAGATGTAAAGAAATAAATTCTTTCAGCGAAGATTTATTTGAATCAAAAGATGATCTACTTTCAATAATAAAAAATATATTTCCAGATATTGACGATAAATCAATTTCTGAGAATGCTAGAACTCAAGAAGTTAGATTTGAATGTAGGTGCTCTAAACAAAGAAGTTTAAATGCAATGAAAATGCTTGATAAAGACGAATTAGAAGACATTTTAAAAAAAGAAGGAAAAGCCGAATTAGTTTGCGAATTTTGTAAGAATAAATATTTAATAAATTTTGAAGAGATTGAAGAAATGATTAAAGCTTAATTTATAGGAAAATTACTCCTATCCACAAAATTATCATTGCTGGTAAACTTTGAATTTTTTGAATTGATAGAGAGTTATTGGATATTTCCTGAATAAATGAATTAGTTTCAAATAAACCTCCAAATATCAATCCTATAGAAAGAAATGTCACACTCCAACCTAATGAACTAATAAACTTTTTACCCGATTTAATTTGAATATAAGTAAGTATCAATGTTGAGATAGAGAGCAGAAGTCTGTTGTAAGGATCAGGACTAATTAAAAGTATTATCAAAAATAATAATCCAGCAGATAATTTGATTGAAAGATTATCAAAAGATGGAGGGGTTATTTTTGGAAGGCTATATTCGTTTGAATTGTTAACGTTCTTATTTATATTCTTTATTTTTGATAAAAGAGGGAAATCATTATTAATGAGTTTATTAATTTGTTTCTCTTTTTTTGATGCCTTTTGAGCCTCGAAACTAACATTACCTGACTGCCTTGCTTTCAAACTATCCATTAATAATTGATCAAAAGATGATTCTATTTTTGCCTTAAGTAGCAAATCTTCACCAGCCTCCTTAACTTTGATATCTCTTGCTTTTTGTATCTCTTCAAAATCAGCTCCTTCATTAACACCCAATATTTCATAAGGTGTTTTATCAGGATTGTTTTTGCTTTTATTTGAATCCAATTGTTTTTTATATTATTTATAGATTAACCAATTTTATTATCCATTAGGACTTTATAAAGCAATTGGTTCCACGCCACTAACAACAGGTGATACTTTTTTTAAACTAAAACTAGCGTTATCTTCAATAAATTGGTTAAGATTCCACTGATTTTTAAAAAGAATCACTGGCCTATTCCAACAATCTTTTACTACTTTACAATTAAATATTCTACCTAATTCGTCAATAGCTGACCATCCATCTGAAACCCATCTTGCCAATTGGTATGGCATCGAGTCAAGATTGGCATCTACGCCATATTCATTTTTTAATCTATGAATGACCACATCCAACTGTAATTGTCCAACAGCTGCGAGGATAGGATCTCTTTTGCTCTCATCAAAGTCATAAAGTATTTGAACAGCACCTTCTTCTCGAAGTTCGTTTACACCCTTTCTAAAGTTTTTAAATGCTGAAGGATTTGGATTTCTTAACCAACAAAATATTTCAGGACTAAAGGAGGGTATGCCCTCATATTCAAGAAAAGTTCCTGTATATAAGGTATCTCCTATAGAAAACATCCCTGGGTTATTTAGTCCAATAACATCCCCAGGATAGGCATCATCAACAACTTCTCTTTCTTGACCAAATATTTTTTGAGGTCGAGATAATCTAATCGTTTTTCCTGTCCTTGAATGTTTAACTGACATATCCTTTTCAAATTTTCCACTACAAACTCTAATAAATGCAACCCTATCTCTATGTTTTGGATCCATATTTGCTTGTAACTTAAATACGAAACCGCTAAATTCATCGCTTGCAGGCTCAATATCCCCTTTATTACTATTCCTTGAAGTTGGTTTTTGCGCCATTTTTAAAAAACTATCTAAAAAAGGTCTAACCCCAAAATTAGTCATCGCCGAACCAAAAAAAACAGGCGTAAGTGAACCCTTAAAAATTTCTTCTTTTTCTAGTTTCGAACCTGCTTCGTCTAGAACCTCTAGCTCTTCAAGAGAGATATCAAGTAATTCTCTTTCTACATATTTTGAAAGTTCTTTATCATCTAAACTCATTCTTTTCTCATTTGACTGTTTCCCCCTAACAGCCTTATCAAATAAAATAACTTCTCTTGTAAATCTATCAATAACTCCTCTAAATTCCTCCCCCATACCAATAGGCCAATTTACTGGCAAAGTATTTAAACCAAGTTCCGACTCAATTTCATCAATCAAAGAAAAAGGTTCTCTTCCTGGTCTATCCATCTTGTTAATAAAAGTAAATATAGGTATTTTTCTCATTCTGCATACCTCAAATAATTTTCTTGTTTGAGGTTCTAATCCTTTAGCCGCATCTTCAAGCATAACTGCATTATCTGCGGCAGCTAAAGTTCTGTAAGTATCTTCTGAGAAATCCTTGTGGCCAGGCGTATCCAAAAGATTTATTACTGCTCTTTCATACTCAAACTGCAATACAGTGGAAGTAATTGAAATCCCTCTTTGTTTTTCAAGGTCCATCCAATCAGAAGTAGCTTTCCTTTGATTACCTCTTGCTTTTACAGCCCCTGCTTGCTGTATTGCTCCTCCATATAAAAGAAGTTTTTCAGTAAGAGTTGTTTTACCCGCATCAGGATGAGAAATAATCGCAAAGTTTCTTCTTTTATTTACCGCTTCTAAGATATTTTTATTATTTAAGTTGTTAGTACTTGAACTCATTAAAGTCTATTTTAACAATCTCACTAACCTTAAACTTTACCATAAATGACTAAATACTGATCACCTTCTTCAAACACTTCTAAAGAAGATAATTTATTCTCAAAAATAAAATTTTTTAATTCTTTTGAAGTGTAAGAGGCTTTTAATGATGCATAATAATCATTAGTCAAAATATCATTATATTTCTCTGCACATTTTTCTTTTAAATGTAAAGCTGATTTTTCATCATTCGGTCTTTTCAGATCTTTATGAAAATTTATTGTCAACTTACTCGATAATTTCTCTAAGCAATAAAAAAAATCATCAAGATAAGTAATATGGTGAATTAAACTATTACTAACTAATAAACTTATATTTTTTTCGAGAGAGATATCACTTGATTTAAGGCTTTTTATATCAGCACACATATAACGCAAATTTTTTAATTGACTCGGATTAGATGAATTCTTTTTATTTAATTCAGCTACTCGAATCATCTCTTTGGAGCCATCAATACCCACAACCTCAGCTTTAGGCCATTTGATTGATAACTTTTCAGATATATTTCCTGGCCCACATCCCAAATCAACAATCAATTCTTTGTCATTCAAATTAATATTATTTTTAATCAAGTAATAATTTATTTGATTAATAAGATTATTCTCTCCATCTGAAAAGTCAGCTTTAGCATAAGAAATAACCTGATCTTCTCTTTCCATCAATTCTGGTTCTACAGTTCTTTCCATAAACTTCCGTAAACAAAGATTTCATAATAAATATATTTTTACACAAACCATTAAATAGTGGTAAGAATAGTTGCAGGCACCATAGGTAGAGTTATTCTTCCTATACGGGTAAATTTACATACTTTTTTTCATCGTGACAATTGCACCAAATAAAGCTTCCTCCGAGAGCAATTCTAATAATCTTAGAAAAGATGATTTCCCAAAAACAGCTCCAGCAGCTTACCCTGTTTTTTTCAGGTCATATAGTAGAAAGACAGTTTCTGGAAAAAGAGAGAATTGGAGTGAAGTTGGGAAAAGAAACTTATCTGGATTAAAAGAATTAGGAAAACTCTCTGATCAAGAAATGATGTTAATGAGAGAAATGCAGAGTAACCAAAAAGCACAACCATCAGGAAGATGGTTATGGATTGGAGGTACTCCATGGATTAATAAAAATCAGAATTTTTCAGGAGCGTATAATTGTACTTCGACAAATTTAATTGATTGGGAAGCTTTTGCCTTAATGATGGATTTAGCTATGATGGGTTGCGGCACAGGAGCAATAATAGAACCCCATTTCATAAATAAGCTTCCAACAGTAAAAAATAAAATAACTATAAAATCAGTTAGCGAAGTAGGAATAACTCCAAAAGACCAAAGGCAGGAAAAATCCTCTTTAGAAATTAAAGGCAAGGATATTTTTATAAAAGTCGGGGATAGCAGAAGAGGCTGGGTAGATAGCTATAAATATCTTCTTGAAGCCTCAAGCAATGAAAGTCTTGAAAAAGAAATTGACGTTCATATTAACTTAGAAGATATTAGGCCAGCAGGAGAATCACTAAAAGGTTTTGGTGGCATGGCAAATCCTATCAAATTAAAGGATCTTTACTCAAGAGTTGCTTCTCTTTTAGGAAAAGCTATTGGTAGAAAACTCAATACAGTGGAGTGTTGTTTACTTATTGATGAGGCAGCTGTGACTATTGTTGCAGGTAATATAAGAAGAAGCGCTGGCATGAGACAGTTTTCATCTGATGATAAGGAAGCAGCAAGCGCGAAAGAGAATTTATGGAGTCAAGACCAGGATGGTAATTGGAGAATTGATCCCGAAAAGGACGCTCTTAGAATGGCAAATCATACAAGGGTTTATCATACTAAGCCCTCTTATCAAACAATTCTGGATGCTGTAACCAAGCAATTCCATTCAGGTGAAGGAGCAATTCAATTTGCACCAGAGGCAATAGCAAGATCAAATGCAGATATTTTGAACGAAAAAGATCTTAAAAACGAATTCATAGAAATATATTCTGAACAGGGTAAAGATGAAGCCAGAAATTGGATTAATCTTAATTATGGTCCATTCTCTGAAGAAGAATTAAACCATAGGATGAGTAGATATGGACTTAATCCTTGCGGAGAAATATTAGGTAATGATTTTCATTGCAATTTAGCCGAAGTTCATCTAAATCAGATTGACCCGAAAAATATTCAAGAGCAAAAAAAAGCCTTTAAAGCTGCAGCGCTTTCAGTGGCATGCTTGCTAAATCATGAATTTGAAGTTGAGAGATATAGAAAAAGCAGGGAGTATGACCCTATTGTTGGAGTTAGTTTTACAGGATTATTTGATTTCTGTGTACATGCCTTTGGAACCCCATGGTTGAAATGGTGGGAAGCGGGAAGACCTGATAATCAAGAAGGTAGGGATTTTAAAAAGCAAGAAGCTAAATTTTTAGACTCTTGGAGAAATATTGTTAAAGAAACTGTATGGGAATACTGCGACAAACATAATCTAAGAAGACCAAATAGATGTACGACAGTTCAACCTGCCGGAACTAAAAGTCTTTTAACAGGAGCTGCTCCTGGATGGCATCCCCCAAAAGCACAAAGATTTTTAAGAAGAATAACTTTCAGAAAGAATGATCCTATTGCCTTAGCTTGTATGGATTATGGTTACTCTGTTGTCCCATCTCAATCTGACAAAGATGAAAAAGGCTGCTTACTTGATAACCCATTTGATCCAAGATGTACTGAATGGCTAGTTGAAATACCAACAGAAGTAAGCTGGGCAAATATAGAGGGAGCAGATAAAATAGATATAAATAATTTCTCTGCTCTTGCACAATTTGATTTTTATATGCAAGTTCAGAAGTATTATACAGAGCATAATACTTCTGCAACTGTTGAATTCAGAGAAAATGAAATTGAAGATCTAGCAAAAGCAATACATAACGCAATAGAACACAACGAAGGATATATATCAGCAGCATTATTAGCTAGATTCAGTGCAAATGCCACATTCCCAAGATTACCTTTTGAACCCATAAGTAAAGAGGAATATTTATCTTTGCAGAAAAAAGTTACTGAAAGGAAAGTAAATAACGATTTCTTTGATGCACTTAATAAATATGATATTGGAGAGCTCTCCGAAGCAGGACCAGCTGGGTGTGATTCGGATAAATGCCTCCTTCCGTTAGCTAATCCAAAGAATTAAATATTAAATTATTTATTAATAAAGACGATATTTGTTTTTTAATAATCAATCCATAGCTACATCTTAAGTAAGTAAATAAATCGATTATGACATTAAGCATAAATATCGGTAATTTTTTTAATGATTCAGCTAGCCACGCTTTAGTTGATGAACTTAGAAAAAAAACTACTGAAAAGGAGATATTGGAATTCGAAGTAAAATTCAACTCCAAAAATGAAAAAAACCTACATGTTTATATCTGTAGGTTTCTTAAAAATAGATCAATATCAAGAGCTTTGGCTTCTAAGTGGCTTATTACAATGATTAATAACAAGGAATCAGAAATTAATAACCTGAAAAATTAAATAATTAAGTTAAGGCAGAGAGTCTCCAAAGAGCTATCCCAAAAATTGAAACACCCATTATTAAAGTAAAAGCTAAAGCATTTACCACCTGAACCTTCTCGGTCATAACATTCGCAAATGGAAGCAGCTGTGCATACAAAGGTTTTTCTTCAACAACAGTAGCTCTTTTACTAGGGGATTTTTTGTTTCTTGAGAACATAAAACAACAATATAATCTTTTGAATTTTACATTTAAAATGCAAGTTTATTAAAAATTAAACGATTAATTGAACAAAATGTAACCTCTAAGTTTCATTAAAATCCCACAAAAAAAGTCTTTAATCCTTTTAAACGATAAATTTTTGCGAACTAGCAATATAAAACATAATCTGGAGCTCTCAAAAATATCCTCTTTGTGTTAATTTGATGAGGTAGTATTTTCTACTAAAACGTTCAACTTGCGCATGCAAGCCGCAGATCGATCTAAGCCATGGAACGGGGACTTAGGCGAACCCGGGGCAAGAAAATGAATCTAGTTTACAGAGGTCAAAAGTATGTTCAAAATAAATCAGCTGCAAAAAAACAGCATAACTCATTAATTTACAGAGGGAAAACTTACACAAGCTAGTAACTTAGTTATTAAATAAAAAAGCCACTTTTAGTGGCTTTTTTTTACTAAAAAATTAGATAATAATTATCTTATTATTCATCATAAATTTTACAATGAGAATTTGTAGGGTGCAAAATACATTCTTCGTCCCAAAACTCATTAAACTTATCTTTTGGTAATTGATAATTAAAATCACTCATCTTCCAAGCATTATTCAATGAATTATTGAGGAAGGTAAAAGGTGTTGTAAGTTTCATAAACCTCCTTTATAACTATCTGCTATTTAGGACATCTTTACAAATGAAGTCAAGTGAAAAAATACCCAATTGTTCTTTCAAACAATGATATAAGATGATCTAATATTGAACATTAAGAAGGAAATCATGACAGAGGAAAAACCATTATTTAAAGCACCTTATGACATTAAAGATGTAAGTGCCCTTTTTGCGATAGTAGCCTTTATTTTAATAATTGCTGCAATAGTTGGTAATAATTTATTTGGAATCTTCCAGCAAAACGTTAATTTTGGTTAAAGTAACTAATTTTCAATTTGTTTAAAAATCTAATATTTTAGAGTTGATAATGAAATTCATCAGATCCAAAACCAAATAAAAAGGTGATATAGATCTTTACTTAAAAAAGGAAGTTTGCTTTTACGAGATCCTTATACAGGTAATGGTTTTTAACCTTTCATTAATTAAATGATTAACTAGGTACGAATATAAATAGTTTTTTAAAAAATATCATATAAGAATCTCCAAATCCAAAATAAGTTCTTAATAAAACAATAGGCATAGGAAAAGATATTTGAGGGGTTAAATTCAATCCAAAGAAAGTAACAGGAGTTAGTAACATTAGAAATGTTATCCAATAATTCAATACCGAAATTAATTTTTTATTTAAAGTATATAGAATCAAAATAGATTCCAATATAAAAAAATAGGAAAAGGACATTGATCGCCAAACATCTCCATTAATCATTACTATTGAGCTATAAAAAATAAAAAGTAAAAGATGTATTCCAAAATAACTCTTAAAGTTAAAACCATATCTTTTCCTGAAACTGTTTGAGCTTTTTTTCAATAATTTAAAAATCAATACTAAAGGGAAAAAGTAAACCCACCTAAAGGAGCTTAAATAATTTAAAATCTGTGGGGGCCAATGTTTTCCAAAGAATTCCCAAAAATCAGTTATCTGGTTAGTAACTAAACTTATGTCAGGGGCAGGAGCAATTATTCCAGAATCAATTAGGTAACGACCAATTATCCAAAAAACAAAGCCAATAAACATTGAATAGGTAGTAAGTAGTATATTTCTCGTTATTTTCAAATTAAAAAAATTACTACCAATTTCATTTAAATAATCGCCACACATTAGATCTCTTCTCAAAAGAAATAACCAAAGAAAAGCACAGGCAAAAATAGATCTTTCATCTACAAATAATGCAGATGGAAGTGCGAAAATAAAATAAGTAGGATTAAGCCTAAATGCAGCAGGTAGTAAAAGTAATAAATGTGATACAGAATCTGTAGTATTCCAAAAAGCAGTTCCTTCTGTAATAAACCAAGTTAATGAAATTCCAATTACACAAATAGCACTGAACAAAATATCTCTTGTACTTTTCCTAATGATTCGACTAATAAAATATAAATTAATAAAAGAGGATATAACCGGTATAACAACGACACTATAGCCTCTTAATCCTAAAAAATAATTCAACGTTGGGACAAAAAATCTATAGCTTAATATTTGAGCAGTGAGTGGAAGATCCCTATTTAGAGGGTTTTCAGATTGAAGCATTTGATAAAACAAGCGTCCTGCTTTGTCTGGCCTGAAATAAATCCATAAAGAAGGAAACGCAAAAAAGATGGTTGTTCCAAATGCAATAAGTGCTATTTTCAAGTCTATTTTCCAGCCAATTTCTGTATCAGAAAATATTTTTAAAATTAAATTATCACATCTTTTAAAAAAGAATTTATCTGGATATTTAAGTAAACTTTTCATAACATTTATAAATCGAGAATTATTGAATTAAATATTTTTATTAAAATAGAAATAAATAATTTTATTATTAACATTCATTCTACTATTAGCAGTAAATAAATTATTGATTAATTAAATATAATAAGATTTACATAAGCTTATTAATTATAAAATTGTCTGATTCTAAAAACAAAATAGATATTATTATTCCTGTCTTTAATGAAGTACATATTGCTAAATTATTTGACCTTTTAGAAAAAGATGTTTCATCAAAATTCAGAGTTCTACTTTGTTATGATGATGAATCAGATAAAACTCTTACTTCGTATAACGAGAAATCTTATAATTTCAGAATTTTCAAAATCAAGAATAAATACATTGGACCTCAAGGCGCAATCCTTTCAGGTTTTGAAGAATGTAAATCAGAGGCAGTTATTGTATATCCTGCTGATGACTTCATAAATACAAAAATTCTGGATCTAATGTATGAAAAATATCTGATGGGAAATGATGTTGTTGTACCCAGCAGATTTATACAAGGAGGTGCGATGAGAAATTGTCCATTAATAAAGTCAATTTTAGTAAGATTAGCTTCATTTTCTCTATTTTATTTATCTAGTATTTCTGTAAAAGATGTGAGCAACGGCTTTAGACTTTTTTCACTTAAGTATCTCAATATGGTCAAAATTGAATCTACAAAGGGATTTACTTTTTCAATTGAGTTATTAGTTAAAGCGAATAGGTTAGGACTTTCAATTGCTGAAGTTCCTTCTTGTTGGGAAGAGAGAAAATTTGGCAAAAGTAGATTTAAGACATATCAATGGGTTTTTAATTACTTGAGATGGTATTTATATGCTCTTGAAACTTTTTGGTTGAGGAAATCACCAAATACAGTAAAATTAAAAAGATCTAAAAATGGATTATTAGTATAAAAATTCCCACATTTTGATACTATACTTAATAAATTTATTAGATAAATAAATATTTACGAATTTCTAAGTTCTATTGTGTATAATTATAGATTAAATCTTTTTTACTCAAATATCTAAATTATTTTTTTGAACCCAATGAATAATAATCATAATCTGAGTAATGGGAAAATAACTTGTTGTCAAATCTGTAGTAATAAGGAATTAATAAACGTCATAAATTTAGGGCACCAAGCACCATGTGATTCTCTAATATGGCCAGAACAGCTAAATCAACCCGAAAAAAGATATCCTCTCAACTTACAAAGATGTAAAGAGTGTGGTTTAGTTCAAATAGACCATGTTGTAGAGCCTCAAGAATTATTTTTTGCTGAATATCCTTATAGAAGTGGAATCACTTCAACCCTTGCTAATAATCTAAGAAACACTGCATCAACTATTGTAAAAAGATATCAATTACCAAAAGGAGGACTAGCTGTTGATCTTGGCTCAAATGATGGCACATTACTAGAAGGTTTTCAAAAAGAAAACATGAAAGTCCTTGGTTTTGAGCCTACTAATATAGCAAACCTAGCCAATGAGAAAGGAATAAAAACAATTCAAAAATTCTTTAATGATTCATTAGTTCCTGAAATAATTAAAAAGTATGGCAAAGCCGAAGTGATTACCGCTTGTAATATGTTTGCTCATGTATCTCAATTAGGAAGCCTAATTATGGGTGCGGAGAATCTATTAGTGGATAATGGTTTATTTGTTACTGAATCTCATTACTTATTAGATTTAATTGACACTGTTCAGTATGATTCGATTTATCACGAACATCTTAAGTATTATTCTGTCAAATCAATTATAAAACTTTTTGAGTATTACAATTTTACTGTTATCGATATAGATAGAATTCCTAATTATGGAGGCTCCATAAGGGTTTATGCAAAAAAAGGAAAATCGCATGAGGTTTCAACTAAAGTGGAAAATCTTCTTAAAGAAGAAGTGGATAGAGGCTTATATAACAATTTAATTTACGAGGATTTCAAAAACAAAATAAAAAAATCGAAACTTCAGCTACAAAATCTTATTTTAGATGGTAAAAATAATAATCTAAAAATTGTGGGAATTGGCTGTCCTGGGAGAGCTACAACATTATTGAGTTACTGCAACTTAGATGCAGATGCTTTAGATTATATTGCAGAACAAAGTACATCCTTAAAACTAGGATTATTCACCCCTGGAACATATATCCCGATAGTTGATGAGAGAATAATGTTTGAAGATCAACCAGATATTGCGATTATACTTTCATGGCACTATTGGGAGCCAATTGTTGAAAAGCTTAGAGCAAAAGGTCTCAAATCCAAAATTATTATCCCACTTCCTGAAGTTAGGATAATCGATTGATTAAATAAAAAAAAAGATGCGCTTTGGAATTATTGGAGGAGGATTTGGATATGACTCTCATTTCGAAGCTTTAAAAAATATAAAAGGTATAGATATTGTCGGAATAGCTGATTCGGGTTCAGGTAGGCTTCTTTCAAAGCTTACAAATTCTGAGTTATATTTTAACTCTATAGAATCTTTAATTAAATCAAAACCAAATGTAATTACGATAGCTACTCCTCCTTGTAACCACTTTAATTTGATATCAAAACTCGCTCAAAGTAATATTCATATAGTATGCGAAAAACCATTTTGTATTTCATCTACTGAAGGGCTAAAGGCCAATTCATTGATTGAAAAGTTTAAACTTGCTAGTTGTATAAATTTTCAATATCGATTTGAACCTGGAATTCAGTTTTTAAAATCTAAAATCAATGATCAAGATATCGATAACATAAAATCAGTTGAGGTGATTTGGCTAACATCCGGAAGAAAAGATCCCAACAGTTTATGGACTTGGAGGAATGACAAGCAGCAGGGTGGTGGCGTAATAAATGCTTTTTTAATACATATAATTGATTTAATACAATGGCTATTGAACTGCGAAATAAATGATGTGGTTAAATCAAAAAATAAAATAATAATACCTTACCGAAGAGATAATTATTCGAATGTGAGGCCTGTAACTGCGGAGGATTTTACTGAAGTAGAATTTATTTTAAAAAACAATATTCTAGCTTCATCTAAAGTTAGCAATTGTAATGCAACGTCAATTGGCTTGCAGATCACAATAAATAGAAATGAAGAGAAACTAATATTTGAGCATAAGCCTCCATTCAGAGCATGCGATCAATCAGTTTTTGTAGAGAAAGAAAACAAAAAGATTTCATTATTCAATGCCTCAAATATCATTCCAACTAATTATGAAGACACAAGAACATTCTCATTAAGAGAACTATACAAAAAATTTATTTTATCTGTAAATGGTGCATCAAAGAGAGACTTGCCCTCATTTAAGAGTGGTTATCAAGTTAAAAAAATAATTGAAAAAATTAATAACTTTGAATAACCTTAAATTTATAATTTTTTAAAATACTCTTTACAGTAAGGATGTATTAACAAATTCTCATGAGTAGTTTTGTTGTACCAAATATACTCATCATGTTGATCTTTAAAATTTCCAAATTTCGACTTTTTTAAGATTTTCAATGGGACCAAATAAACGATTACAACATAGTGACTAGAAAATTGTTTATTCCCACAAAAATTGTCATTATAGAAATGTTGAAATACACCTAATAAAGAAAAAGTATTGAAATCTTTTTCAGTAATTTCATAATTCATTTCATTATTTAGGATCCTTTTTGTTGAAATAAATAATGTTTCACCTTTCCTAATTCTGCCACCAGGAACAAAGAAAAAACTCTTTGCTGGAGGGTTAATTCTCTTACCTAAAAGGATTTCTTTAGCTTCATTAAATATACATAAATCAATAGCCGCAATTGGACTATTCTTAGCTACCTGTTTAAATGATTTTTCGTTTAAAAACATTTTTAGTATCAAACATAGAGAAATTATTTAAAAAAGTTTTTAAATTTTTAAAGATAAGCTCGACGATTCTTTTTCTAATATTTGATTTAAGCGATTAACGTTTTTAAAGAAAATTGGAGAGGTCTAACTTAAGTAATAATCATAAAGATGTTAGCCATATGTTCCCACTTTTAAGTTTATAGTCAATGACTATTCACGAATTAGTAACAAGGAATGAGATTAGCCAAAAATATTTATCTGGATATCTAGTTCTGTATTTTCTAGCCTATCACTGACGTACCATGTTAAGCTAAACAAGTTCAACAAAACTTAATAGCCCTTTGGAGGGGTGGTCGAGTGGTTTAAGGCTCTAGTCTTGAAAACTAGCGTGTCTGCAAGGGCACCGTGGGTTCGAATCCCACCCCCTCCGTTCTTTTAAACAATCGATTGAACGAATATATTTTTACTTATTTAAAATAAAATTAATATTTAGATTCTAGAATAATTCAGTGAGTGAGGTTCAAAGCTTTAAATCATTTTATCTAAAAGTTTACTTTTGTTTTGCTCTAACTCCTACTTTCTTATTCAGGAAACATTAAATATCTCATCTACTTTGATATTAAAAGAATTTGTAAAATGAAAATAAGCATAAGAGAAAAAAAATCAATAAATAAATAAATAAACATTTAAGTGGTTAAGATAAAAAAATTTGTTTTTTTTATTTTTTTGAATATGTTTTCTAAATTTAATTTTTGATTTTATTGAAAAATCGCAAAACACATTTATTTTTAATTTTCTTATTTAAGTATCAACAAAATATTTTGAATAAAAAATAATATTTTTTATGTGCTTTCTTTTTTACTTAAGAATTAATTGGGTATAAGAAACATTAAAAAAGGCAGAGATAAGCATTTTGTTAAATTAACTGAACTAGAATTTTCTAAAACAAAAATCACCTATTAACAATATTTTGTTATATTTATTTTTTTCATTATGAATTTTAATAAGATAATTTGGAGATATTGAAAAGAGAGTTCCAATAGTTACATTACCGTCAGTACTATCTTGTATTATTTTTAAAAAACATTTTCTTCCTTTTTCGGTGAGAAATCCTGGCCAAATAGCTCCCACTCCTAAAATCATTCCTAAAGTTATAAACAAAATACATTGACTAAATCTAAAATTAGATCTTGCTCGAGCCATAGTTAAAATTTATATTAATTACTAAAAATAATAAATTTAATTTAATTTAATTTAATTTAATGGTAATTTCAATAATCTTGGAGTCAAATAAAACTTTTTAAAAACAAACACAAACAAATAGTAAAGTAATAAGGCTATAAAAGTTTTCTACACAAATACCAAAAATGTTCTATGTCAATAGTAATTGTTTTGAACTTATCAGTTTCTATTTTTCTTGAAGATGACTTTTGCATTACAACTTTTATTGATGGATGCTTCATTGAATATACAGGTTTGAATCCTACTTTTTTTGCTTCACTATGAAGACCCCTCTTTTGATAGGAATCCATTCCACAAAATAAAATAGAAGGTTTATTATCTAATTCTTCTTCCGACTTAATAATTCTATGTTTTAGAACTTTTGCAATCTTTTCTAATTCCCACATTATTATTTATTCAAATAAACTTAAAACTTATCTATAGTATTTTATTACACTGAATACGCCAACAAAAAGAATAATAATTGCAACACCATAAAAAACAAAAGGAATAATTGGGTATTTATATAAAGTATTTCTAACTTTCTGCTTAACCTTTTCTTTATTAAATTCAGGTAAAACAAATTCTTTTTCTCGGGGTGGCAAACCTAAATCTTTTCTTCTTTTGGCTTCTCCCATTTAAAAAATAATTCTGCTTTAATCTTAGTCCAAAATAGATTTAATTTAGTCTTAAATACACTCTTTATATTTGTTCTTGTTATTATAAGTTTTTCAGATTTGAGTTATGGGCAAAGGATTCGCGACAAAAAATTCAGGTCCCAACAAAATAAAGAAAAACACATCCCCTGCAGAACCTCAAGGTAGACTGATTTCTTGGTCACCTTGGCCACCAGCAAACTTTCAAACTCGTTACCCTGGATTTCCTCTTGTCCTAACCATTTTAATCGTTTTTATTGGGCAATGGTATATTTCTCTTTTGAGATAATCTAAAACTATTTATAAAATTTAAATTTAAAATTAAAAAATAGCGTTTATTAATTTGTTTTTATTTTTCTTAATTTTAGCTCATTTACAAGCTTTATTATTTCCAATATTTGTGGGAATTAAATCAATTAATCAATTCAAAAAATTTAAAAACCACATTCTAATTCCTTTTGGTTTTATTTTTTTAGGTTTGGCCTCAATGTTTGAGATGATTGATCACACAAAAACAAATTGGGTTTATGTAAATCATTCTTCATTATTTAATTGGCTTTTTTATACTTTTCTTGCCTTAGGGTTAACAAGCTTATCGACATCCGTAATTAAAAATAAATTTGCTATTGGAACAAATATCTTCTTATGTTTTTGCTCAATAGTTTCCTATTTTTTAGTTGATAAAACGATCGCTCTCTCTTTTCAAGTAATTATTAGTATATTTTTGATAATAAATTGGCAAAGAATTTTTAAAGATTGGATCTTGATAGCTTATCCAATCTTTGGTATTTTTTTTACAACTTTCTTTGGAGCAAATCTATCAATAACTGGCGATCAAATTTGGCATATTTTTATTGGCCCATCTGGAACAATTAGTACAATAACTTTTTATTTAGTTTTGAAGAGATCAAATAATAAACTTCCTAAGATTTTGTTATGAGCAGATTTATATTTATCTTTCTTTTAATTTTATCAACTTTCATCATTTCTCCGAATCAAGCACGAAGTGAAACATCTATAGATGTTTATATGAATGATTTTTATTCAAAATCAAATGAGGCCAGTAAAATTCTCAAAGAGATAGAAACTAATCTCAAGGAGGGTTCTAGAAAAAATGTATGTTCAAGACAGAGAGAAGCCGCTAGATTAGGATTATTAGCTAATAAATCCTTAATTAAAGCATTTGAGATAGTAGGAACTGAACCTCCTATTGAAACTATTAAATCTAGTCAGAGAAGATGGGAATCAATTTTGAATGATTGTTAAAAGTCAAGAATTTTCTAAATTTGCATTCTTGCAGATTTGCTAATAAGTGGTATTTCAGGTTCAACACCGTTAAGACATTGATAAGCTGAAAAAATAAAAATAGAAAGTGTAGATATAAATATTATTGAACCAAATTCAATTAAAGGAAAGATACGTAAAAGGTAAGTAAGTATTATCAAGGCAATGTCAAGGAGTAATGATTGACAAGCGTTATATCTAATGAAATAAGGGACTTTGGGATTCCTAACAACTCCTGCAAAAATTATAAAAAAAAACAATAGTCCCCCAAAAGGTAAGGACTTCTCAAGTATCGCAACTGGAAAGGTAAGAAAAAAAAGGATTTTTAAAAAAGAAAATTTATAGAGCAAATAATATCCAAAAGGAAATGCGGTTTTTAATGGCGAAGTGTAAAAAAAAACTGAAGTGATTCGTTGAATTATTTGATTCAATTAAATTTATTATCTATATTTTTTTATATTAACTTATTTTCATTAAAACCTAATTAGTAAAATACTATAATTTATAAAAAAATTTTTTAATGAGAACTCCCTATACCATACTTAAAGTTACTGATACAAAAATGTCTATTAATTAATTTAAATAGATTAAAAATTAACCTAATGTAAAAATTTATTTATCAACCATGCGAATTAACAATTACCATATTTAGTTAAAGAGATAAGAAAGATAATGCAGTAATAAAACTCTTTTATAATTTTAATAAGCCACTTAAAGGTAGAAGCAAACGATCAAAGTAAAAAAAAAATCAAAACAGTTACAAAATTTGTAAGAATCTTTATGAGAATAGCGGCAAAGTAACAAGACTACCTAAGCAAATTCGTCGAATTAAAATAATTTCAGCTTTGTTGAAGGTTCTGGTAACTATAAAATAGAACTCATAGAAAAAACAATATCTAAACAAAGCTCATCAAAAAGCTAAATTAAAATAAGTAATAATACAATCTATTTATATTCTAAATAGATTATATAGACAATCTATATAGATTTTACTATCCTAAAAATAAAGCTGGAATTTCATGCCCAAGAATTGGTCTTACATAAGAGATGAATGGCTTAAGCGCACAACTATCAAGGAGGACGATGCCAAGTGGGCATTAGAAGCTTTAATTAGTACCGAAAATGACTTGTTTGAAATAGAAAGAAAATTAAAAAATAACGAAGATACCTCTGGGCAAGTGAGAAGTTTGAAGAAAAAAGTTAAAGAAACTATCTTATCAAAAGAAATAAGTCTAGATGATATTGCTTTAAATACTTCTAATTCGAACAAAGTTCAAATTTCCGTCCCATCAAATCTCAATTATCTTTTGAAGGTTTGGGCGGCAGCAGAAGGCCGCGATCTATCAAGTGTTGCATTTCAATGCCTAGAAACTGGTCTTAGAGAGATGAAAAGCAAAGGTTCGATCCCTTCAATAGCGATAAATAGATATGATTCAGCTTGCCAAAAGAGAATTGCTTTAGCGGAAGTGAATAATTTATTAGAAAAGTATGAGATCTCTCAAAACGAGGAGATATAAAATGGAATTAAAAAAAATAAAAACAAAGTATCTTAAATTAATTCCATCATCTTTAAATTTAAATTTAGCTCCTCAAAAATCAAAATTTGGAATAGTTTATACTCTTTATTCTGATAAGTTTAATTTAATTGAAGTAGGTTTTGCTGAAAACAATAAAATCCTACAAAATAAGGTTTTGCATAGCGAATTTATTTTATTAGATAAGAAGATGGGCAAACAGCAAGATCTTAATTTATTAATAAAAACTTTAAAAGAATTGGATATGAATTTTTCCAAAAAACTAAATATCACATATTCAAATATTCTAATTAGACATTTGTCTACTTTAGGCTGGCCCGTTGGAAGATCTCTTTACAAACAGAGAAAAATCAAAAAAGAACTTTCATTAGCTTAAAGTTAAATATAATCACATTCTAAAGTTTCTCTAGTTTCTCTATTTGTAAAAGGATTCGTGCCAGAGGCCTCTTTACAAAATTCCCTCACGATATCTTTTGGCAAGTAGACATTTGTAAAATCTGCACCTTGAATTTTTACATTTTCAAATTGAGTACTGTAAGCAAAAGAATCCTCTAAATTAGTGTTTGTTAAATCAGTTCCATCCAATACTGCTGAGTCAAGAGTAACCTCTCTTAAATTAGAATTACTTAAATTTGTATCCTTTAATTTTGCTCCATATAAACTTGCATTCTGTAGATCACAATCTGACAAATTTGCGTCCTGTAAATCTGTCAAATAAAAAGTTGCACCTTTTAAATCAGAACCTGAAAAATCTGTTCCTAATAATGATTGTTTACCATAATCTAATGCTGCAAAACAATTTGATGGAAAGATTAAAGCAATCAAACATATAATCAATAATATAGATCTCATTAAAACCTAAAAATACTTAAATAAATTCTAACTTCTAGAGTTGAAAACATGAAATAGATTTTTTACTGAATGCTATATTTGTTTATATGAAAAATACTGAAGTAGATTTTGGATATAAATCCTTATGATGCAATCGTAGTAGGTTCAGGTGCCACAGGAGGAGTAGCTGCACTTACTTTAGCCGAACAAGGAATAAGAGTGCTAGTAATAGAAGCTGGTCCTCAAATTAAAAGAACTGAGGCTAGCAGTAATGAGCCAAAAGATACCTTAAACAGATTATCAGGAATAATATCAAAAAAACACGCTAATCAATGTCAGCATCCCGGTTATTGGAAAAATAATCCTAATTTATATAAAAACGAATTAAAACATCCTTATGTTCAACAAAAAAACAAGCCATTCCTTTGGACTCAAGGAAACCAATATGGAGGAAGATCATTAACGTGGGGAGGTATTACCTTAAGATTTTCTAGAGAGGATTTTCATCCATCAAAAAAAGATGGATATGGGCCAGATTGGCCTATTTCCTACGACGAATTATCACCTCATTATGATTTTATAGAAAATTTTTGTGGAATATATGGACATAAAGATAACATCAAAGAAGTCCCAAATGGTAAATATATTGGGAAGATACCTCTTACAAAAATTGAAAGTATTTTTGGCAATCAAGTCAAATCGAAATTAAACTATCCCTTTATTCAATCTAGAGGATTCGATCGTAATTCTTCAGTAAAAGAGGAACAATGGCCAAAATCTTCGAGTGTAGGGACCACATTCAAAAAAGCACTAGAGACTGGAAATGTCCAAATACTCTCTAATCACTTAGTAGAATCATTCGAAACGGATAAAATAACAGAGCTTGCTTCAAAAATAATCATCGTAAATGTTGAAAATGGTAAAAGAAAATCATTAAATTGCGATTTAATTATTCTATGTGCATCAACAATCTCAACATTGAGGATACTACTTAACTCTGAAACCAAATCAAATTCTTCTGGTTTTAAAGATACATCTGGAAAATTAGGAAAATTTCTAATGGATCATATTTCTGTCTGTAGGTTTTTTTCAGTTCCAAATACAACTCAAAGAAACAATATATCTAATTCGTATCCTGATCTTTCCGGAGCTGGGAGTTTTTTCATACCCTTTGGGACAAATCTGCCCAAACCTGAAAGTATTAATTTTTTACGGGGTTATGGAATTTGGGGAGCAATTGACCGTCTAGGAATACCAAAGTTTTTGCAAAAAGACTTAAATTCTTCTACAGGTTTTCTAATCGCTCATGGTGAGGTCCTACCAAGAGAAGAAAATTCAGTCTCCCTTTCTGACAAAACAGACCGATGGGGGATTCCGGTCCCTCATATTGAATTCGAATGGAGTGAAAATGAATTAAATATGGCTAAACATATGGAGAGAACGATGCGAGATTCAATAAAAGCTGCAGATGGAAAAATCAAAGGGATCGATGAACTTATAAAAATCCCATATGCAGGGTTGTTTACAAAAAAATCAATTGCTCTTTCAGGAAATCCGCCACCCCCGGGATACTATATCCATGAAGTAGGAGGAGCACCAATGGGATTTAGAGAGGAAGATAGTGTTGTAAATAAATCAAATAGACTTTGGAGATGTAAGAATGTTCTTGTATTAGATGGTGCATGTTGGCCCACTTCTTCATGGCAGAGTCCAACTTTAACAATGATGGCTATAAGCAGAAGAGCTTGTTTAAAAGTTAAAAAGACTTAGAAGGCGAAAAAAGTTGATTTATGTAAATCTCGGAAACTGAATTATCAGTACAACCATTTTGAATAAGAAAAGTAGCTAAAGCAGAATTTATAAGTTTATATTGATCCCAAGTAGGATTATGTAAGACGAAATCTTTCATCGTTTCATAAAGACTTTCTGAAAGCTCTGTTTCTAGAGAAACTTTTGAGTTTAAAGAATTATCATATTTAGCTTCAATGATTTTCTCTTGATTTATTTGACTCATAAAAACAAAAACTTAGGTTTAAATATAATTGTCTATTTTTTTTTAAAAGTCAAAAATATATTTTTATCAGTCATATACCATTATCAAACGAGACTCATGTTATAGATCAATTTTGATGTAAAAAGATTTTTTGGAACGTTTATTGAAAAAAGCTTTAAGAAAAGTCAATAATAATGTTGAAGTGCTGTTATTTTCGAAACAACGCTTTAAAGCTCATCCCATGTGGATATGGACGTGGAAAACTTATTATAGATTGTGGAAAAAATAACCCAAAATACTTTTTTAAGTTTCCATTAGTAATACTTATATATGATAAGTCTATTGAGACTAAGTCAAGAAAGAGACGATTGATTCACTCTTTTTCAACTGAATTTCTTAAGATTTGACCGTCATTAAGCAAGCGAAGCGTAACAGGTCCTAACGGATGTTTTGAATTTGGGTAAACATTCTGATGATGATGATGATGATGATGTCCATCCTTAGCTTTATCTAATAAAAGTGCAGTCTGATTTTGGTCATTAATTGAACTTTGATCTTGCGTTTCGCAAGCTCCACTGCATTCAGAATCACATAAATCACAACTGAGACCTAAGCCCTCAACATGATCATGATGGCTTTCTTGCACCATTCCGACCTCTTTTTCAAAACCAACTAAATTTGATCTATATTTGCATAGGGAACAATTCATATAATTACTGCTCTCTTCATTAAAAATTTCTTCAATCCTCTCTACAAAGGTTTCAACAACATATTTATGGGATGAAAGATACTTCGCCTCATGTATCTCAACATGTGGATTATCTATTGCGACTAAGTCGCTTTGCCTTTTTATCCTCGTAACGAGGACTCCTGAAAAAAGAAAATAAGGGAAAATAATTATGTTTTTGTAACCAAGTCTTACAACATTTCGCAACCCAGGCTCAACTAATGGAAATGTTACTCCCGAGAATACAGTTTCTCCCCATCCCATCCCAACTCCTTCAACTACCATTCTTGTAATTTTTGAGACATTAGAGTTAGCATCTGGATCAGAGGAGCCTCTCCCTACAACTACTAATAATGATTCTTCAGGAGTAAGAGAATTATTTTTCCTGAAAACTTCTTTAACTCTCTCGCAGGCAGCACTAATCATTAAATTATTAATTCCTAATTCTCTTCCATAGATTATTTCGATATCTTTTTTCTTTGCGTAATTCATAAGGAGGCTTGGTATGTCATTTTTTACATGGCCAGCGGCAAAAAGCATCGCTGGTATCGCTATTACTTTTTTTACAGAACTATTTCTTAATTTATCCAACGCATCTGTAAGGGAGGGCTTTGCAAATTCTAAAAAGCCAAATTCAACAAGCATTGATGGATATCTTTTTTGTATACACCTAGTTAGTTCCTTAAATTCGGTAATAGCTAATTTATTTCTACTTCCATGACCACAAATGAGGATCCCAATTTTCTTATTTAAGTTCGAATCTAAAGTATCCAATTTTAATCAATTACTTATATCATGATAGTAAGGATGGACAATCAGTAGTGAAAAAAAATAAAAATTTACTTGAAGTCCCAAATATAAACTCCAGTGATGCGCAACTTAAAAAAATAATTTATAAAGTTGAGGATAATATATTTAATCGGTTCTTCAATTCATTTTCAAAATCTGAATATCTATGCGTCTGCAGCGGAGGTACAACATCAAGTTGTGCTAGAGATAATTTTATTACTCTGGATTTAAGAAAAGAATATGATCATATTCATCTAGAAAAAGAAAAGAATTTAATAAAGATCGGAGGTGGAGTAATTATGAAGGATCTAATGAATTTTTTAGGGAGTCAAAATAAAATTTTCCCTACTGGCCTATCAAAACTCCCTGGAGCAGGATATTTACTCACAGGTGGAATAAGTCCTCTCAGTAGAAGGTATGGACTGGCCATAGACAATATCGAAACCATAAAAGGATATCTAGGTAATGGGACATTCATATCATTAGAAAAAAACAATCTAAGTTCAGACCAAAAACTTCTATGGGAAGGATTTAAAGGTGCTGCTCCTTTCCTTGCAATAATTACAGAAATCGGGCTCAAAACTTTCCAAGCTCACCCTATTCAAATTATTGAGGGATTTATTAATGACAATGAACTTTCAAAGATTATTAATTTAGCAGAGGGATTTCCAGAAAATTTAAGCCTTCAATGGATTTACGCTCAAGATATATATATTTACATTTTAGCGGAAATAAGAAATGATTTAGATAAAGAAATCACAAAAAAATATTTAAACAAACTTGAAAATTTTTCTTCTCTCAAAATAAAAACTTATGAGAACTATAATCAGATAAATTTCTTTCCCAAAGAATTAGATCTTTTTGAATTAAATAAGAATAACCATTCTGAAGTAATAAGTCTCCTAGGGGAAGATTTAAAAGAGCGTATTCAAATTTTTATCAAGTGTATGAAAGAAATAATTCGAAGCAAACCAAATAATTCTTGTTATGTCGCCTCACAGCAGCTTGGAGGAAAGACAAAAGAAATTGATCCTAAATCAAGTTTCTTTATTCATCGAAAAAGTACTTGGAAACCTTGGATCTATGCCTCATGGAAAAAAGATGATCTTAAAGAAAAAGAAATTGTTTTGAATTGGATGAATGAATCCTGGGAAAAGCTAAAAATATTTTTCCCCAAAATACATCTAGCTCAAATTCACAATCATTTAAATTCACACGAAGAAGAAGTCTATTTATCTTTTGAGGAAAGACTTAGTGAATTAAAAACTTTAAAGAATATTTGTGATCCAGAAAGTATTTTGCCACCTCTATAGAGTAACTTTTTAAGTATAAAAGATATTAAAAATGTCAAATTTCACCAAATATTTATCTAAAAATTGGTTAGATGATCCAAAATCTAATATTCTTTCGGGTTTAGTAGTAGCTTTTGCAATGATTCCTGAAGCAATTGCTTTTTCAGGAATAGCTGGTGTTGATCCAAAAGTCGGACTTTATGGCGCATTCTGCCTATCTATAACAATCGCGATTCTTGGTGGCAGGAGGGGTATGATCACCTCCGCCACAGGCTCAACAGCTCTTTTAATGACTGGAGTTGTCTCTATTGGAGAGGCTCAGGCTCCTGGGACAAATCTTGGTCTTTCCTATTTAATAGCGGCAGGACTATTAACCGGTGTTTTTCAAATACTCTGGGGATATCTAAGACTGGCTTATCAAATGAGGTTTGTTCCAACAGGTGTACTAAGCGGCTTTGTAAATGCACTTGCATTATTAATATTTCAAGCCCAATTCCTTCAATTGGGTATTGGGATCAATGAAGGGAAACTATTAGAAAATGAACTCACAAAATATCCGACAATTAGTCAAGTACCTACAGTATGGATACTTGTAATTTTTGGATTAATCATTATTTACGGATTTCCCAAAATAACAAAAGTAATCCCTTCTCAATTAGTTGCTATTGTTTTGCTTACTTTTACAAGTTTATTTTTCCAATTAGATATTCCTACTGTTAGTGATTTAGGCACTTTACCAAATGGCTTTCCAAGTTTTTCATTACCATTTGGGGAATTAGAGAATGGGAAAGTACCTTTCAACCTTTCAACGTTAGGAGTCATTTTGCCCACATCGCTAGCCATCTCGCTAGTAGGTTTGATGGAAACATTCTTAACTCAAGATATATTAGATGACGCCACGGATACTAGTTCCAATAAAAATAAAGAAGCTAGAGGACAAGGGATAGCAAATCTAATATCCTCTTTATTTGGAGGAATGGCGGGCTGTGCGCTCGTAGGACAATCAGTTATGAATAATGAGAATGGAGGCAAATCTAGGTTGTCAACATTAACTTCAGGTTTGTCATTACTGTTGATGATAATTCTATTAAAACCATGGATAGGAGCAATCCCCATGGCTGCTTTAGTAGCAATAATGATCACGATTGCTATAAGTACGGCTGATTTAAATGGTTTAAAGAATATTAGAAAGATACCAAAGAGTGACACGGCAGTAATGCTTATGACTTTTGCGGTTACGATGCTTACAAAACCACATAATCTTGCTCTTGGTGTAATAGCAGGAGTTGGTTTAGCCGCAATACTCTTTAGCAGGAAAGTTGCAAAGGTTATTACGGTTTCAAAAGTTAAAGATAAAGATAAAAACCAAATAACATACAAAGTTGAGGGTCAATTATTTTTTGTAAGCAAAATTTATTTTCTACAGGGATTCGATATTCATGAACACCCGAAAAATATTTTAATTGATATGTCTTTAGCTCATATTTGGGATCAGAGTGGAGTTGTTGCTTTAGATCAAATTATAAGAAAATTCAAAAATAGCGGTTCAAAAGTTGACATTATTGGTTTAAATAAAGAGAGTTTGAACTTATTTGAAAGACTAGGAGGTCTCGAGACCTCTCACTAATTTAATTTAGACTAACTTGCTGATAACAAAACCATAGCCATTGCTGGAAAAGGAGATTCCGATGAGATCTCCAAGATGTATTTGAACAATTAATGTCAAAATTCACAGGAGGAGGTACATCTCCCTTTTCTTTATCTCTGTTAATTTCGCTAATAATTCTATGAACTGTATATTCAGGATGTCCTAAGTGCATAAATTGTTTCTGATCTTTGGTTTCAAATATTGTGTAACCGACATCTTTTCCATATGCAAGCAAATTTAATTTTCCTTCTTTTTGAGCTTCTTCCATTTCAAGATCAGGCAACCCTGCAAATCTACTTTGTGGACAGATAAATTCATCATCTTGCGTGCCCATTAAAGGATGACCGGGAACAAGGCTCTTCAATGGGAATACTCCAAATAATTTCCTATCAAATACTTTCTTATTAACACCCGCTAAATAAGCTAGCGCAAATCCAGCCCAACACAATCCAAGAGTGCTTGCACATAAATTTCTTGCTTCATTAGTAATATTTACGAATTCATCCCAGTATTTAACTTCTTCAAAGGCTAAATGCTCTACTGGTGCTCCGGTAATAATTACCCCATCTAATGGTTCCGGATCATTTGCCTCCTCCCATGTTGTATAAAGATTTTTTAAATGGTTAAGATCCCATGTTTTATATGAATGAGTTTTCAATTTTATCCAAACAGGCTCAATTTGAAGAGGAGACAACCCAAGAGGATGTAATAAATTAAATTCATATTGCTTACCAAGAGGCATGATATTTAGAATACCAATCCTTAATGGACGTATATCCTGTCTTTCTGCCAATTCCGGTTCAATCCAAGAAATATGATTTTTCTCAACATCACTAATCTTGTGATAATTGCTAGGTATTATTAAAGCCAATGAATCTCCATTATTTAAGTAATTTTTGTAAGCGCCTGTTCAAAATCTGCTTTTATATCATCAATATGCTCTATCCCAACAGATACTCTTACCATTGTTGGAGTAACACCTGCTGATAATTGTTCTTCCTCTGATAATTGCTGATGTGTTGTGGAGGCAGGGTGAATAACTAAAGTTTTAGAGTCTCCAACATTAGCAAGATGACTAGCTAATTCTAATGAGTCAATAAATTTAACGGCGTTGTCATATCCGCCATTTAAAGAGAACATAAGCATACATCCCATACCTCTGCCTGTAGTGTATTTTTTTGCTCTTGTATGATAGGGATCGGATTCCAAACCAGGGAAATTAACGCTGGTAACTTGAGGGTTTGAATCTAACCATTTTGCCAACTCAAGCGCGTTAGAAGTTTGTCTCTCTATTCTTAAACTTAAAGTTTCTAAGCCTTGTAATAATAAAAAAGAATTAAAAGGACTTTGAGCCGGGCCCCAATCTCTTAGACACTCCAGCCTAGCTCTCAAGGCAAAAGCTATATTTCTATTGTCAGGGACACCTAAAGATTTACATATATCACTCCCAAATCCAAATGCATCCCAATGTACCAAACCATGATAGGCAGCGCTTGGTTCACTCATAAGTGGGAATTTTCCATTTCCCCAATCAAAAGTTCCAGCATCAACTATTACTCCTCCGATACTAGTTCCATGTCCTCCTATCCATTTAGTTGCGCTTTCTACAACAATATCTGCACCAAAATCAATTGGTTTAATTAAAGCGCCTCCTGCACCAAGAGTATTGTCAACAATTAAAGGAATACCATTTTCCTTAGCCAAATTAGAAAGGCCCTCAAAATCGGGTATGTTGAATCTAGGATTTCCCATTGATTCAACATAAATTGCTTTAGTTTTATCATCTATTTTCTCTTTAAAACTATCAACACTATCTCCCTCAGCAAATTTAACTTCTATTCCCAACCTAGGGAATTGAACTTTAAATTGATTAAAAGTTCCACCATACAAAAAGGAAGTAGAAACAAAATTATCCCCTGCTTTCATGCAATTGACTATTGCAAGGAATTGAGCAGCTTGACCTGATGAAGTTGCCAATGCAGCCATACCGCCTTCTAAAGCTGCCATCCTTTTTTCGAAGACATCAGTTGTGGGGTTCATGAGTCTTGTATAGATATTTCCAAATTCTTTTAATCCAAAAAGATTAGCTCCATGTTCTGCGTTATCAAAAACGTAAGAACTTGTCTGATAGATAGGTACAGCTCTGGAGTTAGTAGTTGGATCAGGCTCTTGGCCTGCATGTAACTGAAGAGTCTCGAACTTTTGGTTACTCAAAATTTTTTAATTAATCCTATTATCTATTTAACTTAAAAACTTCCTAAAAATAAATATAAACAAGATAAATCTTTATAAATCCTCTTTTAATGATGGATAATTTTCCCTCATAAATGATTTTAAATCTTTATTTATGTCAGTTCTAAAAGCGTCTATTTTTTTGCTATCAATAATAGGAAAAGTTTGATTTGCCTCAGTATCTTTTTCAGTAATAGATTTCCAGCTTTTACTCAAATCTTTTTCAGATTTATTAAGAATTTCACTGAAATCAAAAGGCTCTTTATTATTTTTGGCACCGTATTTATTATATGCTTTTTGAATTAGTTGTTTTCTAATAGTAAACAAATTTTTTGCCTTCAAAGTATCTGTCAGACCCATTACTGGTTGCAACTCTTTAAGAAGTTTTAACTCCTCTTCAATCATAAGAGTCCAAACACTTACTTGTTTTTCGGGTAAATAAGATTCATTAAAAATTTGTATTTCTTCAAGATAAAAATTTAACCATAAATAGTAAGATTTCTCTTCAATAGATTTTTTAATTGATGCTTTTTTATTTTGTATTTTCGGAAGCAACTTTTCTGCTTTTTTTAAAAATTGTCTATCCTCTCTCTCTAAATTAATCAATCCCCATCTTTGACTATAGTCCCATAAATCTTCATATCTTGATAGATCTTCTTGGCTCCATCCAAGAGCTTTAAGTTCATGGGAGCGATGTGTTAGTTCCTTATTCAAAAAATAACCTTATTTAACTTAATAAGTTTAACGCTGAAGTTAGTATAAGTAAATAATAGAAAAGATCAACTCAATTGATTTAAAGAAATTTGATAATAAGTATTGTACTAATTAGTAAAGTATTTATTTATTATTTTTATAGTTTGAATGTAATTTGGATTGTTTACAGAAGGTTTACTTCTAGATGCCTTTTTTTCTAATTTAATTTTACTTTTATCAAAAAATAATTTCTCATAAAGGATTTTGCTAGTATCAAAAACATCTATTCCTTGAAGTTTAAAATTTAGTTCTAAACATAGATTAGGTTTTACAGATTCCTGACAAAAATTAGTTATTGCCTCTGAATTAATTAAAACCTCATAAATTTCTTTTTTTTCATCAGCTTCTGCATTAAAACATAAATAAATTAAATTAATCATCGAGCAATTATTATTTTTAATATTAAATTCCTTGTATATTTTGGGCCAGAATTTTAACGATTTCAAGCCCTCAAGGCCACCTTGACTTAAGTTGAATTTATTACACCAATCAATAAACTCAGAGACATTCTTAGGGCATCTCTTGAGAGTCAAAAGCATATCTGACAAAACTTGTCCTGCCTGAAAATTCCTTGTTGGTTTACCCTCTGTTGGTAAAGACATACTTCCCAAAACATCTGCTTTAACCGCATTTAGCTGAGAGAAAGTATGATCAGCAGATTCAAAAAATTCATTCCCAATATTTTCTTTGGCGATAATACAATCTTCTCCGTAACCAAGTTCTTTTAAAGAAAAATGTAAGTTTTGAAATTTATTTTCTTTTCTGACTTTTAAAGAAACTGTTGCTGCTTGATCCAAACATTGAGTTAATAAAACAGTATTTATGGTGGGCAACATCCCTGGCTTATCTGAGTGGTAGTTATTTACATATCCTGCAAATATGGAAGAAATATTTTTAATAGACTTAATGTATTGAGATTCAATATTATGAACACCTGGAGAAACCTGAATCTTTGGTGATAATTGATTCATAATCCTTGCACCAATTAGGGCTGTTAAAGAGTCTGGATGACAAAAATTAGCTGTAAAACTATCTTTGGGATTTCTCAATGCTCCATGTCGATGGAATCCTGTAAAAAATGCTAGATTTGGATATTGATTACACAAAATATAGGGTTTTTCATTTTGATCATCAAAGCAAAAAGAACCCACAAGACATGCAAGAACTACATTTTCTCGATTTAAAATTTTTCTTAATTCTATGGCACGTCTAATATCATTTTGTATGTGATTACTATTTGAAGCTATAATAACCAACTTACATTTTTGAAGAAGATCTTCGAGAGTATTAGACTTTCTTTTACCTTCAAAAACATGATTTCCCATGCTTTCAATTTTATTTATTATTTCATGTTCCATATTAGATAGAACATCTTTCGAAAAAGCACCCAACAATTCTCTCCCGGGTCTTGGAGCCAAGAGAATATTAGGAGAATCAGAATGCATTGCGCAATTATATGCCAATGATGCTGGATATAATCCAACACTGTAGAATCCCACCTTGCAGTTTTTAATATCTTCTAAAAATGAACAAAATGATTCTTCATTGTTTAATTGACCAAAGAAACTATTATTCATTTTGTTTTTTATCCATAGAATTATCTTAAAGTTTACTCATAACAAACATTTTTATACATTAAACCAATTTATTGCCTTAGCAAATCGTTTTAATATGAATATTATATTTTTTATTTCCAAGTTTAATGTTTATTGTTAGCTTAAAAGAGAAAAAATTTTCATAATAGGAAATGAATCATAATAAATTAGATTTTGAAAATATTATTATTAATTCTAAAAATATCTTATTTATTCAAGACATTGATGGGGTATGTATTCCACTAGTGAAAGATCCAATGACTAGAAAATTGGAATCAAAATATATATTTGCAGCAAAAGATTTAGAAGATGAATTTTTTGTCTTAACTTGTGGAGAACATGACGGCCCAAGAGGGGTTAATAGAATAGTTGAAAGAAGCTTAAATAGTAATATCACGCCAAAAGAAAAAGGTCTTTATTTAAGGGGTTTAGCGGCGTGTGGTGTCGAATATCAAGATAATAATGGGCATATAAGTTTTGAGGGGGTATCAAAAAAAGAAGTTAATTTCTTAAATAAAGTTCCTGAATTGATGAGACCTGATTTCGAAACAATTGTAAAGAAAATTTTTCCGAATCTCGATCAAGAAGAAATAAATTCACATGCATTGAAGTCGATATGTGAGACAAGGTTCTCACCAACAATTAATTTCAATAGTCTTTTCGATTTGGTAGAGGAAGATTCTGAAAAAAGAAAACTTATTCAAAGAAGTTTTGAAGATATGATGAAAAATATTATTTACAAAGCAGAGTGTCAGGGACTTAAAAATTCCTTTTTTCTTCATATCTCTCCAAATCTAGGAAGTAAGAATGGAAATGAAATAATAAAACTCTCTACTAAAAATGATATTGGATCAACCGATATACAGCTACTTCTTAAAGGGGCAGTTAAAGACTCTGGAGTTCTATTTTTATTAAATAAATTTATTTATGATAAAACTGGCAAAGCTCCATTTGGTAGAAACTTTAATTTTAGAGATTCACCTAATTCTCTTAAAGAAAAAGTAGATTTCTGTAAAAATAATATTAATTCAAAAGACATGCCAACTATTATAGGAATTGGAGATACAGTAACATCAAAGAAAAATATTAATAATCTCTATTTAAGAGGTGGGAGCGATCGTTCTTTTTTAGAATTTATTCAATTACTAGGAAAAGAATTTAAAAGTAATAATAAAATAATTTTCGTTGATAGTAGTTCGGGAGAAGTTAATAGACCTTCAACCAAAATATCTGGTTTAAATGGAATAAGTGATGAAGAAGATCACTTAAAATTTGATATGATTTTTCAAAATGGTCCTAGAGAATATATAAATTGGTTTATTGAATTTGTGAAAAATCGTTCCAAAATAAAAAAAAACTTAATTTAATTTATCCAAACTAAACTTAAAATTATTCCAATTATGATAGATAAATTCCCATCCATATGTAAAGAGCCTATTGATACTTTACAGATCAATATAGGTTATAAATGTAATCAAGCATGCAGGCATTGCCACGTAAATTCAAGCCCATTACGTACTGAAAAAATGTCTAATGAAATAATTTCTCTTATTCCAAAAATAATAGATAAATATAAAATCAAAACTTTAGATATTACTGGAGGAGCACCTGAAATGCATCCTGAATTTAGAAATTTAATCACAAGTTTAAGTAATAAAAATATTGATATTATTGATAGATGTAACTTAACAATTTTCTTTGAAAAGGGGTATGAAGATTTACCGCAATTTCTTGCGAATAATAATGTAATAGTTACAGCATCACTTCCATGCTATGAAAAAAATAATGTAGAGGAACAAAGGGGCTTCGGGGTCTTTGATAAAAGTATTAATGCTTTAAAAATACTCAATAAACTGGGGTATGGAAAAAGTAAAAATGAACTGCAATTAAATCTAGTTTATAATCCCGTAAATCCAGTACTTCCTCCATCTCAAGAAATCCTACAAGCTGATTATAAAAGAATTCTTTTTGAGAAATATGATATCTCATTTAATAATCTTTATACGATTACTAATATGCCAATTAATAGATACGCAGATTCCCTTAAGAGAGAGGATAAACTTAGTTCTTATTACAAACTACTCAAAGAAAATTTTAATAAAAATAATCTAGAAAACCTTATGTGCAAAAAAACTATAAGTGTTAATTGGCAAGGACAAATATATGATTGTGACTTTAACCAACAAATAAATTTACAGGAAAATAAAGGACCAAAGACTCTTTTTGATTTAATGAATAAATCATTTAAATTTAATTATAGAGTAGCTGTTAAAGAACATTGTTTTGCTTGCACCGCAGGGGCTGGTTCAAGCTGTGGAGGTACTTTATCTTAGTTTTCTCTAAACACAATTAGGACATATAGCTCTAACATTTAACGAAGATTCAATAAGTTTAAAACCATTAACTTTTGCGGCTACTTTACCAGCCTTTAACACATCATCATTTTCAAATTCTTCAGTTCTTCCACACCTTATGCAAATCAAGTGATGATGATCTGCAGTTTCATTAGAAAGCAATTCGTATCTATGCCCCCCTTCACTAAGCTCTAATTCATGTAATAAGCCCATTTGAACAAGAAGTCTCAAAGTTCTATATATTGTTGCCAAAGAAACTTTTGAACTAGATTGAACTAATTTTTCATGCACCTGTTCAGCGCTTAAATGATTTCCTGCTCCAATATTCTCAAATAAATTTAAAACTTTAAGTCTTTGAGGGGTTAACCTTTTACCATCTTTGTGTAGGCCATCTCCTAAAGGGGAAGTAATTACTTTGTATTTAGAAGATAGCGACAAAAAAAATAAATACTAATTATTCTCAATAATAACTCTTGATGAGATTAAAACAACTTTTAACATATAAATATTTACTAATTTACCTAATAAGATTATTTTAAGTATAAGTTTTATATATATATTAAAAATCCAATGAAAAATTTTATTAGAAGCGAATCAGAAAAAAAAAAAAAAAAGCCTTACTTCTCATAGATATTCAGGAGAAAATTATAAATCCAATTAATAATAAAGATTCAATAATTAAAAACATCAAGAAGCTATTGAGAGCTTACCAAATCCTAGAAAAAAACATTTTCCTCTCAGAGCAAAACCCTCTGAAATTGGGCAAAACAATCCCAAATATATTACCTGAAGTTAATTTTACTCAAATCGAAAAGATGGATTTTAGCTTAGCTAGTAGTCAACTTATTTTTGAAGAATTTGCTAAAAAAAATATTACTAATTTAATAATTTGCGGATTTGAGACACACATATGTATTCAGCAAAGTGTCTTAGAATTTTTAAAAAAGGGATATGAAGTACTTTTAATATGCGATGCCATGGGAAGTAGAAACGATTTAGATCACGAAATCGCACTACAGAGAATGCTACATAAAGGAGCAATTATTACTACTACCGAATCAATAATTTTTGAAATTTGTCAAACCTCAGATAGAAAAGAATTTAAAGAAATTAGCAATATAATTAAAAATCAAAGATAAATAAGACTGGTTTATTTTTAGAGATAATTTAAACTTTATATATTGTTTTTAGAGAATTCATTAGATATGAAAGTATTTACAGAAAAATTGATTTTGGCAATTTCGATATTTCTTATTGGAATAATAATATCGATCATAATATCTAAAATTTCCAAGGTTATTTTTAAAAGGATTTCTAAAAGAACAAAAACAAATTTCGATGATTTTATTTTTGATACAATTAATGGAGTTTTAAAGCCAATAGGTTTTCTTCTATCAGGCTATTTCTCAATTGATTATTTTTTCACTGATGAAATAACTTTTATATCTGTAATCTTAAATATTCAAAAATTACTGATATTAATAATCATTATTAAAGCTCTTAATAAAGTACTAATTAAATCTTTAACAGAATCCACTGCAAAAATTGATGATTCTTCAATCAGTTCGATGATCTCATCATTAACACCTTTAATTAAAGCATTTACATGGACTATAGGATCTATATTTTTCTTGCAAAATATAGGTGTGAAAATGACTGCGATTTGGGCATTGCTTAGTGCAGGCGGTATCGGGGCAGGTTTAGCATTAAAAGATCCAGTTCAAGAATTTTTTGAATACATAACAATTTTGCTTGATAAACCTTTTCAAAAAGGTGAATTTATAAAGTCCGATAGCGTATTAGGAATGGTAGAAAGGGTAGGAGTAAGATCCTCAAGAATAAGAAGTATCAACGGAGAAGTAGTAGTAATGAGCAACAGTGCATTAACTAATGGGATAATTTCAAATTATGCTCAAATGAAGAAAAGAAGACTTGTTCATAAATTGGGCGTAGTTTATGAAACCTCTCCATCTCTAATGAAAATGATTCCAAATATTATAAAAAAAATTATTGAAGAAACTAAAGATGCCTCTTTTGATAGATGTCACTTTACAGATTTCGGAGACTTCAGTCTAAATTTCGAATTAGTTTATTTCATACCAACAAATAATTATTTAGCTGCTATGGAAGCTCAACAAAGTATTAACTTACGAATTATTGAAGAATTCTCCGCTAACAAAATAGAATTTGCATTCCCAACTCAAACATTAAATATTGAGAGATACGAACCCAAATGATTGGCATAATTCTTCACTTAGATTCCAAAGTCTTAAAGCAAGATCACTTTTATTAGCTTCTTCACTAATCTCACTTTTGAGTAATTTATGTTTTTTAAAAAAGACAAGCTTATTGCTTAAATGCAGGTACTTAATATTATTGAATTCAGGATCAGTAACAATTTCAGAAAGCAATTTTCCTGCATTTTCTACATTTTCAGAAATACCTAAAATATTTTTTGCAATAATAGAAAAAATGATATACCCAAAAAAATTAAACTTTTTACTATATCTAAAGAAACCTAAATCTTCATTTGGAATTACAAGTCCTGGGGCCCAAGTAATAACAGCTACTTCATAAGCTTTAATTTGTAATCTTTTTGAAAGTTCTTTAGCAAATAATATATTACACAATTTACTATTTTTGTAAGCTTTATCTGAATTAAAATTTAAATATTTCCCTGTAATTTCTTGTTTAAAATTGACTAGGTTATTTAAGCCCGCTTTTTTACCAACATTGCCTCCAGAACTCTTTGGATCATGTACATCAGATGATGTAATAATAATTCTTGATTCTTTTTTATTATTTATTAGTCCGATAAGAGAATTAACTAAGTAAAAATGTGCGAGATGATTGACTGCGAAAGTTAGTTCAATGCCTTGTTTTGAGACTTTAGGATAAAAAGATCCCGTATATTGCAAACCTGC
This sequence comes from Prochlorococcus marinus str. MIT 9515, assembly GCF_000015665.1. Taxonomy (NCBI): domain Bacteria; kingdom Bacillati; phylum Cyanobacteriota; class Cyanophyceae; order Synechococcales; family Prochlorococcaceae; genus Prochlorococcus; species Prochlorococcus marinus. Next base: position 634,379 of record NC_008817.1, on the reverse strand, counting down.
ATTAAGGATAATCACATCAAAAGATACATTTTTTTTGTTTAAATAATCTCTTAGTATTTCAATATTTCTTAAATTAGCTAAATCAATATTTTCAATAAGATTTAGATACTTATCAAGGTATTTTTTATCAAAATATTTGAGAAGTTTAAAAAAAAACTGATCTTTTCTTGGTATAGATCTTATTGGAATATATAAATTATTTTTAGCCTTCAATAAGTTAATAGTTGCATAAAAACCAATCCCAGAATTACCACCTGTTATTAAGATATTTTTATCTTTCAACATCAGATCTAAAAAACAATATTATTCATAATAAGAAATTATATATTATTTTTTCTTTTGAAATCTTATAAATTATTGTTAAAACACTTAAAACATAGGTCCTAGTTATAGATTCTCTTGCTTATTATTGAATTTATTCTCATTACAAAATTTTGAATGAATTGTAAAAAAGAAATTTCAGATACTTTTTATTTTTTCGAAAAATTTTATAACTTTAAAATTTTATAATTAATGTCTTCCAAAGGTTTACCAGATGTACTAGTTTTGGGCGCAGGACCGGCAGGGATGGCGATTGCATCGGCTTTAGGTAAAGAGAAGTTAGAGGTAGAGGTACTCTCACCTAAGGGCCCTGACGAACCTTGGCCAAATACTTATGGTATATGGGGAAAGGAAGTAGATCAACTTGGACTTCAGGATTTACTTGAGTATAGATGGAAAAATACCGTTAGTTTTTTTGGACATGGTTCTATTGAAGAACATCACTATGAAAACAAAGCAACCGAGCACTCTTTAGATTATGGATTATTTGATAAGAAGAAATTACATAGTTACTGGTTAAATGAATGTAATAAGTCCCTTATTAAGTGGCATGAAGGTTTTGCAGAGAAGATAAATTTTGAAAAATATAAAACTACAGTTACTACCAAAAATGGGGAAACTTACTCAGCAAGATTAGTTGTAGATGCAACTGGATATGATCCCGTATTTCTTAAATTAAAATCATGTGGACCATTAGCAGTTCAGACTTGTTATGGGATAGTAGGAACTTTTAGTAAGCCTCCACTAAAAAAAGGCCAATTTGTCCTAATGGATTATCGAAATGATCATTTAAACGAAGAACAAAAAAAAGAACCTCCTACTTTTTTGTATGCAATGGATATGGGGAATGGTAAGTATTTTCTTGAAGAGACTTCTCTTGGATTAGTAAATCCTTTGACAATGGAAAATCTAAAGGAAAGGTTAGAGAAAAGGCTTTCTTACAGAAATATATCAATTACCAGCATGCAACATGAAGAACTCGGTTTGTTTTTACCAATGAATATGCCTATCCCAAATTTCAAACAACAAATATTAGGCTATGGTGGCGCGGCCTCAATGGTTCATCCAGCATCTGGATATTTAATTGGTAACGTCCTCAGAAGAGCTCCATTAGTCGCAAAAGCCATATCAACGGCAATGAATGATAAGAAACTAAGTACCTATAATATTGCTCGTAAAGGATGGGAGAGTTTATGGCCAACAGAATTAATAAGAAAAAAATCAATTTATCAATTTGGTTTAGAAAAACTAATGAGATTCGATGAGAAATTATTAAGAGAATTTTTTGGCAGTTTTTTTCAATTACCAAAAACTCAATGGTATGGATTTCTAACTGATACACTCTCCTTAAGAGAAATAGTATACGCAATGTGCATAATGTTTATAAGGGCTCCTTGGAGCGTCAAAAAGGGATTAATGATTATGCATGGTAAAGAATTAAAAATGTTACTCAGGATAGTTTTGCCTAATATATAATTAAAAGAATGAGAACTATACTAATAAGCGGAGCCAACAGAGGGATAGGTTTAAATATTGCACATAGAGAATTAAAAGCAGGAAATAGAATTAGCATTGGAATTAGAGATTTAGAATCTATTAAAGGGAGCGTTATTGATCCAAATAATTGGCGCAAAGATAAAATTCTTATTAATAAATACGACGCATTAGATAAGTTATCTGCCGAAAAATGGATTAAAAATACGATCTCTAATTTTGGAGGTTTTGATTCATTAATAAATTGCTCTGGGATACTTTCAAAAATTCCTTTTTTATATAAAGATGGGGATGAAAAAGAAATTTTGAATACTTTAAATATAAATTTTTTAGCTATTTGGAATCTATGCAGACTGTCTTGGGAACACTTAAGTAAATCTAATAATGGAAGAATTATAGTTTTAGTCTCAATGAGTGGCAAAAGGTCTAAAGGAGATTTAGCTGCATATTCCGCATCTAAATTCGCGTTGATGAGTCTTTGCCAAACAATAAAGAACAAAGGTTGGGAAGAAAATATTAGGGTTACGGCTATCTGTCCTGGTTGGGTTAATACAGATATGGCTGAGAAGATTTCATCATTAGAAAAGTCAAAAATGACTCAACCAAATGATATCGCTGAGATCTGTTCTACTATATTGAAATTACCAATGCAGTCAGTTCCTTTTGAAATAGCTTTAAATTGTAATCATGAAATTTAATTTAATCTGAACATTAAAAAAGACATTGTAATCATAGCAATTGCCATAAAAAAACCTTTTATTCTATTAGTAACTAATGAAAACAGAGATAAATCTTCCGAAAAATATCCCCCAAAACTGCCTGTAAGTGACAAGATGAGCATAGGTACTGATGCTAAAGCGAATGAATAGGAAATATTTCTTAAAAATACAACATTAAAATAATTAAGAATTAAAAAAGTTATTCCAAAAAATAAAAAGGATGCGAATAAGGTTATAGAGACTTCAGCATCAAGTGTATGAGGTAAATTTCCTTTTAATTCAAATTGTTTTTTACACTCAGATATCTGTCTTTTAGTGAGCTTTAAATATCCAGTTTCAGGAATCCTTTGAGATTTATATTTTCTTAATAACCTGGCTTCAAGTGTTTCAGGTTCCTTAGTCATTATGGAAGTTAATAATTCATCAGGTTTAAGTTTTCTAATTTTCTTATCAAGATTATCTGCCTTACCAATACGATAAAGATCTCCAACTCTTATGAGGTAAACATATCCCGCCATTTGCGATGTAAGATTAATTTTATTTCTATGTAAATAATACTAAAAGAATCAAAAAGATTTTAATTTTTTACAAAATGACAACAGATATATTATATTCATTTCGTAGATGTCCATATGCAATTCGAGCTAGATGGGCATTATTAATTTGCGAAATTGAACTAGAAATAAGAGAAGTTGATTTAAAAAATAAGCCCTTAGAATTTACGAATAAATCAAGAACTAATACTGTTCCCATTTTATTAAAAAAAAATAATAAAGTTATAGAAGAAAGTTTAGATATTATAATTTGGGCACTTGGAGAATCAAAGAAGGAAGGCATAAAAAACTTTTATATTCCCAAAAATAAAGAAAAAGAGATTTTAGAAATAATTTCCGAAAATGATAATAGTTTTAAATATCATTTAGACCGTTTTAAATATTCAGCAAGATTTACTGCCTGCGATAAAGATTATCATTTTTCAGAAGCTACTAAATTCATCAAAAAATGGAACAGAAATATCTCAAAAAGCAGATGGATAATTGGAGATAAAACTACAATTGCTGATTGGTGTATTTGGCCATTTGTTAGGCAATATAAAATTGCCTGCGAGAGTCAAAAAAAAACAAACTATTTTGAGTCTCCTATACAAGAGTGGTTAGAATCATTTGAAAAACATAAATATTTTAAAAAATTAATGCATAAATATAATCCATGGGAACCAGCTAACAAAAAAGTTTATTTTCCTTTTTATTAGCTTTCAAGTAATTTTCTTTTTTCTATAATCCTTGCTAGTTCTAAGAAATATCCTGCAGTTCTAAATTTTCCAATATTTTTTTCTTTAAATTCAATATCGCTTCTAATTTCTGCAGTTTCAGCCATGATTAAATCAAGTTCATTAAATCCAAGACTATATAATTCTCCAAGTTCAATCTCTCTACCAAGCAAATGACTCCTAAACCATTTTTCCTTGTTTTCTTGAGGAGGAATATCGTATGGGGTATGCGACATGAATCAATAGAAATATATTTTAATACTAACTGAACTTCTTATTGGTAACTTGCAGAAAATTTTTTATTAAATAAAAAAGCGATAATAATAATTAAAAAAGTTATTAATGCGCAAATCTCTGTCCAATAATCTAGTCCGATTTTAGATATAACTAGAGGTGCTACTACAGTAAAAAAGCCTCCTGATAGTATTAATTGGGCGAAAAGTTGTTTAGATGTAAAAATAGGAAGAGTTTTAGAAATGTTTTTAGGATCTGCAAGCCTCAACAATAATAAACCCGAAGCAACTACACCTGTAGAATTACCAAACTCTATTAAACTTTTCTCAAACCAGTAATCATCAAATATAAAGTATGCAAAATAAGCAATACAAATCAAATTCCAGAACAAACCAAAAATAGTAAGCAATAATATAAGAACCCAATTTTCAAAAACAGTTGCGATATCTAAACTTGCCATTGCTGTAAAAATCAATAAATCTGTTGATAGTATGCCTATTTCTCTTTGAAGAATATTAGAGATAAAATCTGTATTTTTTGTTTTTTCTAAAATATATCTTATCAAAAGAGAGCCTATAAGAATAAGAGGAAAGACAGGAAGTGAAAAGATAATTTCTCTTGAAAATTCACCAAAGTAATTTGAAATATATCTTAAAAACTGAAGAAGCAATACACCAAAAATGATTGCTAAACCTGCAAAACCAAGATTTATTAGCAATACTCTCAAATCTACTAAAAATTCGGTTTTAAGATTTATATTTGTATTTAAATTTTCTTTTTTATCTATAATTTCCTCTGTATCTGAAAGCCTTAAAGTTCTTCCAATAAAAATGAATATACTGCCTAATAATGAAGACGTCAAAAGTCCCATTGTTGCCATCGCTAGTCCGAGATCAAGTCCATCTGAGAATCCAAGTCTATCAAAACTTTCTCCAATAATAGTGGCAGCTCCATGCCCCCCCTCAAAACCAACCTCTATCAAACATCCCATTAAAGGATTTATATCCATATGAGGAGCTAAAAGGTATTTAACAACTAATCCACCAATAAAAAACTGGCCAAACCCTAAGGAAAGAGCAAGTAAAAACTGGTTGACAATAGGCTTAATTAAACCATTAATGTTAGGTATTGGTCTTCCCATCATCAAAGTTGCAAAAACTAATGACAATAGAGGAGTTGGGAAATTACTCCAAACACTTGTAGTCTCTTTAGATAAAAAATGGATTAAACCATAAGGTCCTATTGAGATACCAGCGACACCTGAAATAACTGCGATGGGTAATCCAAATCTTTCTAATTGAACAGCTAGTTTTAATCTTCTCCCAAATATCAAGAAAAAAGATATTATTAAAAATCCGGAAAAGCTTATTAAAAGGGAATTTGAAAAAACATCTTTATTTTGTAGGAAAGAAATATTCAATTAGTTCGAGATTTAATAACTCTATAAATTTAATTTAATAAATTAATCTTACCAAATAAAAAAGGCCTCAAATAATGAGGCCTTTAAATATTATTAATGATTTAAAATTTAATCTTTAAGAGTAACAGTAGCACTATCAATATTACTGATAGCATTTGTAACTCTCTTAAAGTCAAATCCTAATGCTCTTAATGCATGCCATAGATGACCTTGAATAAAGAAGAAACCAAAATAGTAATGTACATTTGCTAACCATGCCCTTGAGGTGTAAGAACCATCAGGGAGATCAACTGTATCAACCCAATAAGGAGAAATACTAAATTTCAATTCAAGTGGTTCACCAAAAAATTCAGTTGGATAAACTGTTGTATTTGATGCACTCCAGAAGGCAGCTATAATTGCCATCCAACCAATTCCTGCAAGAGACCATGAAAGTACGGCTTCTGCAGAAAGAAGTCCTTTCCCTTTGAATTTAGTGAATTCACCAACTTGTTTTGTAGCAATATGCCAAGCACCACCAGTAATTTCGACAAAAGCTAAGAAGGCATGTCCTCCCATAACATCTTCAAGACTATCAATAGTCAAGAAATCAGTTTGGTGATTCCAAATATGAGCAAGATTTAAATCATACTCAACCTTTCTTACCGCACCAATAGCTGGATCATAAACACCGTGGACTCTCGCCCATTCGACGAAAGCAATGACAGCAAATCCTAGAATAATAAGGTGATGTCCAAGAATGAAAGTCAATTTGTCTGGATTATCCCATTCAATATTGAATTTCCTAGCTTTAGCCACGTCAGACTCTTCTAAATTCCCTGGAAGAAGTAGAGAATGTAAAAGTCCTCCGGCAGCCAAAACCATGGAAGAGACTAAGTGAACTATTGCTATCGCAAGGACAGGCTTAGTATCTCCCATCATTACTCCATCAGCATCAAACCCAATTCCTAGGGTTGCTAAATGAGGTAGAACGATTAGAGGTTGATGTCCCATTGGAACACTTGGGTCGAATCGTGAAAGTTCGAAAAGGGTGAAAGCACCCGCCCAGAAAACAATTAATCCTGCATGAGCTACATGAGCAGCAATGAATTTTCCTGAGCGATTCGCTACACCTGAGTTACCAGCCCACCATCCGTAGGTAGTATCTGGATTGCCATAGGTTTGCATTTAGGAATTGATTAGCTTAAACGTTTCGAGAATACTTTATATTTCATCAAAGAGCTTAATTCACAACAAAATTGTAAAGGTTATTAATTCTAAAGAGATTTAAGTAAAGCTTATTTCAAGTGAAATCTAGAGTGCAAAGAAGTTAGATTTACTTGAAAAATTAATTGCATCTAATAGATTTTTAAATGAATTCAAAATTGTTATAAATCTTTTTTTGCTGACATTCACAATTTTTTGTGTAATAAAGCAAATACATTATTGACCCAAGATCAAACAATTACTAAAAAGAGAAGAAGATAACTCTTCTCATGACAACCTCTCAAAGATCTTCTAGAAAAATTTCATTAGAAATGAAATCAGAAGGGCATTACAAAGAAGCTGCAAAATCTTATCGCAAATCAGAGCAATATATTAATATGATTAATTTGTATCCAATACTACAAACCACTTTGGCTGATTGTGAGGACGAAAATCTAGTTAAATAGAATTCTGCTTTAAAATTGATATCCTGAATCTGAAAGATTTTAAGATTACGCCTAAATCAAGCTACATATTTGCCATATTCATCTTCAAAATAGAATTTATCAATAATTTTTTTACACAATATTGGATTATAAAGAGCATCTGGATTCCAAGGTTTATTTTGACCATGAGGACAGCTTTTCCAATGTATACCCGGTTTAAAAAAACCATTCTCTCTTAGATAGGAGAGTTTTACTTCCGTAGTTCCTAAATTCTTGGCAGTAGAGTAAGATGAGTGCCATATATTTTCTAACATTGATTAAGTAAATATTATTAATCCTTAATAACGTTTATTTTCAAACTTTGAAAGGGGAGTAAAGTTTTAAATAATTGTTAATTTGATAAGAATACAAACTTTGTTGTTAGTTTGATTTAATATTTTTACCTAAAATCAAGAGATATTAAATAAGGAATTTTTGTTAACAAATATTTTGTTAAAGCTTTTTTTAAAATTTTTACTTAATTTGTAATCTAAATAATCTTTAGTTATCGATTCACTTTTAGGCATATTTAACCATCCTTCATTCCAATTACCGCTATTAAATAATTCTTGGCTTGAGATTTTCAAGCTGACTTCTACATCAATAACAGAAACCATCAAAAAATTAATTTGATCTTCTTCATTGATTTCATTAACTAAAACAAAATGTCTTAATCCCTTAATTGATTTGTTTGAAGTCCAGCAGATTTTCACAATTATTAAAAAACTTATAAACTTTTTTTATCATTTTTAGAAATATTTTGATATTCTTTTCTAATTTCATTTAATAGACTTTTCCTTTTTTTAAAGTATGAATTAGAGTCGTTTTTTGACAAATTAAATCTTTCTTTTTTTGTCAAATCCATCCATTCATACAAATTACCTTTATTAAAGGTAATATCTTTATTTTTTTTTAAAGCTTTTTTATATTTGTAAAATTTTAGAAATATAAATGAAAACATAACTAATAAAGAAACAAATAATACAATCTTCATATTCTAAAGGTTTTTATCTAAAAGAAAATTAGTCTTTAACCACTTTTCTAATTTAATATCATCCTCAAAGGATATATTAGCTTCATGATTTTCTACATTGATATTATTAAAAAGCCTTATTTTAAATTCATTTTTTAAAGCTTCATCATCTCCAATTATAATAATACTTTTTGATTTTAATTTATTAGCTTTTTTAAATTGCTTAGAAAATGATGCTCCACTTAAATCTAATTCAATTATCAAATCATAATTTCTTAGCTTCCTTGATAAGTCAATAGCCAATATTTCAGCTTGAAACCCTTTATTAACAATATAAATATCAGTTTCTCTACTTTCTTCAAGATCTTTACCCGCCAAAAGAATAAGTCTCTCTAATCCAATTGCAAATCCAATTGCTGGAGTTTCTGTTCCTCCCATTTGATTAATCAAATTATCATATCTGCCTCCCCCGCAAACTGTAGCTTGCGAGCCAAGTGCACCACTTGTAATTTCAAATGCAGTATGTGTGTAATAATCCAACCCTCTTACTAAATTGAAATTTTCTATAAAAGGTATTTTAAGAAGCTTTAACATTTCTTTAATATTTATATATCTCTTAAGACTTTTTTCAGACAAAAAGTCAAATAATTTTGGAGCATCTTCAAGAATGCTTTTTGTTTTCGCATTCTTAGTATCAAAAATTCTTAAAGGGTTCTTAACTATTCTATTTTGAGAATCCAAATCTAAGTCATTTTTGTTAACTTCTAACCATTTTAAGAAAGCTTTCTGAAAATTTGACCTGTCATTAAAGTCACCTAAAGTATTAATTTCAAGATTTAGCTCTTTTATTCCTAATTTCTCCAAAATATCCCAAGCCAAAGCAATTATCTCGATATCACTCCTTACCGAATCATAACCAATAAATTCAACTCCTAACTGATGAAATTGCCTTTGCCTGCCTGCTTGAGGTCTCTCATATCTAAACATTGGCCCCATGTACCAAAGTTTTTGTAAGGATTTACTTGATATTCCATTTTGTATTATTGCTCTTGCAACGGAGGCAGTCCCCTCTGGTCTTAAAGTGCATGACCTTTCACCTCTATCTAAAAATGTATACATCTCTTTGCTAACGACATCGGTACCCTCTCCAATACCTCGCATAAATAATTCAGTCATTTCTAATATAGGAGTTCTAATTTCCTTCACAGAGGCTCTTAAAAGCAGCTCTAATATTATTTTTTCAACATTTTGCCACTTTATTAAGTTGTCAGGCAAAAGATCAACTGTTCCTCTAAGATTTTTAAGGTTATTCAAAGTTCTAAATTAATAATTCAAATTTTTTAATTTACATAGAAATTCAATTTTGCTGAGATTCTGTATGTCATAATTTAATCTAACATTCTTACAAAATATTGGGAATAACTAATAATAAAGAGAGTCAGCATTGTGGCACAAAGCCAAAAAAAGTTGCATTCGGCATTGCCCCTTTGGGTATTGTTTCCATTGGAATAGTACCAATGGGTGTTATTAGTATTGGGGTCGTTCCAATGGGTGTTTTTTCTTTTGGTGCTGTTGCTATGGGAATAGTCAACTTATCAGTAGTGGGTATGGGAATCATTTCTGCTGGAATTACCACAATGGGTTTATGGGAATATTCTCCCAAATCACAAATCCATGATCATCAGAGTCGATCCGAGAAAATCATGCCAGGACTTTTTAAAACAAAAGAAGAAGCTGAAAGAGAGGCTGCAAAATATGGCTGCATAGGTGCACACAAAATGGGAGAGAAATGGATGCCATGTAAAAACCACTAATAATATTTAAGTTTAGAAAAAATAAAATATTAGTTTATTATCTGCACTTTAAAATCAAGGCTATTAGCCTCTTCAACAGTTAATTTTCTAGCCCAAGCACCCTCGGCAGGATTATTCCAGCGAAATCCCGCCTTCTTAGCTAGTGATCTTTCTGAATAAGTTACCAATGCTTTATATAAAAATCTTGGTTCTGTCGCTTTAATAAGAAGTTCCTCTAAATTCTCGCATTTTTTGAAGACTTCCGAGATATAAAAGCAATCAGATAAGGCTCTATGTAAGCTCCAAACGGGGATTGAGAAAGACAAAGCAAGATCAGTTACTGAAGGTCTATTTTTTAAGTTTTTTTGAAATGACCAATTAATATCCTCTAAACTACAAATCCAATTTTTCTCTAAATTGGGCAATCTCCCTTTACCAAACCATTTCTTGTCAAACTCAACATTATGGGCAACTATTAAATCTGCGCAATCCACAAGTTTCAAAAAGAAATTCAAGCCCTCTTCCCAAGGTTGTTTAATATTACTAACTTCTGCAGATATCCCATTAACATGTTCCGCTTCATTTGAACTTACTGGGAATAAGAACGAAACCTGTGAGAGCACTGATTTAGAAGTCACATGAAATAAAATACAACCTATCTCGATAATTTCATCTTTATTTTCGTCTAAACCAGTAGTTTCAGTATCAAGAATTAAAATTTTTTCAATTTTTTTATTTTGAGTTCTTACTTTAGAGTTTGAGATTGATTGATTTAAAGTTTTTTTTATTTCAAGATCATTATTTGTAATTTCATTTTTAAGAAAATCCAGTTGATTTAATACTTTTTTGTTAGATGGTTCCAATTATCAAAAAAAACTCTAATTTATCTTGACGCATTTAATATTTTTTTCTCTTAAATTAATAATAATTAAACAAAATTAATTAAGAATTTTAATCTTATTTAGAAAAACCTCATTAAATTCTGAATAAAATACATAACAATGATTTATTCAAAATATCAATTTAGTAACTATTGCTATTGGCCTTCAAATCCAAAAAAAATTATTGAATTTATTGGAGGAAGTTATCTAGCATCAAAACCAGATTTAACTTATAAAAGATTTATAAAAAGCTTAATAAACAAAAATTATGCAGTTCACGCATATAGGTATACCCCACAATTTGATCATCAAGAACTAGCTATTAAAGCATGGAAAGATTTTAAAAATTGTCAAAGATCATTATCAAAAAGAATAGGAATATCAATTCCATCTATTAGAATTGGGCATAGTCTTGGTTGTAAACTTCACCTAATTTCTCCAGATGGGGGTAGGAATTGTGAAAAATTTATATCTATAAGTTTTAATAATTTTAGTGCAAACCGATCTATTCCATTTTTAAAGCAATTTTCTCAGAAATTAGAATTCAAAAGTGAATTCAGTCCAAGCCCCAACAGAACATACGGGATAATTGAAAAAACTTATACTCAAAAAAATAATTTTCTAATAAAATTTAATTCAGATAAATTAGATCAAACAGATAAATTACTTTCTTGTCTTAGAGCAAGAAAAGAAGACAACTCAAAAGGGATAAAGCTTAAAGGAACGCATACTATTATCGCTAGCGCTGGGCTAAGGGAAAATTTATTAGGAGATTGGGCTGATGATGATTTAAAAAGATATACAATTAAACAGATTTCAAATTTGATTGAAAATTCAATTTAAGTACTCTTCTTTAATTTTTCCAAAACAGAACTATCCTCAAGGGTACTTATATCTCCATTGATTTTTTCCCCCGCCGCCAAGGATCTTAAAATTCTCCTCATTATTTTTCCGCTTCGTGTTTTTGGAAGAGAATCTGAAACTATTATTTGTTCTGGCTTGGCAATTATTCCAATTTCTTTTACGACGTGATTCTTTAATTCCTTCTCTAATTCCTTAGAACTCTTGACATCCTTTTCTAAAGATAAAAACGCAACTATTACCTCACCTTTTAAATCATCTTTTCTTCCAACAACCGCAGCTTCCGCAACTGATTTATGACTTACTAGTGCAGATTCGATTTCCATAGTTCCCAAGCGATGTCCTGACACACTTATAACATCATCGACTCTTCCCATAATCCAGATATATCCATCATTATCAATTCGTGCTCCATCTCCAGCGAAATAAACATTTTTTTCATTCTTATAAGAAATAAAATTCCAGTAACTTTCTAAATATCTCTCAGAATTACCATGAATTGTTCGCATCATCCCGGGCCAAGGTTTTTTAACGATTAAATATCCTCCCTCATTTTTCGCTACCTTTTCTCCATTTTTATTTACAATTTCAACCTCAATACCTGGCAAAGAGAATGATGCCGAACCTGGCTTCGTAGCAACGGCCCCGGGGAAGGGGCTAATCATTATACCCCCAGTTTCTGTTTGCCACCATGTATCTACAATCGGACACTTATTATCACCTATTACATCTCTGTACCAAATCCATGCTTCGGGATTAATAGGTTCGCCAACTGTACCCAACAGTCTCAAAGATCTTAAATCATATTGATCAGGAATTTCACGTCCAGATTTCATAAATGATCTTATCGCTGTAGGCGCTGTATAGAAAATTGTAACTTTATATTTTTGGATCACTTCCCAAAAAGCTCCTAAATTAGAGGCCCTTGGAACACCCTCAAACATAAGAGTTGTTGCTCCATTTGATAAGGGCCCATAGACTATGTAACTATGACCAGTAATCCACCCAACATCTGCTGTACACCAATATATATCGTCATCTTTTATGTCAAAAATCCACTTGAATGTTAAGTGAGACCAGAGATTATAACCAGCAGTAGTATGAACTATTCCCTTGGGTTTACCAGTAGAACCAGAAGTATACAAGACAAATAATCTATCCTCGCTATTCATAATTTCGGGTTCACACCAATCTTTTTGATCTCTTAATAATTCATGCCACCAAAAATCCCTATTATTTATCATCAAAATATTTTCTTTAGTTCTTTGAACAACTATAACTTTTTCAACAATTTCATTTGCCCCACTTTCAATTGCAGCATCAACAGCTTTCTTAAGCTCAATCACCTTATCTTTTCTAAACCCACCATCTGCAGTAATAACAAATTTCACACTTCCGTCTATTAATCTATCCTTTAACGCTTCTGAAGAGAATCCCCCAAAGACAACTGAATGTGCAGCTCCAATTCTTGCGCAAGCTAGCATGGCAAACATCGCCTCAGGAATCATTGGCATATAAATACATACCAAATCACCTTTTTTAATTCCTAAAGATTTAAAAGCGTTCGCAGCTTTACATACTTCATTGAGAAGTTCTTGATAAGTGTATTTCCTACTATCCCCAGGCTCACCTTCCCATATAAGTGCTGTTTTATTCCCAATCCCGTTTTTAATATGTCTATCTAAGCAGTTATAAGTAATATTTAATTTACCTTCCTTGAACCATTTAAAAAAGGGAGCATTTTCTCGGTCTAAAACAGTCTTAAATGGTTCAAACCAATCAATTTCCGATTTTCCAAAGGATTCCCAGAATTTCATTGGGTTCTCTAAAGACTGTTTTTTTAAAAGTTGTAATTCTTCAAAACTTTTTATATTTGATTTTTCTGAAAATTCTTTTGAAGGAGGGAAGAGTCTCTTTTCTTCAAGAATATTATTGATTGAATGTTTCTTATCTAGTGTCATTAGATGAATCTAGTCACAATTTATTTAGTCAAATACATTATAAATTTGAAAGAAATTTAATGTATTTTAAACTACAAAAATTTATTTTTTGATAAATCTAAGAAATACGACTCAGAACGAATTCTGGTAAAGCTAGTAAAGCTCTTTTATATTCTGAATTAGGAAGCCATAATATAGCTTCCTTCGAGAGAACGGCAAAATCTTCGGCTAATTTTCTAGAACGCTGAATAGCTTGAGAGTTCATAACAATATTTAAAGCATTATTTAAGTCTTCCTTTTCTACAAGTTCTCTATTTATCAAAACAGATAAATTTTTATTTTCTTCTAGAGCATATAAAACAGGTGCAGTAAGGTAACCACTAGCAAGATCACTTACAGCTGGTTTTCCTAATTGTTTATCGTTTCCTGTAAAATCGAGAATATCATCAACCACTTGAAAAGCTAATCCAATATTCTTACCAAATTCATATAGACAATTTAATTTATCATCTTCTAAATTACTCAAGACACCCGCAGCTTTAGTACTATTAGCAATTAAAGAGGCTGTTTTACAATAACTCTTATTAATATATTTCGAAAAAGTTTGTCCAGAATCAAATCTATTAAGATTTTGCTTTATTTCACCTTCTGCTAAATCCATTATTACTCTACTAAGTAATTTAACTACTTTTACATTATCCAAGTTTGCCAAATGCCAACTAGCTTGAGCAAATAAAAAATCCCCAGCAAGAACAGCTACCCTAGTGTTAAATCTACTATGAACAGTATCAACACCTCTTCTTGTGGATGCTTCATCAACTACATCATCATGAACTAATGATGCTGTATGAATCATTTCAGTAATCTCTGCAAGTCTTTTATGTTTAGTGGTTAAATTAAAATCTCGAGAAATAGCCTTTGAAATCAATAAAACTATCCCAGGCCTTAATCTTTTTCCTCCTGCACTAAATAAATGTTCCGCTGCAGCTTGAAGGATTGGATGACCTGCACCTATCAAATTTTTCAGTTCGAGAATAAGATCATCAAGATCATTTTCAACTGGCTGTAGAAGTTCTGTTACTGTATTCATAATTGACCTCCTTAATATACTAAAGAATCAAGCATTGCTTCGGAGGTTAACTAGCCTAATTTCTTTATTAATTTCTAACCAATATTTTACTTTTTTAGAAAATTCTTCACTTTTTGAGGTGACAAAGAACTTTACATTTTCTTGAGATATACTATTATTGCAGTCATTTTTTGGAATTAAGAATGAATTATTAAATTTATTTACTAAAGCAACTGAGGGATCAATAATTTTTATATTTGAAGGTATTTTATTTTCTAAAACGTTAAAAATCAGAGGATAATGGGTACATCCAAGTATTATTTCTTCAATATTTTTTTTAAATAAAGGATTTAGATATGAATCCGAAAGATAATTTAATTTATTTAAATTTAGCTTGGTTTTTTCTATCTCTGATACAAATTCAGGACATGCCTGCTGGAACACTTTTATATTTTCTCCTTTAGATTCTATTATTTTTTTGTAATAAGAAGTTTTAATGGTAGCAGGAGTTGCTAAAACTCCTATACATTTTTTACTCACTATTTCTGAAACTGAATTAATTAGATCAAAAACAGGTATTCCCAGATGATTTTCTAAAATATCTAAAGCACATGCATTTGTCGTATTGCAGGCTACTAGCAATGCATCCAAATTCTTATCTTCAAACCAATTACAAATTTCTTTTGCAATAATTCTTATTTGTTCAAAATCTTTATCGCCATAAGGAACTCTCTTTGTATCTGCCAAGTAAAAAATCTCAAGATCCTTGCGAGTCTTAAGTAAATAATCAAGGATCGTAAACCCTCCTATTCCACTGTCAAAAATTCCTATTTTAACTTTCACCCTGCCTTAGAAAGATATTCAAGAATACCTTTTGTAATTGCATAAGCTATTCTTTCACGATGAATAGATTTTTCTAACCTTCTCGCATCTAATCTTCCTGTTAAAAAACCTATTTCTACAAGAACTGCTGGCATTCTAGTATTTTTAATAACGAAAAATCTCCCCTGTCTTACGCCTCTATCTGGACTTCCAGGTGAAACTTTAAGGATTTGTTTTTGAATTTTTTTGGCTAATAGTCTGCCCCTCCATCCCGTGTAATAAAAAGTTTCTAATCCATTAATATCTCTTCTTTTACCTCTTGAGGCATTAGCGTGAATGCTCACAAAAACATCAGCATTAGTCCTATTAGCTATTGAGACTCTTGGAGGTAAATCCAAATCAACTTCTTTATTTCTCGTCATTCTTACATTTACACCTTTTTTAGATAATAAATTTCTAACTCTTTTAGAAACATCAAGGACCACATCTGCTTCTTTTACCCCCCCTATACCGATTGCTCCTGGATCTGGGCCACCATGGCCTGGATCTAAAACAACATAAAACTTATTTCTCTCAATATCCGGCAATTGCAAAAACTCATAATTTGTTTTTCTTGGTTTAATTAGCTTTTTATTAGCCTTAAGATTAATTCTCGATTTACTAACAAGACCTTCACCAATTGTTTGAAATGAATTTTTTGGTAAAGAAAATAATTTAATTTTCCATGTGTTTTGATCTATACCTACTAGCCTCCAACTAAGAGGTTTCAAATTATTATTATCAGCAGAAAATTCAACTACTAATCTAGTTTTGCCTTTAATTGGTTTGCCCAATCTAATTTCTTTTATTGGACCATTTCCCTCTATAGTTCTCGGAGTTTGAAGTTCCCCAGGGAAATCTATCCAAAATCTATCCCCAAAATTTTTCCCTCCTTTTTGAAAGTAGGCCTTTAATTTTGAATTTGATTTAGTCCT
The DNA here is from genome assembly GCF_000015665.1 of Prochlorococcus marinus str. MIT 9515. Lineage (NCBI taxonomy): Bacteria > Bacillati > Cyanobacteriota > Cyanophyceae > Synechococcales > Prochlorococcaceae > Prochlorococcus > Prochlorococcus marinus. The sequence continues at coordinate 617,938 of NC_008817.1, read as the reverse complement.
TAATTCTAAAACTCCATTAGAATTTAAACTCCATGCAGCTAGTGCACTAGATGATCTGGCTGGAGAAATACTTGAATTAAAAAGTAAAAATATTGATAGGCAGCGAAAAAGTTTATTAAAAAAAAACTTTGACATCATTCCGCGAAAAGTTTCGTTTTTCTATGTTTTAAGCTTGGCATCTGCTCTCTTATCTTTTTTACTCTTTCTTTATCAGCGGGAGCTATTGCTGCCCCCTGTGTTTTCCCCGCATCAGACAAAACTGTACCCCATGGGTCTATTACCATGGCATGACCATGACTTTGCCTTCTCCCGTAGTGAATACCTGTTTGAGCAGGCGCTACTACATAAGCTGTATTTTCTATCGCTCTTGCTTGAAGTAGAATTTGCCAATGATCTTTACCTGTGAAGGCTGTAAAAGCTGCTGGGATCATTATGAGTTCTGCACCATTCAAAGAGAGGTTTCTGTAGAGTTCGGGAAATCTTACATCGTAACAAATAGAAAGCCCTATCTTGCAAAGTCCCGGCACGTCTACGACTGGAGGATGTTCTTTACCTGATAGGATAGTTGATGATTCTTTGTATAAATTACCATCGGGCAAATCAACATCAAAAAGGTGAATTTTGTCATATTTGGCCAAAACCTGTCCATCTTTCCCAAAAAGGGCTGATCTGTTAAAAGTATGATTATTATCTCCTGCAGGAACGGGATAACCACCACCCAAAAGAAAGACTTGATATCGCTGAGACATCGTTTTTAAAAAATTAGTACACTTTATTGCCAATTCAGAGGCCAACCTTAATTTTTCATTATCTTCTCCTAGGAATGCAAAATTTTCAGGTAATCCAATTAATTCTGCACCCCTTCTAGAGGCTAATTCAATCTGCTCCTCAGCTTCAGCAAAATTTGTTTCAACATTTGAAGTACTCGTTATTTGTAAAGCGGCAACTAAAAAATCAGTCAAGATTTAACTCCAAGATAATAAATTTGCAAATCATGAGGCACGAATTACACCTCTCTCAAATTGAGTAGGAACAATATCTAAACAATCAAGTTCAGAACAACACTTAAGATCATCATCGTAGTCACCGAGACTTGTCAATCTTTTTCCGTGAGTCGCTGTCTTCAAGCATCCTAGGATATCGTTCTTCCATGTATTCCAAAGAGCTAATGAAGCCTGCAATTCATCATTAGAAATATTAACTTCATTATTAAAATTATATTTTATGTAAGAAGCGAGTGCTCCTGCAGCCAAGGAATCTTCCAAGGAATAAGAGCCCTCCCATCCGCTCCCAAGTATAAGTACGTTTTTTTTATTTAAAGACATTATCCTTTCAGCAACTGCTTTTCTATTTGGAAGAGCCATTGCAAATAAATATTTTACATTTTGAACCTTTTTTAATGATTTAGTCCCATTCGTTGTACTCATAAATAGTCTTTTACCCTGAACTTTCTCTTTCGTTACAGATAATGGAGAATTCCCTAAATCAAAACCATTAATTTTTTTTCCACCTCTTTCGCCAAGCATTAATTTTTTATTGGCATCCCATCTTTCAGCAGTTTCCTTCAATAGATCTAAATCAGAAAAAAACTGAATTGAATCTGCACCGTTTTTTAATGCCCAAGAAATAGTTGTTGACGCTCTTAAAACATCAATAACAACAGCAATATCAGAATCCGTTTCTAGGACATCATCTGCAACATGGTAATAATAAAGATTAATAGTAAGTAGGCAAGCTATAAATATTATAGAAAACAGTTACTTAACTTTGAATATTTTTTTTTAAAAACAAACTTATTGATATTATATATCTAATTAAAAACTTATAAAATCCAACTAATTATTAATTTGAATACAAACGATATACGCACCGTTAAAGGTGAAAAGAGTTTACAAGGAACAATAAAAGTCCCTGGAGATAAATCAATCTCGCACAGATCTTTAATAATTGGAAGTATTGCAGAAGGTGAAACTAATATTGAAGGTTTTTTATATTCTGAAGACCCACTTTCAACTGCTGATTGTCTAAGAAAATTAGGTGTACATATTCCTGAAATTAAAAAGGATCAGCCTTTTACCATTAGAGGTTTAGGTATTGATGGATTTAGAGAACCTAAAGAAATTCTTAATTGTGGTAATTCAGGTACCACAATGAGATTATTAATGGGACTTTTGGCTGGTCAAACAGATAGGAATTTCATATTAACTGGAGACAAATCTCTTAATGAAAGACCAATGGGAAGAGTTAGTAAGCCACTATCATTAATGGGAGGGAAAATTTATGGAAGAGAAAATGGTACAAAAGCTCCAATTTCCATAACGGGGAACAAACTAAAGGGTTGCGTCATTGGAACTCCGGTTGCAAGTGCTCAAGTTAAGTCTGCAATCTTACTAGCAGGGTTAAATGCCTCTGGAACTACTTCGGTTATTGAACCTGCCTCTTCCAGAGATCATACTGAAAGAATGCTTAAAGCATTCGGGGCTGACATAAAAATAAGAGGGGAATTAGGAAGAAATATAGTAATAAAATCAGGTAATAATTTAACCGGTCAAAATATATTGATCCCAGGAGACATCAGCTCAGCAGCTTTTTGGATGATTGCAGCATCAATAGTGCCTGAATCTGAAATCTTGGTTAAAAATGTAGGCCTAAATCCAACAAGAACGGGGATATTACATGTTATGGATGAAATGGGATGCGATTATAAAATAATTGAAAAATCAACTATTGCAGGCGAACCCATAGGTTCTATAAAGGTAAAATATGTAAGTAATTTGAAACCTTTTAAAGTACAAGGTGATATCCTTCCAAAACTCATAGACGAAATTCCAATACTTACGGTTGCAGCTTGTTTTTGCAATGGGGTTTCAGAAATTAAAGATGCAAAAGAATTAAGAGTTAAAGAAACCGACCGATTAAAAGTTATGGCCAGACAACTTAAAAAATTTGGTGCAAATATTACTGAGAAAGAAGACGGTTTAATAATAACTGGCGAGTCTAAATTCCATTCTGCTGAAGTTGACAGTGAAACTGACCATCGAGTCTCGATGAGCCTTGCAATAGCATCACTTTTAGCTAAGGGCTCGACAAGGATTGCAAGAGCAGGGGCTTCTAATGTATCGTATCCAACTTTTTGGGATGATCTTGAAAAACTAATTAATTAATCTAATAGAATTGTTTACAGAATTTCAGGAGATTTCAACTCGGGACGGAAGTATTTCTCTTAGGAGTCTTTTTTTTCAAGAGAATTTTCATAGCCTTGAAGGAGCACTTAAAGAAACTGAAATTAAATTCATAAATCCTTCCAATTTAAAAAGATTTAAGGATAAGTCTGTAAATGTATTAGATATTTGCTTCGGTTTAGGATATAACTCTGCTTCGTTGTTTAGTAACTTAATTAAACAAAATTCTTTTTTAAAATGGTATGCCTTGGAGATTGATAATAAACCTCTAGAATATTCTTTAAGAAATAAATCATTTAAAAAACTATGGGATCAGAAAGTTTTAAAAATATTTAAATCTTTAGCTCAGAATTGTAAATATAAGGATCAATTTTTTGAATGTGATATTTTATGGGGCGATGCCAGAAAAACAATTTATAGTATTCCTGCAAATATAAAGTTCGACTTGATTTATTTAGATGGATTTTCTCCTCAAAAATGTCCTCAAATTTGGTCAGTTGAATTTTTAGAAAAAGTAACTCAAAGACTCAATACTAATGGATATTTAATAACCTACTCTTCTTCAGCTGCGATAAGAAAAACATTAAGAAATTTTGGTTTGAATATTTTCAATATAAAACCAAATTTTGTATCTAAAAATTTATGGAGTAATGGGACTATTGCAATAAATATAATTGACGAAAAAATTTCCAAAAGCAATCTATCTTTTACGAAATTATCTTCGATGGAAGAAGAACATTTATTGACTAAAGCAAGTATTCCATATCGCGATCCTACTTTAAATTCAAATGCTAATGATATTATTCAAAAAAGAGTGAAAGAGCAATTATGCTCTAATCTTATAACTCCAAAAGAATGGAGAGATAAATGGGGAATGACGAAATAGATCTTAAACAGTAAGATTTAAATAAAATATCTTAATAAATATGTTAACTGTCGCGATATTAGCTGCAGGTAAGGGTACTAGGATGGCAAGCTCACTGCCTAAAGTCTTACATAAATTATCTGGAAAAACTCTTCTTCAAAGAGTTATCGATTCTTGCAATGAATTAAAACCTGATAAAATATTTATTATCGTTGGACACAAATCAAAGGAGGTAAAAGATTCCGTATTTAAAAATAATAATATTCACTTTATTGTTCAAAAGCCACAAAAGGGAACTGGACACGCCGTTCAAGTTCTTTCTCAGAAAGTAAAAAAACATGACGGTAAATTGATTGTCCTTAATGGAGATGTGCCACTTATCAAAGGTGAGACTTTAAAAAAACTTATTCATTATCATGATTCACAAAAAGCCGATGTTTCCTTAATAACCACGAAGAAAAAGAATCCACATGGTTATGGAAGAGTATTTGCTAAAGATAATTTAATTGAAATGATAATCGAGGAAAAAGATTGTAATAACGTTCAAAAATCCAATTTATTGATAAATGCAGGCATATACTGCTTTAATTGGAAAAGTTTATCAAAAATAATTAATACTATAAAAAGTAATAATAAACAAAACGAAATTTATCTAACCGACGCTATCTATTTGCTAAAAAAATCTTATAGCTTTGAAATTTTAGATAATGGAGAACTTCAAGGAATAAATAATAGAGTTCAATTATCAAAATGCGAAGAAACCATCCAAAATTTAATTAAAGAGAAACATATGCTTGGAGGAGTAACTTTTATTAATCCCGCAAGTTGTACAGTAAGTGAAGAATCAATAATCGGAAAAGATGTAATAATCGATGCAAATACTCATATAAGGGGAAACTCTAAAATTTCTAATAATTGTAAAATTGGTCCAAATACTTTCATAAAAGATACGATCATAAATGAAAATTGTGAAATTATAAATTCAACTATTTTTAATTCAGTTTTAATGGATTTTGTAAATATAGGTCCTTACAGTCACATAAGACCTAATTGTGAAATATCTTCTTACAGCAGAATTGGGAATTTTGTTGAGATAAAAAATAGTCAATTAGATAAAGAAGTTAAAGTTAATCATTTAAGCTATATTGGCGATTCTACAGTTGGGAAACATACCAATATTGGAGCAGGAACAATTACAGCAAATTTTGATGGTAAAAAGAAACATCCAACTTTTATTGGGGAAAATTCCAGTATAGGTGCCAATACGGTTTTAATTGCGCCTATTAATCTTGGTGATTCAGTAACAACTGGAGCAGGCTCAGTAATTACTAAAGATTCTCAAAATAATTCTTTAGCTATTGCAAGAACCAAACAAGTAAATATTGAAAATTGGAAAAAAAATTAAATTCAAAAATTAATCAATTGATTTAAGAATACTTTCAAGCTGCCAATTTCGGCTACCTTTAACCAAGATAAAATCTCCTTTTTTTGTATATTTATTTATAGTAATACCAACTTTATTTACGTCATTAAAAAATATAAATTTAGTACTTTTTTTTAAATAATCGGCATAATAGATCTCATCATTTCTATCACATATAAATATACATTTTTTTATATCTGATTTAACTATAAAATCAAAAAGTTCCTTATGATATTTTTTACTTTTAGATCCTAATTCTTGTATACTCCCAAAAATTAGAAAATGATTATTTGGATTATTTAATAAATTTATAATACATGCTTTTAAGGATTCAGGGGATGCGTTATAAGTTTCATCGTATATGACAGTTTTTTTTGATTTAATAATTTTATTCCTTCCATCTAAAGTAAGAAAATTGAATTTATTAGTATCTTTGAATTCTATTCCAAACTCTTTAGCAACTGCATATACAAATAAGAAATTAAAGGCATTATGAAAACCTTTAAGTGATATTTCAAAAAGCTTATCTTCTATGATGATCGAATTATTAGATCGATTAAAAAATCCTATTAAATTTTTTTTATTAATACTATCAACTTTTTGATTTATATCTAAGAGGTCTACCTTAATAATTCTCCCACTCCAATTTTTTTTTAAAGTTTCTTCTAAGAATAAATCATTAGCAGGAATAATTACGACTCCACTGGGTTTTAAATACTTGGTTATTTCACATTTCGCATAAGTAATATTTTCTTTTGAGCCTAAAATTCCGATATGCGAACTTCCAATATTTGTAATAACTGCAATATCAGGTTCAGAAAATTTAGATAAATTTTCAATCTGTCCTAGTCCTCTCATTCCCATCTCGATTATCAAAATTTTATCTTTGAAATCCGAATCAAGGATAGTACGGCCTACTCCAATTTCATTATTATAGTTTAATTGGGTTAATTTGATTTTTCCTAGTTGCTTTAACACTTCTCCCATCATTTCTTTTGTTGTTGTTTTCCCGACTGATCCTGTAATTCCTACAACAGGTATATTTAATGTTCTTCTCTTATGTAAAGCTAATTTTTGGAAAGATTCTAGAGTATTAGGTACAAGCCAATAAGGAAACTTTTCAGGTAATAAATGCTGCATCCCGTCTCGAATAACAACTGCTTTTACGCCTTTTTTTAAGACCTCTTTGAGAAAATCATGTCCATCGAAATTTTTTCCTTTTATTGCGATAAAAAGATCATTATTTAAGATATTCCGACTATCTAAGCTTATATTTTTAAAAGTTTGAGATTGATTTTTAAGATTCTCCGAATTTTTTAAATTCCCTAAAATTGTATTTATATTACATACAGAAAAATCCATTAAAAATTAAATCATATTTTTTTTAAAGAAGGATCAGCAGATTGACCATAAGAAAACTTTTCAATTTCAGTAATATCTGGTGATGGCTCCTTAATGCCGCATACATCCTTATACATCAATTCGTACTCTAATGCTGATCTCTGCCAACTGAATTCTTGGCTCATAGCTCTGATTTGTAATAATTTCCAACTATCCTTATGTCTGAATGCCTCCCAAGATCTCACTAAAGCCGTATAAAAATCAATCGGTTCGAATCGATCAAAGCAAAATCCCGTTCCACAATTATTCTCTGGATCATGGGGCAAAACAGTATCAACTAATCCTCCAACTCTTCTTACTATTGGAATTGATCCATACCTCATAGCAAGTAATTGACTGATACCACAGGGTTCAAATCGACTTGGCATTAAAAATGCATCAGATCCTCCATATATTAGCCTTGATAAAGAATCATCATAGGTAAGAAATACAGAAAATCTCCCGGGATAATCTAGTGCTAATTGCCATAATCCAGATTCTAAATATTTATCTCCTGTGCCTAATATAGCTATTTGAGAATCTGTATATGCTAGTAATCTTTTAGAGACCTGCAAAACCAAATCAACGCCTTTTTGATCTACTAATCTACTAACCATTCCTAAAAGATATTTTTTACTATTAACTTCTAGTCCCATTTCTTTTTGAAGAATTATCTTGTTTTCTGATCTTCTTTCTAAATTTTTAATATTGAATTGAGCAGGTAAAACTTTATCTATATTAGGATCCCATTCATTTAAATCTATGCCATTAAGTATGCCTCTCAATTTTCCAGAAATATAATTCAACAGTCCATCAAGACTCTCCCCATACTCATGCGTTTTTATCTCATCGGCATATGTTGGAGAAACAGCATTAACTCTATCTGCATAAAGCATCGCAGCAGCCATAGTATGGTCACCATGCATATACCATGGACACCACGTCATTTTTTCAAGTTTCCACCTCCATGGTCCCTGATATTTTAAATTATGTATAGTAAAAACAGTACTTATTTCAGGATCTTGATGCATCCAAACAGGAATCATGCCAGTATGCCAATCATGACAATGTAGGACTTGTGGTTTCCAATAATTCCAAGAAAATTCTGCAGTAGAACTAGCAAAAAAAGTAAATCGCCAGTCCTCATCTTCTCCACCGTATATCTGTCCTGAATCAAAAGTTGGATGCCCTACTAAGTAGACTATATAATTGTGTATCGGATGTTTTGCTTCATATACAGAAAACTCATTCCCCATTGTATTTGCTCTAAAGACTGGTTCACTTGATATTTCTAGTAGATTCCACAATTTTCCATATCCTGGAATTATTACCCTTACGTCGTGACCAAGTTTTATCAATGATGGTGGTAAGGAACCAACGACATCTCCCATCCCTCCAACTTTGATCATTGGAGCACATTCAGCAGCAGCAAGAAGAATTCTCATTGATTCATTATTTTAAAAAGTTATTTTTGAAGAGAAATAAGCTATTAAGGAGTCCATCCGCAATCAGAAAAATCAGGTGGCCGTTTCTCAAGGAAAGCATCTCTACCCTCTTTAGCTTCGTCCGTAGAATAAAATAACTGAGTTGTATACCCAGATAATTCCTGGATTCCTGCTATCCCGTCACATTCAGCATTAAATGACGCCTTAAGTATTCGAATAGCAGTAGGACTATTTTGTAGAATCTCTCTTGCCCAGATTACACCCTCAGCTTCTAATTCTTCAATCTTTGTAATCGCATTTACCAATCCCATTTCAAAGGCTTCTTTAGAATTATATTTTCTGCATAAAAACCAAATTTCCTTAGCTTTTCTTTGTCCAACCAGTCTAGCTAAATAGCTTGATCCAAATCCCGCATCAAAACTTCCTACTCTAGGACCTGTTTGGCCAAATATTGCATTTTCAGAAGCAATACTTAGATCACAAAGTAAATGTAAAACTTGCCCTCCTCCTATTGCAAAACCAGGTACTAAAGCTATAACTACTTTTGGTATAGTTCTTATTAATTTCTGCAATTCCAATACATTCAGCCTTTGATTTCCTTGATCATCTATATATCCATTTTTACCCCTAACACTTTGATCACCACCTGAACAAAACGAAAAAATTCCTTTTTTATCTGGGCCAGCCCCTGTCAAAAGAACAACTCCGATACTCTTATCATTCCTAACAAGGTTAAAAGCCTCTAAGAGCTCACAAACTGTTTTTGGACGAAATGCATTTCTTTTTTCAGGTCGATTAATTGCAATTCTTGCTATTCCATCTCCACTCTTATGAAACAAGATATCTTCATAGGATTTCCATTCTTTCCAATCTGCGTTATTTTTTCCAGGTAAAATTTTCATAGATTTAAATAATTTTAAAAAGCAATTTCATTAATTATTGAGGATTTTTTTTAAGATTAAACTTCTTTCTTTCATTTCATTATCAACATTAATATCGACTTTAATTATTACTGATTTTTGCATAGAAAGGCTCCATTCAAAAGATTCTGGTAATTTATTTAAATCTGAAACAATTTTAATTGGCACTTGAAAAGCTTTCGCAAGGTTTTCCCAGTTGATAGATTTAGGCATTAAAAAAAGTTTCTTTAATTCTTCTTTTTCTAAATTATTTTTATATAAATTATTAAATATATTTCCACCATTATTATTTATTAATAGAACTGTCAGATTTAAATCAATTGAATTTTCAATAAGGAAACCGTTTATATCATGAATTAAGGCTAAATCCCCAGTAACCAAAAGTAAAGGTTGAGTAATTCTAGCGATTCCTAATGCAAGAGATAAAGTCCCATCTATCCCTGAAGCCCCTCTAAAGCTAAAACATTTCCTTGTTAAAGTTCCATTTTCAGAGAATGTAAGCCAATCTCTAATAGGACTGCTTGCTGAAAGCATAATAGGATAGTTTTCTGGCCAAATTTTAGGTACAAAATTTGCAAGTTTATATTCTGTTATTTCTTTATTTAAAAAAATTTGTTCATTTAAAATTTTGCTAATTTTTTGTCCTTCTCTCCTCAAAACTTTTACCAAATTAATTAGAGGTTTCTTCTTTTTTTGATCATCTGAATAGGTTCCTAAAAGTTGATTAACAAAATTAGTTAAGCCAAATTCATATTCTAAAGATTTTTTTATAGGATCTAGTTTTCTTCTATTATTTTCTTTGACAAGAATTTGTATGCCATCAAAATCTGATAAAAATTTCTCTAAATTGTTTGAGGAGGAAAGAGGACCTAGTCTCAAAATCTGATTACATTTGATAACGTTATTATTTTTTTTAATAATTAATTCCCAATTTTCTACTAATCCTCTCAAGTCAGCTGATACGCCTGACACAGGATCAGCAAAAACGGGCCAGCCTGTAATTGATTGTATTTTTTCTAAAGAATTATTAAAGGAAACTAAATCTTTTATCGATCCCTGATACGGACCAACAATAATTATTCCTGAGTTAGACAAATCTAAACTTTCAAAAATTCTTTTAGAAAAATGAATACTTTTATTTTGTTCATTTTGTTTTAAAAATTTACAGGTTTTATTCAAATAAAGTGTTTCAAAAACCTTTAAAGTCTTTCTTTTATTTTTTAGAGAAATATCTAGAGGTTTTTCAAAAGGAATATTTAAATGAATAGGGCCAGGCGATTGGAGCAATTGTTTTTTTATCATTTTTACTATTTTCAAAATATCATCGTCATTATTCTTATGAATTCCATTTAAGTTCGTGCTCAAAGTACTTCTGCAAACTGAATTCAGAAATGCTTCTTGATTTACTGTTTGATTAGAACCACAATTTTTTAACCTTAAGGGTCTATCAGCAGTTATAAATACGATTGATTTACAGGATCTATCTGCCTCAACGGCCGCAGGCAATAAGTTTCCAACGGCAGACCCTGATGTCGTAACAACTAATGAAATATCTCCCGAAGCAGTAGAAATTCCAAGTGAATGAAATCCAGCAGATCTTTCGTCTATCGAATTAAATACATTTAAAATTCCATATTTATATAACTCTCCTGCTGCTATTGCTAAAGGGGCTGATCGACTTCCCGGACATAAAATTAAATTTTTAACTCCTATCTTTATAAAAAGATCTAAAAGTTGTAAACTTCTAAAAATATTTTGGCATTCAATAGATGATGTCATAAATTATATAAATACTTTAGAAATTCCTTTTTTTACAAATAAATAATTAAACTAAAATGCCAAATCTACTAGAAAAAAAAAGTTCAATCAAAAATGATTTTAAAAATCTTTTTATTTGGATAATAATTTCTTTAATTATACGATGGCAAGTAATTGAACCAAGATGGATCCCCTCAGGATCTATGCTACCTACCCTTCAAATCCAAGACAAAATATTGGTTGAGAAAATAACTCCTAAAATAACCTCCAAATCAAACCTATCAAAATTTAAAAATAAAATAATTGTTTTTAATGTTCCTGAACAATTAATTAAAGCTGGGTATGAATCAGATATTGCATTAATCAAAAGGGTTATTGGAACCCCCGGGGACAAAATTGAAGTAAAAGAAGGTAATTTATACATAAATGATATTGTTCAAAATAATTATATTTCTGATAGTAATATTGATTATTCAACTGGTCCATATGTTGTTCCAGAGAGTTCATTGTGGGTAATGGGAGACAACAGAAATAACAGCATGGACTCACATGTATGGGGATTTCTTCCTTATGAAAAAGTTATAGGAAAAGCTATTTTTAGATATTGGCCATTAAAAGATATTGGGCCTATTAAATTCCCTAGTCTTAATAAAATAGTATAAAGGGTTCATGGTGTTGTAGTGTTTTTATAAGTTGAAGTTGCATAAATGTTCAATCCTGAATTTCTGGCTACTGAAAATAATGATCCAAATGATGAGAATGATTTAATTCAATATCTTCAAAAACAGTCACCAGAGGTTTTGCAGAGGGTCGCCAAATCAGCTAGTGAAGATATTCAAGAAATCATAAGGCACAATGTTCAAGGTCTTTTAGGGATGTTGCCATCTGATCAATTTGATGTGAAAATAACATCTTCAAAAGACAATATCTCAAATTTACTTTCCTCTGCAATGATGACAGGATATTTCTTAAGACAAATGGAGCAAAGGAAAGAGCTTGAACAAACTCTAAAAAAAGATGAAGATATGTCCATTGAAAACGAATAACTCTCTAAATATTTACTTTTTCGGGAATTATCCCCAATTCAAATAATTTCTTATAAAAATTAATAAGGAATTTATTATCATCAGGAGATTTGTTCCATTTTTCTGAATTAATTTCATCTATTAAATTTTGACAATCTTCTTTTCTAAAATTAACAGGTGCAGAATAATGAGCTGATATCAAATATTCCATATTTTTATAAGTTTTAATCTTCTCAAGCCATAAAAGAAGTACATGTTTTGATCGAGGAAATATTAAATTTTGCAAAACAGGAGCAATCTGAATCTTAGGAATATTTTCACCCATTATTTCAACTAAAGATGATTCCCAATCTTCATCCCAAGAAAAAGGATATATACCAAAATGTGCTTTTTTATTTCGAAGACCTTCTCTAAAAGAATATTTGATTATTTGTTTCAGAGAGGGGATTCTTAATTTTCCTGGTTTCAAAAAAGATGCAAACAAAACAATCCTTGCCCAGCCTTTTTTTCTAGCTTCAAAAGTATCAAGGACAGGTTCATCTCCTCGATCTCTCGAATGAAATAATAATGGGGTAGGGTCGAAATTAAATATTTCTGGAGGCTTTGAATCGATTCCAACTATTGCGTCTGTAACATGTAATGTCCTTGTTGAAAGATGATAACAACACACCTCTTGATAGTTACCAAGTCCTAAATTTAAAGGCCCTATTGAAGACCATTTAAAACATTCTTCATAAGGAATTCCATCTTCGAAAAGTATCTTTGTCCTTTTTGAAGGAATCCCGAGAAAATCTAAAGGTAGATTAATAGGAAAACTCCATTGGCCAGGGCATAACCAAATCTCAGAATCCTTAAAAACCCTTGCTAATGCTGGCAACCCAATTTTATGTTCTAATCCTGAAGCTGTAGGAAGGACAATTGTTTTTACTTCTCCATAAATAGAAACTAATTTTTCTAATTCAGTTACAAGTTCCTTCGTAGGAGGTAAAGGATTAATTAGCATTAGCCCATTATTAACCTTAATTATTGTCATTCTTATTGGAACTGCAACATAATACAAACCTTGAATCTGTTCCAAGGACCATATTTCATTAGGAACTATTTCTCTAAGAATAGTTTTCTTATTTCCATATGGATAAAGGGGAAATAAAGGCCACCAATTCCAACTTTTATTATTTAGTTCTTTATACATTATTGTTAATAATTAGAAAATATTTTTCTAATTTTGAATAACCCATATCTTGGAGCAAACAAAAAAGCAAATAAAAATATAAACGTTTGAACCAAGACAATTGAGCCACCGGTTTCAAGATCGAACCAAAAGCTAAAATAGATCCCTAGTAAACTTGAAATGATGGCGCTAATTACTGAAATAATGGTCATAATATCAAACTTATCTGTTAATAAATATGCTGTTGCACCAGGAGTTATCAGCATAGCAACGACCAAAACTATCCCAACGGTTTGTAATCCAACTACAGCAGCTAAAGACAAGCATGTGAGTAATAAATAATGAAGAAATAATACATTAATTCCTACTGTTTTTGCGTGTCTTGGATCAAAACAATAAAGGATTAAGTCCTTTCTAAAGACTGATAATAGTAGTACCACCAATAAAGAAATAAATACAGTTTGTTTAACATCTGATAGAGAGATACCTAGAGGGCTCCCAAAAAGAATTGAATGAAGATCAATATTACTTTTAATCTTTGAAACTAAAACTATTCCAAGTGCAAAAAAGCCTGTGAAAACTAAACCAATAACTGTATCTTCTTTCACTCTCGACTTTTGTTTTACAAATCCTATTAAAGCTACAGAACCTACGCCAAAAATGAATGCCCCTAAGGAGAAAGGGAGTCCCAAAGCATACGCGACAACCACACCAGGCATTACAGAGTGAGAAACGGCATCTCCCATTAAAGCCCAACCTTTAAGAGTTAAATAACTAGATAAAAAACCACAAACAGCAGCGACTAAAGAGCTCATCAATAGTGCTTTTCTCATAAATTCATGACTTAATGGATCTACGATAAAAGAATTTATATTTATAGATAAAAAACATAGATCCATTTAACTAACTTTTATGACTCAGGTCCAAACAAAACATCTGGTGACATTCCCCCAAAAGTACTTGTAATATTTTCAGGCGTAAATACTTCCGAAGTCTCTCCATAAGCAACAACTGTCTTATTTATCAAAAGAACCAAATCGCAAAATTCGCGAACATGTATTATGTCGTGAGTAGATAGCAAAATTGTTTTCCCCTCACTTTTAAATTGAATAAATAATTCTGAGATAAGTTTCTCAGTTCTAATATCAACTCCTGCAAAAGGTTCATCAAGTAATAAAATAGATGCTCTTTGTGCGATAGCTCTTGCTAAAAATGCTCTTTTCCTCTGTCCCCCGGACAAGTTTCCAATGGGAGAAGATGATAGTCCAATGAGATCAACCCTCTCAATAGCATCCTTGACAGCTTGAATATCTGATTCTCTTGGAGATCTCGTAATATTCATAGACCCATATCGACCCATCATTACAACATCCCATACGTTTACAGGGAATTGACTATCTATACCTTCAAGTTGAGGAACGTATGCAATAGACTGATCTTTTTGAGCACTTCTCAAAGATTCTCCATTGATTCTAACTTTTCCTTTTGAGATATTTACGAACCCAGTTAAAGCATTAAAGAAAGTTGTTTTGCCTGCTCCATTCATTCCTACCAAACCACAAATTTGTCCTGCCTTTAGTTTCAAATTTGCATCATATAAGGCAACTTTACCATGATAATCGACACAGATATTTTCTGCCTCGATTCTATAGTTTTTATATTTGGGTGTTTCCATCTTTTTAACTCAAACCTTTTTTTATAAGGACCAAATTGTGTTGAAGCATATTTAAATAACTATTAGCCAAGCCATCGGCCTCAGATAATGAATCAACAAAAAGATCTCCACCAAAATTTGCTCCAGTTTCCTCTGCAACAATGATTTGTGATTCATTACTTACAGTACTCTCGCAAAAGACAGAAGGAACCTTTTGATCTCTAACAAGAGATATTGTTCTAGCCATTCTCTTAGGGGTAATTAGACTTTCTGCATTTACAGGCCATAAATAAGCTTCTTTCATTCCATAATCATTAGTTAAATAAGAGAATGCTCCTTCACAAGTTACTAGATACCTATTATTTTTATCTAAGTTATTAATAAAAATTGAAAAATCTTTATCTAGTTTAGAGATTTTGCTCTTATATATTTTTCCATTTTTTCTAAATAATTCTGCTTTAGATGGTCTTATTTCTGATAAAGATTCAACGATAATATCAACATAAATCATCCCTCTTTTTGGAGAAATCCAAGCATGAGGATTAGGTTTACCTTTATAGAAATCTTCGTTAATAAAAATGGGATCTAATCTATCTGAAATAGTTACTCTTTTGAGGTCAAGGTTCGAAACAAATTTTTCTGCCCATAATTCAAAACCAAACCCATTATCAATAAAAACGAAGGCTTTAGATGCTTTTATTAAATCACTTGGAGTTGGCTGATAACCATGAACTTCCATTCCTGGTTTAGTAATTGATCTAACAACAAACTCATCTTTAGCAATATTTTCTATAATATCAGCCAAAACTGTGAAACTTGCCAAAATCACTTCCTTATTAGTTTCATTTTCAAATGAATTCTTTTTACAAGAATTTGCACTAAGACAAATTAGAAAAGAAAAAATTAAAAGTAAAAACTTTTTTCTCATTTTTTTCAAGAAAGATATCGTTTCAGACTTTTAAGTTAGTCCCATTAATGGGTTTTTTAAATCAGATATGAGTGATTTCCAATTTATTTTCTCTTTTTCAAATGCTTTTTCAACAATTTTTTCAGAATTTTCTTTTATAAATTCCAAGTCAGGTTCTGAGACTCCCTTTGTTATTGCCATGAAATCTGCCAAAGAACTTGATACTACTCTGGTTAAATATGCTGCACTTATTGCTTGGAATGATCCAGTTACTAGCCAATTTGGGCCATGCAATTTTGTTAGACCTAATAACGTCTGGCCACTCCACTCTATTACTCCTTGCGCAATTGCAGTTTTTATTATTTGCTTAGATACTTTATCCAATATTTCTGGAGACCAATTACATCCCCATATAGATTTGATTTCTTTAATCATCAAGGAATTTAAAACAGTCATTGATAAAACATCTATGGATGGAATTGGAGAAAAGAATACCGAAGTGGCTACCATTATCTGATTTCTCCTCTGTAAATCCTTCAATTGAAGTCTTCTTATCCCCTCAATCTCAGATTGCCAATTAATATGCAATCTCTTCAAAAGTCTTTTTTTTGTATTTTCAATATTGCTACTTGAACTAATAAAAAACTTGCGTAAAGAGAATGGTATGCTAATAAGTTCCTTTTTAGTTGTGTCAAATATAATTATTCTGTTTAAATAATCTCCAGAAATCTGAGCCTTTAATTCCTCTAATTCTTTTTTATAGTCTAATCCATTTTTAGGTAAAGCAACTAACCAAATAGGCATACTTTTAGGAAGTTTTTCTAACCATAAAAAATCATTTGCGGATAAGGGTAACTTTAAAAAATACAAAATAGCGTCACTATTCAAAATTTCTTCAGGAATCATTTCAGAAGAATTATATTTTGGAAGTTTCTCAATGAAATTTAAATCGTACCTTTCTTCTTTAAAGTAATTTATAAATAATGCATTATTCGAATCAAAATTGTTCTGCCCGATACAATAAATTTCTTCTTTTTTTTCTCTATAAATTATTGATTTAAGAGATTGTTTCCTTTTGATATTTTCTTTTTCCAAATTATTATTCAATTCAATTTCCTCAAAGAAATCTAAATCCTCATTACAAAGGTTTATCCAACCATTTAAATTCTTTGGCTCATTAAATTTTGGTTTTTCATTTTTCAGATAAAAATATCCACCAAAACATAAAATCAAAAAGCCTATTGAACCGCCCGCAAAGTTTATTACATCACTTAAAAACCATTCTCCAAAACCCAAAACAAGTAAGATTATAAATATATTTTTTTTAGGAAATTTTATTAAATCCGTTAATAAGTTTTCTTTACTAATATTAGACACGATTCTTTAATATCTTTCTTCTATTTTAGTGCAATTTGTGAATGAAAAAAGTAAAATTTCATAACTCTTTAATTTTTAGATAAGAAATTTAAGGTTCAATTTAAGACTTCTTGCATCACTAGGTGGTAAATTAATAGACTGACTACATAAAAAAAAGATTCCCTAAGATGTCAAATTCCAATTACGACAATAATTTTGGTCAAGAAAACTATAGAAGTCGTGGTAATAATGATAGATCTAATTTTAGGAATAGATCCGGAGGAAATAGAGATGGGGGAGGATTTCGAATAAGATTAAGTGATAATGAGATGAAAGCGGTTAAATCAATACAGGAGGCTTTTCAACTTAAATCTACAGTTGCAGTTTTAGGTTTTTCAGTCAGAACACTTAGTGAAATAATTGAAGATAAAAGCTTAATGGAATCGATAACTAAATTTGCAAAAAATAATAAAAACACATCTTCACCGAGTAAAGCAGTAGCTTCTGAGAGCGAAAGTATAAAAGCAGCGCCTAATCCTTTTGCAAGGCCAGTTAAGAATCAGCCTATTGAAAAAATTACACCAAAAACAGAGGAGCTCAAAGGAGATGGAGAAGGAGAAGAAGAAGAAGGGGATGACAAATAAAAAAAGAGTTCTTTCTGGAGTTCAACCTACAGGAGATTTACACATTGGAAACTGGCTTGGAGCAATAAACAATTGGGTTGCACTTCAAGAGAAGCACGAAACATTTCTTTGTGTGGTTGATTTGCACGCAATTACTACAGAATATGACCCAAAACAGCTTTCAAGGAATACACTTTCAACAGCTGCTTTATATGTTGCTTGTGGTATAGATCCAAAAATATGTTCTATTTTTGTTCAAAGCCAGATATCTGCTCATTCAGAGCTTTGCTGGATATTAAATTGCATGACTCCCATAAATTGGATGGAAAGGATGATCCAATTCAAGGAGAAATCTGTCCAGCAAGGAAATAATGTTTCTATTGGATTATTTGATTATCCAATATTAATGGCTGCTGATATTTTGCTATACGATGCTGATTATGTTCCCGTAGGAGAAGATCAAAAACAACATTTAGAACTTGCTAGAGATATTGCCCAACAGAGAATAAATGCCAAGTTTAGTAAGAAAAAAAATATTTTAAAAATTCCTCAACCAATAATTATGAAGAAAGGTTCAAAGATAATGAGTCTAAATGATGGATCAAAAAAAATGAGCAAAAGCGATATTAACGAGGGTAGTAGAATTAATCTATTAGATACTCCAGAAATTATTACAAAAAAAATAAAAAGAGCTAAAAGTGATAGTCATATCGGAATGGAATTTAATAATCCCGATAGGCCTGAATCCAGAAATCTTTTAATGATATATTCATTATTAAGTGGTAAAGAAATTTCTGATTTAGAGAATGATTTCTCGCAAACAGGATGGGGAACTTTTAAAAAAATATTTACTGAACAAGTTATAGAATCGCTTGAACCTATTCAAGAAAGATATAATGTTCTTATTAATGATCCATATGAACTAAATAAGATACTTCTAGAGGGTAAAGAGAAAGCTGAGTTAGTAGCAAACAAAACTCTAAGTAGAGTTAAATCAGAATTAGGTTTCTTTTCAATGGAAAAATAAATCATGCCAAAAATAACACTCCCTGATGGTACTAAAAAAGTTTTCGAAAAAGCTGTAACTACTCTTGATATTGCTAAAAGTATTGGAGCAGGGTTAGCCAAAGCAACAATTGCGGGGAAAGTAAATAACGTTCTTTTTGATGCAACTCTGCCAATAAAAAATGATTCTAAAGTGGTAATAATTACATCACGAGATAAGGAGGGTATTGAGATAATTAGACATTCTTTTGCTCATTTAATTGGTCATGCCGTTAAACAAATATATCCAAATATAAAAATGGCTATTGGTCCAGTAATTGAGGATGGATTTTATTATGATATTTTTTCAGAATATAGGTTTACTCCTGAAGATTTAATCAAAATTGAAGAAAGAATTAATCAACTCATTAGAAAGGATTATGACGTTGAAGTTTTGCAAGTTTCAAAACAAGAAGCTATTAAAACTTTTAAAGAAAGAGATGAGATTTTCAAATTAAGAATTATTGAAGAAATCGATGAAAAAGATTCAATAAATTTATATAAACATGAAGAATATATTGATATGTGCAGAGGACCTCATGTCCCAAACACAAGACATCTTAGACACTTTAAGTTATTAAAATTATCCGGATCATATTGGAGAGGTGACAGCAAAAACGAATCATTGCAAAGAATTTATGGTACAGCGTGGAGCAAGGAGAAGGATCTTACTAATTATCTAAAAAGAATTGAAGAAGCCGAAAAAAGAGACCATAGAAAACTAGGCAAAAAACATTCTCTTTTTCATATACAAGAAGAATCTCCCGGAATGATTTTTTGGCATCCAAATGGTTGGATAATTTATCAAATCCTTGAAAAATACATAAGAGAAATTCTCAGAAAAAATGAATATCTCGAAATTAAAACACCCCAAGCAGTTGATAAATCTCTTTGGGAAAAATCAGGTCACTGGGAAAAATTCAGAGATGATATGTTCACTACTGCCTCTGAGAATAGAACTTATGCAATTAAGCCGATGAACTGTCCTTGCCATATTCAAGTATTTAATCAAGGGTTGAAAAGTTATAAAGATTTACCTCTGCGTCTGGCTGAATTTGGATCTTGCCACAGAAATGAGCCTTCAGGAGCCTTGCACGGTTTGATGAGAGTTAGAAATTTCACTCAAGATGATGCTCATATATTTTGTACTGAAGAGCAAATTCAAGAAGAGGTCTCAACTTTTATTGATCTAGTTTTTGAGGTTTATAATACTTTTGGATTTGATGAAATTATCATAAAGTTATCAACCCGTCCAGAAAAAAGAGTAGGGAGTGAGGATATTTGGGACAAATCTGAGGAAGCTCTAACCGAAGCTTTAAATAATAAAAATCTCAAATGGGAACTCCAACCAGGGGAAGGAGCATTTTATGGTCCAAAAATTGAATTTTCACTTAAAGATTGTCTTAACAGGATATGGCAATGTGGGACGATTCAGGTTGATTTTTCGATGCCTGTTCGATTAGATGCGACTTTTGTAGACATTAATAACGAGAAAAAAAGTCCCGTCATGTTGCATAGAGCAATATTAGGTTCTTTTGAGAGATTTATAGGAATATTGATAGAACAATACGAAGCTAAATTCCCTATTTGGCTAGCTCCAACTCAGATTATTTTATTAAGTATTACTGAAAGAAATATAAAAAAATGTATTGAATTTAATAATTTATTAAATACTAAAGGATATCGATCAAAAATTGATATTAGAAACGAAAAGATTGGTTATAAAATTAGAGAATCTACGCTGGCCAGAATACCATTAATTGGTATTGTTGGAGACAAAGAGCAGGAACTAAATTCAGTTACCTTGAGAGCTTTAGATGGATCGAATTTAGGAATTTATGAATTAGATAATCTTTTTAAACTTATGAATACTTTAATTGAGAAAAAGGGAAGAGTAGACTAATTTAATTTTATGAATTTTCTTGCTTGTGATCTTGGGGGTACGAAAGTTCTTGTAGGTATTTATGAAAAAGATCTTGAATCTGATACTCCTAAATTAATCTTTAAAAAAAAATATTTATCTACAGAATGGGATTCTTTTGATTCAATAATTGAAAACTTTCTAGAGAAAGAGTGTAAAAACATTACTTGGCCTCTTCATGCATGTTTTGCTATTGCGGGTCCTGTCAGAAATAATGCTGCAAAAATAATTAATTTGTCTTGGAATATTTCAGGTAATGATCTGAAAATGAAATTCAAATTTGAAAGTGTTGAACTAATAAATGACTTTGGAGTATTAATTTATGGAATTCCATTCTTACAAAAAAATCAATTTGCAACAATTCAAAATGGAGAGTTTCATGTTAGTTCCAGCAAAAATTTTCACGCAATAGTTGGAGCAGGTACAGGTCTAGGTATTGCGAGGGGCTTTATTAATGGAAATAATATAGAGGTCCTAGCAAGCGAAGGAGGTCATGTGGAGTTCTCCCCAAGGTCAAAAGAAGAATGGGAATTAAAGATATGGCTAAAAAATCATTTAAAAGTGGAAAGAATTTCTTGCGAAAGAATTGTTAGTGGTGAAGGTCTCTCAAGAATAGCTGAGTGGAGATTAAGCAAACCTGATGCTAAAAATCATCCTTTTCAAAAAACTATTAAAGAATTAGAAATTTCTGAGGAATCAAGAAAAAAGATACCTAGTCAAATTTGTAAACTTTCAAATGAAGGGGATATTTTAATGATGGAAATTGAAAGGATATGGTTAGAAGCTTATGCCTCTTTATTAGGAGATATCGCTGTTCATGAACTATGCTTTGGGGGATTATGGATTGCAGGAGGTACGGCTACAAAACATTTCAAAAACTTTAAATCAGATTCATTTTTGAAACAAATTTCAAATAAAGGAAGATTAATAGATATTGTTAAATCTATTCCTATTAAAATAATTTTAGATGAAGAGTTTGGACTTTATAGTGCAGCCTGCAGAGCAAAAATGCTATTAAAAACAACATAACCCTAAGAATGTCTATACCCAATTTAGGTAAAAAAATTATAGTTACAGTTCCTTCTACAACTGCTAATTTAGGTCCCGGATTTGATTGTCTGGGAGCAGCCTTAGACTTATATAATGAATTTATATTCACAAGAATAGAAGGTGATGGAGATAGATTTGATTTAATCATGGAGAGTACAGACGGCAATCATTTGAGAGGAGGTCCTGAGAACTTAGTCTTTCGAGCGGCACAAAAAGTATGGGAGAGTGCAGATGTATCCCCATTCGCTCTTGAGGCAAGAGTTAAACTTGCAGTCCCCCCAGCTCGTGGACTAGGTAGTAGTGCAACTGCCATT
Organism: Prochlorococcus marinus str. MIT 9515; assembly: GCF_000015665.1. Taxonomy (NCBI): domain Bacteria; kingdom Bacillati; phylum Cyanobacteriota; class Cyanophyceae; order Synechococcales; family Prochlorococcaceae; genus Prochlorococcus; species Prochlorococcus marinus. Next base: position 595,900 of record NC_008817.1, on the reverse strand, counting down.
GTTGCAGGGCTTATTGGAGCCAATGCGATCATGAACTCCCCACTTCCTAAAGAAAAACTCTTAGAACTTGCGATCGATATAGAAGGTCATCCTGACAATGTAGTTCCATCTCTTTTAGGTGGTTTATGTTTAACAGCAAGATCATCTTCCCAAAGATGGAGAATTATTAGATGTGATTGGCATGATTCGATAAAAGCAGTTATAGCTATACCCGCAATTCGACTTAGCACAAGCGAAGCAAGAAGAGTGATGCCAAAAAATATTCCAATATCTGATGCCGTTACAAACATGGGTGCCCTTACTTTATTACTTAATGGTTTAAAAACTGGAAATGATGAGCTAATAAAAGAGGGTATGTTTGATAAATTACATGAGCCATATCGCTGGAAACTAATTAAAGGAGGATTAGAAGTTAAAGAGGCTGCATTACAAGCAGGAGCTTTAGGTTGCGCAATTAGTGGAGCTGGGCCAAGCATTTTAGCTTTATGTAAAAGTAATAATGGCAAGGTAGTAAGTCAGGCGATGGTAAAAGCTTGGGAAAACTTAGGCATTGCAAGTAGAGCTCCATTTTTAAATGTCCAAACGAAGGGGAGTCAATTCAAAACTATTTCAGGTAAGTAGTTTTACTTACACTTTTTAATGTTAAAGTCTCAAGCTGGAGTATCTTCAACTACAATAAAAAAATTGTTCATTACATAAATGAATTTAGAATCTTTTCCTTGGTTATCATCTATTGTTTTATTACCTTTGATTGGGGCGTTAATAATGCCTTTTTTAAAAACAAATGAGGGAGAAGATAATTCTCTTCCAAGAAATATATCTTTAGGTTTTTTATTTATAGATTTTTTACTCATTGTAGGTGTATTACTTCAGAAATTTGACAATACTGATAGTTCATTACAGTTGTTAGAAAGATTATCTTGGCTACCTTCCATAGGCTTGGAATGGTCTCTTGGGGTAGATGGCCTCTCGGCTCCTTTAATCGCTTTAAGCGGATTAATTACGTTTTTATCAGCTGCAGCAAGTTGGAAAGTAAAGAAAAAAGCAAATTTATATTTTGCATTACTTTTAGTTCAGGCCTCAGCACAGGCATTGGTATTCCTTTCTCAAGATTTCTTATTATTTTTCTTGGCATGGGAATTAGAACTCGTCCCTGTTTATCTTCTGATTGCTATTTGGGGAGGTAAAAAGAGACTTTATGCTGCTACGAAATTTATACTTTATACTGCTTTAGCTTCTTTATTAATCCTTATAAGTGGATTAGCATTAGCACTGAGCGGGGATACTTTTACCTTAAATTTAAGTGAACTAACTAATAAACATGCACAAGGAAGTCTTGCATTACTCTCTTATTTAGGCTTTTTAATAGGGTTTGGAGTTAAACTCCCTATTTTCCCTCTACATACATGGTTACCCGACGCTCATGGTGAAGCTAATGCTCCTGTTTCAATGCTTCTCGCTGGGATTCTTTTGAAGATGGGTGGCTATGCACTCTTAAGATTTAATGTTCAAATCTTACCTGAAGTACATCTTAAACTTGCACCAGCTTTAATTATTCTTGGAATAATTAACATAATTTATGGAGCATTAAATGCATTTGCTCAAGATAATGTTAAAAGAAGAATTGCATGTAGTTCAGTAAGTCATATGGGATTTGTACTTTTAGGAATCGGTGCAGTAGATGCTTTAGGTATAAGCGGTGCAATGCTACAAATGATTAGCCATGGTCTTATAGCTGCAGCTATGTTTTTCGTAACTGGATCTTTTTATGAAAGGACAAATACCCTTTCGATTCCTAACATGGGGGGTTTAGCAAAAGTTTTACCCATAACATTTGCTTTTTTCCTTGCTAGCTCTTTAGCATCTTTAGCACTACCAGGGATGAGTGGCTTTATAAGTGAAATTACTGTATTTTTGGGAATCACAAGTCAAGAAGGCTTTAGCTCACTCTTTAGATCAATAACGATTCTTATAGCAGCTATTGGTTTAGTTTTAACGCCCATATATCTTCTCTCTATGTGTAGAAGAGTATTTTTTGGGCCTAGGATCCCAGCACTTGCTTCTGTCAAAGAAATGAATGGGAGAGAATTAACTATTGGTTTTAGTTTGCTTTTACCTACTCTGGTTATAGGTTTTTGGCCAAAAATAGCAATAAATTTATATGAATCTTCCACAGATGCTCTCAGTCAACAACTGACTTTAGCTAAATTAGTTGGGTTAATTTCAAACATCACTTAATTTTAATATTCAAAAAAATGGAAACTTCAATTTTTAATTATGGAGAATTGCCAGAATTTAAAAAATTTACATCAGATAGAATTAATAAAGAATTTCCAAGTGTAATAGATAAAATAAATCTTGAATTCAAGAATATAGAAAACTTTTTATCTAATTACTTGAACCAAAAGAATCTTGATTGGGACAAGGTGATCAATCCTCTAAATGAAGTCAATGAGATTCTTAGGTGGAGCTGGGGAGTTATAAGTCATCTAAATGGAGTAAAAAATTCCGAAAGTTTAAGAGAAATTTACTCAAAATTTTTACCTGAAATTATTAATTTAAGTAATAAGTTTGGACAAAGTAAAATTATTTATAAAGCATTAGTAAAGCTTAAAGAAACAAATAATTTTGATAAAGTCAAAAGTAGAATCCTTGATAAAGAAATCCTCGAAATGGAACATCGAGGAATTTCATTAAATATAGATGACCAAAAAGAATTCAATGTTATTTCTGAAAAGCTTGGAAAATTATCTACAAATTTCAGTAATAATGTCTTAGATGCAACTAATGCTTGGTTTTTAATATTAAATGATAAATCTCAAATAGAGGGACTGCCAGAAAGGGTTTTAGAATTAATGTCTATATCAGCTCATGAATATTTAAAAAAAGAAGGCGAAGCTGATCCAAAAAATGGGCCTTGGAAATTAAGTTTAGATATTCCCACCTATACCGCATTTATGACATATGCAAAAGATCGTAATCTAAGGGAAAATTTATATAAAGCGTTTGTGAGCAGAGCCTCTAACGGAAAAAATAATAACTGTCAAATTATTGAAGAGATCCTATCTCTTAGGACTAAACAGGCTAATCTTCTTGGTTATGAAAGTTGGGCAGAACTAAGTCTCTCAACAAAAATGGCTAATAAAATAAAAAATGTCGAGAAACTTTTAGAGGAATTGAGAAAACCTGCTTTTAAAACAGCCAAAAATGAATTAGAAAAACTCAATAAGTTTTCAAAAGAAAATGGATTTCCACCTTTCGAAGCTCTTGAAGCTTGGGACATTAGTTATTGGTCTGAAATCCTTAGAAAGGAGGAGCTTAATTTAGATCAAGAATCACTTAGACCATGGTTCCCTCTTAATGATGTTTTAAAAGGTCTATTTAATCTTAGTGAAAACCTATTCGAAATCAAAGTAGTTGAAGCGACTAATGAAGCGCCGGTATGGAATGATGACGTTTTGTATTTTAATATTCTAAATAAGGATGATAATAAAATAGCTTCCTTTTATCTTGACCCCTACTCACGACCCGAGTCAAAGCGAGGAGGTGCATGGATGGATGAATGTCTTAACAAAAATAATCATGGTAGAAATATTTTGCCTGTTGCCTATTTAGTTTGTAATCAAACTCCACCATCCAAAGACAAGCCCAGTTTGATGAGTTTTGATGAAGTTCAAACTCTTTTCCATGAATTTGGTCATGGACTTCAACATATGCTTACCACCGTAAATCTTCCACAAGCAGCTGGTATTAATAATGTTGAATGGGATGCTGTTGAACTTCCTAGTCAATTTATGGAAAACTGGTGTTTTCACAAAAAAACCTTGTTAAATATTGCAAAGCATTATGAAACAGGGGAAAGACTATCTGATGAGAATTTTGAAAAATTAGTAAAAAACAGAACTTTTAATTGTGGGATGGCTACTCTAAGACAATTACATTTTGCAATAACAGATCTAAGAATACATAGCAATATCAAAAGCAATAAGGATAAAAATTCAGAAGAGATCAGAAAAGAAATTGCACGAGATACAACAGTAATCAACCCGATACAAGAAGATAAATTCCTTTGCTGCTTTAGTCACATATTTGCAGGAGGTTATTCAGCTGGATATTATTCTTACAAATGGGCAGAAGTTTTAAGTGCCGATGCTTTTTCTATGTTTGAAGAGGCAGATTTAGAAAATAATCAAAATATAAAGAAAATTGGCAAAAAGTTTAAAGACACAGTTTTAAGTCTTGGAGGAAGTTTCTCTCCACTAGAAGTATTTAAATTATTTAGAGGGAGAGAACCAAAAACAGATTCTTTGATAAGACACTTAGGTCTATCATCTGTTACCCAAGAAGCCTGTCAATAATTTGTGCGACCGCATCTTTATTCCTCACTAAATTTCTATGTTTATAAATTTTTAGTGATATTTTGTCACCGTAATTTAAATTTGCTCTCCATCCTGGGAAAACCATAAGGTCCCAATAAGTAAAAAAACTTATACAATGAATCCCCTTAAGAAGATAATCAGATTTTGACAATTCTCTTAATAAATAGCTATTTATTTTCATTTCAGATATTCCTTTAAATGGATATTTAGGAATTAATTGTGATGCCAATGTTCCTTTGTGAGGTGAACCCACCGTTATAAATCTTCTAGTTCTTTTATAACCATTCATTTTTTTTATCCAATACCTACCAATTATTCCTCCCATTGAGAATCCCAAAATATCAAGTTTTTTTTCATAACCATATTTCTCTAAAATTAAATCATTTAATAAACTAGTTAATTCAACAATAGATGTCATTCCATATTCATGCTTCAAAGTTGGTGCAAAATATTCAATTCCAATCTCATCAAGTTTCGAAGTAATCGAAGAAAAGATATCTGCTGTATTCCAAAGACCATGAATTAATATTATGGGATCTCTTTTTGACAAAACTTTTAATTATTTTCTAAAACTCTTACAATTGAGACCTCTCCATCAAAACCAATTATTGGAGGCTTACATTTCGTTAGTATTATTTTAATTCGGCTAAGTTCAAACTCTTCATCAATAATTTTTAAAATTTCATTTGAATATTTCTCAATAGTAAAGCAACATATTTTCTTGGATTGATATTTTACTATTTCAACTAATTTTGAATAATCAACTGTACTTTTAATATCATCATTTTGAGTACACTTTTCAAAATCAGCCCATAGAAGTACATCTAAACTAAAAAGTTGCCCTAATTCTCTTTCTTCTTCTAGGACACCAACTCTTGACCAAAGTTTAATATTCTTAATTTTTAAATATGTTCCCATTCTTATAATATTTAAAGATCTTTATGGGTATATATTGATTTTCCAGATGAAAAATCATCAACACTATGGCCTTCACCTCTTAAAAAATACTTATACGTTACCAACCCCTCCAGTCCTACTGGACCTCTTGGGGGTAATGTCTGAGTAGATATCCCAACTTCAGCTCCAAAGCCATATCTAAAACCATCTGCGAACCTTGTTGAGCAATTATGAAAAACCCCTGCACTATCTATCTCACTCATGAATTTATTAGCGTTACTTATATTTTCAGTGATTATTCCATCTGTATGTTTTGAACTGAATTTTTGTATATGAGCAATTCCTTCTTCTAAATCATCAACAATTTTTATAGAGAGAATAAGATCTAAATATTCAGTTTGCCAGTCCTCGTAATTAGCTTCAAAAGCGACGCCCAATTTAACAGCTTTTTTATCTCCAATCAACTTAACATTATTAGAATTAAAAATTGGGATAGCTTTTTTCAGAAAGGCAGGGGCAATACTTTTATGTATTAAAAGAGTCTCAATAGCATTACAGGCAGCTGGATATTGAATCTTACTATCTAAAGCCACTTTTAAAGCAATATCAAGATTTACTTCATCGTCTATGTATAAATGACAAATCCCATCAGCATGGCCAAGAACAGGGATTCCTGTATTTTCCTGTATAAATTTAACGAGTTCATTACTTCCTCTTGGAATAATTAAATTTATAAATTTTTCTAAGTTCAGCATCGCCATACTATCTTTTCTACTTGTTAAAAGACAGATAGCGTTATCATCGATATTTGATTTCTGCAAACCCTTCTTAAGTGCACTAACAATTGCTTGATTAGTAAAATTGGCTTCACTCCCCCCTTTAAGCATTACTCCATTCCCAGCTCTAATTGCCAAAGAACTTATTTGCATTACTGCATCAGGTCTTGATTCGAAAATCACTCCTAGCACTCCAATAGGAACTGTTTTTCTCTCTAGAATGAGTCCTTTGGAAAGTTCCTTTTTTATTTGGATTTGACCTAGTGGATCTGACAAGTCACCAACTTTTCTTATCCCTTCTATTCCTAAATTTAGTTTTTCTTTTGATAGCTTTAATCTAGAAAGTAAGGCCTTTGAAATTCCTTTTATTTCTGCTTTTTTATAATCTTCAAAATTAGAGTCAATTATTTCTTTTGAGTTTTTTTCTAGAGAGTCAGCCATTAAATTCAAAGCTCTAATTCTCTCATTATTATTTGTTTGACTAGTTTTAATTGAAGCTAAGCGAAGTTGCTCAGCTTTATCTAAAAGATTATTATCTGGGCTGGGAACTTCAAATATATCAGTCATAATTTGATTTTATTTAAATTTAATAATAAGTCAAAATAAGCATTCTTAAAACTTTTATTTTAGGAATTAATATCTAAAAAATAACTGTAGTTGACTTTTCCACTTTCCATCAGAATCGATAGTTCCTAACAATTCTAAGTTTGGATTAGCTTGCAAAGTAAGTATTCCAAGAGGCGGTAAATCATCCCTGTCGGGTGTTGCTTGAACGGCAAAGTTCACTCTATCTGTAATATCAAGTCCTATTTCAGCAATCCAAGCTTGAGAAGAAAATCCTACATTAGAAGATGAATCTTCGGTATCATTGACTTCAAATTTTTCATTTGAAAAAACATTATTTATTGATTCATTATTCTCTATTAAAGCAGGATATAAAGATAGTTGAAATCGATCACTAAATCCATCTGAACTATTTATTTGAGAAATAAATGCTCTATTTATTAAATTTGCAGAGTTTCCTCCTATCAAACCAATAATTTGAGATCTGTTATAGCTAGGTGTACTTCTTAGTTGTATTTTTTTATTTTCATCTTCAAAAGATAATTGATCGAGAAATCCTTCATATGAAGCCTCAATTTTTATAAGTCTTGTATTACCTATTCCAACTACCCCAAAACCACTTGAACCAACATTCGAATCTAAACCACTTGAACTATTTAGATCTTGATTATTTTCACTAATTGGGATTATTAAATCTGGAACTTTACTAGTTAGTGAAAAGTTGATAAAAGGAACAATGCCACTTCTTGAGGCAAATAAAATATAATTTTCTTTATTTTTATCCAATTTGAAAGGGGTTGTATATAGATTTGCTATACCTTTACTTAAGGTAATAAGTCCTCTAGCGTTTAAATCTTTACCAACATTTCCATTGAAATTCAAATCTAACTTAGTGTCTAAATAAGCTTTAATTATTTCTGAGTATTGAATTCTAAAATCCGGACCAAGTTTTAATTTAAGGTTCTTAAAACTTAAATTCTCAAGATAATTCGGGACATTTTCTCCCAAAAGGAAAGAATTTAATATCGTTTCATTTGAAATTATTTCAATTCTTTCATCTTTTCCCCAATATAGTTCGGGCCAATTCTTTTCATCATTTATTTCTTTAACATTATTTTTCTTGATATTTTTTTTATTAGGGTTATTTAAATTAACGAATCCATTGTTTAGTGCTAATTTTCCGCCAAATACGGGCTTTTTGAATGATCCTCCTATATTAATTTTAGAATCAATTAGAAAATTCATATTACTAGATTTAATATTAAATTTATTTGATATCAAACTAATATCTTTATCATTAGTGCTACTTTTTTTATAAAAAGGTAGTGAGCCATTTACGAAAATATTACCAGAATCATCATCTGAAGCCTTTAGGTTTTTAATTTCTATATGATCAAAATCGAAAATAATAGTACTATTTATATTTTTAATAATATTGCTATAAATATCAATTTCAGAATCCTTTATAAAAACAAAACCATTCGCAATAGGTTTATTAAGGGTTCCTTTAATTATCATTCTTAGATTTACATCACCTTTCTTAAAGGTGAAATAATCATCCGCAAAGATATCAATTAATTCAATAAACTTACCATTACCATTTAATCTCAAGTCTAATTTTTCCTCTCTATTAATAGGTATATAACCAGAAATATTTATTGGAGTACTAGAGTTATTTAATAATAAAGATAAATCTAAATTAAAAATAGAGTCCCTATATTGGATGTCCCCAATATCCAGAATGATAGGGTTATTAAAAATTGAAGTATTATTTGAAGAAATATTAGTTGCAAAAGATTTTTTATCTAGGTCATAAAGTAAATTAATATCGAAACTCCCTTCAAAATCTCTAGGCTTGTCTAGAAAAATATTTATAGTTTTTAAAGGCAATTTATTAATATTTAGAAAACCTTTTCCTGTAAAAATCCCTCCTTCTAAATCTAGTGAAAAATTTTCTCTAGAACTTTCTTTAATATCATTTTTTAAATCAAGATATCCGTTTAATTTAGTTTTCAATTTGAAATCAGATGAGTTATTACTTTCTATAGTTACATTTGCATCGTATCTACTTTCAAATTTACTTAAATATCTTTTTAAATTTAATTTATCATCTGAAAAAGCTTTATCATTTATAAAATTATTTATCAAAAGGATCTTATCCTTAAATGAGCTATTAGTATTATTTATTTCTATATCATCTAAGGCTCTAGAATTACTATTTGGAAGAATTTTTTTATTATCAAGATTTAAAATATCCACAGCTGTTAGTAATGTCCAACTAGTACTAATATTATTAAAAATTATATTAAAATTATTATCTTTATTAGAATCATATTCAAGATCAATCATACCTCCATCAATTGGATACAATGAGGAATTTATATAAAAAGATTTATCATTAAAAGTAAAATAAAATAATGAATTTTCAAATTTTATATTCTTATATTTGCCGAGACTCCAAGCCAAACGACCGTCATAATAGGTTTGATCCTTAGATATAAAACCCGAACCATTTACAATCCCACTAACTCGATCGAATTCATTATTATTAGTAGCCAATTCAATCTCATCTAGAGGGAAATTATTCGCATTCCAACGATACTTATCAACATCTTTAGTTAGATTTAAAGTACCTTTATTGGAATTAAATATTCTACTAAAGGTTATATTTTCTAACTTAATCTTTGAATCAAAATTAAAGGTAAGAAAAGAAGGCACGGGTGAATATCTATTATTCATATTTACGACATATTGATTATCTTGATTTTTGATCTCTCCTTCCCATATTTCTCTTATTCTTATACCTTTATAATGTGGATAATCAACATTGAAATTGATTTGAATATCCGGGTTATTTATCTTACCCTTAAATTCCCCTTTTGCAGTAATAAAACCTCTGATCCTATTTTTACGGAAAATATTTAAATTTGATAATTGAGTTCTATTAAGAATAAAATTAGAATTAATATCTCCAAAGTTTATACCACTTTTATCAAACCAATACGGAACATCTCCTGATAATTGTATTTCAGGATTCAAACTATCTAAATATCCAACATTACCTTTTAAATTTATAATATTAATATCTTGATTTAAAGGAAAATTTAGATTGAAATTTGATATTAAAGTACCGTAATTAAGATTTTTTGTATCAGCGATAATATTATTACCTTGGCATAAAAGCCCAATAAAATCACTATTAATATCCTCTACAAGATTATTAGTTTTCAACCTTAAATTATTCAAAGAAAGCTTACCTTTGCAAAATGTTTGTTTAGGAGATTTATAATACTTAAGGTTAGATTTAATTTTCCCGCTTCTTATAGCAAATTTACTATCTCCGAAACCATATTCAGATCCTTTCAAATTTATCCCACGAGATAATATCTCAAGATTAAAAAAACCTTTATTTAATTTAGTATTTAGTTTTAAATTTAAATTACCCTTACCTTTGGCATAAGTATTAATATTTCCAAAAAAATGTTTTGATTTTGATTTGTATATTAATTTTCCTTTTACTTTGGTTTCTATTCCAATATCCTTTAGTTTAAAATTTATAGATTCTTTTATATTAAAATTTAAATCGTAATTTAATTTATTTTTAATAAATTTTTTTTCTTTTTTATCAAGTTCTTCTCTTTTGAAAAAATCTTGATTTATGTCAATTTTGCTTTTTTTTGGCGTTACATTAAAAATCCATCTTTGGTTTAATAAAGATCTAATTGGCATAATGCTTATATATATATTCTTCGCTACGATTTCAGAATTTGAATGATTATTATCAATAATTTTGAAATTATTTAAAGAAATCCCAAAATATCTGATGCCAGCATAATCGCCCAAGTCCACATCTTTATCTAAAAATCTTCCTATCCTGTCCTCTAGTCTTATTCTTCTATTCTCATATAAATCTTTAACAAATCTATTTAATAACAAATTCCCTACAAAGCTAATTGACAAAATAGCCACTAAGAAAAAAGATTTTTTATTAAAATTTAGAGATCTAATTCTTTTCAAGTTAGAATCCTAAATAGAGTAGTCTTACAAAATATAAGAAATTAATGAGGTCAAAGCCAGTAAATGTCTTTTTATGAACTATTAGAGAATACACCTAAGATATTTGGATTCTTTGGAATATTTCTTTTTCTTGGTACTTTGATTTCATTTATTTTTAATTTTGGCTTTAAATTCAGAATTACAGGAGCAACTATCTTTTCATTATTACTTTCCTTAAGCAGTTGGGCTTTTATACAAAGCTATACAGAAAATATAAAAATAGAAGGAGCTAAATATGTTCCAATTGTTTATGATAACGGATTTGATTTAATTGTTACCAAAGCTGATAATGAATTTCCAGAAGAAGCCATTGAGCCCACATTAAAACAATTATCTGCAAACCTTAAAAAGGGTAGTAGATCCGGCTCAACCGTTAAAATTAAACTTAGGAAACTTGAGAAGATCTCAAATGATGTTAGTAAGCCAGTAATTATTGGGGAGATAGAAAAAATCTTTACGATGAATTAGTTATTAAATGATTGAAGAGAAATTTTTAGAAGTTTTACCTGATAACTTCAGACATGAAAAATCTTTTTTAATTAAAAAGAAACTAAATGATTTTAAAAAATTAAGTCAGCTTAGTGATTCAGAATTGAATATTATTCAAAATTCATACTCATTATGTACTCTAAATAATTTAAGAAAAATAAGAGCTATTGCTAATTTCAAAAGTGAGCTTTCAATAAATCCATATGAATCTTACTTACTACTACACTGCGGGGTAGGTTCTATCAAATCACTTTCAATTTTGAACCCATATGATCTTAAGGAGAGAATTGGAAGATTGGAGAGAAGTCTTAGAACTCAAACTCAAACAAATATAACTCTATCTACTTTAAAAGATTGGATAAAAAGAGCTAATCAAATCTGTAAATCCATTTAAAATTTTGATTAAAAAAATTTTTTAATGTAGAATTTGGCAAAGATCATAAATAAATGAATAACTTTCTTTTATTAGTATTTTTATCTCTATCCTATATAAATCCAATTTTAAGCCAATCAAATCTTTTGGAGAGCGTCAAAAAAAATCCTAGTGATGCAATTAAGATGTGTAATAAATTTAAAGAATTAAATTCAAAAGGTATCTCAGCCAGTTCAGATAAAGCTATAGAGTTTGTTGCAAAAAAAAATAACCTAAACCCAATTAATGCTGAGATTCTCTCTATTTATGTAATTGGACTTCATTGCCCTCAGGTTATTTAAATAATTAAATGCGGGAAGTAAATTGGGTTGATAAGTCATTAAGACTAAATGATGGGATAGAACTAGCTTCAAGAATTTGGACCCCTAAAGGAAACGGTTCTTGGCCCGCCTTATTAATGAGACAACCATATGGAAGAGAAATAGCTTCAACAATTACTTATTCTCATCCTGAATGGTGGGCTTCAAAAGGTTACATGGTCGTAATTCAAGATGTAAGAGGTCAGGGTTCATCTAGTGGAATATTTAAAGGATTTTCTCAAGAACCTAAAGACACCTCAGAAACACATCAATGGGTAAGATCTTTAAAAGAATGCAATGGAAAACTTGGCTTATATGGCTTTTCATATCAAGGATTGACTCAACTTACAGGAACCAAAGATTCAAAGCCTCCCGATTGCTTATCCCCCGCAATGACGGGAATAGATTTAAAAAATCACTGGAGTTCGGATGGTGGGGCTTTTTGGTGGAATAATAATATTGCGTGGGGATTACAAATAGCTGCCTTAAAGATGAAAAGAGAAAATAATTCTTTAGGATGGGAAGAAATAATTTCAGCGCTGGAAAATAAAAGTTATTTAAGAAAAGGATTAGCTCTTTTAAAAAAATACGATCCTAATAACTTTGTACTTGAATGGCATAAAAATATAAATCATGATAATGATTTTCTTGAGATAAAGTTAATTTCATCATGGTTAAAAAAACCAATGTTAATTATTGGTGGTCTTTGGGATCCTCATCTAAGAGGTGCATTTGACCTCTATCAAAAGTCAAAAGCTGCAGGAGGAAATCCTGACATAATAATTGGTGATGCTACACACTTGAATTGGTGGGAGGGATCACAAAAAACTTTATTAAACTTTTTTGATACCCACCTCAAAAGTGATAAAGAAGTTAAAGAAAAAAATTTTTCTAAACATAAAAAAATTTGGAATCTTTCATTAAAAAAATGGGAACCAATTGAAGAGGGAAAGGTTCAAAAATATAAGTTTGGCCTTGAAAGTAATGGGACCGCAAATACTGAAGTCACTGATGGTAGTCTTCTGCTAAATTCAAAGGGTTCAGGCTGGTTTTCAATTGTTAATGATCCATGGAGGCCGTCTCAAGGAGAGGGAGGACATTTAGGTCCAACCCCTGGGATGTTTGATAGATATATTTTTGATACAAGATTAGATGTTGGGGTTTTTCAAACCAATTCTCTGCAGAAAGATCTTCAGATTTCAGGAATTCCAACCCTCGAAACCTCAGTAAAATGTGATCAGAAAAGCTTTGATATATGTCTTGCCTTGTCTATGGTTAATGAAAAAGAAAAAACTGTCAATCAATTTTCAACTGGATTTTTAAGAGTTAAAAACTCAAAGAAAAATGAAAAATGTGAGTGCAAAATTGAAATGCATCCAACAAATATTCTACTTCTTAAGGGTTCAAAACTTAGGTTGTCAATATCAGCTGCGGCATACCCAGCAATTGGCATAAATTCAGGATCTAGCGACAATAATAATGGAGCTCCCACAATTAATCACAAAATTATAACTTTAAGTTTTGAACTCAGTAAAACATTTATGAAAATGAATCCATTTTTCAATTGATTTTTTTTTTGTTGATAATTTGATAAACTTATCTCTTAACTGCTACCAGTCATGAAAGAAACTATTCAAACAGACTGGATTAAATCAGAAGCTTTCAACCTCGAAAATTGTTGCAATGATAATCCATTAAATATTTTAGGTCCCCATTTCTTCAAAGGGAAGTGGGTTACAAGAGTATGGATGCCAGAGGCAGATGAAGTAAATATTACTTTTAAGGATAAAACCTATAAAACAACTACTCCCAATCATAAATGGATGTTTGAGGCAATTCTTCATGAAGACCCAAAAAATAATTATCAAATAAATGTATTGAGAGGAGGAGTTTCTCATTCACAACAAGACCCATGGGCTTTTAAGGATGAATGGATGGGGGAGGTCGATAGGCACCTTTTTGCAGAGGGTAATCACCATCATATTTGGAAGAAAATGGGTGCCCATATCAGTGAAGATATAAATCAAAAAGGTGTAATGTTCTGTATTTGGGCACCAAATGCAAAATCAATCTCAATAATCGGAGATATAAATTCTTGGGACGGTAGACATCATCCTATGCAAAAAAGGCTGGGTGGAGTTTGGGAATTATTTATGCCAATATTGAAGGAAGGAGATGTTTATAAATATGAAATAAGAACTCAACAAGGGCATATTTATGAAAAAGCAGACCCATATGGTTTTCTTCATGAAGTAAGGCCCCAAAATGGCTCAATAATATCTAAACTCAACAACTTCAATTGGGAAGATAGTTCTTGGATCACTAGTAGAGATTCATCAAGTCAAATTAACAAACCTATTTCAGTTTATGAGATGCATCTTGGAAGTTGGATGCATGATTCAACCGATAATAAGTATATTGAAAAAAATGGCAACCCAAGACATCCAGTACCCGCAGCAGATTTAAAGCCTGGGACAAGGTTTTTAACTTATCCTGAATTAACCGAAAAGCTTATCCCATATGTGAAAGAAAGAGGATTTACTCATATCGAATTAATGCCTATTTCAGAACATCCTTTTGATGGTTCATGGGGATATCAAGTTACAGGTTGGTATGCCCCAACAAGTAGATATGGAACTCCAAATGAATTTAAAGAGTTTATAAATAAATGCCATGCAGAGGGCATAGGTGTCATTCTAGACTGGGTTCCTGGCCATTTCCCAAAAGATAAACATGGTTTAGCTTTCTTTGATGGTTGTCATCTTTATGAGCATGGTGATCCTCGTATTGGAGAACATAAAGAATGGGGAACTTTAATTTTTAACTACAGTAGAAATGAAGTAAGGAATTTTTTAGTAGCAAATCTTATTTATTGGTTTGAAGAATTTCATATTGATGGAATAAGAGTAGATGCTGTAGCTTCAATGTTATACAGAGATTATTTACGTCCAGAAGGAGAATGGATTCCAAATGAAAATGGTGGAAATGAAAATTTAGAAGCTGTTAAATTTCTTCAGCAAGCAAATCATGTCCTTTTTCAACATTTCCCGGGAGCACTATCTATTGCTGAAGAATCCACTACTTGGCCAATGGTTACAGAGCCAACAAATGTAGGAGGTTTAGGTTTCAATTTAAAGTGGAATATGGGGTGGATGCACGATATGCTCGATTATTTTGAAATAGACCCTTGGTTTAGACAATTTCATCAAAATAGCGTGACCTTTTCGATAACTTATAACTATACCGAAAATTTTATGCTTGCTCTTAGCCATGATGAGGTTGTTCATGGGAAAAGTCACCTTCTACATAAAATGCCAGGAGATGATTGGAAAAAATTTGCGAATACAAGAGCTTTATTAACTTATATGTGGACACATCCTGGTAAAAAGACAATTTTTATGGGAATGGAATTTGGACAAAGGCAAGAATGGAATGTTTGGGATGATCTTCAATGGGAACTTCTAGAATATGAACCCCACAAAGGTATTAGAAACCTTATTGATGACTTAAATAAACTTTATAAAAATGAGCCATCTTTATGGAAAAATGACTTTGATCCTTATGGATTTCAATGGATAGATTGCGATGACACCTCTAATTCAGTTATTAGTTTTATGAGAAGGGAAAATGAAAGTAATGAATGGCTTGTGGTTATAGCAAACTTTACCCCTAATTTTCACGAATCATATAAGATAGGTGTTCCATTAGAAGGATACTATAAGGAGATTTTTAATTCAGATGGATCTAAATATGGAGGAAGTAACAAAGGGAATATGGGAGGTAAGGACACCCTAAAATATAATATTCACAATTATGAAAATGCTCTTGAAATTGCTCTCCCACCACTAAGTGTAAGTATCTTTAAGCATCAGCTAAAGAAATAAAAAAGCTTTTTAATTAGTTAATTTCATTTAATTCTTCACATCAACGATTTTAATCTGCTCCACGTTGTAAACTTTTTAAGTTAAAGATTTTTTATTTTTTCTTTTAAAAACATATTGAACTCTAAAAATGGGTGAGAATTTACCACTTTTACTATCTGCTGCTTTAGGCAAGAAAGTTAATAGGCCTCCAGTATGGATGATGAGACAAGCAGGTAGGTATATGAAGATTTATAGAGATTTAAGAGAGCGCTATCCAAGTTTTAGGGAAAGATCTGAGAACCCAGAACTCTCTTATCAAATTTCAATGCAACCTTTTAAGGCTTTCAAGCCGGATGGAGTGATTCTTTTTTCAGATATTCTTACCCCTCTGCCTGGAATGGGTATCAATTTTGAAATAATAGAAAGTAAGGGGCCAATCATAGAGAATCCCATAAAAAATATTCATCAGATAGAAAATTTGAAAGAATTAGTTCCGAGCGAAAGTTTAAGTTTTGTTGGAGAAGTCCTATCCTCATTAAAAAAAGATGTAAATAATGAAGCTACTGTTCTTGGATTCGTTGGAGCACCTTGGACTCTTGCTGCGTATGTAGTTGAAGGCAAAAGCAGTAAAAATTATTCTTTAATAAAGTCAATGGCTTTCAAAGAGCCTGATTTGCTACACAAGCTTCTTGATCATTTTGCAAAATCCATAGGTGAGTATTTAAAATATCAAATCAAATCTGGTGCTCAGGTTGTACAAATTTTTGACTCTTGGGCAGGACAATTAAGTCCTCAAGACTACGATATTTTTGCTGGTCCTTATCAAAAAAAAGTGGTTGATATAGTTAAGGAAAAATACCCAGAAACTCCTATTATTTTATATATATCAGGAAGTGCTGGGCTATTAGAAAGAATGGCAAGAACTGGGGTAGACATAATTTCATTAGACTGGACTGTAGATATCGAGGAAGCATGCAAGAGAATTCCTGAAGGTATTGGTATTCAGGGTAATGTTGATCCAGGTCTATTATTCGGAAATAAAGAATCCATAAAAGAGAGGATAGATATTACTTTTAACAAATCAAAAGGAAGAAAGTATATTCTTAATTTAGGCCATGGAATTTTACCAGGTACACCTGAAGAAAATGCTCAAACATTTTTTGAACACGGGAAAAAACTTACTTATTAATTAATATTTTGGCAACTAAAAACTTATTAATAACAGGCTCTAACGGATGTGTTGGTCAATATTTAATTGATTGGTTTTTAAAAAATACTCGATTTAGGCTTTATCTCATGGTTAGAAATAAAAATAAATTATCACTATCCATCCAGAAAAACAAAAGAATTAAATTGCTCATATGTGATATTCGAGAATGCAATAAATTCAGTAAAGAAATTAGTCAAATAAATTTTCTTATACACACTGCCACAGCTTGGGGTGATCCGAAAAGAGCCTATGAAGTAAATATAAAAGCGTTTGAAGAGTTATTGGGAATGCTTGAAAAAAATAAATTAGAAAAAATAATTTATTTTTCAACAGCGAGCATACTTAATCAAGAAACTGAATTAATGAGAGAATCCTTAACTTATGGAACAGAATACATTCAAACAAAATATGAGTGTTTTCAAAGACTTAGAGAGAGCTCTTTTGCAGAAAAAACATTTGCAGTTTTCCCTACTCTAGTTTTTGGTGGAACTCTTAATAAAAGAAGTAAGTATCCAACAAGCTATCTAACCAGCGGTTTGTTAGAAATAAATAAATGGCTCTGGTTAGCAAGATTTCTAAAACTTAACTCAAAATTTCACTTTATACATGCCAATGACATTGCACAAATTTGTGGCTTTCTAATAAAAAATCATAAAGAAGATGCCTATAAAGGTTTCAAGAAATTTGTATTAGGTCAAAACTATATTTCAATTGATGATGCGATTAATATCCTTTTAAAAAGGAATCGAATGAATAGATATTTTTCTATAACTCTAACAAAAAAAATAATGAAAATATTATTAAGAATACTTCCTATTCAAGCAACTCCATGGGATAGCTTCAGTATTAAAAAATATGACTTCAATCATCATCCAGTGACTAATCCAGAGACATTTAAGCTAAAAAGTCATGCTAAATCACTGAATGATATTTTAAGGTTAGCTAAATTACCAAGCTGTAATATCAATTAAACTTCTCGCGATTTAGTTACCAAACCCTTGTAATATAGTTATATAGTTAATTTAAATTATGCTACGTTCATTTTTTACAGGCTTATTCGCAATAGTTCTAACTCTAGGCCTTGGTATCTCTTCAGTTTCAGCTAAAACAGTTGAAGTCAAACTTGGAACTGATGCTGGAATGCTTGCTTTCGAGCCAAGTTCTGTAACTATAAGTCCAGGTGATACTGTTAAATTCATCAATAATAAATTAGCCCCTCATAACGCTGTTTTTGATGGCCATGAGGAACTAAGTCATGCTGATCTAGCCTTCGCTCCAGGAGAATCTTGGGAAGAAACCTTTGATACAGCAGGAACTTATGACTACTACTGTGAGCCTCATATAGGAGCTGGTATGGTAGGAAAAGTAATTGTTGAATAAAAACCTCTTATTGTTTTTTAAATATTCATCATCCATGTGAATGTTTCGAAATAATTAAAGTATTTAATCCTCGCTTTAATGAAAATAGTCCCAACTGAATTTTCAAATTCTGCCTGGGACTATTTTATTTTGTCGAAAAAAATAGCAGCTAATAATTTTCAGCAAACTGTAGATTCAGAAAATTTATTACTTACAATAATAAAAGAAGACAGTCTTGCAAAAGAAATACTTAAGAAAAACGAAGTAGATATTGAAAAGATAGAAAAAGATTTAATTTCTTTATTAAATTCAAAAGCAAAGATGAAGAACAAGCAAAAAATATTGTACATAGGAGAAAGCCTCAATAACATTTTTTTAAAATCAAATGATTTAAGAGTTTCCTTAAACGATGTAGTGATATCAACAGAACACTTGCTTTACGGTTTGTCTTATGATGAAGTGTGCGGAAAGTTAATTTTAAATAAGAAAAAAATTCCAGACTTTTTAGAAACCATAATTGAAATGAAATCCAATCCGAAAATTCAAAATAATTTTGAAAGTCCTAATGAATCTTTAGACAAATTCGGTATTGATTTAACTAAATCAGCTTCAGAGGGTAACTTAGACCCAGTTATTGGAAGGGATGAAGAAATCAGAAGAACTATACAAATACTAAGCAGAAGAACAAAAAACAATCCTGTTCTAATAGGAGAGCCCGGGGTAGGCAAAACAGCAATAGTTGAAGGGTTAGCTCAAAGAATAGTTAATGGAGATGTCCCATCTTCCTTACATAATAGGCGTTTAATCTCATTAGATATGGGTTCATTAATAGCCGGAGCTAAGTACAGAGGAGAATTTGAAGAGAGAATTAAAAATGTTTTAAAAAAAGTTAAAAGTTCTGCAGGTAAAATTATTCTTTTTATTGATGAAATACATACAGTTGTTGGAGCAGGTGCGAGCGGAGGTTCTTTAGATGCAAGTAACCTTTTAAAGCCTATGCTCGCGAGAGGGGAATTAAGATGTATTGGTGCTACTACAATTAATGAACACAAACAAAATATAGAAAAAGATCCCGCTTTAGAAAGAAGATTTCAAAAAATTAAAATAAACGCGCCTTCAGTAGATGATACTGTTTCAATACTTAGAGGACTTAAAGAAAAATATGAAGTTCACCATAGTGTAAGAATTTCTGACAATGCTCTTGTTGCCGCTGCCAGCTTAAGCGAAAGATATATCAACGATAGATTTCTTCCAGACAAAGCAATAGATCTAATTGATGAAGCTGCCTCAAGATTAAATATGGTAATAACTTCAAAACCAGAAGAAATTGATGAGATTGATAGAAAAGTTTTACAACTAGAAATGGAGAATTTATCCCTAAAAAGAGAATCCGATAATTTTTCTTTAGAAAGGATAAAAAAAATTAATAATGAGCTTAAAGATCTCAAGTCTAAACAATCTGAATTAAATATTAAATGGAGAAAAGAGAAAGAAGAAATTGATGAGATTAGTAATTTAAAAGAAGAAATAGAATCTACACAATTAAAGATAGAACAAGCCAAAAGAAGCTTTGATCTTAATAAAGCAGCAGAATTAGAATTTGGAACCTTAATTTCATTACAAAAAAAATTAAAATCAAAAAATGAAATTTTGGTAGATTCTTTTAAAAATGGTGAAAATAATCTTTTAAGACAGGAAGTAACCTTTGATGATATTGCGGAGGTAGTTTCGAAATGGACCTCAATACCAGTTAATAATTTAAACCAATCTGAAAAAGACAAACTTTTAAAATTAGAATTAACTCTTAAGGAAAAAATTATTGGCCAAAGTAATGCTATTTTTGCTGTCGCAAATTCAATAAAAAGATCAAGGACAGGACTCAATGATCCGAATAGACCATTAGCAAGTTTTTTATTTTTAGGACCAACTGGAGTAGGTAAAACAGAACTTAGCAAAGTAACAGCTGAAACAATATTTGATTCAAGTGATTCGATTACAAGACTAGATATGTCTGAATACATGGAAAAGCATTCAGTTAGCAAAATCATTGGAGCTCCTCCTGGATATTTAGGTTTTGAATCCGGAGGTCAATTAACAGAAGCAGTTCGCAAAAATCCTTATTCATTGATTCTCTTAGATGAAATAGAGAAAGCTCATAAAGATATCTTAGATATTCTTTTGCAAGTGCTTGATGATGGGATTATTACTGATGGTCAAGGCAGAACTATTAGTTTTAAAAATTCAATTATTGTACTTACAAGTAATTTAGGCAGTCAATCAATAAATGATTTATCTATCAGAAATGAAGATAAAAATGAAATCAAAACTATTGTGGATCTTGAATTAAAGAAATTTTTTAAGCCAGAATTCTTAAATCGATTAGATGAAATTGTGATTTTCCAAAATTTGGAAATAAATGAATTAAAAGAAATTGCAAACATTCAACTTAAAAATTTAGAAAATAGACTTATTAAAAAAGATTTAAAATTAAAAATTTCAGATGAGGCGGTTGAGTACTTAGTCAAAAATAGTTTTGATAATAATTATGGAGCGAGACCATTAAAGAGGATTATTCAAAATCAAATCACGACAAACATTGCAAACAATATCCTTAATAACATTTATTTAAATAAAAAAGAGGTTGATATATTTATTAAGAATGGGAAATTGTTTGTAGAGTAATATTTACGAAAAAATCTTTTTACAGGTCTTAGAACCACTCTGGCAATTCTTCATAATTAGCAGAATTAGATTTATTTTCTTTTGATTCTGCTTTCCAGCAGCAAGTTCTTCCTTTATCTTTTTCCTTTAAGAATTCATTTGCCCATTGCCATACGATCTTAGAAGAGAACTCCATTCCCACATTATCCATAATCCTCAAATTTAAAGCTTCTAAATCATGTAACTTTTTCCAGTAATTTAATAAAGGATCATCTTTATTAACTAGAAATGTATGATCAAATTGTTCTTTTAGTTTTATTTCAAGAGGTTTTAATCCAGAAAAATCAACAACAAAACCATTCACATCTAATTCTTTTGCAACAAACCAAAAAGTAAATGATCTCGAATAGCCATGCACAAACCTACAGTGTCCTTCATGACGCCATTGCCTATGAGAACAGGGAAAATCCTCATAACTTTTAGAGCAAGAAAATTTCGAAGAATGAATATTCATTAATTAGCTGTTAAGATGATTTCTAGTCAAACAAAGAGTAAAGAGTTAACACATTTAATATAATGGCTTATTCAACTAATTTTTCGATAGAAGATCTTCACTTTGACAATAATGGATTAATCCCTGCAATAGCGCAAGATTGGTTAGACGGTTCAATTCTTATGTTTGCTTGGATGAATAAAGAATCTTTAAACAAAACACTTCAGACAAAAAATGTCCATTACTGGAGCCGATCAAGATCTGAAATTTGGAGAAAAGGCGCAACAAGCGGTAGTACCCAAATTCTTAAAGAAATTAGATTTGATTGTGATAATGATGCACTTCTTCTCTCTATAGAGCAAAATGGCTCCGGAGCATGCCATACAGGTGAAAAAAGTTGTTTTTTCAACAAAATAGATAATAATTTTATTAATAAAAAAGAAAAGAGAAAGAAGCCTTTGTCTAATGTTTGTTCAGAATTATTTAATACTCTTAATGAAAGATCAATTAATCCTTCTGAAAAAAGTTACACCAATCTTTTATTAACAAAAGGTAGTAATACTATCTTAAAAAAAATAGGAGAAGAAACTGCTGAATTTATAATGGCTTGCAAAGATAATGACAAAAATTCAATCTCAAATGAAGCTGCAGATATAATATATCATCTCCAAGTTGCTTTGCTGTATAAGGGGGTTGAGTGGAGAGATGTGCTAAATATTCTTGAATCAAGAAGAAAAAAAAGATAATCAAATATCTATATATGAAAACTATAAATTAAGAAATTTCATCAAATTAAGAAATAATAATTATTAATTAAATATTAATTAATTATTACATGTGTAGCTTATTAAGAAATTAACTATAAGTTGAATACATTAACTAAAGGTGTAAATCGTGAGTTCATTAAGCGATTTTCTTGGAGAAATAGGTCGTCATCAACTTTTGACACCCGAGAAGGAACTCACTATGGGAAGAAAAGTCCAAGAAATGGTTGTGTTAATTAACAGATGTCAAACTGCGGGAGGCAAAGGCTCTGCTTGTGAATATTCTGAAGTTGAAAAAAAGAAAATCAAAATTGGTGAAAAGGCTAAGAATGCGATGATTACAGCAAATCTTAGATTAGTGGTAAATCTTGCGAAAAGATATCAAGGGAAGGGTTTAGAGTTATTAGACTTAATTCAAGAGGGTACTCTTGGTCTTACAAGAGCTGTAGAAAAATACGATCCTTCAAGAGGTCATAGATTCTCCACTTATGCTTACTGGTGGATAAGGCAGGGATTGAATAGGGCTTTATCAACTCAAAGCAGAACCATAAGAATACCCGTAAATATAAATGAAAAACTAACAAAATTAAGAGCAGCAAAATCTAAGCTAATGCAACTTAAAGGTTTTCCTCCAACTAGCTTTGAGCTGGCAGAAGAGATGAAAATTACTAAAGAAGAAATTGATGAACTACTTTCTTGTGAGTTAAGAAGCATCACAGTTAGTCTTCAAGGCACTGTCAAGTCCAAGTCAGACCCATCTGAATTGGTTGATATTCTTCCAAGTGATCAAACCCCTCCAATGGAATTAGCAGAACTTGCAGAGAGAACAGCCTCTGCTTGGACACTATTAGATAAAGCCAACCTTACTGAAAAAGAAAGAAAAATAGTAAGTTTAAGATTTGGATTAGATGGCTCTAATGAATGGAAAACTTTAGCTGAAGTTGCAAGACATATGAGTTGTAGTAGAGAGTATTGTAGACAAGTTGTACAAAGAGCCTTGAGAAAGCTTAGAAAAGCCGGAATTCAGAATGGACTTGTAGATAGTGTTAGCTAAAAGCCTTTAATTTAATAATTTAAAACTATGAATGAGTCCAATACAAAAGAAAAGGAAAAAATATATGATGCAGAGGTTATTGAAAGTTCATCTTTGGATGAAAATATCATCATAAAAATCCTAATAAAGGCTGGGAGGACAATTGCAAAGCCTGCCTTAGAAGTTTTAGAAATGGCCCTTGATCCTTTTACTCCAACTCAAGTAAGAGTTTCCTTAATGGCTGCATTAGCTTATTTAATAATGCCTTTTGATCTATTCCCTGACTTTATGCCTTTAGTAGGTTTTAGCGATGACTTTGTTGCACTCACTGCAGTCTTAAGTATTTGGAGTAAGTATATGACTCCTTCAATAAGAATTAGAGCAGAAAGGAAACTTAATAAGTTATTCCCTTTCTTGAAATGAATAAACTATCCCCGCAAGAAGAGAAAGAACTTTTAGATTTTATTAAAGTTTGGTTAAAATCTCACGGATATACCCAAAAAGATCTAGCTAATGAATTGAATCTCAAATCAAGTCGAACCTCCGAAATCACTAAAAAAATTAAAGAATTTCACAAAAAAGGAGGGGTTTACCATATTGCAAAAAATCTTATAAAGATAGAACAAAATTGGCTAAACAATATTCCAACAGATTCTGAGAAAGAAAAGGAAAACCATTCATATAATCAATTAGATATCGACTCTTTAGTAAACCAAATAAAAAAAGACAGTCTTTAATAAGATTATCTAAATTATCTAACAAAATTTCAAGCTTAGTTATCTACATAAAAAGAATATTTTTAGAATCTTTTTTTATTAATAAATGTTTTTTATCATTTGGTTTCATACATTGAAAACTAATTTTTAACAATCAAAAATGTAATTGATGATTGTTTTATTAAATATAAAGGGGCTAATAGATAATCTTATTTTTTATTAACTACTTTAGATTAGAATGCCTGTATCCATGGATAAATATCAATTGAAATCCATATACCTTTTTGCCAATAAATATCTTTCTCTATTAATTCTCTTAATTCATTTTTATCATTAGCATTAAATATCCCAAATAAATATTTTGTACATTTAGTAGGTCCTAAAGTAACTAAAATATTTCTATCTTTTAAATTCCCAAGTCGCTTAAGATGTTGTTTGCGAAATGGTTCCCTTTTATTAATTGCATCCTCACAGTACTTACCAAAAACTATAAATTTTTCCATTATTAAAAGATAACTAATTTAATAAATACATAATTAATAATTGCACAAATTACACACTAATTGCTATGTTAATTAAGAATAACTTTGTATTAATTTATTATGCTCACTGGTAGCGATCTTCTAGCTAAAGTTAAAGAACTTGGTGATGTTAGCAAGTCAGATCTTGTTCGTGCCTGTGGATATGTTTCCACAAAAAAGAATGGAACAGAACGTCTAAATTTCACCGCCTTTTACGAAGCACTGCTTGAAGCAAAAGGTATTAACCTAGGTGATGCTGGAGTTGCAGGAATAGGAAAGGGTGGTAGAAAATTAAGTTACATAGCAACAGTCCAAGGTAATGGAAATCTTTTAATTGGGAAAGCATATACAGCACTCTTAGACTTGAAAGCAGGAGATGAGTTTGAAATTAAGCTGGGGAGAAAGCAAATAAGATTATTACCAGCTGACTAATTAAGATAAAGAATTGGTTTAACTATAAAAAAATAAATACTCCCCTATTACGCTAATGATTTTGAATCATATAAGTTTATAAAAAAAATTTTTTTCTTATTTACTATTATTGATCAGCTGCTTTACGCATTTCTTCGCAAAAGTTTCCTACTTCATTTACAACTTCTCTTTCATTACTATTAGAAATTCTTTTAACAAATGCGCTTCCAATAATTACTCCATCTGCCCCCCATTTACTGACTCTATTAACATGTTCAGGAGCGGATATTCCAAAACCAACTGCTACTGGATTAATGCTTATTTCTTTTAATTTAGTAATAAGACTTTCTACTCTATTTCCCATTTTGCTTCTTTCTCCTGTTACTCCTGTTACGCTTACAAGATAAGTAAACCCTTTTGTTTTGTTAGATATCATTTTCATTCTTTCAAAGGGTGTAGTAGGGGCAACTAATAATATTAAATCAATAAAATAAGAACTAATAATTTCCGAAAATTTAGAGGCTTCTTCTAAGGGAAGATCAGGAATTATCAATCCTGCAACACCTGCTTTGGATGCTAAATCACAAAAATTCTCAAGTCCAAAATTTAAGATAGGATTAAAATAAGTAAAAAGTATAACTGGAATACGTAACTTATCTTTAAGCGACTCTAATAACTGAATAACCTTTATGGAAGTAGTTCCTGATTTTAAAGCCCTAGATGCTGAAAATTGTATAATCGGTCCATCTGCAAGAGGGTCACTATAAGGGATTCCCAATTCAATAAGATCTGCACCCTTTTCTTGCAACTTTAATAAAATCTCTGATGTTTTTTCAATATTTGGATCACCAGCCATTATAAAAGGCATCAAGGCTAATTTTTTACTTTTCTTTAATTCCAAAAACTTCTCATTTATTTTTGATAAAGTTTCATTTTTAGTAAATTGAGGTTTCTTGTTTTCTTTCATGAATTTTTGATTTTTTTTATTTGATTATTGTTAAGTGTTTTATAGATTTTTTTCTAAATCTTCCATTAGTTTCTCCTGCTCTTCTTTTGGTAATGAGTTGAATTTATTTTCAAGTTTATCATTCACAATTTTTTCATATTCTTTTCTGTAACGCTTTCTTTGTTCCATAAAAGTCATTTTTCCGTTTACAACTCTTAAAATGTAAGATGTTACCCATGTTATTACAATCAAAATCAAGATAAAGTTTGAGATAGTACTTGAGGTAAGATTATCTATCCCAAATTGGGGTAATAATTTAAAAATTAATATACCTAACAAAGAGATCAATAAACCTATTTGTACAACCTTACCTTTAGTCAATTATTCACCCTTCGTTATTTCCTCTTAATCTAAGATTTAAAAATGGAGAGAATAAAATCAAGCCTGGGAAGAAAAGAAAAACTAATCCATAAACTCCTAATCTCTCTAATTTACCCATAACGTTCCATCTATTATTCATCCAGTAAAAAAGTATTAAAGGGATAACAAATAAATAAATAGAAATAATACCCACGTAAGCAACAAAAGTAATAACTGAATTATTAAGAATGCTTTCCATTTGAATTTCTGGTTTCCTAGTAAAAGATAACAATTATAAAAAGTTATCGTAAAAACTTAATATATAGTTAAAGAATGGGAGTGGGGGGACTTGAACCCCCACGAGCTAAAGCGCTCGACGGATTTTAAGTCCGGCGCGTCTACCAATTCCGCCACACTCCCAAAAGGAATTTGCACAATTTAATCGTAGCCGAAAGTCTCTCAATTAAACAAGAAAAATGCGAATATTTACACTTTTAGGGAAGCAATAGACGCTTTTGACCTATATGGGAATAGCTTATTTAGAATTATGCCAATATTTAATAGAAAAAATAAGATAGCTTATAAATTACTATAATAAGCTTTAATTAAAAAATAGATGTCAAGCATTATCAGAGCAAAAAAAGGTTCTTGGTTTTTAGGCGTTTGCAAAGGTCTAGAAAAATCTAATAGAGGAAATGTTTTTTTCTGGCGATTAGTTTTTTTCATCTCTGCATGTTTCACCTTTGGCATTCCAATTTTGATATATCTTGGATTGGCTGTTATTTTTCCTATTGAAAAAGCAGAATAGATATTTTGTCTTGTGATTCAAAGTTAAAAACTCTCTTTATAAATAGAAACCTTTAAAAACATGAGAAATTTCTATAGTTAAGGTCGCTAAATTATGTCTTGGAATTCAACTTAATGTGGATAGTGGATAGGTTATAAATTGATAAAGGGGATGAGTTTCACCTCAATCCGCAAATTTCTTTTTAGCTAATGTATTAAATTATAGATTTCATTTTAAGCCTTGCCCATCTTCAATTTCGGCACACTTCTAAAAGTAACTTGAGCTTTTGAACTTGGTAGATATTAATACATTTAACCAATAAGAATTTGGGAATTTTAACTTTTCTTGAGTGGTTAGATTAGATTTAATTCACAATCCCTTCAACTTGCCAGTTTAGTATTTCACCTGCATGAAATGGTTTTATTTGCCCAACAACCTTATTATTATCAATTACTTCAATAAATTTTGGGATTTCATTTGATTTAGATACTAATCTTATTTTTTCTTTATTTACAGGCAAATTATAAAAATTAGGACCATTCAAGCTTGCAAATTTTTCGAATTGATCCAGTGAATCCTCCTCATCAAAAACTTGGATGTAGCTTTCTATTGCAACTGGTGAATTAAAAATACCTGCACAACCGCAAAAAGCTTTCCACTGTCTCAAATGGGGGGCAGAATCTGTGCCTAAGAAAAAACATTTTTTTCCACTAGTAGCAGCTTTCCTTAAAGCAATTCTATTATTTTCCCTTTTAGCGACTGGTAGACAGTAAAAGTCACTATTTAATCCTCCAAAGAACATTGCATTCCTATTTATATGTAAATGATGTGGTGTAATAGTAGCGCCTAAATTATTCTCTTGGACAAAAGAAACAGCATAAGAGGTGGTTATGTGTTCTAAAACAATCTTTAACTTTGGAAATCTTTGTATTAGAGGTAAAAGTTCTTTATCTATAAAAACCACTTCCCTATCAAAAATATCAACTTTAGGATCAGTCACTTCTCCATGGATTAAAAGAGGCATTCCAAGTTCTTCCATAACTTCAAAAATTTCATAAAGATTTTCTATTTTTTTTACGCCCTGACTGGAGTTTGTTGTCGCATTAGCAGGATATAATTTAGCTGCGAAGAAAACATCATTTTTAAATCCTTCTATTAATTCATCTTTTATTGTTTCATCCGTAAGATATATCGTCATTAATGGCTCAAACTTTGAATTTTCAGGTAATCCTTCAGAAATAGATTTTTTATAAGATATACATTTATTTATAGATGTTATTGGGTTTTTGGTATTTGGCATCACAATAGCTCTGCCAAAAAACTCGGAGCTAAACTTAATTATATTTTTTAAAACAATTCCCTCTCTTAAATGTAAATGCCAATCATCAGGCTTTAATATAGTTAAATCTTTCAAAATTTTAATTATTTAATCTATTTTAACAGCAAATAAATTTTGACAATAGTTTTAAGATAATTATTGAATAAATTAAAGATATAATCATTTAAATAAGTCTTTTAAATATGAGTGAATTTATATTGCCAATAATGGAGATATTAATAGGAATAATATTACTTTTTGCCGGTGGAGAATTATTCATTCAAGGGGCGATTTCTTTATCCTTAATTTTAGGTATACCTCAAATTGTAATAGGTTTAACTGTTGTTTCTTTAGGGACAAGTTCTCCTGAATTATTAGTAAGTTTAAATTCAATCTTCAAAGGGAGTGACTCTCTAGCAGCAAGTAATGTAATTGGAAGCAATATTTTTAATGTTCTTGTTGTATTAGGAATAAGCTCATTGATAACACCTTTAAAAGTAAAAAGCAGAATTGTAAGAAGAGATGTCCCTCTTCTAATAGCTATTTCATGTGCAGTTTGGGCAATGTCATCAACAGGTCTATTAACTTGGCAGGCAGGGATTTTTTTAATATTTTGTTTAACTTTAAATACAATTTGGGAAATAAATACAATACAAGAGAATGAAGAGGAGACAAAAAAGGCTGAGCCTGAGATTGAGGAATCTCAAGGAAGAGAGAGAAGCAAATTCAACATTATTTTTAAATTGATATCTGGAATTCTTCTTCTAAGTTTTGGTTCAAATACTTTAGTAAATGGTTCTCAATCTTTAGCAACTCTATTAGGCGTAAATGAAATAATTATTGGTCTCACGATAGTTGCTACGGGAACCTCACTGCCTGAACTCGTTACTTCCATAATTGCAGCATTAAAAGGTAAAACAGATCTTGCTATTGGTAACGTCATTGGAAGTAATTTACTCAATCAGCTTCTTATACTGGGAAGTTGCAGTATTTTTTCCGGATTAAAAGGTCTAACAATTGATCAAAGCCTTATAAAAGTTGACCTACCATTCATGGTTTTGACTACTTTTGCGTGCCTTCCAATTTTTTGGACAAAAGGTAAGATTTCTAGAATTGAAGGCTTTATACTTTTGAATCTTTATATTTTTTACATCATGGATAAGTTATTGTTCTTGAAAGAATTTAACAATCTCTATCAATTGAGGGTGTGTATTTTTATTTATTTTTCTTTATTCACAGTATATCTTTTTACACAAGAAAAGTTAAAAACATCTAGAAGATAATTTCATCAGCCATACATAGTTACAAATTCCTCTGAAATAGTTGGATGCAAAGCCATAGTATTATCAAAATCCTTTTTAGTTATTCCTGCATTTAAAGAGACTGAAACCATTTGAATAATCTCAGATGCTGCTTCACCAAACATATGGCAGCCTAAAATCTTATCATTTTTTTTGTTGACCACAAGTTTTAACATACATTTAGATTTGTTTTTTTTAAAGGTGTTGGACATAGGAGTAAAACTACATTTGAAAATTTTTATATTTAATTCCGAGTAAATTTCTGTTGCCTCTTCCTCACTAAGTCCAACGGTTGAAATCTCTGGGATAGTAAACACTGCCTTAGGAATATTTTGATAGTTAACTTTTCTTCTACGATCAGCAAAATAATTATCGGCGAAAACCCTCCCTTGTTCTATTGCTACTGGGGTTAAATTTGGCCTCTTGATTATATCTCCAATCGCAAATATATTGGAATTACTTGTCTGATTAACTTCATTAACATCTAAATAAATACCATCCATTTTAAGATTTAAAGTATCTAAATGCAATTCTTTGAGAGCAGGCTCTCGTCCAGTTGCAATAAGTATATTATTGGTTAAAAATTTACTTCCTGATACTAAAGTCGACTGTAGTTTTCCCTTAATTTTTTTTATAGACTTTAATTGATTATTAAATTTTAAATCTATGCCCAAAGAGGTCATTGATTTTTTCAAACATTCTGACAAATCTTTGTCAAATCCACTTAGCAAGTTCTGACCTCTAATTATTTGTATAACCTCAGTACCTAAGTTTTTAAAAATAGATGCAAATTCACATGCAATATAGCCTCCACCAACTATTAATAATGTTTTAGGAAAATCTTGCAATTCAAAAATATCATCACTACTCCATGCTAAATCTACCCCTGGAATTTCTAGTTTTTTGGGTTTACCACCCACCGAAATAAGAACTTTATTAGCGCTTACTTTTCTTAAAATGTTTCTTGTTTTTGGACAAACCACTTCTACTGTATTTTGATTTTTAAATCTTCCTAAGCCTTCAAAAACTGTCACGTTTAATTTTTTTAAAGAGTTTGAATGTATGTGACTCAATCTAGATACTTCTTCTCTAACGTTTTTTAGTAACACACTAGAATTAAAAGTTATTTCTTTATTTATTAGTCCATACCCTTCAGCAGAAACCATATTCCTTCTATTATTGGCAGCATAAACCATCAGTTTTTTGGGAACACAACCTCGAAGAACACAAGTTCCACCAATCTTATTAACTTCTATTATTGCAACTTTTGCTCCATAACTTGCAGCGCGCTTTGCAGCGGCCAAACCGCCGGAACCAGCGCCAACAACAATTAAATCAAATTCAAATTCCAAAATCTTTTTAAAACATATATTATATCCTTATAACGAAGTCTAATATCAAATAATGAATAAAGTTTTGAGTTGGGCAGATTTAAGTAAATTTGAAATTGATGATATTGATAGAGTTAATGGGATAAATAATTCTTACTCTAATTTAAGATTATTTGGTCATAGTGAAAAAGAAGTTGATCTTACTTTATTTAGAGATAGACATTCATGGTGCCCCTACTGCCAAAAGATATGGTTATGGCTTGAATTTAAGAGGATTCCATACAAAGTTAAAAAAATAAATATGTATTGTTATGGTCAAAAAGAAAAATGGTATCTCAACAAAGTAAGTTCAGGTAAATTACCTGCAATAGACTTGAATGGGGAAATAATAACAGAAAGTGATAACATCATATCTCTTTTAGAAAATGAATATGGAACACTTGGTTCATCGCTCCTTTCAAATGATATTCGTGAAGCAAGAATTTTAGAAAGAGAAATTTTTAGATCATGGTGTAATTGGCTTTGCAGAAAAAGCTTTAGTTATCTAGATGAATCCTTTAGTAAAAATAAATTTAAGGAATCTATTCAAAAATTTGAAAAAATATTAAGTTCATCCAAAACAGGATTCATTGATTCACAAATAAATGATTCAGATAAAATAGAGCCAGGGACTGGAGATATTATTTTTATTCCCTATATAGAAAGAATGAACGCTTCTCTAAGCTATTACAAAGGATTCAATTTAAGGAATAATTACCCTCACATTGATAGATGGCTTTCTCTCCTCGAAAATCTGTCTCCCTATAGAGGTACTCAAGGGGATTTTCATACACATTCTCATGATCTACCTCCTCAAATGGGCGGCTGCTTTAAGGATGTTAATGATCAACAAATTTTATTATCTAATCTAATAGATGTTGGAGAAGGGCTTGGGAAATCAGAATTTAATCAGGCTGTTGACTTAGATTATTACGCTAAATTTGCCCTCAAAAGAGTCTTGAAACATAAAGATAATATTATCAATGCAAATCCTTATGAAAAAGACTTATTTGATCAATCATTAAGATCTGCTCTTACATATATGATTACCTCTGAAATTAATAAAGTTCCTGACAAAGCTGTCATGTCTATCAACTACCTAAAAAATAGAATTTCAGTCCCAAGAGACATGCCTGTCATTTCTGCAAGATTATTGAGGCAATCATTAAATAAAATAGGGTCACCTAATGTTAATTCCAAAACTGATAAGATTCCAGTTACACATCGATATGATCAAGACCCTTCGAAATTCAAATTAAATCAAAGATCATAAATTTTTTCTTGAATCAATTTGAAGAAGATCTTTTATTTTTTGAACTTGACTTGCAACATTTGGATCACTTGACAATTTTTTTTCCACTTGCTCGATAGCATACATAACCGTGGTATGATCTTTACCTCCAAATTCATCTCCAATTTTTGGAAGGCTCAAATTAGTCCCTTGCCTCATAAGATACATGCCTATTTGCCTTGCCTGACTAACTGGCTTTCGTCTGCTTGAACTAACTAATTCTTCAGCTGTTACTGAAAAGAAGTCTGAGACCTTTTTTATTACCTGCTTTGGCGTTACGACTACTCCAACACTATTTGGATCAAGCATTGGAGCAATTGATTGAACTGTCATAGGTAAGCCTGTTATTGATGCGAATGCAACGGCTCTAGTAAAAGCACCCTCTAATTCCCGAATATTTGAAGAGAATCTTCCTGCGATAAATTGAACCAAATCTCTTGGAAGATTCATTCTTTCTTGTTCAGCTTTTTTCTGCAGAATTGCCATTCTTGTCTCAATATCAGGAGGTTGAATATCTGCTATTAATCCCATTGAAAATCTAGAGATCAGCCTTTCTTGTAATTTAGGAATCTGACTAGGAGGCCTATCACTTGCAATAACAATTTGTTTACCAGCTTCATACAAAGCATTGAAAGTATTAAAAAATTCTTCTTGGGTATATTCCTTGCCCTCCAAAAATTGAATATCGTCAATTAATAGTAGATCTACTGATCTGTATTTATTTTTAAAGACATGCATTCCATCTTTTCTTATAGATTGAATCAAATCACTACTAAAAGTTTCTGTTGAAACATATAAAACTTTCGCTTCAGGATCAATTTCCACTCTGTAATGACCAATTGCCTGCATTAAGTGGGTCTTACCAAGACCAACTCCACCACAAATAAATAACGGGTTAAATTCTCTCCCCGGAGATTCTGCGACAGCTAAAGCTGCGGCATGAGCCATTCTACTGTTAGGACCAACAACAAATCTTTTAAATACATAACGTATATTTAAAGAATGAGATTTTTTTGTTCTATTATTTGTATTATTCCCTTGACTTGTAGAAATAGACCTTGTCTGAGATTTAATACTTTGTTGGCTAACGGTGTCAGGAATATTTGAATTGTTGTTGACATTATTTTCAGACTTAAAAATCACCTTTACATTATGTCCACAAATTTCTTCTGCAGCTTTTTCAATAGTTTCACTATAATTTTTTCTAAGCCAATCACTTGTAAAGTTATTTGGAGTAATCAAAGTTAACAAGCCATTTTCAAAACAATTAAATTTAGCTGGCCTTATCCAAGTTTCGAAGGAAGGTTTACTTAAATTTTTTTGAAGTAATTGTTGAACTTCTGCCCAAATAGGATTGGTTGCTTGCACTAAATTTATTCAATAGACATTTAATCTAGTAGGGATTTATTAATTGGTCATTCTCAAATCGCAAGATCACGATAAATTTAAAATTTATTAACAATGCGCATTATAAAAAAATTTTTTTAATTACAAATTCTAACCATTGTCTAAACCTTATAATAATGAAAACATATGGAGTTTTATTGGACAAGGCACTGCTAATTGTGATGGCTAAGTGGCATGCTTATGGTCGTTGTAAAACTAGATTATCAAAAGATATAGGTAAATTTTGTTCTGCAAATGTGCAAAGAAAAATGACAGAACATACAGTTTCTGTTGCTAAAGCTATAGAAAACAAAGGTTTAATAGATATTTCCTTAGCCATCTCTGGTCTTGGATTCAAAAAGAGTAAAAGATGGTCTAATGAGTTAGGAGTTAGAAACTTTAATTTACAAGGGAAAGGATGCTTAGGAGAAAAGATGAGAAGACAAATTCTTATAAATAAAAAATTCAACCTAACAAAAACACGAAATATTATTTTTATAGGGACTGATCTTCCAGATTTTTGTCATTTGGATTTATTAAATGCCCTTACAAAACTAAAAAAAAATGATCTTATTTTAGGCCCATCAAATGACGGGGGATATTGGCTAATTGCTTTTTCAGAAAGATTATTATCAACTGATTTATATTTACCTTTTATAAACATTAAATGGAGTAGCGAAGATGTCCTTAAACAAACCATAGATAACTTCAATCAAGTTGCCATAACACACGACTTTCTTCATAGAAAAATTGATATTGATACAATAATTGATATAAAAAAAAGGGAATAATTAACTTGCCTAAAATCTCAATAATTATTCCTACGTATAATGAATCTCAACATTTATCATTACTTCTTTCAGATTTATCAATATTCAATGAGGGAATAGAAATTATAATTGTTGATTGTAATAGTGAAGATAAAACTAGAGACATAGCTAAATTTTATAGAACAAACATATTTAAATCAAAAGAAAAGAATAGAGGTTTGCAATTAAATCTAGGAGCCAAAAAAGCTAAAGGAGAATGGTTTATTTTCATACATGCAGATTCTAGGCTTAGTAAAGGTTGGTTAAAAAAAGTGAAATCAGTTATTAGAAACAAAGAAAACTTTATTTATTTTTTTAAATTCAAGATTAATAATGAAAAGCTCATTTATAGATTTCTTGAAATAGTTGTAAACCTTAGAAGTTTCTTTTTAAAAGATCCCTATGGAGATCAAGGACTTATAATTCACAGGCGGACATATTTCAAAAATAATGGTTATAGAAAAATTCCTTTGATGGAAGATCTAGATTTCATAAAAAGATTAAAGAATAACGAACATCTAAAAATGTTAACAATTCCAATTTATACAAGTAGCAGGAAGTGGGAAAAAACTAATATTATTTCTCAAGCATTCAAAAATTGGAATTTCAGAAAAAGGTGGTTAAGAGGGGAATCTATAAAATCTTTATATAATGACTACTATAAAAAATTAAATTAATTTGCATACCAAAAAGCACATTTTGAACCTTTTGGTTCTAGGATCCAACCCTGTCTTTTGTAGAAAGAGACTACCTCTGCATCAGCGAATAGAGTAACCTTTGATATCCCAGTTTTTTTTAGTTCTTTTAATATATATTTCATCAATTCTTTACCTAATCCTAGTCCTTGATAAACAGGATTAACAGCAACATCCCATATGGTTGCTTCAATAACTCCATCCCCTGTACATCTAGCGAAACCTACAAGCCTAGGAAATTTCTCATCATGACGCCATAAACCTACTACTAAAATACTAAATTCCAAAGCTCTTTTTACTCTCCTTATTGGCCGCCTACTCCATCCTACAGTCTGTAAAAGTTGGTCTAACTCAATAAGATCAAACTCCTTATTTTTACTACAAACAAAAATCTCATCTTTTAATTTATGGGTGAATTCAAAAGAATTCAAACCATAATACTTAAGGAGCTCTTCTTGTGAAAGATTATTTGTTTTCTTAATTGATGATCCCTTGTTCCTAAAAATCATTAAAAGCTAGCGAATCCTTTTTCTTGAAGTTCAGAGAGCTGGAAATATAAGCCTTTTTTGAGTCTAAGCTCTCTGTGATTTCCTTCTTCAACTAAAGCTCCGCCTTTCAAGACTAATATCTTATCAGATTTTTCAATAGTAGCTAATCTATGCGCAATAACTAATGCCGTTCTTTTATTCAAAATCCTTTCAAGATCTTTTTGCAAAGTTGCTTCTGTGGAAGGATCCATAAAGGCCGTAGCTTCATCCATTATCAAAATGATTGGATTTCTTATAGCTACTCTTGCTACTGAAAGAAGTTGTCTTTCTCCAGATGAAAGATTACCCCCTCTCTCCCTAAGATAAGTATTCAATCCATTAGGCAACTTTTTTAATAAAGTATCTAAACCCAACTCTTTACAAATATTTTCTAAGTCTTGATTATTTATTTCGTTATTTAATTTTATGTTATCGGCAACATCACCACTAAAAATAAAAGTATCTTGGAGCACAACCCCAAGCATATTTCTAAGTCTTGCTATTGGTATATCTTTAATGTTTACATCATCAATTAAAATCTCGCCATCTTGAGGCTCATAGAGTCTGCAAAGTAATCTTATGATGGTTGATTTTCCAGAACCAGTTGGACCAACAAAAGCAACATGTTCTCCAGGATTAACTAAAAAAGATAAATCTTTTATTACATGTTCACCTTCTTTGTAGAAGAAATTTACATTACGAAATTCAATCTTCCCTTTAAATTTATAATTCTTATTTAAAATACCCTTTGAGATTTGTTTAGAAGAAAATGTGTCTTTAATCTCAATTTCTTCATCTAATAATTCATTTATTCTCTCTACAGCAGTAAGTCCTCCTTGTATCTGAGTAAATCTTTCTGCTAATTGTCTTAAGGGTTCGAAGAGTCTTTGGGAGTAAAGAATAAAAGTTGTTAATGTTCCTAATCCAATATTACCCGAAGTTACTAGATACCCTCCTACAGCTAAAACCAAAGATACTGCAGCAAGAGATATCCATTCTATAAAAGCAGATATACTACTATCATAAAAAATGGTCCCGTTTACTGCTTTTTGATATGCAATACCTGTATTAGAAAATTTCCTGCTATTAAAAAATCCTCTCCTAAACATTTGAACGACTTCTAATCCTTGAAGGTTCTCTTGAAAGTCAGAGTTAAGTTGAGATAACTCCTCTCTCACTTGATAATTTGCTTTTCTGTAGCGTTTTTGAAGCCAAATAATAAAATAGGAAACCGGAATTTGAGTTAAAAGAAGCAACATTGCGAGCCCTTTATCTATCGAAAGCATTGTTAATGAAATAACTATAAGACTTACAAAATCAGCAATAACTCCAACCGCCCCGCTGCCAAAAACTTCTGCCAAAGCATCTACATCATTGGTAAGTCTTGTTAGCAATTTACCAACAGGCATTTTATCGTGATACTTCAGAGAAAGAGAAATAGAATGTTCGAAAAGCTCTCTTCTAATCCTCGCTGTCAATCTCTGTCCAACGGATTGAATATTATAGGATTGATAGCCCTGCAAAACCAATCTAAATAGAACCGTTATGAACAAGGTAATAATAATTAAATTTATAGATTGACCAAAGAAGGTTTTGCCTAACCAAACATCTGTACTCTCATTTTTTAATATTGTTATCGCTTGACCAACCAATAATGGTTGAATTGCTCCTGCAAAAGAAACAGGTAATAAGACTATTAAAATAAGATAAATTGTTTTCTTATCTTTAGTTAAATATCTACCTAATTTTTTGATTCTATTAAAATCATTCAAAAACATTTATTTAAATATGCTATGTACCTTTAAAAGATTCTATTGATAAAATCACATCTCGGAGAGGATTGCTATCTAATCTAATAGAGAGAGGATTGGCAATTAACCTTGCAGTTGAATAAAAAAGATCATCAATTTTACTTAAACCGTTTTCTTTAAGAGTCTTGCCTGTTGCGACCAAATCAACAATAGCTTCAGCCATCCCCGTAATAGGACCAAGCTCGACTGACCCAGTTAAATGGACAATCTCAACGGGTATATTTAAGTCATCAAAATAGGCCCTTGCCGTTTTTGTAAATTTACTTGCCACTTTACAATTAGCGGGAAGATCGGTCGGTTTTGAATAATTACTAGTATTTTTTACTGCAAGAGACATATGACATCCACCAAACTCTAAATCAAGTAACTTAGCTACTTTTAATTCTGACTCCTGTAATACGTCATATCCTACGATTCCTAAATCAGCTTGTCCGTAACTTACATAAACGGGAACGTCTCCATTTCTTACCAATAAGGCCTTTGCTCGTTTACATTCTGATTCAATAGTTAATGATCTATTATTCTCTAATAATGCATCAGAGAAGTTCAATCCTGCTTTTTTAAAAATTGAAATTGAATCCTCTAACAGAGCTCCTTTGGGTAAAGCTATAGTAATCATAGATCAATTTTTACGCAATCTTTTAATTCTAAGGTAATAATGGAATTTAATAAAGAGCAAACAATAATTGGAATTAGAGTTCTCAGTGATAATGTCATATGGTTATGGAGAAAGAATAATTCAGCAGTAGTAATTGATCCTGCCCTTTCTCAACCTGTAATAGAATACCTAAAAACCCATAATCTTTATTTAAAAGCTATTTTACAAACACATCATCACCACGATCATATTGGAGGGACAAGAGAACTTATAAAAGAATGGCCTAAGGTTAAAGTTATAGCTTCAGCAAAAGAAAAAGATCGAATACCATTTCAAAATTTATCTGTCAAAGATGGAGACAAGTTAAAATTATTAGACGAGGAAGTTCACGTGATAGAAGTAATAGGGCATACAAGATCACACCTGGCTTTCTACATTCATAATAAAGTTCCAATTCTTTTTATTGGTGATACGTTATTTTCAGCTGGATGTGGAAGAATATTTGAAGGAACTTACAAACAAATGTATAACTCACTTAAAAAAATAAAGTCATTACCTAAAAACACCACTATTTACTGTGCTCATGAGTATACAAAGTCAAATCTTTTATGGGCCTTAGATCTTGAACCTGAAAACGAAAATATAAAAAATAAACTAATTGAAGTTGAAAAGAAAATTGCGTTAAAAGAACTTACAATTCCATTTCTACTCGAAGAAGAGTTGATAATTAATCTGTTTTTAAGAGCAGATAATTTAAAAAGATTTTCTTACTTAAGAGCAAATAAAGATACATGGGTTTAAATTTATAGAAACATCTTTCATCAAATGTCCTCATCAAAAGTAATTAAGACTTCTAATGCCCCAGACCCAGTTGGTCCTTATAACCAAGCTATAAAAGCAGGAAATTTTATTTATTGTTCTGGTCAAATTGCTATTGATCCAGTTTCAAATGAAATAAATTGCCTTGGGAATATCGAAAAGGAGACTACTCAAGTTTTAAAAAATCTTCTAGCTGTTCTTAATTCCGGAGGAGCCACAGCGGAAGATGTTATTAAAACAACTATATATCTAACTGATTTAAAAAATTTTAAAACTGTCAATGAAATATATAGTGACTTCTTTAAGGTAAAGAACCCCCCAGCAAGAGCTTGTGTTGAAGTTTCTTCTTTACCTAAAGGCGTTTTAATTGAAATAGATTGTGTCGCATACTTAGATTAATTTATAATTATTTAGAAATTTGAAATAAGAGCCAATTCTGCACCATATTTGTATAGATTATTAATAACAATTCTTCTATGATCTATGACAGCAGCAAAGCTAAATATAGACGAACTAGAAGCAGGTTATCCTTTATTTTGTAAAGCTCTAAGGTTATTAATTTTAAAAGGGAACTCAATAAAAGAGATTGAGAGGACTGTATGTTGGGGGCATCTTGAAACATTAAATAGATGCCTACCTGGCAGATATAAAGCTCCTACCTATTTAATGGCTCTTATCAAAAGAGATATAAATAAACCTAATAATTATTAAGAAGATTATTTTTCTAAAAAGTAATTATCTAATCTTGTAGAAAATTCTTTTTCATTACTTAGTATTTCCGTAGAATCTAAAAATATTGATACACTTACAAAATTCTTACCAAAACTAATATTTGGATAGATATTTTTTTCTTTACATAATTCATCTATTTTTTTTAAAAATATACTAATTTTTTGATACTCTTCAAATTCAAATCTTTTTTCAATTCTTGAAGGAGAATCCCTATGGTTCCACATTTAGGTGAATTTTATAACAATAATTAATACTATACATTTATGCGATATTTTTCCTGATTTTTTTACAAATAAATTTGATCAAGCAATAACTATAAAAAGTCTAATTAGGTTCCCAGAAGTCAATAATTCCACCAATAGTTAAATCAGTTTGAACTTCTGGATTAGGACAAGCAAACCTTGCTGCTGAACCACTAGAAGTAAAAACCCAATTCCCCTCTCTAGCTCCAACAGGATCAACCGCAACAACCTTTTTACCTTTATTATTTTCTAAAATTCTTAAATTCATGTGTCCCAATCCTGGAACTCTTTGAGTGCATACCATTCTTCCACATACTTTCATTATTTCCAAAATTTCTATACCTCTATTTGTTTTGGACTATTAGGGTCCCAATGATCAATAATTCCAACAATAGTTAAATCACTTGGATATGATTTGCTACCGGCGGCCTCTCTCGCGGCAGAACTACCCACACAAATTACCCAATCTCCTGGTTTACAACCAACGGCATCCACTGCAACTTTGTTTGAGGATCCATCTAAAACTACTTGTAAATGTTTATGTTCGAAACCAGGAATTCTATTGGTTGATACAAGTGGTTTTACAACCTTGCAAATTAACATAACTAGTGAGCCTCCTCTGTTTTTTTATCTAAAGACATTCCAATAATTTGAGCGGAATGAATGTTGTCCCTATCTCTTATGGTAAGACAGGTGTGTAACAACCCCTTATCAACTAAACTTTTATATCTAATTGATATCGCATTATTGACTCTATTACAATCTTTTGCCGCTCTATCTTTTGCTCCGGGAACTTTACCGGAATAATCAAATCTTATTACTACTGGAATAGGCAGATCTTGAGAAACATTTAATCCTGTAAAAATCTTTACCCCTACATCCAAATCTGGAGCTCCTTCTTCAACAGTATCAAGATGAGCAAAATAGGTTAAATTTCTTAAATGTACCTCTTTGAAACCAATTCCAACACCAATAAACCTCTCAGCATGACCAATATCTTCATATGAACCTTTATGAAATTTTTTAACGTAATCAATCTGAGAAATATTATTAACAATTAATTTATACATAAATTTTTCCAGCCCCTGGAGTTTATCTTTTGAAGAATGATTAGAAATTGTTTGACAAATCTCTCTTTCTGCATCATCCCCTGAAAAATTTATTGTTGAATTATAAATATCTAATGTAGAAATAGTTTTTTCTAGATCTATACTGCCATCGCTATTTGACAAATGTATTTTTAATGAATCAGTGTCTGTATCAAGTCCAATCAACATTAAATCCACAGATGCACCGCAGCAAAAGCTATTCTCTACAGCCTCTTTGAAAGCATATAGTTTATTTCTACCTTCTCCTGCAGCTAACTCGTCATTACTCCCATGAGCTGCGCATCCCTGATGCAAAGGATCTACTGAACTAAAATGATAAGTTACAACTTTTAAGTATCTGGTATCTTTATGTGCTTCATTAGGAATATTCTCTCTATATCTTTTGTGTTCTGTTTTAACCCATCTATTTACTGTATTTTCAATATCAAAAAGTGCTCCAGCATGAGATCTTCTTCTTACTGAACTAAAAGGTATTCTCATTACATATGCTACTGAATGAGCTAATCGCCCATCTGAACAAGGAGTTATATCAAGTAAATGTATTCCACAATCTAAAAGAAATTTTTCAAAGTCTTCTGCACCTCTACTTCCAGCAGCACCTTCAAGTGGATCATTATTAAAAAAATTATCACTAAGTTTCTCATGCTGTTTGAAAGCGCACCATGCATATAAAGCTCTCATATCAAGAGGTTTTACCCAAGATTTATCTAATATATGAAGGGGTAAATCTATTCCCAAATTTTTTCTAGATATTGTCTGAGCCTTATTTATAAAATCTTCATGATGTTGTATTCGTGCAATTTCCTTAAGAGTTGGAACAATTTCGTCAAAATCACTTTTTATTTTGCTCTCATACTTAAATAGATTTTCATTTTGAATATTATTAGTTAATTTGTGTAGATTTACGGGATTTAGTAAATTATTTGATTCTTTAGTTTGTATATGGATATTTTCCGTAAAAGTTTTCATTGGAGCTGTTGGCCCCAATGTGAAGTTCTTGGCTTTAGCCAGTCCTCTTAAAGGCATTATTTACTTAACCTCTTGCACCACCTGAAAAGGTAACAAGTTGTCCTTCACGAGTATTACCACTAGATCCAGTTATCAAGAAATCTGGTTTTTCTACTTCCTCGTTCCTCTTAACCTCTAAAGGAGGCATTGCGCTAGTAAATCCTGCTCTTGATGGATTTCTCTTCCTTGAAGAAGCTCCCTCTGTACCTGTAACCTTATCACCACGATCCCAATCATCACCAGTTACGTTCCCCACTGATTGTCCTTCACCAGTAATCCTAGATGTAACTCTTTTTTCAGGTGTATTTGCAGCACGATCTGTCTCTTCAATTTCCATTTTTTGTTTATAGGTAATATTTTTATTTGGTTCGAATCTAAATTTTTCAGTT
Organism: Prochlorococcus marinus str. MIT 9515; assembly: GCF_000015665.1. Taxonomy (NCBI): domain Bacteria; kingdom Bacillati; phylum Cyanobacteriota; class Cyanophyceae; order Synechococcales; family Prochlorococcaceae; genus Prochlorococcus; species Prochlorococcus marinus. The sequence goes on along the minus strand of NC_008817.1, from coordinate 553,478 downwards.
CCAGTGACTTTGTCTACAGCCATATCAAAAGGGCCTGTTATCTTTGAACCATTTTCATATTCATTACCGGTAACACCTTGAGTATTTTTTTCAGAATATTTGTCCCTTGATGGTGATTTAACAGAGAATTCGTTCCAAGAATTACCTGCTGACTTTTCCGGATTCGCATAGGCAGTATCATGCGAGGGATTATCACAAGTTTTTGAGAACTGATCTCCACCAACATAAGGTGTCCCTGTGAGATTCTTACAAGCACCTTTCTTAGCACCTGTCATTACTCCACCAATCCCTGGTTGCTGTCCTGTAAGTCTTGCATTTGAATTATTTCCAGAATTGATTGTGGCTCTAGATTTCATATCTTCAGAAATCTCAGTACTACAATTTTCATTAATCTGATCTAAGCCTGCGTATGGTGTTCCAGTTAACACTTTGCATGAACCGGGTTCATCTCCAGTTACGATTTTTGATCTTCCTGTCATAGTCCCACTTATCAAATTAGACTTTGATGAAAGGCTTAAACCTACTTTTCTAGCTTCAGGTTTTGGTTTTGAACCACAAAACTTCTCATATTGTTGAGATCCTATATACTCATCACCAGTTATATTTTTACAGCTTCCATGTTCATTACCTGTCATATGATCTGATCTGCCTACCCCTGTACCAGTTACAGAATTCCCATTAAGAGTGTTATAACTCCCTACTTTTTCAAATGCTTTACCTTGTGGATTTGGCTCAGAGCCAAGATATTGATCTCCTGTTAACTGATGTCCAGAACCTGATTCATCTCCAGTAACCAACGTTGATCTACCAGGAAGAGATCCAGATACTTTTAGACCGTCGGTTGTAGTACTATGTTTAACCTTTGAAGGATTTTTTGGAATATCACCACAATACTTCTGTGATTGATTAGCAGATATGTATTCAGTACCTGTAAGGTTTTTACAAGTGCCTGGCTCATCTCCTGTTACCCTCTCGGATCTACCAACTTCGTTCCCAGTTACTTTATTACCTGATGTGGTAGCGGTAACAGTAGATCTAAGTGGTTGTTTATAAATTGGTCTATCTTGACAAAATTGATCAGCTACTTCTGCTCCCATGTATTGTGTCCCAGTAACTGTTCTGCATGTACTAGCTTCATTACCTGTAGTTTTTACAGATCTATTAGCTTGTGTTCCAGTAACTATTTGACCTGAATCAGTTTCACTTGTTCCAACTTTCCAGCTAGCATCAGCAATATTTTGTTTGGCTCCATTTTTATTTGGACCACATGGTCTACATTTACCATTACCTTTTTTACCTGTGGCACCAGTTTTACTTCTTAGCTCTCTTACTCTCTGAGAAATTTCTCTACTACTTAAATCTGGGTCTCCCCTTCTAGCTAAAGAAGCGGCACTAGTATTTTGTTTAGATGCTGATTTACCATGCTTAGATTGAGCTTCTCTTCTCGCTAAAACAATATCTCTACTTGTATTAGTTATAGGCTTTCTCTTCTGTTTTATTCTTCTTTTAACGTTTGGTTTTGAAGTTTTGATTTCTGTATTATAGGAATTTTCAACTTCTTGATTTTTGTTTATGGTTGATTTAACTGTATTTATAGGAATTTCTTTTTTAACATCAGTGCGAGTTCTATCAGATGAATTTATAGCAGATTTCCCATGCGTAGACATTGCCTTTCTTCTATTTATTACTAACTCTTTACTAGATAAAGTTGTTGAAGAAGACTTTCTACTTACCTGAGTTTTTGGAATATGTTTTGTTGCTGGCTTAGAAATATTTTGATTATTAGGAGAAGACTGAGTCCCAGAAATCTTTATATCTTGAGAAGATCGAACTCTTTCTTTAGTAGTTGAAGAGTAGGCAGCAGCTTTTTTACCGCTATCGCTCATCGCCTTTCTTCTTTCAAGTGCAATCTCTCTACTGGTTTTTTTTGACATAATCTTCAAATTTGAAACTCTTTAAAAAACTCTTTTAAAAAAGACTTTCTCCAAAAAATATTGGAGAAAGATATTTACTACATAAAGTAGGTTTAACGTCCTTGGAAAACTACAAAAGCTGTTCCTTGGCTTTGAGTGTAAGCATCGTATCCGATTATTCTTACATGGTGATCAGGGTATGCTCTATGACATGCCTCTAATTCACTTACAACCAAGTTAAGGTCTTTTTCCCCAAAGAATGGGAGCTTCCAATAAGACCAATAAGTTTGCATACTGCCACTAGGATGAACATGCTCAATAACAGGACTCCAGCCTTGAGCAATTATGTATGCAATTTGATCGTATATTTCTTCCTGGGTCATCGGTGGTAAGAAACCGAATGTTTCCAGGGTTGCAACTGTTTGATAGTCGCCTACTGTGCTCTGGAAAGGCATAATAAATTTAAATGTGAATGAAATTACTCGTAAAAGAACGAGATTTATAGAAGTTTGAGGAGAGGAAAAATCTCCTCAATTTTGAAATGTGGTTTAACCTTGAACGTCAAGCTTGTCGACGGTATCAAATTCAAACTTAATTTCCTTCCAAGTTTCAAGAGCAATAGCCAATTCAGGACTGTGCTTAGCAGCTTCCATAAGAATGTCTCTACTCTCTTTTTCGATTTCGCGACCAGCATTACGTGCTTTTACACAAGCTTCTAAAGCAACTCTGTTGGCTGCAGCTCCAGCAGCTGAACCCCATGGGTGACCATGTGTTCCTCCACCGAACTGAAGACAAGAATCATCTCCAAAAATCGCTAAAAGTGCAGGCATATGCCATACGTGAATACCACCTGATGCGACAGCAAAAACTCCTGGCATTGAACCCCAATCTTGATCAAAGAAGTTACCTCTTGATCTATCTTCAGGAACAAATGACTCTCTTAAGTTGTCAATGTAGCCAAGAGTTGTTTGACGATCACCCTCTAGTTTTCCAACAACAGTTCCAGTATGTAATTGATCTCCACCGGAGAGTCTCAAACATTTTGCTAGAACTCTGAAATGAATACCATGCTTCGGATGTCTATCAATAACAGCATGCATAGCTCTGTGAATATGCAGAAGCATGCCATTTTTACGACACCAGTTTGCCAAGCCAGTATTTGCAGTAAAACCACCAGTTATATAATCATGCATGATGATTGGCATATCTAGCTCTTTTGCAAATTCAGCACGTTCATAGAGCTCTTCAGGAGTGTTTGCAGTACAGTTTAGGTAGTGACCTTTAACTTCTCCAGTTTCTTGCTGAGCAAGTTTAACTGCTTCTGCAACAAACTCAAATCTTTCTCTCCAACGCTGGAATGGTTGAGAATTAATATTCTCATCATCCTTTGTTAAATCAAGACCGCCTCTAAGACACTCATATACAACTCGACCATAGTTTTTACCAGACAGACCTAATTTAGGTTTAATGGTACAGCCAAGAAGAGGTCTTCCATACTTATTAAGTCGATCTCTTTCAACAACTATGCCATTAGGTGGTCCACCACAAGTCTTAATAAAAGCGATTGGGAATCTAATATCTTCAAGACGTAGATGTCTTAGAGCTTTAAATCCAAAAACGTTTCCGACTAATGATGTTAATACGTTTGTGATTGAACCTTCTTCGAAAAGATCTAGAGGATATGCAATAAATGCATAGAATGCTTCTGGATCTCCGGGAACATCTTCAATCCGATAACAACGACCCTTGTAAAATTCAAGGTCTGTAAGTAACTCGGACCAAACAGTTGACCAAGTACCTGTAGAAGATTCAGCCGCTACCGCTGCAGCAACTTCTTCTCTCGGAACACCTTCTTGACCTGTGCATTTGAAACAGGCTAACAAGTCAGTGTCAAGGGGGACATATTCAGGAGTCCAGTATGTATCTCTGTACTCCTTTACCCCAGCGTCATACTTCTTACTCATAAGGATAAATTAAGGTCTATAAAGGGAAAATATTTTTGTGCAAAATTATATTTTGCTTTATTTAATTTAGTCCTTTTGACCAAGGAAATCGCCATTACCAAGAGCTGGCTCAACCTCTCTATGAGGACGAGCAATGATGTGAGCCGCAACAAGACCGTCACCAACTCTCTCACAAGCATCAGCTCCAGCCCTAACTGCTGCGTTAACAGCGCCTGTTTCTCCTCTAACTAAAACTGTGACATAACCGCCACCTACGAATTCACGACCAATAAGACGAACTTCTGCTGCCTTGGTCATTGCGTCTGCTGCTTCGATTGCAGGTACAAGTCCGCGTGTCTCGATCATGCCGAGTGCGATACCCATTGTTTCTGTAGCCATTGCCTACTAATTACTAAATGTGGAATGTTCAATTGGAAGAATGGTCCATAACGTACTTATAAGTCAAGCGTTTTCCATTAAAAACCCTATTAATGTTTTTTCTATCATTGATAAGTTAAACTTATCACCCTTGGTACTATTGATATGTCAATACTTATGGGAATTAGTTAGAGCATCAAAACATACGGTTGTGTTAATAAAAAATTTACATTAAGTTATTTCCGTACGAGGCAGGCCCTGTCTACACAGGTGTGGAATGTTCAACCCTTCCTGTCTCTGTATCAAGTTTTAAAGTAAGATGATATTTCAGATATTTATTATATTATTTTGAACTTTCCTGCTCTTACAATTGCAAGCGGTAATCCAAAGAAGGTATCTGAAATATTTGAGATGTTAGACGTTTTATCTTTAGAAGTAAAAAAGCAACCAGAATATCTAAACGTAGAGGAGACAGGTAAAACCTATTTTGAAAATGCTTTTTTAAAGGCAAAAGCAGCTGCTTTAGAAACTAAGACTTGGGCATTAGCCGACGACTCAGGGCTTGAGGTTGATTATTTGGATGGACGACCTGGCATATATTCTGCAAGATATGCCAAAAGCAAAAATGAAAAGATTAGCAAGTTACTAAGAGAACTAAGCGATATCCCTTACAGAAGCGCAAAATTTATTAGTTGTATGGTCTTATGTGATCCAAAGGGGAATTTAGTAAAAGATACAACTGGTATTTGCTGGGGGGAAATCCTTAAAGAACCAAAATATCCTAACGGAGAATTTGAATCTATTTTCTGGATCAAGGAAGCTAATTGTGTATACGGAGAATTAAGTCATTCTCAATTAATTAAACTTGGAAGTAGAGGCAAAGCAGCAAAAAATATATCTCCTTTTTTGAAAAAAGAATTTGGAATTATTTAAAAAACCTATTTAATTATTTGATATTTGCTCGATAGCTCTTATTGCAGCTGCTGCAGCCTCCTCGACATCTCCCTCTTTCCCTGCAAGAGTTAACCTTCCAAAAGCTCCGACAGCCTTTACATCAACGATAGTTATATTTGAAGATTTTTCAGCTTCATTAGCAGCCTTCAGTACATATCCTGCGGGTTCAGTCTCCAAAATAAACATGCTCATTCCAGATTGAATCATAGATCCACTTCTGTTTTGCCTATTTATTAAAACTGCATGGTCTGGAGTAATTGCACGGATAACTTCTGTCCAGCTTGTAGATGGTTTTGTTCTTTTCCTTACTTCACTACCAATCGCATCTAAAACTACATCTCCTGAATGCAAAACCGTACTTTGGTCCTTGTGATAAAGAGCTAAAGAACCAAAGGCTCTTTCAACAATCATTTGGCCTAGTCTTACATTGCTTGCTTTTAAAGCAATATCAGTAACTCTATGAACGGCCATTCCTGGAGACACCTCCATCCATAAGCAAGAATCGCCAGGTATTGGTAAAAAGCCTCTACTTACAGTTCCCATATATGCGGATAACTGAGGTTGAAGGGAGTCTAAAAAGACATACGTCCTTAGTTCTATTTGCTCAACTTGACTTGCTTGTCTAGAAACTAATGACTTTTCAGAGTCAGTTGTAATAAAACAACTTGCTCCATTGGCCTGAGATTGAACTTCAGACCCCGTTACAAGAGAGCTTCCTTTTTTTGATTCTCCTCTATTTAGGCTAGAAGTTGGTTCCATTCAGGAGACTATAACGGATTAAGGTTCTTTTTTTCTATTAAATTAACTTGCATGCTTCGCACAAACCGATAACTTCAAATTAAAGATATGTAATTCTATGGTAACTTCTCAAAAAAAAGAACCAGATTCTTCTTCCTCTAAAAATGAATTAAGCCCTGATCAAACCCTCGGATTAGTAAGCTTAAGTTTAATGCAAAAGTTATCTCAAAAAGATCCCTCATTTAGTTGGTTAGTAGATACGAAACCAGATCAAATAAATGTTAAAAAGCTTAGAGACAGATTAGAGTTAACGGAATTAGCAATTAACACAGGTGCACCTCTTTCAACTACTGAAGTTTCAATTTTAATGGGTGCAAAGCCTGGTAAATCAAAGATAGAAAGAGGTGGATTATTAGCCACCAAAATTGCTAGAAATGTATGGAAATTATCTAAAATAGGCCAAGGAAGCTCTTATTACAGGAACTGAAATTTTAATAAAAAGAATTAGTTTTATTATTCTTATTAAAGTTTTAAAACATTCATATAAGTTTTTTAAATGTATACATTTTGTAAGAGAACTTATCAATTAATGCTTAAAACCAAAAGTTTATGCAAGCTTGAAGAATGAGATCTAAGCATTTTAATGAGTAAAGTAGATTTTAATAAAGAAACTGGACCTAGAGAAGTCTTTTGTGGCTTAACTTCAATAGTTTGGTTGCACAGAAGGATGCCAGACGCGTTTTTCCTCGTTGTGGGGTCAAGAACATGTGCACATTTAATTCAAAGTGCGGCAGGGGTTATGATTTTTGCTGAACCAAGATTTGGGACTGCAATTCTTGAAGAGAAAGATCTAGCAGGTCTTGCCGATGCCCATGAAGAACTCGACAGAGTCGTCAATGATCTTATTTCTAGAAGGCCTGAAATAAAAACTCTATTCCTGGTTGGTTCTTGCCCTAGTGAAGTTATTAAGCTTGATCTAGCAACAGTTGCAGAAAAATTAAACCTCAGATTTTCAGGTCAAGTAAGATTCGTCAACTATTCGGGTAGTGGGATCGAAACCACCTTTACTCAAGGAGAAGATGGAGCATTAAAAGCTCTTATACCTTTAATGAATTCCACAGATGATGAGAAATTATTATTAGTGGGGACAATAGCTAATAATGTAGAAGATAGATTTAAAAAAATATTCAATAGTATAGGTATTAATAATGTTGAAAGTTTTCCCCCTAGGCAATCAACCGAATTACCAAAGATTGGAAAGAATACAAAGGTAATATTAACTCAACCATACTTAAGTGATACGGTTAGAGATCTTAAGCATCGAGGTTGCGAAATAATTTATGCTCCATTTCCACTGGGAGTAGAAGGAAGCACAAAATGGGTTCTAGCAGCAGCAGCAGCCTTTAAAATTCCTGAACTAAAAGTTCATGAAGTTATTGCCCCTTTAGCAAATAGAGCTAGGCAAGCATTACAAAAACATACAGAAATATTAAGAGGGAAAAAATTATTCCTTTTACCTGAATCCCAGCTTGAAATTTCATTAGCAAGATTTTTACATAACGAATGCGAAATGGAGCTAATTGAAGTAGGAACTCCTTACTTAAATAAAGATTTAATGGAAGAGGAACTTAATTTATTACCAGATGATACGAAAATAGTTGAAGGGCAGCATGTAGAAAAACAACTTGATCGAGTCAGGGCTTCTTGTCCTGACTTAGTAGTTTGCGGAATGGGTTTAGCGAATCCATTGGAAGCGGAGGGCATTAGTACAAAGTGGTCAATTGAAATGGTATTTAGTCCAATACATGGAATTGACCAAGCGGCAGACTTGGCTGAGCTCTTCTCAAGGCCTTTAACAAGGAATCAAATACTTACTTCTAAAACATTAGCAACTTATTAAATTATGGAATTAACTCTTTGGACATATGAAGGACCTCCTCACGTAGGTGCCATGAGAGTGGCATCATCAATGAAAGAAATTCATTATGTTCTCCATGCTCCTCAAGGTGATACTTATGCAGATCTTCTTTTCACTATGATTGAGAGAAGAGGTAAAAGACCACCTGTAACTTATACAACATTTCAAGCCAGAGATTTAGGAGGAGATACAGCGGAATTAGTTAAAAGAAATATTTCTGAGGCAGTAGAAAGATTTAAACCAAAAACTCTTTTAATAGGTGAAAGCTGTACTGCTGAATTAATACAAGATCAACCAGGAGCTCTTGCTAAGGGTATGGGTTTTAATATTCCAATAGTTAACCTTGAACTGCCCGCTTATAGCAAAAAAGAAAACTGGGGAGCTTCAGAAACCTTTTATCAAATAATTAGAACTCTTTTGAACGATAAGACGAATGAAATTAATAATATTAATCCTCAAAGATGGAAGTCTTTAGGTCGAAGACCTAAAGTAAATATATTAGGTCCTACATTATTAGGATTTAGATGCAGAGATGATGTTATTGAGATTCAACGTATACTTTCAGAGCAAGGTATTGATACTAATGTTGTTGCACCACTGGGTTCAAGTCCAGATGACATTAAAAGACTAATAGATGCTGATATTAATATTTGTCTATATCAAGAAATTGCAGAGACTTCTTGTGAATGGCTTAAGCGTAAATGTGGAATGGAATTTACCACAACTATTCCAATTGGTATAAAAAATACAATTAATTTTATTAATGAAGTACATGATAAACTTGGCCTTCCCTTAACAAATAAAGAGGAACTAGAGCACAAGTCAAAATTACCATGGTATTCAAAATCAATTGATTCAAACTACTTGACAGGAAAAAGGGTTTTTATCTTTGGTGACGGGACTCATGCTATTGCAGCAGCCAAAATTGCCAAGGATGAACTAGGATTTGAAGTTGTGGGTTTGGGGACTTACAGCAGAGAAATGGCAAGGCAAGTTAGAGCTGCAGCTAAGGATTTAAATATAGAAGCACTCATTACTAACAGCTACCTAGAGGTGGAAGACGCGATGAAAAAAGCATCCCCTGAATTAGTTTTAGGGACTCAAATGGAAAGGCACAGCGCAAAAAGACTTGGTATACCATGCTCAGTAATAAGTACTCCAATGCATGTTCAAGATGTTCCTGCTAGATATAGCCCCCAAATGGGATGGGAAGGAGCAAATGTAATTTTTGACGACTGGGTTCATCCTTTAATGATGGGTCTTGAAGAACATCTTATCGATATGTTTAAACATGATTTTGAATTCGTTGATGGCCATCAAAGTCATCTTGGTCATACTGCTACAAAAGGGCTCGATAATATTGAAGATGAACATGGTCTAAAGAATGACACCCTCAAAAAGAATGGAGGTGTTCTTTGGACAGAATCAGGGAGAGCAGAACTTACAAAAGTTCCATTTTTTGTAAGAGGTAAAGTTAAATCTAATACCGAGAAATACGCTCTTTCAAAAGGTCTTCCTGAAATTAGCGACGAGACCCTTTACGATGCAAAAGCATATTTCAGCTAGCGCCTACAAATAAACTATCATCTAAGCATGAGTATTTAGACTCATAATATAATTAATAAATCCAAATTATCTAGTTATAAACATATATCTTGTATCTTTAATCATAATAAATAACTATTTGTTGAGAAATACATTTCAAGAACCATATACCTGCAAGAATATATATATTAAAGCGTTAATTTCAGTTAAAAATGACAAGTACTATAAATAAACATCTTGATGGAGAAGGCAGCGTTCAGGTCAAGCAAGACCCAAAAGTGAATATTGAAGAAGGAGCATTAGTAATCGCTGTTTATGGCAAAGGAGGTATTGGCAAGTCAACAACATCATCCAACCTTTCCGCAGCATTCTCGAAATTAGGTAAAAAAGTTCTACAAATAGGGTGCGATCCCAAGCACGACAGTACTTTTACTCTGACTCACAAAATGGTACCAACTGTTATTGATATTTTGGAGGAAGTCGATTTTCATAGCGAGGAGTTAAGACCAACAGACTTTATGTTTGAAGGTTTTAATGGAGTAATGTGCGTAGAGAGTGGCGGTCCCCCAGCTGGTACAGGTTGCGGAGGTTATGTAACAGGACAAACAGTAAAACTTTTAAAAGAGCATCATTTATTAGAAGATACCGATGTAGTTATTTTTGATGTCTTAGGTGATGTTGTTTGCGGAGGTTTTGCAGCCCCCCTACAACATGCTAATTACTGTCTAATTGTTACTGCAAACGACTTTGATTCAATATTTGCGATGAATAGAATTGTTTCTGCAATTAAAGCCAAAGCAAAGAACTATAAAGTCAGATTAGGTGGCGTAGTCGCCAATAGATCCAAAGATACAGATCAAATTGATAAGTTCAATGATAGAACTGGTTTAAAAACCATGGCTCACTTTAAAGATGTAGATGCTATTAGAAGATCAAGGCTCAAAAAGTGTACTATTTTTGAAATGGAACCAACTGAAGATGTAATAGAGGTACAAAATGAATATTTATCACTCGCTAAAAATATGTTAGAAAATGTAGAACCACTTGAGGGCACCCCACTGAAAGATAGAGAAATCTTTGATTTATTGGGATTCGACTAACTACCCTAATTCAAACCAACTAATTTTCTAGTTAATTCATAAGTTTGTTTTGAAATGTCAGAATCTATTATTCTTTTTGACAATTTTTGAGAAAAGGCTTTTCTTCCCGACTTTTGACGATTTCCCCAACTCCAATGAACTGCTGGTTTAGCATATTTTTTAAAAGTAGCTACTTGCGCGACCCTTTCTCCCGCTAATCTTTGAGAGACATATCCTTTTGTGATAAATTTCTGAAAGATTGGAAACAAAAATCTAAAAATCCAAGGGGTATTTCTAAAAAGTTTTGTATCTGCGACACATCCAGGATAAAGAGAATTAATAATTATTCTTTCATTGGAATATTTTTTTGATAATTCTTGTACCGTAATCATGTTGCAAAGTTTACTATCTTTATAGGCTTTCCCCGGTTTGAATTTTTTCCCATTAGCCATGCTAATTGGAGCTAAAAATCCATTTTTAAAACCTGATAAATTTCCAAGATTAGCTGGGGCAGGTATCGGAATTCTTCCACCTAGTTCTGAATAATTTGCAGTGACAGTTCCTAATACTGTTATTCTTGGTTTGAATTTAGTAACTTTACCATTTAAATAAATTTCGTTCTCAGAAGACAAAATCTTATCTATGAGAAGATTTATCATGAGAAAATGTCCAAAATGATTAACTGCCATAGAATTTTCAAACCCTTGGGCAGACCTTTCAGGCTTCCGTAATCTTGGTTTATAAACTGCAGCATTGCAAATCATCGAATTTATAGGTTTTTTAAATTTTTTCAATATTTCGTCACAACCATTTCTTACATCATCTAAATCAGATAAATCAATTTCTATAAAATGCATATTTTTCATTTCGGAATCTGTCAAGGATTGGTGAGCTATTTCTATTGCTCTTTTATTTGAGCGATTAACTGCTATAACTTCCCATCCAAATCTCAATAAAGGTTTTAGGGTGTTTAATCCTACTCCTGATGTTGTTCCTGTTATTAAAACAAGGCCTTTAGTACTATTACCCACTAGCTAAGAAAATTAATTAAAAATTCGATAATTGAATGACTTTATAATCATACTTATCAACGCCATATTACTCTGATTATGTCTCTAGAAATCATTTGCTCTTGATCCTTCATAAATCTTTGCTCGCCTTCAAATGAGATTAAATCATCAAATCTACGACTTAAAACATCAAACCTTGATTTTTCATATAAATAAGAATCTTTAATCTCCCTCAATCTAGTTAATCTAATTTTTGAGCTATATCCAATTTTTATTAAACTAACCATAGCTAAAAGAGTAAAACAAACTTTTAACCCCAAAAAAACAGAACTTACAAAATCTTCTTGATCTTTATAATTTTTTTCAATGGCAGATGCTAAAGATCTTTTATCTGTAGCTATGCTTTTATAATAATTTCTAGACAAATTTTTTTAAGAATTTTTAAAAGACCTAGTAAAAAAGTCCTATTTTATTAATAACATAAAGTTATTAGGACTCAAAATTAATTTTAAATTCTAGCTAAACTTATGCCAAGCCTTAAAGCTAATACTCCTGCATGCATTACTACAATTAGACCAAGGATAATTAAATTGATTGATTGAGATGGTTCCATAATAAATACACATTTATTTTCTATATTCTCTACCCAAAAGCGAAAAATTGATAGACTATTACAAATTGCTGTTACGTAATTAAATTAAAAAATAATTTTGAGAATAGATAATCAAGCTTTAATTATTCCAACAATGAAATTAACTGGAGTTGAACAAATGGCTCTGGATTTGCATTTTCTAGAAAAAACTATTTCTAAAGTTGAAATTCTTTTTACATTAAGGTTTTATTATTGGGAGGGAGATTGGATTTCTCTTGGTTATCATCAAAAAATAATTCCGCCTCATTGGGAAAAGCTATTCAAAGATGGAATCATAAAAATCGTGCGAAGACCCTCAGGAGGCGGAGCCGTCCTTCATTCTGGAGGAATAACATACGCTTTAACATTTAAAAAGTCCTCTTACAAGAGCTTCAGTTATGAGCTTGTAAATAACTGGTTAATTAAAAGTTTTAATGAATTAGGTTTAGGTTTAGAAAGAGGTAATTTAAGAAAATCAACTATAAAAGAAAACTGCTTTGGATCTTCTTACATATCTGATTTAGTTGATCAATATGGATTTAAACGTATAGGAAGCGCCCAATACCGAAAGAAAGGAGCATTTCTTCAGCATGGTGAAATTCAACTCAACCCCCCAAGAGAATTATGGTTCAAAATATTTGGAGAAGAGCCTCCTACAAAGATTGATTTGAATCTTACTAATGAGGAAATAATAAAATATCTAATGAAATCATTTTTAGAATCCAAAACAAATTTAAAAATCGAAAAAATCCTCTTAAAAAAAAGTGATATAAAAAAATTATTATGACTTGAATTAACTAAATATCTCCTTTCTGTTTCATTAAATTGATGATTTTAGGAAATTCAATTCCTAAAGGATACTGATTCTTATTATTGAATTTACTAATTAGATTGTAAGGTAATTCAACTCCTAATTTACTAAAGACAAAATAACCAATTTTGTTTCTGTCAATAATTCCTAAAGGTAATTCAGCAGAATTTAGTACTAGTAAGAACCCTTCATTAGTACTTTCTAGTTTTTCAATGGCTCTCCATAATTCAGTACTACCTCTTATACTAATAAAATTTTTAATTGGCTTCTTAAATTCTCCAACAAGAGTATGCTTCCATTTTTTTACTGAAACATCTTTTAAAATCTTTTCCTCAACAAAGCCATCCCATCTACCACTATTAGTCAGAAATAAATATTTATCTTGATTATCTTTTTTATTTTTGACAACATTATTTAACTCGACAAAATTTGAATCGAATTCAATTTTTCTTAATGGCTTAAATTTAAGATCAGAAACTTTACTGAATTTGAGAATATTCTCAATTCTAAAAAATTGACTTTCAGATTTTGATGAATTAATACCGAATAAACCTAAAAAAGATATTAATAATCCATAGTAAAAATTTAGACCAAATAAAATTGCAATGCCTGATAAAAAAAATAAAGTTGATAATACTAAAGTAAATTTATTTAAAAAATTCCTTCCTTTATTTTTACTCCCTGAAAAATACCAAATAATACTCTTCAACAAATTACCTCCATCTAAAGAACCTACCGGTATCAAGTTTAGAAAAGCTAGAAAAAGATTTAATATGGCAAGTCTGTTAACTATATTTGTGAATATATGTTCATTAGATTTACTTAGATAACTTATTAAAAGAAGAATTAAAGCAGTAAAGAGACATAAGAAAGGCCTTACAATAGCAATTTTTATATTACCTAAAGCTGTTTGGCACTCCTTATCTATTTGCAAAATAGCCCCTAGGAAATAAAAAGTAATTTTTTTTATTTTTACTCCATGATTTAGCGAAACAAAAGTATGAAAGACCTCGTGAAATATAATAGTCGTCAATAAGAAAAAAGAGGTTAAAAAACCAATTAACCAAGCTTCCTTGATATTATAAATTTCGCTAGAAGTTAAATTAACTTGATTAGTAATGCTCCATGAAAATAAAAAAAGAATTGCAAACCAATATGGATGGATTTTAAAGGGGATTCCCCATATTTTAAAAATTTGCAAACTTCTCAAAAAAGATCTCCTTTATATTTACAAATAATATTAATTCTACATATATGATAAAGATATGCCTAAGACCAAAACTTTAGTTAAAATTTGCGGAATAACATCTATTGATCAAGCTGTTCAAATAGCTGAATTAGGAACTAATGCGATAGGTATTATTTCTGTTAATGAATCTCCAAGATATATTTCCCCAGAAAAAAAAAAAGAAATCTTCAAAACTTTAAAAATTTTATATCCAAATATTGAGAGAGTTTCGGTAGTAAAGAATAGCCCTATTGAATCAATTATTAAAAATTTCTTAGGAGAGCCAAACGAAACTATAATTCAACTTCATGGAGATGAGGATGTCGATTACTGTCAACAATTAAGGCAAAAAATTCCGAACATTGGTATTTGGAAAGCGTTTAGGATAAAAAATAAAAAAGATATTGAAAAAATCAAAATCTATGAAAAATTTGTAGACGCAATACTTTTAGATTCATGGAATAAAGAAACATATGGAGGTTCTGGTAAGAGAATAGAAAAAAGTTATTTAGAGGAATTAAGTTTTAGTAAACCATGGTGGCTTGCTGGAGGTGTCTCTAAAGAATGGATATATGAGATTTTAAAAAAGATAAAACCAAATGGGATTGATATTTCAAGTAGCGTCGAGATCTCTCCAGGAATAAAAGATTTAGAAAAAACAAAAAATATAATTAGAGAAATAAATAAATAATCTATTTCTTAAATAATTAATATCAAACAACTATAAAAAATAACTTCTCGCTAATCTAATAACAAGATAACGCATTTGGTTGTTGTTTAACTAACTCAAAGAATTCCTGTTTTAGGCTTATATCATGTCTAAAGTCCCCTCTTACAATGGAATTAATCATACTTGTATTAGGTTCCTTTACTCCCCTCCAACACATGCAATAATGTTTAGCTTTAACAAGAATTGCTAAACCTTTTGGTTCACATAAACGTTCAATTTCATCTGCAAGAATCATGACAGCTTCCTCTTGAATATGTGGTCTAGAAAAAACCCAATCAGCAACTCTAGAAAATTTTGAAATTCCTATAACTTTATCTCCAGGCTTAATCCCAATCCAGCAATCACCAATAATAGGCACCATATGATGAGAACAAGCAGAGCGTACACTTATTGGACCAAGAGTGTATATCTCATCTAATTTCTTTGCATTAGGGAAGTCAGTGACATCAGGTCTTTTTTGATAACGACCTTTAAAAACTTCTTTCAAATACATTTTTGCGACTCTTTCAGCAGTCTCTTGAGAGTTATGATCATTATCAATATCAATTACTAAAGACTTTAATAAATCCTTAACTTTTGAGGCCACCTCCTTTTGTAGAATATCTAATTCTCCTGGATTTATGAAATCTGAGATGTTGTCGTTAGCATGGAATCTTTTTTTATTAACCTTAATTCTATTTCTGATTATTTCAGAAACTAATTTATTGCTTATTTGATCGCCTAAATTCTCCTTAAGATTATCGTTAGGTACTGTAGAGGTCATAGAAATGTTATCAGAAAATAGTCTGCAAACTTAATTACTTTATCTACTTTTAGTTAAATTGCCTAAACACTATATCACATCTCAATGTTCATTAGGGTGTATTTAGACTAATAAAAGATCACTTTAAGAACATTTTAAATCCTGGTCTTCGATTTAAAAAGCGCCTCCTGCAGGCATAAGAGTTAGATCTTCTATTAATTGTGATTCAGGTTGCTCAGCGATATATAGAATCGTATCAGAGACTTTAGTTGAGGAAAGCATCGCTGTTCTATCGAAATCTGAATTGATTGATTCCGAGTCCCATAGTGGTGTATTCACTGAACCCAAAGTAATTGTACATGCTCTAATTGAATTAGATCTTTCCTCCTCTCTTAAACATTTAGTAAACATTGCAAGAGCAGATTTTGAAACACAGTAAGGGCCCCATTGTGGAAAAGGATTATAAGAAGCATGGCTACTAACATTAATAATCAAACCGCCATTTTTCCGCATTTTTGGCACAATTAAACTACAAAGTTGAAAAATACTTGTCAGATTAATTTGAATTATTTCCTGCCATTTTTGTAATGACGTTTCTATTAAATTCCCATTAAAAGCAGCTCCTGCGTTATTTATGAGAACGGAAGGGCAGCCATATTTTTTTATAGATTCTTTGACAGAACTTTCTATTTCATTTGAATTGGATAAATCACACTTCACAAGATTGATTCTTGACTTCGTTTCTGATAGTTCATCTCTTAATGTTTCCATCATCTCTAAATCTCTTGAAAGTAAAATTAAATCCCATCCAGCATTTGCGAAAGTAATTGCGGTAGATCTTCCAATACCTTTTGATGCTCCTGTAATAAATGCTAATTTCAATTTATTCTTTTTTTTGAGTGAATTCTTCCTTAATTTCTTCAACACTACTTGATTCAATAAATTTCCCTAAAACTCTGAATTTTGAATATCTTTGTTCTAAAAGTTCCTCTTTACTCATTTTCAATAATTCACTAAGATGCCTCTCAATTGAAGCTTTAAGAGTATTCCCAGCCTCTATAGGGGCCCAGTTATTACCTCCTGCGGGCTCTGATAAAACTTCATCTATTACCCCTAATTCAAGAAGATCTTTACCAGTGATTTTTAATGCGGTTGCAGCTTCAGGAGCTTTTGCAGCATCTCTCCAAAGTATTGAGGCACAAGCTTCGGGGCTGGCAACCGTATAAACACTATGTTCAAACATCAGCAATCTATCAGCCACTCCGATTCCAAGAGCACCTCCAGAACCGCCTTCACCGATAATAGTAGCAATTATTGGGACTTTAAAACCAAACATTTCTCTTAGATTTCTAGCTATAGCTTCACCTTGACCTTGTTCTTCAGCAGAAAGGCCTGCATATGCCCCCGGAGTATCAATAAAAGAAAGAATAGGCAATGAGAATCTGTCAGCATGCTGCATTAACCTTAAAGCTTTTCTATAACCTCCTGGTTTTGCCATGCCAAAGTTTCTAACTACATTTTCTTTTGTATCTCTACCTTTCTGATGGCCCAATAAAAGCACAGGTTGATTATTGACCGAACCTAAACCTCCGATTAGAGCCATATCATCTCCTCCATTTCTGTCGCCGTGAAGTTCGATCCAATCATCACAAAACATTTGAATGAAATCTAAAGTACTTGGTCTTTGTGGATGTCTGGCTACTTGAATTTTTTGAGCTGGGGTGAGAGATCTAAAAATCTCCTCTCTTCTTCTTGTGGCAAGTGTTTCTAGTTGTAATAACTGTTGACTAACATCTACTTCTGAATCTCTAGCTAATTCTCTAATTTGCTCGATTTGCTTCTCAAGCTCCACAAGAGGTTTTTCAAAATCTAGAAGATAACGTCTTGGCATGGTTCAAACTGCTAATACTTTTGGATGTTTATCAAGGCCAATAGCAGAGAATCCGTGTTTCACAGAAGCAGCTCCAATGAACTCCATCTTTTCAAGGGATATATTGTTTCTTCCCCAACTAAAGTTAGTATGACATTTTTCAAATTCTAAAATCATAGCCTCTGCAAAACAGGCAAACATTTCTCTCTGGGGATTTTGCATTTCCGCTAATTCCATCATATTCCAGCCTATATCATTGAAGAATTTCACAATACCTCCTTT
The DNA here is from genome assembly GCF_000015665.1 of Prochlorococcus marinus str. MIT 9515. Lineage (NCBI taxonomy): Bacteria > Bacillati > Cyanobacteriota > Cyanophyceae > Synechococcales > Prochlorococcaceae > Prochlorococcus > Prochlorococcus marinus. The sequence continues at coordinate 535,706 of NC_008817.1, read as the reverse complement.
AACAACATGTATATTATTACCTTGGAATTTTTCATCGAGATTCTTTGGATATCCTCCATCAATCATTAAACATGGTTGTTTAAGATTATTTGTATTAATTTCCATGGTCTTTGGCATACTTGCTACCCATACAACAATATCTGCCTCGGGTAATGCCTCATCCAAACTTTTGATAGTTCCTCCATCTAATTCCTTCTGTAAATTATCCAAAGGTTCCTTTTGTCTTGCTACCAAAAGAAGTTCCCCAATACCTGTTTTATTAATTAACCATCGACAAACAGCACTGCCTATATCACCTGTAGCACCAACAACAGCAACAGTTGCTTTTTTAAGTTCGATCCCTACCTTAGGAGCATTTATCTCTAACTGTCGGCAAATAACCCAAGCAGTATGAGTATTACCAGTTGTGAATCTTTCCCACTCTAAAGAGGTATTCCTAATCTGCTTATGTTGAAGGAGATTAAAATTCTCAAAGATAATAGAAGTGAAACCTCCTAAAGCAGTGATATTAATGCCTTTTTTTTGAGCTAATTCCATAGCATTCAAAACTTTTCTTCGTGCTGTTTTAAATCTAGAAAGCATTTCAGGAACAAAACATGAATCAATGTAAGAACCTTCAATTGATATTCCTGTAGCACTTTTCACCTCAACATTTTCAACTAATTGAGGTGGAGCTGTGCACCACACATCCAAATCTCCATCAGCAATATGGTCAAAGCCCAATAATGAAGCTTTTCTTTTTGCATCCTCAAAACTAGTTGAATGACCAATAAGCCCAAACATGGATAATTTATTAAGTAAAACTATTTATTCTTATGAACAATAGCATAGAGCTATTTACTTAAAAGAAATAAAAAATAACTATGAAGTATATATGTAAATTCTTAATTATTTAAACAATTGCTGCCATTGCCATTCTTGCTATCTCTCTATTATCTAAACCCATTTCTAGAAGTGCGTCTTGATAAGCAATCATGAATTCTTCCATCAACTCTTCTTTATCCATAGCCAAGGTAGCCGCATCATCTGCGACTTGATCAAGCATCTTTTTTATAATAGGAAGATTAACTTTGTTAGCAGCGATTAACTCATCTTTGCATGTACTAAGATTTTCTTTGAGCCATTTCTCACCATAATTCAAATGGAGATATTCATCATTAACCACACCCTGAGTAATTTTTTTTGCGAATGGATCAGCAACCCTTATGTAAACGTGATAAGCAGAAATTGCAAAAGCTTCAATTAAAATGGCTTGTATTAGAAGACAAGTAGTTAAACTCTCATTCTTTAACGCTGCCTGAAAATTACCGTGTAGTTTTGAAAAGAATTCCTTGGCAAAAGACATATCTGCTTCTACTCCCAAATTTTTACCACAAGCCGTAAAACCTCTTTTATGTTTTAGCTCCATTTTGGCCAATTTTGTTAATTCTTCCGAATCATTGGGTAAAAGAGTCGCAATTGAAATGTAGTTGTCATAAGCTTCTTGTTCACCCTCAATAACTATCGCATTAATCCTACTGTATGCATCTTTGTAAGCATCTGTTGTAAAATCAGGAAGATTAGCTGAATCACTTTCAGGTGATGAGCCTATTTGGATGTTTTTATTAGATTCTAGAGTTTGCATTTCAGAAAAGCTTTTGATCAATTTGCGATGATTTTACACAATTATAATGAAAATATAAATATATGATGGAAATAGTTTCAATTTTAAACTTATTCATTAATAAATGATAATGAAAATATCATTTTGGCCAATCAGATTGCATTAAATTATTAATCATATTGTACCAATGATTAGTCAAAAGAGTTTTTAGGGTGATACCCAATTCTTTGTTTGAACCTCTGCTATCCCCGATAACTCCAGACTTACTTAAATCGTCTGTGAACCAAGCCGTTGGAGCATTTCCCTCTAAACTCCAGCCCTCAGGAATTTGCTTTTCAATTTCTTCAAATGGTCTTTCCTCTCCAACAAGATCAGATTTCAGAGCCATCATCAAACTCGTTTCAGCTAAAGATGCATGTAATCCATTCTCAATTTCTTTTTTCGTTAACAATTCACTTAACCCATCAACACCGCTCCACAAAAAGCATGGAAAAACTGAAAGTTTTGGAGCAATACTTCTTAATTCTCTTGCTGCTGTATTTAGCAAAGAAATTTGCCCTCCATGTGCATTAATTAACACCAATCTTTTAAAACCCATATCAGCTAATTGAGATCCAACTTCTTTAATCATTAGGGTTATTAGGTTTGATGAAAGAGATATAGTCCCATCAAATCCCTTATGTTCTGGAGAAAATCCTATGTATTGAGTTGGAAGTTTTTTTATGGGTGTCTCAGAGGGAATTAATTTTAAAACTTCACAAATTATCTCATCCACAAAAATACTATCTGTAGCCAAAGGCAAATGTGGACCATGTTGTTCTACCGCTCCAAATGGCCAGATAATTGTGGATCTTTTCTCTTTTGAAATATTTTTCACTTCTGGCCAAGATAAATATTCAAATTCACTAGGTATTGATTTAAAGTTCATTATTTTTAATTGTAAGTACTAGCATTTAGAATATGTTAATAATAAATTAGTCCTATTTTACCTATGAAGGGAGTTAATGATAAGGGTGCCCAAAATGATAAGAAAATTAAGGGCCAAAAAAACGATGTTAAAAAACCTCTTCAGGTTCTTCACATAAGTAAAAAAGATAGCGAAAAAGAAAAAGAGGCAAATTTTGATGATAATCAAAAACTTTCAAATGGAATTACGAAAGATATAAATGCAACAAAGCCACAAATTATTGAAGCCCCTTTAAATGAAGATAAAGAAAACCATTCCGCAAACATTAATCTTGAGAACAAAAGTTATCAAGAGTTAGCAAAGCCTGTGAATTTTAAAGATGAAGATCAAGAATTTATAATAGAAAGGAAGGTTGATGAATTTGATTTTGATGAAAATGCCTTTTTAGAAGCATTAAATGAAAATGAACCTATTGGAACCACTGGAGAGACAATAAAGGGAAAAATAATAGCCTTAGAAAGTGATGGATTGTATGTAGATATTGGAGGGAAAGCACCAGGGTTCATGCCTAAAAAAGAATGTGGATTAGGAGTGATCACCAATTTCAAGGAAAAATTTCCCATTGGTCTTGAAATGGAAGTTTTAGTTATCAAAGAACAAAATGCTGATGGGATGGTTACTATTAGTTCAAGAGCTTTAATTCTTAGACAAAGTTGGGAAAAAGTTGAAAATTCTGCAAAAAATGGAGAATTAATTCAAGTCTCAATTAATGGATTTAATAGAGGTGGTCTTACCTGCGATGTTGATGGATTAAGAGGGTTTATCCCAAGATCGCAACTTGAAGATGGCCAAGACTATCAATCTTTAGTAAACAAAACTTTAAAAGTTGCATTTTTAGAAGTTAATCCAGAGTCAAGAAAACTTGTTTTGTCAGAAAAAAAAGCATTATTAGTTTCTAAATTTTCAGGTCTAAAATTAGGACAATTAATTGAAGGCGAGGTTTTAGGAATAAAACCCTATGGCTTCTTTGTAGATTTAGGAGGAGCAAGCGGTCTTCTTCATCAATCTTCCATAACAAATGGCTCGATTCGTAATTTAAGAGAAATTTTTGAGGAGGGTGAGCTTATCAAAGCGCTCATAACAGAAATTGATCTAGAACGAGGAAGAATTGGCTTAAATACAGCGTTATTAGAAAACTCTCCTGGAGAATTAATCGTTGATAAAGGAAAAGTTATGCTTGAAGCCTCTGAAAGAGCTCTCAAAGCAAAAGCACTTTTCGATAAAAAAAACTTACAAAATGACTCCCAATAAAAAAATCGATTCGATTCAAAATTTTAAAAAATCAGATTGGGAATTGGACTTTTATTCGAGGCCTATTATTGAAAAAAACGGTAAAAAAAGATGGGAATTAATTATTTCATCTTCAAAAACCTTCAAAACAGAGGATATATTTCTTTGGAATAAAATATGCCCCGCAAACGAGGTTAATTCGATATGGCTTACAAAATCATTAAATGAAGCGCTAAACGACGCCGAAAGAAAGGGTTGGGAGAAACCCTCGAAGATAAGATTTTGGAGAGCATCAATGAAATCCATAATTAAGAAATCTATTGAGAATATTGGAATTGAGGCTCTTGTTAGTAGAAGGACATATGAATTATTTGATAGAATTGAATTTCTAGAAAAAGAGGTTTACCCTCTCGAGAATGGATATGTAAGAGGAGTATTGGCTCCGACTTTCACATCAAGAATTGCTAATGATCCCACTCCTTTGCCTGAAGCAGTGAGAGGTGATGCATTAACAATTTCAGAAATATCTATAGAGGAATTAAAATCTGCTGAAAATTGGCCTATTGAATTTGGAGATATTTTTCCAATCAAAAAGTCTCTTAAAAATGAGAACTTAGTGCCTGGTCTTAGACTTTTTAGTAAAGAAAGATCACTAGCTCTGGCCGCTTGGTTTAGCAGTTTAGAACCAGTCAAGCTGCATATCGAAAAGAATCAACTCATACTTGAGGCCTCAGAAGATAATAAATGGTTGGTAACAGATTTATCAGAAAAAGTTGCCAAGGAATTAAATAATAAATTCACTCAAAATAAAAATGATTCTTTTGGATATCAGTTTATTTCAATACAATCAACTCCTTTTATTGAAAAATTCGCAGGATTCTGGATTTTAAGAGATATTGAATTGATTTCATAATGGAAGGACAATGGATGATAATCAACAAAAATTTCAAGAAAAAGACCTAAAAATAAAAGATAAATCTTTTAAATATTTTTTATCTCCTATTTTTGTTGAAAATAATTTTAAACATGGGTTTTTTACAAAAACAAGTTCTGAAACCAATCTATCAGTCTTATCAAAACAGCTTAATGAAAATAATAAGGATTGCATTTTAAATCAAATTCATAGCAATCAAATTGTATTTGGATCTGAGACCCAAGGAAGCGAAATTGAAGAAGCAGATGGTATTTTTAGCGACAAACACAACCAAACTTTATGGATTTATACAGCAGACTGTATGCCAATTTTGTTTGCTGACAAAAGCAAAAGACAGGTTGGGGCAATACATTGTGGAAGAAAAGGTTTAGAAAACAAAATAATAAAAAATATTATCGATAAATTTTATAATAATGGTTGTTCAAATGAAGATTTAATTGTGGCAATAGGACCATCAATATCAAAAAAATATTATTTGGTAGATAATAAAACCCTAGAAAATTTTTATAGATATGTTCCTCATAATGAATCAATTTCCTTGATAGATAATTTGCCTACTTTATTTAAGTTAAAAAAATTAGTTAATAATAAAAATAAAGTTTTAAATGCATTAGATCTAAAAAAATATGCTCATCTTCAACTTATTAACGAAAAGATCCCAAAAAAGAATATTGATATCTCCGACTTATGCACCTACGAATCAAATTATGACTTTCATTCTTGGAGAAGATCTAAGACCTATTCACGTCAATGGAGTTTCATAAGTCCTTAGAAAACTTTAATTTTGACAGTTCTCTTTTAATAAATCTTTTGCAAATAACAATTCTGACATTTCCTTAGTTTCATTAATATCAAAAACCCTTGCTAATAATATATTTTCTTTGAAACCAAGTGGTTTTATCTTAACTTTACTTCCTCTTGGGAATTCTTTCTTAAGAAGATTTATAGCTATTTGTTCATTATCTTTATCATTAATCTCAACACAAAATAATTTAATTGGAAGATCTCTGTTTTGATCTCCAACTAAAATATTACTTGAACTATTTATCTGCAGAATTTCGGCAGAATATGTTCTAATTGGAAAAAAAATAACCAAAACAAAAATTATTAATATCGATATAACTTTTTTCAATTAAGGTAAACTCAATAATTTATTTTTATTATAAGTTGTTAATTTTATCCAAAAACAATAATTAGTTTTTACAGTTAACGTAACCAACCATTTGAGCATTACTTTTACCTGGGGGAACCATTGGATAACAATTTTCTCCCCTCCTAACTCGAACATTAATTAAGGCTGGACCATCAAAATCTAAAGCAGACTTAAATTCATTATGTAATTGTTTTCTCTCGGAGATTAAAAATCCCTTAACTCCAAAGGATTCTGCTAGCTTAACGAAATCTGGTTCTCCACAACTCATATCGGAAGAAGAATACCTTTCATGATAAAAGCTTTCTTGCCATTGTCTAACCATTCCTTGCCAGCGATTATTTATTATAACTAATTTAATTTTTAGACCATATTGAGATAAAGTACCCAATTCTTGTATATTCATCAAAACACTTGCATCACCAGCTATACAAATAACTTCAGATGTTGGTAATGCAGCTTTTACTCCCATTGCGGCAGGTAATCCAAAGCCCATTGTTCCTAAGCCTGCACTACTAATCCACCTTCTTGGGGCATTTCTGAGATACTGCGCAGCCCACATTTGATGTTGACCTACATCTGTTGTAATGAAAGCTTCAGGGGACAAATCTCTAACTTTTAAAAGTACTTCTTGAGGGTAAATTTCTCCTTCTTCAGGAGGAATAAATAAAGGATGTTTATTTTTCCAAGAATTTATTTTTTCTAACCAATTTCTAGTATTACACGAAGTATTTTTACTTAAAGATTTTTCATTGATTTTTGAAAGAGCTACAGCCACATCAGAAACGATTGCAACATCAACACGTCTATTTTTATTAACTTCTGCGGGATCAATATCGATATGAATAACTTTTGCAGATGGAGCAAATGTATCTAATTTGCCAGTGACTCTATCATCAAATCTCGCTCCAACAGTAATCAAAAGATCGCATTCAGTTACTGCAAAATTTGCATATGCAGTTCCATGCATACCCAACATTCCCACAGATAAATCATCCCTTTCATCAAAAGCTCCCTTCCCCATTAAAGTAGTTGTGACAGGAATTTGAAAATTCTTTGCTAGTATTTCCACTTCCTTATGAGCCCCAGAAGATATAGCACCACCACCCACATAGAGCAAAGGTTTTGCAGACTGTTTAATTAATTCAATTGCTTTATCGATATCATTATCATTAATTTCACCATTCCTTTTAAAACCTTTAGGAATAATTTCACCTGGTAAAATTCTTTCATAATTAAAGAATTCTTGACCCACATCTTTTGGTATGTCAATTAAAACTGGGCCGGGTCTTCCTGAGGATGCAATGAAAAAAGCTTCTGAAACTACTTTCGCTATATCTGAAGGATCTCTAATTACCCATGAATGTTTAACGATAGGAAGTGTTATCCCAAAAATATCAGTCTCTTGAAAAGCATCTGTTCCGATAGCAGGTCTTGGAACTTGGCCAGTGACCACCACCAATGGGACTGAATCCATCTGAGCTGTTGCAATTCCCGTTACTAAATTCGTAGCTCCTGGGCCTGAAGTTCCAAAACATACTCCTACCTCACCAGTTGCTCTCGCATACCCATCTGCGGCATGGGAACCTCCCTGCTCATGTCTAACCATATAGTGTTTCAACCATCCATCACTCTCTGCCTTATATACAGCATCATAAATTGGGAGTATAGCTCCTCCGGGATATCCAAATATAACTCTCACACCATGGATTCTTAGTGAATCCATAAGTGCTTCTGCACCTGTAATCCATTTTGGGTATTTTTTTTCTGAATCACCTTTTGACAAAGGTGGAGAAGTAAGAGTCACTAAGAAAAATAATTCTATATAAATCTTAAACTTAATTAAAAAATTTTGCCTAATTTAGAAACGTAATGTCAGGAACCACTTCTAAATTAAATATTTTTAAATGTAGTTTAGATTTTTATTTATGGAGTGTAATTTATAAAATACCTAATTTATGAAGAGGTCCAGAGCCTGATATTAGTTCAATAAAAAGTATTAGGAAAACAATCATTGCAACCCTCCCATTCCAAACTTCTGAACTATTATTCCAGCCCCATTGCCATTTTTCCTGAGGATAAAGTTTAACTTTTTCAGGTAACTCAGAAGCTTTTTCTATATTGACAACTGGTCCATTTAGGCTAGAAACAACGAGATCACTAAGACCCTCAATGAATGTAGGATGTGTATTTAGAGCCTTTACTCTTCTGAAATTAACAATCCCTGCTTTCTCGGCAATTTCTTTATACTCAATATCAATTTCCTGCAAAGTCTCAATATGTTCACCTACAAAACTTATGGGCACTACAATTAAATCATTTACTTTCGCTTTACCAAGGTCTGTCAAAACTTCTTCAGTATAAGGTTTCAACCATTCAACAGGACCGACTCTACTTTGATATGAGAGAGTATATGAATTACTATGGCCTAAATATTTTTCAAGTTCATTAATAATTAGTAATGAACAATCTTCAATTTGTTCTTTATATGGATCTCCAGCTTCCTCTACATAACTTTTTGGAACACCGTGAGCGGTAAAAAATATATGTGCATCAGCAGGTGATTCGCAAAGTGAAATTTGCTCTGAAATAAGTTCAACCATAGATTTTAAATAACCTGATTGACTAAACCAGCTTCTTACACATCTCATTGGTATTTTTTTAAAATCGGAATCCGAGTCTCGTAATTTTTTTAATTCTCTAAAGCTAGAACCACTTGTACTTATAGAAAAATGAGGGTAAAGAGGCAGTACAACAATTTGATCTATCCCATCTGCTTTCATATCTGCTATTGCAGATTCTGTGAAAGGATGCCAATATCTCATAGCTATATAAGTTGTGACATTTAAACCTTTATCTCTTAATTTACTTTGCAATTCTCTGGCTTGTTGTTCAGTAATTCTTCTAATAGGAGATCCACCACCAATCGAAAGGTAGGCCTGTTGTGAAGTAGTACTTCGAAGTGTGCTTATTAGCCAGGCTAAAGGTTTCTGAAAAGCTGGTACTGGGAGCCTTATTATTTCAGGGTCGGAAAATAAATTATATAAAAATGGACCCACATCTGTAATGCGTTCAGGGCCTCCAAGATTCATCAATAAGACGCCTATTTTTTCCATTTAAAGTATATGGATATTGAAAATAAACATTAGAAACGTCATTATAAGGTCAATTATATAAGTTAATGAACATAATTCACGAAATCAATAATGTCAATGATAAATTTGCTACCCAAGGAAGCAAACTTAAAATTGAAAAAAGGGGCGAGAAATTAAATATTAGAGGTTCACTGCCTTCAAAAAAAAACGAACATGATTTTTCTGTTCAACGAATAGCTCTCGGTTTAAATGCAGATTTTAATGGGTTAGAAGAAGCGAAAAAAAAATTACAATTGATAACTTTGCAATTAGAGTTAAATCAATTTAATTGGATCAATTGGGTAAAAAAAACCGATAAGAAAGAAATTAAAAATGAATTTAAATTACTAGTCAAACTTAAGGAATTTGAGGAATTTTTTTTCAAGGAAAACAAGAACGAATATTTATCAAGTACTAGAAAAACAACTTGGAGAAGTTCTTATAAGCCATACCTTAAAAGAATAATTTCCATCCAAAGCGATTCAAATACTGAAGATTTAAATGATATTTTTATAGCAACATTAAAAACCTACAAAGAAGGTACTAGAAGCAGAAAACAATGTGCAACATCTCTTAGTGTTCTGGCGAAATTTTTAGGACATAAACTTCCAGAAGATTGGAAATTAATGGCTAAAGGATATGGTTTAAATAAGGCAAGCTTTAGAGATCTTCCTTCTGATGAAGTAATTGAAGACCTATGGGATAAAATACCAAACAAATCATGGCAATATGTTTTTGGGCTTATGGCAACTTATGGCTTAAGAAATCATGAAGTTTTTTTTTGTGACCTAAGCTCATTAAACATTTATGGAGATAAAATCATAAGGGTTTTACCAACAACAAAAACAGGGGAACATCAGGTTTGGCCTTTCCATCCGAAATGGATAGATAAATTCGAACTTTGTAAATTGGGAAAAGATCCAGGATTGCTGCCAAATATCAATAGAGATCTTAAAGATACAACTTTGCAAAAAATTGGGAAAAAGATAACTGATCAATTTAAACGTTATTCTCTAAATATCAAGCCTTATGATCTTAGACATGCTTGGGCAGTAAGGACAATTTTTTATGATTTACCTGATACAGTAGCAGCCAGAATGATGGGTCATTCCGTTAGCCTTCATACTCAAACATATCACCATTGGATAACTAAACGTGATCAACAACAAGCAGTTAATAATGCTCTTTCAAAATATAAAAAACGTGAAATTTTCAAATCACTATAATGATAAATAAAGCACTTCTATGCCAAGTGAAGAACAAACCTCTTCTAGGAAAACAACCAGTCTAGATCTTCAGGCTAAAAAACTTGGGATTGGAGGAAAGTTATCTCCTGAAAACGATGAGAGCCTTTATAAAAAAAGAATGCAACAAAGAAAAGAGGTTCAATCAAAGAGATTAAAAGAAAGGAAAACAAAAAAAGGATTATTAGTTGTTTTTACTGGTAATGGCAAAGGGAAAACAACTGCCTCCTTAGGTATGGCTTTAAGAACTATTGGCCATGGTCATAAAGTAGCTATTATTCAATTTATTAAGGGTGGTTGGACTACTGGTGAAGAAAAAGCACTTAAAATGTTATCCCCAGATATTTCTTGGCATGCATTAGGAGAGGGATTCACATGGGAAACACAAGATAGAATAAGGGACGAAGAATTAGTTAAAGGAGCTTGGCAAGTTGCTAAAACATTCATCAAAGATGAATCTTATAAACTAATAATCCTTGATGAAATTAATATCGCAACAAAACTTGGGTATCTTTCTCCAAAAGAAATAATTACTTTCATACAAAGTGTAAATAAAAGAAAAAATCATATTGTTTTAACTGGTAGAGGGGCTTCCGAATCAATAATTAATCAAGCAGATCTAGTAACAGAGATGAAATTAATTAAGCATCCCTTTAAAGAGCAAGGTATAAAAGCTCAGAAATGCATTGAGTTTTAGGGTTGATAAGCAGAATTTTATTTAAATTTCACATTATCCGACAAAGAAATGTTTAAAGACGCAAGCAATATCATATTAAAAAAGGAATTCTTTATATTTACTTGCTAAAGTCTTAAAAGATTGATTAGTGAATGACTTACAAAAGAGTTCTTTTAAAACTTAGTGGCGAAGCACTAATGGGTGATAAACCGTATGGGATAGATCCTGCCATAGTCCAATCAATTGCTGAAGATGTAGAGAAGGTAATCGCAAATAATGTTCAACTTGCAATAGTTGTTGGTGGGGGCAATATATTTAGAGGACTAAAAGGTTCTGCTGATGGTATGGATAGAGCTACAGCAGATTATGTAGGAATGTTAGCAACAGTAATGAATGCTATTTCCCTTCAAGATGGATTAGAGAGAGTTGGGGTAGAAACAAGAGTTCAAACAGCCATAGAGATGCAAGAAATTGCCGAGCCTTATATTAGAAGAAGAGCAATGAGGCATTTAGAGAAAGGCAGAGTTGTAGTTTTTGGAGGTGGTTGTGGAAACCCATTTTTTACTACTGATACGACTGCTGCATTGAGGGCTGCCGAGATAAATGCTGAAGTTGTTATGAAAGCTACAAAAGTTGATGGGGTTTATGATCGTGATCCAAATAAATTTAATGAAGCAAAAAAGTACTCTTCTCTGAGTTATCAACAAGTTCTTAGTGATGAAATTGCTGTAATGGATAGTACCGCTATCGCTCTATGCAAAGATAATAATATTCCCATAATGGTTTTTGATATCTTCAAAAAAGGGAACATCTCGAGAGCTGTTGCTGGAGAGTCCATAGGATCTTTAATAAGTTAAAACTTATTTTAATTACTTTTTTAATTATGAAAGAACAAGAAATTCAATCAAGTATGAATAAAAGTGTTGAGGCCACTCAAAGAAACTTTAATACAATAAGGACTGGGAGAGCTAACGCTTCCTTACTAGACCGAATTAGTGTTGAATACTACGGAGCAGAAACTCCCATAAAATCGTTAGCCTCTATAGCTACTGTCGATTCACAAACAATTTCAATACAGCCATTTGATATTTCTTGCTTACAAGCTATAGAGAAAGCAATATCAATGAGTGACTTAGGGATCACCCCTAATAACGATGGAAAAGTAATAAGAATAAATGTCCCCCCTTTAACTGAAGAAAGAAGAAAAGAGTTTTGCAAGTTGGCTTCGAAATATGCAGAGGAAGGTAAAGTAGCCCTCAGAAATATAAGAAGAGATGCTGTTGATAAAGAAAAAAAAGATGAAAAGGAAGGTTTAATATCAATAGATGAATCAAGGGATAACCAATTAGAAATACAAAAATTTACTGACAAATATATTTCTTTAATAGAAACTAAACTATCTGAAAAAGAGAAAGAGATACTTAAAGTTTGAAGGAATTTGACGCCATAATAATTGGAGGTGGTTTATCTGGATCTTCAACAGCTCTAAACCTATCAAAAAAAGGTTATTCAGTTTTAATTATAGAAAAGGAAGCAACAGGAATTATTAAGCCCTGCGCAGGAGGGATGGCATCTTCAATGAAACAATATCTCCCATTAGATATTGATCAAGCAATAGAATCCAAAATAAGGAATGTTGAATTCAGATGGGAATCATCTGATAATGTTAACGCTGACCTTTCTGGCGAATCACCTTTTTGGATAATTAGAAGAGAAAAATTAGATCAATTATTACTTGATGAAGCTCTAAAGAATGGCATTGAAATACTGAGACCAGCGCAGGTTGAAGAAATAATATCTCAAAATAAGACTTGGAGAATAAAATGCAGTCATAAAGATATTTATAAATCTAAATATCTTGTTATCGCTGACGGTTCACAATCACAATGGGCAGGCTATTTTAATCTGGGTCCAAGAAAACCAAAATTTGCCAACACTATTGCCTTAAGGTTAAAAGGTTTAGGAAATATTCCCAAAGATTCAGTTAGATTTGAGTTTGGTTTTATAAAATATGGGTTTGCGTGGGCATTCCCATTAAAAGATAGTGTCAATATTGGATTAGGCACTTTTATAAACAATAAGCTTTTAGAAGACGAAGCCCTGAATAATAAAGTATTAAAAAGTTTCGGATTTGAAGATTTATCTTTTGAAAAAGTTCATAAAAAACTAAGGATTTGGAATGGCACTCACAAACTCAATGGAGATAGAGTAGTTGCAGTGGGGGATGCTGCATCCCTTTGCGATCCATTTTTAGCAGAAGGGATAAGGCCTTCTTTAATTAGTAGTTATTTCGCTGCAGAAAGTATCCACCAATGTTTATCTAGTAATAAAAGTGATTTAAATACTTATTCAATAAAAATTAATAATGAATGGGGGAAATCTATGGCATGGGGCAAGAGAATTGCTCAAATCTTTTATAGGTTCCCAAAAACTGGGTATCAATTAGGAGTCAAACGAAAAACAGCTCCAAAAAGAATCGCTCAAATATTATCTGGTCAAATGAGTTATGAAGATATAGCTAAGAGAGTTATAAAGAGGCTATTAACAAATAGTCAAGGTTAACTTGCCATTAAAAGTTGATAAAACTTAAGTTGCTGAAATTAATTTTTGATTATTAATTTCTGAAAATCTTTTAAGTAACAATTCTTCTAATTCTTCTATTGCTTTACTGAAACCTGTTATTCCTTCACTTAGCTTCTCACTAGCCATTTGATCTTCTAACATACTTAATCTAAAGTCTTTTTCATCAAACTCATAGTCAATTGAGCTCTTAGATTGAATATTTTCATCTAATTTTTTAATTAGTTCCCCTTCTTCTTTACTAAGTTCATCTAAAAACTTTGGCGCAATAGTTAGAAGGTCACACCCTGCTAATTCTTTTATTTCATCAACATTTCTAAAACTTGCACCCATTACTTCAGTTTTAAAACCTTTCTCTTTAAAGTAATTGTAGATTTTGGTTACTGAAATAACACCTGGATCTTCCTTCCCTGAGAAATTATCTTTGCCTGTTTTTACTTTATGCCAATCTAATATTCTTCCAACAAAAGGGGAGATTAAGGTGATTTTTGCATTCGCACAGGCTACAGCTTGGCAGAAGTTAAAAAGTAAAGTTAAATTGCATCTAATACCCTCCTTTTCCAAGATTTCAGCTGCTTTAATTCCTTCCCAAGTTGAAGCGATCTTTATCAAAATTCTTTCTTTATCTATTCCAAAACTTTTATAGTGGTTTATTAACTTTCTTGCTTTTTTAACTGTGGCATCAGTATCAAAACTAAGTCTTGCATCAACTTCTGTAGATACTCTTCCTGAAATAAGATTAAGAATCTCCTTACCAAAAAATACTGAGACCTGATCAATAGCCTCTTTTATTAATTCACTTTCAGAGACTCCATTAGGCAGTGATTTTCTAGAACTTTCTAAAGATTGATCAATTAATTTCACATAATCAGGATTCTTAGCCGCAGCTAATATTAAGGAAGGATTAGTAGTAGCGTCTCTGGGTTGAAACTTTTTAATCGCATCTAAATCTCCAGTATCGGCAACAACAGTAGTAATAGAGGACAATTGTTCTAAAATTGATTTCATTTTTAGATAATCATGTATACCTTTAAGTTAGCCTCAATTCAAAATGAATTCATTAAAATATCAACTATTTAAACCTAAAATCGGATAATTTCATGGTTTTTTAACAATTAATCTATTCTTTTCAATTTGCGGGGGTATTTTTTCAATAACAATTAGACTTTCGATAATTTCTTTTGCAACTGGAACAGCAACTGTTGAGCCATAAGCGTAGGCTTTAGATGGCTCATCAATGACAACAAGTACAACATACCTAGGATTATTTATAGGAAAAGTAGCAACAAAACTACAAACCTTCTTACTTGTATATCTTCCATTAATCGCCTTCTGAGAGGTTCCAGTTTTCCCTCCAATTCTGTAGCCCTCAATTTTTGCGCCAATTCCACTACCCTTATCAACAACACTTTCCATCCATTCAAGAACAGTTCTAGAGACCTCATTAGAGAAGATTTCTTCTTGTGATTTATTTTTAAGATTATCTTTGAAATTTAAAGTTACATGAGGAATCACTTCAACCCCCCCATTAGCTAAGACAGCATGAAGTTGAGCTAATTTCAATGGCGAAATGGAAAACCCCTTTCCAAAAGAAGCAACTGCCGGCTCAATTGATTGATTAACAAATATATCTTTTGACTTTAAATGACCTGCCGTAGATTCAAACAAATCTGTCTTTATATTTTTACTAATTCCTAATTTATTCAGCCAATCCCAATAGGTTTTAGGCGGTAAGTTTTGCATTATTTTTACCATCCCAACATTACTTGAAACTTGTAAAACTTTTGGATAATCGATATATCCATTACCCTTTTTATCCCAATTCGAAAGGGTCCATCCTCCAACATTAACCTTCCCACTATCTTCAACTAAACCATCTTTTTGAATTACTTTTTCTTCTAATGCCAAAGCTAGATTTATAGGTTTAAAAGTCGAGCCAGGTTCGAATAAATCTTGAGAATACCAACCTTTGAAGATTTCAGAATTATATTCCCAATATTTATTTGGATCATAAGATGGGATTGACGCTAACGATAGGATTTCACCATTATTAACATTCATAACTATTGCGAAGCCTTTCTTTGCCTTCCACTTCATTACATGTTTATTTAAAGCTTGAAATGAAGCTTTCTGCAATCTTGAATCTATTGTTAAACCTAAGCTCTGATAATCATTAATAAAATCTCTTGGACCCGAATTATCTGGAAGAGGAGTTCCGTCTCCACCTTTCTTTAGCAAATTACTTTTATTAAATACTTTAATTTGATTGTCCAAGTGCAGTTCTAAACCAGCTGAACCCTTATTATCATGATTAACAAAACCAATGAGATTTGAATATAAATTACTTTGAGGGTAATATCTTTGAGAATATTTCACTAGATCTAGACCACTTATATGAAGGCTTTTGATCTTTTTTGCTTGATTCTCTGTTATTTCATCAAGTAATTCTATCCCTGTTATTTTATTATCAAACTTTGAGAGGAGAATTTCTTCTTTTACATTTAAAATTGGGGACAATATATTAATTACCTCTTCAATGCTTCTTAACCTCTGAGTAGGATCTCCAGGGAAGTTAAAGTATTTTGGATGAGCCCATAATTTATAAAGAGGTTTATCATAAGCAATCAATCTATTATTCCTATCAACTATTGATCTTCTACTTCTTAGAGAAATAGTTTTAGTAAATTGAATTAACCTAGCTTTTTTTTGTAAGTCAGAGGCACTAAAAACTTGTAGATTTACAAGTCTGCCAAAAAGTCCAAAAATTAATGTCAAACAAAATATATACGTGACCTTAAACCTTCGAGCTTTAAGAGGGGCGAGTTTAACAATTTTCTTATTTCTTTTCATTAATAGCCTCTTTGGTATTGACTATCCTTTAATCCATCTCGAATATTATTAATTAATTCATTTTTTTTCTGCTTAGGAATTTGCTTATCGAGGTAAATTAAATCCTTTGGAGTTGTTTTTTTAAATGTATTAAGGGACTCAACTTCATTAATAAAAAACTCTTCAGTCTTAGAAATGTAATCTATAAGATTATTATTATTTGATCTTGTTTTGGCTAGATTTTTGTATATGATTGTCCAGTTCCTTTGACTTTTAAAAGAAATAAAAGAAAGCATAAAAATTAAAATTAGTAATGAAATATTTATGCTATTCAATATTTTATGGATTAATTTTAAATTAAATAAAGATATATTTTTTGAATTTTCTTGATTAGTATTATAGAGATTTTTGCTTAAAGAATTTTCATTCTCAAATATGTTCATCTCTAAGAATTATTAAAAAGATAAAAAGTGTTATGCATCAAGTAAACATCTTTTAAATTATTATGCAAGGAATATATCTCAATCTTTATGTTCTCAATAGTAACAAATTCAAAAAAGTCATTCCATTCCATAAAGAATGCATAACTATAGAAGATGATAATCTTCCTGAAATCATTCTTGTAATTCCCAACCCCAACCCTAACGTAAACAATGGTGGCATTTCACCTATACTCAAATGAGCCAAGGCAAAAATAAAAGCAGAAATCGTAATACCCAATATAATACCAAATTCTCTTGATAAAATTGGTAGCAAAACTCCTCGAAAAATAACCTCCTCAAACAACGGAGCTAAAAATGTAGTTGTTAAAAACAAAAGGAAAAAAGAAAAATAATTATTATTATTTAAAACGATTTCAAGCAACGGATTACTCCCATTTTGATTCTCAATTAAAAGATTCATAATTAATGATACCAACAAAACAAAAGGTATTATCATTAAAAAACCCTTGAATCCCTGAAATATCGATTCTTTAATGGGTAAAAATTTAAATTGAAAATAATCTTTTTTAAAAATAAATTTATTATCGAAAGACTTTATTTGATAATAAATAATTAAAAGAGGAGGAATTGCCATAAAAAGATATCCAAAAAATATTTTTAATGATTGTATTAACTCAATTGATAGATTAGAGGAGAACAATTCAACTAAAGTTATAGAAAACAAAGGGGAAATCACTTCTCCCAGAACAACAAATCCTCCTGATATCAACAAAATCATATCCAACAAATCTAAATCTAGAGGTTTGAATTCTCCCCATTCAATTTTTCTTGAGACTAGAAGACTCCATGATGTTCTTAGGACTAGTATTGAACCCAAAACTATTGTTAATATAGGTACTAATCTAATAACTATGATTTTTAAAAACATTTTTTTAGAAAGCGCATTTGTTATCAATTGACTCTCATTAAAATCAAATCTTTTACTTAGCAAGTGGTATAGAAATCTATCCTCTTTGAACAAATCTAGTAAATCATCGTCAGGTTTATATGAACTATCAATATTACTTTTCCGTAAATCTTTTACTACCAATTTATATTTTTTATTGTCAAAGCTATTGAGGTATTCATCATTATCTTTTATCTCATTGTCACTTAAAGAAATTATCCAAATTAATTTATTCCTCTCTGTTAATTCACTAAAAGAAATCTCAGAAAGAGAAGTTTTAATCTCTTCAATTGGATCATTGACAACAAGAATTTTTCTAAATTCATCAGGTATTGCAGGCAAAGCTAATTCTGTAATTTCTTTTTCTTTTTGACCTATATCAAATCCAACGGAAGGTCTGCTAAGACTATCGCGAAGTCCTTGTTGCCAGACAAGAAATGTTATTATTAAGGAAATAAAAACCAAAAATATTTTTGTCTTTGAGGTATTTTTATTCATATATACGATAATAAATTATAAAACTAAATTTAGTTTTCATTGAAATTTCTAATAATCTTATACCTATTTTTATCACGCCATGAGATGATTAAAATACTACAATTCTTAAATCTATATAATGAGCGTTAGACTAGTTTTAGTTAGGCATGGACTTAGCAGTTTTAATGAAAAGGGATTAATCCAAGGTAGGACAGATGAATCATATTTAACCGATAAAGGTTATGAACAGGCATTGAAGTCGGGGGAGGCATTATCAGATATCAATTTCAACAAGATCTATTCATCTCCACTTTCAAGAGCAGCAGAGACAGCAAAAACAATTAAAAAAAACTTAAAAGGAGAAAATAATATAATATACGACGAAAATTTACTAGAGGTAGATCTTAGTAAATGGTCTGGTTTAACTATTAATGAAATAAAAAACAAATATCCAGAAAAATATCTTCTTTGGAAAACTGATCCTGAAAATTTAAAATTAGATGGTAATGATAATTTGCCGTATCAACCGATCCAAGAATTATATTCTCAGGCAAATGAATTCATCAAGAATATTTTAAATATCTATTTAGAAAAAAATGAAGTTAACATTTTAGTTGTTGGCCACAATGCAATTCTTAGATGTTTAATTCTCTCATTAATTGGTAGACCTCAAAAAGGTTTTAGAAAATTAAAATTGGATAATGCCTCTTTTTCAATCCTCAACATTTTAAAGTTTAGAAATTCATTTAAAACACAAATTGAGTGTCTTAATCAGACATCTCATCTAAATAAGAAAATACCTGATCAGATTGGCGACTCTAGAATATTCCTAGTAAGACATGGCGAAACTAACTGGAACAAAGAAGGCAGATTTCAGGGGCAAATTAATATCCCATTAAACGATAATGGGAAAGATCAGGCGAAAAAAGCTTCTACTTACTTAAAGGAAGTAAACTTTAACAAAGCTTTTTCAAGTTCAATGGATAGGCCATATGAAACAGCACAGATAATTCTTCAAAACAAATCAGATATAGAAATTAAAAAAATTAAAAAATTAGTAGAGATAAGTCATGGTTTATGGGAAGGCAAGTTAGAAAATGAAATTAAAGAACAATGGCCAGAATTACTTAAAAGTTGGCATGAAAAACCTGAAGAGGTAACAATGCCTAAAGGTGAGTCTATTAGAGAAGTATCTGAGAGATCTATTAAGGCTTGGGAAGAAATTTGTCTTAATCAAAAAAAATATGACTTAACATTATTAGTGGCACATGATGCAGTCAACAAAACTCTGATTTGTAATTTATTAGGCATTGATTATTCCAACATATGGATGATAAAACAAGGTAATGGAGGTATAACTATTATTGATCTTTTTAATGATCCCCAAAAAGATCATGTTATAAGTGCTCTAAACATCACTACACATCTTGGAGGGATATTAGATTCCACAGCATCTGGCGCTCTTTAAAAATGGAGAAAACATTTTTTTTTGAAAATATCAACATTTTAATGGGCCCCAATACAAAGGCATATAAAGATAGTTTGTTAATTATTGATGGAAAAATAGAAGCATTTGGTGATGAAGCTAAAAAACGAGCCTTAAAAAAAAATATTGAGAGTTCTAAATCTGGTAATAAATTAGTTGCCCCGCTGCTGGTCGATATTCACTCATTTTTAAAAGATCCATTAACAGGTTCTAATGATAACTTAGAAATATTAAAGTCTAGAGCAAAAAAATCAGGTTTTGGGG
Source organism: Prochlorococcus marinus str. MIT 9515 (assembly GCF_000015665.1). Lineage (NCBI taxonomy): Bacteria > Bacillati > Cyanobacteriota > Cyanophyceae > Synechococcales > Prochlorococcaceae > Prochlorococcus > Prochlorococcus marinus. The sequence goes on along the minus strand of NC_008817.1, from coordinate 515,743 downwards.
CAATTGCCTTTCTTCCAAACAGTGACAATTGGAGAGATAAGCCTGAAAAAATACCCTTTCAGAATAATAATTCTTTCGATCTAAATATTTATTTTTGGGGAAGTTTTAGTTTAGGTGATGAAGGAATAAATCTTTCTCCTCATGATGAACTTTTAAAATCAGGTTCAATAGGTCTCTGCACAAGAAATTTTTTTGATTCTCCAATAATTTTCAAAGGCCTGTCTCTTGATACAGTCAATTCATCTCCAATAATATTTTCATTAACAAAAAAAAATTCAGTTCAAAAAGGAATTGTTAATAAAGATCTTAAATCACTTCAATCGGGGTTTTACGTTATTGATAATAATAATGAACTTTCTGAAGTTAAGAACATCTTAGAACTCAAGAACCTTTTTCAAAGTAAAAATATAATAATTAAAAATATCTCAGATTCAAATTCTCTTAAAGAAATTGAAAAGCAAAAAATTCCAATTTCAACAACCATTAGTTGGTGGAGCTTAATAGCAGATACAAATAATTTGGAGTTAGATGATCTTGGTTGGAAAGTAGATCCTCCATTGGGCTCTCAGGAAAATAGAGAATTTTTAATAAAAGGTTTAGAAAAAGATTTAATTCAGGCTATTGCAGTAAACTCAATTGGATTTAATGATGAAAATACCTTTATCCCAATAAATGATAGGTCCGTTGGAATAAGCTCTTTTGAATTGGTTTTACCATTATTGTGGAAAGAATTTATTATCAAAAGAGATTGGCCGATCTCAAAGCTATGGAATTATTTAAGTTTTAATTCCTCTAATTTATTAAATATAAATCAAGAGAAATTATCTCTAGGCAGTAAAAGATGGCTTATATTTGACCCTGATACAAAATGGGTGAATAGTCAAAAAAATTTAGGATATGATTCCCCCTCAAATTTTCCTAAGAAGAATGAATTAATTAAAGGGAAAGTGATCGAGGTTGGTCTTGATTTCTAAAAAAACCAAAATTGTTTAAAGGCCAAAACCTAAAATAGGCTTTCCCAATAATTTCTTTTTTATGAAGAAATTTCCCTCCAGGCCAATACCTTCCATCCCAGCTATTTGATCTATTATCACCTAGTACCAAAAAATGATCCTTTGGTACTCTCAAACTTTTAAATCCTCCGCAATTATTAAAATAGGACTCGGAACAGAAATTGGTAACATATGGCTCAAAAATTTTTTTATTATTTATTGTTACCTCACCCTTAACATTTACACTTACTAATTCTCCAGGCAAAGCTACTACTCTCTTTATATATGCATCACAAGCCTGATCTCTAAATCCAGGGATGAATGACATGGGAGGAAAACTCATAAAAAAACAATACCTTTTATTTGGCAAAGGATTTGATCGTGACATAACAAGTTTTTCATCGAAAGAAAAAGGTGATTTAAAAACAACAATATCTCCTCGTTGAGGTAATTTCTTTTTTAAAGAAATTTTTTCAATAATCAATCTATCGTTTATTTGTAATTCAGGTAGCATTGAACCTGATGGAATGTAACGCGGTTCTGCTATAAAAGATCTGCAAGAAGAAACCAAAAAAGTCAAACAAAGTAGTGGTCCCCATTCAAGAAGTTTGTTTTTATAGGATGAATTCATAAAATTTATTTAATTTTAAAATTAAAGCTCTATTTGAAATTGGCGGCATATTCAGACTCATTGAATCCAAGTATTAATTCACTTTCGTTAATAATTAAAAATGGTCTTTTTATTAATTTTCCATCATTTGATAATAGTTCAATAATTTTCTTTTTTGTTAAGTCAAAAATATCAAAATCAATTAATTTAAAACTCTTACCTCTTGTATTAAATATTTTTTTAATATCAAACGAAAATTGTATTAAAGCAATTTCTAAAAATTTTTTTGAAGGAGGTTCTTTAACTATATCTATAAATTTATAGTTTATATTATTTTGATCAAGCCATTTTGATGCTTTTCTGCATGTTGAACATTTTGGATAGCTATAAAAAATTACTTTTTTCAATTTATTTAACTATTGATGATTTTTTTAGAACTTTAAAGGTTTTCTTTTTTGAAGATGTACATTTTCTTAAAAGTTCCTCAATCACTTCAAAATCTCTCCAACCATCTATTTGAACTGTTCTTCCGTCTAAACCTTTACTTGTTCTAAAAAATTCTGCGACATCTTCTAATTGATTAGGAGCTATTTGATTAATACTAGTTATATTATCTTGTCTTGGATTAGCTACAGGAACGCATAAAAGTTTGCCATCATAATGCCCACAATCATGCATATCTAAAACTCCTATAGGTCTTGCTTTAATTAAACAACCTGCAAATGTTGGTTCATCCATTATTACCATTGCATCAAGCGGAGCCCCGTCATCAGCAAGTGTATTTGGAATAAAACCATAATCAAAGGGGTACCTTACTGAAGAATGTAAAATTCTATCAAGTGCCATAATTCCAGCTTGAGAACAATATTCGTATTTATTCCTGCTCCCAGCTGGTATTTCAACCACTAAATTTACTATACCCTTCGTTGGAGATGGAGGTATCAAACTAAGATCCATCTTTTTTAATTAAGTGAAAAGAAGTAATCTCATTTCCTTGAGATAAAGGTCTACCAAGCAAAATACTTATTGAAGGCAATAAAATTGTAAGAAAAGCAATCATGATCCCAAGAAAAGATATAGAGAGGCTCCTCATACTTAAGGGGTCATCATCATCATCCCTTATTAATTCACTTGGAGTATTAATAAGAGAGGAGTTTTCGCTTAATTTACCTTCGACAAACTTCTTTGAATTTGAGTATTTCAAGAGTTTTACTTGCTAAAAGTTGAGTATTAAACTTAACAAATTTAATTTTACAATTAAAAAGTAAATAAATCAAAATGTATTTTAAAAAATTAAATTTTAAACTAATTTTTTTCGAGTAACGATCTAATACTTTTTAATTCTTCAAGTATTTGTGAAAGTATATTTTGAGCAGCAGAAGATGGAGAATTAAAAACTTCTACAGTCACTTCTTTAATTCTTAAAATATCTTTTGCAAATCTGGCAATTTCATTTGGGTGAAAACGTAATGGATCTTTTTGATCCGTTCTATATTCTGGGTTTAATTTTCTTGGGTTGAAACTAGGATTTAAATTCCTTAGATCTGTATTTGTGTATCTGTAAACAGAGGCTCTTGATCGGTTAAGGAATTTTTGAACTTCATCAATACCAACTAATTCTTCTGAACTAGAAATATTGGAATCTATATTGTCCATAACTTTATTAAAAATGCCTTCAAGGTTAATGAAATTACCTAAAAATTTTAAGTTTTATTATTGAAGAAAGTAGCAGAAAGGCTCAATCTAAACTACCTGCCTTCAGGGACTCAAGATACTTTAAATTTTTTTTACGACTTAATTGATAAAATTAAACATAATTACAAATTTATTTATATGCGCGTCACCACCTCCTTTCCTCTGGGGACGCTTCGTGATACTCCTTCTGAAGCAGAAATTATTTCTCATCAATTACTTTTAAAAGGGGGTTATATTCGCAGAGTAAATAGTGGAATATATGCATACATGCCGATAATGCTCAAAGTAATTGAAAAAATATCGAACATAATTGAAAAAGAACTAAATAATAATGGCTGTTCAAAATTACTTTTACCCCAACTCCACCCAGCAGAGTTATGGAAAAGGAGTGAAAGATGGGAAGGTTATACAGCCGGGGAAGGAATAATGTTTAATCTCAAGGATAGGCAAGGGAAAGAATTTGGCTTGGCACCAACACATGAAGAAGTAATTACAAATATTGCATCAGAAATTATTAATTCATATAAGCAGCTACCTTTATGTTTCTACCAAATACAAACAAAATTTAGAGATGAGATAAGGCCACGATTTGGGTTGATGAGGAGTAGGGAATTCATAATGAAGGATGGTTATTCTTTTCACTCTTCAAAAGAAGATTTGTCATCTTTTTATGAAAAAATGGAAAGATCATATGAAAATATTTTTAAAAATTGTGGATTAGATACAGTTGGAGTAGATGCAGATAGTGGAGCTATTGGAGGGGCCGCATCTAAAGAATTCATGGTAACAGCAGATGCCGGCGAAGATTATATTTTATTTACTGAAAGTGGTTCTTATGCAGCTAATATTGAAAAAGCCATTTCTTTACCTTCAAAAGAGATTCCTTTAAAAAGTTTTGAAACTGAATGGTTAGAAACACCTAATCAAAAATCAATTGTTGATATATGTAAGGAAAATGATTTGGATGCTAGCCAAATAGTTAAAGTCGTTATATTCGTCGCTAAATTTGAAAACAAGTCCCAACTTCCAATCCTCACATGTATAAGAGGAGATCAACATATAAATGAAATTAAACTTTTTAATTTGATTAGCAAAAAATATAGTTCAAACTTGATTAGCCTAGAAATAATTGAAGACAATGCAACTATTGAAAAAAATCTAACCAATTTTCCATTAGGTTACATTGGACCAGACATTAATGATGAAGTAATAAAAAATAGTTCAAGTTGGGACAAAAGTTGGATAAGAATCGCTGATCACTCTGCCAATAATCTTTCAAGTTTTGTAAGTGGTAGCAATAAAGTTAATTTTCATAAAGTATTCCAAACATTTTCATTCATTGATAATCAATTCCTAATCTCAGATATAAGGAATGCAAAAAAAGGAGATCGTATTAGCCTTGAAAGTAATGAAGAGTTAAAAGAAAAAAGAGGTATTGAAATTGGACATATTTTTCAATTAGGTCAAAAATATAGCGAGAAATTGAATGCAAAATTCTCTGACAAGGATGGTAAATTGAAAAATTTATGGATGGGTTGTTATGGAATTGGCGTTACAAGAATCGCTCAAGCAGCTATTGAACAGAATCATGATGAAAATGGTATTTCTTGGCCAATTCAAATTTCTCCCTTTGAGATTTTAATTATTCCAACTAATTTAAAAGATCCATATCAAACAAAACTTACTGAAGAGATTTACAAGGAGTTTGAAAGCAAAAAAATTGATGTGTTACTTGACGACCGAGATGTTAGAGCAGGAGTTAAGTTCAAAGATGCGGATTTAATTGGTATTCCTTTTCAAATAATTATTGGCAGAGATTCGATCAATAAAGAAGTAGAATTTATATGCAGATCAAGCAAAAGAAAAATTAAGATTTCTTCACAGAATTTGTTAGAAAAATTTATTTCCGAATCAAAAATACTGTACAATGAAAATTCTTAAAGCTAAATTTTATTCGGAGTAAAGTTATGTTAGTTAAAGAAAAGCCTTTATTATTTCCTGATTTTTTTGCAAAAGTTATATCTTTTACCATTTGTTTATCTATTTTTTTCACATTATTTAATTCCCCTTCATATGCAGCAAAGACATCTATGACTGGGGATTACACTCAAGATACAATATCTGTCGTTAAAACTTTACAAATTGCAGTTGACACACCAAAAGATTCTCCTAATAAGAACGAGGTTAGAGATGAATCACTTGCTCTAATAACTGACTATATTTCAAGATATAGAAATAGGGGTATGGTTAATAAAACTCAATCATTTACAACAATGCAGACAGCATTAAATGCTATGGCTGGTCATTACAAGAATTTTGCAACAAGGCCTCTACCGGATAAACTTAAAGAGCGTTTAACTAAGGAATTCTCACTTGCCGAAAAAATGGTTCTCAGAGAAAGTTAATACAAATGATTTACTTTTTTAGAGTTATACAAGAATTTTGAATATATTATATATTCGTACAAAAATAATGCTTTTTTAAAATTGGCTAATGTTGTTGTTATCGGAGCTCAATGGGGTGACGAAGGAAAAGGTAAAATAACCGATTTATTAAGTCGATCAGCAGATGTTGTTGTTCGATATCAAGGAGGTGTGAATGCTGGGCACACCATTGTTGTCGATGATAAGGTATTAAAGTTACATTTAATTCCCTCTGGAATACTTTATGAAGACACTACCTGTTTGATTGGATCAGGAACAGTAGTTGACCCAAAGATATTGCTTAAAGAAATAGATATGTTAATTGAGAATGGAATAGATATTTCGGGACTAAAAATTTCATCTACTTCGCATGTAACAATGCCTTACCATCGTTTATTAGATGAAGCTATGGAAGCAGATAGAGGTTCAAATAAAATAGGAACAACGGGGAGAGGAATTGGCCCAACATATGCTGATAAATCACAGAGAAATGGGATTCGAATAAGAGACTTACTCAATGAAGATAGATTAAAAGATGTTTTAGAGATCCCACTTAAAGAAAAAAATGGAGTACTTGAAAAGATATATGGCATTAGACCTCTTTGTAAAGATGAAATAATTAAAGAATATCTAGATTATGGGAAGAGGTTATCTAAGCATGTAGTTGACTGTACGAGAACTATTCACTCAGCCGCGAAAAATAAGCAAAACATTCTATTTGAAGGAGCACAGGGAACATTACTTGACTTAGATCATGGAACATATCCTTTTGTAACCTCATCGAATCCTATATCTGGAGGAGCATGTATCGGAGCTGGAGTTGGGCCAACGCTTATAGATAGGGTTATAGGAGTGGCAAAGGCATATACTACTAGAGTTGGGGAGGGGCCATTCGTTACAGAATTACAAGGAAGTATTAATGATCAACTTTGCGATAGAGGAAGTGAGTTTGGAACCACCACAGGAAGAAGAAGAAGATGTGGATGGTTTGATGGAGTTATTGGTAAGTATGCTGTTTATGTAAATGGTCTTGACTGTTTAGCAGTAACAAAACTAGACGTCCTAGATGAGTTAGATGAAATTCAAGTCTGTATTGCCTATGAATTGGATGGAAAAGAAATAGATTATTTCCCCACAAATTCTGATGACTTAAAAAAATGCAAACCAATATTTAAAAAATTAAAAGGCTGGCAATGTTCTACCGCTAACTGCCGAAAACTATCTGATCTGCCTGAAAATGCAATGAATTACCTAAGATTTCTTGCTGAATTAATGGAAGTACCAATTGCTATCGTTTCATTAGGTGCCAATAGAGATCAAACTATAGTGATTGAAGATCCTATCCACGGTCCGAAGAGAGCTCTTCTAAGATAATCAAAAAATTTTTAAATTAAATGAAAGAAAAAAATAAAAATTTTGATCAAAAAAAAGGTATTGATCTTATTGGTTTGGGAAACGCAATCGTAGATATTATCGTAAATGTTAACGATAATTTTCTCGAGATAAATGATCTTAAAAAAGGATCTATGAATCTTATCAACTCTAATGAATCTGAAACTTTGTTAAAAAATTGCACAGTAATTAAAAAAATATCAGGAGGTTCTTCTGCTAACACTGTCGTATGCCTGGCTGAGTTAGGGAATAATGTTCAATTTATTGGAAGAGTGAAGAATGATAATTTTGGAAATTTCTTCTCTATTGATATTAAAAAAAGTAATACTATTTTTAACACCCCGCCAATAGAAAAAGGACCATCAAGTGCACATTCAATAATTTTTATAACTCCAGATGCTCAAAGAACTATGTGTACATATCTAGGAGCATCTATTGAGTTTGAGCCTAAAGATGTTGATTATAATTTAATTAAAGAAAGCAAATATTTATACTTAGAAGGATACTTATGGGATAGTGATCTAGCCAAAAAAGCCTTTCTTAAAGCTTCTAAGCTTGCCAAAGAATCAGATACAAAAATAATACTTTCATTATCGGACTCTTTTTGTGTAGATAGGCACAGAGAAAGTTTCTTAGAATTAATTGATAACTATGTAGATATAGTTTTTTGTAATGAATCTGAAGTATTGAGTCTATTTGAAGAAAATAATTTACAAAGCTGTCAAAAATCTATTTCCTCAATTTGCGAATTAGTGATAATTACTTTAGGCAGTAAAGGCTCTTTAATTATCAATAACGGTAAGCTTGAAGAAATAAATCCCAAAATATTAGGAAAGATTATTGATACAACAGGTGCGGGAGATCTTTATGCTGGTGGATTTATTCATGGATTAATTAATAACTATCCTACAAAGAAGTGTGGAGAATTAGGTTCAATTTGCGCTGGTCATATAATTACTCAGCTAGGTTCTAGATCTAATATTAATCTCAAAAATTTATTACAAGAACACTCATTTTAAGCAAGATTTGTTTATCCAATTCATATAATTTTTTTCAGATTTAAATTTTTTATAAACGATTTGGGGCAAATCATAAGACAGCATCTTTCGTAAGAAAACTATCAAATCATTTTTCAATTCCAGTTTACTTTTTATTGTAATCTCAACCTCATTAACCTCCACAACTTTTCCTTCCCATTCATAAATTGAATTAATATCTTTTAAGGAGACACATGCTGCAAGTTTTTTTTTGATTAATAACTTAGCAATTTTTTTAGCTGATTTTTTATTTAGTTCAGTTGATATCACGAGTAAGACTGGCTTCATCCTAAAGTATTAATTTTTAGTTATTTGGTTTATCAACTCATCATAATCAAAAAACAGTAGCGGATTTTTAAATTTTAGTTTTGGCCTTTTAACTAAAAATAAATTGATATCACTTCCATAAACAATTGCCTCCCAATTCATTTGTGCATAACTTCCAGAATCTCTACAAAGTATATAATCTATGTCCCAATGATCACAAAGTTTTTTTTCTAAAATATTTCCTTTTTTTTTACTAGGTTCAAGTATTGCTATGTTTGAATTTTTAATACATGAGGCAAAAGCTTTAGATATACTCTCATATGTTGGAATTACTCTTGTAAATACATTTGCACCGCATTCTAAATAATAACTTGCAGTATCATTTAGTAATCTAGATCCTATTGCTAACAGAATATTTTTATTTACTAGACCTTGCCGCTTTATATCTTTTAAACCATTTATATAGTTAAAGTTTTTGGAATGTTTTATTTCCGATTTCCTTTCAAAAGCCAAAAGAGGCTTTTTGATTTTTTTGCATGCTTCATTTAAATTTTTAGAAATTATTAAGGCAAATGGGTGAGTTGCATCTATTACATAATTAATTTTATTTTTTTCAATAAAATCTATAATTTCTCTCGAATCATTTAATTTTCCTGTAATGATGTGTAACTTTGAATTTTCAGAGTAAGACATACTCGCTTTATGGGTGACAACACTTACAAATACTACATAATCCAGTTTTAAAAGTTTGTTAACGATGGCTGGTCCATCTGAAGTTCCTGAAAGGATCCACACATTTTCGTGGCAATTTTCTGAATTGTGCATCAAGATGTCTTTAATTAAATAGAAAGTTCATGAATCATTGTTTAATTCAAGCTGTAATAAATAGCTCTCCTCAGATGAGATACACCAAAGATAATAAAACACCCATTGCTGAAATGACTGTTATTTTCAAAGGATTACGCAATGAGGATCCATCCAGAGAATTAAAAGTTTTAGGTTGGGGCAATATTGCGCAAGAAATGGTGAGCGAATTAAAAGAAGGTCAAAACATAGTTATTGAAGGACGTCTTAGAATGAACTCAATAACCAGACAAGATGGCACTAAAGAAAAGCAGCCTGAACTTACAGCTTCTAGAATTCATAATATAAGTCCAGCAGGACAAATAACCTCAGAGGGAAAAGAAACTAATATTTCTCGAACCAAAGATAGCAATTCTTCTGAAGAGAAATCTGGAAATACAGAAAATACGCAATGGAATAGTTCTCCTCTAGTACCTGAAGTTGACGAAATACCCTTTTAAAATCAAGTATCAATATTTGATTCTTGAACACGTATAATGAGTTTGCTTATTTTTCTTTCGAGATCAGCAAGTTCACTCCTAATCTCAGACCATTTTCCTTTATCAAGATTCTCCAACAACCATGATCTTTCTTGATCAAGTTTTAAAATTAAATCTTCTTGATTTGTAGAATTATGATCTTGCATAATATTCAATAACTTTTCTAATAAAACAAAATGAAGAAATACCTATCTCCTGCAAACATAATAACAGTCGCAGGAGGAGTTTTGGCTTTTATTGGGATGACAGCCTACTTTACTGACTCAGTTAATCTAAGCGTGCCAACATTCTTTTATGGAGTTCCAATTTTGCTAATTGGACTTGGCTTGAAAACTTCTGAAATACCTCCAGTTAAATTAATAAATAGAAACGATTTCAAGGCAAATAGATTTAATAGACCAAAAGAATTAACCGAATTAGTTAGAGATGTAACTAGATGGAGGTATGGAATAAAAGCGCATCTTGAATCTTCTCTAGAGGCATTAAATTTATGGAATGAAGATAATCCACCCCAACTAAAAGAGATTGAAGAAATTTCAAAAGAGGAAAAAAATGGCTTTAAGATGCGTTTTGAAATCAATGATGTTCCCTTTGAAAAATGGATTGAGAAACAAGAGAGATTAAATAGGTTTTTCGTCAAAGGGCTTGAATCAGAATTTATTATCAACGATAATAAAAAGGAATTCGATTTGATTTTCTTTTATTAAATATTGGAATATATTTAGGAAAATTCAATTAATTAATTAAATCAAATTTCAATATTCTTGTCATTATGGATGATTCTCTAAGAGTATCAATATTAAGCGAGGCACTTCCATACATACAAAGTTTTTCAGGTAGAAAAATTGTTGTTAAGTATGGTGGTTCCATTATGGAAGATGAAAAATTAAAAAAAGCTTTCTTCCGAGATATTGCTCTTTTATCAAGTGTTGGTGTATGTCCAGTAGTTATACATGGGGGTGGTCCCGAAATCAATCGATGGCTTAGCAAATTAGAAATATCTCCAAAATTTGAGAAGGGGCTAAGAGTTACAGATGATAAAACAATGGAAATAGTTGAGATGGTGCTTATGGGAAGAGTAAATAAACAGATTGTGAGAGGAATCAACAAAACAGGCTCATTAGCTGTAGGTATTTCAGGACTCGATGGGAACTTAATTCAGTCGAGAGAATTAGGAGATGGGAGTCATGGATTAGTTGGAGAAGTCACACAAATCAACCCTGAATTATTAGAACCTCTTATTGCGAAAGGATATATTCCTGTCATATCAAGTATTGGCTCTACAACAGATGGCATTTCCCATAACATCAATGCAGATTTCGTTGCAGGTGAACTTGCTGCTGCAATAAATGCCGAAAAACTTATTCTTCTAACTGATACTCCGGGGATACTAAAAGAAAGAAATAACCCAAATAGTCTCGCAAAACAAATCAACCTAAAAGAAGCCAGAAAATTTATTGAAAAGAATATTGTTTCTAATGGGATGCTCCCAAAAACCGAATGTTGTATTAGAGCCTTAGCTCAAGGAGTAAGAGCTGCTCACATAATTGATGGAAGAATTGAGCATTCATTACTTCTAGAAATTTTCACAAACTCAGGGATTGGAACAATGATTAATGCTTGATAATGGATTCATACAAGCAAGTTGTTGAGACAGCAGAGTTTGCTCTTATTAAAGGTGAATATAGTTTCTGTATTGAATATTTATACCCAATAATCGAATCTTACCCTCCCTCAAGTAAAGAAGGAGTTAATTTACGAACAATAATGATAACAGCCTTATCTGGAATTAATAAAAAGGAAGAGGCAAAAATATTTTGTAAGGAACTTTTAAAATCTCATGATTTTAAAGTGAGAGATAATGCAAAGTATTTAATGGAAATCATCGATTCTCCTGAAATCAAGAAACCTGATAATTGGAATATTACCATTGAAAGTAATTCCAACTTAAACAAAACATCTCTTACTTCTATAAAACCGAATAAAAATAAAAAGGAAAAAAAGTTTATAAACATCTCAAATATTCCAACAGGTGAAACAAAACCATTTCAGAAAGGATTTCTATTTATCATTTCTTTTTTATTATTATTACTAATTCCTCTTTTAAGCGGCTGCGTTAAAATTGATGACACCCTAGATCTTAGTGAGATTGACTCAATTAATAATAGTTTCGAAATTGAAAGCAAATATATTAAAAAATTTCCTTGGCAAATAAATTTCGAACAGAAAGTCAAAGAAATTTTTCCTGATGCTGAAATATCAGAAGGAAATTTAGATTTTTCTTTTACAAATAAAAATCTAAATATCGAAACAGCTCAAGAAACCCTTTACAAAATAGAAAAAACAGCGAGTACATTATTAGGAGAATCAACTGATCTAAAAATTAATAGTGTTGAAAATAATTTTTTCTTTTTTAAAAAATATATTTATAGTATAGATTTTGATCTTCATAATCTTTTATATGTTGATGATTTAGAACTAACTTTGAATATTATTAACCCAAATAGAGTTAGAGTTCGTGACCTAGATGAAAATAAGGTGGAATTATCTAAAAATTTTATAAAATGGCAATTAATCCCTGGAGAATTAAATAGCCTGGAGTTCACATTTTGGATTTGGAACAAATTATTTTTAGGGTTTTTACTTATCTTAGTATCGATATTACTTACTTATTTAATAAGATTTTATAGATACCAGATAGGTTCTAACTTTCCAGAACTTCCTTCCAATTAGCTATAGCTCTACCGGATTCAGATCAAGTGATAAAAAGACATTTTTGGGAATTAATTGCCATAATTTAGCCCTATCTGGCAAAGGGACTTCCGAGTTTTCTGGACCATGCATTAATATTTGCCACCTAAATTTATTCCCAACTTTTGCAATTAAACTTGGAGCAGGACCAATTACCGTCCACTTATCTCCTTGACAAAAACTCATCAAATATTTTGCCAGCTCAGCTGCAGTATTTTCAGTACATTCATAGTTCTTTCCAGAAACTTTAAAAAGGCATACATTGCAAAAAGGAAATAGTTTTGCATCTTTTCTTAAGATAGAGCTTTCAGCTAAAAAACCCTCATAATTTCTATTTTTGAGATAACAGAGGACAGGATGACTTGGTTTATATGTTTGAAAAACAACCTTTCCTGTTTTATCAGCTCTACCTGCTCTGCCTGCTAATTGTAGAAATAATTGTAATGATTTTTCTTCTGAAGAAATGTCTGGACGATGAAGAAGTCCATCTGCAGCAATAACCACAGAAAGAGTAACATTGGGAATATCAATCCCTTTTGCTAACATTTGAGTTCCTACAAGAATATCCGCATTCCCATTAGAAAACATTGAAAGGATATTTCTATGACCATCTTTACCTGAGGTAGTGTCTCTATCAAAACGAAGTACCCTCAATTCGGGGAATTCATTATTCAAGAACTCAATAACTCTTTGAGTTCCTATCCCAAAAGGCTTAAAGGCATTTGATTTACAATCTGGACAAGAGTAAATAAGTTTTGCTTTATGGTCACACCAGTGACAGCTAAGCCACTGTTTACCTTTTGATCCCATATGAACGGATAAAGGTACATCACAATTAGGGCAATTGATTATAAATCCACAATTTCTACAACTTAGAAAACCGTTATAACCTCTTCTAGGAATCAAAATTATTGCTTGTTCTTGATTCTCTTTAAGCTTAGAAATTAATTCTAATAATTCGCTGCAAAAAATTTTTGTATTTCCCTTTTTAAATTCACTACGCATATCAACAACTTTAATTTCGGGTATTTCTGTAGTAGATATTCTTTCCTTCATTCTTATTAACCTTATTTTTTTTTCATAAACAACCCTTTTCCAAGTTCTCATTGAAGGAGTTGCACTTCCAAAAATTAGCTTAGTTGGATTTCTTTTTACTCTTTCAAGGGCAACATCTCTCGCATCGTAACAAGGCATTGGACTATCTTGCTTATAGGAAACATCATGTTCTTCATCCATCACTATTAAGCCTAAATTCCGAATAGGAAGGAATACTGCAGATCTTGTCCCTACAACAATAACGGGTTCATCTTCATCTATTATTTTTTCCCAAACTAAAGTCCTATGCCTTGAAGAACAATTACTGTGATACTCAATGACCTCACTTTGAAATCTTTTACTAAATCTATCAATAAGTTGAGGAATCAAGCCAATTTCCGGAGCCAATATTAAACAGCTCTTTTTATTAAGTAGTTGATCTTCAGCCATTCTCATATAAACTTCTGTTTTGCCAGAACCTGTTTCTCCCCAGAGCAAACAGACCTCTCCAGGTTGCATCTCTTGCATTTCCACATATACTTTTTTTTGCTCCTGTGTAAGATTTGGTTTTTTAATTGAAATACAATCATTTTTAAAAGAACTTAATTTGGTATTAAATATTTTTTTTCGTTTAGTCTTTATCAAAAGTTTTTTACTAATCATTAAATTTATAAGTTTTGAATTAAAACCAAACTTAATTAATTCGCTTTGCCATTTCCCTTTAAGACCTAGAAAATTTATTAATGAAAGTTCTCTCTTATTTAATTCATAATTCCTGAAGTGAAAATTAGGTTGTAATTTAATCCATATTTGATATCTATATTTTTGAGATATTTTTTTATGTTTTCCAATCCATCCCGGAGGAAAAGCTGTTTTAAACATTTTTAAGTTGCTTACTCGATAAGATAAAGCTAAAGTCTCCAGCCATTCTCTCCACCAGTCTTGAATCACTTTTTTTTGCACAATACCTTCTATAGACAAATATCTAAACCTAGATTCTTCATCAAAATCTTTTCCATTTTTATCCCTTTTTAAGAAAGGGTTTCTAGCAATCGTTAATCCATTTAATAATCTTCCTTTAAGTTTTACTGAAACAATATCACCAACTTCTACTCCGAGATTATTACCGTCTAAATAAGAGAAACTATTACTATGACTACCTATATCAAGCAAGACCTCAAACTTAAAAGAGGTATTTGATAAATTATTACTTGCCGTCATCAAAACTTTTTCTTAGTATTGGATTGTTGAACATTCCACAAAGTGTTTTTGCACATTGTAAGTATCCTGTTCTTAAGGGAGACATGAAGCTTTGATCATTGAGTGAAAATTCAAAAAATGATCTGCCAGTCTGAGAAATCCCAAGACTTTTTACTTTAGGTAATCTATAACACTATTTAATTTTTTCAACAATTTAAAAAAAACTTTATCTATTCACAATTTTTGTGAGTTAGTTCTTCTAAGTCCTTAAGGCAAATTTTTACTACTAATTGTATAAAATTGCCCTAATTAAAATTTTACCTAGTTAAATTCACCGTAGAAAGGAGTCCATTATGTGTCCAGTTGCAGCAAAATCAAAAAACTCTAGTCCTAGCTCTAAGAAAAAAACTAATAAAAAAATTAATTCAAATTTAAAAACCGGTCAAGAAGAAGAGAAAATTACTACAAATCTAGATCCTGTTAAGAACTCGCAACAAAATTCTTTGAAGGATAAAGAAATTATCGAGAATAATGAAGAATTTAGTGGTTCTGATGAAGAGGCTAAAGCTCTTGGGAACATAAAGCTAGGACCAAAAGGTATTTATACAGAGGATTCTATAAGAGTTTATCTTCAGGAAATTGGAAGAATAAGACTATTAAGACCCGATGAAGAAATTGAACTTGCTAGAAAAATAGCTGATCTACTCCAACTTGAAGAGTTAGCTACACAATTCGAGTCTGAGAAGGGACATTTCCCTTCAGTCAGAGAATGGGCTGAATTAATAGACATGCCTCTTTCAAAATTCAGAAGAAGACTTCTCTTAGGTAGAAGAGCTAAAGAGAAGATGGTTCAATCTAATTTAAGATTAGTTGTCTCCATAGCTAAGAAATACATGAATAGAGGGTTATCTTTTCAAGATCTAATTCAAGAAGGAAGCTTAGGTTTAATAAGGGCTGCAGAAAAATTTGATCATGAAAAAGGTTATAAATTCTCTACTTATGCAACTTGGTGGATTCGTCAAGCGATAACGAGAGCCATAGCAGATCAAAGTAGAACTATCAGATTGCCTGTTCACTTATATGAGACGATTTCTAGGATAAAAAAAACAACAAAAGTTCTTAGTCAAGAATTCGGAAGAAAACCTAGTGAAGAAGAGATAGCTGAGAGTATGGAGATGACAATTGAGAAATTAAGATTTATAGCTAAAAGTGCTCAGCTTCCAATTTCTCTAGAGACTCCTATTGGTAAAGAAGAGGATTCAAGGCTTGGAGACTTTATTGAGGCTGATATTGAGAACCCAGAACAAGATGTATCCAAAACCTTATTGAGAGAAGATTTGGAGGGAGTTTTAGCGACTCTTAGTCCAAGAGAGAGGGATGTCCTTAGATTGCGATATGGAATTGATGACGGAAGAATGAAAACTCTTGAAGAGATAGGGCAAATATTTGATGTTACAAGGGAAAGAATTAGACAGATAGAAGCAAAAGCACTGAGAAAGCTAAGACATCCAAACAGAAATGGGGTTTTAAAGGAATATATTAAATAAGAAAGTTAAATATAATTTTCAGCTTTGTAAAGTTGCCAAAAATTATCTTAAGATAAATTCGACTTTATCTTAAACCTATTTAAACTTATCATTTAATGACTAAATTAAAATTAAAGATAGCTAGTAGAAGAAGTAAATTAGCAATGGTTCAAACATTATGGGTTAAAGAGCAATTAGAAAAAAATATTCCTAACTTGGAAGTATCCATAGAGTCCATGGCAACACAAGGGGATAAAATTCTCGATGTGGCATTAGCAAAAATAGGAGATAAAGGACTTTTTACAAAAGAACTTGAAGCTCAAATGCTCATTGGTAAAGCGGACATTGCGGTGCATTCTTTAAAAGATTTGCCAACCAACTTACCTGACGGACTAAAATTAGGATGTATAACAAAAAGAGAAGATCCTTCTGATGCTCTAGTAGTTAATAAAAAAAATGAAATTTATCAATTAGAGAGTCTTCCCGCGGGTTCAATTGTTGGAACTAGTTCTCTTAGGAGACTGGCTCAATTAAGGTACAAATTCCCATATCTTAATTTCAAAGACATCAGGGGAAATGTTATTACAAGAATAGAAAAGTTAGATTCCGGAGAATTTGATTGTATTATTCTTGCTGCAGCGGGTTTAAAAAGATTGGGATTTGAATCAAGAATACACCAAATTATTCCTAACGAGATTTCCCTCCATGCAGTTGGGCAAGGGGCTTTAGGAATAGAATGTAAATCTGAGGATAAAGAAGTTCTAAAAATTATAAGTGTCTTAGAAGATAAGGCCTCAAGCCAAAAATGTTTAGCAGAGAGATCTTTTTTAAGAGAACTTGAAGGTGGATGTCAAGTTCCAATTGGAGTTAATAGTAGTATTCAAAATGATGAAATATGCCTAAAAGGAATGGTCGCATCTATTGATGGGAAAAAACTTATTAAGGATGAATCAAGTGGAAATGTTAAATATCCAGAGGAAGTTGGTAAAAAACTAGCTGAAAAGCTGAAACTTCAAGGAGCAGATAAAATTCTCTCGGAAATATTTGAACAATTTAGGGATAAATAATCTTTTATTAATCAACCAATTTAGGTTCAATTTCTTTGTGATATCTAGATTCACAATCTTGAATTACTTTTACAGCTTCCTCAATTCCATAAAATCCATTAACTCTACATGTTCCGGGTTTTTTTAGATCCTTATAATGTTCCCAATAATACTTGGTCTCTTTAAGCCAATGTTCTCCAAGATCTTTAAAAGTATTAATATGATCCATTCTCTTATCATCTGCTAGAACAGCAATTACCTTATCATCAACTTCTCCTCCATCATCAAATTTCATAACTCCAATTATCCTTGATTCCACGATTGAACCAGGTACTAATGGTTCTGTTACTCCAACTATTTCAATATCAAGAGGATCGCCATCCTCATCCCAAGTTCTTGGAATACAGCCATAAGCAAAAGGATATGCAAGAGAGGAATAACCAACTCTATCAAGTTTCAAATGTCCAGTTTCTGTAATTAGCTCATATTTATTTATGGTATTAGAATTCAATTCGACAATTGTATTAACTACTGATTTTTTACTGTCTGTAAAAGCATCTAAAATATGCAATAAATTAGGAGTAACTCTGCTAGGAGGTTGATTAAGGTTTGCCATCAAAAAATTATTTTTATTTATCCTACATCCTTACACTCAATCACAATCTATAAAGTAAATTTTTAGCAAAAATCTTTTAACTTCGATTTTAAATGATTAACAAAATAACTTGATGTTAATTCTTCTCCTGTCACATTTCTCACTAACTCCATAGAGTTAAGAGATCTTCCATATTTATGGATATTATTTTTTAACCAAAAGATTATTTTTTCATATTCTCCATCTTCAACTAAATTATCAATTAATCCTATTTCCTTTTCCATTTTTGAAGATATTTGCGCACTTATAATATGTCCTAATAAATATGAAGGGAAATATCCAAAAGCACCTTCACTCCAATGAACATCTTGAAGACAACCTTCTGCATCATTAGATGGCTTAATACCTAATAATTCTTCATATCTTTTATTCCATTCTGATGGAATATCTTTTGCATTTAGATCTCCTTCAATCAAATCTATTTCTAATTCAGTTCTAATTAAAATATGCAACCCATAACTTAATTCATCTGCCTCAACTCTGTTTAAGCCTGCTTGCAAATGATTAATAGATTTCCAAAGTTCTGAATGATTATTCAAAGAACAACCTTCAGAAACAAAATGCCTGAAAAACCTTTTTGAAAAAGATTTTGATTTAACTATCCTATTTTCCCAAAACAATGATTGACTTTCATGTACACCCATTGATGTTGCTTGACCTAAAGGCCATGCAAACCATTGATGACTTTGAGAAGGCAAACCCTGTTCATAAATCGAATGTCCCCACTCATGAGCAGTAGCCAGAAAACTAGAGAATGGTTCACCTTCAACAATTCTTGTAGTAATCCTGTAATCATTTGGACCTAAGGTTATAGAAAAAGGATGGGGAGATTTTGCAACTACGACTATATCTTTATCTCTCCCAAACTCATCAAGTAATTTAGAGCACAAATTTTGCTGAGATTTGGGACTTAAATCCCAGTGATATTTTTCTCCTTTCTTGAGATCACTTAATAAAGACGGGATAATTTCTTTAAGTGGCATGAAAATATTATTTAACCACTCTAGGGTTATTTCAGGTTCAAATGGTTGAGCTAAAGTTTCCCAATTTGTATATTTTTCAGAGATTTGGTTTGCTTCTTCAATACGTAATTTGATCAAATCATCAAAATATGGCAAGAAAATTTTAAAATCTGATTTGTATTTAGCTTCTTGCCAACTTTCATAACCTTTTGATTTAGCCTTAGCGAGAGATTCAACTAATTTAGGATCTAAATTATTTTGCCTATTAAACTCTTTGGTTAATAATTCAAGATTCTTTTTTTTACTTTGAATAATTTCTTGACTCGATAATGTTTCCAGGGAACTAACAAATTCATCTTCAGCACTTTTTATTAAATCTGAAAACTCTTCTGAGGAATTTCTTTTATGAAGTTTCTTGGCAATGTAGGTAAGTTGTTCAGATCTCCAAGAGGCTCCTTTCTTGGGCATCCCTGTATTTTGATCCCAATATAATGTACTCTGTATTGAGCCTAATATTTGAGTTTCTTTTAGATAAGCACCTAGCTTATTCCATTCAGTTTCAGCCAAAAATATTTATATTATTAGTAAATATCTTAGAACAAAATTTTTGAAGAAAGTGTAAAAATTTTAAAACTATATGCATAATAGAATATTAATTATATGGAATTTAAATATTTATGGAACAAATTTTTTCAAAATTAATCTTTAAAACTAATGGAGAGGGGTTAACTGATATTACTCACAATTTAAATTTATTTATACAAAAAAGTAACTTCCAATCAGGTATTTTAAATTTAACATCACTTCATACCAGTTGTAGTTTAACTATAAATGAGAATGCTGATCCAAATGTTTTAAAGGACTTAAAAAAATTCATGAAAAGTATAGTCCCTAACAATTGCTATACCTCCTTATCGAAAGAAAGAAAGGAAATATACTATGAACATTTTCAGGAAGGAGAGGACGATATGCCAGCTCATATTAAAACAGCTTTAACTAATACTAATTTGTCTTTAAGTTTTCAAGAAGGTGAAATCATACTTGGCACTTGGCAAGCTATTTATTTATGGGAACATCGATTTAGTAAAAAAGAAAGAATTATAAGTGTTCATATTATTGGTTCAAAAAGTTAAAATATCTATAATGATATTCAGCAATATTAAATATAAATGAAACCACACCTTCTACAAAATGAGGAATTAAAAGAACTAATTGCCAAAATACCCGGATGGGAAATCATCTCAAATCACTTAGAAAGAGAGTTTAATTTTGGTGACTTTATAGAAGCTTTTTCCTTTATGACAAAGATTGCTTTAATTTGTGAAAAATATAATCATCATCCCAATTGGGAAAATGTCTATTCGAAAGTAATTATTAAACTAAGTACACATGATTTAGGAGGTATTACAAATTTAGATCAGAAAATTGCTTCGGAAATTAATGAAATTTTCGAAAAATAATTTAATATAGAATTACTTTATTCTTTCAAAAGATCATAATTTAAATGATTGAAAAATTGATACCTGTAACCATTATTAGTGGATTCTTGGGATCAGGGAAAACTACGCTTCTTAATCATATTTTAAAAAATCAAGTTGGTATTAAAACTGCTGTTTTAGTTAATGAATTTGGAGAGATAGGAATTGATAATGAATTAATTATCAAAACTGCTGAAGATATGATTGAGTTAAATAACGGATGCATTTGTTGCACAATAAATGGAGAATTATTAAACACTGTTTCTAAGATATTAGAAAGGCCTGAAAAAATAGATTATTTAATTGTTGAGACTACTGGCCTTGCAGATCCACTACCCGTGGCAATGACTTTTGCAGGAGGGGATCTAAGAGAAAAAGTAAGATTAGATTCTATCATTACTTTAATTGACGCCGATAACTTTGATTTTGATATAAAAAATTCTAGTGTTGCTTATTCTCAAATTTTATACGGTGATATCTTACTACTGAATAAATGCGATTTAGTAACTGATGCACAGTTAAATAAGATTGAAAAATACATTAATGGGATAAAAAAAGAGCCAAGAATTTTGAGGGCGATAAATAGTGAAGTGGGATTGCAAACGATAATAAGTGTGGGACTTTTTGAAACAGATACTTTTCAATTTAATGAGAAGATGAAGAAAAATATAGATTTGAATGATCACTCTTCCCACTCTCATGATCACTCTTCCCACTCTCATGATCACTCTTCCCATTCTCATGATCACTCTTCCCATTCTCATGATCACTCTTCCCATTCTCATGATTTAATTAATAATATAGAGGGATTTACTTCAGTTTCTTTTAAGACGATTGAACCATTTTCTTTAAGGAAGTTTCAAAATTTCTTAGATAATCAAATCTCTCAAAATGTTTTTAGAGCAAAAGGAATTTTATGGTTTGTAGAAAGCGAACGAAAACACATTTTTCATTTATCAGGTAAACGTTTTTCACTTGACGATTATGAGTGGGAAAATGAAAAATTAAATAAAATTGTTCTCATAGGAAAAAATTTAGATCATCAAACTATTAAGAATCAACTTGATTCTTGTAGATTTAATTCGAGAGACGAAGCATAATAAAGTTTTAATTTAATTTTTGAAAATTATTATTAAACATACAAAAAAATTATTAACCTATTTAAAACCTTTAGATATTGCATCTTTAATTGTTGCAGTTGTAGTTATAATTCCAATTTTTAATTTCTTGATTGAAGGCATAGGTTATGTTTTAGGAGGAAATTTTTCTTTAGGATTTTCAGGTAGAAAAGAAATATTTGGCACATTGAAACTTTTAATCCTAACTAGTTTTTTTGGAGGTGGGTTAGGAACCTTAAATGGATGGTTACTCTCAAATTGTGAATTTAGATTAAGGAAAAATCTTCGTATTTTTCAACTAATTCCACTGGCAACTCCAGCATATTTGATTACTGCAGTTTTACAGGATTTAGGAAGTATTTTGGGATATCAAATAACTGGTTTATGGTGGGGAGTTCTTATACTTTCTATTACTACTTATCCTTATGTTTTCATACTTGCCAATGAAAGTTTTAATAAATTTGGAGTTAATCAAATTAATGCTAGTAGAGGTTTAGGAATTGGACCATGGGGTAGTTTTTTTAAAATTGCACTCCCAATGGCATTGCCTGCATTGACAACTGGAATCAGCCTTATGTGTATGGAAGTTATGAATGAGCTGGGAACAGTTGAGTTATTAAATATCCCAAGTATTTCTAAAGGTATAACAGAGAACTGGATTATTGAGGGGAATCCTAAGAGTGATATTGGATTATCATTAGTTGCCCTATTGATAGTATTTGCTTTAATTTTGTTTGAAAAATTCTCAAGAAAGAAAACAAAGCGTTGGAGTGAAAATCCTGCATCATTAGATTCGCTTGGATGGGAATTAAGAGGATATAGATCTTACTTAGCAGTATTAGTAACTTTATTTCCTCCATTGTTTTCGATTGGGCTTCCATTTTCATGGTTTCTACTAAATATTGATCAGTTAAAAAAAGGATTTACGACAGAATTACTTTCTCTAACCTTGAGAACTGTTAGCCTCGGAATAATTGCTGCATTATTAACATTATTTTTCTCTCTAATATTTACACTAGCTAATCGTCAAAGTAAGAGCTTACTAACTAAATTCATAACATTCCCTGCAGGGATAGGATATGCAATACCAGGTACAGTATTAGCGATATCATTAATAACTATTTCTAATACAAAGTTCCATTTTATAGCTTTATGTCTTCTGATCTGGGGTTATATAGTTCGATTTTTGACTATTTCAAAAGGAACTCTTGATTCTGGGTTTGAGAGAATATCTCCTAGTCTTGATGAGGCTGCAAAGGGCTTAGGCTCTAATTGGCTTGATGTTATTAAAAAGATACATCTTCCCTTATTAAAAGGACCAATATTTGTTGGTTCACTTTTAGTGTTCGTAGATACAATTAAGGAATTGCCAATTACATTTATTCTCAGACCATTCGACTTTGATACATTATCCGTAAGGATATATCAATATGCTGGAGATGAGCGAATGGCTGAAGCACTATTACCAGCACTCTTCATAACGATTGTGGGTTTAATTGCATCGAGTACATTGATTCCAAGTTTAGAAAAAAAGAATTAAATTCTTTTTAAAAGTTTTCTAAATAAGAAAGGGAGGCCTAATAATAAATCTGCCGAAGTAGATATCAATCTAAAATAAATTAAACTTACAAAGATTGGATTTTGTGGAATGTTTTTCCCAACAAAAAAAAGGAAACAAGATTCAAAGACACCGATCCCTCCAGGAGCAGTTGGAACTACTAAACCTATAGCCCAAGACATACAAAAAATTACTAATAAATAGAAAATATTATATTGCTGCTCAAAATTTACTATGTAAAGGCAAATAATAAATCCAATAAATTTTGATAAAACAAAAAGAGTTTCAAAAAAAAAGGCTTTGGAAGGGAAGAAAGAAATTATTTTTATTCTTTCATTAAATTGATACTTGGCATTTTTAATTTTCAAAACGCTAATTGTCTTAGTTTTTAAGGTTTCTAACCTTCGTAAAATTAGATAGATTAATTTTTTATTGAGAAATAGCAATGGTAATAGTAATAAAAAATAAAATGGGGAAAAAATTATTCCGACCGAAGCCAAGAGAAAAGATGAACACAACATAAAATAAGGTTCAATAAGTGAAGTGTAGAAAGCCAATTGAGGATTACTAATATCTTTTAAAAAGCTATATCTTTCAAAAAAATGCCAAATACCACCCGGAACATATTTAAGAATATTCGTAATGGCATAAAAGGAAATTAAATTATTTTTTGTCTTAGTTTTACCAAACCAAATAACTATATTTTTCCAAGCTAGTGCGTTAAAAAAAATGCTTAATATACAAAGCAAAAATGATAACAATATATAGTTAGCGTTTCTAGCGAAATCTACATTGAATGAAATTTGATCAAAATTTTTAAAAAAATAAATACAGAAATAAGATAAACTCAAAAGAAAAAAAAGGTTCTTAAGCATCTCAAAATTAATATTCTTAAGAACCTTAATCAAAAAATCTTTTTGCATCTTAAATCTTATTTCCAATCTTCAAAGGCTTTAAATTCATTGCATGACTCTTTAATAATTCTTCTTACCTCTTGCGCTGTTTTATTATGTTCAATCTGCAATCTTAAAATTTCATCATTTTCTGGTTTCATTGAAATAGTTCCATCAGGTTTCATTGATTGTTTAAACTTAATATTTCCAAAAGTAGTTAAACACTCTCCTCTTCTTCTAAGTAAAACCCACCTAAATTCTTTCCTTTCTCTCAATCCTATTGTGTTGGAATATTGAAACCATAATTTCCTGAAATATTCTTGCTTTTCAATAGGTAAGATAACTTGGATCGAAAAACCAGTTCTATTTTTTTTCATATTAATTGTCTGACAAGAAACATCATGAGCTCCTTGTTTTCTAAATATCTCTAAAAGATTTGCAATTTCTTCAGATGTTTGATCATCAATCAATGCCTCTTGAATAGAAATCTCTTCATATCTTGGGCTGATTTTTTTATGTATTAGATTTTCATTATCAGTATTAATTTTTAAAACCCTTACCAAATTTGGACATGACAGTTCCAAGTTCCCAATACCTACTCCATAGGAATTAATAGAATATTTATTAGGGATATTGAAAGATTCAACTAAATTACAAAGGAGAGCTATTCCAGTTGGTGTTGACAATTCCCCCTCTATTACATCAATCCTTGAAATCACTTTAATATCTTTTTTTCTCAATAACTCTATAACCGCAGGAGATGGAATTGATAGTTTGCCATGATCAGTTTGAACAAAACCTCTCCCTAATGTTGGTTCATTACAAAAAACCTTTTTTGGTTTTAAATATTCAATTGAAGCGCAAACGCCAATGATATCGACTAATGAATCAATTGCACCAATCTCATGAAAATGAACTTTCTCAGGATCAATACCATGAACTATTCCCTCTGCAAAAGCTAAAGACTCAAAAACTTCGTAAATTCTTTTTTTTAATTTTTTTTCTAATTGAGCCTTTAAAATTAAATTTTTGATACTACTCCAATCTCTTTTTGTGCTTTGATCAATTTTTTCAATTTCAACCTTCACTCCTCGAATTGAACAACTTTTCGATTCCCTAAAATTTAAGTAATATAATTTTTCTAGTCCAAAACATGTAAGAGTTTTTTCAATTATATTTTTTGGTACACCCAAGTCGATAAAGGCTCCTAGTAACATGTCGCCAGAGACCCCAGGGGAACATTCAATAAATATTTCTTCCATAGCCCTTTATAGATTTTTAATAATAAAAATTCACAGATAAAAAATTTCTAATCATATGGAATACTATACTTTTTTAGATTTTATTTTTTCAATAACTTCGTACTTAACCATACGTAATGTATTTCCATCTCTAGTTACATCAAGGCTTATAAAATTATTCAAAAATTGAAGAGGAATTTCACCCTCAATAATTATTTTAAAAGTTGTATTTTTTGACCTCTTTGAACGGGGAGAAGAACAGATTTTGATAACAATCTCTTTCTTTTGTGTATTTACATAAACTAATTCACCTCTAATAGAAAAATAATTATTGTTTAAATTTAATTCATCTAATAAGTCGTTGGGATCCTTTTCAGAATCACTAATATCAACTTGATTTAATTGATATGGATCCCATATACCTGCTACCTGTAAATGTAGGTTATTAGTACTTTTGTTTCTTGGATAAACTATCCAAAAATAATTCCTCTCTAAGTTGATATATTTTTTTAATAGAGATAAAGCTTTACCAAGAACAACTGTGTCGATTATTTTTCCTTCTTTATCGGTTAATGTTCCTCGATTTAATTTTTCTGCATCATTTGGCTTGTAAACACCTTTAACAATACCTATTGCTCTGTACTGTAATTTATTTGTAACTTCTTGAATAGGATTTTTGATCATATTTGTTTGTATTTGAATTTTTTTGTTTTGAACGTTATTTTAATCGAATTAAAGATTTTCTTTTTCTTCGATTTTATTAAATAATTCTAAAGCATCATCAATGGCAATAGAAGGCTTAGTTGCTTCATTCATACTATTCGCCCTTCTGAGCATCTCAACTATTTCAAAGGGATTAGAAGGTAATTCTGAACTACTCTTATCAAATTTTGTGGAACTATCAATTTCAAGTTCATTTAAGTATGAGTCTTCTGCGTTTAATATTGTGGATCTCATACTGATTATTGCAATAAAAAAAATAAAAAATTTAGCTGATATGTATATATATTTATTTAAATTGAATTTCATTTTGATTAATTTCAAAATAATTAAAGATAACAAATTTTTGCTATTTTAATTTTACATAGTTTGATAATAAATTGTTAATAGCTACTTGGAATGTAAATTCTGTTAGAACTAGGCTTTCTCAAATTATAAATTGGATAAAAAATGTCAATCCAGATATCCTTTGTCTTCAAGAAACTAAAGTTATTGACAATTCTTTTCCTTTGACACCTTTCGAGGAATTAGGTTATGAAGTTACTGTACATGGTCAAAAATCTTATAATGGTGTTGCGATTATAAGTAAATTTAAGATTGAAAATATCATAAAAGGATTTACAAATGAAAATGAAGAAAAAAGCAATTTTTTAAATTTTAATGAACAAAAAAGATTAATTTCGGCAGATATCAATGGGTTAAAAATAATAAATGTTTACGTGCCAAATGGATCTTCATTAGACTCTGACAAGTTCGATTATAAAATTAAATGGTTGAATCATTTATCATCATTCTTAGATAAGCAAGTGAGAGAGGATGATTTAGTCTGTTTTGTAGGTGATTTTAATATAGCCCCTTTTGACATAGATATTCATTGTCCTCAGAAATACGAAGGAGGAATAATGGCTTCAAAGATCGAAAGAGAAGCGCTAAAAAAAGTTATCAAAGGAAGATTTATTGATTCTTTTCGGATTTTTGAGAAAAATACCGGTCATTGGAGTTGGTGGGATTACCGTAATAATGCCTATGAACTAAATAAAGGTTGGAGGATAGACCATATTTATATTAGTAATAATCTTTCCTCACAACTTAAGAGCTGTGTAATAGAAAGGAGTCAAAGAGAAAATTCACAACCTAGTGACCATGCTCCAGTATTAATTAATTTAGAAATCGATAATCAAAGTGAAGTTTACTTTGATGATGATGACGATCTTTTCGAAATATAGTTAAAAAGATCTTGTATTTAAATCAACCCTCAAAACGCTTATTATTAAAGAAAAATTTCGAAATCAATTAGATTAATGTCAAAATTCTCCATAATTAATTATTTACATTCCAAAATATCGCGATAAAAATATCATAATGTAGAATTTTATATTGATTGACAAAATTTTTACTTATTTCTAACTTAGAACATGACGAAACTTTCTCAAAAATCTATTTATTTAAATTTTGACTGACATATTTAATATCACTCATTCTGAAGAAGTTTTTTCTTCCGCTTTAAAATTGATGCCTGGAGGGGTTAGTTCTCCGGTAAGAGCATTTAAGTCTGTTGGTGGACAGCCCATTGTTTTTGATAGAGTAAAAGGCCCATTTGCCTGGGACGTTGATGGGAACAGGTATATCGATTACATAGGTAGTTGGGGACCAGCTATTTGTGGGCATGCTCACCCTGAAGTGATTACAGCATTGCAAGAGGCAATAGAAAAAGGCACTAGTTTTGGTGCTCCTTGTGTTCAAGAGAATAAACTTGCTGAAATGGTGATTGACGCTGTTCCTTCGGTAGAGATGGTCAGATTTGTCAACAGTGGCACAGAAGCTTGCATGGCAGTTCTAAGGCTAATGAGGGCATTTACAGGAAGAGATAAAGTAATAAAGTTTGATGGTTGTTACCATGGCCATGCTGACATGTTTTTGGTAAAAGCTGGTTCTGGAGTAGCTACTTTAGGCCTTCCAGATTCCCCCGGCGTTCCAAGAACTACAACAGCAAACACTCTAACTGCACCTTACAACGATCTTGAAGCTGTAAAAAAATTATTTTCGGAAAATCCTGATGCAATATCTGGAGTCATTCTTGAACCTATAGTTGGTAATGCAGGATTTATTACCCCTGAACCTGGTTTCCTTGAAGGATTGAGAGAACTCACAACTGAAAATGGATCTTTACTAGTTTTTGATGAGGTAATGACTGGTTTCAGAATTAGCTATGGAGGAGCACAAGAAAAATTCGGAGTTACGCCTGATTTAACGACCCTAGGCAAAGTCATTGGAGGAGGCTTACCTGTAGGAGCATATGGGGGAAGGAAAGAAATAATGTCCATGGTTGCGCCATCAGGTCCTGTATATCAAGCAGGAACATTAAGTGGTAATCCATTAGCAATGACAGCAGGTATCAAAACTCTTGAGCTACTTAAACAAGAAGGTACTTATGAAAAAATGGGGTTAGCTACCTCTAGATTAATTGAAGGTATAATGCAATCTGCTGAGAATAATGGTATCGCTATAAATGGTGGAAGCGTTAGTGCAATGTTCGGATTTTTCTTGTGCGAAGGTCCAGTAAGAAACTTTGAAGAAGCTAAAACAAATAATTCAGAACTTTTTGGAAAACTACACAGGGAGATGATAAAACGAGGCGTATATTTAGCTCCAAGTCCATTTGAAGCTGGATTTACTTCATTAGCTCATAGTGAAGAAGAAATTGATCGAACCATAGAAGCATTCGATCAATCTTTTAGCGTTATAAAAAATTAATTTTATCTATTATTTCCTCCAACTATTACAGGTGGAGTTCCTCCATTAGTTCCAGGAAGTCCGGGAACTACTTGTGTGCTACCGTCCCATTTATCAAGGAATAGTTTAAATAAAACCTGATCATTTAGGCCTTTATTTAAGGTCTCGTATCTCAAGGCTTCCTGTTCTGCAATTTCTACTTCTGTTTTAGCTCTTAAAAGAAGCTGTCCCGCAATTTGTTTCTGTTCAATCGCCGCTCTGTATTCCTCAGCTATTTCTAACCCAGTAAGATCTAAGCTTTTAACATCTACGTAATCAAAAGAGTTCAATTCCTCAGCAACGGTATCAGCAACCCTTTCAGAAATAACATTAAATTCAGTTGCTATTGTTTCTAATTCATACTGTGAAAAAACAGATTTCAATGCTTTAAGTAGAGAAGGCTGAACTATTTTTTGATAAACATCACTGTTTCTACTTGCAATTGTTGCAAAAATCCTTCCTGCTTCATTTGGCTTAACCGAATATTTGACAGTCGCTGTTGCTCTAATAACTTGAAGATCTTTTGTTAAGGTTTCAAACTTCTCAGGTTGTACTTGAGTTTTTATATCAAAGGGGAAGACGGACTGAACGAAGGGGACTTTAAAGTTTAATCCAGCTCTTCTTGAACCTCCACTAACTTTTCCAAGGGTAGTTACAACGGCAACTTGTCCAGAAGGCACTACAAATAAAGATTGAGTAAGTAAAAGGAATCCAGTAAAAGATAAAACAATTAATAGTGTTGCTGTCCCTCCGGGCCCCGTTGGAGTGACATTCTTAAAAGATGTTGACATTTAATTTTGATTTTTATTAATCATATTTAAAGAAATTAATTTATGCATTAATTAGGTATTTAATTAAAATATTTTTTTAATAATTCTTTTACTTGTCTTACAAATGAATCCTATAAATTATTTACTTTAAATTTCTGTAATAGAAGCAAATAAAGATCCTCATCTATTTCTCTTATATCGTATTCAGAAGGTAGGACTCCATGTTTATGTTCATGGGCCGCCATCCAACAAAACTTCTCAATTTCTGTTAAAGAAAAGCGTGGATAATCTTTTATTTTTAGGCTCAATGATTCAATAAGTGATTTTGTATAGTCTGACATTGTAAGATTTTAATTATTAACATGTTATCGATAATTATTTGCTTGTAGAGGAATTTTATATGTCTCCTCCAAATTTTCAAGTAACTTTATTGCCAATTGAAGATCATTCTTGCTTTTGCTCATTACTCTCAATGTTTCTCCATTAATACTTACATTGATCTTTTTAATTTCATCTCTCAAATTTTTACTTATTTTTTTCGCAATTTCCTGATTAAGTCCTTTCTTTAAAGTTATAGTTTGCTTTACTTTATTTCCGCTTACAGCTTCAATACTCTTGTATTCAAAGATTTTTAAAGATAGTTTTCTTTTTATTGCCTTTTGTCTAATAATATCGATTACAGAATTTAGAGTTAATTCGCTATTTGTAGTTATAAAAATATTTTCTTTTTCTAACTCCAATATGGTTTCTGTTCCTTTTAGATCATATCTTTGAGAAATTTCCCTTTTGACTTGATCCAAAGCATTTACCAATTCTTGTCTATCGAAATCGGAAACCACATCAAACGAAAAATTTTCTGCCATTACTCAAATTTAAATTAATTTTATTATTACTCCAAATAAAGTAAAAAAAATAAAAAAAAAGTTTATTTAATCAAAAAATAACAAACTAACTACCTTACCCATTTCTTCAGCACATCTACAACTATTTAGTATTGTTTCACTATCATGAAAAGCGAAGCAAATTAATTGATCGCATCTATTTATAATTTCTTGATTACAAAGACTACTTGCCATCGGTAAAGGTAATTCATTATTTTCACTCTTCTCAACCAAATGCATTACGCTCTTCAATTGATCTTTAATTTCAGGTAATTGCTTATCTAAACTCTGTGGCAAAATTACAGTCAACAAAGATGGATTAATTTCCAAAACAGCTCTTATTACTGCAGCATTAACTCCCTGAGAGCCAGAGGTAATGATAGTATGTCCCTCTTCAGCTAATGACCTTGCGATTAATTCGATCAAGTGAATATCTACAACAGGTACGTGTCTACTACCCAAAAAAGCAATCCTTCTTTTCCCATTATCCTGAAGTTTTGCTAGTTCTTGAGCTAAAGTGTCAACACCTTGGGTTGAGGGTAGGTCTAGAGAACGACTCAAAATAAAATTGTTTCTATATTTGAAATTAGCATTGATCTGAGATATTGCAGGGGAAATCTATTGTTTCAAAAATATTTTGTAGATTTACATGCTGCTGAACTAACTGGACGGCATATGATGCCTTTATTGATTCATGTATCCTGACATGCCCAAAAGCTTGTTCAATAATTTCTACTGAAGCAAGAGTATCTAACTCTACTTTTAATATTGGAACTTCTAATTCTTCTGCTCTATGGATTATCTGTGATAAAGGTTCTCCTAAACCAGTAAGAATTAAACATTGAGTTGAAGCCTCCAATGCTGCAAGTTGAATATCCGTTCTATCAGCACCTGTAACGACAGCCATATTTCTCCTTCTTCTAAAAAATTCCATTGCAGAATTAACCCCCATGGCACCAATACTTAATGTTTCAACCAGTAATTGTTCTTTTTCAGGGCAACAAATTACTTGAGCGTCTAATCTATTTATCAGTTCACCTACAGTGACACTTCTAAGTAATGGAGATTTGGGCATCACCCCAAAAATTTTCATATTCATCTCTTGGAGAGATGGTATTATTATGTTTTTTATTTTTTCTACTTCTTCAGGTACGACAGCATTCAAAACGGCTCCTACAAAATGATCTCCTAGTTGTTGTTTTGCGTCTAGTAATGCATCAACACTTTTACTATCTTCCCAGAGATTAACAATTAGGACTTTTGCATTTAATTGTTTTGCAAGTTGTGGAAGACTTAAACCATAAATCATCCCTTCATTTAGGCTACCTGCTGCTTCAAGAATATTTAATCCATCAAAATTATCATTTACTAATGCCTCAATTTGTTTAAATCCTTTACCTGGGCTTAAGTCTTGATTAGCAATTCTTTTCTCCGCAGAGATATTGTCTAATAAACCTACTGAAGGAATTAAGTTCTCTTCTACAATATTTAAGGTAGAGCCAATAAATTTAACATCATCATCTATAAGCCCTTCGTAAGTCATTGCAGGAAGATTAGTAAGTTCAGTACAAGTTGCTAGTGGTTTTCCTATACGGATTTTTTTTCCCTCCTCTATAAGTTTTTTTGATATTCCAAGTACTAATGCTGACTTACCACTAAATGGTTCGCATGAACCAATTAACAATATCTGACTCATAATGAATTAAATAAATTTATCCATAGATTCAAGATAATATTATTTTTAGAGGTATACAATTATTTATTTATGACTTTTAATCAAATAAATTAAAAAACACGCTAAAAGACAATTAATTTTAGGTGAATTGATCTATTATCAGGTTTAAACAAAATTCCATTGAATGCATGAGTGAGAGAAAAACTATTGGTATTACGGGAGCTTCTGGAGCATTAGGAAAAGAGTTAACAAAAATATTTCGAAATAAAGGATACAAAGTGATCGGATTTACACATAGTAAAAATAATAATGAAATAAATAATCATTCTCCAAACGAATGGATAAAATGGGAAGTTGGGAAAGAATTCTTATTACAGGAACATCTTAAAAAAATTGATATCTTAATTTTGAACCATGGAATTTATGATGTGAGAAAAAAACACAATTCAAGTTATGAAAATTCAATAGAAATAAATGCTTTAAGCAAATTTAAATTCTTAAATTTATTTGAAACAATTGCTAGCGAAAACAAATCTCCCATTGTAAAAGAAATTTGGATAAATACTTCGGAAGCGGAAATATTACCAGCTCTAAATCCATCCTACGAAGTAAGTAAATCACTCATTGGACAATTAGTATCCTTTAAAAAAAACCTTCTCGATAAAAATACAAAGAAAAAATTAAAAATAAAGAAAATCATTTTGGGTCCTTTTAAGTCAGAATTGAACCCAATAGGAATTATGAATCCAAAGTTTGTGTCTAACAGAATTTACGATTTTGCAAATTTAAATATTTTTTTGATTATTGTTAGTCCAAATCCACTTTCATACATTCTTTTTCCTTTAAAAGAGTTATACATTTTTTTGTATTGTAAGCTTCTAATAATATCAAAGGTTAGTAGTTAAAATTCTCTGTCTGTCAATATTTCAATACCATCTTTCATTACGACAATTGTATGTTCCCATTGTGCTGATAATTTCCCATCTTTTGTTATTACTGTCCATTTGTCATTTAAAGTTTTACAAAACTTACTGCCTTGATTAACGATAGGTTCAACAGCCAACGTCATCCCCTCACGAAGAATGATATTCGGTAAATCATTAGTTCGAAAATTAAAAACAGATGGTTCTTCGTGAAGATTTCGTCCCACCCCATGACCTGTATAGTCTTCAACAACACTAAACCCATTTAATCTCACAACATCCTCAATAGCTCCAGCCACATCAAGCAGTGTATTTCCCGATTTAATTTTCGAAAGTCCTGAGAATAAAGCTTCTAAGGCTACTTCACTAAGTTTTTTGGCTTGATCACTTACTTGACCAACACAAATAGTGATGCAACTATCACCGTGAAAGCCATCTAAATAAGCTCCTGTATCAATTTTCACAAGATCTCCATCTTTAATTGTTACATTTTTATTTGGAATGCCGTGCACAACTTCATTATTTATACTGGCACAAATACTGGATGGGAAACCATGATAACCCTTAAAACTTGGCGCTGCGCCCATTTCTCTAATTCTCTTTTCTGCAAAATCATCTAAATCTTTTGTACTCATTCCAGGTTCTATCAAGTCATTTATTTCTCGCAAAACAGTTGCTACGATCCTGCTAGATTTCTTCATTAATTTTATTTCCCTCGAAGACTTTATTTCTATTCCTCTTCTTCTTTGAATAAAAGGGACTTGATCGTTAGATCTTGAATTATTTTTATTTAATAAAAGATCTGCAAAATGTTTCATTGGAATAAATAATGGAAATAGGTAAATATCATCAAAATAGCCATAGACTGCTTGGCCATTTTAATCTATCAGTAAGAAAACAGAAAATGAATTTTATTAAGAATTCTAGGCAATTTCATAAATCATTGGCACCTTGGGTTTCCCCCCGTTATTCATTTCAGCTTTGACAGGGTTATTTTCAAAGCATATTGAGAGATTTATTAGGCTATTCAAGAGATAATATTCAGTGGTTAATGCCTCTATACGAAGGAGAGTGACTTGGAGATAATGAAGGATTAATTTGTGTAACCTTACATTCTTAAGGACTTATTTGGATGCCAATAACTTGGTTCATAATGTTTTCAAAAAAATTTGTATTTGCTAAAAAGGTTACTAAAGGCTAGTTGAAAGGTTAAAATAAGAATCTTGTAGAATTATTGAGCATAAAATGGCAAAAGAGAAACAAGAAAATGAGTCAGAAATCATTAACCAAACTGACAAATCTACAGTAATTACTGTTGAAAATGAAAAAAAAGCATCTATTTCCCAAACTGAAAAAATTCATAGTTCATCAAACTTAATAAAAGAATTTGAAAGTGAACAGTTAAAAAAACAATTACCCGAAATTTATGTAGGAGATACAGTTAAAGTCGGAGTGAAAATCACAGAAGGTAACAAAGAAAGGGTTCAACCTTACGAAGGAGTTGTTATTGCAAAGAGACATGGCGGTCTTAACCAAACGATTACAGTAAGAAGAATTTTTCAGGGAATTGGAGTCGAAAGAGTATTTATGCTACATAGTCCGCAAGTTGCCTCTCTAAAAGTTGAACGTAGAGGTAAAGTAAGGAGAGCTAAGTTATTCTATCTAAGGGATAGAGTAGGAAAAGCTACTCGCGTAAAACAACGCTTTGATCGATAAGGTTGTAAAGTTATTTCAACCTAATGGTCATAAAGGCGCTTATAATATTTTTTATTGCGCCGTTAGTTCAGTTGGTAGAACGCAGGTCTCCAAAACCTGATGTCGGGGGTTCAAGTCCTCCACGGCGCGTTTGGATCAACATTTTGTAAATTATTATTTTCATTGAGATGGAGTTAGACCTTCAACCAGGGGATGTGGTTAAAGTCCTAGAATCAGCCGCTTTAGGATGGGTTCGTGCAAGGGTTATCAGAGTAAAATCTGGAGGAAGAGTTGTTGTTCAAAGCGATCAAGGCAGAGAATTTACAGCTCGGGGTAACCAAGTTAGATTAATAGAGCCTGCAGGCTTTAGGCCCTAAACAAAATTAATTATTGTCTATGTTGTAAAAAAAATTAATTATTTCTTTAAATCCACAAATGAATGAATGTTTTTTATTACAACAACATTAATTAAGTATTATTATCTGATAATTTTAAAGTCAGTTCCTTAATTAGAACAAAAATTCTGGGACCGTAGTTCAACTGGTTAGAGCACCGCCCTGTCACGGCGGAAGTTGCGGGTTCGAATCCCGTCGGTCCCGTTCTTTTCTAAAAAGAAATTGGAAAAACGTTTAAGGTTAGCGCCCAGTCCAACTGGTTTATTACACATAGGTACAGCAAGAACAGCACTATTTAATTGGTTATATGCAAAAAAAACTAATGGAAAATTCTTTATTCGAATAGAAGATACTGATATTGTCCGATCTAAGTCTGAATATACAACCAACATATTAGATGGATTAAATTGGTTAGGACTTTCTTGGGATGAAGAGCCTATTAAACAAAGCAAACGAATTTCTATTTACAAAAAAAATATTAAAAAACTTTTGGAAATTGGAGCTGCATATAGATGCTTTACTTCAGAAAGTGAGATTTCTGAGCTTAGAGAAAAGCAAAAATCAAGTGGGTTGCCACCAAGGCATGACAATAGACATAGAAATCTTACGAGTAACGAAATTAAAGCATTTTTATCTCAAGGAAGATCTTCAGTCATAAGGTTTAAGATTGATGATGAAACAGAAATCAAATGGGAAGATCAGATTAGAGGCGAAATAAAATGGAAAGGGAGGGATCTTGGGGGCGATTTGGTTTTGTCTAGAAGAGCTTTAGGCGATGAAATAGGAGATCCACTATATAATCTTGCTGTCGTGGTAGATGACAATTTCATGAATATTACTCATGTTGTAAGGGGTGAAGATCACATTTCAAATACTGCAAAACAAATCTTGATTTATAAGGCCTTAAATTTTAAATTGCCAATTTTTTCTCATACTCCTCTTATATTGAATAGTGAAGGTAAAAAGCTCTCAAAACGTGATTGCGTAACTTCAATTGATGAATTCAGAGAAATGGGATATTTACCAGAAGCTTTAGCCAATTACATGGCATTTTTGGGATGGTCAATAAAAGATTCTGAAAGTGAAATTCTCTCATTAAAAGAGATATCTAGAGTTTTTAATTTATCAGATATAAATAAAGCTGGTGCAAAATTTAATTGGGAAAAACTTAATTGGATTAATTCTCAATATATTAAGCAAATGGAATTAACAAAATTAAGACAACTCATAAAAAATTACTGGGATGATATGGGTTGGGAATCTCCTTCAGCAGAATGGGATTTGAAACTAATAAATCTAATTCGAGACTCAATGCTTTTGTTAAAGGATGCAATTGATCAATCAAAACCATTTTTTACTTTGTCTCAAATGCAAAAAGAGGGGGAAGAATTTCTGAACAATAAAGATGAGACAAGAGAGTCTTTAAAATATATCCTTTGCTATCTAAAAGAAGAAAATATATCAACCATTGATAGTAATAAAGCTAAAGAAATAATTCACAAAATTTCTGTTGAAAACTCTATAAAAAAAGGGATTTTAATGAAGTCATTGAGGGTAGCTTTTTTTGGTTGTCTTAGCGGACCAGATTTAATTCAAAGTTGGGAATTATTCTCTGAAAACAAAAGTGATATAACCTTAATTGAAAGATGTCTTATTTAACTATATTTTCTTTTCTATTAAATCCAGAAAATTCGCGAGAGGTCTTGCTGTAAGACCCTGAATCCCAACTGTCATGAGTATCGTAAGAAATACCAAACCTTGAAGACGTCCGGCACCAAGTACACCTGCTTGCTCAAGTCTTATTGAGAAAAGAGATGCTACAGCGGCAGTAACTATTCCTCTGGGCGCCAACCAAGCTAAAAACACTCTTTGTTTAATATCTAACTCTCTTCCCATAGTTGCTAAAGATATAGAAATTGGCCTTACAATCAACATCAGCATTAATACACAAACAATACCACCCCAACCCAAAGGGCTTAATTCTCCCCAAGAAACATCTGATGCCAATAGAGGGAAAAGAACTGTAATGGCAAGTTGAGCTAATTCACCAATCAAATTATCTAATCTTTCTTTATCTATAATTTCTCTTTTACCTACAATAAACCCTGAAGCAACAGATGCAGGCAACCCTGATTCGGGCAAAATGTATTCACAAATTCCATACACAAGGAAAATAAAACCTAATGTAACTTGAAGCTCAATTCCAAATGATGCCTCGTTTTTTATTTTCTTTAAAATTTCAGATAGCAACCATCCAGAACTTAAACCTATCAAAACCCCTCCACCTAATCTCTGCATTAAAGCAATAAACACCTCCTTAATCCCATGCAAATCTCCTAATATCAACTCTAACAGCAACAAAGCGAGGACAGCACCGATGGGCTCAAGAACCAATCCTTCAGCTTTTAGAACCTCGGGAAGTGGGGAGACTAATTTTATTTGGTCGACCAAAGGTGAAACTACTGTCGGTCCAGTTGCAAGAACTATCGCACTATATACTCCAGCTACTGGCCAAGATAGTCCCGCTAACCAATGAGCCACAAATATTCCTGCTGATAATGAAATAAATAATCTGATTAACGAAATTTTTAAGACAGTATTTCTTATGTTTCCTTCCGGTAGTTTTAAATTTAACCCTCCTTCAAATAAAACCAAACAAACTAAAAGTCCAACAATAGCTTCTAGTCCTTGTCCAAGATCAAGTGGCTCAACAAGTCCCAAACCTGAACGACCAATGAATAATCCAGAGAGTAGTAAAATTACAACACTTGGAAAACCAAATACAGAAGAGATAAGACGTGCGCATGCTCCTGCGAAAACAGTTATACCCCAAAGTAAGCCAAGCTTTTCAGGAGTCATAAAGGTTTCTTTTAATAAAAATATTAATTAATTTGATTAAATCAATAATCTTATTTCAAGTCTACTATAAAGAATATTTATTAATTAAATCTAATTAAAGACTAAGGAAATCAGACCTCTCTTTTAAAGAAAAAAAACAAAAAATTTTTAAATAATTTCTATATAGAAGAAAATTTACTAATAAAAAAAATAACAATAAATATTATTCCTATACCTATCGTCGCCATTCTTCCGTTCCAAATTTCTGCTTGAGGAGTAAAACCTCTTTTCCATAAATTAAGCTCTTGTTTATCAACAAACTTTTTTGTTTCTTTAAGCTCTATTTTGGTTTGTTTTTTCATTAGTTATTAGAAAGGAGGTTTGTTTGCATAAAGAGTATTTGCTTGGTCAATAGGAAGTCTTCCTGA
Source organism: Prochlorococcus marinus str. MIT 9515 (assembly GCF_000015665.1). NCBI lineage: Bacteria > Bacillati > Cyanobacteriota > Cyanophyceae > Synechococcales > Prochlorococcaceae > Prochlorococcus > Prochlorococcus marinus. The sequence continues at coordinate 477,424 of NC_008817.1, read as the reverse complement.
AATACCCAATTCAAGAGAACTTTCATGTGCCTTAAATTTAAGTCTAAATAAGGCAGCGGCTCCAATCATCGCAGCATTATCGGTGCAAAGATTTAATGGAGCTAAATGAACTTTAATAGATTTTTTACCTGCTTCACTAATCATCATTTTTCTTAACGTATCGTTTGCCGCAACTCCACCTACAACAACAACGTTATCTAAATCATAATCAACTGCGCATTTTATTGTCCTCTCTACCAATACTTCTGACACAACCCTCTCAAAACTAGCAGCGATATCTGGAATTGGTATTTCATCTCCATTTAACCTTATTTTTTCAACTAACCTCAATACAGCCGTTTTTAAACCACTAAAAGAGAAATCATATTTCAAAAAACCCCCTTTCTTGTCAGAGATTTTACACTTAGGTAAGTTAAATTTTAAGGAATTGCCTTTTTTGGCAATTTCCGCAATTGCAGGCCCCCCAGGGTAACTAAGTCCTAATAATCTTCCAACTTTATCGAAGGCTTCCCCAGCCGCATCATCATAACTTCTGCCAAGTCTTTGCATTATTCTTCTCTCACCAATTTTAATTAATTCGGTATGTCCCCCACTAACAAGTAAGGTTAAAAAAGGAGGCTTGGGATAATTCTTTGAAAATAATATTGAAGATAGATGTCCTTCTAAGTGATGTATCCCCAAAAACGGTTTTGAGTATAAAGTACATAGTGATCTGGCAGTTATGGAACCAACTCTTAAGCAGCCTACTAATCCTGGAGTTACGGTCGAGGCTATAGCATCAATCTCTTCAATACTTATTTTTGATTCCTCTAGAGCCTCTTCAAGGACAAAAGGAATTAACTCTAAATGTTTTCTTGCTGCGAGTTCTGGTACCACTCCTCCCCACTTAGAATGATCTTCAATTTGTGATGCAACAATATTTGAATGTATTTTATAAATATCATTACTATTAGAGACAACGGAGACTGACGTCTCATCACAACTTGTTTCAATAGCCAGAACTTTGAGCATATTTGATTCGATACTGTTCTATTTTAATAATAATTTCTTAATTAAAACATCAAAAGGAATTAAAGATTGCAACTTATGAAATTCTTTTTTTCAATCATACTCTCGTTTTTTCTGTTTCTTGGAATAACTCCAATTGCTTTGGCTGCTAAAGGTCAAGTATTAAATCCGGATAGAGCAAGCACAGAATTCACAGCATCAGCTTTAACAACATGTTCAGAGAATCCTAAATTTATTGAAAGAGCAAGTTCGGCTAAAACCCAAAAAGATATCACAAGATTTGAAAGATATGGTAAAGCAGCTTGTGGGGATGATGGATTACCTCATTTAATAATAGGACCGCCTCTTGAACCTTTTGGAGCTCTCTTAAATAGAGGACATGAAGGAGATCTCCTTATCCCAGGTGTACTATTTATCTACATAGCTGGAATAATAGGTTGGTCTGGGAGAGAGTATTTGATTGAATCCAAAAAGACTAAGAATCCAGCAGACCTTGAAATTATTATTGATTTAGACCTAGCAAGAAAATGCCTTATCAAAGGTGCTCAATGGCCTTTATTAGCTAATAAACAAGGAAGAAACGGAGATTTAAGAGAGAAAGATAAAAATATCACACTAAATGGCCCTAGATAAAACACCTTTCAACACTATTTTAAAATCAAATGTTCAAAATCTTTAATACAAAATTCATGAGGTCTGCCCCAATAGTTGCGGCAATTTGGATAAGCCTCACCGCTGGAATAATTATTGAATTTAATAGATTTTTTCCTGATTTATTATTCCATCCAATGAGCTGAGATTTTCAAAAAAATTTCAAGACTTAATTATTTCGAAAATTCTTTTAACTGTCTCATCAACATGATAATTTGTTAAAACAAAATCAAATCTATCTGAGGAAGCAATTTCGTATTTAGCTCTCCTAAGTCTCATTTTTATTGCCTCTTCTTTTTCAGTACCTCTATTTCTTATTCTTTTTTCTAATTCCTCATCGCTAGGAGGAAGAAGAAATATTGATAAAGCTTCTGGGAACTTTTCTTTAATTTGTTTGGCACCTTCAACTTCAATTTCCAGTAAAACAATAAATCCACTTTCAATCTTTTCATTTACAGTAGATAGTGGAGTTCCATAATAATTACCTGCGAATTGAGCCCATTCAAGAAATTCTTTTTTATCGACCATATCTTTAAACTTTTCATCACTAATAAAGTAATAATTCACACCATCTTTCTCTCCCATTCTGGGGTTTCTTGTTGTCGCAGAGATAGAAAGCCATATATCTTTTTTACTATCTAAAAGTTGTTTAACAACAGTACCTTTCCCAACTCCACTTGGGCCTGTGATAATAATGAGTTTTTTTAAATTTTTCATATTAAAATTTTTACAGTAAAGTGGGTTTTGGTGATTAACTACAAGAAATAATGCAAAAAGGTGTACCTCAGATTATGGATATTACATCTATAAAATCTGTGTTGCATGAATTATCAGAAGAAATTCTACCCTCAAGGTTTGAAACCGCTCAACAACCCGAACCTAATATAATTCAATTCTGTTTAAGAGGAATAAATAGCCAAACTTGGATAGAAGTATCTTGGAGCAGTGATTCTGCACGAATACTTAAAATAAATAGGCCTGAAAAATTAGGAGCAGAAAGTACACTCTCAAAACAATTGAGATTTGGCTTGAAATATATGGCTTTAGTAACGATAAAGCAAGATAAATTTGAGAGGGTTATTAAATTTGGATTTGCGAAAAAGCCTGGAGATGAGATAAACAAGTACTTAATTTTTGAACTAATGGGTAAACATAGTAATATTTTTTACTTAGATAATAATCAAAAAATAATTGCAGTTGGCAAACAAATAAACTCTAATCAATCTAGCTTTCGTACCGTTTCTACAGGCTCTATCTATTCAGAGCCTCCCAAAAACATGAAAAAGGAGCCCAGTCCAGACGAATCTTATGAAAATTGGAAAGAGTCTATATCTTCAGTTCCAGAAACTCTTAAATACTGCTTAATAAATACATATCAAGGTGTAAGTCCAATATTAACGAAGCAACTTGAGGCTTTTAGTAATCTAGGTAGTTCAGAAATAATGAATAAAAATATTGATTTCATAAGTGAAGTCAACTTAAAAAAGATATACCAAAGTTGGAAAATATGGATTGATAGGTTTAATAATAACAATTTTAATTTTTCAATTTTTGACAGTTTTTTTTATTCAGTTTGGTTTTTAAAGAGTGAAATAAATAACATCAATAATATTGATGAAATTAATGGATTAGAAAACTATTATGATTTTTATCTAAAACAAAGAAAAATTGACGCCTTAATAAAAAAAATTGACGGAATAATTTTTAAACAAACAAATCTTGAGAAAAAGAATTTTAATTTGCAATCTGATCTTTTGATTAACTCCGAAAATTATCAAATATATAAAGAAAAAGCTGACAAAATATTTATGACTCATGAGATACAAAAAAAAGATATTATCAAAGGCCAAAAGCTTTATAAAAAGTCAAAAAAGCTAAAAAGAGCACAAAATTTAATCAAAGAGAGGATTGATATTTATAAAAACAAGCTTGATAGATTAGAGGAATTTAGTGCTCTAGTGGATAACTTAAATTCTTTAAAAAATGAAAATCTGACAATTAGAATCAATTTACTGGAAGAAATTAAAGATGAAATTTGTAGAGAGTTTAATGTGAGAACCAGAAATACAAGATCGCAAAAAAAAGACTTGTCTAGATTAGAGTCAGCCCCAATAGAAATAAATACTCCTAAAGGCTTAAAAATACAAATAGGAAGAAATATGAGGCAAAATGATCTAATAAGTTTTAAGTTTTCAAAAAAAGGGGATCTTTGGTTCCATGCACAAGAATCACCTGGAAGTCATGTTGTTTTAAAGTCCTCATCTCAAAAACCTTCAGATGAAGATATTCAAATATCCGCAGATTTAGCAGCTTTATTTAGTAAAGCAAAAATGAATATTAAAGTCCCTATAAGTCTTGTAAATATAAAAGACCTCCAAAAAATAACTAAAGGCGGTCCTGGCTGTGTTTCGTTCCACAATGTAGAAATTATTTGGGGTAATCCTACAAGAGGAAAAGATTACATTAAAAAAAATCTTAAAAGACTAATTTAGCCTATAATTAAAAAAAATTATTTTTTAAATGTTAGATTTTTTACTAGGAACTCACGAATTTTTAGGTAATCATAGCTTTCCAGAGTTTATTGTAGGGTATTTATTTGGAGCAGCATTAATTATTGGAGCACCAACTGTTTTTCTATTACTTGCTTTTGTAAGTGCTTTGATGAAAACAAATGGAAAAATGGGTGGATATAGAGAATATGAAACATATGGAGAGTCCTCTTTAAATGACGCTCCTCCATTTTTATTACCTGATCCAACCAATCCAAAATTAAGTAAATAATTAGCAACCAAATAATAAAAAATTATGCTTTAAAAATAAATATCAATGATTATTAATTTCAAATCATAAAAAGGTCAATAATGAAGAGAAAAGAAGATATTAAAAATAATAAATATGATTCGATGAGTTTTACTGATCATTTAGATGAACTCAGGCAAAGATTACTAAATTCCATTTATTCGATATTAATTTCCATTTTTTTTAGTTTTTTGATAATTAAGCCGTTAATTTCTTTTTTAGAGATTCCTGCAAGTGACATACATTTATTACAACTTGCCCCTGGTGAGTTTTTATTTGTTGCCATCAAAGTAGCCGGTTATAGCGGGATAATCGTCTCTATTCCATACATTTTTTATCAAGTAATATTATTTATTTCTCCAGGATTAAGTAAAAAAGAAAAAAATCTAATTTTACCCGCAGTTTTTGGATCAGGTTTATTATTCTTTCTTGGCTTGCTTTTTTCTTGGTGGATTTTAGTCCCAGCAGCAATCAATTTCTTTATAAATTTTGGAGCTGATATTGTTGAACCGACATGGTCCATAGAGAGATACTTTGACTTTGTTTTATTGTTAATGTCAAGTACTGCGATAGCATTTCAATTACCGGTTTTGCAATTTATTCTTGGTTCACTTGGAATTATTACTACAGCAAAAATGCTTTCAAATTGGAAAATAGTTGTAATTTCATCTGCAATCCTATCGGCAGTAATTACACCTTCAACAGATCCCTTAACTATGTCATTACTCTCAATTTCGATTATTTTTTTATTTTTTGTAGGGGCTGGGCTAACTTATATATCTGAAAACCTTAAATCAAAAACTCTTTCATCCTCTCATTAATATTAAGTTGAAGGCTTACAGCTCTTCCTAGTCTTGGTCTTGAATTTACTTTTTTAAGCCATTCCCTTACCTCATCTGAATAGCCACATCTATTTAATATTTCAATTTTATCTGCAATTGATTTTTTGTATTCCACTTCATTTAATGGGAAAGATTCTTGTCCTAAAAAACCCCACATCATTTGAAAATATAAATATTTACCTCTTTTGAAAAGTCTAAAGTCATATTTTTTACCCCATCGATGAATCAAGTAATGGATAATCTCATCTACTACCAATGGTTTCATAATTTAATAATTAAGCGATCTCATAAAAACTTATACTTTAAAATATTAAAAGTCCTATCTATTTGCAACAGAAATCGCGCAATCTGATCCATAATAACTAATAAATAACAGTCCAAAGTATCGAATGACTCAATTAAGTTCCAATGACGTCCCCTCCATGGGTCGAAGGCAATTTATGAATCTTCTTACATTTGGTACCGCAACTGGGGTCGCATTAGGAGCTTTATATCCTGTAGCAAATTATTTCATGCCACTAAGAGCTGGTGGTGGTGGTGGCGGAACTTCTGCAAAAGATGAATTAGGTAATCCAGTTACAAAGACTGGCTGGCTAGCAAATCATCAAGCAGGAGATAGAAGTTTAGTGCAGGGTCTCAAAGGAGATCCAACTTACTTAATTGTTAATAGTGAGGGAGATATAGGAGAATTTGGATTAAATGCAATTTGTACCCATTTAGGATGCGTTGTCCCCTGGGACAGCGGTGCCAATAAATTCATATGCCCTTGTCACGGAAGTCAATATGATACGAATGGGAAAGTAGTTAGAGGACCTGCTCCTTTATCTTTGGCCTTGGCGCATGTTGATGTAGATGATGATGCTGTGCTTGTAAAACAGTGGTCAGAAACAGATTTTAGAACTAATGAAAATCCATGGTGGGCTTAAGAGAATGATTAATTTTAAAAAACAAATAATGAAAAAAACAACTTTCTTTCTCTGCGCAATGCTCTTGGTTTCCAGTATTTTAATTGCCCCAAGATCTTCTTTGGCTTATCCTTTTTGGGCGCAGCAAAATTACGAATCTCCTAGAGAAGCTACAGGAAAAATAGTCTGCGCAAATTGCCATTTAGCGCAAATGCCAACTATTGCAGAAGTACCGCAAGCTGTTGGGGCTGACAGTGTTTTCAAAGCTGTAGTCAAAATACCTTATAAAGATGACATAAAGGAAATAGGCGCTGATGGCTCAGAGGTACCTTTACAAGTTGGGGCTGTGGTTATGCTGCCTGACGGCTTTAAATTAGCTCCTCAGGAGAGATGGACTGATGAAATAAAAGAAGAAACGGAAGGGGTATACTTTACTAACTACAGCGAAGAAAAAGAGAATATAATTATTGTTGGACCATTACCCGGCGATACTAATAAAGAAATTATTTTTCCAGTTCTTTCACCTAATCCAGCTACCAATAAAGAATATCACTATGGGAAGTATTCCTTGCATATTGGAGGGAATAGAGGCAGAGGACAAGTTTATCCAACTGGTGACAAGAGTAACAATGTAATATTCACTTCTTCTTCTGCAGGAACTATCAATTCAATAGAAACTATAGAAGACGGTAGTTATCAGATCAATATTGAGAATGAGAACGGGGAAATAACTACTGAGGCTGTTCCAGTTGGTCCTAAACTAATTGTGAAAGAACAAGACCAAATAACTGTAGGAGCCCCTCTCACTAGTGACCCTAATGTCGGAGGTTTTGGACAATTAGATGCTGAAGTAGTATTACAAAGCCCTTATAGAATTATAGGCTTAATTGCATTTTTTATCGGTGTAGGCCTAACTCAAATATTACTAGTGCTTAAGAAGAAACAAGTTGAAAAAGTACAAGCTGCTGAGGGCATTTAATTAGGCTTTAAATGCTTACACATCAAGCTTTTATTCAATCACCTGGAGATACATTTTTAAATTTAGGTTTTCTAACTATTAGATGGTATGGACTGCTAATTTCCCTATCTGTATTAATTGGAATTTTTATTTCTAAAAAGCTTGCAAAATCAAGGAATATTAACCCTCAATATATAAGTGATATTCTACCTTCTTTAATAATATCATCAATCATCGGCGCTAGATTTTATTATGTAATTTTTGAATGGAAACAATATAGTGGTAATAACTTTTTTACTTCTTTTAACCTGTTTGATAACGTAATTCAAATACCCTCTTTTCTTGCTATTTGGGAAGGGGGCATAGCAATCCATGGAGGATTAATTGGAGGATTTTTATCTATTTTATTTTTTTGCAAATCTAAAAATATTCATCTTAAGACCTTTATGGATATACTAATTCCATCCATTATTCTTGGTCAATCAATTGGTAGATGGGGCAATTTCTTTAATAACGAAGCTTTTGGAATACCGACAGAGTTACCATGGAAGTTATTTATACCTCTCCAAAATAGGCCAATCGAGTTTATAAATTATCAGTTTTTTCATCCAACATTTATCTATGAATCATTATGGAATTTTTTGATTTTTATATTATTAATTTCTATTTTTTACAAACAGAATACTAATAGCTCATTAAGACCTGGCTTTATAAGTTGTCTGTATTTAATTGGCTATAGTTTTGGAAGATTCTGGATTGAAGGTTTAAGAATTGATCCTTTATGTCTTGGGGGACTCCCACCCTTTTGCGATGGGGGATTACGGATGGCTCAGTTTATTAGTATTGTTTTATTTTCCTCTGGATTAATTGGAATATTTTTTTTAAGATTAAAAACATATAATAAAAAAACAAGAAAGAATGGATAAAAAAATCTCATTTATTGGAGTTGGTCCAGGCGATCCTGATTTATTAACAATTAAAGCGTTAAAAAAAATAAAATCAGCAGAGGTTATCTTTTGGGCTGATTCTTTAATTCCTGAAAAAATTATAAATTTTTCACTTGAGGGTTCTGAAAAAATAAAAACAAGTACGCTTACTTTAGAAAAAATAACGTCAATAATGATAAAAAGATACAATGAAGGTAAAACTATAATTAGATTGCATGATGGAGATCCATGCCTATATGGAGCAGTAAAAGAACAAATAGAAATACTAAAGCTAAACAACATCAAGACTGAAGTCATCCCTGGTGTAAGTGCTTTTCAAGTTGCTGCTGCGTATCATCAGGCTGAGCTTACAATTCCGGATATTACTCAAACTATAATTCTGACGAGAGCAGGAGGCCGAACTGGTATGCCTGAGAAAGAATCTCTTAAGGAACTTGCGAAGCACAAATCCTCTTTATGTCTTTATCTAAGTGCTAGGCACGTAAAGAATTCTCAAAAAATCTTATTAGAATTTTACCCTCCAGAAACTAAAGTAATCGTTGGCTACAGAGTCTCTTGGGATGATGGTTGGACATCTCTAATTGAATTGAAGGATATGGAAAAATTTACTCGTGAAAAAGAGATTATTAGAACTACTATTTATATTGTTAGTCCTGCAATTAAAAATATTACAAATAGGTCTAATCTTTATAACCCTTCTTACAATCATCTCTTTAGGAATAAATAATCGATTAAAGTTGATAGATAAATATAAATCACTATAATTGAGAAAAAATCAATTGCTTTGAACGAAATAAATTCTAATAATTCAGACAATAATTCAATAAATAATTCTTCTTTAAAAAGAATTGGGAATTTTATCAAAGAGGCCAGATTAAGCAGAAATCTTTCAATTGAAGAATTAGCTACTGATTTAAAAATTGGAACTCACCAACTTCAAGCAATAGAAGGCGGTAATGAAGAACATTTACCAGAAAAAGTTTTTATAAAAGCAATGGTTCGTAGAATTTCAGAAAAGCTTAAAGTTGATACAGAATTTATAATGAACGAATTTAAAACTGAAAGACCGGAAGTAAAAGTTGAAGAAATTGTTCAGGAAGTTTTAATCAAAACTAAACAAAACAAAAAAATCAAGAATAATAACTCTATTTTGTTTATTCTGATATCGGGAATTTTAGGCCTTTTAGCCTCCTCTCTAATTTTTAATGTCATTTCAAACTCTTTCCAAAATCAAATTCCAAAACAAGAACTTAAAAAGAAAAATCAAACCACTTTTAACTCTAAGTTTTTGAGTTCTTTAATCGCATTGCGACATGATTCTAAGCTCCATTTCTCAAGAAGAAGATCTTGATTTGAATTAAAAGGTATTATTTCCATTGAAAGAGCATTTTTTTGTAATTTAATTTTTATTGATGATATTACATTCTCAGGTCTTTGATCCAAGGACGCCGCTAATCTTAAAATCAAGGACATTTCAAGTACTATTGTTTTTTCTTCTTTTGAAATTAAACTTTGCCACGATTCATGTCTTTTTTTAGGCAAAGTCTTTCGATGATATCTAGCAATCGAAGCAATAATATTTGTTTCCAATTGAGAATAACCTAATAATTCACAATGTTTTATTAAATACCAAGAATGTTTATGGTACGAATTTATGTTTACATATTTTCCACAGCTATAAAGATGACAAGCTGCCCAAAGGAGCTTTTTTGCTTTTGAGTCAGTATCGCTGTGAAAGATATTTTTAGTTTGGTCGTATATTTGAAAAGCGATATTAGTAACTTTTTCAGATCTATTTTTATCAACACCAAACTTTCTAGCCTGATGAACTATGGTGGTTTTTCTAATATTACTTTGAATATTAAATTCGTTTTTAATTATTCCTTGGCGAAGCATCCAATCAACTACTAAACCTTCCCTTAGAGCCCTCTCACTTATTGTTAACTCATTAAAATCCAGCATATCCATTGAAGTATTAAGAATTAATGCTCCTGGGATTATTATTTCTGCTCTTCTTTCACTCAATGATGGAATTTTCTTTATTTCAGTGATGGGCATTTTAATTAATTTTTCCAAAATAACCTCTAAATTATCTTTTTTAAATTTATAACCATGCATTTTCTGTTTTGGCTGACTAAGATCAGACAAAATCAAATTCCCTAGTGAGATCGCAGTTCCGCTTGTAGCAATCATTGCAACACTTTTTTCTTTATGTAGTCTCCTTTTTATTTTTTCAACAGATGGTTCTAAAGACCCTCTAATAAAAGTCTTCAAAAACTTAGATCTTTCATTACTGATGGGTTCTTCATTAAGAAAATCATTTTTAAGCCTAACTGCTCCAACTCTTGAACTTGTAAGAGCTATTGCGTCTTTTTTATCTGCAAGTATTAACTCTGTAGAGCCACCACCAATATCAATAATTACGTAGGACTCATCTTCAAAAGCCATTCCAGACAATACTCCAAGATAAATTAACCTAGCCTCCTCAGATCCGCTTATTAGTTCTATTTGAATACCTAATTCCTTTTGAACTCTATTAAGAAAGTCTCGACCGTTTGGAGCTTCCCTAACAGCACTTGTCGCTGCAGTTACTATTTGATTAACACCATTACTATTGCAATATTCCTTAAACCGCTTAAGGGTATATAAAACTCTTTGAATTGATTCTTCAGTAAGATTTCCCTCTTCATCTTTCTCTCCTAAGCGGGTTGTAGATTTATCAGTAAATTTTATTGAAAAGGATTTGAGATCTAAATTAACTTCTGAAATCAAAAGATGAGTAGAATTTGTTCCTATATCGATTGAGGCTACTAAAATATTTTTTTCTTGCAAATTACTTAATTCGTTTTCTTGTATCATTTTTATTCTCTAAAAAACAGAGATCCTAAATACCGTAATTAATATACTTAAAATTGATTATTAAATTATAGAATTAATTAAATACTAGTTAGATTATTTAAAGTTATGAAATATAAGAACTCGTGATAAATACAGACTTCAGATATAAATTAAATATCCTTTTTGAACTTCTAAGGTGGAATAAACCAACTGGTCGACTTATTCTACTTATCCCTGCTGGGTGGAGTTTGTATCTTACTCCAGAATCAAATCCAAGCTTTCATATGTTATTGAAAATAATAATGGGGGGATTATTAGTTAGTGGTTTAGGTTGTATTGCTAATGATATTTGGGATAAAAAAATAGATCAAAAAGTCTTAAGAACCCAAAACAGACCTCTTGCTGCAAATAAGATTGGTAATAAAACAGCTTATTTAATTCTTATATTTTTAATAATATGCAGTTTCTTTTTAACTTTGTCACTTCCAGAGAATGGAAGACTACTTTCTATTTCACTTGCTTTTTTTGCCCTGCCGTTAATCCTAATTTACCCTTCTGCAAAAAGATGGTTTAAATATCCCCAACTTATCTTGTCATTATGCTGGGGATTCGCAGTTTTGATACCTTGGGCTGCTAACGAAGGGGATATTAAAAGTATTGTTTTACTTTTTTGCTGGCTCGCTACAATTTTTTGGACATTTGGTTTTGATACTGTATATGCTTTGGCTGATATGAAATATGACCTTAAAATTGGGGTGAATAGTTCTGCGGTTAACCTTGCATCTAATACAAAAATCACCATACAAATTTGTTATTTTCTGACTTCCAGTTTTCTTGCAATTTGTGCTTTAATCAATCAATTAAATTTAATTTTTTGGCCCATTTGGTTAATAACAGCTTTTTTAATGCAAAAAGATATCTTAAAAATCTTCCCTGAAAGTAATCATTCCATTAAAAAAATTGGTAATCATTTCAAAAACCAAACAATATATGGTGGATTAATTTTGTTGGGAATCATAATCTCCTCATAAATTATTAAACTAATGTTAACTAAATTAAAAAAAGGCGATGAAATCAACATTTTAGCGCCTGCTTCTTTTATCGATAAAGAAGAAAATTTTACAAAAGGCATAAATATTTTAAAAACATGGGATTTAAAAATTGCTATCAACGGTAACCTCTCAAAAAAATTTGGTTATTTTGCTGGAGATGATCAAACTAGATTTGAAGAACTCAAAAAAGCACAAAATAGTAAGCTTATCATTTTCGCTAAAGGAGGCTGGGGATCCGCAAGACTTTTAGAAAAAAATCCAAACTGGGGTGATGGCTTGATGATGGGATTCTCTGATACATGTTCATTATTGTTATCAAAATATAAACAAGGATCCTTTGGCTCGATTCATGGCCCTATGATCACTACTCTTTTTAAAGAACCTGAATGGAGTTTAAGGAGACTAAGAAATTTACTTTTTGAGGGGTATGTTGAGGATATTAAGGGGATCCCTTTACAGAAAGGAAAAGCAACTGGAGAAATTATTGTATCTAACCTAACTATTGTTTCTTTTTTAATTGGTACTAATCACTTTCCGGAATTAAAAGGAAAAATAATAATTTTTGAGGATATTAATGAAGATATTTATAAAATTGATCGAATGTTAACTTATTTGAGAATGACAAAAAAATTAAACGAAATTGCAGGAATTGGATTCGGAAGTTTTTCAGATGATCTATATACCCCTGAGTGGAAAGAATTACTCAAAAGCTTAATTTTTGAGAGATTTCAAGAATTTGATATTCCCATTCTTTTTGATCTCCCAATTGGACATATATCTGGGAATGCATGCATTCCTCTTGGTTGTAAAGCTACATTAAATGGAAATAATGGAATACTTAGTATTTCTATTCCTTGTTACTAATAATCTTTTAAAAATAGTTTCGCTATTTGCAAATCTAATGGAGATGTGATTTTTATGTTCGAAGAATTCCCTTCAATAATTCTCACTTGCCAATTCAACATTTCAAAGAGTGAGGCATCATCTGTAACTTTCCAATTTTTCTCAATCGCCATTTCATGAGCTTCTCTTAATTTCTTCACTAGAAAACCTTGAGGAGTTTGAGCTGCCCACAAATTTTGTCTATTTGGCGTTTGTTGGATATAACCTTCATTATCAACTATTTTTATTGTGTCTGTAACTTTAGTAGCTAAAATAACTGCATCATTTTCTTCTAATTCCAAAGCACATTTATTGATCAAGTCAGGATTTATTAAGCATCTTGCACCATCATGAATTAAAACTTTCTCAGCATTAGAAGGTAGTGAATTTAAACCATTAAAGACAGACTCTTGCCTTGTATTTCCACCGTTAATCCATTCAATTTCATTAGAAAATTTTTTTACTGAATTTAATAATTTTTTTTTATCATTTGGTTGTCCAATTATTCCTACCCAACTTACCAAACTTGCAGAGAATACAGATTTTAAAGTCCAATAAATAAGAGATTCACCTTCTAAATCAATAAGTAATTTATTTTTTCCAGCTTCCATTCTTCTGCCACTACCTGCAGCGGGTATTAATACATGCACAATAATTTGAATTTATATTTTCTAGATAATTATAAATAAAAGCAATATGTTTGCACAAAAAGTACTACGATCTTAAATTATAAAAATTTACAAATGTCAAATAAAGAATCTTTAACAGGGAAAGTTGCGTTAATTACAGGTGCCAGTAGAGGAATAGGCAAGGAAATTGCCTTAGAACTTAGCAATTTGGGAGCAGAAGTTATTATAAATTATTCCTCTTCCGATGAGAAAGCAGAAGAAGTTTTAAATTTAATTAAAGGTTTAGGAGGGAAAGTTCATAAATTAAAATTTGATGTCTCAAAAGAGGAATCTGTTAGTCAAGCTTTTGAAGAAATTATAAAAATCAATGGATCCATAGATATCCTTATTAATAACGCTGGAATAACAAGAGATGGGCTCTTAATGCGAATGAAATCAGAGCAATGGGATGACGTTCTAAATACAAATCTAAAAGGGGTTTTTCTTTGTACTAAGTATGCTTCAAAATTTATGCTTAAAAAAAGAAGCGGTAAGATAATAAATATTTCATCTATTGTTGGAATAATTGGAAATCCAGGACAAGCAAATTATTCTGCTGCAAAAGCAGGTGTAATTGGTTTTACAAAAACATGTGCGAAAGAATTTGCTTCAAGAGGAATAAATGTTAATGCTATAGCTCCAGGTTTTATAGAAACAGAAATGACTGAAAAATTAAATAATGAGGAAATAGTCAAAGCTATACCATTAGGTAAATTAGGTAGCTGCTCACAAATAGCTGACTTAGTTTCATTTTTAGTATCGAGTAATGCTGGAAGTTACATTACAGGACAAACAATAAGTATTGATGGTGGAATGAGTATTTAATTAGTTCCTTTCGTATGGTTGGCCTAACTCATCCCTTAATCTTCTAATTTTTTGTAATAACTTTAATCTTCGACTTCTAGCAGTTAAAGTCAAGAAAAATCTTAAAGGAAAGTATATAAGAGTCATTGCAACTGCAAGGGTAGCAGTTAAAGTAAAAATAAGATTATCAGTTTTATCCATAACCTAAAGATACTCATAATTTAACTAATTTGGATAGCTGTTTAAGAGAAATTCGGCTTTCCCCACTTAATTAAGTATCCCTTAAATTTAATTTCATGGGAGATTATAATAAGAACTTAAAGATTTCAATAAAATGCCAAAACAACTGAGCTTTTCGAACGACTCACGAGAAGCGCTCGAAAACGGAGTTAATACTGTAGCTAATGCTGTTAAGGTAACTATTGGACCCAAAGCAAAGAATGTTGTAATAGAGAGAAAATTTGGTTCACCAGACATAGTGAGAGATGGATCTACTGTTGCTAAAGAAATCAACCTTGACAACCCAATCTCTAATTTAGGGGCAAAATTAATTGAACAAGTAGCCTCAAAAACTAAAGAGAGTGCTGGGGATGGAACAACAACAGCAACAATCTTGACTCAAATAATGGTTCAAGAAGGTTTAAAAAATATAGCAGCTGGAGCTAGTCCAATCGAGCTCAAAAAAGGAATGGAGAAAGGATTAGATATTGTTTTAGAGAAATTAAAATCAAAGAGTATCAAAATAAACGGTTCAGATATTCAAAAAGTTGCGACAGTAAGTGCAGGAGGAGATGAAGAGATAGGTTCAATAATTTCAAAAGCAATGGATATTGTAACTTCAGATGGGGTTATAACTGTTGAAGAATCCCAATCACTAGAGACGGAATTAGATATCACAGAGGGAATGTCTTTTGATAGAGGTTATAGTTCGCCCTATTTTGTAACAGATCAAGAAAGACAGATTTGTGAACTTGAAAATCCTAAGATCTTAATCACAGACCAAAAGATTTCAACGTTAACAAACCTAGTTCCTATTCTCGAAGAAATTCAAAAATCCTCTTCTCCTTTTTTAGTTTTAGCTGAAGACATTGAAGGAGAGGCATTAACGACCCTTGTTTTAAATAAAAATAGTGGGGTATTAAATGTTTCAGCTGTTCGAGCTCCATCATTTGGCGAAAGAAGAAAGGCTGCTTTAGAAGATATTGCGATTCTTACTGGGGCTAGATTAATTAGCGAAGATCAATCAATGAAATTAGAAGAGGTTACCATCAATGATCTTGGGAAAGCAAAGAAAATAACGATCTCAAAGGATAAAACAACCATCGTGGCTTTTGACGATACCAAAGATTTAGTAAAAGCAAGAGTTGAAAAATTAAAAAGGGAAGTAGAAATAACTGAATCAGAATACGACAAGGATAAAATTAATGAGAGAATAGCAAAACTTGCTGGTGGGGTAGCTCTAATTAAAGTTGGTGCGGCGACGGAAACAGAGATGAAGTATAAAAAATTAAGAATAGAAGATTCACTTAATGCAACAAAAGCTGCCATAGAAGAAGGAGTTGTTTCAGGGGGAGGGCAAACTTTAATAGAGATTTCAGAAGAACTCTCTAATTTAGGCAAAGAAAAATCAGTTGATTTAAATACAGGTATTAAAATTATTACAAAAGCACTTTTAGAACCTACCAAACAAATAGCAAGAAATGCTGGTTTTAATGGGGATGTAGTTATTGCGGATATTAAAAGACTTAATAAAGGCTTTAATGCTAATAATGGACAATATGAAAATTTAAATCAATCAGGAATATTAGACCCAACTAAAGTTATTCGATTAGCTCTTCAAGATTCAGTATCAATCGCAGCAATGATTCTTACAACAGAAGTTGCAGTAGCTGACATCCCAGAACCAGAGGCACCTGCACCTGGAGGACCCGGAGCAGATCCGATGGGTGGAATGGGAGGCATGGGCGGCATGGGAGGCATGGGTATGCCTGGCATGGGAGGCATGGGTATGCCTGGTATGGGCGGCATGGGTATGCCTGGCATGGGCGGCATGGGTATGCCTGGCATGGGAGGCATGGGTATGCCTGGTATGATGTAGGCTAGCTGGCTTTTTTACCGTTGTTAATCCATTTTCTGAGATTATTTATTTTAGGCAGCGGTAATTCCTTTAATTTGTTATCTTCACTCTTGTTTTTATAACAACCATAAATATCTTTATTATTAATTTTATTTTCTTTATATTTGTTTTCTTTATTAGATTTAAATTTTACCTCTATTTCGTTTTGAACAATTTCTAATAATTCCGATCTTGTTTGATCTTGATTTGAAACTAGCTTATCTTCCTCTAATAATTTAATTTGATCTTGATTTGAAGCTATTAGCTCATTCAAAGATTCAATATCAAACCTATGTACCCATCTATTAATTATATTTTCTATCTTTAAATTATTTTTATCAAAAGATGCTTTTTGATAAGAATCTTTTAAATGATCTTTTAAGAACATAAATTTACTAATTTAATTTTCTATTTAAAAGTGGTCTGATAATGATTAAGGAAAAAATTGTTAGGGAAAATAAAATTGAGATACAACTCTTACAAGTTAAGTCACCATAAGGTGCATGTAAAGCCACTAAACCTAAATTCATATTTTGAGTATAAGCAATCCTGATAGGTTCAATAGCAAAAGTTAAAGGATTTAAAGAGGCGAGCCACCCTAGCCACTTTGGCATAAAAGAAATAGGAGCTAATGCAGTACTTGCAAAGAGAAGAGGCAAATTTATTACAAATATAAGAGCAATTAATTCGATATGACCAGGTAATATGAACGCCAAACAAAGACTAATTGATGTCACAAAAAGTACTAATAGTATTAATGTTGTAAATACAATTCCTAAACCATAAAAGTCAGGCCATCCATAACCTAAAACAAAAGAAACAATCATTATAACGATACTCTGAACGAAACTCAGAATAGTTATATAAAAAAAAGAGGATAAAACAATTGACAACCTACTTGCTAAAGGTGCAACAAGTAACCTATTTAAAAAGCCGAACTCTCTATCAAACATTAAAGGCAAGCCTGAATTTAATGCTCCGCTAAAAGCAGTAAAAACAATTAGTCCTGCTCCTAAAAAATTTCCATAAGAATCTACTCCCGGGAGAAAACCTTCAGGAGCATTTGAGAAAAGAGCTCCAAATAAAAACAGCCATATTATAGGTTGCAATATACCTGCTAAAAGAGTTGAGGGTCTTCTTTTTAATTGGATGAATAATCTTTTTGTTAAAGCAATAGTTTCTTGATACAAAAAAAATAAACTATATTGATTTAATTCCATTTTGTAGTGTCTTCTAATAGATATTATAATTAAATATCAAAAAATTTATTACTTTATCTCATTGATTGCTTCGATTCTTTTTTAAGATCTCTTTTACCCGTCATGGAAATTTCAGCATCTAATAATGTTTTGCCAGTAGCCTGTAGATAAACATCATCCAAGCTAGGCTGGCTTTGAGCAAGAGAAAAAATTTCAAACTTTGAAAAAGCTAATTCTACTTTAAGTTTTGTGAGTAAATCCTTATCCTTATCTACAACAAAATTTAGTGAATAACCTTGCGCCTTATTTGTCACAATCTGACTAATTCCATCTATTGAAGATAAAATCTCGCATATTTTTTTAGACTCTTCATCAGAACTAAATTCTCTTACTTTCAAAGTAATCCTATCTCCTCCTAATTTATTTTTCAGTTGAATAGGTGTTCCTTGTGCTATTACTTTCCCATCATCAATAATTACCAAACTATCTGCTAATTTATCTATTTCATCAAGATAATGACTACTTAAAATAATAGTCATTCCATCATTCTTCAAATCTTTCAAAAGATTCCAAATTATATTTCTACTCTCAATATCCAAACCTACAGTTGGTTCATCTAGTATTAAAACTTTGGGTAAATGTAAAAGTCCAGCTGCTAAATCTATTCTTCTTTTCATTCCTCCTGAATATGTTCCACATTTTCTATCAATCCAATCATTCATATCTAATTGCTTTATTAATAATTTTATTCTTTCGTATTTTTCCTTTTTTTTCATATGATATAAATCTGACTGAAAATCTAATAACTCACGTCCTGTAAGAATTTTATCGAGAGCAATATCTTGAGCTACATAACCAATTAATTCTCTAATTTTTTTAGGATTTTTTATTAAATTAATATTATTTATAAAAACTTCTCCACTATCAGGTTCGACTAGAGTCGCTAGAATTTTTATGAGAGTAGACTTGCCTGCACCATTTGGACCTAAGATTCCAAATAATGTACCAGCATTAATTTCCATTGATAATTTTTTTAATGCCTCAATATCAGAATATGATTTTGAAAGATCCGTAATTTGTATATAATTCATCAAACCAGAATTTTTTCTATCAACATTTTACATCAATCTAAATATTAAAGTATGCCTTCAAAGATAAGAATATTTGCATAGACTGCTGCTCAAAATCAACAGAAAGTTGGGTTCTTGAAATTAAAAGTAAAAGACAAATACCAAACATATAAAGTATTGACCATCTAAATAATCCTTTAGCTTTTTCTAAATCATCAGGTGAACTTTTCAATCTATTGATTAATTGTAAAAGTCTTCCATTAAAAGGTAAAAGCATTATCACATAAAGCAGTCCTCCTTCAGGTAAAGCAAAGACACCTAGAATACTCATGAATACTGTTGCCCATCCATAACGTGAAATAGCTTTGACTGTAAAAGCTGAACCTTTAACGGAAGGAAGCATGGGTATTCCGACAGACGCATAATCATCTTTTAATAAAATTGCAAGAGCCCAAAAATGTGCTGGCGTCCAAAGCATTACCAACCCAAATAGCCACCAACCACTAAGACCTACATGTCCTGTAGCTGCTGAAGCTCCTACTAAAGGAGGTATGGCCCCTGCAACTCCACCAAAAACAATATTTTGAGTTGTTCTTGGTTTAAGAATTATCGTATACAAAATCACATAACTACATAATCCCAGCAATGTTAATCCGGCAGCTAAATAATTTACTCCACTTATCAAAAGCATTGCAGCTGCAAATGTACAAGATACGGCCCCTAAAAATACAGTATTAAATGATAATTTACCTGAAGGTAAAGCTCTATTACTTGTCCTTTTCATCCTCTTATCTAGGTCCATTTCCCATAAGCAGTTAAGAGCTCCAGCTGCCGCAGCTGCCAAGGCACCGCCTCCTAAAGTACAGATAAGTTTAGGAGAGGATAAAGGCCATTCTTCCGTCAATGCCATACCACCTAAAGTTGTAGCTAGTAATAATGGAATCAATCTTGGTTTGGCAACTTCAAGCCAAGCAGGAAGTATTACTTTTTTTCTTGAGGGTACAACTTGTTCACGAATTGAAGTCTGAAAATTAAAGTTTTCTAAATTACTTTTCATGAGTTTAAAGATACTATTACTGGATTAAATGATTGATTGATTTTTTTATTTAACTTAGGATTTCTAAAAATCAATGCTGTTAGGATCGCAATTAATAATGAAGCATTTAGTTGATGACCAATAACAAGCATAGGTTCAGTTAAATTGGTTTTAAGACTTAATATCCCTAGAAAAATCTGGGAAATCAAAAGCAAAAAAAGTGAGCAAAGATATTTCCAGTTATTTAGGAACAAATTTTGTTTGTATATTGATATGAGCAAAATAGATACAATCAAAACAGAAATTGGGATAGCAAATAATTTATGGGTATTTAATATGAAACATTGTTTATTAAAAGATAAGCAGAGATGAGCAGACCAAGTTGATGAAAGCCTTACTCCAATAAATGATTGAGTTAAAGTTAATATTAGTGGAACAAATAATAATATTCGCCACCAACGCAATGATTTATTCACCTCATTATTTTCTAGGTTCTGATTTATAGTTATTGTCGTTATAAGGAGTAAAAAAGCTGTCAAAAGATGTGCAGTAACTGCATACGAATTAAGTAAATTAATTACTGTTAATGCTCCAATTGAACCTTGAACAATTATTAAGAAAACTAATACTGAATATGTCTTTGGTAGCCAATTTGGAAGATCTTTTCTCCATACTAATGAAAGTATGAATTGAGAAAGAATTAACAGACCAACAAGAAAGGCGTCCAAGCGATGAAACCATTCTAGAAAAACTCTTAAATTCATATGATTTAGAGGTAGAAAAGTCCCATAACATAAGGGCCAATCAGGGCAAGCAAGACCTGCCTCCATAACTCTTGTAGCTCCTCCAATAACTATTAAAGCTATTAATGCCAAAACGCAATGATTTCCCAATTTCAGAAAAATTGATTTGAATCTTTTTTGATGTATTTTGTTATTGAACAAGTTAATCAAAGGTCTTATTTTTGCATACTAATTTAGATTCAATTAACAAACATTAATTAAAAGTAAATGTTTTATTTTAAAAATTTATTTGTTTTTTTAATCTTTTTTTCCTGACATAAATCTATAAAAGTTACTGATAACAGTTCTTTTATTTTATAAATCTTAAGAAGTTGTGAATTTCAATAATTTTCCATTAACAAACGATGCAAAATTAAAAAAAAAGAATATCTTGAAAATATAAATAACTACTTTTTTTCTAACTTGTTAAATAAAAACTTTTATTTAATACTTATAATTTCCGCTGTATTTGGTATATCTTTTTGGATCGGATTTAATGTTAATTTACTTCCTGTTGAAGCAAGTATAAATGCACCAATATATGATGAGCTTTTTAAAATTCTTTTTATTATTGGATTAATAATTTTCATAGGAATGACAATAGCTGTTGTATATAGTTTATTTAAATTCAGAAAAAGGAAAGATCAATTCGGAGATGGGATAGCTTTAGAAGGTAATTTAAGCCTTGAAATTGTATGGACAATTATCCCTTCTATTATTGTTTTAATAATAGGTTTATATAGCTATAACATTTACGATCGTATGGGAGGTATGAAAGAACTTAATCACAGCCATGAAATGATGAAATCAAATACAGAAAAGATATGGGCTGGAATTAGCCAAACATCAAATAATGAAGTTGCAAATAAAAATTTATCTGTTGAAGTGTCAGCAATGCAATTTGCTTTTTTATTTAATTATCCAAAAGGTGAATTTATTTCTGGGGAGCTTCATGTTCCAGTTGATCATAAGGTCTCTATGAAGATGGAATCGAAAGATGTTATTCATGCTTTTTGGGTTCCGGAATTCAGAATAAAACAAGATATCATTCCAGGCCAACCTACGATTTTAAATTTCACTCCTACTAAAGTTGGGAAATATCCAATAATTTGTGCTGAATTATGTGGTCCTTATCACGGAGGCATGAGAGCATCAATAATAGTTGAAGAAGAATCTGATTACAAAGATTGGTTTAACAAAAATACAAAAACTGAGGTTAGTTTATGACAATATTAATTGATTCACAAGATTCCAATAACAAGAGTCTTCAACCTAAAGGTTGGCTTAGATATTTTAGCTTTAGTCTTGATCATAAAGTAATAGGTATCCAATATTTAGTATGTGGGTTTCTTTTTTATTTAATTGGAGGAACTTTGGCAAGTGCTATAAGAATTGAATTAACAAGTCCAATGTCGGACTTTATGCCTAGAGATATATATAACCAAGTTTTAACATTACATGGAACAATAATGATTTTCTTGTGGATTGTACCTGTAGTAAATGGTGCATTTGGGAATTATTTAATTCCTTTTTATGTTGGAGCAAGAGATATGGCATTCCCAAGACTGAATGCTGTAGCTTTTTGGCTAATACCCCCTTCCGGTTTAATGTTAGTGGCTAGTTATTTTGTTGAAGGAGCTGCACAGGCAGGATGGACTGCGTATCCTCCTTTGAGTATAACAACCCCACAATCGGGACAAATAATTTGGATAATGAGTGTTTTATTGCTCGGAGGCAGCTCAATTTTTGGAGGGATAAATTTCATTGCAACAATTATCAAATTAAGAAGACCAGGATTAAAGCTTATGCAACTACCTATGTATTGTTGGGCGATGTTAGGGACAAGTTTATTAGTAGTTTTGTCAACTCCAGTTTTAGCTGGAACATTAATATTGCTTAGCTTTGATATTGTTGCTCATACCGGTTTCTTTAACCCTGTTTTGGGTGGGAACGTAGTCGTTTATCAACATTTATTCTGGTTTTATTCTCACCCAGCTGTTTACATAATGGTACTTCCTGCTTTCGGATTGGTTAGTGAAATCCTTCCAGTACATTCAAGGAAGCCACTTTTTGGATACACCACAATGGTTTTTTCAATAATGGGAATAGTTGTTCTTGGTCTAGTTGTTTGGGCTCATCATATGTTTACAAGTGGAACCCCACCTTGGATGAGATTATTCTTTACCATCGCGACAGCGTTTATAGCAGTTCCAACTGGAATTAAATTTTTTAATTGGGTTGCAACATTGTGGGGCGGGAAAATATCTATCAATAGTGCAATGTTATTTTCATGTGGATTTATAATTAATTTTGTATTTGGAGGTATTACGGGAGTTGCTCTAGCTCAAGTACCTTTTGATATTCATGTCCATGATACATATTTTGTTGTAGCTCACTTCCATTACATCGTTTACGGAGGGACCGTTTTTATTATCTTCTCATCCATATACCATTGGTTCCCAAAGGTGACAGGTAAGTTAATGAATGAAAAACTAGGGATATTACATTTTGCCATAACTTTTATTGGATTTAACTTATGTTTTGCTCCTCAACATTGGCTTGGTCTTAATGGAATGCCTAGAAGGGTGGCAGAATATGATCCTCAATTTCAATTTGTTAATCAAATTAGTAGCCTTGGTGCTCTCTTAATGGCTATTAGTACTATCCCTTTTTTGATCAATATATATGCAAGTATTAAAAATGGTAAGGATTCTGGGGATAATCCTTGGGATGCTTTAACTCCTGAATGGTTAACAACCTCTCCTCCACCCGTTGAGAATTGGGAAGGAGAAGCACCTTTAGTAGAAGAACCTTATGGTTATGGAAAACCAATCTCTAAATAAAATCAATCAAAAAGTATGACAACTCTAGATAGTTCAAAAGAAATTAAAAAAAATGAGAGTGAGCTAAGGGAACATCATGAAGACTTCAGGATGTTTGGATTAATCACTTTTTTAATAGCTGATGGGATGACTTTTGCTGGTTTCTTTGCTGCCTACCTCACATATAAAGCAGTCAATCCTTTGCCGGATGGTGCTATCTACGAATTAGAATTGCCTATACCTACTTTAAATACAATTTTATTACTTGTAAGTAGTGCAACCTTTCATAAAGCAGGTAAAGCGCTTCTTAAAAATAAAAATTCCGATACCCAGAAATGGTTATTAGTTACTGCTCTTCTTGGGATAGTTTTTTTAATATGTCAATTATTCGAATATTTTAATTTACCTTTCGGTTTAACGGATAATTTATTTGCAAGTACTTTTTATGCTTTAACAGGCTTTCATGGTCTCCATGTAACTTTAGGAACGTTAATGATATTAATTATTTCTTGGCAAGCAAGATCAAAGGGAGGAAGAATTACCAATCAAAATATGTTTCCATTAGAAGCTGTTGAATTATATTGGCATTTTGTAGATGGAATATGGGTTGTTTTATTTATTATTTTATATCTTTTATAATTTAAAAATTATTATTTAAAAGTCTATTTTTTATTAACTTATATTGCCACAATTCTCATTATTAGTAAGAATATATAATTAGAAATAATTTATATAATGCTTGTAGGAAAAGAACTTCTCGAAAAATCTAAATTACTCAGCAATAAATCTGAGGATGAAATAGCTAGAGGTTGTGGCTATGTAGGACCAAGTGGGAGAGTCTTAAGAAAAAATTTTTATAGAGCACTTGTTGAAGCTAAGGGTTACAAGTTAAGTAGTAGTGGAAATACAAGGCCAGGGAATAGATCTTCAAGAGGGAGACAAGCAGAATTCAAAACAAAAGTTCATTGCAATGGCAACTTATTAATAGGTCATGCCTATACAAAGAAATTAGGATTAGAGCCTGGTCAAGAATATAAAATTGATCTCAAAAAAGATACTAAAACTATTTCCCTAATTCCAATTAATTAAAAATTATTTATCCCAGCCATTTTCTTTAAGCCAATTTGAAGAGATTTCTTCAGAAAAGTTATCTGATTCTCTATTTTTGTTAAATAGAAGTAATTTTTCGACGTATTTAATTAATGCATCTCCTTCAAGATTTACACTATCGCCAATTGATAAATTTTTCAGATTCGTGTTATCCCAGGTATGAGGGATAATTGCGATCGTAAAAATTTCTCCTTGATTCTCAGATTTTGCAATTGTCAGACTAATTCCGTTTACGCATATACTTCCTTTATCAACTATGTATTTGGAAAATTTTTTATTTTGCCACTTAATTTTTAACATCCATGATTTTTCTAGTTTTTCTATATTTTCAACTTTTCCCAAACCATCTATATGTCCACTTACTATGTGCCCCCCAAGACGATCTGAAAGACGGATAGCTGGTTCCAAATTAACTATTTGATTGATACTTGATTTATCTCCTAAAGTAGTTTTTTTAAAAGTTTCTTCACTTACATCTACTTTAAATTGATTATTTGAAATTTCTTTTACCGTTAAACAAATCCCATTAACTGCGATACTATCGCCTATTTGCATATCAAAAGGTTCATCAAGAATTTCAATAATTAAGAAATCTTTTTCTTTTTTAAGTTTTCCTACTGACTGAATTATTCCTGTAAACATAACTTTAAATAAAGATTTTTTTTAGAATAAATATTAATTTTAATTTACTTTAAACCAATATCAACTATAAATAAATAAAAGAATTATTTAGTAGAAATTAATTATATAAAGATGATTATTGATTCTCAGAAAAGATTATTTGGCAAAGGTTGCAATGTAAGTTTATTTACTTTAGGCACAATGCGAGCGACTGAAAATCTTAATAAAATGTACTCTCTGATAAAAAGGGCTCATCAAGCGGGCATTAATCATTTAGAAACAGCTGCATCTTATGGAAAAGCAGAAATCCTGATAGGGGAAGTATTAAATAAGTTAGAAAATTCCGAAAAAATAACGAAGAAAGAATGGATAATTACTACTAAAGTTTTACCTAAAGGAGATTTTAATTATCTAAAAAAAAATTTCAAAAATTCTCTAAAAAATTTAAAGCTAAAAAAAATTCATAATCTTGCTATTCATGGAATAAATTTAGATGAGCATTTGGATTGGGTTTTAAATGGAGAGGGGGTAAAGTTTTTACAGTGGTTAATTAAGAATGACCTAGTTGATCAAGTTGGTTTTAGTTCGCATGGAAGTTATAAACTTATTGAAAAAGCAATTAATTGTGAAGTATTTAGTTTTTGCAATCTTCATTTACATTTTTTAGATCAATCGAAGATAAGCCTTGCCCAGTTAGCTTTAAAAAAGAAAATGGGTGTTTTAGCTATATCCCCTGCTGATAAAGGCGGAAGATTATATGCACCAAGTGATACTTTATTAAAAGCATCTGCACCATACCATCCTTTAGCACTGGCTTATAGATTTTTACTTTCAAAAGGAATTACAACTCTATCTTTAGGAGCTTCAAAAATTGAAGATTTTTATATTGCAGAAAAACTTATTAATTCAAGTCAAAAACTTACTTCTTCTGAAATTAATGCATTAAAAAATATCGAAAAGGTCGCTAATGAAGAATTAAAGTCCTCAAAATGTGAGCAATGTAGATCTTGCCTTCCATGCCCAAGTGAAATCCCTATACCTGAAATACTTCGTTTAAGAAATATCTCTTTAGGTTATGGCCAGATAGAGTTTGCTAAAGAAAGATATAATTTAATAGGTAGAGCTGGCCACTGGTGGGAAGAGAAAAATGCCTCTTTTTGTTTAGAGTGTAATGAATGCGTTCCAAAATGTCCAAGTGAATTAAATATTCCAGAATTATTAAAACAAACTCACAACCTATTAGTTGAAAAGCCTAAAAAAAGATTATGGGGTTGAAGATTGATTCCATAAATTTTCCAAATTAGATTTTTCTTTTTTATTAATAGGAGGCAAAGACCAACTATTTTCCCAACAAATTTTTGATGGGCCAGAATTATTATATTTAGAATTGATATTATATTTATTTTGAGAATATTCATCATTAAAAGGTAGGTACCAACCTTCATTTGCCAATAAGTCGATAGTTTTCCTATTTTCAAAAGATTTAATCCAATCAATTAAAATTTGATTATTAACTTTTGATTTACTTAAAAGGAAATACCAAATTAAAGGAACACCTTTATTAGGAAAAACAATAGAAAGTCTTGAATCAAATTTGAGATATTTTACACATTGAGAATATGGAACAATAGCAACAGTTGCCTGAGAATTAATTAACCAATTTATTGAATTTTGATCATCAAATAACATTACTTGATTTTTAAGTTTGCTAAAAGAATTTTTAGCATTAATTTTTTTTAAAATAGACATTATTATTCTCGGACTTTGAGGAAATATAATTTTTCCTTTCAACTTTTCAGCGAGAAGGAAATCCCATGACTGACTTGCATCACTAATTAAATTTTTATTATTTTTTATAACTACTGCATATGGAACTACACCTATTGGAAATAATTTATTACTTTGATATTCTTTAAAATCATTTAGAAATTCTTTAGACCTATTATCTAATCTATCATTATTAAATAAATTATTTAAACTCTGAAAGTTTTCAAAATTTAAACTGTTTATCCATCCATCATTAATCAACATATAATCAGAATTAGATAATTTTTTATTTTTTATTAAGTCAAGCTTACTCAAATTAATAATTTCTTTTTCCCAACTCTTAGGCAAAGTATCTTTTAAAGATTGAGGATAAAAAGAGCTTTGTAAAGAAATACTTATTTTTCTTGAGGAATTACTACATGAATTTAGTAATAAAAGAAGCGATAGTTTTCCATAGTTAAGAAATTCCCTTCTTGTTGAATAATTTTTAAGCATTTATAAATTTTCCTCTAAAGAAATTTGACCTAACTTCTTCATCCTTTCTAGATTAATTTGACACATAGAAACTATTTCTTCATTGCTAAAACCCTTAAGAAAAGCAAAAATTGACATCCCTCCAGCGCCTACACCCTCCTTAACATATCCTATTTCATAATCACTTAATTCTTCATATTTAGATGATTCGAAATTTAAAGGACTTGCTAAACCTATTAAATTTACTTTATGTTTTTCAGTGATTAAATCTAATAAATCATTCAATGCATTATCCTTAACTAACCATCCTGTAGTTGCAATAAAAACGAAATCAACAAACTCTTGTTTTTCTTTAGAGTCAATAAATTCCAATGCAAGTAAAACAATAGCCAACATCTGACTACCTCCAGAAAGTACAACGGTTTGATTAGCTAATCTTGCACCAATCAATAGTCCCATAGAGAAAGCTTGAAATGGGTCTCCAACTGAAGAAATAACATCTAATGAGTCAAAATCATAATTTAGATTTGAATTTAATAGCCCAGCTTTAATTACTTTTGTTTTTAAGGCCCTTGGAGCATTTATCAAACTACTCCCTATTAATTTATTTACATTCAAACCAAAAGCTTCCATTACTGCTTGAGCAGTAGTGGTTCCTCCTGGGACAGATTCTGAAATAAATATGGGTTGATTTGTAGATTTTCCAATGTCTAGTCCTTTTTTGTAAAGACTCAAAACTCTATTTTTATTCATAGATTTTCCCGTAGTTAAGCATTTAGAGGGACCTACCGAATAGTTTTCCACAATCAAATGTCTAAAGTAAGGTTTTTCATTTATTCCTATGGGGACAACTATTGGACTCGCACATATCAGTTTCGAGCACACATAACTTATCAATGCTGGGGTAACTCCTGCATTTAAAAAAGGTAATTTATATTTATGATCTATAAAGGCACCAAAAAGAAGAAATTCAGCATCTGCTAATGCAGTTTTCCTTCTAGCTTTTGAATTAATTCCGGCTGCAGATATACCTCGAATTTGAGATGTTTCTGTCCCTGCAATAACAAGATAGAAAATAAAATTATCAATTTCTTTTTTAAGAGTTTCTACTCTTTCAGAACATAATTTTTGATTAATTTTACTACCAAATAACTTTATTCCTAAATACGTTTTCTGCATTATTTAATCTTATATCAAAGACCTAAATCAACAAATCCATTCATTATTTTTGGAGGATCAGGAATATTTGAATTTAATCTAGGGAAAAGAGAATATGAAAGAATATGTATAGTTAAGACATAAACCATTTCTTGAAAAATTATTAATAGTAGTGCGACTAATTGTATAATTCTGATCGAAGGTGAAAAGGGTAAATTAAATAATTCTATAAATTTGTCTAAAAGTCCATAACTTGCTCTTGTTATTATTATCCAAAGATTATCACCAACTAACGTTGATAATGCAAATACTCTTATAAAAAAACCTAATGTCCCTAGAATAAAACCTACACTCCAACTAAGCCACCAGTTTTTTTGCTTGAACCAAGACCATCCGAGCCAAAAGGCTAATATTCCATATGGGAATAAAAATAAAGTCCCTCTAATTGGACCCATAAGTATTAATAACAAAAGAAATTGTATTATGAGGCCTTCCAAGGCAGTACTAGTTCCTCTTCTCAAGTGCAACAAGATCATAGGGAGTGGTAATACTAATCTCAACAATGCTCCACCTATAGGTAAATAATATAAAGCGACCCAAAGTAAAGAAGAAAGAGAAGCTAAATAGGAAGGTTCAACAATATTAAGTGCGTCATTTTTTCTTAAAAATTTCATATGATTTTTCACGCTATTTAATCCCTTTTTATACTTTCGTTTTTTGAGTCAAGAAAACGTTCTATCTTTTCTATTTCGAAATTTACATCAGAATTTCTTAAAATGTTACTTAGATCTTCAATAGGGTCTTTTGGATCTACATCTTTTAAAATAAAAATAATTTTGTATGATTGAGGCTGATATTTTCTTTTTGGGATCGAAATTTTTTGCTTATTAATTTTTTTGGTGTTTTTTTGTTTCTCCTCAAGCTTAATAACTTTTTTATTCTTTAAATTATTTTTAACATCATCTTTGATTATTTGTTCTTTAATAATTTGTATATTTTCAATATTTTCCTCAAGTTTAAATACTTTTTTATTTTTTAAATTATTTTTAGCATCTTCTTTAATTCTTGATTCTTCAACATTTTTAAAACTAGATTCTAAGAAATCTCCAACTCTCCCTCCCGAGCATGATTGCAATAAAAATAAAATTATCAATAAAAAAACTTTTTTTATTTTAAAACCCATATTTATTTTTTAATTTTTTTATTTTTTTTGGTCTTTTTACTAATTACTTTATTTTTTTTGAAAACAGAAACCTTTTTATCTTTCATTTTCTCTTCTAAAAGAATCAAGGCATTTTCAATTGTAAATTTTTCTAAATCAGTATCTTTAGGCAGAGAAACATTTATTTTCCCACACTTCACATATATTCCATATTTTCCATTTAAAACTTGAACTTTATCATTTAACTCTTTAGGTTTCCCAAAATCCTTTATTACTTCTTGTCCCCCTCTCCCTAATTTTGGCATCGCGAGGATTTCTAATGCACGCTTAAGATCAACCTTAAATACATCATCTTCTTTTTTTAAAGATCTATTTTCAGAAGTATCTTCATCTTTGATCCATTTAATATAAGGACCAAATCTTCCTCTGTCAGCCTCAACAATTCCACCCTCGGGATGCTCTCCAAGCAATTTTGGTAAGCTTAATAGTTCTAGAGCTTCCGATAATGACAAGTCATCAGTTTTCAAGTCTTTGGGTAAACTAGCCCTTCTTGGCTTGGCTTTACCCTCTTCAATATTACCTAGCTGAACATAAGGTCCATAAGGACCAAATCTCAAAAATACTTGCTCACCTGTTTTTGGATCAGTCCCAAGATCTGAGGGGCCACTTAGTATTTGATCAACTTTCTTTTTATCTAAATCTCCAGGAGTAATATCCATAGGGAGATTTCCTTTTGCTTGTATTTCATTTCCTGATTCATCTATTTTTACTCCCTCTAGCCATGGCCCGTTTGATCCGATTCTAACTACACAAGGGAGATCATCAAAATCAACTTGTCTATATGCTTTCCCATCAATATCACCTTCTGTTTTCTGAACTTTCACCTCAAGACCGTTTTTACCTTTATAAAAAGTTTCTAAATATGGTAGCCATTCTAGATTACCTGAAGAAATTTCATCTAATGAAGATTCCATTTTTGCCGTAAAAGTAGTATCTACTAGATCAGGGAAGTGCTCCTCTAGTAATGCCGTAACAGCAAAAGCAGTAAAGGTAGGAGATAAAGAGTTTGAAGAAATATTTGCATAACCCCTATCAACTATTGTTCCAATAATACTTGCATAAGTAGAAGGTCTGCCTATGCCCTCTTTTTCTAGAACTTTAACTAATGCAGCCTCAGTATATCTGGCTGGAGATTTAGTCTCATGATAAGTAGCCTCTTTACTGGCCACCTCAAGAGTAGACCCAAGAGTTAAATTTGGGAGAATTACTTCTTGCTGTTCCAATGATGCACTTGGATCATCACTACCTTCGACGTAAGCTCTAAAAAATCCTGCAAAATCAATACTTTTTCCACTGGACTTAAATAATCCTTCTCCCACTTCTATTTCAGCATTAACCATAGTTAATCTTGCTTCAGCCATTTGACTGGCAACAGTTCTTTTCCAAATTAATTCATATAGGGAAAGATCCCTTCCCGCCAAGTCTGTATCGCTGGGTGTTTTAAATACTTCTCCGGCAGGTCTAATAGCTTCATGAGCTTCTTGAGCATTCCTTTCTTTTGAATTAAATTGACGAACTGAACTTGATAAATATTCTTTTCCGTATCTTGACTGCACACATTCTCTCGCCGCTCTTATTGCTTGTTCTGAGAGATGTACCGAATCAGTTCTCATATATGTAATAAAACCTCTCTCATACAAGCCTTGTGCACATCTCATTGTTTCTCTTGCTGATAATCGAAGTTTTCGATTAGCCTCCTGCTGCAAGGTACTAGTAGTAAATGGTGGAACAGGCTTCCTAGTTGTTGGTTTTTTCTCTATTTTTATAACTCTCCACTTTTCTTCAGATAAAGACTTGAGCAAACTCTTCGCTCTCTCTTCGTTCAAAATTAAAGATTTATTACCATTTTTTAATTTACCGGTTTTCTCATCAAAATCAGATCCGTTAGAGATTTTCTGACCAGATAGGCTAGATAACTTACTGTCAAAAAAAACATTATCCTTAAGTAAAGTGGCTTTTAATCCCCAATAAGTAGCTTTTTTAAAAGCTCTCCTTTCTCTTTCTTTATTAACAAGCAATCTTACAGATACAGACTGAACACGACCTGCAGAAAGCCTAGGGGCTACCTTTTTCCAAAGTAATGGGGAAAGTTCATATCCAAAAAGCCTGTCAAGAATTCTTCTTGTTTCTTGGGCCTGAACTAATTCCATATCAATTTCTCTAGTTTCATCTAGAGCCTTATTAATAGCCTTTTTAGTAATTTCATGAAAAACCATCCGTTTAGTTGGAATCTTGGGTTTAAGTATTTGCATTAAGTGCCAACTTATACTCTCTCCCTCCCTATCTTCATCAGTTGCTAATAGTAATTGGGTAGCATCTTTTAAGGCATTTTTTAAATCTTTAACAACTTTCTTTTTTTCTTTAGGAACGATATAAAGTGGTTCAAAATCTTCTGTAGTGTTTACACCTATTCTTGACCATTTTTCTTTTTTTACTGATGCAGGGATTTCAGCAGCTCCTTTTGGAAGATCTCTTACATGCCCCATAGAAGCTAAAACTTCATAATTAGGAGGCAAAAACCTTCTTATAGTTTTTGCCTTTGTGGGACTTTCAACAATAACAAGTGTGTGATCCAAGGTCTATTTCAAATAATTGGTGTTTTTTTAATCAATTAGGGCATATTATGATTAATTGAAACTTCTTAAAACAAACTTGCTCAAGAATTTCAAAAATCATACCCACAAATTATAATCAACTTAAGATTAACTCTTACATCCTTACAATCAAACATTCAATTTAATTAAGTGCCTAACGAAATCTTTACAATTAATTTAAATGCTCAAGCAATTATTCCAGAAGCTTTCATTTTGCTTGGTATTGTTGGTACTCTTCTTGTTGATCTAGCTGGCGAAAAGACAGCCTCTAGGTGGGCGCCTGTGATTTGTTATATTTCTTTAGGCAGTTCTCTGGTAAGTCTCGCTTTTCAGTGGAGTAACCCTGTTAATAACGCATTCCTTGGTTCTTTTAATTCAGATAATCTAGCTATTGCATTTAGATCAATCATTGCATTATCAACTTTGATTTCCTTACTCATTAGTTGGCGTTATACAGAGCAGAGTGGAAGTCCAATCGGAGAATTTGCTGCAATAGTTTTATCGGCAACTTTAGGAGCCATGCTTTTGTGTGGATCTACTGACCTTGTAAGTGTATTTATATCTTTAGAAACTTTATCAGTAGCAAGTTATTTGCTTTCCGGTTACCTCAAAAGAGACCCAAGAAGCTCAGAGGCCGCTTTAAAATATCTTCTTGTCGGATCAGCAGCAGCTGCAATTTATTTATATGGATCCTCATTTCTTTATGGTCTAAGTGGTTCCACAAACTTATCAACTATTGGAGTAGAGATAATAAATAAGCCATCTTTTATTACATCCTTATCTCTAGTCTTTGTCTTATCAACTGTTGCTTTTAAAATTGCTGCAGTTCCATTTCATCAGTGGACACCCGATGTCTACGAAGGATCTCCCACGCCGGTAGTAGCTTTTTTGTCAGTTGGTTCAAAGACTGCTGGATTTGCTTTTGCAATAAGAATTTTAACCACCTCTTTTTCTTCTTTTGATGAACAATGGAAATTACTATTTACCATTTTAGCTATTTTAAGTATGGCCTTAGGAAATATTGTTGCATTGGCCCAAACCTCAATGAAAAGAATGTTGGCTTATAGTTCAATTGGTCAAGCAGGATTTGTAATGATTGGAATAGTTTCCGGGACTCAAGATGGTCTTTCAGCTGCTGTCTTATACTTGGCTGCTTACTTATTTATGAATCTAGGAGCTTTTTCATGTGTAATACTTTTTTCTCTTAGAACTGGCTCAGATAGAATTTCAGATTATTCAGGCCTGTATCAAAAAGATCCCTTAATTACTTTGGGTTTGAGTTTATGTCTTCTTTCTCTCGGAGGACTTCCGCCTATGTTAGGTTTTTTCGGGAAAATATATTTGTTCTTTGCAGGCTGGGCTAATCATCAATATCTTTTAGTAGTTGTTGGATTGGTTACTTCAGTAATTTCAATTTATTACTACATCTCGGTTATAAAAATGATGGTAGTAAAAGAGCCCCAAGAAGCTTCTGAAATAGTAAAATCCTATCCTGAAATCAAATGGAATATAATAGGATTACCTCCGTTAAGAATTGCTTTATATACTTGTATAGCTGTGACAGCTTTAGGAGGAATACTTTCTAACCCTCTTTTCAAATTAGCTAATTCAGCAGTATCAGAAACTCCTTTTTTACAGGATATCTTAGCTGTAACAAATAATATGCTCTAAAAAATTATTCATAAATGACTAAAAAAGTTGCGACCTTAGAAAAAGTATCTAAGACTTACGGTAAAGATGATCTTATTGTAAAAGCCTTAGATAATGTAAATTTAGAAATTTATAAAGGTGACTATTTGGCTGTTATGGGTGCAAGTGGTTCAGGCAAAAGTACTGCAATGAATATTATTGGCTGTCTAGATAGGCCCTCCAAGGGAGTTTATAAATTAAATGGGACTCCAGTTGAAAATTTATCTGATGACGAATTAGCTGAGTTAAGAAACCAAAAATTAGGATTCGTTTTCCAACAATTTCATCTTCTTTCAGACGCTACAGCACTAGAAAATGTACTTTTACCAATGATTTATGCGGGTGTCAATCCAATTGAAAGAGAAGAAAGAGCTAAAAACGCATTAGATAAAGTTGGGCTTTCTAAGAGAATTGATAATCGTCCTAATCAGTTATCCGGAGGACAACAACAACGTGTCGCAATTGCAAGAGCAATTATAAATAATCCTTCACTATTATTGGCAGATGAGCCTACTGGAGCATTGGATTCAAAGACAACAGAAGATGTATTAGACCTTTTTGATAAATTACATGAATCAGGGATAACTATAGTTTTAGTAACTCACGAAGATGAAGTTGCAAGTCGTGCAAAAAAAGTTGCAAAGTTTAAAGATGGGAAAATAGTTGAATTAAAAATAAAATAAATTTAAAATCTTTTTAATACTTTTTCTTGGGTTTGATTATAAATTCTCAAATTCCCATTATTGTCTACATCTTTTATTTTCCAGTACTTGGAGTTATACCCTCTAGGTAATTGTTTTTTTGTAAGGTATTTATTTGCATTCTCAATAATATATTCTTTTTTACCATTAAATTCGACTGAATCATGAATAGTTTTAAGAATTTTCGCAGTCCAATAATGTTCGCATATATTTTTAGTTTTAAGTATTTCTGATAAAGCAATCCCCTCTAATGGAGTTTTATTTGAAAAATTCATTCCCAAACCAATTCTCATATAAATAATTTCTTTTCCTCTTGTTATGACCCTAGGTAAAAATCCAATTAATTTTTTAGAATCATAAAAAATATCATTTGGCCATTTCAAATCAACATTTATAGATTCCATTTGAAACATTTCACATAACTTAATTGCGAATGAAAGACTCAAAGTCTCACTTGAAAATTCTGAGGAGAATATTGGATAAGCTGCACTAAGCCAAATTCCTCCTTTAGGAGAAAACCATGATCTTGAATTTTGACCTATCCCTGATAATTGCTCTTTGGCCACTATTGCTATTGGTTTATTTCTCTGGACAGGAGAATCTTGAAGCAAATTTGTTAGTTCATATTCAGTACTTCTACATTTGAATTTGTATTGCAGTTTCCAATCTGGGCACAATCCCTGAATTTTTTTGAAATAAAATGCTGTCCTAGCTACAGAACCTAAAACTTTCACAAAACCTTAATATTAAAAAACAAGCAATCTTTAATAGATTAAATTATCTTAAATCTTATAGTTTTAATTAAACAAATTGAATAAGAAATATTTACCAATATTAAATAAAAGATATCCATTTTCAATGAGAAATTGTCTTGATAATTTCAAAAAATCATGGGAAGACCTAGATAAATTATCCAAACTAAATGAAAATTGGGAAAAGTTAATTGGTCTTGAATTATCTAGAGCATGCAAACCATTAAAAATTGATCAAAAAAATCTTACTATTGCTGTAAATCATCCACAATGGAGGCAGGCATTGATTTATAACAAGCACCGTTTAAAAGAGAGTATTAGCAAATTTGGAATTAGTTTAAATGAAATCAAGATAATACAAAATTATGAAGTCCAAACTTTAGATAAAAAAGAGATTAACGCAAAAATCATCTGGGAGAATCATCCCAGCAGAATAAAGAATAATAATATGGTTATTTGCAAACTATGTAATAGTCCTGCACCAAAAGGTGAAATATCAAGATGGGGGAAATGTACTTTTTGTTGGAGAAAAAATGGTTAAGATCATTTTTTATTTTTCTACTATTAATATTCCCATTTGATTGAAAAAAATAGTCCTATATTCAACCCTCTTAAAACCAACTTTTTTCGCGATAAGCATGAGTTTATTTCCTTCCGGAAAACTTTTAATACTTTTTTCAATATAAGAATATTCTTTACTTAATTGGAAAAATTTTGAAATTGGGACCACGATAGATCTTAAATATATTTTTTGAAATAAATCAGCTAAAGAATTCAACTTAGAATGATTAAAGTCTAGAAACCCTGCTCTACCACTATTATTTAAAAGATTAAAGACTTTTTTTAATCCTTCCTCTACATTCATCAAATTTCTTAAACCATAAGACATACAAATTCCATCATAATTTTTTAAGTTTTCATCTATTTCAAAGATGTCTTGCATTTCCCAAGATATATATTTATTTCCAATCAATTTGGACCTTTTCCTTGCAATATTTAAAATTTCTTTTGCACTATCAATACCAGTAACAGTTCCATTAGGACTAACTTTTTTAAAAATCAGAAAGGATAAATCACCAGTTCCACAACAAAGATCAGCCCAATCTTCTCCATCAATTGGTTTTAATAAATAAACTAATTTATTTTTCCAAAATCTATGTAATCCTAAACTGAATAAACTATTTAAAAAGTCATAACTACAAGAAATATTATTAAAAATAGTTTTGACCTCATTAATTTTTTTATGCCTCATATTTAATCATTTTAAAAATTAATAATAATAAGCTATTTTTCATTCGGCCTTATTATTAGTTTCTTGTTAATAAGAAAAG
This sequence comes from Prochlorococcus marinus str. MIT 9515, assembly GCF_000015665.1. Lineage (NCBI taxonomy): Bacteria > Bacillati > Cyanobacteriota > Cyanophyceae > Synechococcales > Prochlorococcaceae > Prochlorococcus > Prochlorococcus marinus. The sequence continues at coordinate 440,626 of NC_008817.1, read as the reverse complement.
ATTTTATTTCTTCAATGGTAAGTTTTTTATCATGAAGTAAGGATGCTAAAAGTGCTGCAGATGCTTCACCTTCAGTAAAAACATCAAAAATATCTTCTAAAGAGCCTGCACCTCCTGAAGCTATAACAGGAATATTAACTGCCTTCGCAACTGTTTTAGTTAATAATAAGTCATATCCATTTTGTGTCCCATCTCCATCCATAGAAGTTAATAAAATTTCTCCAGCTCCTAATTCCTCAACTTTTTTTGCCCAATTTACCACATCTAGACCAGTGTTCTCTCTACCCCCCTTAACGTAGACTTCCCATTCATTAGATACATTATGTTTTTTTCTTGCATCAATAGCTATCACAATACACTGTGTTCCAAATTTTTTAGAGCTTTGAGAAATTATTTTTGGATTCTTAACTGCAGATGAATTCAAGCTTACTTTATCTGCGCCTGCTCTTAAGAGATCATTTATTGTGACTATCGAATTTATTCCACCACCAACAGTAAAAGGGATTTTTACTGATTTCGCAGTCCTAGAGACAAGATCAACTAATGTTTTTCTATTTTCCACACTAGCTCTAATATCTAAAAAGACTAATTCATCCGCCCCTGCTTCTGAGTATCTACAAGCTAATTCAACAGGATCGCCGGAGTCTCTAAGGTTTACAAAATTGACACCTTTAACTACCCTGCCATTAGCTACATCTAAACAAGGAATTAAACGAAGAGCTACCATTTTAAAAAAAATTGTCCAAAGACTGTTAATCTTGCATAATAGCTTCCATTTTAACTCTTATGGCTCAAACAAAATTATTACCTAAAATTGGTAGTAAAGTTAAAATCAACATTAACAAGGTTAAAGATAGATTACCTGCAAAGCTAATTGATCAAATATCATCAAACCCAAGAGTTGTAACAACTGGATATAAAATGACTGATGGTAGAAGTATTGGCATTACTGTTAGATTGCAAAATGGAGAAGAAAATTGGTTTTTCCCTGAAGAAATTGAGAAAGGTTAAATAGCTAAAGTGAATGATCCAAAACAATTATTAGGCATTAAAGGTGCTTCAGAGACCTCAAGTATTTGGAAACTCCGAATACAATTGATGAAGCCAATTACATGGATACCTTTAATATGGGGTGTAATCTGTGGAGCCGCTGCAAGCGGAAACTTTCAGTGGACTATAAGCAACGTTTTAGCCTCACTAGCATGCATGCTTATGAGCGGACCACTTTTAGCAGGTTATACACAAACTATTAATGATTATTTTGATAGAGATATTGATGCTATTAATGAACCTAATAGACCAATCCCCTCTGGAAAAATTTCGATTAAGGAAGTGAAAACACAAATCTGGGTATTACTTATTTCTGGATTAGTTGTTTCTTTTTTACTAGATTTATATGCAAAACATAGTTTTCCTTCTGTCCTCCTTCTAGCTTTAGGTGGTTCTTTCGTAAGTTACATCTATTCTGCTCCTCCCTTAAAATTGAAGCAAAATGGCTGGCTAGGAAATTACGCTTTAGGAGCATCATACATAGCTCTTCCTTGGTGGGCAGGGCAAGCTTTATTTGGGAAATTAACGATTGTTACTGCATTGCTAACTCTTGCTTATAGTCTTTCTGGGCTAGGCATAGCAGTAATAAATGATTTTAAAAGTGTTGAAGGGGACTCAAAACTAGGTTTAAATTCATTACCTGTAATATTTGGAATTAAAAATGCTAGTCGAATAAGTGCTGGTCTCATTGATATTTTTCAATTGGCGATGGTTATTGTATTAATTGTTATTGGTCAACATTTAGCATCAGTAATTTTAGTTTTACTGGTAATTCCTCAAATTACGTTTCAAGATATGTGGTTACTAAGAGACCCGCTAAAATTTGATGTCAAATATCAGGCAAGCGCACAGCCATTCCTAATAACTGGAATGTTAGTAACTGCCTTAGCAATAGGACATAGTTTTTTAGTAGCTTAAAGTGAATGAAAAAAAATACAAATATCTTATTATTACCCCCTCAATATTTATTTTCTTTGGTATATTTTTCCCCGTAATTAATTTAATTAGGTTTACTTTAAATTCTAATCCACTTAAAAATAATAATAATTCAAAATCAATAACCTATTCTTATGAAATATTATCTTCTGATAATAAAATATTAAGCAAATTAAGTAGAAAATTTGATGTCCTTGATGATACAAATTCGATACCATTTTTCCTAAAATATTCTTTTATCTCTGGAGAGGACAAAAGATTTTTTAAACATAATGGAATTGATTTAATAGGTTTATCAAGAGCCTTGATTAATAATATTCAAAGTAGGTCCTTTAAGGAGGGTGGAAGTACTATTACGCAGCAAGTAGCTAGATTAATTTTTTTAAATAATGATTTAAGTTTTCAACGAAAAATTAAAGAAATGATAATATCCTTAATACTAGATTTTAAATACAGTAAATCCCAGATTTTAAAATTATATCTAAATAATATTTACCTAGGATCTGGAGCTTACGGAGTAAATGAGGCCTCTCAAGTTTATTTTGGGAAATTTATTAACGAATTAACATTATCTGAGGTTGCCTTAATAGCAGGTTTAGCTCCTGCTCCTTCAATTTATTCACCTTATGAAAATATTGATTTAGCTATTAAACAAAGAAATAAAATTTTAGAATCTATGTATTTAGATGGCCACATATCATTAGGTGAAAAAGATTCAGCTCTTCAGGAAAAAGTTAAATTAAATTATCAAATAGATAACAAAAATCTTAACGATAAATTATTAGTAAATTATATTTTGGAGGAAGCAAATAAAATTATTAAGACTCATAAAAAATATAAGTTTTTAAAAATCAAATCAAGTATCAACAAAAATTGGCAAGAAATTGGACAACATATTTCAAAGTATATAGGTCCTAATAATATTGAAATAGCTTTGGTATCAATTGAATCCAATACAGGTTTAATTAGAACAATGATCACCAGCAAAAATCCATCAATAAACGAATTTAATAGAGTCACTTCAGCAGTAAGACCTTTAGGCTCAACTTTTAAAATTATTCCTTATGCAGCAGCACTTATAGAAGGTAGAAAGTTAAGTGATAAATTCGAGGATATTCCTACTTGCTGGAAAGATTATTGTCCAAACAATTTTTCTGAAAACTACCTTGGTAAGATATCCTTAACTGAATCTTTTAAAAAATCTTCTAATATAGTTCCATTAAAAATAGCTAATAATATAGGCCTAAAAAAAATTATAAATTTAGCTAATTTATTTGGACTAGGATATGAACAAAAGCTTGAAGAATTTCTACCATTAGCTATTGGATCTTATGGAGATAACCTTCTAAATATTACAAACGCCTATGCAGTTTTGAATAGCAATGGAAATCTCTATAAGCCTAGCATTATTGAAAAAATAGAGTCAAAAAATCAAGAATTAATTTGGGAAAACAAATTTGTTCATAAGAAAATATTAGCTCCTAAAGTAAACAAAAATTTAAATAATCTACTTGAGAAATCTGTATCAGAAGGAACTTCGATAGGAGCTTCAATAAAAGGAGAAAGGATATTTGGAAAGACAGGTACCTCGGATGAGAATAGAGACCTTTGGTTTATTGGTTCAATTAAAAATCTTACTACTGGAGTTTGGATAGGTTTTGATGAAAACAAAAAATCTAACTTATCAAGTGGTAATGCAGCTTATTTCTGGAAAAAATTTATAAGTAAAATTTTTGATTTAAAAATTCAATAATAAAAAGTTTTAGTTTTACTTATAGGATATTGTTGCTGCATAGAATCCATCTCCTGGCTTATCAAATCTTGGTAAAATTTGTCTTTCACTATCTAATTTAAGTTCCTTATTTTTTGACAAAAATCTTCTAATGAGTAAGTTATTCTCATCAGGGCAAATTGTACACGTTGAATAAACTAAAGTTCCATTTTTTTTTAAAAGAGGGAAAATACTGTCTAGTAATCCTTCCTGAAGAATAATTAATTGATTTATTTTATCTTTACTTAAAGACCATCTTGTATCTGGATTTCTTGCAAAGGTTCCGATTCCTGAGCAAGGAGCATCAATTAAAATCTTATCAAAATAAGATGCGAGATTTGGCTTAATATCAATCAAAGTTGTGGCATCTGCTTCTAAGGTTTTTACACTTTTTATATTTAATCTTTCTAAATTTGACTGTAGTATTTTCAATCTTTTTTCTGATCTATCAACAGCTAGAATTTCAGCATCATCATTTACTAATGCAGCTAAATGAGTTGTTTTGCTTCCAGGAGCAGAACAAGCATCCAGAATCTTTTCTCCTTTCTTCGGATTTAAAAGAGGAGCCACCCATTGAGAAGATCTATCTTGAACCACCCATAGGCCATCTTTATACCCTGGAAGATTTTTTATAGATCTTGGATTTGAATTTAAAGCAACTCCATTATTTAATTGATTTATAGGCTCTGCCTGAATATTACATTCATTAAGTTCTTTCAAAATTTTATTGAAATTAGTTTTCAGTGAATTAATTCGTAAATCAATCGTAGGTTTTTTATTAAATGCTTTAAAGATATTTTTAGCTTCTTTTATTCCTACCCAATTAACAATTTCAGTTACAAGCCATAATGGCAATGACTCAAGACAAGATAACTTTTCCATTTCGTCAGTAGATATTTTTGGGCAATTATCTCTTTCTATATTTCTAACAGTATTTCTTAATATTGCATTCACGGTACCAGCTAAACCTTTTAAATCAGTTCTCTTTGCTACTTCTACTGTGGAGGAAATAGCGGCAGGAAAAGGTATTTTATCCATTTTCAATAATTGATATAAACCAATATGTAAAAGCCATCTTAGTTTTGGAGGTTGTTTTTGATGAGAAAGTTTTGAGATGTGATCTATCCAAGTATCAAGAAATTTTCTATATCTTATACATCCAAAAGATAATTCAGTTATGAAGGCTATATCTAATGAATTAAACTCATAATTTTTTAGTACCTTCTCAAGTGCATGGTCTGAATAGATACCAGAACTTACCTTTAATAAAATTTCCCAAGATGCTTTTCTTTGAAGGTATCCTGTTGCCAAAGTGTCTTAAAGTTATTTAAAAATATATATATATTTAATATACTATTTACTGACAATATTGAAGTTAACTATTAATTGTAGTATTAAACAAAATAAAACCAAGAATAGTTACCAGGGTAAAATTAAATCCTAAAAATAAATATATATTTAAAGAGTGCAGTTTTTCTCTAGATAATAATTTAATTTTTTTATTATTTTTCATAAATAAGTTAGATAAGAAAGTTTCAAGCAATTAGATTAAAATTTATATTCAAAAAAAAACGTTAATATTCATTTAATTTCTAAATTTGGACCAACTTAGCATCTACATCTAATTTTTCATCAGAATGTAAGGTTCTCTTAAGTTTTCAAAAATGGTTGTTTCTTTAATAAAGATTCTTTATAAATACCTCAGCTGTTGTCAAATGACCATTTAACTTTTCGTCACTCATTTTATCTAGATTCCTTGTTAACATCGCCAATCTATATTGTTTTCTAAAGTAAGTTTCATTATCTTTTATGAATTTCCAAAATAATCCATCCCAAATTGAACACCAAGATCCACTTTTATAATCAGACATTTTTTTTACATAATTTGAACTGGAAATATAAGGTTTTGTTGAAAAGATGCCTCCATCGCTAAACTGACTCATCCCATATACATTGGGTACCATTACCCAATCATAAGAATCTATAAACATTTCCATGAACCATTTATAAACCTGATCTGGATGTATACGACATAAAAGCATAAAGTTGCCTACGATCATTAGTCTCTCAATATGATGACAATAACCGTATTTAATAATATTGTTTATAACAATATCTACTGGCTCAATCCCTGTATTTCCTGTATAAAAAACATCAGGCATTGGATTGTTCTCAAAATTCCAAAAATTGGTAGTACGCATTTTGGTACCATGCTTTTCATAAACAAGACAAATAAATTCTCTCCATCCAACAATTTGACGAATAAAACCCTCTAAAGAATTCATAGGAACTTTATTTTTTTCAGCAAAAGTTAATGCCTTATTTATAACTTCTTTTGGAGTTAATAAACCACTATTTAAAAGAGGAGAAAGCAAACTATGCCATAAAAAAACTTTTTTCTTACTAATTGCATCTTCATAATCTCCAAATAAAAAAATTCTAGATTCGAAAAAATCATGAAGCCAATTATCTGCTTCAGAAAAAGAAGTTGGATATATAAAATGATTACTTTCCCCGATGAATTCAATATTTAAATCAGTAATTAAATTTTCAGCCTGCATTACAAACTCATTTTTTGGTAATCTTGGAATTTCAGGAATAGTTATTTTTTTTGGTAATTTTTTTCTATTTAATTCATCAAAACTCCATTTACCTCCCTTTGGTGAGCCATCAAGATTAACTAATATATTTTGACTTTTTCTTTGATTCTCATAAAATCTACCCATCAAAGGTTTTTTGGGATTCACCCTAAATGACTCTCTTAAGTCTTCTTTAGTAATAAACATTGGGGATTGGAAAATTTGTAATTTAAGCTTGTTGGCTTTTACAAAGCTATTTATTCTTTTCATAATTAAAAAATCATGAGGATTATAAATATTTATCTTTTGATATTTTTTTTCTAAGTAATTTGATAAATAATCAACTGTGGAAAAATTATTTTTGTTGTCTATATAAAAAACTTTATAACCTAAATTTTCTAAATATTTTTTATATGCGAGCATTGAAGCTTTATGAAAAATTAATTTGTTTTTATGATTAATTAACTTATGAAATTTATCATTTCCAAAAAACAAGGAATCCTCTATCATTAAGATCTCACAATTTAATTTTAAGATAGGACTATCTCTAAAAAGTTGATTTGGGAAGATGATTGATATTTGATTCATACTAGTGATTTCCTATTTCTGCATCTATTTGAACAGTATTTAACATCTTTCCAACAATCTTTCCATTTTTTGCGCCAATCAAATGTCTTATTGCAAACTGGACACGTTTTGCTAGGTAAATTTTTCAAAATTTATAATTTTCTTTTATGAGTAGATTTAAATCTAGTCGAATCCTTAAGCTCCATATGTTTTGTTCTCCTTCCTGAAACTCTTTTTCTCCAAATTTTAAATGATTTTGGTTTAAGGTTATTTCTCATAATTTTTATAGCGTCATTTTCTTTTAAACCAAATTGGTGTTCAATAGCTTCAAATGGAGTTCTATCTTCCCAACACATCTCAATAACTCTATCTATATCAACAATTTCCATATTTATTGTTCACATTCAGAGGTACAGAGATTTTCAAGATTTGATCTACCAGTAAGTTTAAGTCTATATTTTGCCCAATATTTATAAATCACTCTTAAAACTGGTGCTACAAATTTAATTTTTAAAGGATAGTAAACCCAGCCGAGTCCTATTAATTCGTATGAATATGCTAAAACGTCTAGTCCTTTAATAATATCTCCATTTTCTAAAATGCCATGAAGATTTGACATTGCTTCTGGATATGAAATGTCCTTGAAAAGAACTGGATTATAGTCTTGATTATTGATATCAACAAAACTTATTTTATTAAGAGCGTCTTTCTTTTTTAAAAAATTAGTTTCTCTTAAACATAACGGACAACCACCATCGAACAAAAATGTTAATTTATTTTGCATCTTTCTTTTTTATTTAATATAAAATTTTAAAAAGCTTTTTGTGGAAAATTTAAAATTACAAATTTTTTTCTAAAAATCTCTTTATTAAATCCACAATCAAATTTCAAAATAAACTTTATAAATCCTTAATAATTTCCTACTCTAATTTATTCAAAAGTCCCTTATGTTATTAGTTAATAGCCATTGATTAAGGGATACATCAATGGTTAAATTTTTTCTAAGGTTCAATCGTCTAATAAATGTACACCTTCTCCAATTTCCGGAGCAAACTTACAATATTTCTCGAAAACTATACCTACTCCTCTCATCTTCTCTCCAAGTTCATCACTAAATTTTTTATATTCTTTTGAATCCGGTTCAGGCAATGTCCAACCTTGTGTTTCAACCATACTTTTTATTACTGTATAATCCCATTCGATGTAAGCCATTTAATCCTATTTAATTTTGATTTATTATAAGGGAGATAACATCCAATTTAATACCTCTATTAAATTGGTAGTAAAAGATAATTAATTATTCAAACTAAAATTTGTATATTTAAAAATTTTTTTTGGGATTAATATAGTTAAGATCATAATTAAAACATTTTTCAAATGTCGATTTTACCAAGAAGATTTGAGAGGATAAAAAATGTTTTAAATTGTCGAATGGAAAACTTAACTGTTTTAGTAGAGGCAGTAAATAAGCCCCATAATTTATCTGCAATATTAAGAACCTGTGATGCAGCAGGAGTTTTTGAAGCGAATTTCATTTGTAAAAGAGATGAAGTTAAAACTTTTAACAGTACAGCTCAAGGTAGTCAAAAATGGGTCAAATTGAATAATCATGAAACAACAATTTCTGCAGTATCTCATCTAAAAAAGAAAGGATTTAAATTATATGGAACAACACTTAATGATAGCTCTACTGATTACAGGAATTTTGACTATGCAGAAAATACATGTTTTGTTTTAGGAGCAGAGAAGTGGGGATTAAGTGATGAACTTATCTCCAAGGTTGATGAATCAATCTTTATCCCTATGACAGGAATGGTCCAATCTTTGAATGTTTCAGTAGCTGCCTCTATTTTACTTTTTGAAGCTATTCGCCAAAGACAAATTAAAAGTTTACTTCCTTTAAATGGGGAAGGTTTAAGTCAAAAAGAATATCAAAAGACATTATTTGAATGGAGTTATCCTGAGTTAGCCTCTATTTATAAAAAGTCTGGAAATAAATATCCAACCCTTAATCAGGATGGAGAAATTAATGAAGTTATAAAAAAACAATAATAAAAAAAAGTCAACTATTGCTTCTCAAAAATATTTTCTATTTCTTCTCCTATAAAAGAAAGACCTAGGACTAAAAAAAACATTGCTAATCCAGGGAATAAAGCAGTCCACCATATTCCAGTAGGTAGAGCAGCAAGAGCAAGATTAAGATCACTGCCCCATTCTGGAACATCTGCGGGAACTCCTAAACCTAAAAAGCCTAAGCTTCCCAAAACTAAAACCGCATCGGCAGCATTTAAAGTAAGAAGAATAGGCAATGGAGTAATAACATTTGGGAATATATATTTAAAAATTATAGTTTTAATATCAGCTCCTGATACTCTTGCAGCTTCAACATATGTCTCTGATTTTATTAGTATTGTTTGATTTCTAATTAACCTGAAATATTGAGGAGAATAAACAATACATAATGCGATAGAGGCATTAATAATCCCTTTACCCAGTACAAAAGCTACCACTACTGAAAGTAAAATAACTGGGATAGAAAAAATAGTATCCATTATGAGTGATAAGCATTTATCAAATATCCCTCCAAAATATCCACTCAATAATCCTAAAGGCAAGCCTAAAATTAAAGCAAAGAAAATAGAAAGGAATACAACTTCAATAGCTATAGATGATCCTTGTAAAGTTCGTAAACAAACATCTCTGCCTAACCTATCAGTACCACATAAATGTTTCAGGGAAGGTGGTGAAAAAACGTCACTACTAAATGATGATACAGAATATCCAAAAAAGTTATTAGCCTCTAGTACTTTCATAATCAATACTATTAGAAGATATACAAGTACAATTACAAATCCAGTTTTTCTAATATTCTTAGCAACTTGACTTGATGGATTTGCATTCACAGCTTTATGATTATTCGAATCAACTAAAATATAACTATTGTTTGAAAGATAAAATAGCTTTTAGTTTTTAATTTGAAATTTATTACTGATTTAATTTGAGAACTGCCATAAAAGCTTCCTGAGGTACATCAACTTTACCCATTGCTTTCATTCTCTTTTTACCTTTAGCTTGCTTCTTTAAAAGTTTCTTTTTTCTAGAAATATCTCCCCCATAGCACTTCGAAAGAACATCTTTTCTTAATGCACTTATACTTTCACTCGCAATTATGCGACTACCTATTGAAGCTTGAATAGGGATTTTAAATTGTTGTTTAGGTATAAGCTCCTTTAATTTTTCTACTAAACCTCTACCAATACCATAGGCCTTATCTTTATGAACAATTGAAGTTAAAGGATCAGCTCTTTCGGAATTTATAAGAACATCTAATCTAACAAGATCATTTTTTCTATAACCAATCAAATGATATTCCATTGATGCATATCCTTGAGTTCGACTTTTCATTTGGTCAAAAAAGTCTGTAACAACTTCAGCTAAAGGTATTTCGTAAATCAAAGTCACCCTATCTGTTGTGATGTATTTCATATCAACAAAAATACCTCTTCTTTCTTGGCATAAACCCATTAGTGTTCCATTAAATTCATTTGGAGAATAGATTTCCATTTTCACATATGGTTCTTCTATGGATTCTCTTGATTGTGGGTCTGGGATTGTCGAGGGATTATCGATAAAGATCTGTTCCTTATCATTTAAATTAATTTTATAAATAACTGAAGGAGCAGTTACGATCAAATCCAAATCATATTCTCTCTCTAACCTTTCCTGAACAATTTCCATATGAAGTAGTCCTAAAAAACCACACCTAAATCCAAAGCCCATAGCGCTACTAGTCTCGGGTTCATATTTAAGTGCAGCATCAGATAATTGAAGCTTTTCTAGAGACTCTCTTAGATCTGGATATTGATCTGCATCTGTTGGGAACAATCCACAAAAAACCATTGGGTTAGCTGTTTTATATCCAGGGAGGGGCTCTTTAGCTGCCGAATTAAATAGTGTAATTGTATCTCCGACTCTTGCATCAGCAACAGACTTAATAGAAGCCGCTAAATAACCAACTTCCCCAGCATGAAGTTCATCAACTTGCTTCTCATCAGGAGCCATTATTCCAATTTCATCTAATTCATAGTGCTTCTTACTCGCCATTAGTAAGATCTTATCTCTTTTATTAATTGACCCAGATATAACTCTGAAGTAAACAATTACTCCTCTATAAGGATCATAATAAGAGTCAAAAATAAGTGCCCTAGTTGGAGATTTTATTTCATTTTGAGGATGAGGAATTCTACTAACAACTGCTTCCAATATATCTTCTATCCCTTCTCCAGTTTTTGCAGAGCAATTTATTGCATTAGAAGTATCTAATCCTATTACCTCTTCAATTTCTTGTTTTATTTTATTGGCATCTGCACCAGGCAAATCAACTTTATTTAAAACTGGTATGATCTCTAAATTGTTTTCTAAAGCAAGATAAACATTAGCTAAAGTTTGTGCTTCTACACCTTGACTTGCATCAACAACTAATAAAGCACCTTCACAAGCCTGTAAAGATCTACTTACTTCATAAGAAAAATCAACATGCCCCGGGGTATCAATTAGATTTAAGATATATTCTTGCGAATCTTCAGCTTTATACTTCATCCTCGCTGCCTGCAATTTAATTGTTATACCTCTTTCTCTTTCAAGATCCATACTATCCAAAAACTGATCTTGCATATCCCTTTGTTTTACAGTTCCAGTATCTTGAAGTAATCTATCTGCGAGAGTAGATTTACCATGATCGATATGAGCAATTATGCAAAAATTTCTTATTTTTGAAACGGATATATCAGTCATATAAAATTCAGAACAACTCCTTTCTTATCTTCTTAATTAATACTAGCTAATTAAGATTATGGATGGAAACCTAAAATAGAATTATTTCTTTTTTTTAAATTTTCTAAAAAGTCATTTTCATTTTGATTTTTTAATTCAGATTCATAAAGAAGATGACTTATTTTTTGTTCAAGAATACTTTTATCTAGCGTAAAAAGACAAGATTTTTTTAGAACCTCAATCATTATTGAAACTGCGGTACTCGCCCCAGGAGAAGCACCTAACAAAGCTGAAAGGGAACCATCTGCAGCATTAACAATTTCTGTTCCGAATTTCAAAGATCCCCCTTTTTTCGTTTTTTTTATTATTTGAACTCTTTGACCAGCATTCTCTAAATACCAATTTGAAGGATCAGCAGATGGCATCATATTTCTTAAGTTCTCAACTCTTGATTTATGACTTTTTATTGATTGTGAAAAAAGATAATTAATTAAATCATTATTCTTTATTCCAACATCAAGCATAGATAATAAATTATTCTTTTTGAGGGAATTAAACAAATCAAGATAAGATCCTTGTTTTAAGAATTTTGTTGTAAAACCAGCAAAAGGTCCATATAGAAGAAATTTTTTCCCTTCAATCCATCTTGTATCTAAATGAGGAACAGACATTGGAGGTGATCCTATATCCGCTCTTCCATAAACTTTTGCATTATGTTTTTCTGTTAAAGAATTCTCTTCACAAATAAGCCATTTACCGCTAACGGGGAAACCTCCATAGACTTTAGCTTCTGGAATATTAGATTTTTGTAAATAGTTTATTGTTTTGCCACCAGCCCCAAGAAAAACATATGAAGTCTTCAAATTAACTTTTCTGCCCTCCATACTAATATTTAATTCCCATTCTTTATTACTAGTTTTCTTCAAGTCATTTAGTTCTGTTTCATAACTAATTTCAACATTTTTATTTTTAGAAATATATTTTAAATATTCTCTTGTTAAAACCTCAAAGTTTATATCTGTTCCTCTTTTTACTCTGGTAGCAGCAACTTCATCTAATGGATTTCTACTCTTTGTAATAAGGGGAGCCCAAGAAGAGATTTGATTAAATGATGATGAGAATTCCATATCTTCAAACTCTTTATATTCAGTCATTTTTTTAAATCTTTTCTTTAAAAAAGAAACATTTTCACTGCCTGTGACAAAACTAATATGGGGAATAAATTTTAAAAATTTTTTAATATCTATTTTCTGAGATGAATACAATGAAGCCCATAAAGACATCGATTTTTCAAATGAACGATTAATAGAAAGAGCTTTTTCTATTTTTAAATGACCATAGTCATCCAAAGGGGTATAGTTTAACTCGCAATTTGCAGCGTGACCAGTTCCTGCATTATTAAATGCCCCACTGCTTTCGCTACCGGGAATCTTTAACTTTTCTATAATTAAAATTTTTAGCTCAGGCAAAATTTCTGTGAGAAGTAAGGCAAGTGTCCCGCTCATTATTCCGGCTCCTACCAATATCGCATCATAATTATTTTTTTTATCAGAAAATTTTTTTGAAGTCACAACAGAAAACTTATTTTTTGCAATAAATCAAATTTCTTTCTAGTCTAATCATAAGGATAACTAAAAATCATGAGTACTGAAACATTACCACTCACAAACGAGAATGTAGAAAAAGTTTTAGATGAACTAAGACCATTCTTAATTTCAGATGGAGGAAATGTTGAAATAGCGGAAATTGATGGACCCATTGTTAAAGTAAGACTTCAAGGTGCATGTGGAAGTTGCCCAAGCAGTACTATGACATTAAAAATGGGAATAGAAAGAAAATTAAAAGAAATGATTCCTGAGATAAGCGAAGTTGTCCAAGTTTTATAAGCTATTTACCAAAAATTTTTATGACTCTTTGCCTATTTCCTTCATTAATGAAGTTTTATAATCTAAGCAATTTATAGGGAGACCTTGACCTATAGCAATTAAAAGGGGGGCCAAGATGCCTAAAGTAAATACTAAATTTGATTGGTTAACTTCATTTTTACTTAATGTAAAAGTTATCAAATAAATAATAGTAAAGTATGCATGTAAAGAAAAAAATTCTTTCGGTTTTAAGGCGGGCCATCTTAAAGTATTACCCAAAAAATATAAAAACCCTGTCATAAATCTAAATTAATTAAAAAAGCGAACACTAAATTTAAATTTAATACGTTTTAGATATTATTTATAATAAAATTTACTAAAAATAATAAATTAAAAAAATTTTATTAAAAATTTAATTTATTTCTAATTGTAATATCTGGACGGGAAAACAAAAATACCTTTATAATAATTATGTAGTGATAGCTACATTTCGTTCACCCATAATATTGGGCGCAGTTCGAGTCATACCAGGGAACGGGGGATGACCGTTTTGTCACATCGAAACATGATTACTTTAACTTACAGAGGTAAAAACTACCTTCAAAATAAGAAGGCTGCTAAAAAGCAACTTTTTGAACTTACTTACAGAAGAAACGTCTACACCAATAGGATAAATGAGGCTTCTTTAAGTAATAAAAAAGCAGAACTAAATTACCGAGGTGTAAGCTACACTAAATAATTTAATTCCAAAAAAAAACCTCTTCTTAGGGGTTTTTTTTTGGCTATATTTATTTAAGTATTAAGATTACTTTTATGTCTAGCGATTGCTGCAATACTGATGAGTCAAATAAAAATTTGAAAGGTCTTGATCATAAAGATGCTATCCAAGAAAGGTATGGTTCTGCTGCATTAGAAAAAGAGAGTTGTCTTTGTACTCCTGTTGGTTTTAATCCTGTTTTACTTGAAGCAATTCCTGAAGAAGTTATTGAAAGAGATTATGGATGTGGTGATCCAACAAAATATGTACAGAAGAATGATATTGTTTTAGATCTTGGTAGTGGGAGTGGCAAAAATGCCTTTATTTGTTCTCAAATTGTTGGGGAAGAGGGGAAAGTAATTGGGGTTGATCAAAATCCTGATATGCTTACATTATCAAGATCTGCCTCCAAAAAATTTTCAGAAAAGATCGGTTTCAACAATACAGAATTTCTTAAAGGGTCAATTGAAAATCTCGATGAATTAAATAAAGATTTAAATCCATTAATAGCAGACAAGTCAATTGATATTATTTTAAGTAATTGTGTTTTAAATTTAGTAAATCCTGAATCTAGAAATAATCTTTTAAGAAATATAAAAAGAGTTCTTAAAGGTAACGGCAGAATAGCTATTAGCGATATTGTCTCAAGTAAAAAAGTTCCTTTAAGATTGCAAAATGATCATGATCTATGGACAGGATGTATAAGTGGAGCATGGTATGAGCCGGAATTCCTTAATGATTTTAAAGATCTAGGTTTTAAAAACTTAGAATTCGCTGAAAGAAGTAATGAACCTTGGAAAGTTATTGAAGATATTGAATTTAGAACAGTTACTTTAGTAGGGAATATTTAGTCCTTCTCAAGAAATTTAATTTAAAAATTTTAATGACAATTAATTTAAGAGAACAAATACCCGCATTAAAAAACAAATATTACTTCAATTATGGAGGTCAAGGACCATTACCAAAATCTTCTCTAGAAGAAATAGTTAAAACTTGGGAAATCATTCAAGATATAGGACCATTTACAAATAATATGTGGCCTTTTATTTATAAAGAAATATTGACTACAAAAAGAATTATTGCGCAAAAATTAGGTGTTAATTCAAAAAATGTAGCTTTAACTGAGAATATCTCCTCTGGAATGATTTTGCCTTTTTGGGGTATAAAAGTAAAAGAGGGAGAAGAATTGTTAATAAGTGACTGTGAACATCCTGGAGTAGTAGCTGCAAGTAGAGAATTTTGCAGAAGAAATAAATTAATATTCAAAATTTTACCAATCCAAAAAATTAAAAATCTAAATGACGAAAATATAATTTTGGAGATTCAAAAAAATCTAAATAGTAAGACTAAGATCCTAATTATTTCTCATATTTTGTGGAACTTTGGATATAAAATTCCTTTAAAAAAAATTTCTATCGAATTAAAAAATAATCGAGAAAATTCTTATCTACTTGTTGATGGTGCTCAAACCTTTGGCCATATAAAAATTGAAGATGATGTTTTTTATTCTGATTTATATTCCATAACTTCTCATAAATGGGCATGTGGTCCTGAAGGGCTTGGAGCTATTTATGTCTCAGATAGATTTATTCATGAAACAGATCCAACAATAATTGGTTGGAAATCATTAAAAAAAGAACAAGGAATTTATGAGCCGCCAGATAATCTTTTTCATGAAGATGCAAGGAAGTTTGAAGTGGCTACATCTTGTATTCCTTTACTTGCTGGGCTCAGGAATTCTTTAGATCTTTTGGATAAAGATTGCCATGAAAAAGAAAAAACCAAAAACATCAAAAGATTAAGTGGAAAACTTTGGGATAAATTAAATCAATTAAACGGAGTTGAATTAGTTTTAGAAAAAAAATACTTAAATGGGATAGTCAGCTTTAATATCGGAAATGTTGTAGATAAGGACAAATTTGTGAAGAGACTTGGAGAACAGAAAATTTGGATTAGAGTTTTAGAAGATCCAAAATGGTTTAGAGCATGTGTACATCAAATGACAACAGAAGCTGAGATTAATTTACTCTCTAAAGAAATTAAAAAAATACTGACTTAAAGCTTGTAACTAGTCTTCATTGTCTTAATTATCGATTTTTTAGGATCTTTATCTGGATAACAATTTACAATTTTATATTTTCATCCTTTTCTATCCGTTTCAACAACAGTAATTTGATTTACCATATTATTTCTGAGCTATCCCATGCAATAAATTTTCCAGTAAATTCTGGAGTTTGATTTTTAATAATATTGATCAAAAATTTGGATGATTTTTCTTTAGTAAATAATTTATGTTTTGGAACAAATTTATGAAAAGGTCTAGATAAATCAGTATCAACTGTTCCTGGATGAAGCAACGTAATAGTAGCCTTTGGGAAACGTCTAGTCCACTCAATACTTAAAGATTTAAAAAATTGATTTTGGGCAGATTTTGCAGCTCTATATGAATACCAACCTCCAGTTTGATTATCTCCAATGCTTCCCACTCTTGCACTTATACTTGCAAAATTAAAATAAAAATCTTTTGGGATAAATTCTTCAATTGCTTTAGCTAACAAAATAGGAGAAAAGGCATTAATTGAGAAACTTTCCATCATATTTTTTTTATCAAGATGTTGTAATCTTTTTTCTGGTTGAAGTGAATCACTATGAAGTCTCCCTGTAGCATTAACAACTAACCTTAATTTTGAAGGATGATTTGATATTTTATTTTTCAACTGCAAAAGAGATTGAGAATCCTCTATATCTAGTTCCCAAAAAGAATTAAATTCACTTTTTCTTCCACACAAAATAACCTCCAAGTCTTTTTCATTTTCACTCAAATCTTTAGCTATTTGCGTTCCAATTCCACCCGCGCCTACAATTAAGGCTAACCCTTTCATTTTATTAAAAAATAACTTTATTGATTCTAAGAAACTTTTCTTATGATTTGAGTAAAGATATTTCTTATATGATTAGAAAATTTTATTTAGATTTGCTTTTTTCTTGTAATAATTTATAAGCTATTTTCCTATCATCAAAATCAATAACTTTATCATTGAGAATTTGATAATCTTCATGACCTTTTCCTGCAATTAAAACAATATCTTCTTTATTGGCAAATTTAATAGATTCATTTATTGCTTTAAATCTATCAATTTCGATTGTTATTTGATCTCTTTTTTCTATACCCATCAAAATATCATTTACTATCTTTTGAGGATCTTCTGATCTTGGATTATCTGATGTTATAAACAAGTGATCTGAAAACTCTGCAGCTATTGATCCCATTAAAGGCCTTTTACTACAATCTCGATCTCCGCCACATCCAAAAACAGTTATAAGTTTCCCCTCACAAAGTTTTTTAATTGATTTCAAAACTTTCTTTAATCCATCAGGTGTATGCGCATAATCAACAATTAAAGTTGGTAGTAATGATGAAACGTCATCATTATCAATTTCTATTTTCTCCATCCTCCCTGGAGCACCGGGGAAAGATTGTATTAACTTTGATAAATCTTTTAAAGAGAAATTAAGTTTATACAAAATTGTTATTGCTTGAATCGCATTCATTAAATTAAATTCACCAACAAGTGGAACAAACAGTTTAATTTTTTCCCTAGGTGTATGAAAAATACAGGTGGAGCCACTTTCAGTAAATTTTTTATCTGTTACGAAAAAAAAATCATCTTTTTCAAATTCACTATCAGTAATCTTTGTAGAGACTAATGAAGATCCTTTTTCAAGATCAAATGATAATTTAGATATCCAGGGGTCATCAATATTTAAAACAGAAATTCCATCCTTTTCTGTTAAGTAAGGTGGGAAAAATAATTTTCTTTTTATTTGAAAATAAGATTCCATATCTGAGTGATAATCAAGATGATCTTGAGTTAAATTAGTAAAAATAGCCGCCTCAAATTCACATCCTGATATCCTATTTTGAGCAATAGAATGAGAACTCACCTCTAATATCGCGAATTCAGATTCTGCCTCAACAGCAGCATTCAATTTCTTTTGAAGTTTATCAGCAAAATCAGTTGTATGAGAGGCTACTTCAGAGAAGCCAGGCCATCTATTGAACAAGGTCCCATATAATGCAGTCTTTTTCCCTAATTTTTTTAAAAGATATTCCAATAAAAAAGTAATTGTCGTTTTTCCATTTGTACCCGTAACACCAATAAGTTTAAGTTTTCTTGAAGGCCTGTTCCAAAACTCAGCGACTATTTGACCAAAAATATAATCTAAATTATCCTCTATAACCAAAATCCTTTTTCTATCAATAGATCCAATTTTCTGTTTTGCAGCAGACCCAATAATGGCAGCCTCTGCGCCATTTTCAATTGCCTCAATACAATATTTTCCTCCATCAACATTTAAACCAGGCATACCTAAAAATAAAGTTCCTTTTTGTACTTCTTTAGAGTTAAAAGAAATGTTATTGATTTTATGATCGATTAAATCTAATGAAGGAATAATTCCTACCAAATCTAAAAGTTTATGTAATTTTACAGATCTCATATAAAAAATTATTTATTCAGAATGGTATTAATATTTTTTTGAAACCAATTCTTTAATTGATCATCCTTCAATCTTGGAGAAATACGAGGCAATTCTATAATTTCGTTAGACCTAATTCCTTCAACTGCAATAACAGGTACTTCATAATCATATTTTTTATATTTATCTTTGTATAAATCGACCCTATCAATATCAATTTCTTTAAGCTCCACTAGATTAGGGAATAACTCATCAAGATTTATTTTTGCCAGTTTGTTTTTTAATGAATCACAAAGGCAGCATCCCTGCCTAACAAAAATAAATATTTTCATTCATTTAATCAGGAACAGGATCACAACCGCATGGAGTTAACGGATGACATTTACTTAATCTTCTTAGGGTCAACCATCCACCTCTCCAAGGGCCGTGCCTTGTAATAGCCTCGTATCCATAAGAACTACAACTTGGTATAAATCTGCATCTTGGTCCAAAAAAAGGCGAAAACCATTTTTGATAGAAGGAAATCATTAAAAGAAGTATAGATGTAATTAGTTTGTTGACGCTTTTAATCACTTTAATGATGTAAAATAACAGTTCAGTAGTAATTAGTTTAGTTGAATTTAATCAATTATCCAATTTATTGCAAATCTCAATTTTAATTTAAACCTATGTCAAGATACCGCGGCCCAAGATTAAGGGTTACGCGTCGCTTGGGAGAACTACCAGGTCTCACTAGGAAAGCTTCAAAGAAGTCAAATCCTCCAGGTCAGCACGGCCAAGCCCGTCGCAAGCGATCAGAATACGCAATTCGTCTAGAAGAAAAGCAGAAACTTAGATTCAACTATGGAGTTTCTGAAAGACAACTTGTTCGTTACGTTAAAAAAGCTAGAGCTCAAGAAGGCTCTACAGGAACCAACCTCCTTAGACTTTTAGAAAACAGATTAGATAATGTTTGTTTTAGATTAGGTTTTGGTGGGACAATCCCTGGCTCAAGACAATTAGTAAATCATGGGCATGTTACTGTTAACGGCAAAGTTCTTGATATTGCTGGTTACCAATGTAAATCAGGAGATGTAATTAGCATTAAGGAAAAAAAAGCAAGTAAAAAACTTGTTGAAGGAAATATTGAATTCCCCGGTTTAGCAAATGTCCCTCCGCATATAGAATTAGATAAACCTAAATTAACAGGTAAAATAAACGGCAAGTGTGATAGAGAATGGGTTGCTCTTGAAATAAACGAGCTACTAGTTGTTGAATATTATTCAAGAAAAGTTTAAAAAAACTTTTCTTTGGATTATTAAATCTCTCCTCGATAAGAAGAGAGATTTTATTAAATTCTTATTTTGAAAATAATGGGAAATAAGGAAAATAATATCAAAAAGCCAGGCGTCAAAACCTTAACAATTCACCATGGAGAAACATTTGCCGAAGAGACAGGTTGTGTTATGCCTCCAATTTTCTCAACATCTACTTTCAAATATGGAAATAAACAAAATTTCGATTACACCAGGTCAGGTAATCCAAATTTTAAAATTCTAGAAAATATACTTAAATCAGTAGAAGATTCTAAATACTGTACAGTTTTTGGATCCGGCATAAGTGCAGTAACTGCAATAACATCCACATTAAAATCAGGAGATAAGATACTTTGCGAGTCTAATCTCTATGGTTGTACGGTAAGAATGTTTGATAAAATTTTCAAAAAATTTGGGATAGAAACTCTATACACAGATTTTACGGATAAAGAAAGTATCAAAAAAATTAAGGACTTTAAGCCAACTTTAATATGGCTCGAAAGTCCAACAAATCCACTATTAAAAATACTTGATATTAAATCGATCTGTGACGAAGCGAATAAACACAAAATACCTGTGGTTCTAGATAATACCTTTACTACAGCTCTCATTCAAAAACCTTTAGAACTTGGAGCAACACTATCGCTAATAAGTACAACAAAATTTATAAATGGTCATAGTGATGCTCTTGGTGGAGCGGTGCTAACTAATGATGAGGAATGGAATAGTAAGCTACTTTTCTCTCAAAAAGCTTTAGGACTTCAACCCTCGCCCTTTGATTCATGGCTAATTACAAGAGGAGTAAAAACTCTCCCTCTAAGAATCGAGCAACAAACAAAAAGTGCAGAAATAATTTCTAAGGAATTTGAAAACCATAGGATCATTAGAAAAGCTCTTTATCCCTTTAATCAAAAACATCCACAATTTAATTTAGCAAAATCACAAATGAAATCTGGTGGTTCTATGATCACTCTTAAATTGAACTTAAATAAAGCAGACACTTTTAATTTTTGTAAATCTCTCAAATATTTCTCATTAGCAGAGAGTCTTGGTGGAGTTGAAAGTTTAATTTGCCACCCCGCAACAATGACTCATGCATCTGTTGATGATAAAACAAAAAATCTCCTAGGTATTGACGATTCTCTTGTACGATTATCGGTTGGTTGTGAAGATACAAATGATTTAATCTCAGATATCTTATTTGCCTTAAATAAATTTTGAAAATTGAGAGATTTACTTAAAAATCCCATATGGAGAAATTTAGAGTTGGGTTTTTCGATCCCTGATAGTAAACATGCTGTTTCTGTAGCATTACCAACTTGGAATGATGTAATTAACTATGAGGAAAAAGATCCAAAATGTATAGAAGCATTAAAGTCAATCTATCCTCGTTTTGGACTCAATCCTTTAGTAAAAAGATTATGTGAAAAGATAAAAAAAGAAAGTCAATTCAATAATAAGAATATTTGGCCATATCCAGATGAAAGAATAGCTTTAAAAGCAAAAAAATACTGTGATAAAAATACTTTTCAAGGATATTCATATATAGAAAGAAGGCACAATTTTACTTTATTAATCACTCAAGAATCAGCAAATATATATGCAAGATCTTTTTGGCAACATTCGGGTCTTGGTCTATCTTCAAGAGCGGCAGCAATTGAATTAGGCCTTGAGCATTGCCCATCAAAATCTTTAGCCAATGAAAGTTATCAAAGAATAAAAAATAGAATTTCCAAGTTTACAAAAACGGACTCTAATGATATTCACCTCACTTCATCAGGCATGTCTGCGTTATACACAATATTAGAAATTATATATAAATTATTTCCCGAAAAACCTACTCTACAAATTGGTTTCCCATATGTTGATGTACTTAAATTACCAATGAATATCTTTCATGGAGCCAAGCTAATAACAGAAGAAGATTGCAAGGATATTGAATTAGAAATTTTAAGAATAAATCCAGCAGCCTTGATTATTGAATTACCAAGTAATCCAATGCTCAAATGTGTAAACATAAAAAAAATTTCAAAAATAGCAAATAAATTAAATATACCTGTGATAGTTGACGATACCATTGGTTCAAATTTGAATATAAATTCCCTAGAACATGCAGATATCGTTTTCACCTCACTTACAAAAATCTTTTCAGGTAGCGGAGATATTCTGGCTGGCTCATTAATACTAAATCCAAAAAGCAGATGGATTGATCAGTTTAGAAATGCATTAAAGCAAATTAACCTTCCAATACTTTCAGATGGAGATATAGTTTCTTTAGAAAAAGTTAGTAGAGATGTAAAACAACGAGTTTTTCAGCAAAATAAAGCTTGTTTGGAATTAAAAAAAAGATTAGAGACCCATAAAGAAGTAAAAAATATTTTCCATCCAGAAAATTGTCCCAATTTCAATTCCATACTAACTTCTGATGGGGGATATGGTTGCTTATTATCATTTGAATTAAAAGGAGGAAAAGAAAAAGCTAAAAAGTTTTATGATTCTCTTCAAATATCTAAAGGACCTAGTTTAGGTACGAAATTTACACTTGTATGTCCTTATGTTTTATTAGCTCATTATGAAGAATTGGAGTGGGCTGAGAGTTTTGGTGTACCTTCACACCTTTTAAGGGTATCTGTAGGACTAGAAGACGAAAATCACTTATGGCATACCTTTTCTGAAGCATTAAATAATTTTTAAATCCCTAGTATTTACCGTATAGAAACTTATATACTCTTTTTACGAAAAATAGTTAATATTAAAATATATTTTCTTAAAACATAAATGGCAAAAATTTATGAGGACAACAGCTTTGCTATTGGAAACACTCCATTAGTAAAATTAAAGTCAGTTACTAAAAATGCTAAAGCTACTGTACTAGCAAAAATTGAAGGAAGGAATCCTGCCTATAGTGTTAAATGCAGAATTGGTGCAAACATGATCTGGGACGCTGAGAAAAGCGGGAAACTCACAAAAGATAAAACAATTGTTGAGCCTACATCTGGAAACACTGGAATTGCCCTAGCTTTTACTGCTTCAGCAAGAGGTTATAAGTTAATCCTTACTATGCCAGAATCTATGTCGATAGAAAGAAGAAGAGTGATGGCAGTATTAGGGGCTGAAATTGTTTTAACAGAGGCTTCAAAAGGTATGCCAGGAGCAATTGCTAAAGCCAAAGAGATTGCGGAAAGCAATCCCTCTCAATATTTTATGCCAGGTCAGTTTGATAATCCAGCAAACCCAGAAATTCATTTTAAAACAACTGGGCCTGAAATTTGGGATGATTGCGATGGTGCAATTGATGTTTTAGTTGCAGGAGTTGGAACAGGTGGAACAATAACAGGAGTCTCAAGATACATTAAACAAGAAAAGGGTAAAAATATTACTTCTGTAGCAGTTGAACCATCTCATAGTCCTGTTATTACTCAGACACTTAATGGAGAGGAAGTGAAATCAGGACCACATAAAATTCAAGGAATAGGGGCAGGATTTATCCCTAAAAATCTTGATTTATCAATTGTTGACAAAGTTGAACAGGTTACAAACGATGAATCTATAGAAATGGCTTTAAGATTGGCTAAAGAGGAAGGCTTGCTCGTTGGTATATCTTGCGGAGCTGCTGCTGCTGCTGCTGTTAAATTAGCTGAACAAGATGAATATGCAGGCAAGACTATTGTCGTTGTTCTTCCTGATTTAGCGGAAAGATATTTATCATCAATAATGTTTACTGAAGTCCCAAGCGGCATAATTGAGGAACCAATTAACGCTTAAAAATATTATTTCTCCAGAAATGAATCTGGTGAAATATACATAGCATCGCCATAAGAGAAAAATCTAAATTTTTCTTTTGTGGCTTTTTTATATAGATCTAATAACCTCTCTCTACCAATCATCGCGCTTACTAGGAGTAATAATGAACTCTTAGGGAGATGAAAATTGGTTAATAATCCATCGACTGCCTTAAATTTATAGCCTGGCTTAATTACTAAATCAACATACTTAGCTATAGGAATAAAGTCTTTCATTGCATATGAATAGCAACTTTCAAGAGCTCGCACGCTAGTAGTACCAATAGCTATTACTCGTCTGTCTGTCTTTTTTATTCTTTTTATTTCTTCTACTACTTTTTTACTAACACTGACCCACTCTTTATGAAGTTTTAAATCAGATAAATCTTCTTGATCAATTGGCTTAAATGTTCCATAACCTACATGCAAAGTAATAGGCATAACCAATATTCCTTTCTTTTTTAAATTTGAGATAAGACTTTTACTTAAATGTAATCCTGCCGTGGGTGCTGCAACTGCTCCCGGATTACATGCATACTCAGTTTGATAACTATTTTCATGAAAAGATTCTTCCTCAGAACTTTTTATATATGGAGGGATTGGAATTTCTCCGAATATATCAAGGAGTTTATTCATTGAAATTAAATCATTTATGTTTTCTGGAAACTTGATGAATCTTCCTCCAGTTTCATCATCAATCCCAGAAATTTTTAACTTTATATCTTTCGCAAAGGGTGACTTTAAATTTAATTGTTTATTTATTTTTAACTTTTTTGCAGGCTTTGCTAAACATAGCCAAGTAGATTGATCTGATTTCTCCAACACTAATAATTCCACTAATTGTCCATTTTCTAATTCAACCTTTAACCTCGCTTTCATCACCTTTGTATCATTTATGACTACCAGATCCCCCTCTCTAAGTTCAGCCAAGAGATCCTTGGTATATTTATTTGTTGAATAATCTTCTTTTAGCGAACTATCTCTAACTATCATTAATCTAGATTCATGCCTTACTTTAGAGGGTTTACCTGCTATTAATGATTCATCAAGACAATAATCATAAGCTTCAAGCTTATGATCTATTTCTTCATTATAAATTTCAAAATTCAATTAAAATCAGGAAACAAGTGTCTCTGGCTCATTTTCAATGAGAGAAGACAAGTCTTTCAAGAATGAAGCACCATCAGCACCATAAATCACTCTATGATCAGCGGTTAAATTTACTTGCATTATTTTTTTAACAGATATTGAACCATCATTGTTAGCAACGACTGTTGGCTTAGATGATGCTATGGCTAAAATAGCACCCGTACCTGGTGGAAGTATTGCATCAAATCTATCAACACCAAACATTCCTAAATTAGACAACGTAAATGTTCCTGTTGAGTATTCATCAGGTTCTAATTGTTTTGCTCTAGATCTTTTCACAAGGTCTTTCCACTCTCTAGATAATTCAAATAAATCAGTGTTACAAGGTTCTTTTAATACTGGAGTTATCAATCCGCCATCTTCCATAGCAACAGCTACAGCAATATTTATATTTTCTGGATAAGAAATTCCGTTTTCTGAAAAGCTTGAATTAACTTGGGGATGTTTTTTAAGTGTCTTTGCAACGGCCTTGACTAATAATGCAGTCATAGTAACACCATTTTGCTTTACTTTCTTATAAAAATTATCCAATTTATCAGTATTAATTGAATAACCAACTCTAAAACATGGAACATTTAAACTAGATTCCATATTGTTATTAACAGCTTTTTGAAGAGTATTAAATTTAACAGTTTCTCCAGGTTTACCAAAACTATTCCCTAATGTCTCTGACTTACTTTCAGCTTGAACATGGGAACTGCCAATACTAGCTGGAGAACTCCCCTCTCCAATCCATGGGATAGAAACAGGTTGCCCATTTGCCTTCAATACATCCTCAGCCTGAATCCTTCCATGAGGTCCTGATCCATGCACTTTTGTCAATTCAACTCCCATTGTTGAAGCAAGTTTTTTTGCCCTTGGAGATGCTATTACTCTCGAGGAATTATTACTAGTAGAAGCATTAAATTGAATTTCATTAGAAGTATTTATCACTTTTTCCCTTTTAATCTCGACTTGCTGCTCATTAATTTGAGGCAGCTCTTTTTGCTTCTCTTCTATTATTTCAGATTTTTTATTTGGCAATTTGAGTTGGGCATCACTGGATACTTCAATCTGTTTACCTTTATTTTGTTCTTGTATAGAAGCTATCTCATCCTCATTTTCTACAATAAGTCCTATGGTTTCCCCTACTGGAGCAGTGCTCCCAGCTGGCATGAGAACTGCCGCAAGATATCCGTCTTGAAAAGATTCCACATCCATATCAGCTTTATCTGATTCAACGACTAAAACAGATTCTCCTCTTTCAACTTTATCTCCAGGATTTTTCAACCATTCAACAATTTTGCCTTCAGTCATAGTAGAACTAAGAGCTGGCATAAATATTTCGTGAGACATCAGATAGATATTAAAAATTTACTAACTTTAAGAACTTACAAAATTAATAAAGATAGTTATGTTTATATTTTACAAAAAAATAGCGCTAAGGAAACTATGATTTACATTCAAAAAGGAAATTAAAACTTTAAATTTATTCATTGTTATTAATCGATTGAATTATCCCATCTTTAACTGTTATTGAAACTTGCATCTTCTTAATTAAATTGTCTCCAACGGAAACATCGCAAAAGCTATCAACCTGCCCTTGATCAACAATTTCATCCATTTTTAAATCACGAACTTGGCTTTGTTGTTGCAATAGATTTCTTTTTTGCTCTTCTAGTTCGTTTCTTTTCGCACCAACTTGTTGCTGAACTTGACCAACCTGCTCTTGAACTCTGGGATCTAATGGATTTACTGATTGGGATCTTATATTACTTACTATTTGTTGACCTTCTTGTTCAAGTTGTGATAATTGTTGGTCAACAGCTGAAATCGCATTGCTTAACTCCTTCTCAGCGTCTTCTTTCCAAATAGGAGTAACTATAGCTTTTATAGCTATTGAACGTTTGATCGATATAGAGTTTTTTGTTTCCATAAAAAATTAAATTACCCTTTCAATATAGATACACCAAATAGAATTTTCTTTTTAAGTTTATTTTTTATACATATCTTCTATCTTTGATGAATACATATCTACTATTTCTCTTCTTTTCTGCTTAAGAGTTTGAGTTAATAAACCATTTTCTAAAGTAAAAGCATCAACAAAATAACAATCTAATATCTGTTCCTCAAATCTTGCTCCTAATCTTTTTTTTAACAAACTATTTATCTCAGATTTAAAAAATAAACCAATATTTTTATTCGAGTTTAATGTAGAAAGATCATTCGCAAAGAATTTATTTTTTACTAATTCAATGTTAGGAACTACAAGCGCTGTTAAAAATTTTTTATCTTGGCCTACTAATTGAACTTGATTAATAAATTCAGAACTTAAAATTTGAGTTTCTAAAGGATTAGGCTCAATATTTTCTCCACTAGAGAGAACTATAGTATCCTTAGCTCTTCCTGTTATGACCAAAGATCCATTTGGTATAAGAAAACCTAAATCTCCAGTATCAAACCAACCATCTTTTGATAAAACATCTTTAGTAGCGGAATCATTATTCAAATATCCTTTCATCACTTGTGGTCCCTTAACAAGAATCTTACCGACCTCTCTAAACTCCAAAATCTTATCTTTCTCTTCATTCACAATTTTAATTTCAGTAAATGCTAAAGGCTGTCCAGAAGATCCTCTTACATTTAATTCTCTTCTTCTACAAGTCAGTACTGGAGATGTTTCTGTAAGCCCATAACCCACAAGAACATCTATACCCAAAGATTCAAAAAATAAATCAACATGTTCAGGTAAAGCACCACCACCATTAATTGGGAATTTAAGTTTTTCTCCACATAATTGTTTCAGAATGCTTGGCCACAAAAAAGTAGAAGATATCTTATGTAGAAAAAATCTACCCAAGACAGATATTATCAAACATATTTTTGCTAGAGAACTTACTTGATTAATTTCTATATTTCTGATCTTTCTAAGATTTCTTTTAAAAATGGAACTATTCTTTATCAAAAACTTTATAGTTTTCTGTTTTTTAGGATTCATTTTTTTTAAAGCCAAGAAAAAACCATCATGAATAGCCTCCCATAGCCTTGGGACAGTAGCCATAACAACTGGCTTGACTTTTTTTATATCATCTTTCAAAAATTTTGGATTTGTATAAAATTGTGTACAACCACATGAAAAAAAGAAATATTCTGCACTTCTTTCGTATGAATGCCAAATAGGTAATACACTCAATACGGAAGTTCCCGTTTCCGGATCGGCGATATAGGCTAAATTTATGATTTGATGTAAAAAGTTTGCATGTGTTAAGGGAACTCCTTTTGGTTTCCCTGTTGTCCCTGAGGTATAAAGAATACTTGCAATATCATTAATCTGATTATTATCTTTTTCAAAACTATTATTTTCAAAATATCCTTTATCTCCTACTTTGATAAATTCTTGCCAATTTATTAAATCTTCAAATTGTTCATCTTCCAGATTAATAATAAATTTAAATCTTTTTTTTAGTTTCTCTTTTTCATTTAATTTCAACCACACTTCCTTAGATTGGACTATGAGACCAACAGATTTGGAATGGTCAATAATATACTCTAATTCTACTGAAGGTGAATTAATTCCTCTTACAGCATTAATTGCTCCTAAACGCATCAACCCTTGATCAGCTATTAACCATCTCGGTGAGTTTTCAGATATTACTGTGACAACATCACCCTTAACTAATCCATATGTTTTAAAAGATAGAGAAACTTTAGTTATTAAATTAGCCAACTCAGAATAAGAATATTTTTCTTTATTTTTTCCTCTTAAATCATTAATAGCTAAAGTATCACCACATTTAAACTTTAAGTATTCCCATATTTGATCAACGTGAACAAGATTGTTTATGTACTTTCTTTCTCTAATAAATTTCTCATTTTTTGGATGAGATTTTGATGCGGGCCAATATGCTAGTTCATTCATATTTATAATCTTTCCAAACTATTTTTAGTATCTATTCTGATATAAAATTAAAATAAAATTCTTCCTGAATGATTTTTTTAACAATTATTTTAACTTCTTTAATATCTAAATTTTTTTTGTAATCAGACATATTTGCCATTTGGCAACCCTGGATACCACAAGGTACGATTTTATCAAAATTTTCTAATTTGCAGTTTACATTAATTGAAAAGCCATGAATTGTGACCCATCTTTTGCATCCAATTCCAATAGAAGCAATTTTTCTTTCTCCAGTCCATACCCCCGTAAATCCATCTTTAGTAGAGGAATCAATATTAAAACTACTGAGAACTTTAATTATTATTTTTTCAATTTTTCTTAAATACCAATTTAAATCTTTATTAAAATTATGCAGATCTAAAACCAAATAGGTGACTAACTGTCCTGGCATATGACAAGTAACCTCCCCTCCTCTATCAATTTTAAATACATCTTGCTCGTCTAATGAGAAAAGTAAGTTACCCATATTCGATCCTCTTCCAATGGTATAACAAAGTTGATGTTCTCCTAACCAAATAAAATCGATATTTGATTTACCTGAAATTAATGCGTCCTGATATTTTTTTTGTAATTTATATACATCACAAAAAGATGAAATTTTATCAGGTTGTTTAATTATTGATGTTCTATTAATCATATGTAAGTAGATTTAGTAAGTATGAACATATTTTTAGATTTATTATGAAAATTTTAATCCACGGGAAGAATATTGAACTTACAGGTGCATTGAAAGAATATACCGAGGCAAAGATAGAAAAAGCAACTCATCACTACAAGGATATCGTTAAAGAAGCAGATATACATCTTTCAATCGAAAAGAATCCAAGACTTTCATACCAAACAGCTGAAGTTACAATTTTTGCTAGTGGTACCATTATTAGAGCTGAAGAAAAAACAGAGAATCTATATTCTAGTATTGATCTAGTTTCAAATAAACTTTGTAGAAAATTACGCAAATATAAAGAAAGACACTATAAAAATTTAAATTATAATCTTGAAAAAAATAAACATTCTTTTACTAATACAAATGAACACTTAGATTCTATAGATAAAAATATATTTAATGATAAAAGAGAGGCAAAATTACCTGAACCATCTATTAAAAATAAATATTTTGAAATGATTCCTATTTCTTTGGAAGAGGCTAGAAAACAACTAGATTTAATAGATCATGATTTTTATGTTTTTAGAAATAAGAAAAATAATGAACTACAAGTTATCTATAAAAGAAAACATGGTGGTTATGGTTTAATCCAGTCTAAATAATAAAAAATGTTTAATATCGATTATGAATTAAATGAAAAAATACATGCGATTATAATTAATCCTTATTTATCTTTGGAAGAATTAAATGCGAACTGCGCTTTAATTCAAAAATACAATATTAAAAATGTTTCTACATCCCTTAACTTTTTAAGTCATATAAAAAATGTATTAGGAAATTATAAATTAAATATAAATTCTCTTATTTCTTATCCATTTGCTGATTTACCATTTGAATTTATTGATGAATTTGTTTGTTATGCTCAAGACGCCGGTGCAACAGGAATAGAATACACTCCTAATTTTCTTAATCTTTCTAAAAATAATTTAAATAATTTCGCGAGTGAAATTGAGAGTATTAATGCTTCCGAATTAAAAGTCACCATCATCATAAATAAAAGTAAATTAGACAAAGAACTTTTTGAAAAAGCTATAAAAATTTCTCTAGAACTAGGTATAACAAATTTTCAATTTGGAGATGGTTTTGGACCTGCTATTTCTAATGTTGATATAGTTGAAATACTAAAATTTGTAGGTATCCAGAATTCTATAAAAGTGGTAGGAGGTATCAAAACCCTATCACAGGTTATTGACTTTTTTGATTTAGGTATAGATTGTATTGGAACGTCAAATTTTGATGAGATATTTAAAGAAATTAAACGGATATAAATGTTAGGCGAAAGTAGATTAAAAGGTCTCTGTATAAAAGCAAGTCCCTTAGGTGAAAGTGGAAGATTAATAACTGTTCTTACAGATGAACAAGGTATTATTAGGCTTGCAGCACCAGGAGCAAGACGTCCAAAAAGTAGTCTTGCCGCAGCAACCCCTTTAACATATTTAAGTTTTCAGATCTTTGGAAAAAGAAGCCTTAAGTCTGTTCGCCAGATTAAGATACTCAAAAGCTATAACGGTTTGGGGAAAAATATTGAATGTCTTGCAGCAGCCCAAGCAATAACTGAATTAACTTTTTTATTAGTAGGCAACAACGATAAGCAAAAGGATTACTTACCTAGTCTACTTATTCATTTAGATCGAATTTATGAATATAAAATTGAAAGTGAAGATGACTTCAAAATGCTTTCAATGAGTATTCAATCTTTAATTCATTTATTAGCTATTGGAGGAATAAATATCCCTGTAAATTTTTGCTGTAGCACGGGTGAGCCTATCATTCCACCTTTAGGAAACTGGGATTGGAAATGTTCTTATTTACCGAATGAAGGATTTTCCACGGTAGAAAAGACAGAAAGTGCTTTAAAAGTGAATGCTTCTGAAATTGCTCTTCTACAAAGGCTTATTTTCGCAGAATTACCAATAAAGTCAAATGGAGAATTATTAGGACCCAAAAACGTTTGGTTAAAAATATTGTCAATTGTTGAAAGTTGGATTGCGGCTCAATTAGAAAAAGAATTATCATCACTAAAAATGTTAAGAGACTTTTATAGTTAATCAAGTCTTAAATTGTTACTTAATTAAAAGATCTCGATGATTGGAACTTTGACTGTTAACTTTATAAATAGTTAATTTATTTGATGTGGTTCATATTGCCTGGTTAGGTAAAAAATCTCCCTTTTGTGGAAACGTAAGTTATGGAAATTTAACTACTGAACAATTAAAGGTTAAAGGTCATAAAGTAAGTTTTATCCATTTTGATAATCCATCTAGCGCAAACGAATCTAAACCCTTATTCTTAGCCAACGATCCTGAAGTGAGTCTTCCTTACTTAATTAAATCACAAGTTTACACAATCCCTTCTCCAAGAGCAGAAACAGAATTAAGACATTCGTTAGAGAGATTAAAGCCAGATATAGTTCATGCAAGTTTAACTTTATCTCCTTTAGACTTTAGATTACCTGAACTTTGCAAACAAATAAACCTTCCATTAGTAGGAACATTTCATCCTGCTTTTGATAAAAAGAATAGAAACTTAACTGCAAGCACTCAACAACTAACTTATCAACTTTATGCGCCGTCTTTAGCTAAATTTGATAAAATTATTGTTTTTTCAGAGCCTCAAAAAACACTTCTAGAAAACTTAGGTGTTAGTAAAGAAAAGCAAATAATTATTCCAAATGGAGTTGATGAAAATATTTGGCAACCTATGAAAGTAAAAAGTAAAAAATATAATTCAGTTAAAAGTAAATTAGGAGAAGGAAGAATCTTTATATATATGGGAAGAATTGCTAACGAAAAAAATATTGAGGCCCTTTTAAAATCTTGGCGTCAAACAAAAACTAATAATTGCAAACTAGTCATTGTAGGAGACGGCCCAATGAAACCGACACTAGAAAATAGTTTTTCCAACTTAGGAAAAGATAAATTAATTTGGTGGGGATCAGAAATTGATCTGGAAACCAGAGTAGCGATCATGCAAATCGCAGAGGTATTTTTTTTACCGAGCTTAATAGAGGGACTATCCTTATCACTTTTAGAGGCAATGTCCACTGGTACTGCATGCGTTGCAACTGATGCAGGAGCTGACGGAGAAGTTTTAGATAAGGGAGCAGGTATTGTAATTTCTACAGATAATGTTGTTACCCAACTAAAAACTATAATTCCAATTTTGATAGATCATCCTTCATTCACTAAGGCTCTGGGGGAAAAGGGACGTGCGAGAGTAATTGAAAGATATACCATTAAAAAAAACATCCAAGCTCTCGAACAACTTTACTTAGACATTATAAAAGCATCTAAAGTTTAACGAAATTCTTTACTACGATTACTTGCAGAGACAACTGCCTCAATCAAAGCAGATCTTAAACTCTTATTTTCTAACACCCTTAGTGCTGATATTGTTGTACCCCCAGGAGAAGTAACCATATTCTTAAGCTCAGTAGTTGTTAAATTAGTTTCTCTTATTAAACTTATAGTTCCTAAGATCATATCCATCACAAGTTCTTCAGACAGTTGTTTTGGCAATCCACCGCTTAACCCTCCGTCACTTAGAGCTTCGATAATCAATGCAATTATAGCGGGTCCCGAAGATGTTAATGCTAAAAAAATATCGAGTAGATCTTCAGGAAATTCATTTATTTTACTAGTATTTTCAAATAATCTTCTGACAGCTTCCTTCTGATTTTCCGATATTTCATCACCCCAAGCAATTCCAGTTGAACCTTTACCAATTGTTATTGGAATATTAGTCACGACCCTAACACATTTATGATTTGGGAATCTTTTGATAAGTTTTTCGAGAGAAACACCAGCTAAAATAGATACCAATAAATTTCTATTATTTTTATTTTTTTCTAATTCAATTATGTTTTTAAGTTGCTGGGGCTTAACAGATAGAATTTTAACTGGGCAATCCCAAATAATCTCTGAATCTTTAGAGTTCGCCTGAAAAATATTAATATTATATTTATAGTTATTTCTAATATTTTCTAAACTTTTTTTCGTATTAACTAAACAATAAAAATCTTTTGGATTTAGTATCTTTTTATCAAATAGAGGCGTGATTATAGCTTTTGCAATATTTCCAAAACCAATAACTGCGATTTTACTTGTCACAGATTAATTAAGAAAATGCAGATAATTTAGATTCACCCCAAGCTGGTTCTGGAGTTGTATTAGTTTCTAAACTATATGGAGAGGTCTTTTTACTTGAAATATTTGAAGGAGAAACCTCTTCTGGAAAAGAACTAGTTACATTTACACAACTTGGAGCAAAAAGGAAAATGCTTTCTCCAACTCTTTCTTGGTGACCATCTATTGCATATGTACCTCCAGCAACAAAATCAACAGCTCTTTGTGCTTGATCAGGATCCATCATAGTCAAATTTAAAATCACAGTCTTTCTCTCTCTTAATGCCTGAATGGCTTGAGGCATTTCATCAAAGCTTCTTGGTTCCATCAAGCTGACCTCAGAAGATGAATTAGAGATCCCAGGCATTCCGACCACATTTGATGATCTATTATTATTCATAAAGTCGAATGGATTTGAATTAGAAAGAGCATTCGAGTTTTTTCGATTTTCTTTGTAATCATTAACTCCGTTCAATTCATCCTCTGATGCATAATCCAACTCATCGAAGTCATCATCTAAATAATCATCCCCTGCAACAACTGCCTTTAATCGAGAAATAAGTGACACCTTTAAAATCCTCTTGAAATTGATAACTAAGGCTAAAACCTTAAGTAATCCATCCATCTTTTATAAATGAATAAACTACCTATACTTAAATAACGTTAGTTATAGTTAATCGCAAGTTTAAAAACAAGATTATTATAAAATATGATTAATTACTGACTAATATGATCTATTCCCAAAGATTATAGATCCTAGTCTTAACCAAGTAGAGCCTGCCTCAACCGCTTCCTTCCAGTCCTGGGACATTCCCATTGAACAATCATGAAGTTTTAGTGAATTAGCAAGATTACGGCATTCTTTAAATAGTTTAATATTTTGTGTTGAATTTAAACCTTTTGGGTTAATAGTCATAAGCCCTTTAATTTTGATACTTTTCAATTGTTTAATCTCATCCCATTTTCCTAACAAATCTTTGGGATTAAAACCTCCTTTACTTGGATCATCCATTAATTTTACTTGCAACATTATTAATGGGTTTTTATGTTCTTCAAATGCAATATTAGAAATCTTTAGTAACTTTTCATATGAGTCTACAGAATGTATATAGTCAAAATTTTGTACTATTTTACGTATTTTATTACTCTGAATTCTTCCAATGAAGTGCCATTTTATATCTTTAAAATCTTTTAATAAGAGTTTTTTTTCAATAGCTTCTTGAAATCTACTTTCACCAAAATCGTTTTGACCTTTATCATTAATAATTTTGATATCTTGACTGCCAAACCCCTTACTCACAGCAAGTAAATTGACATTAAGTGGTAATTCCTTTTTTATTTGTAGGTAATTTGAAATTTCCAAATTTTATAAAAAAGTTTGTTTAAATAAATTCTCCCATTTTTGATAATCCTCTGGTGTTTTTTTTCTAGATCTTTGCAAATTCAATTCAGACTGATTTCTAGCATCTAAATATCGTATAACTTCAAAAGAAAATTCACGTTCTTTATTTTCGACTAAAAAAAACATTTTTTGCGCATACAAAGTCGCATAAATATACTTCCCCTCATTTCCAGGAGAAACTTGATATAGCATTCCAAATGTTGGATGATTTAAATAACTCTCTGAACTCAAATTTAAATATTGTGATGTTTACAATGCACCATACTGTTTTCTAAGGAAAATTGCTACGCAAATAAAAAATATCGATAATGAATTAATAATCAAAGTTAGATGATTTTTTTTATCAATTGTCTTTAGTCTATTTGTTTTTATAAGGATATTTTTTTTGGACAGCAATGAATCAGCTCCTTGATCAATTCTTAAGAATATATTTAAAAATAGTCTTTCAAACATAGTTAACAAAACATTAATAGATTTCTTAAATCCTAAACTTCTAAGATTTATTGATCTTACTGATACTGATTTAAGGATATTCTGGAATTCTTCTTGGACTAAAGGAATAAAGCGCAAAGCTAATAATAATTGAAAAAGCCATTTGTCAATAGGTAATCCAACTTTTCTCAAAGGATTCATAAACCAACTGAATGCCCAGACTATATCCTCTTGCAATGTTGTTAAGAGCATCAAATTTACACTATGAATAACAGTAAAAATTA
Organism: Prochlorococcus marinus str. MIT 9515; assembly: GCF_000015665.1. Classification (NCBI taxonomy): domain Bacteria; kingdom Bacillati; phylum Cyanobacteriota; class Cyanophyceae; order Synechococcales; family Prochlorococcaceae; genus Prochlorococcus; species Prochlorococcus marinus. The sequence goes on along the minus strand of NC_008817.1, from coordinate 404,780 downwards.
AAGTCGACGTTTTAATTCCTAATTCAAAAGCTTTCCTTGATAAGTTATAGGGACCAATTGTTATAAATCCTATTTTCTTAGATGAAATTTCTAGAATGTTCCATTTTTCCTGATTTTCTAAAATTAAATTCAATTCATTCGGATCTCTGTAAGGGCTATCAAGAGATTGAATATCAGCAGCTGCTATTAATGATAAAAATCCAATTAATAATGATAATCCTAAAAGCAAGGCTAGTGATCGCCACCAAACTCTAGAAGGTAACAAACTTACAAAAGTAATTAATATCAGACAAATAACTAAACTTAATCGCCACAATGGACCTGCCCAGATTGGCGTAATTAGAAAAATCAATACTGCAATTATTTTTAATCTACTGTCGATAATTCTTAACCAACTTCTATTCCCATCAACATATTGTCCAATAGAAAATTTAGTAAGAATATTCATTAATCTTTTTGAATAATATTAATATTCTTTTTTGATGTCTCCTTTTCTAAGTCTCTTTTCTGCTTTCCTCTCCAAAGTAGAATTATTGGAGAACCTTCAAAGCCGAGATTTAATCTAATTTGTTTTTCTATATATCTTCTATATGTTATTCCAAATAATTTGGGATCATTAACAAAAAGGGTAAAAGTTGGAGGCTGGTTTTTTACTTGAGTGCCATAGTAAAGTCTTCCTTGTTTACCGCTTCTCTTAGTTGGAGGACTTTTCCAGCCAAGAGCCTCCTTAAGAACTTCATTAACAACAGATGTTGTGACTCTCATTCTATGTTGGGTTACAGCATTAAGAGCATGCTCAAAAATATTTTCAACTCTTTGACCAGTCAAAGCTGATATAAAAATCATTTTTGACCAATGCAAAAAATATAATTTTGATCTGAGTTCTTTCTCTACTTGATAGATTGTAGAATTGTTTTTCTCTACAAGATCCCATTTGTTCACAACAATTACGCATGCTCTCCCTTGCTCTTCTATGCGCCCTGCCAATTTCTGATCTTGATCAGTAACACCATCAATAGCATCTATAACCAAGACGCAAACATCGCTTCTATCAATAGATTTAAAAGCTCTGTTAATACCAAAGAATTCAGTACCATATTTTACATTTTTTTTTCTTCTTATTCCAGCAGTATCAACTATTTTCCAAAGATGGGAATTTTTCTTTATTAGAGTATCTATAGAATCAGTTGTTGTCCCGCTTATATCACTAACTATTGCTCTTTTTTCTCCGCAGATAGCATTTAGTAAACTAGACTTTCCAACATTTGGTCTTCCAATTATGGACATCATTACTTTATCTTCTTTATCCTCAACATCAAAATCTTTAGGAAGTTCATCAATAACAAGGTCTAAAAGATCTCCAGTTCCAGAGCCATGAATAGCAGATACAGGATAAGGTTCCCCTAAACCTAATTTCCAGAATTCAGAGGCCATAGAAATCCCTAAAGATAAAGATTCACATTTATTTACTGCAACAATTGTTTTACAATCTGAATTCCTCAACCATTTTGCAATTGATAAATCTCCCGTAGTTACACCTTGATTTCCATCAACTACAAATAAAGCAATAGAAGCCTCCTCTAATGCTAGAAAAACTTGAGTACGAATCTCAGGAAGGAATTCACTATCATCTTCAAAGACTAGTCCTCCTGTATCAACAACTTGAAATTCCTTTCCACCCCAAGAAGCGTTTTGATAAGTCCTATCTCTAGTAACTCCTGGTTTATCAAATACAATCGCATCATTACTTTGGCATAACCTATTAACTAAGGTCGATTTACCAACATTGGGTCTTCCTATTATTGCTATTGATGGAAGAGTCAATTATACCCCTTAAAAAATCAGATCTAGTATAACTATACCCTCAATAAGATCTTTTACTCTAAACAAGAAAATTTATTTAATTTCAGGATCTCCTTTATGTCCATGCATTGGATTAAAGGGAGGGGAAGATAATATTGGTAACTTATCATATTCTTTAAGCATAGATTCATATTCAATTACCCAACAAATCAACCAATTAACTGCCGTTGCTCTTCTAGTTTTCCTTGGAGTTAGTTCATTGATCTTATAACCTTTAAAATCAAGTACTTTTTTTAAATTTTGTTTATGATCCTTAGGTATAGAGCGTGTCAGATGAATTGAGGCACCCCTCTCAGAAATTATTTGAGGAGAATTATTGTATTTTTCTGACCAATAGGAAGGGGTATATTCACTACAAATCCAATTTTCAATAGGCTTTTCTTTAATATAAAAAAGTCTCTCCCAAATTAATTCACAGACAAACACATCACTTACTTGATCATCAAGAATCGAGAATAGTAATTTTTTACTTAGAGGCCAAGTAAATTTTTTTTCTGGTAAATAATAAGCTTTTCTAATCATCATTAAATCTCATAAGCAATAAAGAGAAGTAAGGCACTTTATTAAGATCAAATTTAGAAGCCTCCTGCACAATTTGACTAGGCATTCCAACGTTTATTGCAATCACTGTTTTACTAAAAATATCTTCTTTTTTTAATAAAGTTTTAACCCACTCCCATCTCTTACCCACTTTCAACAAAACCAAGACAGTTTTCTTTTCTCTATTAATACTTATCAAGTCAACTAATTCTTTTTTATGGGAAGGGCATTCTTTAATAATTAAGGTCTCACCTTTTGAAGCCAAATTAAAATTGCTTAATGCTGCTGCTGCTGAAAAAGATGATATCCCAGGTATAGTTCTAGTAATTATTTCAGGGTGATTATTTTTAATTATTCTCAGAATATTTGATGAGCTTGCAAAAATTGAAGTATCACCGAGGCAAAGTAAAGCAACTGATTTATTATTTTTTATAGACTTAACAATTATATCTACAGCATTAGACCATATTTCATCTGGTTCAAATTCTTGTCTAGCCATTGGAAAAACAATAGGAATCTTTTTCTTAAATTTGATATAATCTTTAACTATTTCAGCTGCTGAGCTCTTCTTATCATCACTTGAAATTGGGAAAACTATAACTTTTGCTTTTTTTATTGCCTGAACTGCCGCAATAGTCAAGAGAGAAGAATGTCCCGGTCCAACACCAACGATTGTTAACGAGCCAAAATTACTTTTTTTAATTAAAAATCTATAAAGAAAATTTTTTATTTTCATCATTTTCAAAATATATCCTAAGTATTATTTAACTATGCACCCTTGGTAAAAAGTATGTCTCAGATAAAATTTCTGATTCGATTTTTGCAAGCTCCTTTAACCTTTTACCTGTTTCATCTTTAGAAAATTTGTTTTTCGCTAGCTTCCAATAAATACCAAAATGTCTTGCCTCACTTTCTAACAAAGATTTATAGAGGACTCTAAAAGATTTATTTTCCGAGTTTAATGAGAGTATGCTTAGTCTTTCATGGCTTCTCGCTTCAATGAGTCCTGCAATCAAAAAACTATCTAACATCCTATGCGGTTCTTCCTTTCTTACATTCTTTGCCAATTCTGAACCATATGGGGGCGGCTTTAGAGCTTTAAGAGAATGTCCAAGATCCTTTAAGAAGTAAAGTATTTTTTCAAAATGTTCCAACTCCTCTCTGGCTATAGGACTCAAAACCTCTGATAAATTGGGTTCAGTTGGATATCTAAACATCAATTGAATAGCAACACCTGCTGCCTTTCTTTCACAATGAGCATGATCAATTAGGATATCGATAGGATTAGACAAAGCTAATTTAATCCAAACATCTGAAGTTGACGATGTTAAATGTTTTATTTGAAAATCAGGTCTTTTATTTTCAACTATCATTTACTTTTTATTTTTTAAATACTCTATAATTCCGTATAAACCAAGAGAATAGCTTGATATACCAAATCCGCTAATAATTCCAATTGCCTTATCTGTCAAAAAAGATTCTTTTCGAAATTCTTCTCTACTAAATATATTTGAAATGTGTAATTCAACAAATGGAATTTTAGAGCCGATCAAAGCATCCCTAATTGATATTGAAGTATGAGTAAAAGCTCCTGCGTTTATAAGTATTCCTTGAACATTCTTAATAGAATCCTGAATTTTATCTACAATTTCACCCTCATGATTACTTTGGAAACATTCAAGATTAATTATTTTATCGTTAGCAATACTAGATAAGTCATTTTCGATATCATTCAAGGTTTTACTACCATATATTTCAGGTTCTCTAGTACCTAATAGATTTAAATTTGGTCCATTTATTAATAAAATATTCATTAAAAAGAAACTAATTTCTTCTAAATCCTATCTAGAAAGAAACAAAAAAACCAAAACATTTTCACACAAAGTGACCATTAACTGATAAATTTTTATGGTGGGGGTCGGTGCCCGAGTGGTTAAAGGGGGCGGACTGTAAATCCGCTGGCTCTGCCTACGTTGGTTCAAATCCAACCCGGCCCACTTTATTTTCAGCCCTTGTAGCTCAGCGGTAGAGCACTCCCTTGGTAAGGGAGAGGTCTCGGGTTCAAGTCCCGACGAGGGCACTCGTTGGTTAGCTTGGTATCAGTGGCATTACCACTATCGCTAAAAAGAATTCATCAGAAGTGGACGTCCGATTACGGGTCCACTTTTCTGTTTTAAAGGTAAATATCTGGAGGTGCATCACACAAACGATGAAACCAAATGGCAACAATCAGAAGAAGCGGCAGCGGCTGGCAGGTCCTTATCAGAAAGAAGAATTATGTCGGTCCGAACTTTTAAGTCTGACCTGAAGAAATATTGATCTGAAGAAAAAATTACTATATATCAAAAGAATTGTACCGCCAGAGTCAGTTCATCTGAGATGAGAGTTGTTCCTTTACCGGATAAAGCCAGAGAGATAATTGAAGAATTACAGGAAAGGGAAGGAAGAATAATTGATCTTACAAAAGGTAGCGCGAGGCATGGATTTGATAAAGCCAGAAAAAAAGCGGGACTTGAAACTCTCAGATTTCATGATCTAAGGCATATTGCCATAAGCAGAATGTGGAGTTCCGGAATGAATGCCACGGAGATAAGTGCATGCAGTAGTCACAGAGATATAAAAATGCTCATGAGCTACAGCCACTTTCAACTTTCCATATAAATAATGAATTACCCTATTGGGGGGACTTATCAAATGATGGGACGTATAAAACGTTCAGCAAAATTTGTAATGAATTTTGAGATTTTGACTTCCAAATGTTGCAATTCTCTGGCCTTAAGATGAAAAAAAAATTATCCCAACTATTATTTATTAACGCTTTATATAGTGTCTGAAGAAGACTTGAACACAACTAAGACACCACTTAAATGGATTGGAACGCCATCCCTGGGTCAGGGTAGATCCAGTGGGGGTAATGCTGCGAGTGAGATATTTGAGGCAGGTGCTTCTCAGAGAAAACGTTCTCTGCTCGAGACCCTGGTAAGAGAGATATGTCAGAACAGTCTTGATCAGAGAAAGGATAAAAAGGTGAAAATATTTTTTGATCTGATAATCCTCAAGGGAGAGAAAAAAGAGGAATTTCTGAAATCAATAAACAGTGAAACTCTTATCCCTCATCTTTCTTCAGTGAAAGGTTCCAGTGGAACTGCTCTTACTCTGAAAGCAGGATTGGAATCGATGAAATCCTCAGACCTCGTCTGTCTGAGAATCAGTGATTATGGTACTGACGGCCTTACTGGTGATGACTGGGATGAGAAAGGAAATTTCCGAAAGCTCTGTGTACAGAATTTCTCAACTGGGAAAGAGTCAGGGTTAGGGGGCAGTTTTGGTCTTGGGAAAGCAGTCAGTTGGATGCATTCCAGAATATTCACTGTTCTTTTCTCTTCCAGAATTGAAGGGGAAAAGGATCTGAGAATCTTTGGGAGAAGTGAACTTCCAGCTCATGAAATGAATGGCAAGTCCTGGCTTGATGGAGCCTATATGGGTTCTGAAATTAAGAAAGATGGAATACCTGTAGCAGAATCAACATGGCTGAAAGATGGAGATGCAGAAAAAATTCTCCTTAATCGTGACAATGAAACCGAATGCGGAACAACTATTCTCATCCCAACTTTTCATGAACCGGATCGTGATGATACAGGTTCATCAGGGATAAGAGAGCCTGAAGAACTCTGCAGAGATTTCACAGAAGCTGCATCGAAATGGTTCTGGCCGGCAATCAGCTGGAAAAGGCTTGATTTCAAAGCAAGGGTTTTTCGTGAAGAGGGTAAATCGGCTGAGTTTGTATCTGAGGCTGCGGCTAATGGGATATGGTCTTCATTTGTTGAATGTGGAAGAGTTGAGCCTTTCGAAAATACAAAATCATTATTCCCCGGGGATAGTTCCTCAATAGACATTGAGTTTCCAATACCTGCAAGAGTCGAGCCCTCAGACAACCCAGAACTTCTTCATGATGAGCTTAAAAGCTTTGTCAGACTTGGAGTTACAAGAGTCTCATCCAAGGAGGAAAGTTTACCTTGCCGTTCAACAATCGCCCTTATAAGGGGTTCGGGAATGGTTGTCGATTATGCCGAAGGGACAAGATTAAATGATGGGGGTTCCTACTGCGCTGCTGCATTTGTCGGTACATCATTGAATGAAATTGCTGAATCTGAAAAAACTGAATTGAATAAAGAGAATGCTCTATTTGCTGAAGAATATTTCCGAGCTGGTGAACCTGTCACCCATGATGACTGGTTGCCAACAACCAGAAGACTTAGGGAGAGCTATACCTGGAAAGGTCATGCAAACAGACTCAGAGGAATACGATACGAACTCAGACAAATACTTATTCAAAACCTTTTGACCTCATTCGTTTCTCGTCCTGATGAAGGGCCTGAGATGCTTAGAAGAATGCTTAATCTAGGGAGAGGAATGAAGCAAAAGAAGATTCAGTCAAAGGCTAGAAATTCTTCTCTTGAAGTTGTAATAGACAGGCAGAGATCCTTCTTCAACAAGAAAACTAATGGCTGGAGAATAACTGGAGAATTAGTGAGATCAGGGGATTCAAAAAGATCTGCAAAAGTTCATTTATCTTTTCAAAGCATCGCAGACAGTGGACAGGGGGAAATGTGGGGGATAAGTGATATGCAGATTTTAGGAAGTGAAAAACATATTTCTCTAGATGACTCAGATTCAAAAAGATTTGTATTCTCTGCGGAAAATCAATTCTCATCAGTTCCTTTTGAATGCACAGTCAAACCTCCAATAGGAGTGAACCCTGAAATTGCTGGATTCAGGAAAGTAGGTTAGTTATGCATTTCGTCCCCTGGAGAACAATCGATCTTGATGGAGCATTTAGAATCACTGCTCCTGAGAGTATTTCTGAAGAGGTGATTCAAGAAGTCAGCAATGGTATTATCTTCAAGTTCAACGGCAAACTTGAGAAGACAAAACTGGAAATACTTCTTACAGCTCCGTATGAATGGGAAGAAACAATTCATCCATCAGAGAGGGAGAATCCACCTGTTAAATTTATCTGTCGTTTAATAAGTCGCTCAACTGGAAGAAGAGAAACCATAGACTTGGAAGATGGTGGGGGTGGATTTTTCTTCTCCGAAATTTCCTACATTCCATTTATGAATGGAGAGGAAATAAGAGCAGAAGCTCTTCTTGTAAGGACTGAAAAGTTTAAAGGTTCAGACTCAAAAAGTGGGTACGCTTCAGAGATGGGGCAGATAATAGGAAGAAGTCTTATCCATACAATTCGTTTTGCAAACGCTGAAATCAGTAATGAGTCAATTTTTGATATAAGGTGGCAATCATTTCCGTCTGAGAGTCGCGATCAATTATGGAGATTAATCCCAAGTGAACCTCCAGTGATTGAAATGAATGAGGATGTAACAGCTTCTCTTAAAAAGCTCTTGATGAGCAAATCTCTAAGAAAAGATACCAACTGTTTACAGAGAGATGTTATTTTCACATCAATCTGTTCCACTGTTTGGACAATGCTAGTCGCAACTGCAATGAACTCCATTCAAAATATTCTCAATACAAACAGAGAACTTAGCAGCGAAGAAGTTATTGAACAGCTCCCACAATCCCAACTTCAGACACTCTCATTATTCTCTAACAGTCTCCTTGAAACAAATATTTCTCCGAACGAAGCCGTTATTGCACTTGCTAATGAGCTTAGATCTCCTGAATCGTTTCAAAATTTGATTCTAAAAATGAGTTCAATAATTCAACAGGAAACAAAGATAATGGAATTAGCAGAAATAATGGCAAGAGGTTGTAGTTTTGAATCAGAGAGTTCAAAGATGCCTAAGAAAGAGGAGGTCGCATGAGAGAAGAGCTTTTCAGATTAAAGAATCCTTTAATAAATAGTGGACTTATTTCAGCTTTAAGATATCCAGAGTCTATAGGTTTAGAGAAAGTAGAATCCGAAGTAGATCTTACTGACCTCTCAAAACTTGTAGATCAACTAATCCTTGAAAATATAAAAGGTTCAAACCTGGATGAGAGATTGGTCGAGTGCGTTCATAAAACATTTAAACCGCTTCCTTCTCATGTTCTTACTGATATGAGAATGTGGCATTGGCTTTGCGTAATAAAATATCCAAACATTCCCTGGCTTAGATGGAGAGGGAGTATTCCTATTGACCCTGAAGATGGATTTACGGTTGGAACAGGCAAAAAACATGTTCCTTCTATAAGATTTCTTGGGACATCTTCAATTAATGGTCATGGGAGAAATACCTTTTCCAGACTTTTCTTTGCCGCAGATAGGATGATGGATAAAAGTCAATCTGACTACACTCTGGTCAAAAAACTTTTCACGAGTCAGGAACTTCATCTCGGTTTAAGTGACAGAGAATTTGGCTTGATACCCAAGATAAATAGAGTATTAACAGAAAAGCTTGTTGAATTGCCAGACAGCAAAGTAAGAATTGCGATAAGAAAACTTAATTCTCTGGGTGGCTCTATATGTCTTGATCTATTGAGTGAAGAACAACTGCAAAAATTAATTGATATTCAGGATAAGGAGGCTTCATGATACATAAGAATGCAGTAGGAAAAATTGATCCACATAGATTAACTCCTGTCAGAGGTCCTTCAACAGAACTTGATCCTCATATTGATTCATGCGAATTTGATGAACTTCCTGGTTATGCGGCAAAAGTTCGTAGTCTTAAAAAAGACCCAAACTTTGCTGTTGATCTTTTTTCAGGTGCTGGTGGTTTAAGTCTTGGGCTTCATCGAGCAAATTTTGATGTAATTCTTGCATGTGATATTCGAAATGATTCAATAATGACTCACAGGCATCATTTTGGCGGTTGCTCGTATGAATGTGATTTAAGTAAAAGAAAGGTTGTTAATGAAATTGCTGACAAACTTAACGAATGTGGAGAAATTTCACTTATTGCAGGTGGGCCTCCATGTCAGCCTTTTTCGAGAAATATCAAATGGAGGAAACATAATGAAGAAGTTTCGGCTCAACATCAGGAACTTAATGAAGATAGAAGAGAATTATGGGAATCATTTATTTCGATAGTTGAGCAGGTAAAGCCAAAAGCTTTTCTAATGGAAAATGTTTCTGATATTGCCCAGGGTGGAGAGCAGGAAATATTCAGATCAATAATTAATAGAGCTGAGAAAGCCGGTTATCGTATAGACCCCAAATTGATTTATGCATGGCAGTATGGAGTCCCTCAACTCAGACCAAGATTATTTATTTCAGGAACAAAGATAAATGAATGTGCTCCAATGAAATGGCCAAAGCCAACATACAATTCCGTTGATAAAGCAGTTACATTGGAAGATGCGATTTCTGATTTACCTCCTTTGGAGGGAGGATGGAACGAGAAGTGGGATGAGAGATATAGCTATGGAGGCCCCATAACCCCTTATCAAACATCTATGAGAGAATGGTTAGAAATTGATGATGACGTAATTCATGATCACCTGATAAGAAAAGTTAGAGAGGATGATCTAGAAACATTTAAATTAATGAGATCCACTGGAGTTAAATATTCTCAACTATCAGAAGCTCAAAGGAGATATTCAGTAACCAGCAGAGCTTTTAGGGAAGGCAAGAAAGTAAAGGAAAATCAAAAGAATAGCTTTGGTGATAAATATAATATTCTCAAACCAAATGAACCATGTCTCACAATCACTGCTCATATGTCAAAAGATGGATACTGGTATATCCATCCCCAACAAAATAGAACACTCTCAGTCAGAGAAGCAGCAAGAGTTCAATCATTTCCGGATGGGTTTAATTTTCATGGAGGACCTTCTAATAGATTCCATCAAATTGGAGAAGCAGTTGCACCCATAGTTGCTTATGAACTAGGAAAAGCATTAATTAAATCGATAAAAAATAAAAAAGATTATATGCAGGCAGATTTAGTTCCTCAACTACGAAAAAATCTTATTAGCTGGTATGAATTAAATAAAAAAGAAGTTGAACTTATCTGGACAAAAAAAAGAGAAGGTAGAAAAATTATTCCAAATGAAGTAAGAGCATGGAATGCATGCCTTGGAATCTTACTCCCAGAAACCTTCAAAAAGGATCATAAGGATAAAAAGAAAAAAAATGTAGGAGAAAGTGATAAAAACCTGGAAGGTAGAAAAAAGGAAACATATAGACAGCTGAAAAAGTCCTGGCCTAATCCCGAAAGTTTTCTTCATGACAATATAAAAATGCGGACGATGAAAATAAAAAGTTTCAGTCTTGAAAAATATATTCCTTCCCTAGAACTCTTAGCTGAAGATTTAAACAAAGATGAAATTGACTGGAGTGAAATAGCCAGAAAAGATTATGGTTTATTTTCTAGGAATTCAGTAAGAGGAGCTCTTGCAACAGTTGGTCTGACCACTGAGATAAAACAATCCTTAGTAATAACAAAAATTATTTCTAAGTTGATGGATTTAGATTATGAGAAATTGAAATTCAGCAACATGAACAGAGAGATACATATAGGTCATTTATTAGAGAAAGACAGTGAAGGTACTGGTTATTGCTCCTTACTGGCTTTATCTAAACAAGAAGATACAGATGAAATTATCCAGAATAAATTAAAATTATTACCAAAAGAGCAAAAGATAGAAGCTGCCTGATAATTTACTGCCCGTACATATTACATATGTACGCTCTAAATGAATTTCTTGACAAATATAATTGACCTATATATAGTACATAGTAAGTTTATCTGGTGTCCTGATGACTTCTGTACGTAGTTTGAGAGCTATAGCACCCTTGATATGGGGTAAAGCAGGGCAGGTTTTATTGGTTTTTCCTGAGTGAGCACCAGATTTACTCTCATTTATTCATTCTATTTTTCAATTATGACTTCTAAATCTATTGCTCAAGACTTAAATTCGGTCGAATCCAGAAGAGATATTTTCTGTAGATTGGCCAACAGCCGCGTAGAAAAAGTCGCCTATGCTCTGGATATCCTCTCAAAACTTTCATCAAGAAGGTCAGACTACACAGAGGAAGATATTAAAAATATCAAAAAATTCCTTCAATCTGAACTTGATAAAGCACTTGCAGCTTTTACCCCTGCAAATGAAACGGGAAAAAAGACTTTTGTTTTGAAAGCCTAAATCTCATATATTTCATTTAATTTTTAATGCAATAATTAGATTCTCATAAACAGGAAAAGTAATTGGCTACAAAAAATAACTCTGAACACTTTATTGAATTGGCTAATAAGAGAGTTCCAAAAGCTCTCAAATATTTAGACCTAGTTGGAAATCTTGCAAACAAAAGCAACTATTCCTACACAGAGCAACAATCGCAACAAATTAAAAAAGCTCTTAAAGATAAAGTTAACGAGATCTGTAGAAAATTTGATTCCGGTACTAACAACGATTCTTCATTCAAACTTTTATAAATGAGTATTTTTAATTACTCCAACCCCTGGAATTTTCCAAGCCTTGGCTATGGCAAGGAAAAAGGCCTGAATAATGCAAGTGACATATTTAAGCACTTGGATAACGTTGGGCTTGAGACAGCACAAAATTCAAGAAACTCCTGTATGAAAGATGATAATGGTGAAGATGTTGAGGTATCAGTTGAATATCGATTAAAAAATATAGAAAGTAGATTTTTCCCTGGAATTGAAGACTACAAAAAAAGATTAGAATCTGCAATTGAATATTTTCAAAATAAAGAAGCTTCTTCAGGATCAAACAAACCTATTGGCAAAGAAATAATACAATTATCAAGAGCTTTGAGAATACTAAATCAAGATACAATTCCTGTTTTAACAATAAGAGATTATGGAACTAAGGGCCTCAAAGGGGGAGAAGATGAAGACTTTGCTCCATATTTTCGTCTTATCAAGTCAACTGGTATAAGTGCTGCTCAAGGTACAAAAGCTGGACGCTTTGGTCATGGACAAAATGCTTTAGTTGCCAAATCTGATATAAAAGCTTATACATTATTTTCTCAATTTACTAACGAATACGAAGAAAAGGAAACTTTATTTGCAGGCAACTCAATCTTATGTTCACACATTGATCCAACCCAAAACTATAAGACTCAAGAAACAGGATTTATAGGTAACGTCATTAACCCGAATAAATTTGTCTCTTATAGAAATAATGATCTTTTAAATATTAACTTTCCTTATGAAAGATCTACTAATGGAACTGATATCTATATTTGGGGTTTTAAACATGAATCTGATAACTGGGATCTTTTATTGGCTAAGGGATTAATTAAAGGATTCTTTGCTGCAATAAGAGAAAAATTAATTAATTTCAAAATAATAAACGATAATACAAATGAAATTCTTCATGAAATAAATCATGAAAATTTAGACGAATATTATTCTACTTTGGAAGTCCAAGTTAAAAAGAGACTATCAAGCAAGGCATGGAACAAAGAAATGCAATCTATTTATGGATTTCTAAAAACAACGTGTAACGAGCATTCAATTTCCATAACAGGCAAAAGATCAACTCATCTGATTGATGTTAAAAAAATAGGAAAGGTTGAAATGACCTTATATCAAGATAAGGATGATCAAAAGTTAACGAAAGAATGGTGCATAATGAGACAACCTCTTATGAAAATAAGAAATTTCAGTAAACCAATAGGTATTCCTTTTAATGCAGTTGTAAAAGTCTTATCTGATAAAGGTAATGATGTTTTTATGGATTTAGAGGATCCAACTCATCTCAAATTAGTAAGAGATTATTGTGATGAAGAATATGTAAATGAATATTGGAGTATTTATCAAGATTTAAGTAAAAAAGTTCAAATTATAATAGAAAATCTTGATCCTTTATCTAGTCAAACGCAAGATATACCAGGCCTGGCAGATTTAATCCCTGATCTTAGAACTGGGATAGGAGATGGTTCATTTTTCTCTTCTCAAGAAGGCATTCCGAATACAAATAATAAGGAAGGATTCAATCCCTCAATAATTACTGATAGCAATAAATCGACTATTACAAGCATTCAAAAAAATTCTTCCTCAATATCAACTAAAAGAACTGCAAGCAGTCAAGGGACCTCAGGCGGGACTGTAGGCACAGTAAAAACTGACAAAAAAGTTAACCCTCAAGGTGGCAATCCAGGAAGCGGTGCTGGAGATAAACAAGGAAATGCTAAATTTGATCCAAAAGGTAAGAAAGAATCTTTAACTATTAATGAAGATATAAAAATAAGATTACTAAGAAATTCTTCAACCGAAAATAGATATCTTTTAAGAATAATTGCATTACAAGATATACATGGAGATATCAATTTAGGAATGGTTGTAAATAATGAAAAAAAGAGCTGCGTGCCCTTACCCGTAGAGTCGAAAATTTCATTTAATAGAAAAGAAATTCAATGGCATGAAAATAAAATTAAAGATATTAAGATGCAGACTAATGAATTTTATGACTGCGAGATTGTACTCCCAAATTCTGCTGAATTCGCAATTTCCACCATCTAATGCCTAGCTCAACATCCAAACAAATCTCATATCCATGTCCAGTAATTGGTAATGAAGGTGATTATCAATCAACTGCAAAAATGGATATTGATTATGCTGTTGAAAAGTTTCCAAAGAAAATAATTTTTAGATTTTATAAGCCTTCTATATCTGATACAAAAATACAAAATTTGTTTGATGAAGGCCAATTAAGTTTTTTCGTAGAGCTAAATAGCCCTGCGACTTTTAGCCTCATCTGCAAAGAACTAGATTTCAATAATAAAAATAAAGAGGAAATAACTTTTGATTATGGAGTATTAAATAATCGGGTTAGAGTTAGATTTTTCCTATCTTCAATTAAAGAATTAGATGTAGCACCAACATTATTGGCAAATGATTATCCAAAGAGAAACTTCATAGCAAAAGAATTAAATATTCTCGGTAAAAGCAAAAGTAAATTTGAAAATATTCCACATCGCTTCGACCCATTTGAGGCAGAACCAGAAAGTATTTTCTTAATTACGCCAAATACGAATAAGACAATAAAAGAGCCTATTCATGACTTTACTCAAGAAAAAATATTAATTAAGTTACCTGAAGATACTTTTAAACAATACCAGTCGATAAAAAGAAAATCTTTAGGACCATTTATTTACAATAATATTGTTTTGCCAGCGCTTCAAATGGCTATTCACTATATAGAAATTTTAAAATCTGCAGAAGAAAAATTGAGTGAAGCTGAGCTTAATGCTCAGATAGAATATGCTTCATATGTAAACAAAGGTTGGTTTAATAATCTTTGCGAATTAATAGATGAAAATAACTTACAGGGTACCCCTTTTGAAAAAGCAAATAAAATTCTTAAATCTCCATTAATTAGTTTAATAAAAAGCAAGTACGAAGAACATCAATCACAAATTGATGATGAAATATTGGGCGAATGAATAATTTAAAATTACTAACTAGATCTTCTGTAAGTTTATTAACTGGAAAAGCCAGCGATGCAAATCTTGCTAATGAAAATATTCAAAAATATAGTTCTTATTCAAATCCTTTTTTAAATGAATTAGAACAATATGAATTTTTCGATACTCAATTAAAACCAATTGAAGAAAAATTTTTAGATTCATCAAATGATTTTATTACGGCTAAATATCTTTTCGAAACATTAAAAATAGATAGGATTCAAGCCTCCGATTCTAGATTATGGATTACTTTGACCCATCGAGACTCTTGGAGCTATATGCAAAAAAGATGGAACTTAAAAGATTCAGATAAGGGTACTAATTTGAATAACAAAATTT
Source organism: Prochlorococcus marinus str. MIT 9515 (assembly GCF_000015665.1). NCBI lineage: Bacteria > Bacillati > Cyanobacteriota > Cyanophyceae > Synechococcales > Prochlorococcaceae > Prochlorococcus > Prochlorococcus marinus. The sequence goes on along the minus strand of NC_008817.1, from coordinate 389,659 downwards.
TATCAAGATGGCATTTAGATGGATCACCAAGAAATGCATTGGCAAGGAATGGTTTATCAAGATTATGGTGGGCTGCTGAACTTACTTATGCACCTTGGGAAAAGGATTCTGAATTAGAATGTTTTAGATGTGAAGACCCATATAAATATACCAAGATAATCACAGAAAATAAAAAATCACAAGCACTTTTTGATGTTCTCGACAGAGAGTTTGGGGGCTCTCCATTATTTAGAATTTGCTACTTAGAAGCATTTAGTATACTAGTTGATCAAAGAGGTTTAGCTCCTACCATTGCTTCAGCAAAATTATCAGTTTTATTTAATGCATTACTTATACCTAGATCAGTTAGCGCTCATAAAGAGAGTCCAGAAAACCTACTGGAGAGAATTCTAAATTTACAAAAATATATCCCAAATAAAAAGATTGAAAATGATACTATTTAAAAATCATCTAAAAAAAGATTATTAAAATTCTTTTCAAAGATAGATTTATTTTTAATTTCGCATTCCCAAATAACGACAGATTTCCAACCCATAATTTTTATTTTTTCCTGAATTTCCAAATCTCTTTTTACATTTGCTCTAAATTTATTTTCCCAAAATTCTTTTCTTGTTTTTGGAGTTGATGCATACTTACAATTCGCATGCCTATGCCAAAAACATCCATGTACAAAAATTGCTGTTTTATATTTTGGCAGAACAATATCAGGAGAACCTGGTAAATCTTTTCTATGTAATCTGAATCTATATCCCATTGAATGTAAAAGTTTTCTTACCGCGATTTCAGGCTTTGTATTTTTAGATTTAATGGCAGACATATTCCTTGATCTCTGCTCACTTACCTTATGTATTACTTCACTACTCATCTAACCAATCAGTTTTAAACAATATAATCACCATCACCCTAAAGGTACCTATATACAGTACGTGCATTATGTGTTTACACACATACCCACGTAATTTATATAGGTGTTTTAGTGGTGGTGGGATTATGTTTTTTTGCCCCTACTTACAATGATGATGTATACACATCCATTAATTAGTACCAGTCAATTTCTTGTCTTTTACCCCTTCCCCCCGTGTATTATGGTGGGGTTGCGTAATTGACTGGTATGACTAAGATCTGATAGGTCAGCATTTTATCTTAAATTCAGATATATTTAATAGAGATTGTCTTCAGTAATGCCATTATCGTCATACCGAATGCATAAAATTTATCTTGCAGCGATCATGAATTATGGTCTTGGTTCTGATGATCCAGAAGAGTTGGCCTATTACAACAAGCTAAGAAAAGAAATGGATGAGATAGAGAAGGATGCTGTTAAAAAAGGAATACCCCTTACTTGGGATATTCCTGATGGAATGGATAAATGAATCTAAATACTTTTTTATTAATTGATGGGAGTCTGATGCTTATTGGTCTGCCTTTGCTGATGATTCTTAAAGGCAAAAAGAAGACTCCCTAAGTCATCACTTAACCGCGAAAGTCACTCCCATAACGGCAGTGATGTCTTTCTTTATTGTTGAAGTATCATAAGAACCCCAGCTGCTTACCCTCGTGGAATTAGGAACTGTTATCTGAAAAACTCCAGTATTAACCCTCTTTAATCCACCCACTTCAGAGCCCGCCTGAAGAGCGATAGCTTCAGCCCTGACTCTCGCATCCTTTGCAGCCTTTGCAAGCATATCAACGCGTTTATCAGCAAGCTTGGAATAAGTAAATTCAGGACGGCTTGGCTTAACTCTCACACCTTTTCCAAGCAATTCTGTTATCTGACTATGAGTCTTCTGGATGTTATAAACATCCCTACTTTCAATCTCAATATTCTGATAAGTAATCCATTCAGTTCTAATGATTTCATTAGTCTTCGGATGCTTGGTTGTATATTCACTAATACTTGCAGGCCCAAGATAAACATCCTGCTTTACGCTGTCCTCAATTCCATTGGCTTTTAGGAATTCCATTGTCTTTTTAATGGACTGTTTATGTTTAGTAAATGAGTCAATCTGAGTTTTACCTGAGGTCTTTACCTGGACTGACCATTTTGCTATGTCACTCTCAAAACTCTCTGTGCTTGCACCAGTTACAGTGATAGTATTCTCAACTGTTCTGAACCCTTTCACAAGGACAGTAGAGGCGCCTATAAATCCTCCGAGAGAAAGTACAGCCATTGCGAAAACAAGTGGCGGGGTGCGGCGAATAACGCTCAGAGAATCGCTCGGTAGCGACCTGAGTTTCTTAATGATTTTCATTGTCTAGAAGTATTTGTGTAGGAACTTTTTAACAGCTGAACCGAAAGAAAAATATTTTTAAAAACCTGATCTCCAATCCTTCAGTTCTATCTGGCCATTAAGGGAAACATCTTAAGTTGATGTGCCAATTATGGAGTCGGTTACTTATATTGCCAAATGAAATAATGGTGCGCAAGAAGTATATTTGTATTATGAGAATAGTTATTAAGAACTGAGACCCTGGTTTAAAATTAAATATCTCGATAATAAAACTATGGAATTATTTACTAGAGAAAATATCGGCAATTATACTAGTGACCCAGATGCAAAGAATGACCATAAATATTGCAAAGAAATGCAAGAAATCAGGAAAGAATTACGCAAATTAGATCAAGAGACCAAAAGAGATGGGGGCGTTATTGATTGGAATTATATGCTAAATGACATGATGTAATGGAAAAAGAGGACTTCCAAAAAGAATTATTAGATTTGCTAAACCCTTTTAATGTCAAAGTTGCGGCAATAGCACTTTCTAATTGTTGTTTATGATTATTCAAGCCCTAAAGTCTGGGATGAAGTAGATGAATATGATATTCGGGGCTGTTGTATGCTGCCTTACAAAAATGTAAAAAGTAAAAGCGATAAGTATTATTGTCTAGAGCCAAAATATATATGCTCTAACAAAGATTTCAGATTAGAAGTATTTATGAAAAAAGAATGTGACTTAATGCCACTAATTGATAACTCATATTATTTTTATGGTGAAAAGTGGCAGCAAAAAGATATAGTTACTCAAAGTCGGTTTTTACCAAAACTAAGAAGAAAAGTAAATGACAAATTAGGTTCTGATAAATCAAAAGAAGTTTGCGAAAAAGGTCTAAAAATAACAAATCTTCGACAGTTTAATAAACTATATAAAGAATATTTTGGAAATAAAAATTAGGTTTTATGAAAAGTAAATGGAATTAAATAATTAATAGAAATACTTTTTCTTAAAAAAGATTTCCTTGAATTTCTTCACCCTCAATTTTTAAAGGGTTATAGACCAATTTGGCATATTGCTCAGAATAAGCACAGTTTTTACAGGACAAATTTGGTTCAGGAATCTTTTCATTATTCATCAAAGCAACCATTTCATCTATTTCTTCTTCAATCCAATCAACATTCCAATCATAGGGAACTAAATATTCATCAAAATTCATTCTTTTATTAAATTCTTCATCATCTCTTTTCGCATTACAAACTAGAAAATAAGCTGTTTTATGAACATCAAATCCCATACCTTTTAAAAGATATGCATAAAAGTCCATTTGAATTTTATATCCTGCATGATAAGGATCATCAAGATAATCTTTTTTATCTACTCTTCCAAGTTTTGCCTGAGATTTGTAATCAACAACTATTAATTGCTTTGTAATCTTATGCTGCCAAATATCATCAACTCCTCCAGTCAATATAATGTTTGTATCCTTATGACGAAGCATCAATCCTTTATGAAGAGAATTACGCCAATCATCGATTTGAGGATGATCAAAAGGAACTAGATGACTTAAATCATTATCAATAAATAATCTATGCGGTATTTGTCTTTCTCGACAAAAATCGAACTCTTTTTTTAATAGTAAATCAGTAGTCTCATTTAAAGTCCATCCAGGTGTTCCTGGTGGATCTAATCCTTTAACTCTATCCAGGTAAAAACATCTTTTGCAGGTTAAAAAATTAGAAAACCTTCCTCTACTAATTTTAAAATCTTGTTTCTGATTAGGAGAATAAGAAGAAGATGCTCGCGTTCTTAATCCAGTTGCTTTAACAGGTTCCTTTTTACTATTTCTTTTAAGATCTATCATTACTTTTAAAATTCAGAAAAATTATTCCTTATATGAGGAGTTAACTGCCCCTTATTTTAGATCTAATGTCAATTCCATCTCTTAAAGACCTGGATAAATTCCACTCCGCTCAGCCGAATTATGTGTTGGAACAATGCACAAGGCAAGACTACATATTTTCCCTTTATCTACTGAAGCATAGGCAACTCCAAGTAAATTAGACTTATCGCCTTGAGCCAATATAAGGCAATCGGTATGACCATAGGCTGGGCAGACACCCAATTCGGCATAAACAGCACTCTTAGTTTTTTTTATTATTTCAAGCTTTGGTCTGATATATTCAATGAACTCATCTTTTGAGTTCATATCGGTCAAGACTTTTTGTGAGGAGTATGAGAAATCTTCCGACAAAAACGATTCGAACTCAGATGAATCAAGAGTATGCATCATTCTCGCATAGATACTCAAAGCTTCCTTTTCTGTTAGTTGAGAAGTTTCTTTTCCCATTAATCAAAAAATAAACCATTAAAAAAATATACTTTATACTCTTCAATATTATCTTTACAATCAATACGATATTTTCTTTTGATGATTGTGATCAATTTATTTATTGAAAATACTTGACGATTTAATCCCCATCTGCCAACATATATAGTACAAGTGTATTATTCGCTAAATGACTCTAGGAGGAGCTAATGTTTGGACTAATTTTTCTTATGGTTATCGTAATGAGTCCCCAAGTGGTTGGCTGCTTAAACCAGATCGCAGCAGACTAATTTTATTTACAAGAAACAAAAAATCAGGCAGAAACAATATCAGGATTTTTGCCCATACGTATTATACAAATGATCTTGGTGAACCCATGGCAATTAAATCATCAAGTCAAATGTATTTAGACGATGCCTGGAATAAATGGCATGACCTTCAATTAGAAGGTTGGACTTTTGAAGAACTTGAATTACCTTAATCAGCATGAAAAACTTAAATCTTATTAAAAAAGAACCATCCAAAAAGGATAGGGAAATATCTTTTCAAAACCCATCAAAGTTATTAGCAGAATTCTTTAATGGAGTTGTAATTAAGCTTGAGGAATAATATGCATATGACTAATGGGAGATCCTCATTCTTGGCATTATTTCGAACACTTCTCAGAACTGAAACCAAAGAGGAAAAAAGTTTATATATCATGCAGTCACTCCAGGTACAGAATGACAGACTCTTATGTAATTATTCAAACCTTTCCATTGGATCAAAGTTTAATTCATGGAGATGAGAACTTACAAAAGGGATTAGATTTAGGGAAAAAAGATGTGAGAGTATTTGGGGCTAAATGCACTTGAAATTAGTAAGTAATTATTGCTCTGACTAATGTCTAAACATACCTATAATTAAACTCTTATCTCTTAGGGCGATTCATCCATTTTTATATTTCCATCCAAACGAATAAATTCATTTGGTTTAGTATTTTCTTTAATAGATTTTTCCAGTTTTGTAATCAATTGACAAAACCATTTGCTTAATCAGTATTTAATATTATCCATCTAACCTATCTGCATAATCTCTTAAAACTTCAGCCATCTTTTGAGGTGAAATCTCTTCCTGATATTCTCTACATAAATCAAAAAATTTATCCAAGAAATCTCTCATTGTAGAGGACATAAAAAACTTGCTAATTTCTCCGTATCTTAAATCGAATATCAATTACAAACAACTCACCAAAATATTTTTATTTTTCTACAAAATTGAGAAAGTAATCTTTCATAAATTTCTATAGCTAAATCTATTGGCAAAGAAACTATTATTATCTTTGAAAGAAATTCTCTCATTTATACTCTTACTCTTTTTCCAGATTCATCAAACAAATACGCCAATTATTCAGAAATACTATTATCATTTTTTCATAAATATTTTAAATTCTGATCTATTAGAATTTGCCAGTCAATTTCAATTATTTATTTATGAAAATATAAGCAGAATACAAATAAACTAAGAAAGCACCAATGGAAAAAAAACTTCCATAGATAAGAACATTCCAAATCCTAAATAATTTTGGTTTTTCGTATTCTGTTTCTTCTTTTTTAGTAATCATTTACTTTCTCGCTCTTTTTCTGACTGCGTTAACTTTAGCTTTAATAGCTTATTGTTACTGCATTTGCATCTCAGCGACTGTATCATCATAGCCAATTTCATTCTAGAACTTGCAATTAAATAAAAGTTTAAAATTTAGTCCTCTTTCCGTACCTTATTCTTCCTTAAACCGTACATATCGATACTCATAAATGATATAAGTTAGTAGTTAACGTTTATGTATAAATCAAGAGAAAATCATGCACAAAAATATTCCATATACCATTATTCCTAAATACTTCAAGACTTTTAATGATTCAGATAATGGAGCAAATATAAAAGTAATTTATTGGAAATTAAATTGTGAGAAAAATCCTTCATTCCGCTGCTGAGAAATTCAAAATATTGTGAAGCCGCACATATGAGTTATTCAATTAGCTCAATTTTATAAACTATATCCTTACAATTATTTGCCTTGTCCCACTCCCTAGCCCATTCTGAATCTAATATCTCTGAAAACTCTTCTAAATTTGAAACCGTAAAAAAGGAATGAGACTTATGATCATTTATTTTAACTAGCTCATAATCTATTACGGTCCCCTCCCCCTGTTCTTTTACCCATCTATGAATAGTCTCCTCATAATACTGAAAAGAGCAATCGAAGGTACAAACGATAAATAACTTTTCCATTTAAAAAGCGGCCAATTAGCCTTTATTTTAGATGAGATCAATCATAAAAGTATTGAGATTCTACTTATTAATAGTTGTAGGAAGTCCCACGGCAGATGCCGCAACTACATAAAGAACAGCTGGTTTACTTCCTATATTTTCAACGAAATGCTCATCGCCATTATTGCTCTCTATTAAAGATTGCTTTGATGAAAAGTAATTTATAACATCTCCCCTTGTATGCTTCAATTCTCCTTGAGCGAGATAAACAACCATTGGTGCTGGATGTATGTGAATTGGAGTCTTTGCGCCAACTGGGATAATTACTTTAAAGAATCTAAGCTCGGCTTGCTTCCATCTTGGGTAAAAAATCTTTTTACCTCCTAAACCCTTTGTACTTTTAATAAGAGGTATTACTTCAATCTTCTCTTGAGCTTTAGCAATTTCCAAAGGGAGAAGAACTGATGAAATTGTTATTGCTGAGAGTAAAAGATTTCTAAATTTGCGCATAAAAAAGGGAGCTAATTGCCCCTTATTTTAGATCAACTGTCAATCAATTTAATTATCCATTAGAAACTACTGCATCAGCAACTTGCTTATTACTTTTAATTTCCGCTTCATCATTTAAATTAGCAGCAATTAATCATTAAAGTACGAATTTAGCTCTAAACTCCGAAATTTCCCGATATTGCTAAATGATTATTAGCTTTGAAAATCACATAAACTTCTGCTATTTCAGGAGCATGGAATTTACTTATTTAATTTGAATGCTTCATAATTATCCTTGGGTGAAATGCACTAAACGCAATATATTACTTAAACATTTTTTCACCTTAAGCTTAAATCTACCATCAGGAATTAATCCATGAATTTGGTATTAAGAAGTCCTATGAAAAATCATAATTAGTTACTTATTGATCTAACAACAATTATTTTAGAAACCTTTAATTTGTCTCTGAATTTAGATTTTCAATGTTTCTGCAGAGAAATTAATCCTTGATTGTTTTTACATAAACTGTTTGCATATTTTCTTGTAGATATTAATTTTTAATATTATTTTCTAAACTCATCAGTATCATCCATTTTTGTTATACAGCTATTTTTAAAAAATAAAAATCCGAACAATGATTAATTCAATGACTCTCAAACACTTCAATTTAGATAATATTTAAATTTTATAATCTCAAAATATTTTGATAAAAAAATATTTCATAGACAAGAAGCAATGGAAGAAAAGAGTGATAATCAGCAAAGATTTTCAAGTCAAAACTAATAAATTATTTATTTTTTGAATTTATAGACGCGCGAATGGATATTTAGCAAGTAAAGATTAATACCAAAGGAAGCAGTTTGATAAAAAGTTATAAAATTATTTACCAAACTGCTTTATTTTCAATCCAACCTTTATCCATAAAATTATTCCATTCTTCTCTTGTTTATGTATCTTTAGTTCTTTTTTTGTTTTTATGATAGGTGGTTGTTACTTTATTAAAACAACAATTTTCCGTGAATCAAAATATATATATATTCAAAGAATTTATATTTAATCAATTTATTTTTTAAGAATCCTTTTACTCTTGATCTTTTGGTATTTATCAAACAATATTCTTCACTCATATATTTTATCTTGGTCTAAAATTTCTCTTTTATATTTTTCACTTAATTCATTATTGTACTTAAAATCATGAATTATTTTTATTATTTGATCAATAGCTTTTACTTTATTTTCTTTAGGTTTCATTATTTATTAAGTAAAAAAAAATTGTATACGTTTCATTTTATGCAATTCTTATAACCTTCTATTTTTGCTAATTCCGCAATAGTTAAACCAGTTTCTTTCAAGAGTGTTTCCCCTATATCATCACCCTTAAATTTATTTAAAGCACCTTTTTCAGAAATACTTATACATATGTTTTTATATTTTGCTTCTTTAATTACTGGAGATAAATAAAAACCTAGTAAGAGTAAAAAACCTCCAAATGTTACAACTCTTCTATGGTTTTTCCACCATTGATAAAATTTATTAGTCATAAAAAAGAGAAATTATCTTCCTTTAATATATAAAGAAAGATTTGATCACTAATTGATCACAAGAATATTTGCTAATAATTCGTCATATGTGATTAATCAAAACACTAGGAAAATCATATTTTATTATCTAATCATAATTCTTTTGGCTTGACTCCAAAAGCTTTATTTCATAAAAGATTTCGGCGAACCCTCTACTAATCACATATGCATATTTTTTCATCAAATATAAATAGGCTCATTAATTGCATTTATACGATACTCTAGATACATTGCCATTCCTAATAGGGGCAGTAGATCTAATATTTCCACCCAGACCAAAAAAACTAACAAAGTGGAGAATATAAGTTAAGTAAGAATAAGAGTTTATAAAAAGTAATTAAGCATTATATGAACTATATTCAAGCCTTAAATTTTATTTTAAGAATTTAGAATATTAAAGAATATGAGTTAATACTTAATTAATAAAAAATGTTCATTGTGAACATTTTTTATTGCGCCTCAATCTAATAATGTAGCAACAGTTACTTTCTTATATTGTTTAAAAAACTACCCGCCAAGATAGCAATAGCAACTCTTACTGTCCCAGCAATTCAGCTTATTTTTGCATCGCTCGCGCCCATCCACGCTTCTGAATCAAATATTTCAGATGCTGACAATACATTAATTTTGACTTCATCTGCTCTGGTTTTACTAATGACTCCTGGTCTCGCTTTTTTCTATGGAGGTTTTACGCAGGCCAAGAATGTTCTAAATACGATGGGAATGAGTTTTGTGATGATGGGGATAGCTACCCTTGTTTGGTCAATAGTGGGGTTTAGTCTTGCCTTCTCTGATGGGGGAGCTTCAAATGCATTTATAGGAAATCCATCAACCTATGCATTCTTAGAGAATCTTCCGCTTAATTGGGAGGGATTACAAATTCCAGGTCTTAGTTTTGCTCTTTTTCAAGGCATGTTTGCAATAATCACTCCTGCTTTAATATCTGGGGCACTTGTAGAAAGAATTAGTTTCCGTTTTTGGTGTTTCTTCACACCTATCTGGATTTTGTTTGTTTATGCACCACTTGCTCATATGGTTTGGGGAGGGGGACTATTAGGAAAAGATCTTGATTTTGCAGGAGGTACAGTTGTTCATATAAGCTCTGGAGTCTCTGCTTTAGTTCTTGCTAGTCTGGCTGGATCTCGCAGAAATTGGCCTAGAGGCATTAAGCCACCTCACGATATTACTCAAATACTATTAGGAACTGGTTTGCTATGGTTTGGTTGGTTTGGATTTAATGGAGGAAGTCAATTAAGCGTAGGAGGAGCAGAGCTCCCTTTCACAACCACTCATGTTTCGGCCGCAGCTGGACTAGTAACTTGGGCCTTAATTGAGTCAATAAAAGATGGAAAAGCTTCTGCGATTGGAATGGCTACTGGTGCTGTAGCTGGATTAGTAGGAATTACCCCTGCAGCTGGTTTCGTAAATCCATCAAGTGGAATGTTAATTGGAGCAATTACCTCAGGTATTTGTTTTTTATCACTTAAATTAAAAATTAAATTATCTTTTGATGATTCTTTAGATACTTTTGCGGTGCACGGTGTTGGAGGAACAGTTGGAGCTCTTCTAACTGGACTTTTTGCTAAGTCAGAGTTGATAGCTACTCATCCCGCAGGATTAGTTCTTCAAGAACAGGGAAGGATTGCTTTGATTCTTGGTCAACTTCAGGCTGTTCTCATTGCATATGCAATTGCTGCAATCGGAACTTTAATTATTGCTTTGGTTTTAAAATCTCTTGGTTGCAGTTTCAGAGTAAATGAAACAGATGAAGAGGATGGCTTAGATATCTCTCAACATGGTGAAGAGGCTTATGGAGAGAAGACAGGCTCGCCAAAAACTATTTAAACAATCAAATTCTTGTTTTATAGCAATTATTTAATAATTGAAATTAATTGAATGGCAACTAAAAGATAAAATGTTTAGGGATTTTTACTCTCACGACTAAATAAAGCTAATGTTATTATTTATTTACGTTCATCCTAATTGAATTTACGGACGCATGACATGGAAATAGGGAACGGGATTTCCATTTACTGCAAAGGACATGAATGACCTCGTACTCATTAGAGAAAAAATCAACAAAGCTAGAAGACTCAACCAAGCTAAACTTTTAGCAACTAAAAATGGAGAAGTCACTCCTTATAAAATATCTGTTTTTATGAAGAGAATTAAGCAATCTCAAAAAGATTTGAAACTGCAAGATTCGTAGTTTAAAATTAATTTGATAATCAGATAGGATAAGGGCTGCTGTAAATAGTAGCTCTTTTTTAATAGAGTTTCTTGACCTAGAATTTCTCTTTTGTTCTTTATAATTAAGTTCATCAAAACTTAAAAGTCATAATAGTTTATTAAAAACTGCTTAAAAGTAATTAAATTCTTATGTGAAAGAGACAATATACTTCTTTAACAACCATTGAATTATAAAGATTATTATCTTGAAATTTACTGCAGAATTAATAATGATAGCTTTACAATTTTTTAATCTATATTTAGGAGTATTTTCTGAAAAATCAAGGAATATTTGACCGCATTTCCGAATTATTAAAAATTTTTACTTTAACAATTATAAGATATATATATTATGGGAAAAAGTAGAACCTAAATTTAATAAACAAATTTTCAGTTATTTCCTTTTTAAATACCCTTTTCAGAAAAACTTATGAATTTACAAATAAAAGAACAGACTGTTTTAATAACAGGAGCTGGAAGAGGCTTAGGTTCCGAAATAGCAAAATCTTTTCATCGAGAGGGAGCAAAAGTAGTAATCAATTATAGAAAGTCATTTAAAAGTGCCCAAAAACTATCTGCTTCATTGGGAGAAAATGTAATTTTAATCCAAGGTGATATTAGAGAAAAAGATCAAGTTTCTAAAATGCATGATGAATTGCATAATAAAGATATCAAAGTGGATACAGTAGTTCATAATGCAATAAATGATTTTGTTTTTAATGGTGATCAAAGAAAAAAAATTGATACTATAGAGTGGCAAGATTTCCAAAACCAAATTGAAACTTCTCAGAAAGGATTTTTAAATCTGCTGAATATTTTTAACCCAAACATGAAAAAAAATTCTTTTGGAAGATTCATATCTATTGGAACTAACTTATTTCAAAATCCAGTGATCCCATATCACGATTATACTGCCGCCAAAGGGGGTTTATTATCACTTACGAGAACTGCGGCAATAGATCTAGGACAATTTAATATCACAGTAAATATGGTTTCAGGAGGTTTATTAAAAGTTACTGATGCTAGCAAAGGAACTCCCGATAGTGTTTTTGAGTATATTTCAAGCATCACACCTTTAAGAAAAGTAACTACCACTGAGGACTTTTCTGATGCTGTATTATTTTTTGCCTCCCCTTGGTCAAGGGCAGTTACTGGGCAAAATTTAGTAGTTGATGGAGGATTAGTTCTAAATTAATTACTCTGAAATACTGGAGTTAAAATACCGCCATCAAAATCATCATCATCATCATTACTATCATCTGAGAAAATTAATTGTCCTACTTCTAATCCAAAATATAGGCAGAAAATCCATATAAAAACATCACCACCAGAAAGTCCCATAATCCAACTGAGGACTAATCCAATTAATAAACCAATTCCTACCAGAGTAATTTCCAATATCTTTAATGTTTTAAATAAACTAATAAATAATCATAAAAAAAGGAGTGTCAAACATATCATAATGCTGTGATATTTTACTATTGACTTTTGGTATGTTTTTACAAATTTTATGCTTTAATAAAAAGCAATTTTATTTAAATAATTAATTAACTTTTAAATAAATTTCTTCCCTTCCAAGTCCAACCATTTCCAGTGTATGTTTTATAAATCGATAGTAGACTTATATAAACGACAATAACCCCTCCTATTCCATTTAAATACCAATATTTTGAGGGAATTTCATACTTCGCCTTTAACCAAAGTCTTTTAAAAAGATAAGTGATTAAAGAGAGAGCTGAAATTAAATTTATACAGAAAATTTTGAAAGAGTAATTATTTATTAAAAGAGTCGTTGACGTAATAAATAATAGCCAAGGAACACTAAAGTTTAAAAATACAAATATTGATCCTGATATTGATTTCAAGAGATCTTTCTCTAAACCTAAAAACCAGTTTTTACTCCAACCCTCAATTAAGGAATTAAAATCTCGATACATATTAAGTGAAATATCTTCAATTGCTATTAAAAAATTTAATTTTAAATTATTACTTTTAATCTTTTTAGCTAAAGAAATGTCTTCAACAACTTCATCAAAAGTGCCTTCATGTCCACCAATAAATTCATAAGATTGCCTTTTGAAAAGCATAAAAGGACCAGCTGCAAATGATGAATTATTTTTACTATCGTTAGTAGCATATATAGGAAAACCTAGCATTAATAAGCTTGTCATAATTGGTTGCACCATCCACTCTGCTAAGCAATTACAGTTAACTTTGGGAGCTAGAGATAATAAATCAATATCATCTGCACAGGCTTTGGAGAGGGCATTATGAATACAATTTTTTCCTAAAATTACATCTGCATCAATAAAAAGTAACCATTTGGAATTTGTTTTTTGTGCCCCTACATAACACGGCCAATTTTTACCAACCCAATTTTTATCTTGAGGCCTTTCTCCAGATGAAATGATTTCTAATTCTTTTGAATTTTTAAATATTTTTTCTTTTAAGTTTTTTGCTTCTAAAAAAGTTTTGTCAGTACTTAAGTCGTCTATGACTAATATTTTAAAATTTTCACTAGGCCTTTTAATCTCGCTTAATGATTTTAAGCACTTGATAATATTTAATTCTTCATTATATGCGGGGACAATTATTGTAAGACTTGTTTCTATAGGTTTTTCAGAATTATTATTTTCAAGAAAAGGCGCATTATTGAAACTATATCTTTCAATCAAGAAAGTGCCTAAGGCTAACATAAAAGTTACTATTGAGACTAGTAGAAAAAAAAACATATTTTAACCTTACATTTTCAATTAAATATAAATCAAATTTACATTATTTACTTTTTATTTTTCATAAGTTCAAATCTAAAATCAAAAGGGACTAAATTACCAGGACTTATAAGCAATAAAAAAATAGCGATTTTGAAGAGAAATTAAAAACATATACAAATTATATGTACAAACGTATCTAAAACTTTTTGGAATAGATGAAATATTTCCTAATATTAATCTTATAAAAACCCCTGAAATCTAAAATGGCAAACACGATAAATGATATTGATATTTATTACGCGGTTGGAAATTCAAATACTAAAAGACAAGAAAGTGAAATAGCTTCAATCATGAAAATACGTAATGCAGCAGGGTGGAAGTTAATTTCTACTACCACAGCAGTTGTAGAAACCAAAAACCAATTTTCAAATCTTTATCTTTTTTGGGAAAAGGATATATAGATTTTTAAAATTTACAAAATCTTTTAATATAAACATTTTTCCTATGACAGGTTTAAACCGGAGTATATTTTTCAAAGACACTTATTAAAAAAATTAAAAATCCAATAATTATTCTCGGTGGTTTTCTGATTACTAAAGAAGCCTATAACGAAGCTAAAAATATAATTGAGAATGTTTTTAACAGAAAAGTGTATGTAGTAGATGTAACTAGAAAAGATTGGTTTCAAAGCAATTCTGTACAAGGTTGGGTAGATATTTTAAATAAAGTTAAAGATACAGTTAATATTGCACTGGTAGAAAACAATTCTACAAAAATTGATTTTATTGGTCATAGTTCTGGTGGAGTAATGATGAGACTCTATCTTTCTGATGAACCTTTTAACAATAAGATATTTAATGGGAAGTCTCATACTAAAAATTTAATTACATTAGGTAGCCCACATCAAGCTGTAAAAGCAACCGCATTGAGAAAATTTGTGGATGAAAAATATCCAGGAAATTTCTTCAAAAATATAAATTATATTTCAGTTGGAGGTGAAGTAGAAATTAAATCTAAACAAACATCATTAATAACAAAACTTGTTGCGAGGGGATCATATAAATCAATTTCTGGAGATAAGAATGCTAATGGAGACGGCTTAGTTCCTTTGTCATCATCTCTTTTAGAAGGTTCACAGCAAATAATTCTTCCTGAAACAGTACATGGTGGTCTTTTTGGAAATAACTGGTATTGCTCCTCTTCAAAAGTAAGAGAATGGTGGAAACAAATACATTGGAAATAAAGCTATTTTACTTTTTGTATTAACTTTTGATTTATTCATCAACTAAAAGTATTTATTGCAAATATATTATTTAAAAATAGATTGATTTTTGTGGTTGAAGCTTTATCAGGAAACTGGGGAATTTTATTAATTTTACTCTTGAGATTTACAAGCATTGTTATTCCTATCTTGCCGGGTACATATTGCTTATTAATTTCAGGATATCTTTTTGGATTAGTAAATGGATTACTAATAAGCTTTATCGCAGATTTAGTAGCATGCTCGATTAGTTTTTCATTATCAAGGAGATTTGGAAGAAAAATACTGCAACGAGTTATGTCAAAAAAATATTTAGATAAATTTGAAAATTTGTCTAAGAAATATCTAGAGAAAAACTTGTTTCTTTTAACCGGTTTTCTAATGACGGGTTGGTTTGATTTTGTCAGTTATGGTGTTGGGCTTACTAAATTAAGGTTTAGAAAATTTCTTCTAGCTTTAATCGTTAGCTCTCTACTTTCAGATCTGCCATTTGTTGCTACTGGAAATGGTTTTAGAGAATTACAAAATCAGAATTTCAATATTAAAAAAATTATTGATGGAGAAGTACCCTCACTTCAAAGAGAATATTTGATTGTATTTATAGTAAGCGTAATATTGATATTTAGTATGGGGATTATAAGAAATCTGATTGATAGGAAGTATCTTAAATCCACCAATTAATGAAGTTTAAATTTTTTAAATGGAATAGAAATTACATTATGTTCACTTTGGTTCTATGACTTTATTCACCCTTTGATAAAAAGTAATTAAACAATATTCCTCCCATAACTAGTAATACCCCGAGGGCGATAAAAATAAGTAAATCAAAAATCGATTTATCGGTATTTACTTTTAAAAAAGTTAAGGCAAAGGCTATTAGGGGGAATAATAATATTATCTTGGGAATTAATGATTCATACCATCTTTTTAAAACAGTATCTTCTTCTTCATTTAATTTCTGATAAATCCTTTCTAAATTATCTTTTTGTTCAGTCATTAATTCAATAGTTTTTGATTTTCTGCTGATTGCTTAAATTCTAGCTTTCTCGCTAGTCTATGTAATCCTGACCAAGTTGAGATTTTTCTTTGAGCCGAAAGTATTACTTTTTGTTTGTTTTTTGGTGTTAAATTATATTTTTTCAAAAGTTTTCCTAGTGATATTGAATTAACTGAGCTACAAGTATTCATTTTTTTAGTTTTTTATTTTTGAAATCAAATTTTTTCCAAGACCTTTAATCTCTATTAATTCACTATAAGGTGCATTCAAAACTTGTTCTTTTGTAAGGTATCCATATTCCCATAATATTGAAGCAGTTTTAGATTCTACTCCATTCAGTTCGCACAAAATATTGATAAAGAAAGAATCAGGAAATTTCTTTTCCCTTACTAATTTTTTATAAATATCTTTATAAGCTTGTGATTTAATACTTAGTTCCTCATTTATCATAAATAATTTTTTTTTCTACAGAAATATTGGACTCAACTATACTTCTAAAATCGATTAAAAAACTTTTAAAATCAACTTCTAATTTTGATTTCGGTGGGATTCTTCCAATATCAGTTGGTCTTGCATAAATCATATCTTGAGAAATATTTGCCAATTCTTCAAATTCCTCTTCATGTCCATGCCTTCTTATCCAAGAACCAAAATCACCTGAGGGGTCTCCATCTTTTCCAAAATTGTTTGGTTCTCCTATTAACTTTGGTTTGACTGATGTATCGTTAGTAATAAAACCATCATTTACAATACAAATTTTTGGAGTTGTTAATGATAAATTACAGGTATATTCCCAACCAGTTGTTACAGAATCAGCCCAAAGATCATTTGAATTATCAAGTGATTCTTCCGAAATAATTTCTGCTCTTTTATTCAAATTTTTGAAAAAAAAATCAAATAATTTCATCTATCTATCAAAGAAAATAATATGATTCAAGAATTATTAAAAAGGCTCTTTATTTTTTTAAAAAAAGAAATTTTTACTTCTTTTTTATTCTTTTCTTCTTTTTTATCCTTTTTTTTATTTTCAGCATTTTTTTTATACCAACTACCATATTGAGATTTTTTATAATCTTGACTGCTCTTTTCTAGATTATTTTCTGTAGACATAGTTTTTAAAAATGATAAATTTGAAAATTTTAATTTGTAAAAATATTGCTTAAACAAAATAAATGTTATTTTGTTGTAAGAAATCTGTCAAATTCCCAGCAACTTATATCAAAACTACAATTTTTATTTAATGCTTTTTCCGCAAGACATTTACCAATTATTGGTGCAAATTTAAATGACTGGCCAGATCCGCCAGAAAAAACAGTAATATTTGACTTGGGTTTATCGAGAATAAAATTAACATCATTTGTCATTGTATAAGGACTTACAAAAGTTTCATCACAAACGATAACACCCTCGAAATTGTTGATAATGAAATCATCCAGCATTTTTATTAGAGGTTCCATAAAAGGTTTTTTCATTGCGCCCTCATCACCACCAATTAGTTTTGGAGAGGTCCAATCAATTCCAACTTTTATTCTGGGTATATTATTTTTATTTCGACTTAAGACGGGGAAACCATAATACAATCCACCATCATCTCCTCTTGATTTTTGGAAACAAAACCATTGAGGATAACTATTTATGAAATCTTCGTCAACCAGATAATGTGCCCAAAGCATTGGCCAGATTTTTACATCTTGTTTTAAACCTATTGGTTCCAATAATTCATTAGTCCACATTCCAGATGCAACTATTAATTGATCAAAACTTACAGATTGATTTCCTATTATTTCAAGAGAATTATTTTTTTCTTCTATTCTTTTAATTTTGCAACCTTCATAAATCTGATTACCATTACTTCTTATGATTTTAATCCAATTTTCAATAGCTCTATCACTTAAAATTGATCCTGCACTTGGTTCAAAAAGTCCAACAAAATGTTCTTTAGGTTTTATAGGAAATCTTTCAGAAATTTTTTCAGATGTTAAAAATTCATAGGGTATATTTTGCTCATCCATCACTTTCTGAGCTCCAGGAATAGAACCTTCTATGGTTTCTTCATCCCAGGATTCACCATAAAACAATAATCCATGTTCTTTTCTTAGAGAATATTTTGCTATTGATTCCTGTTCGGCCCATAATTTATTTGATTCTTTAGCAAGTTTGCATAACACAGGATCTGAATACATTTCGCGGTACATTCTGGACTCCCCAAAACTGCTACCTTCGGAATGTGCAAGTTTTTCAGATTCAAAAACAGCTATATTTTTTACTCCCATTTCACTTAATGATGCTGCTGCACTTAAGCCTGCCATACCTCCACCTATTATGGCTATATCAACATGTTCAGGGATCTTTATATTCATTGATTTAAAATTTCTCTCCTATGATTTGCTGTTTTTTATTTTTTATTAGTTCTAAAATTTCAAGAGAACTTAATCCATTCTGTTCCAAGGCTAGGTAAGAAATACATTTTTTTCTTACTTCATTCTTGACAAAATCATAAATCTTTTCAGGTCTTGTATTAGACCATTTAACTGGCGCATATCTTTCAATTGAATCAGCTATCACCGCACCAGCATTTACTAAAGGATCGGGAATTACAATAACATTTGAATTCCTCAACTTTTCAGGAATCACATCATTTCCAAAAGGAGCATTTGCAGCTGAAATTATAGCTTTAGTCTTAAGAAGAAATTGAGAAATATTTGTATTTATAAGACCTGATATAGAGCAAGGTAATATAACATCAAAAGTCTTACGATACCAATTTTTATCATTCCCAAGGGAAATAGCACCATTAATATAAGTTTTTTCGGTATCTATATCGACGACATAAGTCTTTATATCTCGTTTAATTAATTCAGAGGCGACTTTACTTCCAACTGATCCGCATCCATGAACCAAAACACCATTGGGAAGATCGTAAGGTATAAATTCCTTAAAAGCCTCAAAGGCTCCTATTACACCCATTGCAGTAGCAGTACTAGCATCAACCTTACTATTGACCGCGGCAAGTACATGAGGAGTTAATTTGAATAATTTTTCCATATCATTCATATCAGTATTTAAGTCACATCCAGTAATCATTCTGCCACCAAGATTTTCTAAAAGTTCAGATGTTACTGAGATAAGTTTTTCTTTAACTGATGAAATATTTGGTGATCTTGCCACCACTTTTCCACCTGAAAAACCTGTCGAATAAATATCATGTTTACTCTTCATAAGATTTGCAAGTCTAAATCCATCTTGAAGACATTCAATATCTGTTTCATAATTTAGAAGCCTTAAACCTCCATTAGAAGGATACTGAACAGGTTTATTTTCAGCGACTATGAAAACTGATAATTCTTCGCTTATATATTCAGCAAGAACGCCCACTTCACTTTTTAAATGAGTTTGTAAATTAACCATTAAACTTTCTCCATCATCAGATGATGTTCTACATAATCAAGACTCCAATTTTCAGGATCAGAATTTATTCGGCAAGTTAATCGATCAAAAAGCAAATCAACAGGATTGACTTTTCTTTCACTATTTTCATCCAAAGCAGCTACGAAACTATGCCTGCTCCAACTTCGAATGGTCTCCATCAATCCAATTGAAAATTCTTCAGTATTTTGGTTTTCCTTCCATTTTTTCCTATAGGGGCAATCTACATAAACTGTTCTTTCCTTTAAAAGTCTTAAGCCATTTTTATAGGCTGCTGAATTTTCATTGGTTAAAGGTGAAGTAAATTCTTCGGGCGACTTATAAAAATTTTGAATTGTACCATTCTTATATTCAATTTCAGAAATAATTTTTTCATTGAGCAACTCCTTCCAAATTGAATGAATTTGGTCATGAACATTTACTGTTCTTCCCCCATTATTTCCAAGGTATCTATCTTCGTAATCTCTCGATAAATTTACTGTCAGTAATTTACCACCTACTTTTAGCTCTCTACTTCTCATCTCAAGAATTTGATTCCAGTCATACAACGCCTGTTCCAGAAAATCATTTTTTGCAACTTTATTATTTGATGCAAGTACATGGGTATGATCATCAAGAGTGTCCACCTTCTTGTTTAGCCAGTGCATAGCAGTAGCGGAAAAACCAAAATCAATTAAACCATTTGGAACAAGCTGTTCATAAAAACTGCCAGCGCAAATCAGAGTAAAGGCTGATTCTTGACCAGAAGAATGTAGGGAGAGATTATTTATAAGAGATTGATTATCATTCGAAAAAAGATCATTTCCGATGAGTGAGATTTGCGATGATGTTTTTCGTTCTTTAATATCTTTTATTATCTTTCCCCAAAATTCAGAAGCTGTTCCACCATCTGCAGCACCATAATCCATGAGAAAACAATTATTCTCAATATCTAAAGCTTCGATACATTGACCTGCCCAATCACTTGCGAGGTCAATACACAGCTTAGCCCCAGCGGTCTGCTCGCTGTAGCCCTTTGTCATTGCTATAACCATCAAATATTAAGAAAATATTAAGACTTTTTTATGTTACATGGATAATTCTTTTTCCGCGGATGACTTTCCATATTAGGTCTTAAAAAGCACAGTTTTATAGATCATTATTTCATGAAAAACTTATCTAACTCAACATAATAATAAACTTCTTAAAAGAGGCAGTATATTTTAGAAGTTGTTGAACCGCAAAATAAACTCAGTTTAAATTTATTTAACTATTGCGAATTAAAGTGCTATGTTTTTCTTATCAAATTCACCCTGACTACAATAGTTTTAGTCACAATATCTCACTGGGAATGTTCTTCTTATTTGGAATATAGTCTTGAAGATGTATTTAATGTAGATAGGAATTTAACTAAAAATTGAGGGCAATAAGTAAAAGTAGAACCTTTTTAGCAGAAATAATAGCTATTGATGCGAAATAAGGTAGAAGATTATTAATTAAGAATCAATAGTTTATTTTGCAGAACCTGTAGATTATGTATTTATTTGAATCAAAACTTTTGTAATAAGCTATATTATTTAGGTTAATGATTTCTCGAGAAAAGATTATATGAATGTAGGGAGTAACTATAATGATCAATTCTATAAATCACTAACAAATGGGTCATATATTAGTGCCAAGCATTATGTATCTATTTTAAGTTCTGTACTTATAAAACCTAATAAAGTTGTTGATATTGGATGTGGCCGAGGGCCATGGTTAAAGGCATTTGCTGATTCAGGTGCAAAAGAGTTGGTTGGGATAGATGGTGATTGGGTCTGCCAAGAAAATATGCTTGATAAAAAAATCAAATTCCATTCAATAGATCTTAGTTCTACTGTCATTAAAAATCCTGTTAATAAGAAATTTGATCTTGCCATGTCACTTGAAGTGGCCGAGCATTTAAAACCAGAACAAGCAACTACCTTTGTCAATTACTTAACAAACTTTTCTGAAACAATTCTATTTAGCGCTGCTTTTAGTGGTCAAGGAGGTACTGATCATTTTAATGAGAGACCGCATTCTTACTGGGCTAAAATTTTCATCAAAAATGGTTACTTGCCCTATGATCTTTTTCGTTCAAAGGTATGGGAAAATCAAGAGATAGAAGTTTGGTACCGTCAAAATACTTTTTTATACCTAAAAAGTAATTCAAAATTTGAAAAAATATTTAAAGAAAAAGGTATAGAGCCTATTAGAGAAACAGCCCTTATGAACTATATTCATCCAGATTTATATCAAATAAGGGTAGAAGAATCTAAGCAATTAACTCAATTAATTATTAAATTAAGAAAATCAACTATATCAGGTCTTATAAAAAGGATTATGCCTAAATCCATAGTTAACTTTTTAAGGAAAATTCGGAAATAAAATATTAACTATGAATCAAATAAAATGTTTTGCATAGTTACTATTAATTCTCATTGATTTTTCAATAGATCATCACCATTCTATTTGTTTTCATGCTGAATATATACCATCATGCTCTCTTCTGACTTTAGCCAATATGATTTCTTCCAAAACTTTTTGAATCATATATGCACTTTTAACCCCATAGCATTTTTGATTCGGAGTAATTTTTAAATCACTTTTAGTTAGATAAATAGACTCACAGCATTCACATTTAATATCTATTTTCTTTCCTCCATAAACATCTATAGCTCTAGAAAAAATCCATTGTTGTGCATTAATATTTTTCCAGCTATCAAAATCAGACCATATAGAAAAATCCTTATCAAAAGTATCATACAGTCCTTCAACTTCACTTAAATTGAAAAATAGAGCTTCTTCTCTTGAGATCTGTCTTCTGCCAATGATTTTAATATTGTCCTTATTCATTAAAAGAAAATAATCAGGAAAAATTAATTTATTAAATAAAATCCTTCATAGCTTTACTAGGCCTTAAAGAAGGATCTAGATCTCTTAGCATTTCAAAATCCAAAAAATCAAATCCTGGGCCAACGCAACAACTCGTAAGAGTGAATTCTCCACTTGTACTAGCACACTGCCAATATCCTGCTGGAATTATTTCAATTGGATTATTAGTATGTAAGTTTAGATTTTTGATTTTTTTATTATCCTCATCTAAACACCTTAAGTTCAGAGGCGAACCTTGAAGAAAAATCCATATCTCATCAGCATTATTAACACGGTGCCAAGAACTATTTTCTCCCTTACAAAGCAAATAATAAATACTAGTAATATTCGTTCTTTTTTGACCATCTTTTCTTGTCACATAATTTTCACCTCGGAAGATTTCTCTATACCATCCGCCCTCCGGGTGAATAGACAATTTGAATTTATTAATAATATCAGAAGTATTTTTATCGAAATTCACTTTTTAAGAGTTTTATTTACTTATCCTAATATTTTTAAAGTCATTAACTAAAACTCTTAAAAAATTAATATTTATTTTAGAAAAGCCAGATAATATAAATTATCGTCAGTATAAGATTTTTCTGTTTAAGCTCGAAGATCAAAAAATTATTTATAAAATAATTAATTTTTTATTTTTAAAGACTTTTACTAATTTGTTGTAAAGATAACCTGTGAGCGCCTGCTTAGCTAAATTATTTTTAGAAAATTTATTGAATATATAAATTGATTACTTATTAAATTCATGAGTTTATATTAAAAAAAAGAAGCCATAAAAAAACAATTAAAGATTAACTTTCAAAATTTAAATTAAGCACATAAGACTGATAAATCTACAAAATTTTTATTTTCATCAGCTAATTCAGTCATTATACGATTAAGCCACTCCGAATTACTTTCACAAAATCCGACATTAACAATCGTTTTTAGCATAGGCTTTTCTTGGTTTCTCATAAAAAATCAGAATCATTATTTTTAAAAATAACTAATAATGCATTTCATGAAAATAAGTCTTAATTACTATCAATTTTTTTAAGTCACATTTAATACCAATTAGATATTATTAAATCCAAACATAGAATCATTCCTTTGAAATGAAGAAGCATTACAGCTTATTTAGGAAAAAAATCACATGCTTAGACCTTTGATTAAATTCAAAATAGAGTGGTTTGATATGAATTAGGTTTGATGCCTTTGATAATATATTCAGTTATTTAACAAGCAGAGAAAGCAATTTATTATTATTGGAATATATTTAATAAAAAATAGGCGGATAGTAAATAAAAATTTATTGATTTATAAAAATAATAAATATAAAAAAACGATTTTTAAAAAAATTTCAAAAAAATTTAGGCTACAAAATTCTCTTATTATTTGTCTAAAGTGATTGATAATGTCCAAGGGGGCCTGGACCAGAACCAATTTTATAAGATTTCTCCAAGGATCTTTCAATAAATGCTTTCGCTCTTTCAATTGATTCTATCAATTCAAATCCCAAGGCTTGATAACCGCAAATTGCCGAACTTAAAGTACATCCACTTCCATGCGTATTTTTAGTATTTATAAATTTATTAATAAACCATTTGCTTTTTCCTGTGACATCAAAATAAAAATCCTTTCCTTGCATCTCTTTTAATCCTCCACCCTTTATTAATACTGCTTTGGCTCCAAGTTCAATAATATTATGTGCTGCGAGCTCTATATCTTTCTTATTTTTGATTTCAATATTTGATAAAAGATTTGCTTCGAAAATATTTGGAGTAACAATATCAGCTATTGGCAAAAGCAATTTTTTGTAAGCATTAATTGCAGCATCCTCAAGTAATTTTGACCCAGTTCTTGAAACCATTACAGGGTCTATAATCTTGGGTATAGAATAAGATTTTAGTTTTAAAGCCGTAGTATCAATAATACTCTCATTCAAAAGCATGCCAGTTTTTAAAGCATTAATATCAAAATCCGAGAACAAAGTATCAATTTGGCTTATTAAAGTTTCCTTTTGGACCGCTTCTACGCAGCTTACTTCAAAACTATTTTGAGCAGTAATACATGTTATGGCTGAGCATCCATGAACATTTAGAGCCATAAAAGTTTTCAAATCAGCTTGAATTCCTGCACCTCCCCCGGAATCACTACCACCAATAGAAAGAGCAATTTTTGAATACATAGTTTTATTTAAAATTTAAAAGTTTCTTTATTAGTAGTTGGAATAAGCATTAAAAAATTCTAATTCCAATTCCATTGCTCTCTTATATAAATAATTCGCTTGATTAGTATCGTATTCTTCCTTTGCAGAGTCAATAAGATTTTCTAAAGATTTTGCAAGATTATCAAAGTTTTCATCAGAGTAAGTAATTATCCATTCTTTGTATGGATTATTTAAAACTTTACTTGACAAAGATTTGCCTATCCAAGAATATAAACGCATACAGGGAGTCATCGCGAACATTATCTCAACAGCACTTTTTTTCTTAGAAACTTCTTCTAAGAAGTCCGTATAATTTTGAGTAGCTGGTTTTATATGATTATTATTTAGATTAATATCCCATTTTTTTGAATAGGTCTCATGAAGAATCAATTCCTCTGATACTCCAACTAAAAGTTGACTCAAAGCCTTAATTGAATTTTTATCTCTAGATTTAGAAATAGCTAAACCATATGCCCTTGCAAAACTTTCTAAGAAGAAATAATCTTGCGCCAAATATTCTTGAAATATATTTTTTGGCAAGTTTCCATTTTTGATACCTTGCACAAAATTTGTTTGCAAACTTGATAAAGCAAGATTTAAATTACTTTCCCATAATCTCTTCGTTACTAACATTTATTTTAATTAGGTAAGATTTTATATTAATTATTTAAAAGGATAAATTAAAATTTTGAGTAATATTAGTTTGAATAAAATTATTTTTTCGAAGAAATATCAATTTCACTTTTAATAAGTAATTCCTCTGCATCAGAGAAAATTTCCTCTGTTATTAATCCTCTCTTCTTTAATAAAGAAAGACGTTTAATGCCTATTTCAATTGGCATTCCTTTACTATTTTTCGTCATGTATTATTAGTCTTGAAAAGTCTTTGGCTGATTAAATAATAATTTTTTCAGACCAAATAAATAAATCAATACTCCTAAACAAGCCAAAATAATATCAACAAAATAAATTTGGGTCATAAATATCTTTTTATTCATTATTATTTATAGCTGATGGTCATATTTTAAGATGTGAGTAATTCCACTTAACTGTAGAAAATTTTAAACAAATTAAAAAAAAATAGAAACATTAACATGTATATTTTGAATATAAATCATTAAATTGATAATATTCAAAATGGCATCAAGGATATTAGGGGTAACTTAGTATTATTAAAAAAAAACTAATGATTGGAATTATTTTATACATCAAATATTTACTAATATCAGCTATAAATATATAAATAAAATTAAACTATGTGGACAAAAATTAGACTTGGCATTTATGGAGCCACTTGTCTGGCAGGATTACTTTGGCCATTTTATTTTATTATTCAATTCATTAGCTTAGTGAGAAATGGTAATATTCAGGGTTCTGTAATAGATATAGGAACTGCATTTTTTGATGATGCATGGATAACTCCCACCTCAGGGTTTATATCAGCTGACACAGTTATACTACTCATTGCTATATTTATATTTTATGTTGCAGAGGGGAAAAGACTAAAATTGAAATTATGGGGAATTTATTTTCCCCTAACTTTTTTAATCTCACTTGCTTTTTCATTTGGTGCTTTTATGTTTATGCGTGAAATAGAACTTAATAAGAAGGATTAGTATTATGAAGCTAATAGAAGATTACACAGAGAGATTTCATAATTACACGCTCCCTTCTCCAGAAAAATGTTTTGAATTAGAAGATGGAGATGAATTTTATATAAAAAAATGGATAACTAACGGAAAAATTAACGGGAAAATTAAAGATATATTTGAGTGGATAGAAAAAAAATATTTAAGTAGTAAAGAGGAATTAGAAAAAACTGATAAAAAAAAATATGATGAAATACAGAGAAGGTTTCCTATGGAAAATTGGCGTATTATTCTCTTAATGAGTGAGTATCAAATTAAATACAGATACTACACAAAAGTGATTGAATCCATAAAGGAAAAAAGTTTTTCAGGAATGGATAATAAAGATTTTTTAAAATTATTCCAAAAAGATTAAATTTCGTATTTAGTTACTAATTAATAATTAATTTTTTATAATGAGAAAAAACTTTTTTGATGAAAAATATTAATATTTTATGGTTTAAAAAAGACTTAAGAATAAACGATAATGAGGCTCTTATCGAATCTCTAAAGGATAGAGACATTATACCTATATTCATAATTGAAAAAGAAATATGGAGTCAAAAAACTTATTCAGATAGACAATGGCAATTTTGCAAGGAAAGTCTTTTAGACTTAAGAATTTCACTTGCAAATATTGGTCAACCTTTAATAATTAGAACGGGTAAAGTAATTGAGATTTTTGATCAAATATCTAATAATTTTGAAATTAAAGCTATTTATAGCCATCAAGAAACTGGAGACTATTTGACATATAAAAGAGATCAAGAAGTTAGAAAATGGGCCTCTATGAAAAAAATTATTTGGAAAGAATATTTACAATTTTCAGTATTTAGAGGAAAGCTAGATAGAAATAATTGGTCAACAAAATGGAA
Organism: Prochlorococcus marinus str. MIT 9515; assembly: GCF_000015665.1. NCBI lineage: Bacteria > Bacillati > Cyanobacteriota > Cyanophyceae > Synechococcales > Prochlorococcaceae > Prochlorococcus > Prochlorococcus marinus. The sequence continues at coordinate 362,586 of NC_008817.1, read as the reverse complement.
AAAAAATATGGAGAGAAAACTATTTACTGAACCTTCAAAAATTAATCCTATAGAAATTGATCCTGGAGAAATCCCACCAGATAATTTCTTTTGCTTCAAAGATGATTTCTGCAAAGGGAGATTAAAGGGTGGAAGAGAAATTGGTCTAAAGAGAATGGAATATTTTTTCAGTAATAAATTAAGTTATTACTCAAAAGATATTTCAAGCCCAGAGAAATCATTCGATAGCTGTTCAAGATTATCTCCCTATATAAGTTGGGGATGTATTTCTATAAAAGAGATTATTCATAAAGCAAATTCAATAACAAATCCCAATTCTAAAATGTTAAAAAGCAGATTAACTTGGCATTGTCACTTTATACAAAAACTTGAGAGTGAACCAGAATTAGAGTTTAAAGAATTTCATCCTTATTTCCAAAAAATCAGAAAAAAAGATAGTCATTTACTCAAATTATGGAGTGAAGGTAAAACCGGTTTTCCTTTTTTAGATGCTTGTATGAGATCTTTAAATTTTCATGGATGGCTTAATTTCAGAATGCGTGCAATGCTAATGTCTTTTGCAAGTTATAATTTATGGATACCTTGGCAAGAATCCGGTTCTGAATTGGCAAGCAAATTTCTCGATTATGAGCCAGGAATTCACTGGAATCAGTGTCAAATGCAAGCAGGTACAACATCTATAAATGTAAATAGAATATATAATCCTATTAAGCAGGGGAAAGATCATGATCCCAAAGGAAATTTTATTAAGAAATGGGTTCCTGAGATACAAAATTATCCTGAAAATTTCGTCCATGAACCTTGGTTGATGGAAAAATTTAATTCCAAAGAATATGAAAACTCTGAATACATTAAACCAATAATTAACCTCTCAGAAACAACTAAAAATGCACGAAAAAGAATTCAAGAAATAACCCAAAGAGAAGGTTACTGGGATATTTCAAAAGGAATTTATATGAAACATGGCTCAAGAAGAAAAGCTCTAAATAAGAGAAAAAATTATCCTAAAAAGAGTAATTTGAGAAAAAAAAGAGAACTTCAAAATCAATTAAATCTTGATTTACTAATTTAATTAATTTGAAAATAAATTAAAACTTTAAAGGCAAAACAAACTTTGATTTTTTTTAATAGAAAAAATTTTATATTTTATAAAAATGATTCAAGTTAAATAAATTACAATTTGAAATCCACGATCCTTATTAGCAAGCATTAATGTATTAAGGTTAGTTATCAAAGCATGAAGAAACCTACAATTGAACTAAAATCAACAGAATTTACTGAAGTTATAGAACTTGAAAGGATAATTACTCCGGATGAAGAAAAAAGAGTTGATCATGTTTTTGTAAGAAGAAAAAAAGTTTGTAAGCGGCATCCTGAAGGATTTGCAACAGAAGAGTATGCAAGATTTGATATTGAATGGCCAGAAGAAGTCAAGGAAGAAATCAAAGAAAATATAAAGGAGCAAGAAGAAGTCAATATAAAATCGTAGGAAAATGTCTAACAGATTTGAATGGGACGACACTAATAGTTCTGGAATTTGGTGGAGTACTAATGTAAGTATTAGAGACGAATGTATCCTGCTTAAAGAGGATACTGAATGTGAAGATTCTGATATTGTTGAATTACTAAGAAGTATTGCTAAAAATATTGAAGATAATGGTCTCTAAATATTGATGAAATCATATTAAATAAAGTTTTACCAAAAATTTTATAACTTTTCAACTAATTCTAATAATTTCAATGTGATTCCCTTTTCACTCATAGAATGACCAGCTTCATCAATGATTATTAATTCTGAATTTTTTAATTTTTTATTTAGATCCCAAGCACTTCTCACAGGACAGACCACGTCATATCTTCCTTGAATGATTTTAGTTGGAATAGATTCTATAGTCTTTATATTTTTCATAATAAAATCCTCCTCTAAGAAGATATGGTTTATGAAATAATGACATTCTATTCTTGCGAAAGCATCTGAAAAGGAATTAGTTTTACTTTTACCAACATCAATATCTCTCTTAATAAGATGACTTGTAGAAAGTTCCCAAGTTGTCCACGCAGCCGCAGCTTTTGATCTAAGTTCGATATTAGGAGATGTTAAATATTTATAAAAAGAAGATACCAAATCAGACCTTTCATCTTTAGGAATAACTGAGATATATTTTTCAAACTCTTCTGGGAAAATTTCACTTGCACCATATTGGTAGAACCATGAGAGTTCAAATTTTCTACATAAAAATATTCCTCTTAAGGTCATACTTTTGACCCTAGATGGATGTTTTATTGCATAAATCAAAGCTAACGTAGATCCCCATGATCCTCCAAACAAATGCCAAGAATCTATATTAAGATTTAATCTTAATTTTTCAATATCATCTACTAGATCTTTTGTTGTATTTTCTCTTAATTCTGAAAAAGGTCTTGAGGCACCGCAACCTCTTTGATCAAATTGAATAATATCAAATTTCTCAGGATTAAAATATCTTCTATATCTTGGCTGACTTCCTCCACCAGGACCGCCATGAATTACTAGTATCTTTTTACCATTTTGATTTCCTGATCTTTCCCAATAGATAGAATGAATTCTACTTACTTGCAAAAAACCCTTTTCTCTTGGTTCTATTATGGGGAATAATTTTTTTTCTTTCATTCCATAAATATAAATTATTTCAAATAGAAAATTAATATTATCTACACTAAAGTGTTTGTAATTTTATAAATCATGAAAAAAGAGGCCTTTAATAAAAAGCCCCTTTTAGATTTCTTATTTCCTACTTACAGGATTTTAGCAATACATAATATAAAGTTGATTTACTCATAAACTTTAAAATATGTGAGTTAAGGGATATTTTTCGATAAATTCAAGTCCCGTTTGTCGCTAGTAATTATAAAGCGAAGTCTTATCAGACTAATTGATTGAACTTTATTTTTCGAATAATCCCATTGTCAGGAATACGCTTCCTATATTTGTAAATTTACTAAATTTCAGGCGGACTATCAATCATTTAGATTGCCTCCCAACTCAACATTCATAAATTACTACTATCTCGATTTGAAGTAAATCCGTAAAAATGCTGATTTACTTATTTATCGATTTATACGAAGATGAATAATCTGATTGTCTTAATTTATATAGATATATTGATGCAATGGAAGGGAGCAATCTATACTTAAAATCTTATTACTAAAAGTTTCAACTTTCTTCAGTTTCATAAAGTAAAATGCTCTCAATTATAATAAGATCACTATCAGTTAATTTATAATTTTTTATTTTCCATTCTGCAAACTTTATACAATCATCTAGAGATGGATTCTCTTTTCTGAATTTTCGCCATTCTCTTATCCAATCCGCTAGTGCATAGGTAATTTTTGTCGTAAGCATTATTACCAATCTGGATAAATCAAATCTTCCCCAGTAGGTTCATCATAGAATTCACCTTTTTTTAAACCCCTTTCGTATTTATCAATAATTTTCTGGTAAGAAGCAATAGAAGGTATTAAATCTCCTACATAATTTGGTTCCATTGATATTTTGTAATTTTTATTTTATTGAATATTATATATATAAATTTACGAAATGATTAATTTAAAATTATTTTCCCATGGCTCTTCTTAACTTTGCAGCTTCATCCAAACCCTCCATTATGGTAAATGTAGAGTTTTCAGTTGCTTTTTTTCTTAGCTTTGAAAGTTCTGCATATTCTTTAGATTCGTAGGCTTGAACCGCTGCCCTCATAGAGGGAAATTCACAAATAACGGCTAAATTAGAATCTTCCGTTCGTTCCTTTCCAATTGGCTCTTTATCTTTAGCAAATACTTCTCCACCAACATTTTTTAGCCATGGACCAACCTGATTAACATATTCATCAAATAATTCTTGATTAATTATTTTTGCCGTTGATATCCAATAACCTTTTGCTCCTTTCTTATCCATCAATCTATACCTACAATTAATTACAATATAATGTAAAGATTAGAATATAACTTTATAAAAATATATTTTTAATAAAATTTGATTTATATTAAATCAAGTATAGAACTTAGAGACTAAACGAAATTAACTTTTAATAAAATCTCTTGCTATTAATTGTCTATATTCAATATGGATTTCATTAAAAAAAACAAGATCCTTTCACTAATGGCAGCAATAGCAATCTTATCCTTTATTCTAGAAAAAGCAGGGATGATTTATCCTTAAAAATTTTAAACTTTAAAAAGTAAAGCTTTAAATAAAATATACTATTTAATGGAATAAATAAACAACTACAATAGCTGCCACAATCAATATTGGAGATAATGCTGTAAACATTAAAGTCTTAAAATTAAGTTCCATTTAATCTAAGTAAATATACAAATTAAGTAAACACTAATTTGAGGTGTTGGCAATAAGTAGAATTTCTATTGTTGACATATAAAAGAAATATATTAAAAATTCTCATAATTTCTTTTGACTATAGAAAAAAAAAATAAGTTTTTCTTGACAAAGTACTTTACTTAATCAGAGATAAAAAATACCGAGAGGTGAAATTTATCAGAAAATTAAAAATTTCCAAATAAGATTTTTCTTACAGTAATCGAGAATTACATAATTCAAATATTTAAGAAAAAGTTCTCTTATTGTATATTCTTTTTCGCCTTATCTCTTTTGCTGATAGTATTTGATCTTTTCTTCTGATTTTATGATCACTTATCGGATTATTATCATTATAAACATATAAAATTTCACTTATAAACTCCTGTCGATTGCCTGCCATCTCTAGCATTGGAAACATTATTGCCAAATCAGAGGCTACTGAAAAATATTCCCCTTTCTTATTAATTAAGTCTTTAGGATTAAGAGCCAACCATAAATCATGTCTAAATGTTTTTAAATGCGAAGCGTACCAGAAGTATTTTCTGAATAAATTAAATTCTCGAATTAATCTAGGATATTTTTTCCCTTGTACGCCTTTGGAAGATATATGGCTACCATAAGTAATTAAGCAATTTGTTTCCATATACTTTTCTTTAAGGATATTAAAGACATCACCGCTATATAAATAATCATCGCCATCAATTATCAAATCTACTGTTTTGCTAGGTTCTTTTATATTATTATTTAACAGATTAGATATATTATTCAATGCTCCAATTCTTCTAGGATTCCTTACGATTTTTAAATTCTTATTATTTTTACATATCGAGGATGCAATTTCATAAGAAGAATCCCCGGAACAATCATCAACCACTTGTACTTGAAATCTTTTATATGACTGATTTATTATAGAGTTAAGGCATTTTTCAATATATTTTTCTGCATTAAATATTGGCACTATGATATTAAATAAAAGTTCATTTTCTTCTATGGGATCAAGCTCTTTTTTCAATTTGTTCAAAATTATATATAATTACTCTATAGTAGTTTAAATATTAAAAAGCCAAAAATTAAGTTTTTTACATTAACAAATTAAATCCCTTTATAATTTTTTTTGAAATGATTTTTTCAAGAATGGTGGGTGGACTAGGCAATCAACTATTCCAAACCGCTGCATGTTTAAAGTATAGAAAACCAAGAGAAAAAGTCATTATTTCTTTTTTAGGTGATATTCATATTCCTAAAAGAATTAATTGTTTAAATTCTATTTTCGAGAAACCTACTTGGCTTTATTATGATAATTCAAAGGATCTAAATATTTTAAAAAAATTTGTCGCTAAAACATCAGCGTCTTTAAGATTTGGGAGTTTCATGCCATTAATAAGTGTTAATGATAGAAATTTCAATTCAAGGGATTATGATTTTAATGAAAAAAAACTTTTGTTCTTAGATGGATATTTTAATCAAAAATGGACTTACTCCAATCTTAAAAATTACTTTAGTCAATTAAAATTAAGACCGATTGAATTAAATAATGAATATCTTAAGATTCGCGATAATGATGTAGTTATTCATTTAAGAGGAAGTGATTTTCTCAAAATATCAGATTTAAATATTTGTAAATTAGATTACTATAAAAAATCAATAAAATATGCAATCTCAAAGGGACATAGATCCTTCAAATTAATTTCGGAAGATCAACAATATGGAAAAGAATTTTTAAAGGAAATAAAAAAATGCTTTATTGATTTAAAGATCTCAATGTTAAACTCAGATACAATTAAAAATGATTTTAATCTCATAAGATCTTCAAAATTTGCGATTTTAAGTAATAGCACTTTTTCATGGTGGGCATCTTTTCTATCAATTACAAAGAAAGAATTTATAGTACCAGAAAATTTCTCATTAAAAGAAAAAAGAGTAATCCTTCCAAATGAAACCATACTCAATCGAAATACTTAATTAAGTACTAATATAAAATGTGAAAAATTTCATAAATTATATTATGATTACTTTTTATATTTTTTTGATATCTATAAAAAAAGATAAACCTTGAATATGTTTTATATTTTAAACTCAATAAAAACAATATATGAAAAATTCTTATTGATAAAACCTCGAATATTAACGATAATTTTATTCATGCCTTGCCTTTATTTATTAGGTTGGCTATTAGCAAATCCTTTATTGTTTACAGGTGTAGGGGAAGATAAGATATCCCTAATAGGAACCATTATTACGTTCTTATTATTTATTACAGCAATGCCTAAATGGTTTGAAATACGTTGGGGATTAAATGATACGTGGATGCTTCTAGGCATTAATAAAATTGATAAAAAGCCAGAAAGATTTATATATTTTCTCAGAGGTTTATTATACGCATTTATTTTGTTATCCCTAATATTAATTCCAATTATTAGTAATGAATGGGGAAATTGGTTAGGTAGATTATCACCTGAAATATTATTGAATTCTTTAGTTTTAATAATTGGGATTGGCTTTGCGGAAGAGCTAATATTTCGAGGTTGGCTTTTAGAAGAACTAAAAAATCAATACGGATTTAAAAAGGCCTGTATTATTCAATCATTAGTATTTAGTATGGCTCATACAGGCTTCGATATGCCTTTTTGGCAAATGATCAGTATCCTTTTTGGACTATTTTTACTTGGCATTTTATTATCAATAATAAGAATCAAAGATGATAATTCCTTGTGGGGTTGCGCCGGAATGCATGGAGGTCTTGTAGGAATATGGTTTCTCATGAATAATGGTTTAGTGGAAATATCATTAGATGCTCCTAATTGGTTAATAGGTCCGGGTTATATAAATACAAACCCCTTAGGAGGTTTTTATGGAATCTCATTGTTAATAATTACATTATTTTATAATTTTTTTAAATATAAGAAAAAGATTTCTAAATTTATAACAATTTCGCAAGAGTAAGTAATGCCTCAAGACCTTCTAATTTTCTTTTTGCTTGGCTAATCAGTCTTCCAGCATCAGGAACACATTGAGCTTGTAATGATAATGAATAAGAATACTCTTCTTTTATTTCTTCTATGGATTTTTCAATAATTGATTTTGCATCAAATTTGTCCGTAGATAAGTTTTCAAGAAAATTTTTTCCTATTATGTGCAATAGGAGTTGATTAAAAGCTTTTTCAGCTTTTTGTATATTTTCCATATAAATTTTTAGATATTGTAATCTTAAACATTAAAAAAAATAATTACTAATAAAGAATGAAAAAATATTAAGAATTCAATTAACTAGATATAAATACTGATGATTTTTTATTACAAATTTGCAATCTTTAAAAAAGATCAAATAAAAAATATGAATTTTGAGGCAGGTTTTGAGTTCATTATTTTTTTGATATTATTTGGAATCATAAATTACTTAATGATGTTAAGAAGATATGAAAATGATCTAATGAAAAGAAAAATTTTCCAAAGAAATAAAATTTCAGTTTTATATCCTAAAGGTACTTTTATAAATTTATAGATTTATAAATCCTACAATCACTTGAATTAATAATTTATCTCTAAGTTTTTATACCATTTATGTAAAGTACATTTCTTAAATACTTAACTGGCTTTTCAATAATAATTAATCTACTTTATGGATTTTAAAATTTAAACTGCTACATAAAATAAGATTATTAAGAATAAATGATCTTAAACGCTTTTTAAAAATTTATTCACCATTGAGGATTAGTTTTTTGCCATCCTTGATTTATTAAACTTTCCCAAAACATTCTTGCTTCCTCAATCTTTATTTCTTTTGTCGTTTTCATTAATGGTGGATTTTCTCCATGAATACCCATTACAATACCCTCCTCAATAAACATATATTCGATCAAATCCTTTTTATTTTTATTTTTCTTATAAAAACGAATAACTCCTACAGAGTTAGAATCTATTAACCAAAAATCATTTTCTTTTTTCATTTGATTAAGCAGTTAAATTCAAACAAGTTAATAACAGATAATAATAAATTAATAATCCTATATATCAAAAGTTAAAAAAATATTTATATCAAAATTAAATTAACTAATTTAATATTTTCTTTGTCTATTTTTCTTTAATTCTCCTCGTTTTTTTTTTGCATCGATTCTTCTTTTTTGTACAGCATAAGATGGTTTAGTTAATTTTCTTACTTTGGATGAGTTTTTTAATGAATTTCTAATAAGAGAGCTAATCCTTACTATTGCTATCTGACGATTTACTAATTGATTTCTTTGATCCTGAACGGTTAGACGTATACAATTATTTATTAATTTGGTTTTCAGATTTTTCTTTATAACCATCTTCTGATAATCATTTAATATTATTGATTCTTCGATATTAAAAATTATCTCTACTTTAGTATTAGTTTTATTTACTTTTTGACCTCCCGGCCCAGAGGATCTTGAGAAAAGCCATTTTAATTCCCTTGAAGGAATTACTAATTTAGGTGTAATAATTAAATCCATTTTTATTTCTAAAAAATTCTCAGTTCCTTTCTAAATATACAGAGGAGTTTGATTACCAATTAAATATAGGCCTATAAATACTGGCCGGTCTTGAATTGCAAATCGAAATTCGATTGATTTTGAGTATTATTTTCTTCAGTTTATATTCTTACAATATTCAAATTTTTATAAGATATTTGAAATATTCTTAAAAAAATAGCACTATTTCTTCAATGTTTGATCTGCTGCTCTTAAAATCTTTCATATCTTCCCCTATATGTCATCTCATATAGCGACATGAAAGAACTAAAGAAACCGATCAGCAAAAAGAACTTGATGATATTGTTTCCCAAAGAAAAGACTTGAAGATGCTTCTAATTCATAACTAAAACATCTTTAAGAAAGAGAAAAGAAGTCAAGAATGAACTTAAATTCATTTCTGGGACTAAAGGAAAAGCATAGTTTTTTCGTCATTTAATCATTTAATAGTAAAACGGTTTTTTTTACCTGTCTTTTTTTTAATTTAATTAACCACGAATTCATTAAATCTTATACATAATAAAATCATGAATATAAATAAAGAGCGAGTAAGAATGTTTTTACCTTTCAGTTGGATAATTTGTGCTGCCATCTCTTTCGCTTACATTAATAACCATTTAGTAAACACATAAATATTAATGGACAAACTTTCAAGAGAACAAGTTCTTGCAACTTCAAGCGGATGGGTTGCATCCCTATTAAATTTCTTTCCAGGAGTAGGTACCGGATATCTCTACCAAAGAAGATGGATACCATACTTTTTAACTGCAGGAGCAGTAACAGCATGGTTCACAATTGGGATAATCTTGCAAGGCGATAAAGAGCCAACTCAAACAAACCAACTAATAGGGATCGCAGGTTTATTCTTAATATCAACAATAACTTTAGTAGAAGCCAACTTAGCCTTTAAAAAGGCTGTAAAAATAGCCAACATTAAAGTGCAAGAAACAAATTCTCCTACTAAAAAAGGTTGGTTTAAATAAATCAATTCACCTTAACTTCCAAAAGTTTAGACAAGTCTAGTTAATTATTCTTTTTTCATTTTTGAAGTATAAGAACCTTGAAAAATACTTCTTAAACTAAACATCAAAACTGTTAATGATAAAACAGGAAAAACTACATAAATAAAGTTACTCATCATTACTGACTCCTGTCCTAAAAAAATTTTGGATAAATACTCAGTAAGATCCATATCAATAATGAAATTAGGTATATCTAAGTAATAGCAGTCAATTCAATTTTGAAAATATTTTTGATTCCTTTTCAAGATAATATATTTTACATAGTCTTTTATTCAAAATCATCGATACCTAAACTATTTGGATATCAAAATTAGTTAGTTTAATTAAATATATTATTCAAGTGGAATTAATTGTAGAAAAATAAAATTTCTTTTTCTTTTAATCCTTCCCAACCAGAATCAATTAATAATTGATTTAATGTTTCTTTATCAAAATGCTTAGAACCTGTTTTGACGCATCTATTTCGCATAGATTTTTTGACTCCGCTTCTTTCTCTTTGATTTTCCGCATTCATAATTCTGCTATAAAGTTCAAGCATTTTTGAAGGAATTGGAGTCCCATCTAAATCAATGCCTTTTTTTATTGCATCGTCTACCGCTTGCATCCCTTTTTTTTTCATAAATCAATTTGGTTCCAGAATTTATCTTATATGAAAAGATATTAATTTTTAAATTTTGGGTAAGTAATTTACTGATTTTGAATTTCTTTTAAGACTCTTATAGCCTCTTTTATATGTTCAGGGCCATTCAACAAATCTCTAAAGATATGCTTAACAAATCCGTTTCTATCAATAACATAAGTAACGCGCCCATCTAATAAACCAAGTACTTTTGGCACTTTAAATGTTTTTCTTAATGAATCATCAATATCACACAACAAAGGATATTGTAATTTATTTTTATTAGCAAATGCTAAGTGGCTTGATGAAGTGCCGTTACTTACACCCCAAACTTGAGCGCCAAGTACTTTAAAAAGGTCATACTTATCTCTAAATCCGCAAACTTCTATAGTGCATCCTGGGGTGTCATCCTTTGGGTAGAAAAATAAAACTAGTGGACTTTTTAACCCTTCATTTGTTCTTCTAGTTCCATTCTGATCTAATAAAGAAAAAAGTGGAACTTTATCTCCAATCTTCAAAGTAGTTTATATAAAACTTTATTGTAGAAGCAACTAATATTTTTCTGTGGCCTAAAACAACAAAGTTTTGGATAAATTTTTCATAGATTGTACTAAAAGATACCAAAAGATTCTTTTAATTTACTAACCTATTCAATGAATCTATTCTCATAGAGTTCACAGTATTGGTTTATTTTCTTTCTTGTTGTATTTGTTGAATTACTTTTTCATTTAAATAAACTGAAAAAAGAGACTTAGTGAAATAAAAAAATAAAAAAATTTTACTTGGTTTATAAGAATTTAATATCTATAATAATGAGATCTAGAATTCTATTTTTTGATTTGGTGTAAATACAGAGCAGTACTTGCTTACTATATTCCTTAAGCCAAGTTCAGAGAAATTGTTAGATTCTAATTTTAATTTTTCTACAGCTGCTTTAGCATCAATTTCTTTAAGCCTGTATCTAGCACATGTATCCAATACTTTAAACATTTTAGTAGTAACAGCTTTTGATGGAGAGATAAAGGCAAATAATAAAAAAGGAACCAATAAAATTTTCATGTTATTTGAAATAATTTAATTAAAGTTTTTTTAATATAACTAATTTTACAATAAGCTAATTTTTATAAAATAAGGGACTAAAAAGAATTACTTTCAAAATATGATTCCTTATTGAAAAATTGTCTAATTGATAATAAAAATTTATTAATTAATCAATTTAATCCTATAAATTCTGATATAAAATTAAAATTAAGTAATAAATGTATGTTTTTGAAATTAATCAAAAGAATTTTTAAAAGACACCGCTTATTCATAAACTGGTATCAGAAAAAATTTAATTTAAGCGATTATCAACTACTTTGGTTGGTTTTTTTTAAGGGCATACTAATCACAATTATTTTTAACAAACTTTTTTGAAGAGTAACAAAGCAATTTTAAAAAAAGATATTTCCAAATCGTTAGATTATATTAAATAGTAGTTTTAATAATGGATTAAATAGACTTCTATCATGAACATCTTTGGAGTAGGTTTACCAGAAGTAACAGTCATTTTAATTTTAGCTCTATTAATTTTTGGTCCTAAAAAATTACCAGAATTAGGAAAGCAATTGGGCAAAACTTTGAAAAGCCTAAAGAAAGCATCTAACGAATTTCAACAAGAGATCGATCAAGTAATTAACGAGTCAGGAAAAGAAGATTTACCAAAATCTCCACGGGAAAATTTTACAAATAATCTCGATCAACTAACTAAAGAATCAGAACAAACCGATTTATCAAAATCAGATAATGATAAATGAGATAATTCAGAGGCCAATTACCCCTGTCGAAGAATTTGAAATAGCATTAAATAAAGCAGAACTTTCAGAGGCAGATTATGAGTTGATTGACTACATTAGATACACTAGTGTTTTTACCCAACCAAGTCTTGTTAAAGATTTAAAAAGGCCCTCCAAACCACCTTTGTTAACAAATCTATGCCAAATATGCAGGAAAATTGGATCAGAAATGCCTGAACATTTTACCAAAGTAATTGATTGGTCAGTTCAAATAAGTGAACACAATACAAGATGGGATGGTCATCTAATATGCGCAGAGGCATTAAATGTTGATAAAGTCCCAATAAGTCCTACCCATGGAACATCTTTATTCGATGTTCTTGTAGTACACAAAGAATTATTTCTTGGTTTTGATTAGCTAAGTTAATTAATCATCTAAAGGAACGGATTCTGTATCTATTACGTCTTTGGACTCATCATAATTGCTTCTTTTAGTATCAATCCAGTTATTAATAGATGCAACTAATGGAAGAGATCCTTTATAAATAAAAATCGAAGTGGGAAGAGCACTCACTATACCAACTAAGGGATTTTTGAAAAGTAATCTTCCAGCTTTAATATTGAATAAAATTATTAAAATTGAAGGTACTAAAACTTTAATTACTGTTTTTAAAGCCTCAATCCAACCGACACGATATATCCACCATATTAAAACCAACCCAACTACATATAAAAATAAGTAAGTCATGCTTTTAATATAGTATTTATTTAGGTTGAGTGGTCTTTAAAAGAAGCAATTTAATTTTTTTCTAAGGCTTTAATATAAAGTTATTATTAAAAGTTAAAATGAGTTTCTCTGAAATAAGAAAATTTTTAAAACAAATGCAATCAGAAGATAATTTAAAAAAAGATGTAACTTCTTCTGCAACTGCCGATGATGTAGCACTTATTGCGCAAAAACTTGGTTATAACTTTTCCGGAGATGATCTCTTAAGATTCAATGGCCAAACAGTAGATAAAGTTACTGTCAGAAAAGTTGATCATCCAGGGGAATATCACTAAAAGATCAAGACTTAATCCAAATTGCAAGTCCTCCCCCTTTTCCTCTAGCACACATCCAATTATTTTCTTTACTGAGAGCTATTAAGGAGAAAAAAGGTCTTTGCTTTTCTATTATTTTTTTTAAAGGCTTATTAACTAAAGTGAAATTTCCAATATTTATGATTAGTTTTTCAAAGAAAAAGGGCAATAAAGGTCTTTTACCTTTTAATGATGCTTGACCACAAAAAATAATCGATAATATCCCAAAACTAATTGAATTGATAATCTCAAAATCAAAGCTTTTATTTTGAGAATTATTTTTCTTCAATTCTAATTTTGCAGATAATACTTGGAGAATGGAACTAGATATATTGTCTATTTCTTCCGAACCTTTTTTCCAAACAGAATTAAATTTCCATGTTCCTATTAAATCTTCATTATCTATACCACTACCTTCTTTGATAGAAATACTTTCTAAAAGTTTTATCTCTTTATATTGTGGTAAATTTTTTGGCCCTAAAATCATTTCAATTGCAAATTTAACTAATAATAAAGAAAGTTTTCAAAAAAAAGTTTTAAACCTTCTTCCATGTTTCATAATATTTCTAAAAAAATGGATTTGAGTCACACATACGTAACAAATTTTCGCTATTATCTTAACATTAGTTAACCAAGCAAATGGATTTTATTTCAAAAAGACAGAAGCATATACCACTTAAGGCGGTTCCTTACATCTTCTTTCTTGCAGTTGTTTTAAGCATCACTACCACAACAAATACTTTCGTTTAAGCCCTAATTCTTACAATTTCTAGAGCTTAATTTGTTATCAATGAATAAATATGACGTAGTTATTGTAGGTAGTGGTATAGGGGGTTTATGTTGTGGATCTATATTAGCCTTAGCTGGGAAGAGAGTTTTAATTTGTGAGGCACATTCACAACCCGGTGGCGTTGCTCATAGCTTCAATTTAAAAGGTTATAAATTTGAATCAGGCCCTTCATTATGGAGTGGTTTAGGTAGGTGGCCTACTACAAATCCTTTAGGACAAATACTTAGATTAATTGATGAAAAAGTTGAACTTATTAAATATCAAGGATGGCTAGTAAACGTTCCTGAGGGCAACTTTAACCTAGAAGTAGGCGAAGAGCCATTTAAATCAAGAATAAAGCTATTGAGAGGTAATAGATCAGTTGAAGAGTGGGATTCATTGATGTCAGCAATAAAACCCCTTAGTAAATTAGTTAGTGAGATTCCTCTCCTATCTAGTTCACCTGAAACAATTAATATTTTAGGATTCATAAAGTTAGCATCCAAATTCTTACCAAACCTAAATTTATTACCAAAACTTAATGGAGGCTTTGGGGATATTGTCGACAATCATCTTAAAGATCCTTTCCTTAGAAATTGGGTAGATCTGCTTAGTTTTTTAATAAGTGGGATGCCAATGCATGATACAAATTCTGCTGCAATGGCAACCCTATTTGATGAATGGTTTAAACCTACATCTTATTTAGAATATCCAAAGGGAGGAAGTGAAAGCATCGTAAAGGCTCTGATTAATGCTTTCAAAAAAAATGGTGGTGAACTAATTGTTTCATCTAAAGTAGAAGCTATAAACTTTAGGAAAAATATTGCCTTAGGTGTAACGTTAGAAAATGGTTCCAAATTCACTTCAGACTTTGTCGTACTGAATACCGATATCTGGACTTCTCGCAAATTAATTCCACAAGAACTCCAAAAAAAATGGAAGCCAAAGGCTAAAAATATAAATAAATGTGGTTCCTTTCTTCACCTTCATCTAGGTTTTGATGCCTCAGGTTTACAAAATTTACCTATTCATTCAATACATGTTGATGATTGGGGGAGAGGGATTACTGCAGAAAGAAATGTAGTAGTCTTTTCAATTCCTTCTGTACTAGATAAGAGTATGGCTCCAAAAGGGAAACATGTTCTTCATGGATACACTCCAGCCAATGAACCATGGGAAATATGGGAGAATTTAAACTCAAATGATTTAACTTACAAAAAGCTTAAAGAAGAAAGATGCTCAATATTCCTCAAATCTTTGAGAAAAATAATTCCTGATATAGATAACAGAATTGAGATCAAGTTGCTTGGAACCCCTCTAACACATAAAAAATTTACAAATACTTACTGCGGTAGCTACGGTCCAGCCTTATCGGCAGCTCAAGGGTTGTTTCCCGGATGTAAAACTCCTATTAAAAATTTGCTTACTTGTGGCGCCAGTACCTTTCCAGGAATAGGCATACCGGCAGTTTCAGCAAGTGGAGCATATGCTGCTGAAAAAATTATTGGAAAGAAAGAATATAAAAATCTTCTTAAAATGATAGATCTTTAAAACATACGGCAATATTAATTAATTGATCTTTAGTTAAGAAATAAGAAGAAAAAAAGAAATTTTTTTTGAGGATGATATTCTTTATTTGAATATAATTTTTACTTATAGCTTTTATATGTTTTTCTTATCTATTCCTCAAGCTTGGCATTTAGCTGGTACATGGTCAGAGCAGCTACCAAAAGATTCAAATTTAATAGGAATGAGTCAAACAGAGCTGATGATGACCTTACATTCTATCTTTGTACCACTTTTATTAGTAATTTCATATTTTCTATTTCTAAAATTATCAAAAGAAGAATCAAAAAAAGTTAAAGGTTAACTTTATAGAAGAAGCTTTTATTTTGCTGAACTTCTTCTAAAAACTTTTCTTCCAGTAGAAGTATCAACGGAGGAAGAACTATTATCTTCTTTGATGCTGGAATTACCATCAACATTTTTGTTATCACTTTTATCCATTTCGGCGCAAACTCCTACTACCATTGCTGCTTGCAGTTGATCTGGTAAATCACCAATAGTTAATAAGGCTTTTAAAACCAATTGAAGGCGTGTTTCCCTATCAATTTCAGGCCTTAGTTTTTTAACGGTATTCCAAAGTTCTTGGGTAACTTCTTTCAAAAGTTCACGATCTACAGACAAATTAAAACCTTTTGTATTTATATTAATCTAACAAAGAATAGGGATTCTTAAAATATTTTTCAGAAAACTGAATATTAGTTAAACTTTTAGTCAAGTAAAAGCAAGTTGTATTTGTTTAGGGAGGTCTTTATTTAATTGCGGATTTTTAGAAGATTTTTCCTTGTTAAAGGTACTAAAAAACTTTTTTTTAATTTTTATTGGAGTGTTAGAGAAACTGCGATTAGCTTTTGACAACGAGTTCCACTCTTTCGGATCAAATGCAGCGTAGGGGGAAGAGGAAAGAATTTTCATTTCAATAGTATTTATGTACTAATACTAGTACATGAATACTATTTTCGCAAGTTAGGGTTTCTGAAAGCGCACGTCCTAATAAAATTTTTTATATTTCTTGCTATGAAGAAAGGTAATTAACCTCTTATTTGAACAATTCACAACCAAATACTCCTGAAAAACTTTTAAAAGTTGAAATCTATTAAAATCAATATACTTTTAAATAGAATCCTTCAGAAATTAAGTTATTTATCATCTAATGCTTTTAAGTAAATTAAAAAGGTTAAAAATTCAAGAAATAGTTAGGAGAATTTCTTTAAATGAAGAAGTGACATTAAAAGAGAGAATATACGTTGAACAATATGCAAAAAAAAATTCGACAATATCTCTTTGGTTAAAAAAAGCAACTAGTATCAGAAGATATGGAGCACAGAGCAAAGGCAGTATTAATGAACTTATTCAATCGCTTGGCATCGATGGTTTAGATGGAGAGAATCATTTCAATCCAAATAAAGATGAAATTCCTCACTGGTTTGGAGGCTCACCTGATTGGATTAAAAGGAGCTAAGCAACCATTCAATCTCTAATTTATCCATGCATTAGAGAATAAATAAACACTAACAACTGAGATAATTCCCCAAAATAGCCAAGGAAGTAACTTTATAGGAAACAAGTATTTGTTAGAAAATGTATTCATAGAAAACCTAATAACTAATAAGATTATTTGTAATTTTGAATTTTGAAAATAGGTTTAAATGCTCTAAATTATCAAAAACGAATGATATGAATATTTAAAAAGTAAATAATGTACTAAAGATATAAAAACTAATAAAGATAATTTCAATCTCGACAGAATTAAGCAGCTATTTTTTCATTATTAACTTTAAAACCGATTTTCTTGATATTTTTCTCTTCTGAATCATCCCAATATTTAATAAGTCTCTCTAACTCATTAATTCTTTTTTTTGCATTGGCAATCTTTTCAGTTGAAGTCATTTAAACAAATTAACTATATAAAATATGCATTAAAAAAATTTTTTTTCAATACCTAATTGTAAATTTGCTTAACCTTTAACAATATTAATTATCAGTTAAAAGTTGAGATATCTAATGTTTAGGTAATTATATCTATAAAAAAGGGGCTCATTATGAAGTATTTGAATTGATTAATAGTAAATAATACCTTTAAAATTCTTGACTTGTTTATTATGACAAGCACTTAAAGAGATTTTGGGTATTAGAAGTTATTGCAAGTTCTCCTTATTTTGCTTTTGTTTCTGTTCTTCATTTCAAAGAATCACTTGGAATAAGAAATGGAATCAAAATGTTTTTAATGAAAGAACATTTTTACCAAGACATTAATGAAACGTAGCACCTTAAAGAAATGGAGAGAAGGGAAGGAGACAAGTTTTGGATCGATTATTTTTTAACGAGGCATCTTGTACTTAATCTATTATTGGATCATGATTATTTATTATTTCTGTTCTCCAACAAATGCTTATGAAGTAAACATCAAGATCGAAGAGGATTCATTAAATACTTATACAAAATTCTTAAAAACACACCCTGATGATCAAAGGATAAAAGGAATTGCACAAGATGAGTTAATCACGTTGAAGAACTTACTGGAGCCTCTGCGGTGATAACTCAATCCTAAATTAAAACTGAAAAGTCCAAAAACATTAATGCAAAAATTACCGATGAAGAAATCAAGATAATTCCTACAATCATTGAGACATAACCTTTTTGCCTTGGCAATTTGTAAAAGAGAAATCCAATCACTATTGCCATTATTACTGTAAAAAATATTACGATTTTTTCAGTTAAAGAATTTAGGTGAAGTACTAAATTTGAATTTTCAAAGAGTTTTAGATAATTAGACAAAAAGACTTCGCCCTCAATTTTTTTTAAATAGAGGAATGAACTAATCAAAGCAGAACTCAATAAAGAAAAGATCAATAGAGCACTCACTGGTTTAGTAAGTCTATTCATCGTTCTATTAAAACTTAATAACAGAATTAATATGAATAAAGACATACCCATTGGTATTAAAGGGATCAAGATAGATATGTTTATGGAATTTTCCACGAAAGAATTTTGAATTTATTTTTAATCTTATATTATTTAATTATTTATTTAACTAAATAAGATTTATATGAAATTAAAATGTAAGTAGTACCTATTGCCTTCTATATAAATTGATATGAAAATTAAATTAGCGTAGATAAAGCCATGCTTACAATCTCTGAAATTCTTCTTGCAAGTGCAATTTTTCTTGGAATAGTATATTGGGAGGTTCAATTTCTATACTCCAAAACAACTGCTGCTAAGTAATATCTGCGTAAATATAGATAAATAAAATTTAAATAAAATTTAAGAATTCAGCCAAACAAAAAAACCTTTAAATATGAGAGAATAAACACATTAATTTATTGGACTAATGAGCGAAGTTCAAACTCAAGAAAGAGATTCCACCCCACAACCACAACAGCAGCAAAAATCATACCAAGATCTTAATGGTTATGCCGCGGAAACAGAGCAATTATATTTAAAAATGAAAGAAGGTTGGCTTTAATTAATTACGATGTTTAATTAATACCTTTTTGCTCAAACTTTATGTAGTTGAGTGACTCATTTAAAATTATTTCTCTAGAAATATTTGCCTTTTTATAATTCATTCCTAATTTATACAAGATTCAATAAAACTTTCGAGAGAAAGTTAAATTTAAAAAAGTAAAGGATTAATTACTATTGGTAGGTCAGCTTTTTATTATTTACAAAACTAGTCTCCAACCATGATAATGTCCTTGATAAAATAAAAACTATTTGAATTTTTTAAAAATCAGTTAATTTAATTCTCAGTCAAAAATTTTTAATCTAATCATCATCTATACATACAAATATTTGTCATAGCTAAAAATTAATCCTAAATTCAAAAAGATTCCCCTTTTTTTATTTTTTCATGATTAAGAAGATAGCTATCCCCTCCAAGGCAAGACCAGAGGCATGAGTTCTGTAGTATATTTGTACTAACAAGTCTTTGCATTATGGTATCTTCCGAAGTTTATGAATTTCTTTTCGTCAACCCTGGTGATTATGTCATGGTTAGAAATGATAACACTCTAGAGAATGTCCAAAACGGCCAGAATAATTATTGGATTGGGCAAGTGATTAACTGTATAGGAGGAGCAAGAAATCCAAATTCATGGACCCTGTTTCAAGTCGCCGATATTGATAATGGAGAGATCAAAATAATCAACGCAGATACTGTAGAAAGAATATTAAAAAAAGCTGAGCATTAACCTTCCCAAAAGCGAATCAAGAAATAACTCTATAAAGTTTCTAGTTATGAAAAGATAAATAGAAATAAGAGAAAAATGTTCTGTATTGGAGAAATGACTAGCCTAGCTCTAAACAAGCAAGCCCATATACCTGGTTCATTGGACATGAAGGCTGAATGCCTTTATACATTCTATAAGTTTGTGAGATTTCTTTAAACCCCATACTAGATAAAAGGTAATTTGCATAAGGATTAAGACTTGAACAATCTAACAAGATTTGAGCCTCTAGATTCCTAACTAATTTTCTAATAAGTAATTCTGCTAAAGGAGGAGTATCAGCAAGAAGAGGTCCAATTCGCCATCCTTGATTATTATCTTGAAGAATGCAGGGTCTTATCCTTCCAAAGCCATGGCACATTCCATTATTATCAACAAGAGCGCTAACATTTCCAAAAGAATTCTTCAGCCAATCGTTCAAGAAATGTGGTCTAGGACTAGGTTCTCTCTGAGAGTCATATATCAAAACAGCTTCTGGCGAAATCTGATTACCTGGGACAACCTTAAAAGCATTATTTTCATCTTTATAAAATTTGCCATTTGGTAAATCTTGAATACCCTCTGATTTCCATCTATTTGTTATGGAGGATTTTTTAAACCCCCACTTTTGATAATCATCTAATCTGTTTGGAGCTGCTTCTAAACCAATACAATCAACATTTTTCAAATAATCTAATGCATGTTTCCATAATCTCACTCCATAACCCATATTACGGAATTCTTTTTTTACGATGAATAATCCTATAAATCCATATGAAGAATTATATTTAACACAAGCAATAGAACCTATGGGATCATTATCAAGGCATCCAACCCATATCCCTTTTTTATCGGTATTTTTATAAATTGATATGTCATCAAATCCAGGAGCAAATCCTTCTAGCTTAGCCCAATCAGTAACTTTCTGAATCTCATTATTAGATATTAATCTGATTGAAAAATTTTTATTCATTAGAAATATATTAGCTTAATAAAATAAGACTTTTAAGATTTTGAGGACGTTAATTGAATAAATGCTTAGTAATAATATATTTTGGCATCAAAAAATAAAAATTATGAAGCCACTCAATATTCCTGCGATATGTCCAGATAAGCTAATGCTTGGCAAAAAAGAATAAACAACCCCTAAAGATAAAAAAACAGTCGTTAACCTATAAATTTCATTATTCTTATTCAAACCAATAAAAATATTAAAAATGTATTGTTTCCCATAAAGAGAAGATAGCAATATGAAGGAAACTGTACCAAATATAATTCCACTAAAACCAACTAACGCTCGATTTCTTTCATAAAATAAAAAACTATCCATCATAAATAATAAAAAAGTCTGAATTGGTATTAATAAAATAATTAGATAAAGAAAAAGAAATATATTCTTCAATTTCAGATTTATAAAACAATATCTAACTACAATTATGCCAAATAAATTAGATAATAAATGATTAATATCTTTATGCACAAAACTATAACTTAATATCCGATAAGGTTGATTAATAATGTAACTCGACCAATAGGAAAGATCTGAGACCAAATAAAAGTGAGTTAAATTAACTACGATAAATAATAAAAAACATAAACAAGAAGGAATAATAAATTGTGCTTCTTTTTTTATATTTCTCAAAATAAAAAATGATTTAATAATATTATTATTAAACAACAAAAGAAACCCTTTTTTTATTTAAATAATTTATCGATATTTAATATTATCGATCTGATATATTAACAAATATATAAAATTTTTTCTAGATGAATATTTTAGATAAATCGTATAAATCAAATCTTAATGCATTAAAAAATAAAGTAATTACAGGTCAAACAGAAAGTATAAGTTGGAGGATCCAGCAGATCAGTAAGGTTGCCCAACTTTTAGATGAAAATAAAAAAGAAATCATTAAAGCTCTTTACCTTGATCTCGGGAAATCAGAAATTGAAGCTCTTTCAGAAATTCTCTTGATTGAAGAAGAAATTTCATTGACAAAGAAGAATCTTAAATCATGGATTCGACCTAAAAAGGTGAAAACTCCAATATATCTTTTTCCATCATTCTCAAAAGTAATCTACGAACCTCTTGGTTGCGTCCTTATATTAGGACCATATAATTATCCCTTGTTATATCTTTTAAAGCCTCTCGTAAATATTTTTTCTGCAGGAAATACTGCTGTAATAAAACCATCAGAAAAATGTTCCACTATATCTACACTAATCAAAAAATTAACTGATAAATATTTCCAAAAAGATACTTTATTAACAATTGAAGGAGATTATAAAGAGTCAATAAAACTGGTAGAACAAAATTTCGATCATATTTTTTTCACAGGAAGTACTGAAACGGGAAAATCTATTATGAAATCAGCATCAAGAAACTTAACTCCCTTAACACTTGAACTTAGTGGAACAAATCCAGTAATTATTTTCAAAAATGCAAATTTAGAAATTGCAGCAAAAAGAATTGTATGGGGTAAATTTTTCAATTCAGGGCAATCATGTATGGCCCCCAATCATATATTTGTGGAAAAAGAAATTGAAACACAATTAGTTGAGGAGTTAAAGAAATTTATCACTATTTTTTATGGCGAAAATCCATTAATCTCGAAAAACTTATCAAAATTACAAAAAAATCAATTTTCCAAAACTTCAGAACTTCTCAAGAGATTTAAAAAAGAGAAACTTATTTTATTCGGAGGAACCTCTAGCAAAAAAAGAATGAAAATATCACCCACAATTTTAAAAGTAAAATTACAAGATAAAAATATTTTTCAAAAAGAATTATTTAGTTCCCTTCTTCCAGTTATTGGGATTGAAACTAAGGAATCGGCATTAAAAAAAATTAATCAAGCTTCAAAACCTTTAGCAATATATATTTTTGGAGGAAATAAAAAAATTCATGATCATATTTCAAAAGTTACAAGTTCTGGGACCGTTTGTATTAACGATGTTATGTTGCCGGTACTGATTCCAAATTTGCCATTTGGAGGAGTGGGAAAAAGTGGAATGGGTAAATTTCATGGAGAGGAGGGATTTAAGAATTTTTCAAATCAAAAATCCATTACTTATAAAGGCTTTTTATTTGATCTAGATTTGAGATATCCCCCTTATGAGAATGTGATGAAAATTATAAAATTTATTTTCAAGATTTGAATTAATTAATTTGGTTTCAAAAGTCTAGCGGTTTTAAATACACACATTATCTTTAAGAAAATAGATAAATTAATGAAATCAACATTTATTTTATTTGCCTGCATTATTAATTTTTTCAATCCTAATTTCATAAAGGCTGAAGAAATAATAGATTCATCAAATAATCAAATAGAAAATGCTACGAATGCAGAATCAACTAAAACTGAAATATCAGACTTTAACAAAATTCATATTGTCCAAGTGGGCGATACTATTACTAGCATCTCAAAGTTTTATTCATTAAAAAAAGATTTAATTATTAAATTAAATAATTTAAAAGATGAAAATTATATATATGTAGGGCAAAATTTAAAAATTTCTGATCCTAGTCAGGAAATTAAACATAATGATGGTTTAGACAATAGTTATCATATTGTCCAAGAAGGGGAGAGTCTTACAGAAATCTCTGCTAAATATGGTTTAAACTTTAAAGACCTAATTGAAATTAATAATCTCAAAAATCCAGATTCATTACAGGTTAGTTCAAAATTATTTTTAAGAAAAAAGAATATTATTAGTAAGAAAGTTAAAGCTTCTTACAAAGAAGAAGAGATTGATCAATTGATAAGTAAAAAGAAAAAAAACTATGGACCTATAACAACTCAACAAAATGAATTAGAAGAACTAAATGGTAGAAAAATTTTGAACGCTCTAAATCAAAATAATAAAAAGGTAATTATCTCCATTAAGTGTGAAACAAAAGATTTAGACGTAAGAATTCCTGGAAGAAAATGGAGAGGATGGATACCTGCTAAAGAAGAATTTGAAAAAAATTTAATAAATGATTTCTGCTAATCGTTTTGATTAATATGTGTGAATAATTTTTCATTGGATATACCTTTTGAGGTATTGTCTTATTAGTGAAATTCAAATTTATGACAATTGCAAGAGGGGATTTTGTTCGTATTAAAAGAAAGGAATCTTACTGGTATAACGATACAGGGAAGGTGGCTTCTATAGATAAATCAGGGATTAAGTATAATGTGACTGTTAAATTTGATAGAGTTAATTTCTATGGAATAAGTGGAACTGACGGTGGAAACGTGACAAATAACTTTGCTGAAGTTGAATTAGAAAAAATTTAAAAATTTGCCTGAGTTACCTGAAGTTGAAACTGTTAGAAAAGGTTTAGAGCAAAAACTTAAGAATTTTATTATCAAAAGAGTTGAAATCTGTAGAGAATCAACTGTTGCTTATCCCATCGATAAACAAGACTTTGTAAAAGGTCTTCAGAACTCACTTATAAATAAGTGGGATAGAAGAGGAAAATATTTGATCGCGAAACTAAAGAAAGCTGATAGAAATCACACATATATCGAAAATGAAATGTCATTAAAAAACAATGGTAGCCTTGTGGTTCACCTAAGAATGACTGGTTACTTTACGTTTAATAAAAATCCTACTAGCCCTTGCAAACATACAAGAATAAGGCTTTTTGATAACAACAATAATGAACTCAGATATATTGATGTAAGAAGTTTTGGACAAATGTGGTGGGTTAGAGAGGGATTATCACCAAAAAATATTATTAAAGGATTAGGAGCATTAGGACCTGAGCCATTTTCTGAAAAATTTAATATCAGTTATCTTACAAAAATAATTTTAAACAAAACAAGATCCATAAAATCTATTTTATTAGATCAAACAATCGTAGCTGGAATTGGAAACATATATGCAGATGAAAGTCTTTATTCCGCTGGGATATCCCCTTTTAGAGAGGCTAGAACAATTGAAAAACATGAACTAATAAAACTTAGGATAGCAATAATCGAAGTTTTAAAAAAAAGTATTGGTGCAGGCGGAACAACTTTTAGCGACTTTAGAGACTTAGAAGGAGAAAATGGTAATTTTGGATTACAAACTAATGTCTATAGAAGAACTGGTAAGAAGTGTCATGCATGCAAAAATTTGATTGAAAGACAAAAAATTTCAGGAAGAAGTACACATTGGTGTCGTAAATGTCAGAAATAAAAAAGGGCTTACTTTAAAAAAGTAAACCCTTTAAAATATTTTTACCTGGCATTGAGCTATTTTCTCAAGGGGCTACCCCCTAAATATTTTCGCCGCTGATGCGTTTCACAACCGAGTTCGAGATGGATCGGAGTGGTTCCACATCGCCATGAACACCAGGATAGTATGAACCTTGAGAACTGCATAGAAAATTATATAAATCAAAGACAATAAATTAAGTTTATTTTGGTCAAGCCCTCGGTCTATTAGTACTCCTCCGCTGCACTTGTTACCAAGCTTCCACGTAGAGCCTATCAACGGGTGTTCTTCCCGTGACCTTACTGGCTTAAGCCATGGCAATACTCATCTTGAGGTGGGCTTCCCACTTAGATGCTTTCAGCGGTTATCCACTCCGCACATGGCTACCCAGCGTTTACCGTTGGCACGATAACTGGCACACCAGAGGTGCGTTCCTCCCGGTCCTCTCGTACTAGGGAGAAATCCTCTCAATATTCCTGCGCATACACCGGATATGGACCGAACTGTCTCACGACGTTCTGAACCCAGCTCGCGTACCGCTTTAATGGGCGAACAGCCCAACCCTTGGGACCGACTTCAGCCCCAGGTTGCGATGAGCCGACATCGAGGTGCCAAACCTCCCCGTCGATGTGAACTCTTGGGGGAGATCAGCCTGTTATCCCTAGAGTAACTTTTATCCGTTGAGCGACGGCCCTTCCACGCAGAACCGTCGGATCACTAAAACCGACTTTCGTCCCTGTTCGACTTGTAGGTCTCACAGTCAAGCTCCCTTCTGCTTTTGCACTCAACGACTGATTTCCAACCAGCCTGAGGGAACCTTTGTGCGCCTCCGTTACCTTTTAGGAGGCGACCGCCCCAGTCAAACTGCCCATCAGATACTGTCCGCTTCCCGGATAACGGGTAAGCGTTAGAACCCTAGCTCTAATAGAGTGGTATCTCACCGATGACTCAATAATGCCCACAAGCACTATTTCAATGTCTCCCACCTATTCTGCGCAATTAGAGCCCGAGCACAATATCAAACTACAGTAAAGCTTCATAGGGTCTTTCTGTCCGGGTGTATGTAGTCCGCATCTTCACAGACAATTCTATTTCGCCGAGCCTCTCTCCGAGACAGCGCGCAAATCGTTACACCTTTCGTGCGGGTCGGAACTTACCCGACAAGGAATTTCGCTACCTTAGGACCGTTATAGTTACGGCCGCCGTTCACCGGGGCTTCAGTCGCCAGCTTTGCTAAAAGCTAACCAGCTTCCTTAACCTTCCGGCACTGGGCAGGTGTCAGCCCCCATACATCGTCTTGCGACTTAGCGGAGACCTGTGTTTTTGGTAAACAGTCGCTTGCGCCTCTTCACTGCGACCAGCTCTCGCTGGCACCCCTTCTCCCGAAGTTACGGGGCCATTTTGCCGAGTTCCTTAGAGAGAGTTATCTCGCGCCCCTCGGTATTCTCTACCACCCCACCTGTGTCGGTTTCGGGTACTGGCATTTATGTCTTAACGGGTATAGGGCTTTTCTTGGAAGCATGACATCACCAACTTCGCTGCCGTAGCAGCTCGTACTCACGCCTCAGCTCAAGATGTTTTCTCCATCTCTCAAAGCCTTGAACGCTTGAACCAGTAACCAACATCTGGCCTGGCTAGCCTTCTCCGTCCCCCTTCCCAAAACATAACTGGTACAGGAATATTGACCTGTTATCCATCGACTACGCCTTTCGGCCTCGCCTTAGGTCCAGACTAACCCTCCGCGGACGAGCCTGCCGGAGGAACCCTTAGGGTTTCGGGGCATGGGATTCTCACCCATGTTTTCGCTACTCAAGCCGACATTCTCACTTCTATGCCGTCCACGTCCGCTTACGCTAACGCTTCACCCAACATAGAACGCTCCCCTACCATAAATAAATTTATCCGCAGCTTCGGTATAACGCTTAGCCCCATTCATTTTCGGCGCAGGATCGCTCGACCAGTGAGCTATTACGCACTCCTTTGAGGATGGCTGCTTCTAGGCAAACCTCCTGGTTGTCTGGGCAATCCCACCTCCTTTATCACTTAGCGTTAATTTTGGGACCTTAGCTGGCGGTCTGGGCTGTTTCCCTCTTGACTATGGAGCTTATCCCCCACAGTCTGACTGCCTAGTTACACACAGGGTATTCAGAGTTCATATCGATTTGGTACCGCTTTCGCAGCCCGCACCGAAATGGTTGCTTTACCCCCCTGCTGGAGCACTAGACGCTACGCCTCAACGTATTTCGGGGAGAACCAGCTAGCTCCTGGTTCGATTGGCATTTCACCCCTAACCACAGCTCATCCGCTGAATTTTCAACTTCAGTCGGTTCGGACCTCCACTTGGTATCACCCAAGCTTCATCCTGGCCATGGTTAGATCACCAGGGTTCGGGTCTATAAACACTGACAAACGCCCTATTAAGACTCGCTTTCGCTGTGGCTCCACCATTTCCGGTTTAACCCGCCAGTGCCTATAAGTCGCCGGCTCATTCTTCAACAGGCACACGGTCACCCGATTAGTCGGGCTCCCATTGCTTGTAAGCTCACGGTTTCATGTTCTATTTCACTCCCCTCCCGGGGTTCTTTTCACCTTTCCCTCGCGGTACTGTTTCACTATCGGTCACACAGTAGTACTTAGCCTTACGAGGTGGTCCTCGCAGATTCACACGGAATTCCACGTGCTCCGTGCTACTCGGGATACAGCTAGGTCAACTCTTCTTTCGATTACGGGGCTTTCACCCTCTGTGGCACGCCATTCAAACGTTTCTTCTAGATTTGTTGATCCATATTGCTGTCCCACAACCCCGATAGTCAAGACTATCGGTTTGGGCTATTCCCCGTTCGCTCGCCGCTACTGAGGGAGTCGTTATTTACTTTCTCTTCCTCCAGCTACTAAGATGTTTCAGTTCGCTGGGTTAGCTCGCACCAACCTATATATTCAGTTGGTCGTTCAAGGGGTTGCCCCATTCGGAAATTCCCGGATCAAAGTGTGCTTCCAACTCCCCGAGACTTATCGCAGGTAACCACGTCCTTCATCGCCTCTGTGTGCCTAGGTATCCTCCGTGAGCCCTTTGTAGCTTGACCAATAACTTCAATAATTGAAGCATCAGCTTAATAGAATTGCTATTTGATGCATTCGCACAAATAATAAATCTGCATCATTAAAGATGCTTATTGTCTTCAAAAATAATCTATGCAGTTGTCAAGGTTCTCTGAAAACAATGAATAATAATTCAATGAGTCCAGCATCTTATTTAATTAAAGAAATAGGAAGCTAGATTCGCTCAGAGCTATAGGACACGACTCAAAACAATTTCCCTCTTTATTTATATGTAAGAGGTGGTATTCAGTGGAGGTAAGCGGACTCGAACCGCTGACATCCTGCTTGCAAAGCAGGCGCTCTACCAACTGAGCTATACCCCCAACATAGAGATATGGGCCATCCTGGACTTGAACCAGGGACCTCACCCTTATCAGGGGTGCGCTCTAACCACCTGAGCTAATGGCCCAGGAAAAAGTGATGGGTGTGACCTAGAAAAAACTTAGAAACTGAAATTCTTAATATTAAGAACCTGAGATACCGATCGACCTAAGGTGACAAAATTAATATTTACATTTTGTTGTCTCCCTGTTAGGAGGTGATCCAGCCGCACCTTCCGGTACGGCTACCTTGTTACGACTTCACCCCAGTCATTAGCCCCACCTTCGGCGTCCTCCTCCACAAGGGTTGGAGTAACGACTTCGGGCATGGCCAACTTCCATGGTGTGACGGGCGGTGTGTACAAGGCCCGGGAACGTATTCACCGCAGTATGCTGACCTGCGATTACTAGCGATTCCTACTTCACGTAGGCGAGTTGCAGCCTACGATCTGAACTGAGCCACGGTTTATGGGATTTGCTAGCTCTCGCGAGTTTGCTGCCCTTTGTCCGTAGCATTGTAGTACGTGTGTAGCCCAGGGTGTAAGGGGCATGATGACTTGACGTCATCCACACCTTCCTCCGGTTTATCACCGGCGGTCTTTCTAGAGTGCCCAACTAAATGCTGGCAACTAAAAACGTGGGTTGCGCTCGTTGCGGGACTTAACCCAACATCTCACGACACGAGCTGACGACAGCCATGCACCACCTGTCACTGAATTCCCGAAGGCACCCTCAAATTTCTAAGAGGTTCTCAGGATGTCAAACCCTGGTAAGGTTCTTCGCGTTGCATCGAATTAAACCACATACTCCACCGCTTGTGCGGGCCCCCGTCAATTCCTTTGAGTTTCACACTTGCGTGCGTACTCCCCAGGCGGAACACTTAACGCGTTAGCTACGACACCGAAGGGGTCGATTCCCCCGACACCTAGTGTTCATCGTTTACGGCCAGGACTACAGGGGTATCTAATCCCTTTCGCTCCCCTGGCTTTCGTCCATGAGCGTCAGTAATGGCCCAGCAGAGCGCCTTCGCCACTGGTGTTCTTCCCGATATCTACGCATTTCACCGCTACACCGGGAATTCCCTCTGCCCCTACCATACTCAAGCCGATCAGTTTCCACTGCCATGATGGAGTTAAGCTCCACGCTTTAACAGCAGACTTGAAAGGCCGCCTGCGGACGCTTTACGCCCAATAATTCCGGATAACGCTTGCCACTCCCGTATTACCGCGGCTGCTGGCACGGAATTAGCCGTGGCTTATTCCTCAAGTACCGTCATATCTTCTTCCTTGAGAAAAGAGGTTTACAGCCCAGAGGCCTTCGTCCCTCACGCGGCGTTGCTCCGTCAGGCTTTCGCCCATTGCGGAAAATTCCCCACTGCTGCCTCCCGTAGGAGTCTGGGCCGTGTCTCAGTCCCAGTGTGGCTGATCATCCTCTCAGACCAGCTACTGATCGAAGCCTTGGTGAGCCATTACCTCACCAACAAGCTAATCAGACGCGAGCTCATCCTCAGGCGAAATTCATTTCACCTATCGGCATATGGGGTATTAGCGGTCGTTTCCAACCGTTATCCCCCTCCTGAGGGCAGATTCTCACGCGTTACTCACCCGTCCGCCACTAACCCGAAGGTTCGTTCGACTTGCATGTGTTAAGCACGCCGCCAGCGTTCATCCTGAGCCAGGATCAAACTCTCCGTTGTGTTCAAATCCTTTTGTAGAAAAAAATCTACTCAATATGAATTGCGTTGCCCAAATAAAAATAAGAAAGACTTAAATTATTTAGGTTCAGCCTCCTTAAAAATTAAGGATTACTTTGAGTGCACATTAAAAATATTTCAAAGTGACTTTCCAAGATCTCAGATCCGTTGGTTTTCAAAAAACTATAAGTTAGCAATTGAAAACAATTTATATATTCTTGACGGGACCTCACACTTTTATTGCAAATACATCTCAAAATTATCAAAACAAAATTTGATAAAGTCTTGACGCAATAAAAGCATCAGTTCCTAAGTTTTAAGTTTTCTAGGTGCAGAGTTAAACAACAAGTGTGTAACCCATTGGAAGGGAAAACCCTTCTTCTGGCTGGAAATTATGATCGAAATCTAGTTTCCAAAAAATTCATTAATTTACCGAAAATTAGATTTAAGGTAATTGCGTGAATAATGCAAAAAGAAATATTTTTGCCCAGAAGAAAATACTAAACCATCCGACTGTAATTGTGCAACCTTTTATACAAAATTTTTTATTAATTTTTATTTTCGTTCAAAGTCTATTTAAAGAACTAGTCTTATATCAAAGGGATTTAAATGAAATGGCAGAAAGATTCAGTCAAAAAAATTTAAGAGTTCGTCCAAGTTCAGATGAAGACAAAATTGTAACAAATGCAAAAGAACACTTTGAAAAGACCTTAATTAAGATATCAGGGGAGCTGGTCGGCAGTGTTGCCGCATTAGAACATCCTTCCAAAAACCTCAAATTAAATTATGGAGAAATATTTCTAAGAGATAATGTTCCAGTAATGATTTATCTCATCACACAAAAAAGGTACGACATTGTTAGAAAGTTCCTAAGTGTATGCCTTGAACTACAAAGCACTAGTTATCAAACACGTGGAGTATTTCCTACAAGTTTTGTTGAAGAGAAAGGAAAATTAATTGGAGACTATGGTCAGAGATCAATAGGGAGAATCACCTCTGCTGATGCAAGTTTATGGTGGCCTATATTATGTTGGTATTATGTCAATAAAAGTGGTGATTATTCATTCGGCAAAAGCCAAAGCGTGCAGAGAGGAATACAACTTTTACTAGATTTAGTTTTACATCCAACATTTGAGGGGACACCTGTTCTTTTCGTACCCGATTGTGCATTCATGATTGATAGACCAATGGATGTATGGGGGGCTCCTTTGGAAGTAGAGGTATTACTTCATGGATGTTTGAAAAGCTGTATTAACCTTATGGAATTAAGTCGTGAAGATCACGTTAGTAGGTTATTAGATCAAAGACTAATTCTTACTAGTCAATGGGTTGAAGATCTAAGAAGTTTTCTTTTAAAACATTACTGGGTTACAAGCCAAACGATGCAAATCCTAAGAAGAAGGCCTACAGAACAATATGGAGAGGACCAACACTTCAATGAATTTAATGTTCAGCCTCAAGTGGTGCCATCATGGCTTCAAGAGTGGTTGGAGAACAGAGGTGGGTATTTGATAGGGAACATTAGGACAGGTAGACCCGATTTTAGATTTTATAGCTTAGGAAACTCTTTAGCATGTATGTTCGGAGTGTTACCTTCTTCAGAACAAAGAGCACTTTTTAGACTAGTACTTCACAACAGGCAACATCTAATAGCACAAATGCCAATGAGGATATGTCATCCTCATATGGATGTAGAAGAATGGCAGAATAAAACGGGATCAGATCCTAAAAATTGGCCTTGGAGCTACCACAATGGAGGGCATTGGCCAAGTTTACTTTGGTTTTTCGGGACTTCGGTTCTTTTACATCAAAAAAGATTTCCTACTGAAGATGTGATTTTAATGGAAGAGATGAGATCCTTAATTGAAGAATCTTATTGGTGTCAACTAAATCAATTACCAAAACAAGAGTGGGCAGAATATTTTGATGGGCCTACTGGTACATGGGTTGGACAGCAATCAAGAACTTATCAAACATGGACAATAGTTGGTTTTTTATTAATGCATCATTTCCTAAGAGAAGAGAATAATGATTTGGATATGTTTGACCTCTAAATGACCTTAAAATAATCCTAAAGTTAGAGACTTATCAATTGGTAAGCAAGCACCTATTCCAAGGTAAATAGTTAAAAAAGTTCCAAAAAGAAAAACCACCATCGCTACTGGTCTTCTAAAAGGATTAGAGAATTTGTTTACATTTTCTATAAAAGGCAAGATCATTAATCCAAGAGGAATTAATGTTTGAAGAGCTATTCCAAGTAACTTATTTGGAACTACCCTAAGTATTTGAAACACAGGATAAAGATACCATTCAGGAAGTATTTCTAAAGGAGTGGCAAATGGATTAGCCTTATCTCCCAACATGGCCGGATCTAGAACAGCCAGCCCCACAACACAAGCTATTGTTCCCAGTATTACAACAGGGAAAATGTATAAAAGATCGTTTGGCCAAGCTGGTTCACCGTAATAATTGTGACCCATACCTTTAGCTAATTTAGCTCTTAATTTCGGATCTGATAAATCGGGTTTTTTTAGAGTAGACATATAAAACTATACTTAAAATTTAAATTATTAGAATTATAAGGGGTTATAGCGGACCTGAAATACCTTGTTTACGAATCATAAGAAAATGCATAAGCATAAATACTGCTAAGGACCAAGGAAGAACGAAAGTATGGAGACTATAAAATCTTGTAAGAGTTGATTGCCCTACACTTTCTCCTCCACGAAGAAGTTCAACCATGAAATCACCAATAATTGGAATCGCTGCAGGCACACCTGAAACAATCTTAACCGCCCAGTATCCAACTTGATCCCATGGAAGTGAATAACCTGTGACTCCAAAAGCAACTGTTATAACTGCCATGACAACACCTGTTACCCAAGTTAATTCTCTTGGTCTTTTAAATCCACCGGTAAGGTAAACCCTAAAAACATGTAAAATTAACATCAAAACCATCATAGATGCACTCCATCTATGAACAGATCTTATTAACCAACCAAAACTTACATCAGTCATTAAGTAGCTTACAGAGTTATAAGCTTGGGTAACAGTTGGCTTATAGTAAAAAGTCATTGCAAAACCTGTTGCAAATTGAATTAGGAAGCATACTAAAGTTATGCCTCCTAAACAGTAAAAAATATTTACGTGAGGGGGTACGTACTTG
Organism: Prochlorococcus marinus str. MIT 9515; assembly: GCF_000015665.1. Classification (NCBI taxonomy): domain Bacteria; kingdom Bacillati; phylum Cyanobacteriota; class Cyanophyceae; order Synechococcales; family Prochlorococcaceae; genus Prochlorococcus; species Prochlorococcus marinus. The sequence continues at coordinate 329,238 of NC_008817.1, read as the reverse complement.
GAAGTTACGTCGTCGGTTATGTCTTGAATTTCAAGTCTCTCTTGAAACCAGTCGTAAACAGATGAGGAATTCGACATCCAAAAAAAAAAGCTTTGATATAAAGAGCTTACTTAAAATTCACTTACTTGGTGTTAACACTTAACCCAATGAATTCATCATTTAACAAATTTTTAATATTCAAAAGATGGATCATTATTATTATGATCTGCATTTTTTCTACCAATTTTTTGCATATCCAAAGCGTTAATGCGCTTAGTGATAGCAGGCAATTTGTACTAGACGCATGGACTCTAATAAATGAAGGATATTATGATCCAGAAAGGCTCGATGAAATCCAATGGAAGAGAATTAGACAAAAAACATTACAGAAACAAATTGAAACAAGTGATGAGGCTTATTCCGCAATTGAAGATATGTTGAAGCCACTTGAAGATCCTTTCACAAGGATATTAAGGCCAAAAGATTATGAACTTCTAAAAACAAGTAATTTTGGGAGCGAAATTAATGGAGTAGGTCTTCAATTAGGAAAAGATGAGATGACTAAAAAAATCAAAGTTATTTCAACATTGGCAGGTTCCCCTGCCGAAGAAGCAGGCATAATTAGTGGTGATGTAATTGATAAGGTTGATGGAATATCTTCATCTGAATTAGGCCTTGCAAATACTGCTTCAAAGCTCAGAGGAGAATCCGGAACAAAAGTTCTTGTCCAAATAACATCCATGTCTGATGAAATTAAAGAGATTGATTTAGAAAGAAGATCTGTTGACCTTAGACCAGTAAGGACAAAAAGATTAAGAGATGATTCTCACACTATTGGTTACCTAAGAATAACTCAATTTAGTGAGAGTGTTCCAAAAAAAATTGAAGAGGCTTTAGAGGAATTAAAAGATAAAGAAGTTGAAGGGATAATTCTTGATTTAAGAAATAACTCTGGTGGGCTAGTAAGTTCTGGTATTGCAGTGGCAGATTCATTTTTAAGCGAGCAGCCTATCGTAGAAACAAAAGACAGGAATGGAATTAAGGATGCAATAATCTCTCAAAAAAAGACTTATTTTGATGGTCCAATGGTAACTTTAGTAAATAAAGGGACCGCAAGCGCAAGTGAAATTCTTGCCGGATCCCTTCAAGATAACGAGAGATCAACTTTAATTGGTGAACAAACCTATGGGAAAGGACTTATCCAGTCTCTTAAAAGTTTAGGAGATGATAGTGGTATAGCTATTACAGTTGCCAGTTATTTAACACCGAAAGGAAATAATATCCAAGGTACGGGCATAACTCCAGATAAACTTTTAGATCTTCCAGAGGCTAGGGAATATGGCAATTCTGAAGATAAATGGGTTAAAAACGCCGAAATATACCTAAACTCTTTGTTTGATAAAAATGAAGTCGAAGAAACTGTGAATCAATTAGAAAAAAAAGATCCTGAACATTAAAAAATATTTTTTATGTAAAGATCATTTAATAGTTATGAATAAAAAAAGAATTTTCCATGATCCAATACATAAAGAAATAATTATTGATTCCGATAAACCCGAGGAATTAATGATAATGCAGCTTATTGATACGCTAGCATTTCAGAGATTGAGAAGGATCAAACAATTAGGTGCCGCCTCTCTTCTTTTCCATGGGGCAGAATCCAGTAGATTTACACACTCAATTGGTGTATTTTGCGTTGCTAGAAAAATTTATAGGAGACTACTTGAGACAAAACCTGAATTTAGTAAAAGTAAATTTATACTTTTCGGAGCTGCTCTTCTCCATGATTTAGGTCATGGCCCTTTAAGTCATACTAGTGAGGTTATATTTCCTCATAACCATGAGTACTGGTCTAAAAATTTAGTTGAAAATTATTCACCAATAACCTCAATTCTTAAAAATTTTGGAGACGAATTACCCAAACAAATTGGAGACTTATTTACGACTCAAAATCTATTTTCTAATCCTTTAAAAACTTTAATTAGTAGCGAAATTGATTGTGATCGTCTTGATTATTTATTACGCGATAGTTACAACACTGGAACAAAATATGGATTAGTTGATTTGGAGAGAATTATTTCAGCTCTCACTTTTTCTCCTGACGGAAATATCGCCATCAAGCCAAAAGGGGTTATAGCTATTGAACATTTTTTAGTTCTACGAAACATAATGTATAGAACTATTTATAACCATAGAATTAACGAAATTTCAACTTGGATTTTAGAAAAAATTATTTATTCGATAAAAAATAATTCCAGAAAAAAAAGCATCTGGATAGATGAAATAATGTACAAGTGGATATTTACTCCAAAAGATCTTGAAATAAGAGAATTCCTTGCTAATGACGATATAGTTTTTTATTTTCATTTAATGAAATGGAAAGATAAATCTTTTGAACCTTTAGAAACTCTTTGTAAAATGTTTATCGATAGAAATTTACTAAAAGCATCCAATATAAGTTTCCTCTCTAAATTAAAAAGAATGGAAGTCTTAGCTTTCGCTAGGAAGAAATGCAAATTAAATAATTACGACTCAGAGATATTTTGTGGAATCAAAGAAAGATCTTTTAAAGGTTTTGAATCTAATAACTCTCTTAAGATATGGGATGGGACCTATCAAAACTTATTAGAAAATCACTCAGCATTAATAAAAACATTGATGACATCAAATAATAGTTCTCTTATTATTTATCCAGGGGAGTTCAGAAGAGAGATTGAAAATCAAATAGCAATATTAAGAGATGATCCATAATGAAATTAATTTTGAGAAACTCCAATAACGATTTTATAAAATCAATATCTTTCGCTAAATTTGAGGCTTATCAAAATTTCATATCGGAGTTAAGTAGCATCAAAGAACCAGTCGAAGCGCATCTTTTTACAGCAAATGAAAGAATTACTTCTAATGAATTAGCAAAACTGAAATTCCACCTAAAACAACTAAATATCAAGTTTTCAGATATATATTCAAATAATAGAGAAACAGTCTTGAGTGGAAAGTCTTTAAAAATCAACTCAAGCTTATTAAATAATAAAAAAAATATAAATAAATCATTTCTGGATAACCAGTCTCAAAAAAAAGATATTCTTCACAAAGGTACAATTAGATCAGGGGACAGAATATCTTCAAATGGTGATCTTTTTATTATGGGAGATGTCAACCCTGGAGCTATAGTTTCAGCAAATAATAACGTTTATGTCTGGGGAAAATTATTAGGTACCGCTTTCGCTGGCGAAAATGGTAATAAAAACGCCTCAATTGCCTCACTTTGGCTAAACCCTATTCAATTAAGGATTTGTGAAATTATAGCCATAGGGCCAAAAGAGAAACCAAAGCATCAATATCCTGAAATTGCAATTTTGGAAGCCAAAAAAATAATCATTAAGCCTTATGAGCCAATAAGAGACTGTAATAAATAAATATTTTGAAATAAACTAATAAAAAAAAATAAATTTAAGAATTACTTAACTTTTCTAAAATTTAACCTTTAAAATCTAGCTTATTATTTGTAGAATTATTCATTAATTTGTGCCGGAAAATAGTCGCACCATTTTAGTTTGTTCAGGTAAGGGTGGGGTAGGTAAAACCACACTGACAGCAAACCTAGGCATTGCTCTAGCAAATAGTGGTGCAACAACAGCTGTTCTAGATGCTGATTTTGGATTGAGGAATTTAGACCTTCTTTTAGGTTTAGAAAATCGTATTATTTATACTGCTCAAGATGTTCTCGACAAAAATTGTCGCCTTGACCAAGCCTTAGTTAGACATAAAAAGGAGCCTAATTTAGCTTTATTACCAGCTGGTGATCCTAGAATGCTTGATTGGATGAAACCTGAAGATATGAAACAAATCAGTAAATTACTGAGTGAAAAGTTTGATTATGTTCTAGTAGATTGTCCTGCCGGAGTTGAAGATGGTTTTAAAAATGCTCTGTCAGCCTGTAAAGAAGCAATAGTAGTAACGAATCCTGAATTATCAGCTGTTCGAGATGCAGATAGAGTTATAGGAATTTTAAATACTTCCGACATAAAGCCAATACAGTTAGTAATTAATAGAGTCCGTCCTAATATGATGGCTAATCAAGAAATGCTATCAATAGAAGATGTTCAGAGTATCCTTTCTTTGCCCTTACTTGGTATTGTTTTAGAGGATGAGCAAGTAATAATAAGTACAAATAGAGGGGAGCCTCTGACACTATCTGATAATAAATCTCCAGCTAAAAAATGCTATTTAAATGTATCTCAAAGGCTAACGGGAAAAGATATTCCTATTATCGATCCAAAAAATGAAGGACAAAGCATAAAAGATAAATTCATGAGATTAATGCAAACAAAGATTTTTTAAAAAATTATGACTCTTAGAGACCTTATAAACAAATTGCTAGGCAGAGAAACGTCCAGTGCCAATACAGCAAGGGAAAGATTGCAACTAGTTTTAGCTCATGACAGAGTTGATATGAGCTCATTGACCACTGATCTATTGGATAAGATGAGAAAAGAAATCCTTGATGTAGTTGCTAAATATGTTGAAATTGATTTTGAAGAGGTTGCTGTCAGTCTAGAAACAGAGGATAGAATGACTGCATTGGTTGCTAATCTTCCTATAAAAAGAACTCTCACTGGAGAAATAGAATTCAAAAAAAATCACGATAACCCAAAAAAGAAATAAAATTTCCAAAATCAAAATTAATAAATTATCAATTTACACCTAACTGTATGTAAAATAAAATTTATGCCGGCTTAGCTCAGCGGTAGAGCAGCGCTTTTGTAAAGCGAAGGTCATCAGTTCAAATCTGTTAGCCGGCATTCATATAGTTACAAATCTACTCACTCTTTTTTTGTTGAAAATAGAAAAATAAAACCTAATAAAATAAAAAATGTTAAAAACCTCAGCTCAATTAGATTAGTTAACAATCTAGATAAAGGTGCAAATATCCAATAAAAAAAAAATTGTATTAAAAAAATAAAAAAGAAAAGAGAAAGCATCACTTTATTCCTGGAATGAAAACTTCCCCTTCCCTAATGAGTTTCCATTTCTCATTATTCACCCAAGATATAATTGTACTTGCTTTTCCACTACATTTTGGCCAAGGAACAGGTCCTAAAATATCCACATTAGGCAAGTCAAATGAAATATCTTTTGCATTTGTAGAGGGTGGTAAACCTGAGATATTTGCACTTGATGTTAACAAAGGGCCACTTTCCTTTATAAGGTAATTGGCCATAATTGAATTGGGAATTCTTAAACCTAATGTCAAATTTTTATTAGAAAACAATGGTTTACTTTTCTCAGAAATAGGAATAATCATTGTTAATGGTCCCGGCCAATACCTAGAAGCCATATATTTGTAATCCTCAAAAGCAGTTTTATGAACAAACTCATTTAATTGAAAACTTTCAGCTCCCATCAAAATCAAAGGTTTCTTTACATCTCTTTGTTTAATCTTATAAATTATCTCTGAGAACTTTGGGAGGCATCCAATAGCAGGTAAAGTATCAGTATGAAAAATTATAGGTAAGCCAATATTTAGTTTTTCTACAGCTAATTTATTAGCAATAACATTCATTCGTTTTCTCCTAATAAATTATTTATATCTTCCAATTGTAAATCTTCCAATTCCAGACAAATCTTTTAATACTTCTACATCAGTAAATTGATTTTCAATAAATAATTGTTTTACTCTGGCACCTTGATCAAAATGATTCTCAATTAATAACCAACCTTTTTCTTTTAAGTATAAAGGGGCATATTTAACTATTTCCCTTACGTGATCCAAACCATCTTCTCCTCCCAAAAGAGCATTCTTAGGTTCAAAATTCTTTACCTCTATTGGTAATTCTTCATAAGTATTTTTTGGAATATATGGAGGATTAGCTACCGCAAAATCTATCTCCCCTTTGAGATATGTTAGAGGCTCCCACCAATTCCCACTATAAAATTTCAAATTAGATTGATTAGAGTTATTAGCAAAGTTTCTCGAGGCTATCTCTACAGCATTTTTATTAATATCCGTTGCAATTCCATTCCAGCTTGGATTTTCTAAAGCTAACGAGATACTAATTGCACCTGAACCAGTTCCTAAATCTGCAAAAATAATTTGTCCTTTATTATTATCAAATTTTCTCGATATTATCTCAACCACAAGTTCTGTTTCCGGACGTGGTATTAGAACCTTATCTGAAACCTCTAATTTGAGATTTCTCCAATAACAAATACCACTTAAATATTGAATAGGAATATTAGTACTGAGATGCTTCCCCCAAAAAAATTCAAGGGAGTCTAAATCTAATTTAAATTTTAAATTTTTTTCTGCTTTTATTGTGAGTGAATTTAATTCTTTTTTTGATAATCCACCCAATAAATCTATCAAAAGACTAAACGATTTTTTATCACCACCTTTTAAGAGTTGTTTCTTTTTCCATACCGAAAAGTTTTCAGCAGAAATTTCGAACATTAAATAACTTAATTAGCGCTTTGGGCCAAGTTTACCTTTACCGGAATCTGAGTAAAAGCTTGATTTTTCTCCATCTTGCGTGGAAATAAATAAACCAATCAAAAAAATAGTTGGTACTCCCACAAAGAGAAGGCTTGCTACGAAACCAAAATTTGTTGTTTCCATTTAAAAATACAAATTCAATAATATTATGACTATAGACATTTAAATGGAAATTAAGTGGAAAAGTCGGAAAATTACACTAACTCATTAACAGTCTTAAACAATTTATCTAGGTAGTTTTTTATTTTCAGCTGATTCTTTCAATTCTTTCAAATTTGGTGGAGGAGATTGAGGTTTAGTGAGTATTATCGCAGATGAACTTATTAGGGTTTGACAAGCAAGCCTCCAGTTTTCAGGTCTATTTTTGAGTTTTTCCTGTTCAACTGCAGTAATAGGACTAAGCGAATTTTTCGTTCCTCCTTCCAAAGAAATAAAGCAAGTACTACATTGGCCAACTCCCCCACAATTGCCTAATAATCCCTTTAATCCATAAAGTTGTAATTTCTCTTTAATTACTAACTCTCTCAAATTTTCTCCAGGTTTGCATTTGATGTCCACTCCTTCTCGGATAAATCTGATAGTTGTCATTTTTTTTTGTTATTTTCAACTATTTTGGCGTTTTACCTTGAGAATTGTGACCAAAATATTAACATATTTTTGTTGAAAATTCCCTAATAATGCAGTTGTGCAGTTGTATCTGACTAGTTTTACTAAGAAAATTAATTTATTTACAAAACTCTCTCAAAGTCAAAAAAAACCCTAATATCATGATGTTTAGCTGTTCATTCAGCATCGTCACAAGAATTTAACCGATGGGATTGCCTTGGTATCGAGTTCACACAGTAGTTATCAACGACCCCGGTCGACTACTAGCTGTGCATCTCATGCATACTGCATTATTAGCCGGCTGGGCCGGCTCAATGGCTCTATATGAATTAGCCATTTTTGATCCTTCAGACGCTGTTCTCAATCCAATGTGGAGACAGGGGATGTATGTCATGCCATTCATGGCAAGATTAGGAATCACTAGTAGTTGGAACGGATGGGATATTACTGGTGCTACAGGAGTTGACCCAGGATTCTGGAGCTTTGAAGGTGTTGCTGCAGCCCACATCGTTTTTAGTGGACTGCTAATGCTTGCTTCGATCTGGCATTGGACATATTGGGATTTAGATCTATGGGAAGACGAAAGAACAGGAGAACCTGCTCTTGATCTTCCTAGAATATTTGGTATTCACCTTCTTTTAGCTGGAATTACTTGTTTTGGATTTGGAGCTTTTCACTGTGCAAATGTAGGCATTTGGGTTTCTGACCCATATGGTTTAACAGGTCATGTAGAACCCGTTGCACCATCATGGGGAGCCGATGGATTTAATCCGTTCAATCCTGGTGGTATAGTTGCAAATCACATTGCAGCCGGGCTTCTTGGAATTATAGGTGGAATTTTCCATATTACTAATAGACCAGGTGAGAGGCTCTACAAAGCATTAAGGTTAGGAAGCTTAGAGGGTGTTTTAGCAAGCGCTTTAGCTGCTGTTCTTTTTGTATCTTTTGTTGTCGCTGGAACAATGTGGTATGGATCTGCAACAACGCCTGTAGAATTATTTGGCCCTACAAGATACCAATGGGACTCTGGTTACTTCAAAACTGAAATTAATAGAAGAGTACAAGCAGCTATTGATGACGGAGCGACTAGGGAAGAAGCATATGCTGCAATTCCTGAAAAGTTAGCTTTCTACGACTATGTAGGAAATAGTCCTGCAAAAGGAGGATTGTTTAGGGTTGGAGCTCTTGTAAATGGAGATGGATTACCCACAGGATGGCAGGGGCATACTGTATTCACAGATAAAGAAGGCAATGACTTAGAAGTCAGAAGAATTCCTAATTTCTTTGAAAACTTCCCCGTTATTCTCGAAGATAAACAGGGTAATGTAAGAGCTGATATCCCATTTAGAAGAGCTGAAGCAAAGTATTCTTTTGAACAAACTGGCATCACAGCTACAATTTATGGTGGTGATCTTAATGGTCAAACATTTACAGACCCAGCTGTGGTTAAAAGACTAGCCCGTAAAGCTCAGTTAGGAGAGGCATTCAAGTTTGATAGAGAAACCTATAAATCTGATGGTGTTTTCCGTAGTTCTCCAAGAGCTTGGTTTACATATGCACATTTATGTTTCGGATTACTATTCCTATTTGGACACTGGTGGCACGCCTCTAGAACCCTCTATAAAGATAGATTCGCTGGTATTGACGCTGAGATAGGAGATCAAGTTGAGTTTGGTCTCTTTAAGAAACTTGGTGACGAAACCACCAGAAGAATCCCAGGAAGGGTTTAAATTAAACTTTATTATTATTTCTTATGGAAGCATTTGCTTACGTTCTTATTTTAACTCTCGCAGTTGTTACTCTATTTTTTGCAGTCGCTTTTAGAGATCCACCTAAATTCGATAGAAAATAAAGTAAAAAACCCTCCATAATTTAGGAGGGTTTTTTTTTACTACTTTTCATAATCGTGATATTAATCTACTATTAGAGGTAAAGATTGTATTAATTCACTATATGCAGTGTCCGACCTGTCAAAATACAGATAGCAGAGTTTTAGAATCAAGATCTGCTGATACAGGAAAAAGTGTAAGAAGAAGAAGAGAGTGTTTAAATTGCAGCTTTAGATTTACTACTTATGAAAGAGTTGAGACGATGCCAATTTCTGTCCTGAAAAAGGACGGGAGCAGAGAATTATTTAATAAAGATAAATTAGTTACTGGGATTTCTAGAGCATGCGAAAAAACAACATTTTCTAGAGAAGCGATTATTGATTTTGTTGACTCTATTGAATCGCAAATAATACAAGACTCAAATAAAGATATTAAATCCTCTCAAATTGGAGAATTAATTCTTAAAGGCTTAAGGAAAGAAAACGAAGTTGCTTACATAAGATACGCATCAGTATATAGGAAGTTTAATGGGGTAAAAGACTTTGTTTCAACTCTCGAATCTCTAAAAGGCAGTTCAAAAAATGAATTAGCTTCAATTTTATAAATTAAGCATATTAAAGTGTAGAATATTAAATACAATAAATTGCTCTTTAGTTTGCAGGCTAAAAGTAATCCTATCTAACTACCCCAGGTAGTCTGCGTTTTAACAAATGATTGAAAATTCTTCCGAAACCATAAAAGAAATTTCAGACGATAAAGAAATTGAAAATTCAACTGTAAAAGAAAATACTTCAGAAACTCCAAAAATTGAAGACTTATCATTTGAGTCCAAGGATATTCCCTCTGCAGATTCTTCATCAAGTAGAAGAAATAGTGATCTTGATAGTGCAGGATTTACTCAAGAAGATTTTGCATCATTACTAGGAAAGTATGATTACAATTTCAAACCTGGGGATCTTGTTAATGGTACGGTTTTTGCATTAGAGCCTAAAGGAGCGATGATAGATATCGGTGCTAAGACTGCTGCTTTTATGCCTATGCAAGAAGTATCAATAAATAGAGTTGAAGGACTTAGTGATGTTTTGCAGCCTTCAGAAAGTAGAGAATTTTTTATAATGAGTGAAGAGAATGAAGATGGTCAATTAGCATTATCAATTAGAAGGATAGAATATCAAAGAGCTTGGGAAAGAGTAAGACAATTACAAAAAGAGGATGCCACCATATATTCTGAGGTTTTCGCAACTAATAGAGGGGGTGCTTTAGTTAGAGTTGAGGGATTAAGAGGTTTTATCCCTGGATCTCATATCAGTGCAAGGAAAATAAAAGAAGATTTAGAGGGAGAATATTTACCTTTGAAATTTCTGGAAGTAGACGAAGAAAGAAACAGATTAGTTCTAAGTCACCGAAGGGCTTTAGTTGAGAAAAAAATGAATAGGCTTGAAGTCGGTGAAGTAGTTGTAGGTTCTGTAAAAGGAATAAAACCTTATGGTGCTTTTATTGATATCGGAGGTGTAAGTGGTCTTCTACATATATCTGAAATTAGTCATGAACATATTGAAACTCCTCATAATGTATTGAATGTAACAGATCAAATGAAAGTGATGATAATAGATTTAGATTCAGAAAGAGGGAGAATATCCTTATCAACAAAAGCTTTAGAACCTGAACCAGGAGATATGTTAACCGACCCACAAAAAGTTTTTGACAAAGCTGAAGAAATGGCTGCAAAATATAAGCAAATGTTACTTGAGCAAACTGATGAGAATGATGAGCAAACAGCAGATATTCCTGAAAGTGAATAATTTTTTAAGTGCTAATTGTCTTAACAACAAATACAAATGTTTAATGTAATTTCAACTTAATAACTATTGATTAATATTTGCAATTTAAATTAGGATTAAAAGTAATTATTAAAATTATAAATGAGCGATTTTATCTTTACTTCTGAATCCGTTACTGAGGGTCATCCTGACAAGATATGTGATCAAATAAGTGACGCAGTTTTAGATGCTTTATTGAAAGAGGATCCAGAAAGTAGAGTGGCCTGCGAAACAGTAGTAAATACTGGTCTTTGTTTACTTACAGGTGAAATCACCTCAAGAGCAAAGCTCGATTATATAAAACTTGTAAGGAAAGTAATTAAAGAAATTGGTTATGAAGGTGCAAAAGCGGGAGGCTTTGACTCAAATAGCTGTGCAGTTTTAGTAGCTCTTGATGAGCAATCACCTGATATCTCCCAAGGAGTAAATGAAGCAGATGATCTGAATGAGGATTTGGAAAATAATACTGGTGCCGGGGACCAAGGGATAATGTTTGGCTATGCATGCGATGAAACCCCTGAATTAATGCCATTACCAATTAGCTTGGCTCACAGATTAGCAAGACAGCTTGCAAAAGTAAGGCATGAGAACGTGCTTGAATATCTCCTCCCTGATGGAAAGACCCAAGTAAGTATTGATTACAAAAAAGGGGTTCCTGTCTCAATAAACACCATTTTAATTTCAACTCAGCACAGAGCCGAGATTGATGGCATCATAAATGAGAAAGAAATTCGTCAAAAGATAACAGATGATTTATGGATCAATGTTGTTTTACCGGTAACTGAAGATTTAGAAATCAAACCAAGCAAGGAAAAGACAAGATTCTTGGTAAACCCCACAGGTAAATTTGTTGTCGGAGGACCTCAAGGAGATGCGGGACTCACTGGGAGAAAAATAATTGTGGATACTTATGGTGGCTATGCGAGGCATGGAGGTGGCGCATTCTCAGGTAAAGATCCTACAAAAGTTGACAGATCAGCCGCTTATGCAGCACGTTATGTAGCTAAAAGCATTGTAAAAGCAAAATTAGCAAAAAAGGCGGAAGTACAATTAAGTTACGCTATTGGAGTTGCAAAACCAATTTCAATTCTTGTTGACACTTTTGGAACTAGTGTTATTTCTCAAGATAATTTGAAAGAGCTAATAGAAAACAATTTTGATTTAAGGCCCGCAGCAATAATAAAAGAATTTGATTTAAGAAATCTACCCAAAAAATTGGGTGGGGAATTTTACAGAAAGACTGCATCCTATGGACATTTTGGTAGAAATGATCTAAACCTTCCTTGGGAAAGTGTAGAAGTAAAAGCAGCCCAGCTAGTAGAGGCCTCAAAAGATTTCTTGTAAAAATTTATGCGAGATGATTTTTTTGGGGTTTAAATTTTAGGAATAGTGGTGTAACAATATCCATAATAAATTTAAAAAGTCATTAAAAATACCGATTCTTGAATTACTTTTTTTGAAAAGCTTCTAAATTGTTTACCTATTTAGATAAAAAGCGATATTGTAAATTTAGCAATCGCTATTATTAAAAAAGATCATTACAAATTTGAGGATTGGATATACGGAGTCGCCTCAAATCCTAGAAATGGAATTTTATTTGAACTTTTTTCTGATTTCGAAATAAAAGATTTTAGTAGACAAATAAATAATTGAAAGAAATCATCTAACTATTTCCACTCCATAGTAGAGATGAAAAATTTCGAGTAATGACCCTTGTATAGAATCTATACTTATCCCTAGACCAGTTGAAGACTAATGTTATTTGCATACATTATTCGAAGGTCTAGCTGAAATTGAATTAAAAGGATAATAAAAATTAAATATGTTTACTTACAGTTTCATTCCAAAAATAGGGATTATTAGATGTTAAAAAGTCCCCAGTGGATAGTAATAAGAGAAAAATTACTAATATCATCATAGTTTCGAGCAAAAAAGTTCATTAGGAACTTCAGAATTAGCAATTGATATAAAAAAATAGTATTCATTTGTTATTTCTTTAATCAAGATATAAAATTTTAATGAAAAGGGTTTCACAAACTACACATCTTAATTTAGAGTATATAAGTTAGAGCCGGGATAGCTCAGTTGGTAGAGCAGGCGACTGAAAATCGCCGTGTCCCCAGTTCAAATCTGGGTCCTGGCACCTTCAAACTCAGTCAAAGACTGGGTTTTTATTATTTATAGATTCATTATAGATTGAATATATGACTCAAAATAATTAGATAATAGTAATTCCCCTTTAGTAATAGGAGGAATATTTATTAGAATCAAAAACAATTTTTTGAGAATTTGTATATCAAGTCAGTTCCAAATAAATTTTTGTTGATTTTTGTACTACTATGGCTTACACATGATTTCTGATGTTCTATTTACTGTTCCAAAAACTGTTCTAGTTACAAAAAGATTTCTGATGTTCTATTTACTGTTCTAAAAACTGTTCTAGTTACATTCCTTGTTTTTCAATCTATTGAACATACATTTACTATTTATAATCATCCCGCTGTAATCCGTAAGATTTAGTTCTTTTATCCAAGAATCAATATCCTTTAAATCATTAGACTTGTTTGGCACATAAAAGATTACCTCCTTTGAAGGCTCTATTACTAAGTAAGGTGGTATCTTTACTGTTTTCATAAAACAGATATTATCTAATAATTTTTTTTTACAATAAAAATGTCATGGAAACAGAACGATTTTGCGGTGGATGAATCAAGTCAAAATTCATATAAATTGAAGTCAAAATATATTATTTGAATAATTTCAAAAGAAATAAGGATTCCGTTCGACTAAGATTTATTTCCTTCAAGAACTGTTCCAAAGTATGGTTTTATTAAAATATTTCTAAATTAAAATCTTAGTTTTCAACTCTACATACTTGACCAATAACACCTAAAATCAGTTGATCTCCATTTGGATCTTTCCAATCAGCTAAATTATTTAAGCGGCTATTAGCCTCATCGGTAAAAACATCAACATCCCTAAAGGATTTCTCAAAACAATTTATATCCATTGTATAAAGGATATCTTGAGTAATTTCGCTTTTAGTTTTTGGAATGAATTTGCTCAATACTCTTACAGAGCCATCTTCATTCCTTTTTATACTTTTTCTATCCCATAATTGTTCTCCGTATTCACTAATTGGTACTCCAACCCACTCATGAGATAAAGCGTATGTTTGTTTTATTGATATGCTAAAAACGACAATTATCGAAAGAATCAAGGCCAAGGTATTCTGGGAAACTATTGATGAAAGTTTAGTCTTGATTTGAGTCATAAAATTTTTGAACACAATTATAAATCTATAAGTTGAAATCTTTAAAATTTTTAGTTATAAATTTTTATTTAGGATCTAAAATGTTTTTAAATTATAAATTGGGATGCAGACTATAAGATTAAAACTTTGTAAAAAATTTTATTGATTAGTATTTATTTTATAGATAGAATCAAATATTAAATTCCAAAGTTACTTCTTAAAAAATTGTCAGACAAATAATGAATAAAATTCAGAAATTCCTTTCAGTAGTTTTTTTTATAGCAATATTTATTGTATTAATTTATTTGATCCAAAATTATGGAATTGATCCTCTTAGGGACAAGGTAGAAAGTATGGGCATTTGGGCGCCTGTTGGAATATTCGTTCTTAGGGGAGTAAGCATAATTTTACCTGCTCTACCGAGCTCAGCCTATTCACTTCTGGCTGGCTCCTTATTAGGATTCCAGAAAGGTTACATAACAATTGTCTTTTCTGATATCGTTTTTTGCCAAGCAGCTTTTTTCATAGCAAGATATTTTGGTCGTGGTCCTGTTCGTGGGTTAGTGGGTTCAAAAGCAATGAAAAGAATTGAAAGTTTTAATCAAAACCAATTAGAGGAAAATTTCTTTCTAATGACAGGTCTTCTTATGACTGGACTTTTTGATTTTCTTAGCTACGCAATAGGTATTGGAGGAACTCGATGGAAAATATTCACTCCTGCCTTATTAATAAGCCTTCTAATAAGTGATTCCATTTTAGTTGCTGTTGGAGCTGGAGTTAGTCAAGGAGCGGGGTTATTTTTAGGAATAGCTCTTCTTGGTATGTTTGCGTTAGCTACTATTTCAGGCTTAGCAAAAAGAAAAATTTAAAAATAAAGAATTCTGAAACCTGAAAAAAGATATAACATTTTTGCAAACAACAACATCTAAAATGACTATTCATGCAAGAATATAATTCTGTTGATTTCTAAAATTTTATATGACTCCATTTAGACCAACATCATACGATCGTCCTGGAGAACAAATATCAACTACGCCTTCCGGCTTAAAAGTGACTTCTGCAAAAAGATTAATGGTAGATTCAATGGTAAGGATGATTCAAAAAGCTAACCATTATTCAGTAGAAGAAAAACTTGACGAAGAATCTCATAACAATTAATGAATTCATAAGAAAAAGTTTAGGAGAGTGGAAATCCATAAGAAGCACTCACTCTCTTGCTTTTCAGGAAGTAGAAAATTCAAGTAGTAGAATATTAATACAAGAATTAGAAATAAATAATAAAAATGTAGTTGAACTTTTAGAAAAATCTAATTTAGGTTTTAAACCTTCTGTTATTGCAATATCAATAAGTTGGCAGGCTATTAGCGATTGGGAGATGGATCAAAAAATTGAGAAAGATAAGACTATATTATTATTTTCACCAAAAGATAAAAACAAAGGAATTGTTATACGCAATAAGGGATATTCTGAATCGGTGATTGTATCTTCAGAATATTTAATTGATGGGAATAACAACTTAAATATTAAAACTGTTTACAGTACAACAATTTCTGAAGAGAGAATTTGTTTTTTATCAACTCATATAAGATCTAGATTTTCAGTAATTAGAAATCTAGAAAACAATACCGTGATACAAACCTCACATGCATCAGAGATAAGAAATATATCTACTTTAAGAGATTGATTATTCTTTCAAATTGAAACTCTGTGTTACTAATTAAATCTTGAAGAAATCTCTTTTCTCCTGACATTTCATTAACTGTGGATTTTAAATCAGAAATTGTTGCATCTCTCATCAGTTCAAAAACTCGGATTGCATTTTTCAGAGGCACTCCAAGGGCTAAATAAGTATTTTTAAGATCCTTTAAACAGCTTTTAGATAAAACCGATTCATCATCCGAAATTAAAAGATAAGAAACAATCCTTAAGATTATTTCTCCATCTCTTAGACAAACAGACATCTTATTTGTGGAATCTATGGAGATTTTTGAATTTATTGAATCTTGATTTTCACAAATCATTGCGGTCACTGCATCAGCGGCAATTGCGTGAGAATTATTTGTTATCGAATTTATTGCATCTAACCTTGAGTTTGCAGTATTTATAAATTCTTTTATGTATTCAATATTTTTATTATTTATATTTTCTAATTTTCTATCGGTTGATAAAATTTGATTATTATTTGGTACAGACATTCCTAAATTAAAAACTTAAAATTTCTATTTATGCACTATAGAACAGAGTAAATTAAAAAAATTTCATTTGAAAATAAACGAAATGGTTCTTAATCAAAAACTTCATTTCGAAGTGATATTTAAAATAATGTAAATAAAAAAATTTTTTCGCTAAGATAAAACTACTTTTGATTAAAAATTTTGGATAAACAAGAATTAATATTATCAAAAAAACTTGTTTCTTCTTACAAGAAAAGATTAGAAAAAGAAATTCTTGAAAGAAGTATTAAATTAAAAATGCCTCAAAATAAGTTCGAAGAAATAATCAAAAATAATAATGAACTAATAAATTTAAAAAAAGCATTAGAAGAATTAGAGTCTAAAACTCAATCTTCAAATTAAAGTAAGTTCAAACTTTGATCATACAACCTACAGAAAGTGTCTCAAACTCACAACTTCCTTTTTAACTCTTTAAATAATGCACAACTAAAAGCAGTCAATCATATCAATGGGCCACTGCTAGTTGTAGCAGGTGCAGGTAGTGGGAAAACTAAGGCTCTTACTCATCGAATTGCTAATTTAATAGAAAATCACTCAGTAGATCCTCATAATATCTTGGCAGTAACTTTTACAAATAAAGCTGCAAAAGAAATGAAAGCAAGACTTCAAGTACTACTTGCACAAGAACTAGCTTTCAATCAATTTGGGCAGCCTTGGGCAACTCTCAAAGAATTTGATCAAAACCAATTAAGAACAAATATTGATCAAGAAAGGCTCAAGGACCTATGGATAGGAACTTTTCATTCACTATTTTCAAGGCTGTTAAGATACGATATTGAAAAATATCAAGATCCTGAAGGGTTAAGATGGACGAGGCAATTTTCTATTTATGACGAGACAGATTCTCAGACCTTGGTAAAGGAAATTATTAGTCAAGATATGAGTCTTGATCCAAAAAGATTTGATCCCAAGAAAATAAAGAGAGCAATTAGTAACGCAAAAAATCAATGTTTTACAGCTAAGGAACTCGAAGAGAAAGCTGATAATCATTTTGATAAAGTTATTGCAGATGCTTATAGAAGATACAAAATATCTCTCTCTAAAAATAATGCTTTAGATTTTGATGATCTTTTACTACTTCCGGTTTTTTTATTAAGGCAAAATGATTTAGTTAGGGATTACTGGCATAAAAGATTCCAGCATGTTTTAGTTGATGAATATCAAGATACAAATAGGACACAATATGAACTTATCAAATTAATTACGGCTGGTAATACTAAACCAAATAAATTTTGCGAATGGAATAATCGATCAATTTTTGTTGTTGGAGATGCTGATCAAAGTATTTATAGTTTTAGAGCAGCCGATTTTAGAATATTAATTGGATTTCAAGAAGATTTTAAAGGTCCATCTAATAATGATAAGAAAGCATCTTTGGTGAAATTAGAAGAAAACTATAGATCTTCATCAAATATTCTTAACGCTGCAAATTCTTTAATTGAAAATAATACTGAAAGAATTGATAAAGTTTTAAAGCCTACAAAGGAAGAAGGAGAACTTTTAAAGTTGCTTAGCTGTGATGATGAAATATCTGAAGCTGAAGCAATAACAACAAAATTAAGATCTCTAAACAATTATAATAATCAACCAATTTGGAGAAATTTCGCAATCCTATATAGGACTAGGGCTCAATCTAGGGTATTAGAAGAATCACTAGTAAGATGGAGAATACCTTATACAATCTTTGGCGGATTACGTTTTTATGACAGAAGAGAAGTTAAAGATGCAGTTGCCTATTTAAAAGTATTAGTAAATTCTTCAGATAATGTAAGCCTTTTGAGAATCATAAATGTGCCGAGAAGAGGCATAGGAAAAACAACTATTCAAAAGCTTAGTGATCTATCAATTAAGTTAAACATTCCTTTATGGGAGGTCATAAATGACAAACAAAGTTTAGATGAGACTATAGGTAGATCGTCAAAGGGCATTAATAAATTCACAGACCTGATGAATGACCTTCTTTGCTACGTAGAGAACTCAGGACCTGCTCAAATTCTTCAATTAATTTTAGAAAAAAGCGGTTATTTAAATGAATTGTTAAGGTCTGGTTCAGAGGAATCTGAAGACAGACGAAATAATCTGCAGGAATTAATAAATGCTGCTACTCAATTCGAAGAAGAGACAGAGAATGCAAATGTAGAAGGATTCTTGTCAACAGCAGCTTTAACAACAGATAATGATACGAAAAAAAATCATCCCAACTCTGTTACTTTAATGACTCTCCATAACAGTAAAGGATTAGAATTTCAAAATGTATTTATAACTGGACTCGAACAAGGTTTGTTCCCAAGCCATAGGTCCATTGATACGCCTTCTCTTCTAGAAGAAGAAAGAAGATTATGCTATGTAGGTATAACAAGAGCTAAAGAGAGAGTTTTCTTATCACATGCAAGGGAGAGGAGATTGTGGGGAGGTATGCGAGAACCAACAATTCCGTCAATCTTTCTCTCAGAAATACCAGAGGAATTAATTGATGGCGAATTACCTCAATCTGGTGGTGCTTCTATTAGAAGGGATCGACATCTTGACCGTTTAACAAGAGTAGATAGGAACAATTCAAATGAATTTTTAAATAAACCTATCAATGCAGTGAGAAAGCTATATTCCGGACCCAGCAAAGGTAAAAGTTGGATAATAGGAGATAAAGTAATTCACTCCAAATTTGGTAAGGGAGAAATTATACATATTTTTGGTAGTGGAGAAAAAATATCGTTAGCAGTTAAATTTGGAGATAAAGGTAGCAAAATTTTAGACCCAAGATTAGCTCCAATAAGAGCAATAAACTGAAATTGAAATGAATGATATTTCGGCTCATATAAATCAATCAATATTAAAAATTCCTTTTGACTTATTTAATATAATTTCTAATTATATTAAATTGCATAGCAACGTTAAAGTTGCAATAGTAGGTGGCTATATACGAGATTTATTAATCAATAAAATTCATAAAAAGACTTTTTTCAGCCCAATCGACATAGATATAGTTACTGAAGGATCTTCAGTTGATCTAGCAAAATTCATAAAAAAAAACATATCAAATGTAGAACTTTGCCTAATAAAAGAGTTTGAAATATATGACACTGTTGAATTAAATATTAACAATTTAAAAATTGATATAGCTTCTGCAAGAAAAGAAACCTATGAAGCTCCAGGATTAAATCCAATCGTACAGCATACAAGTATTGAAGAGGATTTAAAAAGAAGAGATTTTAGTATAAATGCCATAGCTTTTGAATTCTCAAAGCAAGAAATTTATGATTACTTTGATGGCATCAAACATATAAAAGAAAAAGAATTACATTTGCTGCATGAAAATAGTATTCAAGATGATCCTAGTAGAATAATAAGATGCGCAAGATATGCATCGAGATTAGGTTTTAAAATTTCAAAAAAATCACTTAAACAATCTCAAGATACTGTCAAGAGATGGCCATGGGCAGTTATTAACGATGATACTAAATCTAGATTTCCTCCAGGAATAAGTATTAGAATCAGGATGGAATTGTCAGAAATATACAAATACGACAATCTTGCAAAAATAGTTTCTTTACTAAATGATTGGGAAGTTATTTCTATTTTAAATAAAAATATTAGTATTGATAATAAATTTTTAAGGGGTTTAAAGTGGATTAAAAAATTAAAGGGAAATTATATTCTATACTTATTAAAAAATTCAGAAAATTTTGAGCTAACATGTCAAAGATTTTTTATTAATAGCAAGGAAAAGAAAATACTCAAAGATTACCTAAATATTTCAAATCAATTAGAAAATGAAAAAGAAAAATTTCTCTATTTGACTCCTTCAAATTGGACTGAATTTATTGAAACAAAAAACCTAGATGAAGAAACAGTTAAATTGTTAATTTGCAACGGGGGGGAATTTTGGAAATCATTTTTTAGATGGCTTTTTATTTATAAATTTATTAAATCAAAGAAAAGTGGAGCATCATTAAAAAGTGAAGGATGGCATCCGGGGCAAGAAATGGGTAATGAAATTAAAAGGTTGAGATATATAGAGATCGATAAAATTAAAAGAAACTGACTATCAATTTATTACTTCTCCAACCTTATACCATTCATCGTTTAAAAAACTTTCATACTTAGGATCACAACTGATCAAAAGTGGGCCACATGTTTGCGGGTCTAATAATAATGATATTTTTTCTTTAAAACTTTCACTATTAACTTTATTTTTTTTTGAAAACGAAATAATTCTATTTTTTGGTTTTTCTGAAAGAATTTGATCAATTATTTCTTTATTTGATTCGAACAGAGAACTTTTGACACCTTTACGAATTAACTCAAATACTCCTGGATAAGCCTTAAATGCTAATAAATCTAATAAGACATTTATAGGTTCAAGGTTATTATCTTTCCTTGATAAATTAGATGAATCAATCATCTCTTTAAGGTGTCCCATAAATCCGTAGCCAGTTATATCAGTTGCTGCATTTATAAACGTTTCTCCAAACTTATCTTGAAGAAAATAAATTTGTTCAATCAATGGTTGCTGGCTTTTAACTAAATTTTTCATTATCTCCTCTGAACTATCTTTCAAATTTATATTTTGCATTTGAGCAGCAAAAAATATTCCCACGCCTAAAGGTCGCGACATTAGGAGAATATCCCCTTTTTGCATACCGGATTTGAACCATGGTTTTGCTCCATTTCTCAAAACACCCTGAACAGTTAAAGAAATGTCGATTCCTAAAGAATAAGGTTTATCAACTAAACTTCTTGACTCAAAAGTATGACCTCCAATCAACTCACCTCCTTGTTCTTCAACTGTTGTTTTTATGCCCTTCAGACAATGAGTAAAAAGGTAGCTTTGAAAATCCTTTCCAACTTTAGGGAGAGATATTAAGGCCTGAACAGATGAAAGTTTTGCTCCGCAAGCCCATAAATCTGAGCAAGCATGCAAAACAGTAATTTTTGCATTTAACCAAGGATCACTTATTAATGCGGGGAATCCATCAACACTTTGAAGAATAGTTTCTTGATTATTATTATAAATTTGTACAGCATCCTCGGGAGAAGTTGCAAAATTTTCTAGTTGAGCACTTCTTAAGGATTTATTTAAAATATTTTGAGGAATTTTAGCTGCACATCCTCTACAATCCATTTCCTCACCTTCTCTGATTTTATGATTCATCTTCGGCTCTAAGATACGAAATTTTTTAATAAAACCTTCATCTATTTTATTTTTGAGATACCAAAGAAAAAAAGAAGGCCCAAACACAACATCACCATAAAAGGCAAAAGCTTTGGGAATCTTCCTAGGATAAGAATTTACTATTTGCAATCCGATTTTTTGGGGATACCATCTTTTTAATGATTTACCTTTTATGTCCTGCTGAATATTAGCTGCCAATATATTCAAAGCTTTTACTGCAAATATTCCTGATGAAGGTCTCTTAGAGGTTTCTATGACTGCGCAATCACCAGTTGCAAAAATCCCTGAAAAATTTTTCAACCTTAAATTCTGATTTGTTAAAAATCGTCCTTTTGAATCTAATTCTGAATTATAACTTTGTACCCATAGAGGTGAAGAATTTCCTGTACATAAGAGAATCTTTCCATAATCAACAGGAAGGCTTTTAACTAGTTCTATATTCGATCTATATAAACTTTTTGAAATTTTAGTATCAATTTTATATGTTTTGCAAAGAATCTTTAAAGATCTTTTTTCCCATCTTTTTCTTAGAGCAAATGCAATTTCAATTGCTGCGAGACCACTCCCAACAATAATAAAAGGTTTTTCAGGTTCAGAATCATTCTTATCTTCGTTTTTAATTAACTCATAAGCTTTAAAAAAAGGTTTAATAGGGAAAGCAATTTGATTATTGACTAAATCTTCAAATTCTCCTGAGATTTTGGTTTGACTTCCGTAGTTAAGTACTAATTTTGAGTAACCAATTGAGGGTCTATTTTTTAAACAAATTTTTTTTAAGTGAAAATCAATATTTAATACTTCATTTTGTATGAAAGATATTTTGGCCTTTTTAGCTAGAGATCTTATATCAATTAAGCTATCATTTAAAGAAATTGATTTAGAAATAACAGAAGGGAACATAGCCGAATAAACTAAATCAGTATCTCTAGATATAATTGAGATAGGTATTTCTGGCATTAATTTAGGATTCATCAACCATTTTCTCATCAAAAGAACATTTGTATGTCCTCCTCCAATTAGTACTAGATGATTAATAGTCATTTGTTTCACAATGAATAAACAGCATTTATTACCAATTAAAGAATCAAGATTAGGAGTAATTGGTGGGAGTGGTTTCTATTCAATTGACAAAATAGAATGTCATGAAGAATTTGAGGTCAATACTCCTTATGGTAAACCTTCTGATTCAATTAGGCTCTTTAAAATTGGCAACTTAGAAATTGCTTTTATAGCAAGACATGGTAGAACACATAGTCTCAATCCAACAGATATCCCTTACAAAGCTAACATTTGGGCTCTCCGATCTATTGGTGTGAGATGGATAATTGCTCCATCTGCAGTTGGCTCCCTTCAAGAACAAATTAGGCCCCTTGATATTGTTATTCCCGATCAATTTATTGATCGAACTCATAAAAGACCTACAACATTTTTTAATGAAGGAGCAGTAGCTCATGTAACTATGGGTGATCCTTTCTGTAGGAATTTATCAGAAATCCTAGCCAATGTTGGAGAAAAAACTATACCGGGGGGAAGACAATTACATAGAGGAGGAACATATCTAGCAATGGAAGGGCCGGCTTTCTCAACCAGAGCAGAATCTAACTTATATAGAAGTTGGGGTTGTTCAATAATAGGTATGACTAATCACACTGAAGCAAGATTAGCTAAAGAAGCTGAGATAGCCTATTCTTCACTATCCATGGTTACTGATTATGATTGCTGGCATCAAACTCATCAAGAAGTATCAGTAGAGATGGTTTTGGAAAATCTCAGAACTAATACTGAAGTTGCTAATAAAATTGTCTTTGAAATAGCGAAAGTTATTGATAGAGATAGACCTAAAAGCAAATCACATTTTTCTTTGAAAGATGGTTTAATAACCCCAAAAGAAAATATCCCCAGCTCTACCAAAGAAAAGCTGAAGATATTAACAGACATATATTGGAGTTAGATTAACTATATGAGACAACTAAAAAGTAATGGATACTTTAGCCTGCTCCTACTCCTTGATATGATCCATAGAAAAATATACCCAATACAAAAATAACCGCTATTCCTCCGGCTGTAGCTACCAGCCAAAGTGGAAGGGTTCCTTCAGTCCATCTTCTTTCCCAAGCAACAGCTGGTCTGCCATCAGGTAATCTATCGGGAATTCTCCCATCAGGGCCTTTTAATTTACTCATAATTTTAATTTAGTTGAAAAAGTAACTGGAAAATAAAATTCCTAAAACTAATACTGATAATACGCCTAGATAAAGGCTTGTACGATTAAGTTCTACTGGAACTTTATTTGGATTTTCGTTTACTTGCATGATTGATAAAGTTAGCGACTGATAAATTGCATAGCTGCTATAGCACCTAAGAAAAATACTGAAGGTATCGCTAGAGCGTGTACTGCTAGCCAGCGAACAGTAAAGATAGGATAAACGCGAACTTCAACAGCCTGCATTGGAGCTTGGGAATTTGACATAATTATTTTGTTCTTAAATCTAATTGAGATTTAGCATCATATCTTTGAGTTACAACAGGTGCTTTTGACTCAGACGCCTGAAAATAACTATCAGGGCGTGGAGTCCCAAATGCATCATAGGCTAAGCCTGTGTAAACAAATAGAAATCCCGCTATAAAGATAGCTGGAAGTGTTACTGCATGAATAATCCAGTATCTTATACTGGTGATTATTTCAAAGAAAGGGCGTTCACCCGTTGAACCTGCGGCCATAATCACAATTAATTACTTCTTGATCTTACAAGGAAAAATACTATGTTTGTGGAGAAATTTACAGCTTGGTTACAGACAGTTGTTAAATGACAAGAAATTTAAGAATTTTTTTATTTTTTTTAATTAACCATTCCACTTCAATATATAGCCCCTCTCTCCAAGAATAAATCCCTTGGGAGAATCCAACTCATCTTTTGCTAGAAATTGAATCTTAATAAAGTTAGTAGGCAGATCTGAGGCAATAGGGTCAGAATTCCAAGTCTTACCATCATCTTTACTAACTATTAAAGTGCCATTACCCCCTCCAGCCCAAATATTACCATCAGGGTCCCAACCCATATCCAAGTAATTATAACCATTTAAAATGGGAACTATTGGTTTGCTCCATTTTTCCACATCATTAATGTCTTCATTAAATCTTATTTCAGCTCCTCTAGATAACATCCATAAATTCCCACTTGGATTAAATCCAATACTTTGAACTCTCTTACTACTTGCTCTTTGGTGAGCTATCCAAGTATCACTTCCACTATCGAGAGTAGAGAAAAAATTTCCCAAACTACTTACACTTACATAATCTCCTTTAGATGTCCTTCTTAAATCTCTTATACCGCCCTGTTCAGAGGGATCTGATACTTTTGCTTCCCATGTTTCACCACTATTTGAAGTCTCATAAATAGCCGCTGAAGTTGTTGCTAATTGAGCAACCCCTTCATTAATAGTTGATACTAAAAAAGGTTGGCCAGGAAGTTTACCAAGAGATAACCTAGTCCAGTTTTTCCCTTCATCAATAGTATGCATTACCAAAGAAGGTTGTCCGATTAACCAGCCTTCAGAACCTTTAAAATCTATATCAAGCAAGCGAAAATTCTCTTCTGCAGGAATATCTAATGATCTCTTTTCCCATGATCGTCCTCCATCTTTTGATTCCATGATCAGTCTATTTGAACCAACTAGAAATCCATGGTTATTATCTATGAAGTCCACGTCTAATGCGTTTGACTGATCTTCAAATTGAATTGTTTCCCAAGGACTGCTTTCACTCATTTTTACACCATTTGAGGAACAGCTGGTTAAAACAAGGCAGAGAGTAAGCGATAAAATAAGATTTGGGATGCTAATTAAAAAATTTTTCATGGACTTATATTAATGCAAAGAGTATAAAGAAAGGAAACATGCCGCGGCAAATGCTAATCCACCAAAAATTAAAATATTTTTCTGACCAGGTGGCAAGCTATTAAATCCAAAGCCATAAGTTAAATTTTCTTCAAAACCACTTGGTTTTTCTCTTGGTCCTATATCTTTATATAAATTTTTACCTGCCCTGCATACTGGACAAGCAAAAATGTTACCGTCTATTAATGAAAAAGGAGTATTTTTGGGGATATTAAGCTTCTTGTTCCCTTCTATAGGATCATAAATATATCCACAACTTCTACATTCGAATCTATTTTGTTCTAAATTAATAGTAAGTTCTTTGTTGTTAAGTTTAGGGAGTTTTTCCGAAGATTCTTCCTTAGCTAAATCCTCAACTATTTGTTTATCATCAGAAGATGGTTGAATGTTTTCACTCACGATTTAGTATTTAACTAAAGTGACTCTAAAAGATTTTGCTGAATTAAGCGAATTTTCCCACTATTTTTTTTAAATGTTTTCACTCCCAGGCTACGAATATTTTCTAGGTTTTCTAATAATTGCTGCTGCAGTTCCAATTTTAGCTTTAGTTACCAACCTAATTGTTGCTCCCAAAGGGAGAACTGGTGAGCGAAAACTTACATATGAATCAGGAATGGAGCCCATTGGAGGAGCTTGGATTCAATTCAACATTAGATACTACATGTTTGCTTTAGTATTCGTTATATTTGATGTAGAAACGGTGTTTCTTTATCCTTGGGCTGTCGCGTTCAATAGATTAGGCTTATTAGCCTTTATTGAAGCTCTCATATTCATCGCAATATTGGTTATTGCACTTGCGTATGCATGGAGAAAAGGAGCTTTAGAATGGAGTTAAAAAAATGAACAATTCACTATCACCAAAAGCAATTAGAGAGCTTAGAGAAGAAACCTGTAATCCTCTAGGTGCTCCACAAGTAACGACTGACTTGAGTGAAAATATCATAATGACTAGTTTAGATGATCTTCATAACTGGGCCAGATTAAGTAGTCTATGGCCACTTTTATATGGAACCGCATGCTGTTTCATCGAATTTGCAGCACTGATAGGGTCTAGATTCGATTTTGACAGGTTTGGTTTGGTACCTAGAAGTTCCCCAAGACAAGCTGATTTACTTATTGTTGCAGGGACCGTAACAATGAAGATGGCGCCAGCATTAGTGAGATTGTATGAGCAAATGCCAGAGCCAAAGTATGTAATTGCTATGGGAGCTTGCACAATAACTGGTGGGATGTTTAGTGCAGACTCGACAACTGCAGTAAGAGGGGTTGATAAATTAATCCCGGTTGATTTATATCTTCCCGGATGCCCTCCTAGACCAGAAGCTATTTTTGACGCGGTTATTAAATTAAGAAAAAAAGTTGGGAATGAAAGTATTCTTGAAAGGAATAAAGCTGAACAAACTCACAGGTATTTGACTGTCAAACATGATATGAAACTTGTTTTTTCAGAAAATACCGGAGAATATTTAAACAAAAAATCTGAAAAAGCAATTAAGTCTTCAGATCTAGAGATGATTGAAGAAAATATAAAAGTTAAAATCGAAGAGAACTTAATTGATGAAGAAACAAAATAATGGACCAAAATAATTTATCTAAATCTTCAGAAGAAATAGTTGAACAAAGAGGAATAGTAAGTAATCGACTTTATAAAGATGGAATTACAAACAACTCATTAGGAAACGATCACATAGGTGTTGAGCTCCTCTCAGTTAAACCCGAAAAATTATACGAAGCCATATCTTCTTTAAAAAAATATGGCTTTAATTACCTACAGTGTCAAGGAGGTTATGATGAGGGACCCGGGAAACGTCTTGTAAGTTTTTACCATTTAATCTCACTTCAAGATATTGAAGAATTAGAAGAGATTAAAGAAATTAGAGTTAAAGTTTTTTTAAATCGAGATTCAGATTTATCTGTACCTAGCCTTTATAAAATTTTCAAAGGGAGTGATTGGCAGGAAAGAGAAACTTATGACATGTACGGGATCAACTTTCAAGATCATCCAAACCCCAAAAGAATTTTGATGCCTGAGGATTGGAGAGGATGGCCTTTAAGAAAAGATTATATTCAACCTGACTTTTATGAATTACAAGATGCCTATTAGATTTATTAATTTAATTTCTTTAATTTTTTATTAATAAACATGACTGCCCTCGCAAGTCTTCGAGGGTCATGCCTAAGTGTTGGGGTAATTTTTCTTGAATAAAGAGGAGCTTGCAAAACATAATAACCTTCTGAAATTAATTTTTCTTTATTACATACAACTGGTATGGCTCCTCTACTTTGATAATAATCAACGAGCGGTGACTTTTCGAATTGAATTTGAGAAAGTATTGCATTAAATATTCGGGTTTTTACCCCAAAATTTAACAATTGTTTTTCTATTGCTTTGATGTGTTGGTATACGTCAAGTCCATCGGTTTCTCCAGGTTGAGTCATCAAATTACTTATATAAATTTTTGGAGCATTACTTTTCAAAAGAGCATCTACTATTTCTGGGACAAGTAAATTAGGTAGCAAAGAAGTATAGAGACTCCCAGGTCCTAGTACTATTAAGTCTGCTTCTTTTATAGATTCAAGCGCGCTTGGAAGAGCTGATGGATTTTCAGGAAGATAACCAATCCTAGAAATCATTTTTTTTGATTGGCTTATATTACTTTCCCCAAATATTTTTTGACCGTCTTCTAGTTCTGCCCAAAGCATTACGTCAATATTTGTTGCTGGTAAAACTTGTCCCTGGACCGCTAAAACTTTGCTCGATGCCTGAACTGCCTTTTCTAAACTTCCTGTAATTGTTGTTAGTGCTGATAAAAAAAGATTACCAAAACTATGCCCTTCTAATCCGCTTCCTCCTGAAAATCGATATTGAAATAATCTTGTCAATATAGGTTCTTCATTTGATAATGCCGCCAAGCAATTTCTTATATCCCCAGGAGGTTGAACACCTAATTGTTTTCTTAAAACTCCGCTGCTACCTCCATCATCAGAAACCGTAACTATTGCAGTAATGTTACTACTATAATTTTTTAAACCTTTTAATAAGGTTGACAAACCTGTTCCTCCTCCAATAGCAACAATATTGGGGCCTCTATTTAATTTACTTTTTACTCTGAGTGCATCTACTAAAAATGTATTCTTCTCTGGGACAAGCGCTTTTTGTATAGAATTGATACTTCTATTTTGACCAATTCCAATTAACAGAAGCCCAAAGATAAATATTAATGGCCCTAATATTGAAATAGGCAAAATACTTGTTAACTGATCTATTATCCAGAAAAAAACTGCTATTAACCAATAAAGGGGCCTTAAATTAGTCCAGATTACAATCCCTAATAATGAAGTTAATAATCCAATGGCAGAGGTTATCATCCATCTTTTTATTACCAGTCCCGGTAAGAGCCAACTTAAAATTCTTATAATCCTATTTATCAATCCTAAATTTGATTTTTTAAAATAAGATAAAGTTCTCTTTACTCTTTTTTTCCTCTTCTTCATCAAAATCCCTCTAAATTTTTTTTCAAAATTTATGTTTATATTTAAACTAATTATAAATCAAATACATACATCCTTTTTTTATTTTTAAAAAGTAGGCAATATGTATTTAAAGACAAATTGCAATCTATAAATTTTGAAAAATTCAAAACCTGCTGTAGAAACCAATAATCTCTCCATTAGTTGGGGGGATCAAAATGTACTAGACAAAGTCAATTTAAAACTAAATGAGGGAGAAAAATTAGCAATTATTGGTCCATCAGGCTCTGGAAAATCAACTATATTAAAAATATTAGCAGGTTTAATTTTACCTAATGAGGGGGAATTAAGCATATTTGGGGAAAAACAAACTTACCTAAGATTAGATCAAACTCATCCTCCGGATGTAAGATTAGTTTTTCAGAATCCAGCTTTATTAGGCTCTTTAACTATTGAAGAAAATGTAGGATTTATACTTCAAAGAAATAAAAATTTATCCAAACAATCTATTCGAGAAATAGTTAGAGAATGTTTACAAGAGGTGGGTTTATTTGATGTTGAGGAAAAACTTCCAAATGAATTAAGTGGCGGTATGCAAAAAAGAGTAAGTTTTGCTAGAGCATTAATAACAGAACAAGACTTAGATAAAAAAAATAAGCCATTATTACTTTTTGATGAACCTACCGCTGGACTTGATCCCATTGCTTCATCAAGAATTGAAGATTTAATCAATAAGACAAATAATAAAGCAAATGGATCATCTATTGTAGTTAGTCATGTTCTTAGTACTATAGAAAGGACTTCAGAAAAAGTTGTGATACTTTATGGAGGTAAATTCAGATGGGCGGGTTCTATTGATGAATTTAAAGAAAGTAATGATCCTTACGTTTTTCAGTTTAGAAATGGAAACCTTAATGGACCAATGCAACCAAAAGAGATTTAAACATTATGCGTAGAAGCTTACGAGACTCAATTGTAGGATTTTCCTTATTAGGAGGAATATTAATATTTACTTTTTTTTCCTTCTGGTTAAGAGGTGTAAAACTTTCTTCAAAGAATTGGTATCTTTTCGCAGAATTTAACAACGCAAGCGGTTTATCAAAAAAATCTCCAGTAACTTACAGAGGAATTTTAGTAGGTTCAATTGAAGATATTCTTTTTACTAATGAATCCATCAAAGCAAAAATCGTTCTCAATAATCCTGAAATTATTCTTCCAAAGCCAGCATTTGCAAAAGTTGTTACCAATTCTTTTCTAGGAGGTGATGTTCAAGTATCATTAGAAACCAGTCAAAAAACAATCCCAAAGGATATTGCAAAAGCAATATCAGAAGAATGTGATAGTGAATTAATTGTGTGCCAGGGAGACACTATTACTGGAAAGCAGCTTTCTAGCCTTTCAAACATAACTAACAGGATAAATCAAATCCTAAAAGAATCAAATCAAGAAAATCTAATTGAAAATGTAGTTAATTCAATAGACCAATTTGATAAAACACAAGAAAATCTTGATGAACTAATTTATTTGTCTAAGCAAGAAATTTTAAGAGTTAAACCTCTTATCAAAGAAGTTACAGTAGCGGCAGGTCATTTAAACAGTATTTTGTCTGCCATCGATAACGAAGACACTCTGAAAGATATTAAGTTGACAATAAATGCCGCGGAATCAATATCAGGCAAATTAGACAATATGAGTGATGATTTTGAAGGCTTAATGAAAGACAAAGAATTAACAAAATCTTTAAGAGATTTAACAATTGGGCTTTCTAAATTCCTTAACGAGATTTATCCATAAAAATTTAAAATTCATTGATTGCGTTTAAAGCCATCGCTGCAATTGTCTTATCTGTAGCTTTTGGTAATTGAACATATTTTCCTTTTGCAGCTTCCGCTAGTTCTTTTCCAAAGCCACTAGCAATAAATTTTCTTTCTGTATCTATTACTAATAGCTTTATTCCTAACATAGGATATTTGGCTGCAATATCTAAAACTTCTTGCTTCAAATTCACATTTTCATCTTCATTTTCATTTTCAACTTGACCTAGTGATATGCCTAATGGAACATTACCTCTGCCATCAGTTATTCCAACAACAATGACCTGACCAATATCTCCTGTAGAGAGTGCATTTTTTGCGACTTTGGCTGATTGAGTTAACCCATGAGCCAAAGGCGATCCACCTCCACATGGCATTGTTTCTAATCTTCTTTTTGCTGCGGTAATAGATCTTGTTGGAGGCAAAAGAACTTCTGCTTGATTTCCTCTAAAAGGAATAAGAGCTACTTCGTCTCTATTTTCATACGCCTCGGTCAAAAGTCTGATTACTGCACCTTTTGCACTTTGCATTCTATTCAAAGCCATAGAACCACTAGCATCAACAAGAAAAATAACTAATGCTCCTGCCTTTTTTTGAAGGAGCTTTGCTCTAAAGTCATTTTCCTCAATGATTATGGTTTTACCGGGATTTTTTAATCTTCTAGATTTTTGATACGGGGCAGCTGCTCTTAGAGTTGCATCAACAGCGATTCTCTCTACTTTACCTTTTGGAATTAAAGGTCGGACATATCTACCTCTACTTTGACTAAGAATTACTGACCTACTTCCACTATTTCCTGCTTTAGACTTTGCTGATGAAAAAAGCAATAAATCAGGATCTACCATACATGCTTCAGGATCTAAAATAAACTCTTCTGGAATTTCCGAAGTAGCATCTTCATCCCCCTCAGAATTATCCTCTTGTTGTTCTTGCTCTTGATCATTCTCATTTTCATTTGATTCAGGTTCAGATTCTTCATTACTTGATTGAGGTGGGGGTGGATTTTGATCTTCAGGTGGAGGAGGTTGAATATCTTCATCTTCAGGAGGTATTTGCATTGCCCTAGGAAGAATAACTAATCTTACTGCTACTTTTAAATCATCAGAATTAACATTCTCATCACCTCTTAGAGCTGCGTTTGCCTTGGCAACCTTCACTGCAAATAATTCAGACCTGTGTCCTTCAACTCCACCTCTTAAAGCCTCATTTACCAAATAAGTTATTTGCTCTTCAGTAATTTTTACATCATTCAACCATTGCCTAGCCAAAATCAACTGGGTTGATAAATTATCAGATTCGTCAGACCATTTTTCTGAAAACTTGATGTTATTTTCTGCATGAGATAAAACAGATTTTGTTATTTCAACTCTTTGATCATTATCAATAGATTGATCTGCAGAGAGAACAATTGCAAATCTATCCAATACATGATCTCTTAAAGCTCCTTCTTCGGGATTATAAGTCGCGATCAAAAGAGATCTACATGGATGAGAAAGACTTAATCCATCTCTTTCAATATTATTTTGTTCTCTACCAGTAGCTTCAAGAATTAAATTTACAATCCCATCGTCCAATAAATTAATATCATCAACGTACAACACACCCCTATGAGCTTCAGCTAGGATACCTGGCTGAAAAACTTGTTCTCCTGTATTTAAAGAAGCTGCAACATCTATAGACCCAACAAGTCTATCTTCTGTAATGCCAATTGGAACTTGAATAAATGGGGCTTGTATAATCTTTTTTGGAATATTTTCAATTTGGTTAAGATAATCATCCCCAAACATATTCGCTATTAACTCATGAATATTTTCATCCCATTCTTCAGGTTTTGTTGGATCTAAATTTCTACTTATAGGCCTTAAAGAAGTCTTATTATCCCGTAATTTTTCAAGTATTGATTCATTATCTATTACTTCTATCGGCGGAATTAAAGAATGTAAACCTCTCGCTAAAACTGACTTACCTGTACCTCTACCGCCTGCTATAACAACTCCCCCTAAGCTAGGATCAACTGCTGATAAAAGTAAAGATAATTTTAATAAGCTGTGTCCCGTAATCGCAGCCAATGGAAAAGCTCTAAAAGAATCTTTCTTTTTCATTAAATCCTTTATGTCTTCTTTTCCTTTTAACTTTTTTTCCAAAATCACTTTAAAAATCCCTGATATAGAATTTATCCAATAACAATGTTTTTTTTAGTGGAATTATCAAATCTTAATATCAAAAATGGACTATGTATATCATTAGGAGCAAATATTGATAGTAATTATGGAAAACCTATTGAAACATTTATAATTTGCAAACCAAAAATTGAGACTTTAATAAAGAGTTGGATAAACCAATCTAAATATTGTAATAAAGAAACTGAATCATCTGAAACAATTTTTTATTGGTCTTCAATATATGAATCAAGTCCTCATGGAGTCAAGGATAATCAACCAAATTATCTAAACACACTTGTCCTAGTCAAAAGTAACTCTTTCCCAAAGCAAACAACAGAAAATGCAAAATTCCTTCTAAGAGAATTTAAAAATTTGGAAAGAAATTTTGGAAGAAAAAAGACTCCCAATAACATGAAATGGTTATCTAGATGTTTAGATTTAGATATTTTATGGTGGGAAGATTTTTGTTTCAAGGATGAAGAATTAATATTACCTCACCCAAGATTTATGAATCGTAATTTTATAATATCTCCCCTTTCTGAAGTCTTAAGTAGAACACAAACAGTTAAAAAAGTTGAAGAAGAAAGATGGCTTGTTGATTAATTTCCAAAATCCTAAAATAACTGTTAGGGTATTTTTATTTAAATTATGGATGATAACATTCACTTCAAAAAAGCCATTTTTAAAGAAAAAATCTCCGAGTTAAAAACAAAAAAATTTAGTTTTGAAATCAATAGAATTGAGCTACCTAATGGACATGAAGATGAATATGGACAAATAATATTCCCAAACGCTGCATTAGCTGTTCCCATAACAAACGAAAATAAAGTTATACTCCTGCGCCAATACAGATTTGCTGTATCTAGATATTTGCTGGAATTTCCAGCAGGTACTTTAGAAATTGGAGAGACCCCAATAAACTCAATCAAAAGAGAAATTCAGGAGGAGGCTGGATATAAAGCAGAAAAATGGGATAAACTAGGAGCTCTAGTAAATGCTCCTGGATATTCAGATGAAGTCATTCATTTATTTCTTGCACGTGATTTAAGTAAATTAAAAAATAAGGTAAAAGGGGATTTAGACGAAGATATAGAAGTTTTGCTTATGGATCCTCAGAATTTAGATAATTTAATTTCTTGTGGTGATGAAGTCCTTGATGCAAAGACAGTAACAGCTTGGTTTAGAGCAAAGCAATTTTTAGGAATTTAATGAATAATCCCAGAATACTTTTTTGGCATAGAAAAGATCTTCGAATTTATGACAATAACGCTTTGTCAAAAGCATTTTCTTTATCAAATGCTATTACTTCAACATATATTTTTGATCAAAATTATTCTCAAGACTTTAATGCGAATTCTAGAGCATGGTTTCTTGGAAATTCATTGCAAGAATTAAGCAGAAATTGGGAAACCCTTGGTAGTCGAATGATTATAGATGAAGGTAATCCATTAACTCTCATACCTAAATTGGCTCAATTAATTGATGCTAAATTTGTTGCTTGGAATAAAGCAATAGAACCTTATGAAATTAATCGTGATTTAGAAATTAAAAATACTTTAAAAAAGTTTAAAATTGAGATTATAGAATTATGGGATCACTTATTATTAGAACCTTCTCAAATTCATACTGGAAGTAACAAACCATATACAGTTTATGGTCCGTTTTACAAAAAATTAAAGTCAAAACTACAATTACTCACTTCGAAAAAAAATCTTAATAATATTGGTAAATTAAAGGATTTAGAAATAGGGATTAAAGAAAGTCAAAAAATTGATAGTTCAAGATTAATATTAGAGAAATTTATAAAAAAAGTAAATTTTGATGGTATTAATTTATGTCCTTGCAAACCAGGAGAAATAGCTGCAGAAAAATTATTAGACCAATTTATTAACCAAGATAAAATTGGATCATACGCATCTTCAAGAGACTTTCCTGATCAAAACGGAACATCATTCCTAAGTGCATCATTGAGATTTGGGACAATAAGTATAAGAAAAGTCTGGAATTCAACCTTGTTTACTGACTTAAAAAATAAAAATAACCATAATAAAATATCAATAGAAACTTGGCAAAAAGAACTAGTTTGGAGAGAATTCTATCAACATTGCTTATTCCATTTTCCAGAATTAGAAAAAGGACCTTACAGAAAAAAATGGGATCATTTTCCTTGGCAAAATAATCATGAATGGTTTGATCGATGGAGCAATGGAGAAACTGGAGTTCCTATTATCGATGCAGCAATGAGACAACTTAATAGTACAGGCTGGATGCATAATAGATGTCGAATGATAGTTGCTTCATTTCTCGTAAAAGATCTTATTTGCAATTGGCAAATGGGTGAAGAAAAATTTATGAAGGTATTGGTGGATGGAGACTTAGCCGCAAATAATGGAGGTTGGCAATGGAGTGCAAGTAGTGGCATGGATCCAAAGCCATTAAGAATTTTTAATCCATATACTCAAACTAAAAAATTCGATCCTATTTGCAAATATATTAAATTCTGGATTCCAGAATTATCTAAAGTACCTAATAAAGATATCCTAAATGGTGAGATTTCTGATTTGGAAAAAAATAATTATTATGGAGCTATAGTTAATCACAATACTCAGCAAAGACTTTTTAAAGATCTTTACGCACATATTTGAAGTTCGTCAATACATTTTTTTAAAATAATATTAAAGTTTTTAGATACATAAACTTGTTCTTCATAAGAAATTTCCGGATACATTGGAAGACTAAGTACTTCAGTGCAAACTATCTCTGTATTAATAAGTTTTTCTCTAGAGAAATTTATATTTTTGTATGCTATTTGTGCATGTATTGGAATCGGATAATAAATAATTGAATTAATTCCTTTCTCGGAAAGTCTGAGTTTCAATAAATTTCTCAAAGAATTATTTTTATTGAAATCAGTTTCAAATAAATTTGAGTAATTATTGTTTATATCATAATTATAATTTTTTAATCTGATCACAAATTGATTCCAAGAATGCGAAATAGAGTCAAAATCAATCATAGGGAAGTGAAGAAAACTATTTTCTTCTAATAATTCAAAATAATTATTGGCTATTTTTTGACGATTACTGATCCATTTTGATAGGGATTTTAGTTTGATATTTAAGACCGCTGCTTGTAGAGTATCGAGCCTACTATTATATCCTATTTGAGTATGGTGATATCTTTTAGGACTTCCATGAACTGCCAACTCTCTTACTTTTCTAGCAATATTGTAATCTGAGGTTGTAACTGCACCACCATCTCCAGCAGCCCCTAAGTTCTTAGTTGGGAAAAAGCTAAAGCATCCAATGTCTCCAATACTACCTACCTTAGAATTACCCCATAAAGTACAAGTTGCTTGAGCACAATCCTCAATTATTTTTAAATCATATTTTTTAGCTAATACTTTTATTGATTTCATATTTACAGCATTACCAAATAAATGGACTGGCATAATTGCTTTGGTATTAGAGTTTATTTCTCTTTCAATTAAATCAATATTAATTAAATAATTAGTTGGATTAATATCTACCAAAACAGGATTGGCTCCTACTGCACTGATAGCTTCAGCAGTAGCGAAAAAACTAAAAGATGAAGTAATTACTTCATCCCCCTCTCCAATGTCTAAAGCACGTAAAGCAAGTATTAATGCATCAGTTCCACTATTACACCCAATAGCATGATTTACTCCAATAAGAGATGCGAAATTCTCTTCAAATCTAGAAATCTCATGACCGCCTACATATTGTCCACCTTTAAGAACTTTCAAAACAGCATCTTCGATATCAGAGCCAATTTCTTTGAACTGTCTTTCTAAGGTAAATGGAGGGATTTGCATATTAATCATATTAGCTTTAAAGGCTTTTCTCTGGGAAGAACATTATGTTTACTTTATTTAAACCAATCAGGTTCTCCACCTGGAGTCCATTTAATATTACATCCAAGCGATGGTTGTTGAGGGTTAGGATAATTACTATTTTTATTTAATTCTTGAACCGCGGCTCGTAAATCTTCTCCTGTAATGGGAATATCATTACTAGGTCTACTACTATCAAGTTGTCCATGATAAAAAAGGGGGAATTTTTTATTCCCAGCATTTGAAAAAAGATAGAAATCAGGCGTGCATGCAGCCTTTAATTTTTTGGCAAAAACTTGCCTTTCATCATACAGATAAGGAAAAGTCCAGCCTTGCAATTTAGCTTGATTTCTTAAATTCTCTGGAGAATCAGAAGGATGAGTAACAATATCATTACTTGAAATTGCAATAGTTTGAACTTGATCCTCAATATCAGCGCTTAAAACTGAAATATGATTTTCAATATATTTTACAAAAGGGCAATGGGCGCAAATAAACATTAATAGTAAATGTCTATTATCCAGTCTTGAAAAATTATATTTTTCTTGATTAGATGAATTGACATTAATCATTTCGAAAAAAGGTAATTGAGTCCCTAATTCCAAATACATTGAATTTGTTTTAACCATGCTTAAAAAATATTTCTTATAGTTGAAAATTATTGTATATTTTGCAGTAATACGCAAAGAAGTGTACTTTTTGTAGGAGAATTATATAAATAATAAATAAAATGCTTCTAAATTTAACTGGCAAAAAAATTCTAGTTACTGGAATTGCCAACAATCGTTCAATAGCATGGGGTATAGCTCAGCAACTTTCAAAAGCTGGCGCTGAACTAGGAATTACATATTTGCCAGATGAAAAAGGGAGATTTGAGTCTAAAGTTAGAGAGTTAACGAAAGATTTAAAGCCATCACTATTCCTCCCGCTTGATGTGCAGAATCCTTCTCAAATTGAAGAAATTTTTGAAAATATTAAAAATAATTGGGGGCAAATTGATGGGTTAGTTCATTGTCTTGCATTCGCTGGCCGTGATGAATTAATCGGAGATTATAGTGCGACTTCATCCGAAGGTTTTGATAGAGCTTTAAATATTAGTGCTTATTCTTTAGCACCTCTATGTAAGGCAGCAAAACCACTATTCAGTGATGGTGCCGGGGTCGTTTCTTTAACTTATTTAGGATCTGAAAGAGCCATACCCAATTACAATGTGATGGGAGTAGCCAAAGCAGCTCTTGAAGCGTCTGTGAGGTACCTTTCTGCAGAACTTGGTCCTGAAAGGCAAGTAAGAGTAAATGCAATAAGTGCTGGCCCAATCAGAACACTTGCCAGTTCTGCAATAGGTGGCATTTTAGATATGATACATAATGTTGAAGAAAAAGCCCCCTTACGCAGAACAGTTACTCAAACAGAAGTAGGTAATACGGCTGCTTTTCTTTTGAGTGATCTTGCAAGTGGTATATCAGGCCAAACTATTTATGTTGATGCAGGTTATTGCATTAATGGAATGTAAATTAAAATTTTAAAAACTAAAATGTCATCCTCAAGACAAGCTGAAATTAAAAGAAAAACAAATGAAACAGATATTAGTATTTTTATTAATATAGATGGCAACGGAATTTCAGAAATTGATACAGGGATACCCTTCTTAGATCATATGCTTCATCAAATATCAAGTCACGGATTATTTGATTTAAAAATAAGAGCTATAGGAGATACACACATTGATGATCATCATACAAATGAGGATGTCGGAATTGCCCTTGGTAAAGCATTTACCAAAGCCCTTGGAGAAAGAAAGGGGATAAACAGATTTGGGCATTTTTTTGCACCTTTAGATGAGGCTTTAGTTCAAGTGACCTTAGATTGTTCAGGAAGGCCTCATTTATCTTATGGTCTCAAATTGAAAGCACCAAGAATAGGAAATTATGATACTGAATTAGTAAGAGAATTTTTTATAGCTTTTGTTAACAGTAGTGGAATAACCCTTCATATCAACCAAATAGAAGGGAGAAATTCTCATCATATAGTTGAGGCATGTTTTAAAGCCTTTTCAAGATCAATGAGAATGGCTACTGAAATAGATTTAAGGAGATCCGGAACTATCCCTAGTAGTAAAGGAATGCTAGAAATTGATTAGCTATACAATTTAAGTATTTTTTTTAATAAGCCACAATTTTATAGATTTTTGGCGAAAATAAATAAAAATAAAACTTTAAAGTGACTTATATTCAAGACAAACAAATTAAGACTAATCAAGCTTTTAATAAAGAAGATTGGTCTAGCGCATATAAAAATGTTGAAACAGAATTAACAAATGAATCATTAAAGATTACTAAAGGCGAAAATATTGTTGAATTAAACGGAACTTTGCTTAGAAACGGGCCCGGCATATTAGAGAGAGGAGGTCAATGGGTTCATCATCCATTCGATGGAGATGGCATGATCACTGCAATTAACTTTAAGAATGGGAAACCATCATTAACAAATAAGTTTGTGAGAACAAAAGGTTATATAGAGGAAACAAAGATTAATAAATTTGTTTATAGAGGCGTTTTTGGTACTCAAAAAAGTGGG
Source organism: Prochlorococcus marinus str. MIT 9515 (assembly GCF_000015665.1). Taxonomy (NCBI): domain Bacteria; kingdom Bacillati; phylum Cyanobacteriota; class Cyanophyceae; order Synechococcales; family Prochlorococcaceae; genus Prochlorococcus; species Prochlorococcus marinus. Next base: position 290,074 of record NC_008817.1, on the reverse strand, counting down.
GGCATATTAAATAATGCTCTGGATTTAAAATTCAAAAATATTGCTAATACACACGTTGTAAAACTAGGTAATGAAGTTCTCGCACTATGGGAAGCAGCAGGTCCACATGCCTTAGAACCAAGTAATCTAGATACAAAAGGATTAACAACTTTGAATGGGGTTTTAAAAGCCAATGAAGCTTTTAGTGCTCATCCAAAAGCAGATTTCAATTCAAATTATTCCTCTGAAGTCATGGTGACTTTTGGAGTACAAACCGGGCCAAAAAGCACTATTAGATTAATGGAATTTTCAAATGCTGGTGAAAATTCTGGTGAATTGATATTTGACAGGAAAGATACATTTAATGGTTTTGCATTCCTTCATGATTTCGCAATTACAACCAATTGGGCAATATTTTTACAGAATGCTATCGACTTCAACCCACTGCCATTTGTGATGGGCCAAAAAGGAGCCGCTCAATGTTTGAAATCAAATCCCAATAAAAAAGCAAAATTTTTTATAATCCCAAGGGAAAGCGGTTTATTTAAGGGGCAACCATCAATAACTATAGATGCCCCAGAGGGATTTGTTTTTCATCATGTTAATGCATTCGAAAAGGATTCAAACATAATTTTAGATAGTATTTTTTATGATGATTTCCCTTCTGTTGGTCCAGACGAAAATTTTAGGGATATTGATTTTGATCAATATCCAGCTGGGAATTTAAAAAGATCTATTATCGACCTTAAAGGGAAAAAGTCTCAATTTGAAACTTTAAGTACACAAACTTGCGAATTCGCTACTGTTAATCCCAAATTCTTAGGATTAAAAGCGACTCATTCATGGATGGCTTGTACTGATAAGAAGACAGGAAATGCTCCTCTACAGGCTATAAAGAAAATTAATTTGACTACCAAAGAGGAAATTTATTGGTCAGCAGCACCTAGTGGATTCGTTAGTGAACCAATAATGGTCCCATCACAAATATCAAATAAAGAAGATGACGGTTACTTATTTGTTCTGATATGGAATGGTAGTAGAAGAGGAAGTGATCTTGTGATATTAGATGCCAATGATTTAAAAGAATTAGCTATTTATGAGCTTCCGATATCAATTCCACATGGCCTGCATGGATCTTGGGTTAATAATTAATTATGCAAATATTTCTAACAATTGAGGAATAATTTTTTTTAATGCTTTGCCACGATGACTACATTCATCTTTTAATTCATTATTCATCTCAGCGAAAGTTAATCGACTTGACACCTCTTCAAAAATAGGATCATATCCAAAGCCACTATTTCCTCTGGGTTTTTCAATAATATTGCCGAAACATTTAGCTTCCGATTCTAATATTAAATCCCCACTTGGACTGCAAACACAAACATTTGCTATGAAAAAAGCACATCGATTTTTTTCTCCATCAAGTTCTTTTAAAACTCTTTCTATTCTTCTTTGATCATTTTCTGCATATCGCGATGAGTAAATGCCTGGCTTCCCGTCCAAAGCATCAATACATATTCCCGAATCATCTGCTATTGCATAGTTTCCTGTCTTTTTAGAAACTTCACATGCTTTTTTAATTGCATTCTCCCTAAATGTATTGCCATTTTCTTCAACTTCTATTGATTCTGGTTGAAGCAATAATTGACAATTTACATTTGATAGTAATTTTTTATATTCTTTAATTTTTCCAAAGTTTTTGCTTGCTAAATATAAAATTTTCATTGATTTTGTTTAACTCTGTTTATGAATTTTTGACTCCATTGCAAAACCTCATTTAAATCATATTCAGATGTAGCCTCACAATATAATCTTAAAAGAGGCTCTGTTCCTGAAAACCTAAATAATAGCCAGAAATTATTATCAAGCCTCAATTTTATACCGTCGACATGGGAGATACTAATAATCTTATGTCCACATATTTCTGAAGGAATATTATTATTAATAAATTTTTTAAAAATTTCTTTTTCTGACTGATTTGGAAATTTAATATCAATTCTTCTATAAAAACTTGGTCCAAATTTTTGTTGAATTTCATCTAAAGTTTCACAAAGATATTTCGATTTTTCTGCGATTCCATTTAATAAAACCATAGCCGCATATAACGCATCTCTCTCTGGCATAAAGTCTCCAAAGCCTACCCCTCCTGATTCTTCTCCTCCAATAAATATTTCTTCGTTAATCATTTTTTTTGCAATATATTTAAAACCTACAGGTAATTCAACAACCTCTCGATTTTGATTTTTTGCGATATTACCAATAATGTCTGAACCACTAACAGTTTTAAGTACTGGAAATAAATTCTTATTCTTTTCGCCCAAGTAACTTATAAAAAAAGGTAATAAAACTTGCGTACTACAAAATCTTCCTTTTTCATCAATTACAGCAATCCTATCGCCATCTCCATCAAAAATTATTCCAAGAGTTTTAATACCTTTTTTAGAATTTGTTATTAAAATTTCAGATAAATTTTCTAAATATTTTAGAAGTGGTTCTGGAGGATTACCTCCAAATAAGGGATCATAATTAGCTCTAATTTCAGTGAAGATATTTGAATCATAACTATCAAATATCTGGCTAATACAATTTGCAGCCGAACCATGCATCGAATCAACAAAAATATGCAGATTCATTTTCTTTAAATTATTTACAATAAAATCAATATTAAAATTTGATTTAATCTGATCTAAATGAAACTTCTTAATATCAACTTTGTCATATGGGCCTTCTAATCTTTCAATTGAGTTTTCAAGAAGCAGCCTTTTTTCAACTTCCTTTGTAAAAGATTCATCTACAGAGCATCCCTTAAAACTCTTAATCTTTAGGCCTAGCCAATTATATGGATTATGACTTGCTGTAATTACCAAACAACCTAAAAACATATTATGTTTGGCATATAAACTACAGGCAGGTGTTGGAACATAAGTATGGGATAACACAGGTTCAAAACCACATCCCTTCACATAAGAGGCTATCTCATTTGCAAACTCACTTGCCATGAATCTACGATCGTAACCTATGAGTATTTTTTTAGATTTAGTTTCATCGAAGTATTGATAATCTAATTCTTGACATGAAGCAACAACTACCCTAGAGAGATTTGACAAATTGAAATCAAATCCAATTATTCCTCTCCATCCATCAGTTCCGAATTTTATTTTATCTAGTTCATTTTCAGACAAAGTTAAAAAGTTCCTTGATTTCCAATAATTATCTATATTAATTTATATAAGTAAAAATTTAAACTGCCTTTGCAAAAAAATTTGAATAATCTTTATTTAAAAAGTTTTATTAGATGCAAGAGAAAAGCTTGGCTTGATTATCAGGGCAATAAGTTGCATAAAATTTGGTCACCACATCTATCTATAGAAATAATTAATAGATACAAAAACTTTTATAAAATAAGTAATGGAGATTTATATACCGGAACAAAAGCATGTAAGAAGGGTTCACGCGGAGTAATTGGATTAAAAGCGAGATCAAAATTAACCAACAACATAAATGCAGAAATCCAACCTCAATTACTTAAAAAAGTAGTTGGACATAGCAAATGGGGAGATTACAAATATATTCCTGTTATGTATAAGTTAGGCCATAGAACAACAAAAGAGCATCTATTTGATTTAGCCTTTTGTTCGATTTTATTAGAACCCTTTCAAGAATCAAAAATTGAGGCGGGATTAGTAATTTCAAATTATTCAAATCAAATTAATATTGAAAGAATTGATTTAAACCAACGATTAAGAAAAAAAGTATTAAGTACCTTTTTAAATTTAAACGAAACTCTAAAAAGATCTATTCCGGATATTACTGAAGACAGAAAAAAATGTACGATATGTTCATGGCAGAAGTTTTGCGATACCGAAGCAAAAGATAATGGATATTTAACTGATATAGACGGTATCGGTTCTAAAACTGCTTTCCTTCTCCATAAAAGTGGGATCTCTAATATTAAAGAACTTGCTACTGCTCGAGAAATAGATTTAGGAGAAAAACTGAATCAATTCAAAGATCAAAAGTTTGAAAAAGCTTCAAAGTTTATAAATCAATCAAAAGCATATTTATCAGGAACACCAATTCGAATTTTTGAAAGTGATAACTTATCTTCTCTTTTATCAAAAAAAGATTCAGGATTCTTTATGTTTGATATTGAGTCAAATCCGGATGAGAAGCATGATTTTTTATATGGATTTTTAAAAGTAAATAATTTATTTGAAAATGTTAAAGATGATTTTTATGATCCAATATTAAACCTCAAAAAAAATTGCAAAAAATCAAATCAAGAAATTATTCAGAAACTTTTGTCTGAAAAATCCTGGCCAGTTTTACATTATGGAGAAACTGAGAAAATAGCAATATTAAAATTAGCAAGGCAATTAAATCTTGATGTAAAAGAAATTGAGATCCTTAAGTCCCGATTCATAGACTTGCACTTAATAGTTAGAGGTTCATGGATATTACCGATTAGAAACTATAGTTTAAAAACAGTTGCCAATTGGATGGGATTCAAATGGAGACAAAAAAATGTAAGTGGATCAAAAGCTTTATATTGGTGGATACAATACAAAAATACTTTGAATGATCTTTTTTTAAAAAAGATTATTCAATACAATAGAGATGACTGTATGGCTACACTTCAAATCGCAAAGTGGTTAATCAAAAAACGCAATTATTGATTAAAGAAAAGTTGAACCTACAGATTTATCTATTGAAATTTGGCCAAATTTATCAGAAAAAAAAGAGTTTTCCTTATCCAAGTATTTCCTCTTTATCAATGCCAAACCTTTTGTAGTTAGAGAATCTGATTTATAAATAGATGTAATGTAACCGACTGTTTTTTCTTTATTCTGATTATTATAAATTTTCTTACTATCAGACTCTATATTTATAACTCTATCCTTAGCAGTCCATACTCTGATTTCCTGCTTTAAAGAAGAAACATTTCTGATTTTTGACATCGTTTCTTGCCCCAAATAACAACCTTTATTGAAATCTACAAGATCTGCAAGTCCTAATTCAAGTGGATTATTTTTGCCATTAATTTCACTATCTAAGGATGGTATAGCCTGATTAATCTTCCACGATTGTAAATCGTTAGTATTCATTAAATTTGGATTGTTGTTGTAAAAAGCATATTCTTTATCTTTATTATGAAAAAAGATAGGTTGTGTGACTCTCCATGAATTAATATCATCAACGTGCTGAAGTCTATTAATTGAAAAAGTATCACTTAATAAAACATCATCGGAGGGGAAAATAATCTCATTAAAGTATTTTCTAATTTCACTAGTATTTCCTACAAAGACAATTACGTCTAATTTATTCTCTAAGCAATTAATCTCCAGTAATGACTTTAAAATTCCATTTGGTGATAACCAGCAAGTTTGTAAAACATTATTATTTAAATTAACAATATTTCCAGTCGTTATTCCATTTAAAAATCTTTTACTATCTTTTCCAGTAATAGAAAAGCAATCAAATTTCTCAAGCCAAATTTGGTCTTTCTTTACATTAATTTTGGACATTATTCATAAGAAAGTCTTCTATTGAGAATAAGCTTTTTAATTGTATATTGTGTTCTTTTAAGGCCTCATATCCTCCCTCTTTCCTATCAACAATAGACAAAACTTCTTTAACTATAAAATTATTTTCTCGTAATTTTTTAATTGCTTTAATAGCTGATCCAGCCGTAGTGACAACATCTTCCAAAACAGTCACTACAGTTTCTTCCTTTAATGTAGGGCCCTCTAATCCAGCTTTTGTTCCATATTCCTTTGTTTCTTTCCTAATAATTAAAGCATCTAATAATAATCCTTTAGAAGCAGCCGTTAAGATTACACCACTAACTAAAGGATCGGCTCCTAAAGTTAAACCAGCCACAGCTTTTGAACTTGGATCCATTAACTCTAAAAACAAATTACTAATTAATTGCAACCCTTTTCCATTTAATGATACAGGTTTACAATTGAGATAATGAGCACTTTCTTTACCGGATGCCAAAATAAAGTTTCCTTTCTTATAAGATTTTTCAATTAATAGTTTTAACAAATTCTTCTTATTTAAATTGTTCTCCTGAGAAAAATTGTTCATTTATAGAAGGTCAGCTAATATTTCAAGATTAGGAGAAAAAAAAGAAATCTCACAAAAACTTACTAAGTTGGTGCTTTTTGAAATATTATTTTTATATTGTAAGTAAATTGAATGTAATTAATCATTACTGCAAAATCCGGGGGTGTAGCAATCTGGTGAATGCACCAAACTCATAATTTGGCTAAGGCGAGTTCGATCCTCGCCACCCCCATCACTAATTTGTTAACGAATGAAAATAACTTTACTTTTTTTACTTTTGATGTTTCCAGCTTTTTTTGCTGCAAGTGAACTTTCATTTTTATTAATAAGACCAAGTAAAGTTTTAAGACTGATAGAAGAGAAAAGAAAAGGGGCATTTTCAATTTTAAAAATTCAAAAAAGATTCATATCTTCCTTAATAGCTTCTCAATTTGGAGTAACAATTTCTCTAATAGCTATTGGTTGGTTAAGTAAAGGTTTAGCTAATGATTTTTGGAACGAAAATAAATTTTCAAATCGAATATATGATCTCTTAATGTTTTTATTTATAGTACTTATCGTCACCCTCATATCAGGTCTTATTCCTAAAGCATTAGTAATTAATAATCCAGAGTCAGCTGCTTTGAGATTAACTACAATTTTTGATGCTGTTCGTAAAGGAATGCAACCTATTGTTTCTGTAATTGAATTTTTTGCAAGCGCTTGTTTAAGGTTATTTCATCTAAACAACAAATGGGATTCATTAAATTCAGTATTATCAGCGGGTGAATTAGAAACTTTAATAGAAACAGATAATGTCACAGGATTAAAACCTGATGAGAAAAATATCTTAGAAGGTGTTTTTGCTTTAAAAGATACTCAAGTCAAAGAAGTAATGATTCCAAGATCTGAAATGGTAACTTTGCCAAAAAATATTACGTTTGCTGAACTTATGAAACAAGTTGATAAAACAAGGCATGCTCGTTTTTTTGTGATTGGTGAATCACTAGATGATGTTTTAGGGGTTTTAGATTTACGTTACTTAGCAAAACCAATATCCAAAAGCGAAATGGAAGCAAATACATTATTAGAACCTTTCCTTTTACCTGTGACAAAAGTCATTGAGACATGCTCGTTAGCAGAGATATTGCCTCTCGTTAGAGACTATAATCCATTTTTGCTTGTTGTTGATGAACATGGTGGAACTGAGGGGCTCATAACTGCCGCTGATCTTACTGGAGAAATTGTTGGAGAAGAAAGACTGAGTAGCAGGATATATTCTGATATGAAAATGTTAGATAATTTCTCCAGAAAGTGGTCAATTGCAGGAAAAGCAGAAATAATAGAAATCAATAAAAAGTTGGGATGTTTTCTTCCAGAAGGAGCTGATTACCATACACTAGCAGGATTTCTTCTTGAAAAATTTCAAATGGTTCCCAAAATTGGAGATAGTTTAGATTTCAAAAATATTAAATTTGAAATAATTTCAATGTCAGGTCCCAAAATTGATCGTGTAAAAATATTTCTGCCAAAAAGTTAAAATTGACATCCAATGAAGGATAATAACTTAATATACATGGACTATAAGATATGAAACCAACCTCATCTTCAGTAAAGGTTGGAGTAATCGGGATAGGAAATATGGGATGGCATCATGCTCGTGTGCTTAGTTTGCTGAAAGATGCAGATTTAGTAGGAGTTGCAGATCCAAACGAAAACAGAGGTAAATTGGCGGTAGAGCAATTTCAATGTGAGTGGTTTAAAGATTATCATGAGCTTCTTTCAAAAGTTGATGCGATTTGTATAGCTGTCCCTACGCTTCTTCACCACAAAGTAGGTCTAGATTGTCTTAAGGCCGGTATTAATGTTCTTATAGAGAAACCTATTGCAGCTAATGAGTTGGAAGCAAAATCTTTAATCAATGCCTCTAAAGTTAGTAATTGTCTTCTACAAGTTGGGCATATTGAAAGATTTAATCCTGCTTTTAGAGAGTTAAATAAAATAGTTCAAAATGAAGAAATTGTTGTTTTAGAAGCAAGAAGGCACAGTCCTCATGCAGATAGAGCAAATGATGTATCAGTTGTAATGGATTTAATGATTCATGATATTGATCTAGTTCTTGAATTAGTAAATTCAAAAATACAGAAATTAGCGGCTGTAGGAGGAAGAAACAGTGAGGGCTTAATAGATTATGTAAATGCTACTTTAGTTTTCAACAATAATATTATTGCGAGTTTGACTGCCAGCAAAATGAGTCATAAAAAAATCAGGAGTTTAAGTGCACATTGCCAGAATGGTCTTGTGGAAACGGACTTCTTAAACCATTCATTACAAATCCATAGAAAGGCTCATGAATCCTATACAGCAGAGCATGGAGAATTAGTTTATAGAAATGATGGTTATGTTGAGGAAGTAAGCACAACCTCTATTGAACCTTTGTATGCAGAGTTAGAGCACTTTCTTAAGTGCGTACAAGGTAAAGAATCTCCCGAGGTGGATGGAGAACAAGCCTCAAGGGCATTAAAAATTGCAGATTTTATTGAGTGTGCAGTAGAAAACTCAGGTGATGCAATATCACTTGAAATACCTTTCTAATCAATAAATAATATTTTATTTAAATCCAACTGCAGCTTGCCAAACAAAAACTAGTAAAAAGAAAAATAAAGGTATTAAAGGAAGAACATCAACGGTTGGAGCGAAAGCCTTGTATGCTTCAGGCAATTCAGCGAATGTATTTAAAAGAGTGAGCACCTTCTTAATAAATTAATTAATTATCTTAGAACGTTACCACGTATGGTGAGCAATAGAGGATCTTTTCCACGGAGCGAAATCTATTGTAAAACAATTATCTTTGATTGCCGCAGAAATTGCATTTGTAAATCGAAGCAGATGCGCAATATTATGAAGACTAATAAGAGTTAGACCTAATATTTCATCATTTCTAACTAAATGATGCAAATAAGCACGAGAATAAGATTTACAAGTCTCACATTTGCAAGTTTTATCTATTGGAGAAAAATCATTTTTAAAACGGGCATTTCGAATATTCCATCTTTCATCATTAAAAAAAGCTGTACCGTGTCGTCCTAACCTTGTTGGCAAAACACAATCAAACAGATCAAATCCTTTTGCAATCGCTAGTGTTATCTCCTTTAGGGAACCTATACCCATTAAGTATCTCGGTTTATCTTTAGGTAAGAATTTTGGTACAAAATTTATAACGTTGTGAATTTGCTCAACTGACTCTCCAACACTAACTCCCCCTACAGCAATTCCAGGCAAACCAAAAGAACTGGTAAATTTGGCACTAATTTCTCTTAGTTTGGGATACCGCCCCCCTTGCACAATTCCAAATAATGCTTGATTAGATTTCTTATGAGTTTCAACACAATTTTCTAACCATAAATGTGTACGATTTAACGAGTCTTGAATATCATTTTCAGTCGCAGTATGAGGAGGACAATGATCAAAAGCCATTGCAATATCAGAGCCAAGATCCATTTGAATACGCATTACTTTATCAGGAGATAAAAAAACGGGGCTCCCATCTCTGGGATTTTTAAATTCCACCCCTTCATTTGTAATATTGTTTAGTTTAGCCAGGCTAAAAACTTGATACCCCCCTGAATCGGTAAGAACAGGTTTGTCCCAATTCATGAATTCATGAATTCCGCCTGCCTCTTTGATAAGTTTTTCGCCAGGCTGAAGATGAAGATGAAATGTATTAGAAAGAATCATTTCCGAACCAGTAGATTTCAACTGTTGTGAGGAGATACCTTTAACTGTTGCTAACGTGCCCACTGGCATGAATCTAGGAGTTCTAACTTGACCATGAGGAGTATGGAATATCCCAGTTCTAGCTTCTGTATTACTACAACTTGATATAACTTCAAAATTAAACACGATAAATTTTAAAGAATTTCTGATTTTTTTTATTAATCTACTCTATTATTCAATAACTAAGTATCAGTAGTCTCATCAAAAACAATTTCATTAATAATCTTGCAGGAGCTTGGATTTTTTATACTACTTTTCCAAAGTTGCCCTTTATTACTCCAAAATTTAAAAATATTGCTCAATTTTCCCCAATAATAGGATTTTTCATAGGGTTAATACAAAGTCTTATTTATCTGATTTTAAGAAACAATTCTTGGTCTGCTTATGCATCCGTTCCAATTTGTGTGGCTTCTGGGTATTTAATTACTGGGGGTCTTCATCTAGATGGCTTAATGGATACTTTTGATGGTATTTTTGCAGGCAAAAATAAATGTTTAAAAGCTATGAAAGATAGTCAAGTTGGTGCATTTGGAGTTCAATCATTATTTTTTATAACTTTAATGCAAATTGCATGTCTACTAAAAATTCAAAGCCAAATAATTTCAATATTACCTATTTGCCTATTTTGGGGAAGGTTTTCAACATTAATCTTTATAGATAAATTTCAATATATAACTCTTGAGACAAAGTCAATACAGCACAAAAAATACTGGAATGGTTTTAAAAAAGAATCTTTAGTTTCTTTAACTTTTATTTTTATTTTTATTTTTTATTTTTTATTTTTAGATAAATCAGCTGACTTTATAATTAAACAAATTTTTCTATTATTGATAGGATTTTTTATAAGTTATGCAATTCCCAAATTTTTAGGTAGTAAAATTGGTGGATTCAATGGAGATGCCTGCGGAGCAAGCGTGGTGCTTGTTGAAACAACAATGTTGTTTATAAATGCAGTTCTTTTATAGGAAGTTCTAAATAAAATATGTTTTTCTTTTTAAGAGCATTTAATTCTTCATTATTATCTTTCATAGAATTATCTACTATGTTTAAATCTCCTCCAATTTGTTTTGCTAATTTTCTCGCCAAAAAAAGTCCTACGCCAGTTCCTTCTTTTTTCTTTGAAGCTGCGCCTCTAAAACCTTTTTGAAAAATTTTCTCGTTTTCATTTTTTGTTATTTTTTTGCCATCATCAAAAATGCAAAGTCCTCTTTTAGTAATAAAGATTCCAATTTCTGCATCCTTATTAGCATACTTAAAAGCATTTTCTAATAAATTAGCGACAATCTCAGAAATCACCATAAATCTTGGTTTAACAGCTAATAAAGTCCATTCAGGCCAAATCTCAGGTTGAATCCAAGCTCTATTTTCTAATTTTGCATTAGCATTTCCTCTTTCCAAAATTGGAAGAAGAAGATCTTGAATACTTATTTTTTTTCCGTTATCTAAATTAGGGGGTAATAATAACCTTTCTTCTCCAATATCTAAAAGAAGTTTGATGGGTTTATTTAATTGTTCAAAAGAGTCAACATATTGGTTAATTTGGTTTTGCTCTACCATCATACTTTCAACAATTTCTATAGAGCCGAGGTCAGATCCAAGTCTTTTAACTAATAATTTTGCATATGTTCTTATAGCAGCTAATGGATTTCTCAACTGATGGATCACAATGTCAACTTGATTTTTTAAAACATTTATTTCTTTATTATTATTTTGTCGTTCTATTTCAATGGATACGCATTTTGCCAAAGATATTGAGAGAGCTTTCAATCTAGAATCAAGTATTAATGGCCAATTACCATTGTTTAAATCAGTTTCAACTCGAAGAACGCCGAGTAAAATTTCTTTTTCTTGTAAGGGATACCACCTTCTGTTAGGTGATGAAACTTTTAATGTTGGATCATCATCTATTGATACTAATAATTTATCAACTTTTGGCCATTGAGCAATCATTTCAAATGTTGCTTTAGAGCCTTCTTTGGCTGAAGCAATGTATAAAACTAGTTGAGTAACGCCCATTAAGCAGCCAAAACTCTCTAGTTGTTTTAAAGTTAGATCTTCAAATTTTTGGGAAATCTTCATGATAAATAATTTATTAGATAAGATTTTGGAGAAAATTTAAAAAAAACTTGTAAAATCTGAAAAAAGTATTAAGATATTAATAGAGGTTTGACTTATTTCAGCCTTAAATATGAACTATTGTCCATATTTATATGCTACATCAGAGGTTGATGGGTCCTCTATGTCATTTGATGTGAATTCAAAGTCACAATTATAAGATTAGTAAAATCAAATAAGGCTAATCTAAGTTATAAAGAATTTTCGGAGTACTAATCAATGTCTAAAAAAAGAAAGAGGATCAGTAGAAGGAGACTTGCGGGTCAAAGAGTTATGGCGCACGTCCCTATTTATCATATCGAAACAGGTAAACATAAACCAGTAACAGCTGCAAGAAGATTCATAGCAGAAAATGCGTTATCTGCTCCATCTGTTTTCAATGTTCGAAGAAATGAACATACCACTGATAGGTTCTTCTGGGGAGAAAAAGGATTATTTAGTGCACAATACGCAGAAGAAAATCATTTTTTATTTCCTTCACTTAAAGTTGTAGTTGAAGGTATAGGAGAAGAAAAAATATTTGAAGGTTTAGAACTTACTGCAGATGATTGGGAAGAAATTGAAGAATATGAATATGCCTTCGTTTAAAATAATTCTTTGATTTTTAAATTTATAGAATGAATTAAGTTGGGATCAATTTGGTGATAGCCATCAAATTCATTTAATTCACAAAATTTATGGGATACATTTTTAATTTTTTGATAAATATATTTTGAAGCTGATATTGGTACTACTTCATCCATTAATCCATGACTTATTAATATTGGAGGGCATTTTTCATTCGGCTCCCAATTAGGATGAGCATATCCACTACAAGCAACAATCAAACCTACATTTAGCTTACAACCTACATCTATTGCCATTGCTCCCCCTTGAGAAAAACCCAACAGAATTGTTTTCTCGAGTGGAATGTTGCAAGTACCCAACATCCTAAGTGATCGAAGAAGCTGATCTACTTCATCATCTGCCTTATTCCAATCAGGAGGATATAAACCATACCATTGCCTCCCAACATTATTAGGATGCAAACTAGGGGCTTTTAGAGACAAGACTTCAAAATCAACATTAGATATTTCAATAATTTCTTGTCCTATTGGCAAAAGGTCCTCTGCATCAGCCCCCCAACCATGAATCAAAATGATTCTGTGCTTCGCTGTTTGAGAGCTAATGGAAACATATTCATGATTGATATCGTATTTCATGTTTATATTCTTAAGTAATCAAGTTTTTTTGTAATGTCACCATTAGCCCTAGTAAGTGTCTCTGATAAAACAAATATCATTCCATTTTGTAAGGATTTAGTTGAAAAATTTGGTTATAATATTTTATCCAGCGGAGGGACCGCTGAGTACTTGACAGAGGCAAAAGTTCCTGTTCTTAAAGTAGCAGATTTTACTGAATCTCCAGAGATTCTTGACGGGAGAGTTAAAACTTTACATCCAAAGATTCATGGAGGAATTCTTGCTAAAAGATCTAATGAAGAGCATCAAAGGGAAATATTAGAAAACAAACTAGAATTGATTGATTTGGTAGTTGTTAATTTGTATCCCTTTAAGAAAAAAGTGGAAGAGCAATGTCCTTGGGAAGAAGCAATTGAGAATATTGATATAGGAGGTCCATCTATGATACGCTCTGCAGCTAAAAATCATGCTGATGTTGCAGTTTTAGTAGATCCTAATCAATATCAAAATTATATTGAAGAGATCAAAAAAGGACCACTTAGCAAAGACTTTAAAACGAAATTAGCATTTGAGGCGTTTCAACATACCGCAAGTTATGACTCTGCAATATCAAATTGGATTAGTAAAGAAAAGGATTTAAGACCTTCGAATTTTATAGAATCATACCCGCTTATAAAGCAATTAAGGTATGGAGAAAATCCCCATCAAAAAGCATTATGGTATGGATTAAATAATATTGGATGGAATTCAGCAGAACAATTACAAGGCAAAGAGTTAAGCTATAACAACATACTCGATCTTGAATCAGCTCTATTAACTGTATTAGAATTTGGATATGAAACAAAGCCTAACATTAAGACCGAATCAATAGCTGCAGTTATTCTCAAACATAATAATCCTTGTGGGGCTTCGATTAGCAACTCAGCATCTAGTTCTTTTAAGAATGCGTTAAAGTGCGATTCAGTTAGTGCCTTTGGGGGCATAGTAGCATTTAATGCCAATGTTGATAAAGAAACTGCCCTTATTCTGAAAGACATTTTTTTAGAGTGCGTAGTAGCACCATCCTTTGATAAAGAAGCTTTAGAAATATTTAAAACCAAAAAGAATTTGAGAGTTTTAAAGTTAACAAAAGAAATGCTGCCTAAAGAAAACCAAACTTGTTCCAAATCAATTATGGGAGGAATACTCATACAAGATTCTGATAATCAGGAAAATTCAGAAGATTCTTGGATTTCAGTAACCAAAAAGAATCCAACTGAACAGGAATATTTAGATTTGAAATTTGCTTGGAAAATTTGTAAACATGTTAAGTCGAACGCTATTGTAGTTGCAAAAGATCAACAAACTCTTGGCATAGGAGCTGGGCAAATGAATAGAGTTGGGGCTTCAAAAATAGCTTTAGAAGCAGCTAAAGAAATTGATTCTGGAGGGGTTTTAGCAAGCGATGGTTTTTTCCCGTTCGCAGATACAGTGCGACTTGCAGATAAGTATGGAATAAGTTCTATTATTCAGCCGGGAGGTAGTATAAGAGATGAAGAAAGCATAAAAATGTGTGATTCAAGGGGTATTTCCATGATATTTACCCACAAAAGACACTTTTTACATTAAGTTAATTTGTTTTTGGATAATAAGTTATTTTATTAGTCTTACGAAGTAAAGCCAACCTTCCAGGCCCGGCACATAAAAAATAAAGAGAAATAATTCCATAGACAAAAGAAAGCTCAAAAGCATAATTATGACCTTCAACTACTGCCAATGGAAATCCTTCTAAACCTGTATCTAATAGGTGAAAATAAACAGCGAATGCCATAGTTGAAAATAGACCAAGTGAGCAAAGTCTTGCAAAAACTCCTAAAGCCAAACCTAATGGACATATTAATTGAGTAATAGCAGCTCCAAAGGTCCAAATTACTGGATCACCCGGTAAAAAAGGAAAATATTTTCCTACAACAAATTCTGCAAATCCTTGAGGGTCTTGAAGTTTTTCTAAACCGTGATGAATCATCAATACACTAAAGCCGATCCTTAAAATAAAAATGGATAATTCCCCTAAGATATTTACTTCAGAATTTGATGAAGGATTAGCAACAACGACCTCAACTTTTTGAGGGGCCTTTGAAGCATTCATTTTAGCTGTTTTTTCTTGATTAGATTGTGTTGTGTCTTCCATACTTCATTTTTTATTATTATTCTAAATAATAACGTAGATATTTAGGATAAATGTACTTGATAAAGTTAAAAATTAGGCGGAAAAATTAATATTTATTGAGTAATAGCAATTAATTTTTCAATAACATCAGCAACTATCTTGTCAGGAGTAGAAGCTCCCGAGGTAATTCCTACCTTAATTTTACCGTCTGGAATAAAATTCTTTTTCAAAATCAATTCAGATTCGAGAGGTTTATGACAAATAGAGTTATTCTCAACAGAAATCCTATCTGAAATATCAATATGAAAAGATTCGATATTATTACTTATTGCGATTTCTTGCAAATGAGTCGTATTCGAGGAGTTAAAACCTCCTATGACTACAAGTATATCCAAGTCTTCATTAACTAAAGAAAACATCGCATCTTGCCTTTCTTCTGTAGCATCACAAATAGTATTAAAAGCTAAAAAATGATCATTTATATTTGCTGGGCCATATTTCATTAACATGGTTTTTTCAAAAAATTTACCAATTTCCTCTGTTTCACTTTTTAGCATTGTTGTTTGATTGGCAACTCCTATTCTCTCAAGATGAACATCTGGATCAAATCCATCTGAACAAGCTTTTGCAAACTTATTCATGAATTTATTTTTATCACCATGTCCTTGAATATAGTTAGATACATATTCAGCTTCATCTAAATCAAAAACAACTAAATAATTTCCTGCAAAGGATCTAGTCGCAAGAGTTTCTTCGTGTTTATATTTCCCGTGGATTATAGAAGTAAAAGTGTGTTTTTTATGCTTCTCAACAGTATGCCAAACTTTAGAAACCCAAGGACAAGTAGTATCAATTATCTGACATTTTTTTTCATGAAGTAATTGCATCTCTTGAACTGTTGCTCCAAATGCAGGAAGAATTACAACATCCCCAGTTGAGACTGAGGAAAAGTCTTTTATCCCATTTTTTGCAGAAATTATTTTTACATTCATTCTGCTGAGATGATTATTAACTGATGGATTATGAATAATTTCATTCGTCATCCAAATATCCTCATTAGGATAATGTCTTCTCGTTTCATAGGCCATTGCAACTGCTCTCTCAACTCCCCAACAAAAACCAAAGGATTTAGCAAGTTTTATCTTTAACCTACCTTTTTCAAAACTAAAATTATTTTCTCTTATTGATGCAATTAAATCACTTTGATATGATTCTCCTAAAGCCTTAGCACGTTGAGTAGGGGATTCAAAACCTTTGCGGTTATATCTTCCCGAATGTTGTACTGAGTGTTTTATCGCTTGAGTATCCATGTTTTCAATATTACATCATTTAAATTAATTTTTTGAGAAAAAAAAAGAAACCTGACAAAAGTCAAGTTTCTAATTTTATATTTAAGTTTTAACTTATTTTGCAGAGGCAAAGTCTGGATATGCTTCCATCCCATGCTCTCCAATATCTAAACCTTGAGTCTCTTCTTCTTCAGATACTCGAATTCCACCGAATATACCTCCGATAACAGACCAAGCGATCCAGCAAGTAACTAATGTCCAGATAGCATAAGCTGCTGCACCTAAAGCTTGAACAAGAAGTAGTTTAATTCCACCACCATTGAACAAACCCAAACCTGCTCCATCTGCTTGAACTGCAGTTCCCCAAAGACCAATAACGAGGGTACCCCATACACCACATACACCATGAACAGAGAATGCTCCAACAGGATCATCAATTTCGGCTGCATCAACAGCTGCAACAGAGAATACAACGATAATGCCTCCGACTAGCCCAGCGAACCAAGCACCTGCAAGAGTCATATCACCACAACCTGCAGTAATACTTACCAGACCCGCAAGAATACCATTAATGATCATTGTAAGATCAGGCTTTCCTGAAGTTAAAGTGGACACAATAGTTGCTCCTATCGCACCGGCTGCAGCTGCAAGAGTTGTTGTTACAGCAACATATGGGACCCATTGATCCATAGCAAGTTGAGAACCCGGATTAAATCCATACCAACCTATCCATAGAACCAAAGCACCCAATGTGGCAATAGCCATATTGTGTCCTGGCATAGCTTGAGGCTTTCCATCTCTAAATTTACCAATTCTTGGCCCGAGAAGCATAGCTCCTACCAAACCTGCCCATGCTCCAACTGAATGAACAATTGAAGAACCAGCAAAGTCAACGAAACCAAGAGAGTCAAGCCAACCTCCATTCCATTTCCAACTACCAGCAATTGGATAAATAAATGCTGTTAAAACAATCGCAAAAACAACAAACTCACCAAATTTAACTCTTTCAGCAACAAGACCAGAAACGATAGTTGCTGCAGTACCTGCAAAAGCAGACTGGAATAAGAAATCGACTGTTGGAACTAATCCAGCATCAGTAACCATATCCGCAGTAACTGTTGGATCAAAAAATAGGCCTCCAAAATAAAGCCATCCGTCAGCAATACTTCCCCCGTACATTAGTGAATAACCAATAAACCAATAAGAGGTTACAGCCAAAGCAAATACAAAAAGATTTTTAGTAAGAATGTTAACGGCGTTTTTAGACCGACACATACCTGCTTCAACCATAGCGAAGCCAGCATTCATAAAGATCACTAAAATGGTAGCGATCAAAAGCCATAAATTGTTAGCAAGAAAAGCTGCATTTAGCTCGGGCAAATCAGCTGCATGAGCTGAAAGATTAAAAATACCTAAACCAAACAAAGAGAGAGGAACAGTTGCAAGCCATAACATTGAACGGTTTGAACTGAATCCACGAATACTTCTCAAAAGGAGCATGGGTCCATTAACAAGACTCGCATCTTGTAGCTTGGAACTCGAGCGCCTATGAGGCGTTTGCAAAGCATTGGTCATAAAAAAAATTAGTCTACAAAAAACAGCAAATGCTGTTTCCTTTCATTCATAATTTTGCTCTGAAAACTGTCTATGTCGAGTATTCATTTATACCAATTTGATAGTTACTCATTAAATAATTTTCATTTAATTAAAATTTTTACAATAAAATCAAAAATCACCAGATTAGCCATCTAATTTCAAGGGTTTAAATCCTTTCCAAGTTATGTGGTCTTTATGAAATTCAAAACAACATGGGATTAAAAGCATTCCTGCATCGATTGAATCCCTAAAAAGATCTCCATAAATAGGATCTGCTTCATCCCCTGGACCAAAAAAATCTACATCTTTTCTAGTAATACAAGGAACTAAAACACTTTTACTTTCAGGCATTACACCCTTTAATTCTATTAAATGTTTTTGTCCCCTTTTTGTTTCTGTATCAGGGAAAAGAGCTATTTTATTTTTTTTCCAGGTAGTATTTTTAACCTCAATAAAAATTTTACGATTATCTGGATTTGAAATTTTTGGAGTCAAAAGAAAATCTATTCTACTTTTTTTATCTTGCCCATAAACCACTTCTGATTGGATTGTAGCAATATCACCAAGCTTATCTTTTAGTAAGTTTTTTTCAATAACTGTTTTAATTAATTTGTTTGCAAATAATGTATTTATTCCAACCCAAACCTTTTCATTATTGATTCCTGTTACTTCTACTTGTTCCCAAGTCCAAGATAGCTTTCTTTTAGGAGAGGAAGAATAGCTAATTCGCACTTTGGCTCCTTCATTTAAAAGCCCTTTCATTGGACCTGTATTAGCGCAATGGGCTGTAACAATCTCACCATTATCAAGCTTAATATCTGAAAGAAATCTTTTGTATCTTTTAATTAAAACACCTTCAATTAATGGTTCAAAATTAATGATCCGATCATCCATAGATATTCTATAAAATAAAATAAAATATAATTGACTATATATCTTCTTAGAAAAAATTTTAATCAATATCTAATGAATTCATATTTAAAAAACAATATAGTATCAATTTCCTTTGCCACATCCCTAAGTAAAGCTGCGGGTTGTATTAGACAAATATTTATAGCTGCGGCCTTTGGGGTTGGAACAACATATGATGCGTTCAATTATGCTTACATAATTCCTGGGTTTTTACTTATTCTTATTGGAGGTATTAACGGTCCATTACATAATGCTGTTGTAGCCGTAATAACCCCTCTTAATAAGCGCGATGGGGCTATTGTTCTAACAAAAGTAAGTATTAAATTAACTTTTTTATTTTTTTTATTAGGAATAATTATATTTTTTAATTCCGATTTTTTTATAAATTTTATAGGTCCAAATTTAAGTATCGAATCCAAATCAATTGCAAGTTACCAACTAAAATTACTAACTCCTTGCATCCCTTTATCAGCTTTTATAGGTTTAAGTTTTGGAGCTCTCAATTCAAGAAATAAATTTTTCTTATCCAGTATAAGTCCAGCTTTTACAAGTCTTACAACAATTTTATTTATTACAATCAGTTGGATTATAAATTCTCAAAATACAACTTCCAATAATTTTTTTTATACAGGATTACTAGCTTCAGCAACCTTGACAGGTACTTGCATTCAATTCGTTATACAACTCTGGGAAATAAATAAGATCGGCTTATTAAGATTTAAATTAGGAGTCCAATCAGTTAACAGTGAAGAGAAAAGAATCTTAAAATTGATCGCGCCTGCATCAATTTCATCAGGTTTAGGACAAATAAATGTTTTTATCGATATGTTTTTCGCTTCAAGTTTTCAAGGAGCTGCATCAGGTTTAGCCTACGGTAACTTTCTTATACAAGCGCCACTTGGAATCTTATCAAACGTTTTAATTTTGCCACTACTCCCAAAGTTTTCAAGATTCCAGAGTAATCAAGAAATTAGAGCTCTAGAAAAAAGTTTAATCTCAGGAATAGAATACTGTTTTTTAACAACTCTTTTTTTAACGGGTTTTTTCATCACATTTAATAATCAGATAGTGCAGTTTGTTTTTCAAAGAGGTGCTTTTAATTCTGAGGCAGTTTCTTTAGTAAAAAATATTTTAATTGCCTATGCTGTTGGAATTCCGTTTTATCTTTACAGAGATTTATTGGTAAGAACTTACTACTCTATTGAGAAACCCAAGTTACCCTTTCAATTATCTTTAGGAGGAATAATACTGAATGTTTTTTTTGATTGGTTTTTACTTGGAGCTCCAATACATAATTTTGGAAATTTATTACCTTATAATTTTGGTGTAATTGGGATAATCCTTTCTTCAGGACTAGTTAATTTAATTATTTGTATTTTTCTTTCTGCAAATTTTAATGTTTATAAAATCAAAATATCTATACCTATTTTATTAAAGAGGATTTTTCTTATTTCATTAGCTTGCTTAATTACCAGCACAACTTGCTACGCCATAATCAAAGATTTCGATGAATTAAACTCGAACATTTTGAGTTTAATAATATTAATTATTGGATTTTTAGCTTTTTCGATAATTTATTTTTCGATAACCAGATTATTAGGGGTTAATAAATTAAAACTACCAATTAAAATGTGATTAACATTCATAAATTATCAAGTATTTCCTCTAAATCACAAATTTGAGATGAAGTTATCAACTTAGATAATTGAATTGTTTGATCTCCATCCCCTATTTTTACGTTAATTGCTTCTAAGCTAGTTATTGCGGCATTTTTGCTGCCTTTGTCCAAATTACTAATGCATTCAAGAGCAAGATTTCTAGCTAAACCCGCATCTCCCAGATAAAGGTTCCATTTCTCTATTTTAATAAAAATTTTTTCTGAAATGATATTTTCTAAATCACTAATTTGAATCTGTGAATTCATAACTAAAGCCTAAGTTGATTGATTTTGAAAATCTTTAGGTTTTTTTATAAAAACAAATAGCAAATGTGATACGAGAATAACTGTCCAGGCAATTGCAAAATTATTAAAAAATAGCAAGTCATGTTTAATTTCTTTAAAAAGCCAAGTTCCGCTTACAACAGCAGTAAATACCATGCAATGAATTACAAAGTTTACTATTCGAGAGAAATGTTTATAAGTTGGATCTTCGGAATCACCATTGCCATACCATTTAATCGGCATAATTATAAAAATTAGATTGTTAATAATAGACAGTTTAACTGAAATCTAGTTGACTAAGAGACCCAAAACCAGAGATATTACATAAATATGCGCCTGTAGCTCAGTGGATTAGAGCACCTGACTACGGATCAGGGTGTCGGGAGTTCGAATCTCTCCAGGCGCGTAAAAAATTATGAAATATTTTTTTTATATTTTGTTTTAAAAAATCGTCTATATTTAATCTATAGTTTCCCTGTTTGAATGAATATTCTTCAAAATCTCAAAAAAAGTGATCCAATCATATCAAACTTAATTAATTCCGAAAAAAATAGACAAGAAACTCATCTTGAATTAATAGCTAGTGAGAATTTCGCATCAATGGCCGTAATGCAAGCTCAGGGATCAGTCTTAACAAATAAATACGCTGAAGGTCTTCCTCAAAAAAGATATTACGGTGGTTGTGAATTTGTTGATGAAATCGAAGAACTAGCAATCGAGAGAGCCAAGCAACTTTTTGATGCAGACTGGGCGAATGTTCAACCCCATAGTGGAGCACAAGCAAATGCAGCTGTGTTTTTAAGTTTACTTAATCCAGGAGACACAATTTTAGGAATGGATTTATCTCATGGTGGACATTTAACCCACGGATCTCCTGTGAATATGAGTGGAAAGTGGTTCAATGCTGTGCACTATGGAGTTGATAAAGAAACTAATAAATTAAATTTTAATGTAATAAGAGATATTGCTTTAGCTACAAAACCGAAACTCATTATCTGTGGATATTCTGCTTATCCAAGAACAATTGATTTCAAATCTTTCAGAAGTATTGCTGATGAAGTTGGAGCTTTTTTAATGGCTGACATCGCTCATATTGCAGGACTAGTAGCTAGTAAACTTCATCCGAATCCAATTCCATATTGCGATGTGGTAACTACTACAACTCATAAGACCTTGAGAGGTCCAAGAGGAGGATTGATTTTATGTAAAGATAAAGAATTTGGGAAAAAGTTTGATAAATCTGTTTTCCCAGGAACTCAAGGTGGGCCTTTAGAACATATTATCGCAGCTAAGGCAGTTGCCTTTGGAGAAGCTTTACAGCCCAACTTTGTTAATTACTCAAAACAGGTTATCAAAAATGCAAAAGTTCTTTCTTCAACCTTAATCAACAGAGGAATAGATATTGTTAGTGGAGGTACGGATAATCATATTGTTTTGCTTGACTTAAGAAGTATTAATATGACAGGAAAAGTTGCTGATTTACTTGTAAGTGAAGTAAATATTACAGCAAATAAAAATACTGTTCCGTTTGATCCTGAATCTCCTTTTGTCACAAGTGGGTTGAGATTAGGAACTGCAGCATTAACTACTCGAGGTTTTAATGATGAAGCTTTTATTGAAGTTGGTGAAATTATTGCTGATAGATTACTAAATCCAGATGATTTATTAATTGAAAAAGAATGTAAGGAAAGGGTATTAAGTTTATGTAATAGTTTTCCTCTTTATGAAGCCAAACTTGAATCATCGATCAAATGAACCTAATTGTAAAGGGGTTGAAATTCTTTCAATAGGAACTGAATTACTTTTAGGAAATATAGTCAACACTAATGCTCAGTGGATTTCTGAGGAACTATCAGCATTGGGACTTAATCATTTCAGGCAGTCAACTATTGGAGATAATTCCAAAAGGATCAGTAATTTAATTAAAGAAATATCTTTAAGAAGTGATCTATTGATTACTACAGGAGGTCTAGGACCTACTCCAGACGACTTAACTACTGAAGCAATCGCTAAATCTTTTAATGTCACACTATATGAAAGAGAATCTTTATGGGACGAAATCAAAAAAAAGCTATCACTTTCAAGTTCAATTCAAAATAACTCCAGCTTAAAAAAACAATGTTTCTTCCCAAAAGATGCTCAAATAATTCATAATCCTAGAGGCACTGCTCCTGGGATGATTTGGAAACCAAAAAAGGGATTTACTATATTAACTTTTCCTGGAGTACCAAGTGAAATGAAAGTAATGTGGAAAGAAACAGCAATTGACTATATTCAAAAAAACTTTTCAGATGGTTATATATTTTTCTCAAATACTCTTAATTTTTCTGGAATAGGAGAATCTAAAGTCTCAGAAAAGATAGATAACCTTTTGAAACTTAAAAACCCAACAGTTGCACCATATGCCAATTTAGGAGAGCTGAAGCTTAGAATAACCGCAAGAGCTACAAATGAACTTCAAGCAAAAAATTTAATTAAACCAGTGAAAGAGGAGTTAAAAAAAGAGTTTTCAAAGTTTATATTTGGTGAAGATAATGAGACTTTATCAAGCGTGTTAATTAAGGAATTACTCAAAAGAAAAGAATCTTTAGGTTTTGCAGAATCCTGTACTGGAGGTCTTCTCTCTTCAACTATTACAAAAGTATCAGGATCCTCTCAAGTTTTCAAAGGTAGTATTATTTCTTACAGTAATGAACTTAAACAATCATTATTAAATATTCCTGAAGATAGGATAAAAAAATACGGTGCTGTATCTGAAGAGATTGCTCAAGATATGACGATTAATGCAAGAGAGAAACTAAATTCTGATTGGTCAATAGCAATTAGTGGTATTGCAGGACCCAGTGGAGGTAGTAAAGAAAAGCCCGTTGGAATAGTTTATATCTCAATAGCAGGACCAAATAATCACATAACTAATATCAAAAAAATATTTAGCTCCACTAGAAATAGAGTTGAAATTCAAAGACTAAGTGTAAATGTGTGTTTAAACAGTCTTCGATTAATCTTATTATCTAAAAGTAAGTAACTTTTTTTCAAATTGAGTCAAGATACCTTATTTGATAAAGTCTGGGAATTACACAAAGTTGCAAATCTTCCTGGTGGCTCGGATCAAATCTTTATCGGTCTTCACCTTATTCATGAAGTTACTAGCCCCCAAGCGTTTGGAGCTTTAAAAGATAAAAATTTAAAAGTCAAATTTCCAAATAGGACTGTTGCAACAGTTGATCATATCGTCCCAACAGATAATCAAAACAGGCCTTTTAGAGATAATCTGGCTGAACAAATGATTGATACTCTAGAAAAGAATTGTTTCGAACACAAAATTAAATTTTTTAATATTGGTAGTGGTAAGCAAGGAATTGTACATGTAGTAGCTCCAGAACTTGGATTAACACAGCCAGGCATGACTATAGCCTGTGGAGATTCTCATACATCAACACATGGAGCCTTTGGATCAATAGCTTTTGGCATTGGTACTAGTCAAGTAAGAGATGTCCTTGCTAGTCAAACGATTGCTATGAATAAGCTAAAAGTTAGGCAAATTTGGTGTGAGAATAAATTATCCAATGGAATTTATGCTAAAGATTTAGTACTACATATAATTAATCATCTTGGAGTAAAAGCTGGAGTAGGTTATGCCTATGAATTTGCGGGCCCAGCTATAAGTGCATTATCAATGGAAGAGAGGATGACAATATGCAATATGTCTATTGAAGGAGGAGCAAGATGCGGTTATATAAATCCTGATGAAAAAACCTTTAGTTACATCAAGGATAAATTATGCTCGCCTCAAAATGAAAATTGGGATAAGGCTATTAAGTGGTGGAAATCATTACAAAGTAATGAGAATTCTATTTTTGATGACGTTATCAAAATAGATGCCTCAAGAGTGGAACCTACTGTTACATGGGGTATTACTCCTGGACAAAGTATAGGCATTAGCCAGAAAATCCCTTCATTGGGAGAAATACATCCAAATGATCAGTTTATTGCTGGGGAGGCTTATGAATATATGGGTTTCAAACCTGGACAACCAATAAAAGATACTCCTATCGATGTTTGTTTTATAGGTAGTTGCACTAATGGAAGAATCAGTGATCTAAGAGTTGCTGCTCGAGTATTAGGGAATCATAAAATAGCAAAAAATATCAAAGCTTTTGTGGTTCCAGGATCAGAGAGGGTTGCAAAAGAAGCGAAAGAGGAGGGTCTTGATAAAGTTTTCATAGATGCAGGTTTTCAGTGGAGAGAGCCAGGATGTTCGATGTGTTTAGCAATGAATTCTGACAAATTAATAGGTAACCAAGTAAGTGCAAGCTCGAGCAATAGAAATTTCAAAGGGAGACAAGGATCTCCGAGCGGTAGAACGCTTTTAATGAGCCCTGCGATGGTAGCTGCTGCTGCTATAAAGGGAAAAGTAAGTGATGTTAGAGATTTTCTAAATAAATGAACGTTAAATTCACCCCCCCTATAGGTAGATTTTCACAATTAAATGGTAAATGCATCTCATTAGTTGGAGATGATATTGATACTGATAGAATAATACCCGCTCGTTTTTTAAAATGTGTAAATTTTGATTCCTTAGGAAAATCTGTTTTTGATGACGATCGCAAAGCTCTTAAAGGAAAACATCCTTTTGATTTAGAGGCTAATAAAGGTGCCTCGATACTCATTGTTAACAGTAATTTTGGATGTGGTTCAAGCAGAGAACATGCTCCCCAAGCATTAATGAGATGGGGCATTAAGGCAATCATTGGCGAAAGTTTCGCGGATATTTTTTATAGCAATTGCATTGCGATTGGTGTTCCATGTTTTACTCTTTCTAAGAAATCAATACAAATTATCCAAAAATATATCAATAATAAAGCTTTATTTTTTGAGGTTGACCTTTTAAAATCAGTTGCATTATCAAAAGATTTAAAATTTGATCTTGAAATAAAAGAAACATCAAGAAAAATGTTTTTATCGGGCGAATGGGATACCACATCAAAATTAATTGAAAATAATGATTTAATTGAAAAAAAATTGAATGAATTACCTTATATTAAATTCAATTCTAATTTCTAAAACCTATTGGAAGCCAAATAAAGTAAAAGCTATACCCCCTGCTTCATTATGCGCTTGATAAAAGATGCCAAATTCATAGGATCTTTTTTTCCAATTTAACGAGATTCTAGAATTTATGAAATCTCCATAATCTTTTGAATCACTATCTAAATTTAGAGTTGCAGAATTTTTTAGAATAAGCGGTCCAAACAACTGTTGGTCAAAGGCAATATCTAAAGTAAATTTATCAGAAATTTGATCAAACTTAAACATACTTCTCCGCTTTTATTTATAAAAAGGTAATAAGCTAATTTTGGTATAGTCGAAAGATTTTTTTTGAAATCCCCAAACACAAATTCCGGACCAGCACCGAAACCCACGTACTGTTGATTATTGCCACTATCGTAAAAAGAATACAATAATTCTAATTTAGTATTAAGGCTAAGTCCTTTCTTGATTGGTTTTGGAATGTAATTATATGAACTATCAATAAATTCATTTGTAGATTCATCAACAATTATTGGGAATTTTTGATCTAACAAATAAAAGAAATTACCTTTTGTAGATCTAACCAAATTTTTACTATTTAAGGCTTCTCCCTTAAAACTTGCCAATCCTAAAGACAATATCTCAGTTTTACTAATTCCATTAGAAACCCAAGAATTTTGTTTTTCTAATTTAGAACCATAGGCTGAGTAAATTTCAGTTTCACCTATAGAACCATTCCATACCCTATCTCTATAGATACCGTAGAAACTTTTTTTCCATTTTGAATTCAAAAAATAAATATCTTTACTTAAATTAGCTTTAAATCTAATAGAGTCTGAAAACTTCTCAGGATCAAACGAATTATTTTGCTGATCTATTTCTAAAGTCCATTTATTAATTTTCCCTTTGATTTGAGAATTGAGAGCAAAATAATCTTTCAATGTTACATCTCTTTTAACCTTATCTGCAGTTATAGAATCTCCTTGGCTCACAAAACTTTTTGTATATCCTTTAAGTGATCGTTGAATTAAAAATTGTGGTTCTAAATCTAAAATGAAATCATCAAATATATTGATTGAATTAAGTTTTCTACCAATAAAAAATCCATCCTTATCAACGTTATCAAATCCAATATTCCATCTATTTTCATACCTAATTTCTTTAGTTAAAGTTCTGTCTCCAAACCAAAAAGGAATATTGATTTTTTCATCTAAAACTAAAAAGTTTACAGAAGATTTAAATTTCAGTTCTTCATTTCTTGCAATAGCTTCAAGAGCATTGACTTCAATCTTGACTTGCTTTAATTCAAGCAAATCATTAGTTAATGTAGTTTTAACACTTGTCCATTTATTTCCAGAAATATTAATTCTATCTGTAAATAATACCCAATTCTCAATACTTTTTGGCGTATGCCTAACTTTATCTTTTTTGATTTCTTTTAAAATTTCAATTTTTTTAGCATCTGAATTTTCAAAATTAGAAAACAAATCATCAATCAGATTATCTGTCTTAATTAATCCCTTAACATCTAACAAATAACCCTTTCTATTATTGAAATCATATTTTAAGCTAACCATTTTGAATAATTGTTCTCCAATATTCAAAGACACATTTCCATTGGCAATAATGATCTTATTCGTTTTATCGTAAATAAGGCTATCTGCTTTCAGAATGTTCCCTTTATAAGTAACCAGAACATTACCTTCTGCATTCAGGATATTATTCTCTTCAGATTGTATTTGAGATTGAATCTCTAACTCTTTTTTGGTAATACTAGAATTTACCAATAATAATGGAGAATTATTTCTAAAAATTTTATTAATATTAACTTCAGAATTTATTATTAGATTGTTATTATTTTTTTTTAATAATTCTTCCTGAGTTTCCTTTGAATTGTCAAAATAATATGTCTTAGTTTGAAAAGTATTCTTGGTTTCGATATCAATAAGTTCAATAGTTTTTCCAAGTGAGGAAAAGTTTATTAATGAAGAAACAAGAGATATAGCTTTTATAAAATTCCTTATATTCAAAATGTGACTAGATTAAAAAAAATTAATCCTGAGGACTTTCTAAATCTTTTCTATTTGGAGTTCTAGTCGGATCACTTGCTAAAAATCCGAAAAGGAATATACCAACAAAGAAAAATACAATTGTGTATACAGAAATTTTAAGGGCAAGCATAGAATTTACGAGTGCTAACAGATTTATATCCTATTAAATCTATATTTAATTTATGATAAAAGGTTTACTTTTTGTATTTTTGGTAAATTTTGAAATACTTTATAAAGCTTATAAAATTTCAAATTAAATAGTTAATCATCATGATCATCCCAAGGATCAGTTAACTTTGTAGCCTTGGGACCAAATGCTGTCCATAGTCCAAAACCTGTTAAAGCCAATAACACAGCAAGGATTGTAACGGCTACAGAAACAGCTGGATCTGGTGCGGATGATAAAGTTTGCATCAATTTTAATAAGTTTGTGAACAATTTATGTATTAGTTCTTATACAATAACGAAATATATTCGATTTAGAGAAATTACTATGGGCCAAAAAACTGCATTAGGTACTCTTCTGAAAGCTATTGGAAACTCAGGACAAGGAAAAGTTGTTCCTGGATGGGGAGCTGTTCCTATTATGACTGTCATAGGTTTACTTTTATTAGTTTTCCTAGTTATACTCCTACAAATTTATAATCAATCATTGCTCCTACAAGGTTTCTCAGTTGATTGGAATGGCAATTAGATATATTGAATTTCTATAGATTGAACTACTTTATCGCATAGGTAATTCTAGAATATCAAAAAATACATATTCAAATCTTATATAAATTGTGTTGTCATACACATTAGAAAAACTTTCACTAATTTCCTATATTTATAATTTAAAAACTTTAGATATAAATTGAAATTATGAAGGATAATGAGGTATTTATTATTGGTTTAGGTAATCCTGGTAAACAATATATCAAAAGCAGGCATAATATTGGATTTTTGTTGTTAGAAACTTTTTCAAAAAAATATGATGCACAATTTACTCTAAAAAATAAGCTGAAAAGCAGATATACAGAATTCAAAATAAATGATTCTATCTATAAGTTATTTATGCCTCACACTTATATGAATAATAGTGGAGATGCTGTGAAGGCAATAGTGGATTGGTACAAGATCAGTTTGGATAAGGTTTTTATAATAGTTGATGATATCGATCTGCCTCTGGGTAAGATTAGATTCAGAAAAAAAGGAAGTTCTGGAGGACATAATGGCCTGAAAGATATCATAAATAAATTACAGACTGAAAATTTCAATAGAATAAAAATAGGTATAGGATCGCCTCCCATTAATGAAACAAAGAAACAACTGAACACGATTTCCCACGTCTTAGGGAATATTTCTTCTCAAGAGAATTCTACGTTAGAAAAAGTTTATCAAAAAGTAATTGAATCACTAGAAGAATTAGATATTAAAAATGAAGATTATATTATTAGCGAATTAAATTCTTTCCACAAATAAAAGATTAAATATAATGAAATCTAAACCTGAGACTACAGCAAACGTAAGTGTTAAAGAGTACTGTTTCATTAAAAAAGAATTAAAAGGAGTTGTAGAAGCAAGCGATTTCAAGTGGCAATTCACATGGTCATTTGGTAAAGGAATCTTGATGGTAAAACCACCTTTAGGAAGAGCATTAATTGAAGACTCATTATTGAGATTCCTTTTAAAAAAAGATTATGAGCTCGAAGCTGGAAATGAATACAAATTCACTATTTCAGCCAAGTTTTAGTTTTAATTTTTTTACTGAAATCAAATTTAACTTGGAAATAATCCTCCATGATAATTAATGCAGCTAATGCATCTAAATTTTTATTCAAAATAAATATTTCTCTGGGCAAAAAACATTTGATCCCCAATAAGGGGAAAATTTCAAAATATCTTTGCTTGGCTCTAAAAGTTGAATTTTTTTCTTCAGCAATGATCACATTAGGTACCATTTGATTCAAGTCATTTATATAAATTTCACTGCTTGTTCCATTACCAATGAGACATTGAATATTTTTTTGGTCTTGATATTTTTTTTTTACGTATTTTAAAAGTAAACAGCTATTTATAACTACTGCTTCATAAACTTTTTTTTCTGTTAGGTCAGCTACTATTACTCCACATTTCGATATACCGGGATCAATAGCTAAAATTATAGACATTTAAGATTGTGGATAATTTATATTTAATTTAATAATTACAGGTTGCGCTGTCTTGCTATTACTAATAGATACTGCTTCTAATTCAAAATTAATTTTATCATTTTTGTTTAAGAAATCTCGTAATTCTTTAACAGAATCGCTTCGCAATTTTATTTCATTTGTAAGAGAACCTCTTCTCTTAACTTCAGCCAAACTAGAGGAAAGTAAGAAATTGACCTTATCACCAAAATCTTTTTTATTAAAATTTTCTTCTTTGAAATCAATTTTCGTGATTTTTTCACCTTTTCTAACTATTATTTTGTTCTCTGTTATCTCGGGAAAAGCATAAACATAATTTTCACCTTTTAAAACATTCCTGACAGATTTTATATTAATAACCCAATTACCACCTTTTAAAATAGTATTTTGCATCTCTTCAATATGATTTTTTCTTAATAACAATAAATTTTTAATATTTTTACTTTCTGGCTTTACTATCTTGTGAGTGTATTTATTGGCATTGATAATAATATTTTCTATTTGAGATTTAATATCCTCTTGGCTAGAGGAAGTAATTTCGGAAATAATTAAAGATTGCCCACTTCTAATAACAAATTTGCCACTCCTTAAAGCTATTATATTCCTTTCAAGTTGTTTGAATTCTGTCTCTTTAGCTTTAATTTTATTTTCTAATATTGATCTTTCTTTTTTTAAAGGTATCAAAACTTGTTTACTTTCCTGAAGTTTTTTCTGTAGATCGCCTAACTTGAAAAGGCCTACTCTTAGCTGTCTATTTACTAATATCATTAGGAATAATGATGATGCGCTTATCAAGCTACCAGTCAAAATTGTTATTAAAATTGCAGTTTTTTTTGGTCTTAATTTTAAAACACTAAATCTAGCTTTACCAATCTTGGAACCTAACAAGTCACCTAATGTTGAAATTAAACCTCCAAGTAATAATAAAAAAATAATAAAAAGCCAACCAGACACAATATTTGTATTTATTTACTAATAACATAATAGATAATTAATTGATTAATTTTCAATTAAATCTTTTTGCAAGTGCTATTGGATCAAAAACTGTAATCTTTTTCTTTTCAATAGTAAGTAATCCTGAATCCTTCAAATCTCCTAATAATCTTGTAATTGTTACTCTCGTTGAACCTATTGCCTCTGCTATTGCTTGATGAGAAAGTTTCAAATCTATAGTAATGCCCTTTTTACTTGCCACTCCAAAATCTCGACACAAAACCATCAAAAAACTTACTAGGCGAGATGACATATCTCTATGTGTGAGGGTTTCAATCATTGTTTCTGTTTGTAGAATCCTGCTTGAAAGGCCTTGCAATAGTAAAAGACCAACAGATGCATCTGCTTCAATTGCTCTCAAAACAGAATTGGCAGGAGCCGTAATCACTTCAACTCTCGTAAAAGCTATTGCATGATAAAAACGATCAGACCTATGTCCTGTTAAAA
This sequence comes from Prochlorococcus marinus str. MIT 9515, assembly GCF_000015665.1. Lineage (NCBI taxonomy): Bacteria > Bacillati > Cyanobacteriota > Cyanophyceae > Synechococcales > Prochlorococcaceae > Prochlorococcus > Prochlorococcus marinus. The sequence continues at coordinate 258,393 of NC_008817.1, read as the reverse complement.
GAGATAAGACGCCAAACAGGCTATTTTCTCTTAACAATGCAACAGTAATTTCTTCTCCAGATTCGTAAACTCTTGATAATCTGACGGCTCCTCTTCTTATTAAGTAAACTCTCTCAGCAGGATCTCCAGGGGAAAATATTGTTTTCGATCTTTCAACCATTTCTGTACTGGCTCCTTCAAGGCCCTTTATTACTTCCATTAAAGTTTTATTAATTGGAAATCTTTCCCCAACGGTATTAATGGTATTTTGTCCGGATGGTTGCTGAGTGGAGCGATTAAATCCTCTAGAAGTTGGCAACATGAATCTCTTTACTAATAAAAATTTAAGGAGACAGATGAAAATATCTTGTATCAACAGTAACAGTTTCTAATATCTTATGTTTTTTTTAAATTCTCTTTTCTGGATGCCTACCTTAAGTAAGGTTACACTATATGCAGCGTACTTAAATTCAAATTATACTTAATGTAGATAAAGTTAATCTAAATAATGTCAGTCAGCTCATTAAAAAGTTATTCAACAAGTAATCAGCAAGTTGTAAATATAAATAATAAAGAATCTAAATTAAGAAGGCCAAATCATAATGGTCAAATTCAGATTTATCAATCTTCTTACAGAGGAAGTTATTCATCTATTATCCGAGATTCACTAAGGAATGCAGCTTTAGGAAGAAAAGTTCTTTTAGTACAATTAATGAAGGGAGGTGTAAAACAAGGTATTGTCAATGCACAAAAGCTTTGCGGGAACCTAACGTGGATAAGATCATCAAATTCTTATGATCAATATGAACCCGAAGAAATAGCAAGTAATGAAAACCTGGCAAAATCGATTAATCATTCCATTAATGAATTATGGGATTTCTGTAAAAAAGAATTATTATCTGGAGAATATGATCAAATTATCCTAGATGAAATTTTTCTAGCTTTGGAATTAAATATCATAAGTAAAGATGATTTGATTTCAACACTTCAAAACCGATTCATAACTGGAGATGTAATCCTTACTGGTACAAACATTCCTAAAAATTTCTTATTAATGGCTGACCAAATTACAGAGCTTCGCTCATAAAAATTATGCTGAAAAATGATCTCTGGATAAACCAAAAAGCTTCCGAAGGAATGATCAACCCTTTCCAATCAAACTTGGTAAGACACCTTGATCCAACTCTGAAAAAAAACGCAGTTTTAAGTTATGGCTGTTCATCATATGGCTATGATTTAAGACTTTCTTCTAAAGAGTTTTTAATATTTAAGCATGTCCCGGGAACTGTTATGAATCCAAAGAAGTTTAATCCTGATAATTTAGAAAAAACTGTTCTTCATAAAGACAAAGATGGTGAGTTTTTTATTTTACCTGCTCATTCTTATGGCTTGGGTGTCGCTCTAGAAAAAATGAAAGTGCCAGAAAATATTACTGTTATATGTATTGGTAAAAGTACTTATGCCCGTCTTGGAATAATAGTAAACACAACCCCAGCGGAAGCCGGATGGGAGGGGCACCTTACATTAGAATTCAGTAACAGTTCTGGTGCTGATTGTAGAATTTATGCAAATGAAGGTATTTGTCAACTATTGTTTTTTGAGGGTGATCCCTGTTCTACAACGTATGAAGATAGGAAAGGTAAATATCAAAATCAACCAGAACAAGTAACTTTAGCCAAAATTTAAAATGAGTAGAGTTGAGCTTATTACACTAACTCCAGATGCGGAAAAAACAATGGCTTTTATAGCCAGAGTTTCTAATCCTTCTAATCAAGATAATGATAAATTTGCAGGATTATTAAGATATTGTATTCAACATGAGCACTGGTCTGTTTTTGAGCAATCATGTATGACATTAAAAATTGAGACTAATAGAGGTATAGCTGCTCAAATTCTTAGACATAGATCATTTACTTTTCAAGAATTCTCCCAAAGATATGCAGAAACTAATTTACTAGGAAATGACATTCCTATCCCAGAATTAAGGAGACAAGATAAAAAGAATCGTCAAAATAGTATGGATGATATACCTAATGAAGTTAAAAGCAAATTTTCAGAAAAAATTGAAAAACATTTTCAAGAGGCAAATAATTTATATGAAGAAATGCTTAATGCAGGGATAGCAAAGGAATGTGCAAGATTTATTATGCCATTGGCTACTCCAACCAGAATTTATATGACAGGTTCCTGTAGGTCTTGGATTCACTATATACAATTAAGATCAAAAGAAGGAACGCAAAAAGAACATATGGAAATAGCTGAAGATTGTAAGACAGTATTTATCAAATCTTTTCCATCTGTATCTGAAGCACTGAATTGGGAATAAAATTATCCGTGACTTCTTGGAGAAGTCTGATAATTTTTGTTGTCTCTGATCTTAGAAAATTCAGTATTTAAAATTTGTAGATTACTTTGAGAATGTTCATATAAATTATCAAGAGATTCTTTTATAGTTTTTTCTTGCTGTTTACCAATAAACGTAACTTCTAGGTTAGCGTCTTCATCAAAAAGATTTACTTGTGGAATTCCATTAACATTAAAATTTCTTATGTATTTTTCCCATTTAGGATTATCTACATTTAAAAAAACAAAATTAATATCTTTTTCGTATTCTTCTTTAATGTCAGCAACACTTGGCGCCATTTCTTTACAAACTTCACACCACTCTGCATAAAATTCAAGAAAAGTAGGTTTTTTGTTTGTAAAAGCTATCTCAGGATCAATAGTTAATTCTCCAAATTTTTTAAGAAGAAAGTTAGGTTGAAATACTAGATTTTTGAATAAGAGTAGAGATCCAATAATGAGAGTAAAAGATAATATCAGTATCGACTTTTGTGAGAGATTTAAAAATGATTCTTTATTTCCAGATTGCATCATCAAACTTTAACTTCTTATATTTTATATAAATAAAATAAATAAAGAGAAAATTAATTTTTTTACTTTTATTCAACTGATAGTATTAATGAAAGATACAAAATACTAACACTACAATATTCATTGAAATCATAATATGCAATCTATATTCGGTACAGATGGAATTAGGGGGAGATTTGATAAAGAAATAACATATTCCTTAGCTTATAAAGTTGGATATGCTTTGGGATTTATTGTGAAAACAAATAATCCAATACTAATTGGAAGAGATACAAGAATAAGTGGAGAGATTCTTTTTGAGGCAATATCAAAAGGTATTAAGGATGCCGGAAAAGAATTTATATATTTAGGAATCTGTCCTACACCAGCCATCCCATTTTTAATAAAAAAAGAAAAATTCAGTAGTGGAATTATGATTTCAGCAAGCCACAATCCTCCAGAATTTAATGGCATTAAAATCTTTGATAAAAATGGAGAAAAAATTAAAAGAGATTTTGAAAAACGAATAGAACTGATTATGGCAAGAGTAGATAATAATAAAATAATCACTAATAAATATAAATCGGTCAGCAAAAATAATGAACTACTAAATATCTATACCAAAGGTCTTATCGATAGTATGGAAAATGAAAATTTAGAAGGAATGAAAATAATCTTAGATGCGTGTTATGGATCAGCGACCACATGTGCGGAGAGTGTTTTTAAGAAACTTGGTGCTAATGTCAAAGTTATTAATAATGACAAAGATGGTTTAAAAATAAATTTAAATTGCGGTTCTACATGTTTAGATCCACTAAATAAAGCCATAAAAGAAAATGATGCTGATATGGGTTTTAGCTTTGATGGTGATGCAGATAGAGTGATTGGAGTTGATTCAAAAGGCAATATCCTAGATGGAGATCATATACTCTTTCTATGGGGCAGAGAACTTCTGGAAGAAAAAGTACTTACTAATAACACAATCATCTCAACAAGAATGGCTAATTTAGGTTTTGAAAGGAATTGGAATAATATTGGGGGTATTTTATATAGAACAGAAGTTGGAGATAAGTTCATATTTGCAGCACTAAAGGAAAAAAAAGCCTTATTAGGCGGAGAACAATCAGGTCATATACTCTCAAAAATTAATAACTTTTGCGGAGATGGTATATTAACTGCACTTCAAATTTCCAAATACTGTAAGAAAAAAAATATTAATTTAGAATCTTGGCTTAATAGCAGCTTCTTACCATACCCCCAAAAACTTACCAATATTCTTCTGAGTTTTGACTTTAAAAACATAAACAACTCAAATAAGGATCTTATAAATGAAAGTATAGAAAGTTTTTCAAGTATTAAAAAAAATGACTGTAGAGTTTATATTCGCCCAAGTGGAACTGAACCTGTTTTACGAATATTAGTTGAAGCACAAAATCAAAAAGAAGTAGATTTTTTATCGACAAAAATCACAACCGAACTTCGTTCAAAAATCAATAAAATATCTAATAATTTATAAATTAAATTCTAATATAAATACTTTCATAAATTTCAAATTGACTTAATAACACGTACTTCTCTCTTTTAGTTTGTGTTTTGATTGGATTAAAACTCTCATTAACTCGAAAATCTTCATAAGCTAATTTCTTGAACTTTAGACTTTCTAATATTGTGAGTTCCATATATTCGAAAAGCTCTTGAACATCAGTTTTAATAAAAATCAAGGATCTTGTTCGCATTGCATTTGAGAGTAAATTAATAAATTCAGGTTGAATTACCCGTCTTTTATGATGTTTCTTTTTAAACCATGGATCAGGAAAATAAAAAGAAATACTAGTAATCGCATCAATAAGAGTTTTATTATTAGTATTATTAAGAATATTAATCGCATTTCCAAAGGAAAAATATACATTTTTATATTCTCTATTTTTGATTTTCAAATTTGCATTAAGAACTAATTTCTCCCTAATTTCAATTCCTATATAATTCCAATTTTTATTTTTTAATGACAATTCCATTAAAAAATCACCAGAAGCACAACCAATATCTAAATGAAGAGGTAATTGTGGATTTTCAAAAACTTCATTCAATGGAGGTATTGGATCTATTTCAAAAAAATTTTTACTGAGCGGATTTACATGCTGTCTCATAAAGTTTGTTTAATTATTTCTTACTAGAAAATTAAATAATGCATAATATTCACAACTATGACAATAATAAGTTAAGACGAAGGTGAGTGAGGTTTAATAATTATGTATATAAAAAATTAAAAAGGTTTGAACATTTTTAATCAGCTTTCAATTTGGCTATCTTTTCAACTTTCATTAGTCTTCATAGTAGGTATTCCTTTTACTCTATTTTGCTGGTCTATAAAAAACAAAAGCAAAGCGATTTCAAAACTTCTTACTAATTATTGGAAAATATCCCTTTTATTCTTTATAAGCCTTATTCTTTTAATCGGAAAGTACAACTACGCTCTTTTAATTACAAATATTTCAACGGTAATAATGGCTATATCAGTTTGGTTTTGGGATGATATTAATGACGAATTAAAAGAGTATGATATTTCACATCCATTAAGCACAACAACGAAAGTTTGGAGATGGTCCCTAACTTTTATATCTTTAAATTTTTTAATTCAAAGTATGAATAATATAAATTGTATTTCTTTTATCAATTCTCCTGAATGTCAAATTTGGCTTAAACCCTCGACAAATTTATATTTTATATTAAAAAATTTATTTAACTTTTTATTTGGAGCTAGCTTTTCTCAACCGATTGCAAAATTCTTAGGATTGTTTGCTTTATTAATATATATTTTAGGTTTACTCCAATGGGCAATAATTAAACTACCTAAAAGTGGGAGGAATTCTGGTTTTTCTAATTATGGCAGAAATTGATTTAATAAGAAATTTAGAAAAAATTAGTTTTATGATCCCTAATAGACTTTTAAAACTACAGGGATATCTTTTAAGAGAATACTCTAAAGAATTTCTAGAAATAATTATTTATAAAGGCTTTAGTAGCTCTACAACCCACCAAATTGAAATAGATTCAGAAAAACAAGTTATAGAATTTGACCATTTCTTTACAAAGTTCATTTTATATGAGGCACCTTTAACCCAAGGATCAGAAGTTATAGTAAGAGAAAATACTGACTCTCTTTTTTTCCTTAACCAAAGAAATTGGAATTAAACTAACTATTTAACTGGTAATAATATTTGCACATCTCTTGCATAATTTGGTATCTTCAATGCCCATCACAGTGTTACTTTGATAATGCCAACATCTATCACATTTCTGACCTTTTGCTTTAAGAATTTGAATCTTTCCAAGTTCGTTATCATCGATAATTAAATAATCCTCAAATAAATTATTTACGACATTGAACTTAGAAACTATCAACCAATCACTATATAAATCAACTTCCTTGTTACCAAATTTTTCAAGCCAAGAAAGAGAATTTTTAATTATTTCGTTTTCAGGGAGATAATTAACCTCTGTTTCGAGAGCAGCTCCAATTATTTGCTGGGTTCTACATCCCTCTATAGCTTTATTAATTTCCACTCTCAATTTTCTTAGATTAGAAATACGTTCATTAAGTTCAGGATTAATCCATGACTTTGGCAAATTTGGCCATCCTCGTTCAAATACAGATTTTTCATTAGTTGAATATGGAATATTTTGCCAAATATCTTCAGCCATATGACAAAGTACCGGCGAAATAAGAACCGCTAAATTTTCTACAATTTTAGACATCACAAATTGGCAAGTTCTTCTCCTTATCGAAGATTTAGCACTTACATATAACCTATCTTTTGCAATATCCAAGTAAAAATTGGATAAATCAACAACACAAAAACTTTGCAATATTTGAAAAAACTTCGAGAATTCGTAATTTTCATATGCAATTGTTATTTGATCCGAGACATCAACTAATCTATTTAACATCCATTGATCTAATATCGGCAACTGATCGATATCAATTTCCTCGTCAATTGGATCATAATCATGAATATTACCTAAAAGATATCTGGCTGTATTTCTTACTTTTCTATAAACATCCGATAATTGTTTTAAAATGTTAGATCCAATCGGGACGTCAACTGAATAATCTACAGAACTCACCCAAAGCCGAAGGACATCAGCTCCATAAGCGGGTTGGATTTTCTGATTAGAACCTCCATTAATAATAATATTTGGATCAACAACATTGCCTAAAGATTTACTCATTTTTCTGCCATTTTCATCTAATGCAAATCCATGAGTTAGAACTTTTTTATATGGCGGCTTATTATTTACTGCTACCGAGGTTAGCAAAGAAGATTGAAACCAACCTCGATGTTGATCAGAGCCCTCTAAATATAAGTCAGCAGGATATGCTAATTCTTCTCTTTGCTCACAAACAGCGGCCCAACTAGATCCTGAATCAAACCACACATCCATGGTATCTAGACCTTTTATCCAACGATCAGATTCTTCTTTATATTGTTTTGGTAATAAATCTTTCTCATCCCAGTCCCACCATATATCTGCTCCATGCTCATTAAATAACTTTTGTATATGATTGATAGTCTCACTATTAAGTAATATTTCCTTTCCCTTTTTTTCGTAGAAAACTGGTATTGGTACGCCCCAAGACCGTTGCCTAGAAATACACCAATCTCCTCTTCCAACAACCATCGAATAAATTCTTTTTTTTCCTGTTTTCGGCATCCATTCAACATCCTCGATTGCTTTCAAAGCTGAGGATCTAAATCCTTCTACAGATGCAAACCATTGTTCAGTAGCTCTAAATATTGTAGGTTTTTTAGTTCTCCAATCATATGGATATCTATGCTTATATTTTTCTTTTAAAAGTAGTAAATTATTTTTCTTTAAATCCTCAATAATCAAATCATTCGCATCTTTTAAAACATTTAATCCGCAAAATTTTTCAGCATGATTATTTAAATTACCTTTTTCATCAACAATACAAGTTATAGGTAAATGATATTTTTTGCCAACATTAAAATCATCCATACCATGACCCGGTGCAGTATGTACAATTCCTGTCCCAGATTCTGTTGTTATGTAATCACCTCCTATTACAATATTGCAAAACTTATTTTTTGTAGGATGTTTATACTCGATGCCGGTAAGCATTGAACCTTTTACATCTATTAAAGTATTGAATTCTCTTTCTAATTTCTCAGAAATCTCAGAAATTAAATCTTTTGCAAAGAGAAATATATCACCATTTTGATCTTCGGCAAAAACATAATTTATTCTTGGATTAATAGCTACTGCTTCATTACCTGGAATAGTCCAGGGTGTGGTTGTCCATATAGCTATAAATAGTTTATTTAAATTAGAAAGTAATTTATTCTTAAGATCCTTTTCTTCTAACTTCAAGAGAATTTCATCTGATAAGTTAGAAATATTTAAAGATACATAAACACTACTTGAATAATGCTCTTCTGGATATTCTAGTTCTGCTTCTGCAAGTGCTGTTCTAGAACTTGGACTCCAATGAACAGGTTTTAAACCTCTATATATATAGCCATTTAAGAACATCTTTCCAAAAACACCAATTTGGGCAGATTCATAATTATTCTTAAGAGTTAAATATGGATTATCCCAGTCTCCCCATATACCCCATCTCTTAAAACCCTCTAGTTGATTTTTTATCTGAATCTTTGCGTAATCTGTCGCTTTTTTTCTTAATCCTAAAGAATCTAAATCTTTTCTTTCATGAGATTTTAAACTCTGTAAGACTTTTAATTCAATTGGTAATCCATGACAATCCCAACCAGGGACAAAATGAACCTTGAATCCCTTAAGAGTTTTATATTTATTAATAATATCCTTTAAAACTTTATTTAAAGCATGTCCCATATGAAGAGAACCATTTGCATAAGGAGGCCCATCGTGCAAAGTAAATTTTTCACCTAAATTCGATGAACCCAATTCCAAATCAATCTTATTTTTCAACCAGAATTCCTGTATTTGAGGTTCCCTACTTACTGAATTAGCTCGCATTGAAAAATCAGTCTTCAGCAAATTTAATGTCTCTTTATAGGAAAACTTAGATTTTTTATCTTTATTATTTTTGGGTTTCATTAGAATTTATGGGATTTATAAGTATTGAATGTATTTGTTTTATTTATATATTTTCAACATCAATTGTATCTTTTTTAGATTGAATTGTTGCTTTTTTTTGCATCTCTAAAGTCAGTAAATTATTTTTGTTTGAATTACTTATATTATCATTTTCACCATTCCTAACCCACTTTTTTTTATTTAAATTTTCATTGTTTCTTCCAAATTTAAAAATACTATTGAAATTTAAAAAGTCTTTCCTTGCTAGAGAGATAGCCTCTATGAATGTTAAAAAGTTTTTTTTCAATTCTTTGAAAGTTTTTAAATTATTTTGCTCTTGGTTAGTTAATTGATTCCATCTTATAGAAAAAATTTCTACTAAATAAAAAATAAATAATAAAGTTACTACAATTAAAGTTGAAGCGTAAAAATTAACAAAAATATTGCTCTTAACAAGTAATAACATCCCAATCATTAAATTCAAACCCGCTTTTATTAGATCTCTTGGTCTGCCTAATTCGATATATAAAAGAGGTATTAACAAAAATGTAATCCCAATAAATATATAAAAACAACCTAAATAAATTACCAAAATCTTGCGTTATTATCTTTGAGTATAGTAATAATTCAAATAATTAACTCATTAAATTGATTTATATTAATTTTCTCTTGAAATGCGGTCGGGGAGACTTGAACTCCCACACCCGAAGATACGAGTACCTAAAACTCGCGCGTCTACCAATTCCGCCACGACCGCAATAATGAAATTTTAGTTTAGCAAGGTAAATTTTAAAAATAATTTTTACTTAAGATCCTCAATTTGACACATAATTGAATTTTTAAAAATTTTAGAAACTTAAAAAATATTAGAGATAGTTATGCAATCACTATAAATAATTGGTTATATTATCTATAGATTACATATAGACAATTTCAAAATTAACTAGTCAAAATAAAAATATTCAAACTAATTCTTCTAAGATAAGTGGTTGGCAAAGGGAGATAAGAAATTATATCGACCCTCCAAATTTTTGGAACCCAACATTAGGATTGTTTTTTGGTGGTTATTTTCTTGCTTTTCTAAGTATTTGGCAGTGGTATAGAGGTGTTTGGCCTCTTCCACTATTAGTTGCTACTGCATTTCTTGCTCTTCATATTGAAGGCACTGTAATCCATGATGCATGTCACAAAGCTGCTCATCCCATACCTTGGATAAATCAAGCAATGGGACATGGATCAGCTATACTTTTGGGATTCAGTTTTCCAGTTTTTACTAGAGTTCACTTACAACATCATATTCATGTAAATGATCCTAAAAATGACCCTGATCATATTGTTAGTACCTTTGGACCAATTTGGCTTATTGCTCCCAGATTTTTTTATCATGAAATATTTTTCTTTCAAAGAAAACTTTGGAGAAAAAATGAATTACTGCAGTGGGGTTTAGAAAGATCCATATTTATAACAATCATTTTAGCTGGCTTAAAATTTGACTTTATGAATCTAATTTATAATTTATGGTTTGGCCCTGCACTTATGGTTGGAGTTACTTTAGGTATTTTCTTTGATTATCTCCCACATCGACCATTCCAATCCAGAAATAAATGGATAAACTCAAGAGTTTATCCCGGTAATTTTTTAAATATCCTAATAATGGGTCAGAATTACCATTTAATTCATCACCTATGGCCTTCAATTCCATGGTTTGAATATAAAATAGCCTATGAAAAAACCAAACCTTTATTAGAGATGAAAGGTTCACCTCAAAGAGTTGGTATTTTTGAAACTAAACATGATACTTTTAATTTTATTTATGATCTTCTTATAGGGATAAGAAGCCACAAAAGTAAAAAAGGAAAACTTAGAAAAATCATAAATTCATTCCCAATTTTTAAAGTAAAAAAATTTTTATTAAGGATAGTTAACAAAAATTTTATTGGCGGTAATTAATTATTCATTAATAATTTTTGGCACTTTAAAAAATTTATTTTCTCTTGAAGGTGCCAAATCTAGAAGCTCATCGGAATTTTCATAATCTCTCCGTTCATCTTTTCTCAATACGTTTACCACTTCTATCGCTCTAGTCGTACATGCAATATTTTCAGTATTAATTTTCTCTAGTTGTTTAATATATTCCAATATCTTTTCTAACTGTTCTGCGTGTTGATGAATTTCATTTTCATTTAATTCAAGTCTGGCTAATTCTGCGACTTTTTTTACTTCATCACTGCTGATTCGTTTCATTTGGATTGTCTTATCAAAAAAATCAATTTCACTATAAATTTTAAAGGATTTTCCAAAACATTACTTAAATCGGCAATCAATTGAACAAAATTGATAAAAAGTATTTGTCTGCTCTCATAATTTAGAATAACTATTCTTTGATGATTCAAAAGCTAGACTTAAATGTATTTCACCGCTAAAAATAAACTTAGATAAGTATTTAAAAATAGAAACACAATTTTTTAAAAAAAATTTTTTTTATCGGCATTCCAAGTTTGTAGCACCTGACTTAGTTGGATGCTACCTGATTAGAAATATAATTGGTAAAGGGCTATTAAAAGGTATGATAGTTGAAACTGAAGCTTATTCACAAGAAGAAGAAGCTTGTCATGGACATAAAAAAAAGACGCCTTCTAATGAAGTACTTTTTGGTGAACCTGGAAGATTTTATATTTATAGATCTTATGGGATTCATCATTGTTTGAACATTGTCACTGATAAAAATAATTTTGCAAGTGGTGTCTTGATAAGAGCGGTTTTCGTATCAAATAAAAACGAAAGATTAGCTTCTGGTCCAGGATTAGTAACTAAAACATTTGAAATAGATGATAAATTAAATTCCCTCGATATTTTGGATAATAAATGTTTATGGATCAGTAAAAGAGAGTCATTTTTAGATAAAAAAGATTTAATTCAAACAACAAGAATTGGCATATCTAAAGCAAAAAATATAAAATGGCGTTGGTATCTTAAAAGGAGTAGAAGTATTAGTAAAAGAGAAAAAGGAGATAGAAATCCTGATTTAAAAAAATCAACTAATAATTTGCTTGGGATAACATAATGGGAAATTGGCCTCACAAACATATCCTCACACTCTCAAATTTCTCAATCTATGATTATAAATCAGTTTTTGAGTTAACTGAAAGATTCAAATCTCTAATTAATGCTGGTACAAAAAAAATACCTGCTTTACAAGGAAATTTAATAACCTCAATATTTTTTGAGGCCAGCACTAGAACGCGTAACAGCTTTGAGCTCGCGGCCAAAAGGCTTTCTGCTGACGTTCAAAGCTTTTCTCCTTCTTCAAGTTCTTTGAGTAAAGGAGAAACTCTTATAGATACTGCATTAACATACGCCGCAATGGGATCAGATATACTAATCATTAGACATTCATCTAGTCATGTACCTCTAGAAATTTCAAAAAAACTAGATGCAACTAATACAAAAACTTCGGTGCTCAATGCTGGTGATGGTTTACATAGCCATCCTAGTCAAGGATTACTAGATCTTTATACATTAATAAAGTTCTTTTCTCCTGAATTGATGAAACCAGAGATCTTATATTCTAAAAAAATTTTAATAGTGGGGGATGTATTGCATTCAAGAGTTGCCCGATCAAATCTTTGGGCATTGACTGCATTTGGTGCGAACGTAATCTTGTGTGGCCCTCCAACACTTATTCCTGAAGAATTTACTAGTTTTGTAAGTAGTTCTCCTCCCAATCAATTAAGAGACCCAATTTCTTCTAGGGGTTCCATTACAATTTCGAGGTCATTAGAAGACTCCATTAAAGATGCAGATGCGGTGATTGTTTTAAGATTACAAAAAGAAAGAATGATGGAGAATTTATTAAGCAGTATCAAATCTTATAGTGAAAATTATTGTTTAACTCCAGAAAAGCTATCTATGAATGATAAAAATATTCCTATCCTGCATCCTGGGCCTATTAATCGTGGTATTGAAATTAGCAGCAGAATAGTTGATGAATATCCAAATTGCTTAATAAATGATCAAGTCTCTAATGGAATTCCTACAAGAATGGCTTTACTTTATTTATTAAGCAAATTCAATAAATAAATTCAAAGTAATTTAAGGCTTTCGGTAAAAAAACCATAAAACAATCCCAATCTTAATGAATCGATTAACAATACTAATAATTTTTTTCTCCTATCAAACCGTAATCTGCGTCTAAATTGAATCAAAACTTCAATAAAAAAAACTGATAAAAAAGCTCCTACGGGATCAATCAATTCTGCAACAGCACTAATCATTCCTAGTGAACTCCCAAAAAAGTAACCAGTCAAAACAACAGTTAAAGCTAAAGAATACCTTCGCCATGGATTCGCTGCCCATTGGCTTAAACTATCAAAATTATCAATAACTAAAAGTTGAAATTTAGTCTTTTGGGGTTTAAAAACCATTACCAATCATAAATGAGTAAAAAATCTATTAAGAGTCTGATTTAATTTTAGGATTACCCTCAATTAATTCAAGTAAAGCCTCCATTTGTGCAAGAACCCCTCTTAGTTCTCCTGGTTCGGGGAATAATCCATCATCTTGAATTCCTAAATGCATTTCCCTTAATTCCTGCCTTAAATAACGCAAATGGCTAACTACCTGCTCTTTTTTGGTTTGTGACATAATTAATTCCCGACAATAATAATAAGATGAATTGTTTTGTTATTGAGATTTTAAAATTTTGAAAGTAATTAATAATCTAGTGAATATGAATTGCATGAAGCTATATTAAAAATATATTGAAAAGAATTTAATATGAAATCCACAAACCATAACACAATAAGTGCAGATATTCTTGTTGTTTTTAATGAAGAGATTACTTTTGATCTTGCTAAAGGATTAGAAGATGAAAATTATGCTTTATCATTTGATGAATCAAAAACTCTGGATTTACTTTGGCCCTTAGCAATTAATAAGACCGAATTACCTTCTGATTATTCTTATTTACTATGTTAGTAATAAGTTGATGAAGAATAACTCTAAAGAATCAAAAATTAAGCTTCTCATATTAATTACTGGAAGTATTGCTGCAGTAAGAATCCCATTGCTTGTCAGCCAATTAGTGAAGGATAATTATGATGTTAAGTGTGTTATGTCTAAAAATGCGGAAAAATTAATACAGCCAGCTTCACTCTCTATTTTAAGTAGGAATGTTTGCGTATTAGATAAGGACCAATGGTCATATATTCAACCCAAACCTTTACATATAGATTTATGCAATTGGGCTGATTTTTTAATAATTGCTCCTTTGACGGCTACAACTCTCTCTAAATGGGTTACGGGTAATGCAGATGGATTAATCTCCAGTATTTTAATCGCAAACAATAAGCCTATTATTGTTGCTCCTGCGATGAATTCTAATATGTGGATTAACCAAGCTGTTCAAAAAAATTATCAATGTCTTCTAAATTATTCTAATGTTTTGACCCTTGAACCAAGTAAAGGAATCCTAGCTTGCGATGAAATTGGAATTGGTAAGATACCTCCTAATGATCTAATACAATTAGCTCTAACTTTTATACTTTCACATAATAAAAAGACCTATTACAGAGATTTATCAAATAAAAAAATCTTAATTACAGGTGGATGTACATCAGAAAAAATTGACGCAGCCAGAAAGATTACAAACAATAGTTCGGGAACAATGGGATTAATGCTTGCTCAAGTAGCTAGATTTAGAGGTGCAAATGTCAAATATATACATGGTCCTTTAAAAAATAGACTGGATATCACTGAAGGGATAGAAAGTGTCGAAATAGAAAATAGTACTGATTTAATTCAAGAAATTGAAAAAGAGATTTCGAAGTGCGATTATTTTATTATGAACGCAGCAGTTGCAGATTTCAAAATTTCAAGCGATACCTTAAAAAAAATCCCAAAAAGTAAATTTAGCAATTTTTTCAAAAATAGTATTGAATTTATACCTGACATATTAAGAGATTTCAGTAAAGTGAAAAAAGAAAATCAAATTTTTGTTGGTTTTTGTGCATTTACAGGCTCTATTCAAAATGCAAGAAAAACAATAAAAGAAAAAATAGTGCTTAAGGGATGTGATTTAATATTTGCAAATCCTATAGATATTGAAGAGCAAGGATTTGGTCCATTAGCTAAAAATGAAGGTTGGCTTTTTGATACAAAAAATATGGAACATCATATAGAAAAAACTTCTAAACTAGAACTAGCTAATAAGTTGATAAATCGAATTATTTCAGCGAATAAATAATTTATAAAAATTATATTTGTGTTTTTTTGTAATCTTAAGCTTTAAAAATAATCTTATATCTTAAAATAACTCAAGTTTTTAAAATAATTAAAAAAGCTACGGGTTGTTTCGAGGATCAAAAAAATTAACTTTTATGGTTCTTTACCTTGTAGTATCCGTACTAAACATTTTTAGGTAACCCTTTACCAGCAGTTACAGAACTTTATTGAAATTTATTATGAGAATTCGTTCTTTATTAGCTTTTGTTATTTCACTTTGTTTAACTTTTGCTTTCGTCCCAGATAAAACATATGCTTTCTCAGAGAGAGGCAATGCGCAATTTACTGATGTTGTAAACACAGGAAAAGCTAATGATTGCCCTTCATTAGATTCATCTTTGATTGGATCAATATCTTTAGGAAATGGAGATTCCTTAAAAGGGATATGCATGCATCCCACAGAAGTTTATGTGAAAGTTCCAGGCTCCAAACGAAAAGAAGCAGAGTTTGTTGCAACAAAAATCATTAGCCCCAGAAATAACACCACAGTTACAGAAGTATATGGAGATATTGACTCCGGAACGTTCACTGAAAAAGGTGGTATTGATTTTCAGTTAATTACTGTTCTCACTCCTGGTGGATTAGAGGTGCCATTTGCATTCTCTGCAAAAGATTTAACAGCTGATATACCATCATCAATTGAGCCCGGTACAGAAGTTAGTGGTGCAACATTCACTCCTAATTATAGAACTGGAGATTTTTTAGATCCTAAAGCAAGAGCTAAAAATACTGGTGTTGAATACGCTCAAGGTTTAGTTGCCCTTGGTGGTGATGATGAAGAACTAGCTAAAGAAAATATCAAAGTTGATGTAAATGGGACCGGAGTAGTTACCCTATCAATTGAGAATGTAGATTCTGATACAGATGAATTTGCAGGTACATTTGTAGCTATTCAACCTTCTGATACAGATATGGGTTCAAAAGAACCTCTTGATGTAAAAATAATTGGTGAGCTTTACGGAAGAAAAGCTTAATTCTAAATAAAGAAAAAAAAGAGGGTTAAAACCCTCTTTTTTTTTTTTCATAATTTGTCTTATAAAATCATAAAATGAACTCACAAAAAGAATCTATAAGAGATTCAAAAGGTATCATCCTTCCTTATGGAGGAGAACTAAAAGATTTAATTATCAAAGATAAAAAACTTATAACAAAACTTTTTTCTCAAGTTTCATATGAGCATGAATGCAGTGATAGAAATGCATGCGATGTAGAACTTTTAATGGTTGGAGGCTTTTCTCCTCTAGAGGGATTTATGGATAAAGAAGATTACAAATCTGTAATTAAAAGCCATCGAAACACAAAGGGTTTACTGTTTGGATTGCCAATTGTATTTGATACTAATAAAGAAGAAATTAGAGAAGGCGAAACGATATTGCTCACATACAAAAAACAAAAACTAGCATTTTTGGAAGTTAGTTCAAAATGGGAGCCAGATAAATCCGTTGAAGCAGAATTTTGTTACGGCACTAATTCATTGGATCATCCCGCAGTAAAAATGATTTTTAATGAAAGAGGTAGATACTACATAGGAGGTAAGATTTACGGGTTGGAGCTCCCAAATAGAGATTTTCCATGTAAAACACCAGAAGAAGTAAGAGATTTATTACCTGCTAATTTTGATGTGGTTGCTTTTCAATGCAGAAATCCCATTCATAGAGCTCATTATGAATTATTTACTAATGCCTTACAATCGGATAATGTTTCCTCAAATTCAGTAGTTTTAGTTCACCCAACATGCGGGCCAACACAACAAGATGACATTCCAGGAAAAGTAAGATACTTAACATATAAAAAATTAGAAGAAGAAATTTCTAATGAGAATATCAAATGGGCATTTTTACCATACTCAATGCATATGGCAGGACCTAGGGAGGCACTTCAACACATGATTATCAGAAGAAATTATGGCTGTACACATTTCATAATCGGTAGGGATATGGCTGGATGCAAATCATCCTCCACTGGTGAAGATTTTTACGGTCCTTATGATGCACAGAATTTTGCCAATAAATGTTCGAAAGAGTTAATGATGCAAACTGTCCCTTCTAGAAATCTAGTTTACACATTAGAAAAAGGTTATATAACTGCAGAAGAAGCAAAAGAAAAAAACTATCAGATAATGAAACTTAGCGGTACAGAATTTAGAAAAAAATTGAGGAATGGTGATTCAATACCTGAATGGTTCGCATTTAAAAGTGTAGTAGATGTTCTAAGAAAGTCTTAATATTGTTTTATTATTAGTATTATATATTTACTAAAGATTTTTTATCGTGAACAAACGTTGGAGAAACGTAGGACTTTATGTTCTAGCAGTAATAACAGTTATTTTTATAGGAACTTCTGTTTTTGATAAACCTAATACTGAGAATGCAACAAAAACACTCAGATATAGCGATTTCATTGAAGCTGTTCAAGATAAAGAAGTTAGCAGAGTTTTATTATCTCCAGATAATGGAACTGCTCAAGTAGTTGAAAACGATGGCAGTAGATCTGAAGTTAATCTAGCTCCTGATAAAGATTTACTTAAAATCCTTACTGAAAATGATGTAGATATAGCTGTTACGCCCACAAAATTAGCTAATCCATGGCAGCAAGCTGTAAGCAGTCTAATTTTCCCTGTTTTACTAATAGGAGGTTTATTTTTCCTATTCAGAAGATCACAAAGCGGAAGCGGTGGTGGTGGTGGTGGTAACCCTGCCATGAGTTTTGGGAAAAGTAAAGCCAGACTTCAAATGGAACCTTCTACTCAAGTAACCTTTTCAGATGTTGCTGGTGTTGAAGGAGCAAAATTAGAGTTAACTGAGGTTGTAGATTTTCTTAAAAGTCCTGACAGATTTACTGCTGTTGGAGCAAAAATCCCAAAAGGAGTTCTTCTAGTTGGACCACCAGGAACAGGCAAAACTTTGCTAGCAAAGGCAGTTGCAGGAGAAGCGGGTGTTCCTTTTTTCTCAATATCTGGATCAGAGTTTGTTGAAATGTTTGTTGGAGTAGGTGCAAGCAGGGTTAGAGATTTATTTGAACAAGCTAAAAAGAACGCTCCTTGTATTGTTTTTATTGATGAGATTGATGCTGTTGGAAGACAAAGAGGTGCCGGAATGGGAGGGGGAAATGATGAGAGAGAACAAACTTTAAATCAACTTCTAACAGAAATGGATGGTTTTGAAGGTAATTCTGGAATAATTATCGTTGCAGCAACTAATAGACCAGATGTCTTGGACTCAGCATTAATGAGGCCAGGAAGATTCGATAGACAAGTAACTGTAGATCGTCCTGATTACGCCGGAAGACTGCAAATTTTAAATGTTCATGCCAAGGATAAAACTCTTTCCAAAGATGTAGACCTTGATAAAGTTGCAAGGAGAACTCCCGGATTTACAGGTGCTGATTTAGCCAATCTTTTAAACGAAGCGGCTATCCTTGCTGCACGAAAAGACCTCGACACAGTTAGCAATGATGAAGTTGGTGATGCTATCGAGAGAGTAATGGCAGGTCCAGAAAAGAAAGATAGAGTCATAAGCGACAAAAAAAAGGAACTTGTTGCATATCATGAAGCAGGCCATGCTTTAGTTGGTGCTTGTATGCCCGATTATGACGCTGTAGCAAAAGTATCCATAATACCTAGGGGTCAGGCAGGAGGACTAACCTTCTTCACTCCTAGCGAAGAAAGAATGGAGTCTGGTCTTTACTCTCGCTCTTACTTACAAAACCAAATGGCTGTGGCTTTGGGTGGAAGGGTTGCTGAGGAAATTGTATACGGAGAAGAGGAAGTTACTACTGGAGCCTCTAACGATTTACAGCAAGTCGCTAATGTTGCAAGACAAATGATTACCAAATTTGGAATGAGTGATAAAATAGGTCCAGTAGCATTGGGCCAATCACAAGGTGGAATGTTTTTAGGAAGAGATATGAGTTCTACAAGAGACTTCTCTGAAGATACTGCAGCAACTATTGATGTTGAAGTTTCAGAGCTTGTTGATGTAGCCTACAAGAGAGCGACGAAAGTATTAACTGATAATAGAAGTGTTCTTGATGAAATGGCTATGATGCTAATCGAGAGAGAAACCATCGACACTGAAGATATTCAAGATTTACTTAACCGCTCTGAGGTGAAAGTTGCAAACTATATCTGATTTTAAAAAATCTGATAATTTAATAAAACATAAAAAAGATTTTTTCTCCAAAAATTTAGAGTCAAAATCTTTTTTTTTATTGATAAAACCTACTAAAAATATATATAAAAATGCTGAAGAAAAAGAATTAGTTGAAAAACAACTAGAAAAGTTAATAAAAATTGGTTTTTTGAACATTGAAATTAGTTGGTCTGATAATGAAAAATGGTTTGATTATGTTTCCAATCTCAAATTAAAGTTCCCAAAACTTAATTTAGGCTCTGCTTCTATAATTAATAAAAAATCAATAGATGATTCTATTAGATTAGGATTAAATTATTCAATGATGAAAGTATGGGATAAGGATCTTTTAAATTATTCAAGATCAAAAAACCATCTATTGATTCCCGGCATTAAAAATTTAAAAGATCTTAAAGAAGCAATAGATTTGCATTGTAAAATTATTAAAATTTATCCAGTAAAAGATAAAAATAAACTAATAAAGATTTCGCAATATAAAAATATAGACTTTATCGCAGCCGGGGGTTTATCAATAGTTGATGTGCCTCTTTATAAATCTTTAGGATATAAAGCTATCGTAATTGGTGATAAGGGCTTTAAAAATAAAGTTATAGACCCAAATATATATGAATGGATTCAAAAAACATCTAATTAAAGAATCATTTCTATTTAATAATTGAACATTGCGCTTGATGAAGAAGCAAATGGTCTGCTAAAACAAGTGCAACCATTGAATCAACCATTGGTACTGCTCTTGGTAAAACACATGGATCATGTCGACCTTTTGCCTTCATTACAATTTCCTTACCATCAGAGTTAACAGTTTTCTGTTCCTTTCCAATAGTTGCTGTCGGTTTAAAAGCTATTTTCATCTCAATATTCTCTCCATTACTTATACCTCCTTGAATACCTCCAGAATTATTTGATTTTGTTTTAAGCTTATTGATGTCATCAGACTCAACAAATGAATCATTATGTTCACTACCTCTTAAATAAGTTCCTAAGAAACCTGAACCTATTTCAAAACCTTTAGTCGCAGGCAAGGACATCAGAGCCTTTGCTAAATCAGCCTCCAATTTATCAAAAACAGGCATCCCTAATCCTGAGGGAACATTTTTCACTAAACATTCAATAACACCTCCGCAAGAATCACCCTCTTGCTGTAATTCTTTTATTCTTTGAATCATTTTTGTAGCCACCTTTTCATCAGGACATCTAACAATATTTGAATCTATTTTACTTAGAGTAAGTTTATTTTTATTAACTTGAGAGTCGATATCATGTATACGTTTTACCCAAGAAAGAATCTCAGTATTGAATAAGGTTTTTAATAATTGTTTTGCAATAGCGCCTGCAGCAACTCTTCCTATAGTTTCTCTAGCCGAAGCCCTACCACCTCCTGAACCAGCTTGAATCCCATATTTGAGATGATATGTACCATCTGCATGAGATGGTCTAAATACTTGCTCAAGATTATTATAGTCTTCTGGTCTTTGGTCTTTATTTCGAACCAACATGGCTATAGGAGTCCCAAGTGTTATTCCTTCCTTTAAACCACTTAATATCTCTAATTTGTCATCTTCCTTTCTTGGGGTAGTAATTTTACTCTGACCAGGCCTCCTTCTATCTAATTCATTTTGTATGAGATCAATATTTATTTTTAACTTTGGTGGACATCCATCAAGAATAACTCCAACTGCACCTCCATGAGATTCTCCAAAAGTACTGACCCGGAAAATTTTACCAAAAATGCTACTCATAGAAATATCAAATTGTTTAAGTTCTATTACCCATTATATGAAATCAATTGAAAAGTAAACATAAAAAAAAAGCCCCCTATAAAAGGAGGCTTTAAATTTAGAACTTTAAGCTTAACCGATAGCTGGAGCTGTAAGAGCTACTGTTGTAGACTCAGCTGCTGCTAGATCAAGTGGGAAGTTGTGAGCGTTACGCTCATGCATTACTTCCATACCTAAGTTAGCTCTGTTAAGAACGTCACCCCATGTAGGAACAATCTTACCGTTTGCATCAACAACTGACTGGTTGAAGTTGAAACCGTTAAGGTTGAATGCCATTGTGCAGATTCCCATTGAAGTTAACCAAACACATACAACTGGGAATACAGCTAGGAAGAAGTGAAGACTTCTGCTGTTGTTGAATGAAGCATATTGGAAGATCAAACGACCGAAGTAGCCATGAGCTGCAACGATGTTATATGTTTCTTCTTCTTGTCCGAACTTGTAACCATAGTTCTGAGACTCTGTCTCAGTTGTTTCTCTGATTAGAGATGAAGTAACAAGTGAACCATGCATTGCTGAGAATAATGATCCTCCGAACATACCTGCAACACCAGCCATATGGAATGGGTGCATAAGAATGTTGTGCTCTGCCTGGAAAACAAACATGAAGTTGAATGTTCCAGAGATACCTAAAGGCATTCCGTCAGAGAATGAACCTTGACCAAATGGATATACAAGGAATACTGCGAAAGCTGCTGAAACTGGTGCAGAGTATGCAACACAGATCCAAGGACGCATACCTAAACGGTATGAAAGCTCCCACTGACGTCCCATGTAAGCTGAGATACCAATAAGGAAGTGGAAAATTACTAGCTGGTAAGGACCACCGTTGTATAACCACTCATCTACAGTAGCTGCTTCCCAAATTGGGTAGAAGTGTAGACCAATAGCATTTGAAGAAGGAACAACTGCACCTGAGATGATGTTGTTTCCGTATAGGAATGAACCAGCAACTGGTTCTCTAATTCCGTCAATGTCTACTGGAGGTGCTGCGATGAAAGCAACGATGAAACAAGCCGCGGCTGCAAGTAGGCATGGAATCATTAAGACGCCGAACCAACCAACATAAATTCTGTTGTTAGTTGATGTTACCCACTCACAAAACTGAGGCCAGCCTTTTAACAGCGAAGTACGCTGCTGCTGAATAGTTGTCATGAGTTCGTAAAGTATGTCTCTTATCGAGACGTGTAAATAAAAACGAAAAATTAATTTCGCTTTAATAAATATAATCCAAAATCATAAATAATGTGTAGAAGACAATTATCTCAGGTTAAGGTTTCACCTGATTCAAGAAGAAGTTGGCCTCTATGTCTTAATATTTTCTTTGTTATTGAGGAATTATTTTGGTAATAATAAAGTGGTTATTAAATGGCAAAAGATCTAAAGAAGTGGTTTCTTTATCAAGAGCAAAACATAGGAGACTGGAACTAGAGGCTTTTGGAGCAATTATCTATTGGAGTGAAAGAATTTAAAATAAAAAATTAATACATACAATATTTAAATTAGATTAAATTAATTATAAGAAAATATTATCTATTAGATAAAAAATACTTATTAAACATCATCTAAAATATGAGGAATTTTATAAATAACAGAGTGCATCGAGATATTTACTCAAATAAATAACTTTAGTAAATTCTGATTAATAAAAATAACTGGTTTGCACAAACAACTAAATGCATCAATTTAAAAAATAACAATAATGATTAAAAATACATAACTAAGTAAAGAGGTTCATATCTGAAGATAGATATCGACATCTTCATTTAATATTTACTAAGTTTGGAAAAGATAAACCAATCTCGGAGTGAAGAAAAGGATTATTACAAAGGTCAAGACTATCGATAATATTATTGAAAACAAAACTGAATAATATTTATAACTTCAAATAGAATTGAATCTGAAAGAGGTATCAAAAATATCAAATTGTTTAAGTTCTATTACCCATTATATGAAATCAATTGAAAAGTAAACATAAAAAAAAAGCCCCCTATAAAAGGAGGCTTTAAATTTAGAACTTTAAGCTTAACCGATAGCTGGAGCTGTAAGAGCTACTGTTGTAGACTCAGCTGCTGCTAGATCAAGTGGGAAGTTGTGAGCGTTACGCTCATGCATTACTTCCATACCTAAGTTAGCTCTGTTAAGAACGTCACCCCATGTAGGAACAATCTTACCGTTTGCATCAACAACTGACTGGTTGAAGTTGAAACCGTTAAGGTTGAATGCCATTGTGCAGATTCCCATTGAAGTTAACCAAACACATACAACTGGGAATACAGCTAGGAAGAAGTGAAGACTTCTGCTGTTGTTGAATGAAGCATATTGGAAGATCAAACGACCGAAGTAGCCATGAGCTGCAACGATGTTATATGTTTCTTCTTCTTGTCCGAACTTGTAACCATAGTTCTGAGACTCTGTCTCAGTTGTTTCTCTGATTAGAGATGAAGTAACAAGTGAACCATGCATTGCTGAGAATAATGATCCTCCGAACATACCTGCAACACCAGCCATATGGAATGGGTGCATAAGAATGTTGTGCTCTGCCTGGAAAACAAACATGAAGTTGAATGTTCCAGAGATACCTAAAGGCATTCCGTCAGAGAATGAACCTTGACCAAATGGATATACAAGGAATACTGCGAAAGCTGCTGAAACTGGTGCAGAGTATGCAACACAGATCCAAGGACGCATACCTAAACGGTATGAAAGCTCCCACTGACGTCCCATGTAAGCTGAGATACCAATAAGGAAGTGGAAAATTACTAGCTGGTAAGGACCACCGTTGTATAACCACTCATCTACAGTAGCTGCTTCCCAAATTGGGTAGAAGTGTAGACCAATAGCATTTGAAGAAGGAACAACTGCACCTGAGATGATGTTGTTTCCGTATAGGAATGAACCAGCAACTGGTTCTCTAATTCCGTCAATGTCTACTGGAGGTGCTGCGATGAAAGCAACGATGAAACAAGCCGCGGCTGCAAGTAGGCATGGAATCATTAAGACGCCGAACCAACCAACATAAATTCTGTTGTTAGTTGATGTTACCCACTCACAAAACTGAGGCCAGCCTTTTAACAGCGAAGTACGCTGCTGCTGAATAGTTGTCATGAGTTCGTAAAGTATGTCTCTTATCGAGACGTGTAAATAAAAACGAAAAATTAATTTCGCTTTAATAAATATAATCCAAAACCCCAAGCAATGTGTATCAAAAAGTCTTATAACTTATATAAAAAATACTTATATTAAAGAAAAATTATGAGAAAAAAAAGTCCTAATTAAAGAAATCTTCGCAAATTTGAGTGGGAAGATTTATTACTTCTTTTTTTGTATAACTCATTGCAATATTCTTTTCTTTATAAGCGACCTCACCAATGAAAACAGGCCAAAGAGTATTTTTTCCATTATAAGATTTAGTACAACCTTCCATATCCATAAACAAAGGGTCTCCTTTTTTTATAGGCTTCCAATCTTGATTCATTCTTTTAGGATGAATTAGGGCATTAATATTTCCATCTTCGCCTCTTGGATAATCAATACTTCCCTGGTGTACATGAACAATTACAAGTTTAGGAAGTTGTTTTTGCTTATTTTTTAACTTATTTATCTCTTCTCTTAGAGAACTAATAATTATTAAAAATCTATTTATGATTTTAGGATCGTAAAAATTTTGAGCAACAGGACCTATTTCTATTACTAATCCACATGGCCATGCTTCCACAAGAAATCCAGTTTGTTTTTCATCTTTTTCATGAAGATAAATGGGTAAACCAAACTTATGCTGAAGTAATGCCGCAAGACAAAAATCTTTTTCTCTTCTACCATACATTACAATGCTTGTTCCCATATTTGCGGTAGTCGTATGCAAGTCAATAGCAATATCACAAGGTTCAGAACCATTAACACCAAACTTTTCAACTAAAAAATTTGCCCTTCTAATTTCATAAATACTAGTATCATGATTATTTTTAATTAGATTAAAAGATCTGTTCAAATCTTTATCTATATATCTGCAACCCTTTTCATAAGCCAGAGGGTTTCCTATGATGAACTTATATTCAATATTTTTGTCAATGATATTTCCCTGCTTACTATATTGATTGACGGACCAAACTGGATTAATTTCATTTCCATGAGTGCTTGAAACAATTAGTATTTTGCCCGAGTTCATTTTTAAAAATAAAATTACAAATTTATGCAAAATAAGTATCTAATTAATTTCGCCAAAAGATCGTGGTTTTGGTTTTGGACAAAATTAATGGACGGTTTTGCACCTGCAGACTCTCATGGAAATTATAAAAGGCCGAAGGGAATTTTAGTTGATAAAACTTATGATTTTGAAGTCAATACTAAAAACTCTTATCTATTGGTAGGAAACTCTTGTCCTTGGTGCCATAGAACTTTACTCATTTACAAACTGAAAAACTTATCAAAGAAAATTAAAGTTATTTTTTTAAAAGCGGATATTAATTCTGGACAATGGATTTTCAAAGAAAAGTTTGAGGGATGCGAGACTCTTAATCAATTTTATAAAAAAGCACAAAAACAGAATATATTCAGGTCGACATTACCATTACTATTTAATCTTCAAAATAATCATATTAATATTATATCTAGTGAAAGTTCCCAAATAGTAAGGTTACTGAATTCAATAAAAGTCGAATCCTCTAACAAAACACTCCAAATAAAAAATTGCGATCAAAATTTTTTAAAAATGATTCATTCAGACATAAACGATGGAGTCTATAAATGCGGATTTGCTAGAAATCAGAGATCTTATGAACTAGCAAGTAAAACCCTTTTTAGATCTTTAAGCAAGGTAGAAAAAGAGTTTGATAAAAATTTGGGTAATTGGATATGTGGAGAAGACCTAACCTATGCGGATATTTATTTATTTCCAACAATTATTCGTTGGGAATTAATTTATAGGCAACTTTTTAAATGTAGTGAAAAAGAAATTTCAGATTTTAAAAATATTATTAAATGGAGATCAAGATTTTTTGAATTGTCTAATATTTCTGAGACATGTTTTGACTCTGAATGGAAAAAAGACTATTACAAAGCAATATTCCCTTTAAATCCAAATCAAATTATCCCAGTTTTGCCCTCTTTACAGGAAATAATCGAATCGGTTACTTAAAAGATTAATCCTAGATAATTATTAACTTATCAATTTCATGTTGTTATGAACACGAAGCTTATTAATAGATAATGCAAAATCAATTCAAATTAACTATGTTATAAGAGTCTACTTAAGTACGAAAAACTGCAAATGAAATCCATTGACGAACACATTCAAAAAGATCAATCGGAAATCGCCTCTGCAAAAGAACAGGGTAATCTTCCAAAGGTCAGACATTTAACTGAAGAATTAAAGGAACTTGAAGAATATAAGGATCATCATCCTGAAGACAAACATGATCCAAATGCATTAGAGCTATTCTGTGATGCCAATCCAGATGAACCTGAATGTTTAGTTTATGATGATTAATACGTAAACTTAAAAAAAACAAAAAAAGGGCTCTTGAGGCCCTTTTTTTTTTAATAATCCATATTAAAGTCAGAGGGACTGCCAGTTAAGGAACAGACTACAGATTCTTCGTTCTTCATTTCTTTAACTTCAACTATCGGTCTTCCCATTTTTTTTAAAACTTCAATATCTTGGATAGTCTGGCACCTGGCAATTATTTTTCCTTGTTGATCAAAGCAACTATAAAAATTCATAAGTTTATAAAAGGCAACATATAATTTATGGCCAATTTACACAATTAAATCAAGCATTTTAATTAAAAAAAAATAATATCTCAAAAATTAAATTCGATTCCAAACCTCAGAAAGTAGTGAAGGCAAACCTTCTCGTAAAGCTGAAGAAATAACTAAAACTTTTTTCTTAGATAAATTTTCTAACTTTTTTATTATTATTTTCAAATAATTTTCATCTATAAGCTCCTTCTTATTAAGTACAATTATTCTTTCTTTCTCTAAAAGCCCATTACCATATTGTTTTAATTCTTTCTCAATTATCTCAAAATCATGAATAGGATTTTCTGCAATTGAATCGATCACATGAATCAGTATCTTTGTTCTTTGAATATGCCTTAAAAAATCATGTCCCAAACCTACTCCTTCAGCAGCACCAGATATCAAACCAGGAATATCCGCAAAAAGACATCCATTTCCATCAGCCTTCCTCACTACTCCTAGATTAGGTATCAAAGTCGTAAATGGATAGTTTGCAATTTTTGGCCGTGCTGATGATAGAACAGAAATTAAAGTACTTTTCCCCGCATTAGGAAGACCAATGATCCCAACTTCTGCAAGGAGTTTTAATTCTAATTGCACCTCCCAAATCTCTCCTTCTTGTCCCTCAGTGAAAGATTCCGGAGCTCTGTTTTGGTTACTTAAGTAATAAGCATTGCCATGGCCTCCTCTACCTCCATGAGCAATAGTTAAACTTTGCTTATCAATAGTTAAATCTCCCAATATAATCCCAGTATGAACATCTCTAACTTCAGTTCCACAAGGAACTTTTAGGATTGTATTCTCCCCTGATGCTCCAGATCTTTTGTTTGGACCTCCTTTGAAACCATCTTTAGCAAATATTTCTCTATTAAATTTAAAATCCAAAAGTGTTTGCAGATTATTGTCAGCTACAAGGATAATTGAGCCACCCTTTCCTCCATTACCGCCTGAAGGTCCTCCAGCAGGCACAAATTTTTCTCTTCTAAAGGAAACTATTCCATTGCCTCCTTTACCAGCTTTGAGAATAATATTTGCTTGATCAATAAATTGCACTTAAAAATTGACGAATAGTTTTTCTAGATACTTACAGATTTTATTTTATCCACGCAATACTGCAACCAGCTCCTCCCTCATTATTTTCTGCATCTTCAACTTTATCAACATAATTCAAACTTGATAACCATAAACGTAATCCTTTTTTTAATTTCCCAGTTCCGATACCATGAACTATCCAGAGCGGTCCATGAAACTTTTTAAATTTTTCTTCAATAATGATTTCTGCTTCATGAACTCTCATTCCCCTAACATCTATGGTGTTTTTACTTGTTCTTATTTTAGAAAAAGAAAAATCTTCTCTTACTGAACTAATTTGGATTTGAGAATCTTTAAACTTAGGTTTTTCGCCATTAAGTCCTTCAAAATCATTAATTGATAATGTGCTTCTAAATGATCCACATTTAACCTCGTAAGACTTGGCTTTTTCATCTATGTCTATTATTTGACCAGAGCTATTTAAACTTTTAATTTTAATAAAATCTCCTATTTTGGGACTCCAAGATGTTGTCCTTTCAACATTTGATTGAGTAAGATGATCCGTCTCAATTTCTTTAAGCCTAATTCCAATTAATCTGGCATCTTCTCCAGTTGCATTTTGGTCTTTTAATTTTTTGATCAAATTAATAACTTCTTTTTGAGCTTCTTTGATATGTTTGGATAGTTTTTGCTTTTCAGCCTCCTGAATTTTTAAAGCATTGAGTTTTTGAAATTCATATTTATTCTTTATTTCATCATGTAATATTTCTGTTCTGGCTATAAGTTCAGCGGCCTCTTCTGCCGATTTTTGTTGCTTTAACCTTTCCTCTTCTAATCCTTTAATAATATTATTTATATTTTCAACTTCTTTCGGTTTTAAATAGTTGGAAGCATTATTCAGTATTTTTTCATTAATGCCAATTCTCTTTGAAATTGATAACGCATTACTTCTTCCCGGTATTCCCCAATTAAGAGTATATTTAGGCTTGAATGATTCTTCGTCAAAAGCAACTGAAACGTTTTCAAATCTATTATCACTGTATTTCAAAGCTTTAATATCCCCATAATGAGTTGTAGCCAGGGTAATATCAGAGACAATTGCAAACTCTTTCAGTAAAGCTATTGCAAGTGCAGTACCTTCAGAAGGATCGGTTCCAGATCCAATCTCATCTAATAAAACAACTGAAAACCCCTTTTTATTATTAAGAGCTTCCAAAATATTTTTAATGCGCAATATGTGTCCACTAAAAGTAGATAAATTTCCCTCTAAAGATTGATCATCCCCAATATCAACAAATATATTTGGACAAAAAGGAATTATTGGTTTTTGAATTGAAGGAATAAATAATCCTGATCTAGCCATCAATAATGCTATTCCAAGGCCCTTTAATGCAACAGTTTTACCTCCAGTATTTGGTCCTGTGATAGCTACCACCTTAGTATTTCTGTCTATATGAAAATCAATAGAAACTGGTTTGGCAGCTTGTTTTTTTTTATTTTCCCAAATCAAAAGAGGATGAGAAAAACCCATTAAAGAAACTATTGGACTATTTTCAACTATTGGAGCATTGCCTCCAATCCAATTTGAATATCTTGAACGAGTTAGGGAAAACTCCGCTCTCAAAAGTATATTTGACATTTCAAGAAGACTTTGATTGTTATCACGAATAATATGTGACCACTCTTTTAATAATTTAAATTCTTCTCCTGCAACTCTAGCTTCCATAGAAGCGATCTTATTACCCTTTAAAACTATAGATTCTGGCTCCAGATATATAGTATTTCCTGATGCCGAGGAATCATGAATTATACCTTTAAATTTCTCTGCATATTGCACTTTTATTGCTAAAACGGGTCTTCCGTATCTATCGCCAACAATAGTATCTTGGATATAAGGTAGATTATTTTGAATAAATTTATTTACTAATACCCTCCTTTCTGATTTCTTAGATAATAATTCTTGTCTAAGGTTTGCTAATTTCTGACTGGCTCGATCCGAAATTCTACCGTTGGATTCAATACCATTTTTCAAAATTTTTTCAATCTGATTATGGTCAATTAAACCCTTTAAAAAAGCAGAAATAAAAGGTCTTTGTTCAAAATCCAAAAGGATTTTTTTTAAATTTCTTGAAGCTGAAATTGTTTCAGCTATCTCTAATAAATCAGAAGAATTAATTACTCCTCCTTTTGAACAAATCTCGATATTTTTACAAATATCAAACACCCCAGAAAAACTAATCGATTTATCTAAGTTTTTTTCTAGCTCATTTATCTCTATAGTTTCTTTCAATAATCTCCTCGAAATTTCATATTCAGTGGGAATTTCAAACTGAAGTACTACATTCTTGCCCATTTTTGTAGAAGCAAAAGAGGCAATTTGAGTCTTCAAAGTATCCCACTCTAAAAGACCAATAGATTCTTCTGAAAGTGATTTGTGCGATAATAAATTTTTATAATGACTTTTCTCTTTCATTGATTAGTAGATAATCAAATATTTGATTTAATCCCGCCAGCCGGAACATAAAGCATTTCTAGCCAGTTACCTTCGGGGTCTTGCATATAAAAAGAAGCTGTTCCATCTCGATGTTCATGAATAGGTAAAACTTTTACTCCAGAACTTTGTAAATCAGAATAAATATTTTCAACTTCTTTCTTTTCTTCAAAATGGAAAGCAAAGTGTGGGCCTGCCGCTTTATAACTTGGTCCTAAAAGAGCAAGACCATCCTTAAAATTACCTGCTTCAAGATAGCACCAATCTTTATCGTCCCAAATCAACTTCATACCTAAGTTCAAATAAAAAGACTTGGCTCTATCGAGATTCTCGACTCTAAGTGCAATATGTCCAATTCTATGAACACCTTTTGAAACTTTTAAAAGCAAAACAATTCATATTATTTATTTAAGAATAAACAAAATTTTTGAATTTAATGAGTTTCTACCTCTCTTGCAACCATTTTGATGCATCACAAGCATGATATGTGAGTATCAATTTAGCCCCAGCTCTTTTAAAACTAAGTAATGTTTCTAAAACAATATCCTTTTCATTAATCCAATTTTTCATAGCCGCAGCCTTGACCATTGAATATTCTCCACTCACGTTATAAGCAGCTATTGGTTTATTTGAAAAATTACTTAGCCTGTAAACAATATCTAAATAAGAAACACCTGGTTTAACCATTAAAATGTCTGCGCCCTCATATTGATCTAACGCTGATTCAATTAAAGCCTCCTTTGAATTAGCAGGATCCATTTGATATGTTGATTTATTGTTTGGAATAAGTTTCTTATTATTCTCTTTTGGAGCAGAATCTAAAGCTGTTCTAAAAGGTCCATAATAGGCGGATGAAAATTTTGCTGTATAGCTAATAATTCCCACATCACTGAATCCCTCTATATCCAAAGCACTTCTAATAGCTCCAACTCTTCCATCCATCATGTCACTTGGACCAATAAAATCTGCTCCTGCTCTTGCCTGGGTTATGGCCTGTTTTTTAAGAATTTCAATAGTTTCATCATTTAATATTTTTCCATTCTCATCAACCAAGCCATCATGTCCATCACATGAATAAGGATCTAGTGCAACGTCAGTCATTATTGCCATCTCAGGGATCTCCTTTTTTAATGTTCGTATTGCTTTAGGTATTAAACCAGCTTCATTGAAACATTCTGAGCCATCTTCTGTTTTCAAGCTGTCATCAATTTTTGGGAAAAGCACAATACATCTAACACCTAATTCCCAGGCTCTAACAACTTCCTTTATCAATCCATTCATATCCCATCTATAGGTTCCTGGCATTGCAGATATATCCTCTTGAAAATCCTTTTCATGAATAAATAATGGATATATAAAATCTTCAGGATGCAGGTAATTTTCTCTTACCATCTCTCTTATTGCTTCTGTTCTTCTCAATCTTCTTGGGCGAATGATTAAATTCATTTGAATATTTTGAAGTTGTAAAATAATTACTCAAATAATACGATAGTCTCTTAACTTGCATAAAAAATAATCAAAACCCTTTTTTCTTCAGGAAAATTAACCTAAATAATGGCAAAGATATTTTTAGAAAGTTATTGAAAAATCTTGCACAAATTATATATTTTTAACAAATTAACGACAAAAAGAGATATTATCATTACTTATTAGATTTATTAAGGAGAGTATCTTTGAACATTATCAATGGATTTCATCTTAAAAATATTAGAGGTGATATTTTAGGAGGCATCACAGCTGCCGTGGTCGCCTTACCTCTTGCACTGGCTTTTGGTAATGCCGCATTAGGTCCTGGCGGGGCAATTTACGGTTTATATGGTGCAGTTGTAGTTGGCTTTTTAGCAGCTTTATTTGGAGGTACCCCTTCTCAAGTAAGTGGTCCCACTGGTCCAATGAGCGTTACAGTAGCGGGAGTTGTCGCAGGTTTGGCTGCTGTTGGTGTACCAAGAGATCTTTCAGCAGGCCAAATTTTACCTCTAGTGATGGCCGCAGTGGTGATTGGCGGATTATTACAAATTTTATTTGGAATCTTAAAGCTTGGTAAGTATATAACGCTAGTTCCTTACTCTGTTGTCTCCGGATTCATGTCTGGCATAGGCGTCATAATAATTACTCTTCAGATTGGTCCATTATTAGGAATCAGTACTAGAGGAGGCGTAATAGAATCTTTATCAACTGTATTTTCTAATTTCCAGCCTAATGGAGCAGCTGTTGGAGTGGCAATAATGACATTAGGAATAGTATTTCTAACACCCAGAAAAATTAGTCAATGGGTCCCATCTCCTCTTTTAGCTTTATTAATAGTTACACCAATATCAATTCTTATTTTCGGAGATGGAGCATTAGACAGAATTGGTGAAATTCCTAGAGGTGTACCATCTTTAAGTTTCCCAAGTTTTAATCAATACTTTCCTATTATTTTTAAAGCAGGCTTAGTACTTGCGGTCCTTGGAGCCATTGACTCTTTACTTACATCTTTAGTAGCAGATAATATTTCTCAAACAAAACATAATTCTGATAGAGAATTAATTGGACAAGGAATAGGGAATGCTATAGCAGGACTATTTTCAGGTTTACCAGGTGCTGGTGCGACAATGAGAACAGTTATCAATGTCAAATCTGGGGGTTCTACACCTATCTCTGGGATGGTTCACTCTATTGTTCTATTAATTGTTTTAGTGGGTGCAGGCCCATTAGCAGAGCAAATCCCAACTGCTCTCTTGGCAGGTATTCTTATCAAAGTAGGCTTAGATATTATTGACTGGGGTTTCCTGAGAAGAGCTCACAAATTATCTCTTAAAACTTCAGTTGTGATGTACGGAGTATTACTAATGACGGTTTTTTGGGATTTAATATGGGCAGTACTAGTTGGAGTATTTATTGCGAATATGCTAACAATAGATTCAATTACTGAAACTCAATTGGAGGGGATGGACAAGGATAATCCTTTATCCAATGAGGATCAGCAAAGTCAAAACCTTTTACCTGCTGATGAAAAGGCTCTTCTAGATAGATGTTCTGGAGAAGTCATGTTATTTAGACTTAAAGGCCCACTAAGTTTTGGAGCAGCTAAAGGCATTTCCGAGAGAATGATGTTAGTGAGAAACTATAAAATTTTAATTTTAGATATTACTGATGTCCCTAGACTTGGAGTAACAGCAACACTTGCTATTGAAGATATGATGCAAGAAGCTAAAAACAATTCTAGAAAAGCATTTGTAGCTGGAGCAAATGAAAAAGTTAAAGAAAGATTATCTAAATTTGGAGTTAGTGGCATAATAGAGACGAGGAAAGAAGCTTTAGAAGC
Organism: Prochlorococcus marinus str. MIT 9515; assembly: GCF_000015665.1. Lineage (NCBI taxonomy): Bacteria > Bacillati > Cyanobacteriota > Cyanophyceae > Synechococcales > Prochlorococcaceae > Prochlorococcus > Prochlorococcus marinus. Next base: position 224,703 of record NC_008817.1, on the reverse strand, counting down.
TGCCTTAAATGAATTAGCCTAATAATTTATGGAAGTAAATCCCATAATACAAAATGTATTAGCACCTCCAGTACTGTTTTTTTTAATTGGAGCAATTTCTATATTCTTTAAATCCGATTTAGAAATACCTGCTCCATTACCAAAACTTTTCTCCTTATACTTGCTTTTAGCAATTGGTTTTAAAGGAGGCATTGAAATACAGAAAAGTGGTTTTACCGATCAGGTTTTACCAACATTAGGGGCAGCAATATTGATGTCATTAATAATTCCAATAATTGGATTCTTTATATTAAGGTACAAGTTTGATGTTTTTAACTCTGCAGCTATTGCAGCTGCATATGGATCTATTAGTGCTGTAACTTTTATCTCAGCAGAAAGTTTCTTAGAGAGTCAAAGTATAGATTTTGATGGGTTTATGGTAGGAGCTTTAGCTTTAATGGAATCTCCAGCCATAATTGTAGGCTTACTAATAGTAAAATTTGCAGGTCCTCAAGATAGACCTAATGCAAGAAAAATGCATCTTAGTTCAATCTTGCATGAGTCTTTTTTGAATGGTTCAGTTTATTTACTATTATCCAGTTTAGTTGTCGGTTTTCTTACGGCTTTCAGTAATCCCGCAGCCATTACAAAAATGGAACCTTTTACTGGACAGTTATTTTATGGTGCAGAGTGCTTTTTCCTTTTAGATATGGGAATAGTTGCAGCTCAAAGATTACCCAGACTAAAGAACGCTGGTTCATTTTTAATTGGATTTGCAATCTTTATGCCATTATTTAATTCTCTAATAGGGGTTTTTGTGGCAAAGTTTTTATCTCTAGGACCTGGGAACGCTCTTTTATTTGTAGTTTTATGCGCAAGTGCCTCATATTTAGCGGTACCGGCAGCCATGCGGATGACAGTTCCAGAAGCAAAATCAAGTTATTATATTTCTACTACATTAGGCTTAACTTTTCCGTTTAATATAGTTCTAGGTATTCCTATTTATATGAGTTTAGTAAATAAAATCATTCCAATTACCCCTTTGTAAAAGATGAAAAGATTAGATTTAATTTTTAGTGAAAGAGAACTTGATGCAATTATCGATACATTAGAGAAAGCTAATGTCCCGGGATATACAATTATGAAACATGCAACTGGAAGAGGGCCAGAAAGATTTGTTACAGAAGATATGGAATTTACTGGATTAGGTTCAAACGCTCATGTAATAGTTTTCTGTGAGCAAGAATTAATTGATCAAATGCGCGACAATATCAAGTCAGATTTAAGTTATTACGGCGGAGTAGCTTATATCTCTGAAGCCACACCTCTATAATTTTTCACTCTATCAATATTTCAAGAGTGTATCCAATCTACTCTTATATTTTTTCTACTATTTAAATATCGATCGATAGACATTGCTGCTATGCATCCGTCTGATGCTGCGACTACAGCTTGCTTAAAAGGTGTATTTCTTATATCTCCAATAGCCCATACACCATCAGAATTTGTAGACATAAAATCATCAACAATTACTCCTCCATCTTCCTTTAAGGCAATTTGATCTCCTAAAAAATCAGTAATTGGCTTAGAACCACTCATATAAACAAAGACTCCGTCTAAATCAATATTAATGGGTCCTTCTTCCTGTTTATTCTTTACAATCACCCTGTTTACACCCATATCATTTCCTAATATCTCTAATAATCTCGTCCTACTCCAATGTTTAATATTAGAAATATCCATCAATTCCTTCGCCTCCTCATTATCTTGTTTTGGATCACTTGATGTAATCCAATGTACCGTTGAAGCAAATTTTGTGAGCACAGTTGCTTCCTCAATTGCCTCTTTATTAGCTCCAACAACTGCAACCTCTCTATTTTTATAAAAAGCCCCATCACATGTGGCACAGTAGCTGACACCTTTACCTAAGAAATCTGCTTCTCCTTTAAAAGAAGCAGGTCTACCCATTGCTCCGCTTGCTAATACAAGTGCTTTAGCCTTAAAAGTTCCTTCAGGTGTATAAACAGTCTTCCAATCTTTACCAACATCAATACCAAATACTTGAGCTCTTCTATAATCAGTCCCATATTGAACAGCTTGTTCTCTCATCAATGTAAGTAATTTTTCACCACTAATATCTACAGGAACCCCTGGATAATTTGCAATCTGATGAGTTATTGCTAAAGCTCCAACAGATGGATTTTTGTCAATTATAACTGTCTTAAGATTAGAACGAGATGTATACAATGCACAGGTACATCCGGCTGGACCTCCGCCAACAATAGCTACATCTGTTTCAATAATTTCCAATTTAAGAAAACTCCTTTTAATCAATAATTAGATGAGTTTTTGGATAGAAAAATATACTTTTTAAATTTCTAACCTTTTTACATAAATATAAGTTAAGAGAAAAAAAAGAAAAAAGCAGAATATAGATACAAACTTACATAGGAAAAACAAATCGACAAATGCAAAAGGAAATCAATTGCCTGATTTGTTCTCAATTGATCTATTATCAATTAAGTTATGATTATGAATCACTAATAGGCTTTAAATATTATTTATGACGAATTCTGATTATCTTTTAAAAGCGGCTATTAAAAAGGTAAGTGAAAAATTAAACGAAATAGTTGTAGAAAAATTTGAAGAAGCTACAAGTATTGCTCAAGAGGCCCCTGAAATCATCAAAAAAGAATTAGATACACTTAAAGGAGCCATAATTGAAGAGGCTGCAAGAATGGAAAATGAAATGGGTCAAAAAAGAAATACTAATAATTCAGAATCTTATAAAGATCCAAACTTAAATGAAGTTTTAAAAGAGATACAAGAAATACAAGAAAAAATTGAAAAATTCAATATGAAAATGAATAATACAATTTAATGAGTAATCATAAATTAAAAAATAGAATACAAAAAATCAAAAGAAGCTTTCTTATTTGGAAAACACTTATTTTACTTTTAGTCAATTTATGGATAGATAATTTAAAAACTAAAATTTTTCAAACTAACAAAGATAAAAATAAAAAAGTTCAAATAAAAAGAGCTAGGTGGTTTACTAATCAATTAATTGATCTTGGTTCTGCCTTTATCAAAATTGGTCAGCTATTGTCGGCAAGACCTGATTTAATTCCTAATACTTGGATACAAGAATTATCAAAGTTACAAGATCAAGTTCCTCAGTTTTCATATACAAAAGTTGAGGAAATTATCAAAACCGAACTCGGGCAGAAATTCTCAGAAATTAACAAAATTAATGATTTGCCAATTGGATCAGCTTCTTTAGCTCAAGTTCATAGAGCGACTTTGAGAAATGGGAAAGAAGTTGTATTTAAAGTTCAAAGACCCAATCTTAAGCAATTATTCATAATCGATTTGAACATAATGCAACAAATTGCTTTTGTACTGCAAAAGAATAGGAATTGGAGTCGTGGAAGAAATTGGGTTGATATAGCAAAAGAGTGCAGAAAAGTTCTGATGAAAGAACTAGATTTTAAATGTGAAGCACAGTATGCCGCAAGATTTAGACAACAATTTCTTGATGATGATAATGTAGAAGTCCCTGAAGTTATTTGGGACTTGAGTAGTGACAAAGTCCTTTGTCTTAGTTATTTAGAAGGTATAAAAATAAGTGATATTGAAAAATTAAAGTCTAAGAACATTGACTTACCTAAGATTGCCGAAATAGGTGCAATTAGCTATCTGAAACAACTAGTAAATTATGGTTTTTTTCATGCTGATCCTCATCCTGGGAATTTAGCCGTTTCAAATTCAGGCAAATTAATCTTTTATGATTTTGGGATGATGGGCAATATTTCAAATAACCTACAAGTCAGATTGGGATCTATGGTTCAATCAGCAGCATTGAGAGATGCATCTTCACTTGTCACTCAACTACAACAAGCAGGCTTGATCTCCAAAGATATAGATGTTGGACCAGTAAGAAGATTAGTTAGATTAATGCTAAAAGAAGCTTTAACTCCTCCATTCAGCCCAAAAATTATCGAAAAACTATCTGGGGATTTATATGAACTTGTTTATGAAACTCCTTTTCAACTACCAGTGGATTTAATTTTTGTGATGAGAGCACTATCAACTTTTGAAGGAGTTGGTAGAATGTTAGACCCAGGGTTTAACCTTGTATCAATTACTAAGCCTTATCTAATTGACCTCATGACTTCTAATAATCAATCACCAAACGATTTAATTAACCAATTCGGGAGACAAGTTGGTGAATTAGGTTCAAAGGCTGTAGGCATCCCAAAAAGAATTGATGAGAGTTTAGAGAGATTAGAGCAGGGTGATTTACAACTTCAAATAAGGATGGGAGAATCTGACAGGCAATTTAAGAAAATGTTTACTGCACAAAAATCATTAGGACATTCAATTCTTATGGGAAGCCTTACAATAGCATCAGCTTTACTTGTGACTAAGAACCAAAATAATTTAGCTATTTTACCTTTATTATTTGCAGCACCAATAAGTATTGATTGGATAAAATGTCAACTAAACATGAGAAAAGGTTCAAGAATAGACAAGCTCAAGAAGTAGCAATAATCTAATCTTATATATTTTTTGGACCTAATCCTAAATCCCCAGCAAATCTAGCTTGGTTCCCTAACTCTTCCTCAATCCTTAGGAGTCTATTATATTTAGCAATTCTTTCACTTCTGCTCAAAGAGCCCGTTTTAATTTGACCAGCTCTAGTTGCTACAGATAAATCAGCAATTGTTGTATCTTCAGTCTCACCGCTTCTATGACTGATAACACTTGTAAAACCAGCACTTTTAGCTAAATCCATAGCTTCTAAAGTTTCAGTTAATGTTCCAATTTGATTTACTTTTATTAAGATTGAATTAGCAGATTTTTCTAATATTCCTTTTCTTAACCTTTCAGTATTCGTAACGAATAAATCATCACCTACTAACTGCACTTTATGGCCAATCTCCTTATTTAAGGCTGCCCAACCCTCCCAATCATCTTCTCCCAATCCATCTTCTATAGAGACAATTGGATAATTTGAAACTAAATTTGAAAGATAAGAAATCATTTGAGAACTAGTTAAATTTGTCCCTTCATATTTATAAAAACCATCTCTATAAAATTCAGTGCTCGCAACGTCTAGAGCTAATGATACTTGTTTACCAGGAATAAATCCGGCTTTCTGAATAGCTTCTAAAAGCAGATCTCCTGCTGCTTCACACGATGATAATTCTGGGGCAAAACCACCTTCATCTCCAACAGCGGTAGATAATCCTTTTTTATCAAGCAAAGATTTGAGTGAATGAAATATTTCAGTACCCATTCTTAGTGCTTCACTAAAAGTTTTCACCCCGTGAGGTACGAGCATAAATTCTTGGCAGTCAAGACCATTAGGTGCATGAGCACCACCATTAATTACATTCATCAATGGAACTGGCAGAAGATTAGATAATGGATCTCCAAGATATCTATATAACGGCATATCCAAGGCTTTTGAAGCAGCTCTAGCATTAGCTAGACTCACTGCAAGAATAGAATTAGCTCCTAAATTAGATTTATTAGGAGTTCCATCAATTTCAATCATTAACTTATCAATGATTGTTTGATCTAAAGCTGATAATCCACATAACGCAGGAGAAATGGTCTCATGAATTTTATTAACCGCATCTAAGACTCCCTTTCCCATATATTTTGTCCCACCATCTCTTAATTCATGTGCTTCATGAGCACCAGTGCTTGCTCCGCTTGGTACTATTGCTCTGCCGATAGCACCACATTCCAAAAACACTTCAGCCTCTACAGTGGGGTTTCCTCTTGAATCAAGCACTTGCCTAGCTTCAATAGTGTCAATAAGAAAATCAATAGTTTCTTTCACAATTTAATTAATACTATTTAAATCCTATAAATAGCTGAAGTATTTGGCTAATATCTGACATATAAAGAAGATAATCAAATAATTTTTTTTTGATTTCAAAACAAGTTCCTGAAGAATCTCTTAGTAAATAAGCCAATTTTGAAATAATCTATTAAATAAATCAAATTCGCTTTAGTTTATAAGAAAATTTTAATTTCATCTTATAATTAAAAAACTCTAATGATCATTAAGGGTTATCTTAATTAAGATAAAAATTGAATGGTCAAGTAATACTTTTGTATAGTTCATGAGAGAAACTCTTACATCAAATCCAGAACTTTTTAGTGATATAAGTTGGAATCTTCTTTTGTTAGGAGAAGAAACTGCAAAGAAATGGGACCATAGTGAATTCAATATTGAACACATTATTCATACTCTGTTTACTTCAAGTGATTTTTTTGCATTCATAGAAAAATTATCAATAGATCAAGATACAGTTTTAGACATAACTGAGGATTTTCTAGAGGAGACACCCACAAATGATTCAGATATTTTTACTATTGGTGAAGATTTAGAGATTTTACTAGATAATGCAAATCAAATAAAAACTCAGTGGGGATCTAATTTAATAGAGATTCCTCATTTGTTAATTGCATTAGGTAGAGATGCAAGAATAGGAAATTATGTTTTTCAAGAAGGGGACCTTTCAGTAGAACAATTAGAGGAAGAATTAAAAATTTTTCCCAATATTAATCCAAGGCAAAATTACCTTGAGAATAAAAAAAATATTACCAATAAAGAGAATAAATCAATAAATAAAACTGATAAAAAAGCCCTAATAGAAAAAACAAAACCTATAATTACCACACCGAAAAATAATCTGAAAATTGAAACTCAACATAATAGTAGCCAGAATGCACTCTCTCTTTATGGAAAAGATTTAACTGACTCAGCGAAAAAAGGTTTGCTCGATCCAGTTGTCGGACGAGAGAATGAAATTAATAATTTAATGAGAGTTTTATCTAGGCGTAGTAAAAATAACCCTATCCTCATTGGTTATCCTGGAGTTGGCAAAACTTCAATTGCTAAATTACTTGCTCAACTGATAGTGGAAAGAAAAGTTCCTGATTCATTAAAAAACTTAAAAATTATTTCTCTTGACTTAGGAGCATTAGTTTCCGGAACAAAATTTAGAGGTCAATTAGAAGAAAGACTAAGTTTAATACTTAACGAAATAAAAGACTCAAATCAGGGCATAATTTTATTTATTGATGAAATTCATACAATAATTAGTTCTGATAGATCTACAGCAGATATAAGCAATATCTTAAAACCTTTACTTACTGAGGGGGAACTGAGATGTATAGGGACAACCACTCCTGAAAAGTTTAGAGAAAATATTGAAAGAGATCAAGCATTAAATAACTGTTTTCAAAAAATATTAGTTAATGAGCCTTCAGTAGAATTAACTGCGCAAATTTTGAAAGGTATAAAAAAGAAATATGAATTACACCATGGTATTAGAATTACCGAAGAAGCGATAAATTCTTCTGCAAGACTTGCAGATCGATATATAAGCGATAAGTTTCTTCCGGATAAAGCAATAGATTTGATTGACGAAGCAGCAGCTCAATTAAAGATAGAATTTAATATAAAACCTCAAATAATCCTAGATGAAGAAAGCAAAATTTATAACATTGAAAATAAGTTAAAAGATCTTTCACCTGAAAACATTGAAGATAGAGAAAAATTATTAGAGAGAAAAGAATTAGCTACAGATAAATTGAACGCAATTATCAATAATTGGAATAATGATCAGGAAAAAATGGAACAATTAACTTTTTTGTTACATGAAGAGGACAGACTTATTCTCGAAATCGAAGAATTAAATATGAACAGCGAGGAAATAAATTATTTTGAGCGTTTGAATAACCTAGAGGAAGAACTTAATGAGGTCGAATTTGAAATAAACAACATTGAGAGCAGATTCAAAAATCCTCAAAGGGATAAGAAATTTAATTTTAAATATCAAGTTGAACCTGATGATATCGCTGATGTTATATCAAAAATAACTGGTATTCCTATGGCTAAAGTAGTTTCTAATGAACGAAAAAAATTAGTTAATTTAGAGTTAGAAATAAGCGAAAAAGTTATTGGGCAGAAAAAAGCTATAGAAGCTGTTTCTTCTGCAATAAGAAGAGCGAGAGTTGGAATGAAAAATCCTAAAAGACCTGTTGGATCATTCTTATTTATGGGTCCTACAGGAGTTGGGAAAACGGAATTAGCAAAATCTCTAGCATCATCATTATTTGATGAAGAAGAAGCCTTATTAAGGTTGGATATGAGTGAATATATGGAAAAAAATGCTGTCGCTAGGCTTTTAGGAGCACCTCCAGGTTATGTCGGTTACGAAGAGGGGGGGCAGTTAACTGAAGCAGTCAGGAGAAAACCTTATTCCGTAATTCTTCTTGATGAGATCGAAAAAGCTCATTCAGAAGTTTTCAACGTCCTCCTACAGGTTTTAGATGAAGGAAGATTAACTGATTCTCAAGGAAGAACAGTTGACTTCAAAAATACAGTAATCATAATGACAAGTAATTTAGCTGGAAAAATAATCTTAGAAGATGCCAAAAAAATTCCAAACAATAAAGAAAACTCTGAATTAAGAGAACATGCTTTACAAGAGTCTATTAATAAGTCATTATCATCTATTTTTAGACCAGAATTTCTAAACAGAATCGATGAGGTAGTAAAGTTTGATCTCCTCTCAATTGATCAACTACAAAAAATAATTCTTTTACAAATAAACGAATTAAAGAAATTACTTCTTGAGCAGGGAATAAACATTAATATTGATAAAAAAGTTATCTTAAAAATTGCGAATGATTCTTATCAACCTGAATATGGTGCTAGGCCCTTAAGTAGAGAGCTTAGAAGACAAATAGAAAACCCACTAGCATCAAGATTACTAGAGGAAAATTTTAAAAATAAAAAAAATATAAGTGTAAAGATTAATCCTTCAAAAAAAGATGAGATTTTATTTAAACCTAGCTGATGAGTAAATCAATGAGCTAAAATAGTTTTAAGCTTTCGAAGCCTATACTAAAATAAAATTTTGTGTCAAGTCCTACTAATCAAAAACCTCTTAAAAAAGAGCCCTCTGAAATAAAAGAGCCCTCTGAAATAAAAGAGCCCAAGAAAAAGAAGAATTTTTTAACTTCCACAGTCGATGAACTTAAACTAGTTGTGTGGCCTAACAAACAACAGTTATTTAGCGAATCTGTTGCTGTTATCATTATGGTATCCTTTTCTGCAGCTGCAATTGCATCTGTGAGCAGATTTTATGGATGGGCCGCATCACAAATTTTCCGTTAAATTAAAAAAATTTTTAAATATAGATTTAATCCTATAATTTTAAAAAGATTATTTATCCAGTTTCCAGAGTAAGAAAAATGAGTAATGAATTAACAGCAAATCTTGGTTCCCAAAAGGCCAATACCAGTATTGCTAGGTGGTATGCCGTTCAAGTTGCTTCCAGCTGTGAAAAGAAAGTAAAAGCTACTCTCGAACAAAGGTCAGTAACTTTAGGTGTTAATAATAGAATTATAGAGATTGAGATTCCTCAAACTCCCGGAATTAAACTTAAGAAAGATGGATCCAGACAAACAACAGAGGAGAAGGTTTTCCCTGGTTACGTGTTGGTTAGGATGATTTTGGATGAAGATACCATGATGGCTGTAAAAAGTACTCCAAATGTTATTAATTTTGTTGGAGCTGAAGATGGGAGAGGCAGTGGTAGATCACGAGGGCATATCAAACCTCGACCATTATCTAGGCAAGAGGTAAATAGAATATTTAAGCGCGCCTCAGAGAAGAAAGCTGTAATAAAATTAGATCTTGAAGAAAAAGATAGAATTATTGTTACGAGTGGACCTTTTAAAGATTTTCAGGGTGAAGTAATAGAAGTTTCGGGAGAAAGAAATAAATTAAAAGCATTACTTTCAATATTTGGGCGCGAAACTCCTGTAGAATTAGAATTCTCGCAAATCAATAAACAAAATTAATTATTATTTCTGTTTATCGAGTAAAATAATCATTTTAACTATCGTTTTAATTCAAGAAATCTAATGGCAAAAAAAATCGTTGCGGTTATTAAACTAGCATTGCAAGCTGGTAAAGCAAATCCCGCCCCACCAGTGGGTCCAGCTTTAGGTCAACACGGTGTAAATATAATGGCATTTTGCAAAGAATATAATGCAAGGACACAAGATAAAGCCGGTTTTGTTATTCCTGTTGAAATTTCCGTTTTTGAAGACAGAAGCTTTACTTTTATAACTAAAACTCCACCTGCTTCAGTCTTGATAACTAAAGCCGCTGGAATTGAAAAAGGATCTGGTGAATCTTCAAAAGGGTCTGTTGGCAATATAAGTAAATCTCAATTAGAGGAGATAGCCAAAACAAAGCTTCCTGATTTAAACTGTACAAGTATTGAATCAGCAATGAAAGTGATTGAAGGAACTGCTCGAAATATGGGTATTTCAATTACTGAATAATTTCAATTCTAAACATTCACTTTTTAGGGGAGGTTAATTCTTTAACCGTTTGAACCCAAATATATTATGAAAAAACTATCCAAAAGAATGACTGCTCTATCAACAAAGATAGAGGATCGCACATATGCTCCCCTTGAAGCTTTAGCCATTATCAAGGAAAATGCAAACGCTAAATTTGATGAGACTATTGAAGCTCATATTCGTTTAGGCATTGATCCAAAATATACAGATCAACAGCTAAGAACAACCGTAGCTCTTCCTCATGGCACTGGCCAAAGTATTAAAATTGCTGTTATAACCAGCGGTGAAAATGTAGCAAAAGCCAAATCTGCAGGTGCAGATCTTTTTGGAGAAGAGGATTTGGTTGAAAGCATTAATAAAGGTAATATGGATTTTGATTTGCTGATTGCAACACCTGATATGATGCCAAAAGTTGCAAAACTTGGAAGGGTTTTGGGCCCAAGGGGATTAATGCCAAATCCCAAAGCCGGTACTGTAACTAGCGATATAGCAAGTGCAATAAAAGAATTTAAAGCGGGTAAACTAGAATTTAGAGCAGATAAAGCTGGAATCGTACATGTTCGTTTTGGAAAAGCTAGTTTTACCGAAAATGCCTTATTTGAAAACTTAAAGACGTTACAAGAATCTATCGATAAAAATAAGCCTAGTGGTGCGAAGGGTAAGTATTGGAAAACTTTTTATGTAACTTCAACTATGGGACCTTCTGTTCAAGTCGACATAAATGCATTACAAGATTACCAGCCTGAAAGTTAACGCTCTGTAGTATAATTTTGAAGCAATAATACGGCCAAAGAAAGTAGGTTTATTTAGTTTCATCTAAATTCTTAAATCCTGCCTAGGTTTCATTTTAATTATTTTCTTTTTGGATCTAATAAATGCGGCCTCTTTCAAAATGAACTTTGCCGCATTTCCTGCTCTTCCTAAATTACGATCCAAAAACAACAATGGGCCGAACAATAGAGAATAAGCAAAAAATCGTCACAGAACTAAAATCTCTGTTAGATGATTCGGAAATGGCTGTAGTTCTTGACTATAAAGGGTTAACTATCAAGGAGATGTCTGATTTGCGATCAAGGTTGCAAACAAACAAAGGCATTTGCAAAGTTACAAAAAATTCATTAATGCGCAAAGCGATTGATGGTAATAGTAACTGGACTGATCTTGAATCCTTACTCACAGGGACTAATGCTTTTGTTTTAATCAAAGAAGATGTTGGAGGAGCTGTAAAAGCAATCCAATCTTTTCAAAAAGAGACAAAAAAATCCGAAACCAAAGGGGCTTTATTCGAAGGTAGACTTCTCAGCCAATCTGAAATTAAAGAGATAGCTAGTCTGCCTTCGAGAGAAGTATTAATGGCAAAAATTGCCGGCGCATTAAATGGTGTTGCTACAAAAATTGCTATTTCTATCAATGAAGTGCCTTCTGGACTTGCTAGATCACTTAAACAACATTCTGAAAAATCAGAATCTTAAACTTCACAATTAATTATCTATTAAGACAATGACTGCAAAAACTGAAGAAATTCTTGAATCATTGAAATCCCTCTCACTTTTAGAAGCATCTGAGCTTGTTAAACAAATTGAAGAGGCATTCGGTGTTTCTGCAGCAGCATCAGCTGGTGTGGTAATGGCAGCTCCAGGTGCTGCTGGTGGCGATGGAGACGGCGGGGCCGCTGAAGAGAAAACTGAATTTGATGTTATTCTAGAAAGCTTCGATGCAGCTGCAAAAATTAAAGTTCTAAAAGTTGTTAGAAATGCAACTGGTCTTGGTCTTGGTGATGCAAAAGCTCTTGTTGAATCAGCACCAAAGACAGTTAAAGAAGGTATCGCAAAAGCAGATGCTGAAACTTTAAAGAAAGAGATTGAAGAAGCTGGCGGTAAAGTTACACTAAAATAAAGTAAAAATTTTTCTAGCCGGTATTTCCTTGTACCGGCTTTTAAATTATGAATAGTAAAACAAATATTGCTATTGAAGCTGCAACAGATGGTGCTTGCAGTGGAAACCCGGGACCTGGTGGATGGGGAGGTTTAATAATCTTCATTGACAATAGCGAAATAGAAATAGGTGGTTCAGAGCAGAATACTACTAATAATCGAATGGAACTCACTGCAGCAATAAAAACTCTCGAAAAGTTAAAAAATTATCAATTAAAAGAAAACTTTAAATTAAGAACAGATAGTAAATATGTTATTGAAGGTTATACAAAATGGATCAGTAATTGGAAGAAAAATGGATGGAAAACGAGTGCAGGAAAATCTGTACAGAACTTAGATTTATGGCAAAAAATAGATGAATTAAGAATACAAGGCTTAGAGATGGAATTCGTAAAAGGTCATAGCGGGGATAAACAGAATGAGAGAGTTGATTTAATTGCCACAAGCTATAGTAAGGGAATTCCACTAGATAGTGAAGTTAAAAAATTATCTTCAGAAATTGATTCAAAAGAAACCGGATCTTCGAAAATCCAAAACTTATTTTTAAAAAATGAATTACTCGAAAAATTTGCTGAAAAAAAATATTTTTTAAATTCTAGTGAGTTAAATGAATTACTTGGAGAGGAAAGTTATCCTCTCATCAAAAAATATGAATTATTTGAATGGCGGAATTGGAGATTAATTCCTAAAAATCAAAAATATTGGATAATAGAGAATAAACACGCTTAATCTTTAATATTTTTATGTTTGAACAGAAAGGGATGTTTATTAATATTTATAAGAATTTGGTCACTCCTATCCTTAAAAAAGATACTGGCATAGATGCAGAGTACCTGACAAATTTTTCTTTAAGTCTTCTTGCTTTTACTTCAAATAATAGAAACTGGCCCTTAATTAAAGGCATAATAAAGCGTTTAAATGATGAGTTTTGTGTGGTTGATAAAAGATTACATCAAAACATATGTGGGATAGATTTTTGTAATCCAGTAGGTTTAGCAGCTGGTTTTGATAAAAATGGTAATGCTGCAAATATTTGGGAAAATTTTGGATTTGGTTTCGCTGAAATTGGAACAGTTACCAAATTTGCTCAATCTGGAAATCCTAAACCAAGATTATTTAGATTAGCTAAGGAGGAGGCGGCATTAAATAGAATGGGTTTTAATAATAATGGTGCTGAAAATCTTTTTAAAAACTTTTTAAAACAAGGTATTCCTTTAAAAAAGAATAGAAAAAATAATTGTTTGGGCATAAATTTTGGAAAATCAAAAATTACAAGTTTATCCAAGGCTACAGAAGATTATTTAACTTCTTTAAAACTTTTGATTCCTTATTGTGACTACGCTGCTATAAATGTAAGTTCACCTAATACTGAAGGTCTTAGAAAGCTACAAGATCCTATTCTTTTACAAGAACTGCTTAGAGAAGTTAAAAAATTAGATAATTGTCCACCTTTATTCGTGAAAATTGCACCAGATTTAAGTTATAAAGATATTGAAGATATCTGCCAACTAATAATTGATGAAAATATTAATGGAATCATCGCTACTAATACCAGCCTAGATAGATTAGGTCTTGAGCAAAGAAAAATAAAGCAAACAGGGCTATTACTCTCTGAAGAAAATGGTGGATTAAGTGGCAGACCACTTCAACTAAAAGCAAATCAAATAATTCGTCATATTAATAATATTGATCAAAGTATTAAATTAATTGGAGTAGGGGGAATAGACAGCCCAGAATCTGCTTGGGAAAGGATATGTGCTGGAGCTTCTTTAGTACAAATATATACTGGATGGATTTATAAAGGTCCTCAACTAGTTCCAAATATTCTTAATGGGATCATAAAACAACTTAATAAACATCAATTATCAAATATAAAAGAAGCCATTGGATCAAACTTAAAATGGATTGAATGAAACCTAAGATAAATTATGGATTCAAAATCAATAATTTGGAAAACGAAAGTATGAACGATGTGAACTTCAAGCATGGAGGAAATATATTGACTCAGGCAAAAAATTTAAATCTATTGCCGTCTAAAATAATTGACTCAAGTGCATCATTAGTAGCTTTTAAGCCACCTAAAATACTTTTAGACTCCTTAAGATTAGAAATTAAAAAACTAGGATTTCAATATTATCCTGAAAGGAATCTAAATGATTTAAGAGAGATAATTGGAGAATTTCATCAAATAAATCCCGATAATATATTGCCTGGGAATGGGGCCTCTGAGTTAATAACTTGGGCAGGACATGAAGCCTCCAAATTTGGAGTAAGTTCTATTCCTAGTCCTGGCTTCGTAGATTATGAAAGATCACTAAATTGCTGGGATGCAAAATACAATTACTCAGAATTACCAAGGAATTGGAGTAATAGTTTCCCTCAACCCTTCCCACTGAAACCAATTTGTGATGTACTTTGGATAACAAACCCACATAACCCTACTGGTCAATTATGGGACAAAAAGTCACTTGAAATAATTTTAAAGAAATATAAGCTAGTAATTTGTGATGAAGCTTTTTTAGCAATAACACCAAATGGTGAAAAACAATCTTTAATCCCACTCACTAAAATTTATGATAATTTATTAGTTATAAGGAGTTTGACAAAATTATTTAACATAGCAGGTTTAAGATTAGGTTATGTTGTTGGATCCTCTGAAAAACTAAATAAATGGAATATTAAGAGAGATCCTTGGCCATTAAATTGTTTTGCTATTAAAGCTGGAATAGAGCTATTAAGTAATAAAATTTTTTATAAGGAATGGACAAAAAAGATTCATGATTGGGTAAGAACTGAGAAGGATTGGGTTTCTCATGAATTGTCGAAAATAAAAAATCTTAAAGTACATAACTCTTCAACTAACTTTTTTTTAGTAGAAAGTAAATTCTCATTAAACTCAAATATTAAGTATTTAGAAAACAAAGGGATCTTAATTAGAGAATGTACCTCATTTAGATGTCTTAATGAAAAATGGGCAAGAATAAGTTTGCAGAATAGAAAAAATAATAAAATTTTATGTAGAGAAATTCAAAATTCTTTTAAAAAATAATTTATTAAATTTTTAATCTTATTTGTAGATTTTAAGGAAGTAAGATTTTTCATATTTTCTTTCATTAAATCTAAAATTTCATATGTAGGTTTACCTTTGTTTTTTTTGACTTTGAAAATCCTTTTCAAAGTCTCTTGAAAGAATACCTTTGATATTTTATCTTGATTAATTAAAATCGCCCCCCCTATTGAGGAGAGAATAATTGCATTTTTTTCTTGGTGGTTGTTTTTAGAATTTGGGTATGGAACTAAAATTGATGGTTTTTTAGTTTGTATGAGTTCATTTATTGTTCCTGCCCCAGATCTTGATATTACAAGATCACAGTTTTGCATAAGAGAAGCAATCTGATTAGTAAATTTCTTTTGAACATAATTATTAGATTTTATTTTTCTAGGAATATTTATATTATGTTCACCAACAATATGAACTATTCGAAAATTTTGTTTTATTAATAAATCAAGAGATTCATAAAAAATTTCATTAATACGCTTTGCACCTTGACTACCTCCCATCACAATTAAAAGAGGACCTTTTCCTCTTGGAACCCATTCAGGCAAAGGATTAGTTTTATAAAATTCTGGTCTAAGAGGAGTTCCCGTAAAAATAGTTTTGCAGTTTTTTAAATAAGCATTTGTATCTTTAAATCCGATAAGAACAAATTCACATAAAAAACCAAAATATTTCGTAACCGTCCCTGGGATTAAATTTGATTCATGAATAATTACAGGTATATTAAGCAACTTTGCTGCAAGAATTGTAGGGGCTGAAATAAACCCACCAGTCGTAAAAACTAAATTAATTTTTTTTTCTTTAAGTATTTTAATAATATTAAAAGTTGAATATAAAATTTTTAGATATTGAAATAGTATAAAAATACTTTTTTGTGGTGTCTCCAGATTTAAAGTCAAAAGATTATATTTTCTAGGCACAAATTTAGAATCAAGCCTCTTTTCAACTCCTAACCAATGCATATTCCAATACTTTTCAACCTCTTTAGAAACTGCTAAAGCAGGAAAAATATGGCCTCCAGTTCCACTTGCTGCAATTAATAAATTATTTCTTTCTTTAGACATTAAAAATTAAATAAGTAAAATAAAGTTAGAAGATTATGAAAATGCTTAATTTAAATTTGTTTACAAAATTAGGATTATTTATATATTTATTTATTTATCCCATATTTCCAAAAATAGCAATCACCCAAAATACAAATGTTAATATGCCAAAAAATCTTGAGTATGGATTAAATACTCGAAACTTAAAGTTGATAAAAGATGCTTTTAAAGAAGAAGAAAACTTAAAAATTCAAGAAAAATTTACAGAAATAATCCAAGATTTTCCTAATTCAAAATGGCAAATAAAAAAAATAAGTAGGGAAACTTCTAAAGAAAACTTATTTGATATTAAAGTTAATGGAAAGAAGATAGTTAATGATGAAACATTTTTTCTTGAATCTAATTTTAAATATTCATTTTCTACCTATAACAACAAAATAAATAATGGAAATATCAAAAATTTATTAACTACCATTAGAAATGACAACAACAAAATAGATATTATTTTTAAAATTCCAGAAAAAGTTCTTACTGGTACGAAATATGATATAGATATTATTTTAAATGAACCACTTGGCGATGTAATTATAGCTGGAGGAATAATATCCCATCAAGATGGATCTTATTTAAAACAAGATATCAACATTGAACCTTTAGCTTCTGGAGGTATTTTTAAAACCACAAGAGCATCATCTAAACCAACTACACAAGTATGGTCAGGTATTATTGCTCATCCAAAAGGGATAATATCATTCACAAAAAGCGTTGAAATTGTTGAAAAAATATAATTTAATTTTCATTTAAAGCAGCTACCCCTGGTAAATTTTTACCTTCTAAAAGTTCTAAGCTAGCTCCTCCACCAGTTGATATATGAGACATTTTTTCAGCCAGCCCAGCTTTCTCAACTGCTGCTACTGAATCTCCTCCTCCAATAATTGTACAAACCTCTGAGAAAGAACTTAAATCTGCTAGGGTTGTTGCTATTGAATTTGTACCTTCAGCAAATTTATCAAATTCAAAAACTCCCATTGGACCGTTCCAAATAATTGTTTTGCATTCAGCTAGAGCATTTTGGAAAACTTTGATTGATTGTGGCCCAATGTCTAGTCCCATCCAATCCCCACTTATTGAATCTATTTGAGATACTTTACTCTCTGCAGTAGGAGAGAATTCATTAGCAAGTACCACGTCAGAAGGTAACAGAAGCTCAACTCCTTTAGTTTTTGCTTTTTCTTCTAAGTTTCTTGCTAGCTCAAGTTTATCTTCCTCAACAAGACTCTTTCCAACGTCTAATCCTCTTGCCTTGTAGAAAGTAAAAATCATACCGCCTCCGATAATAATTTTGTCACACTTATCAAGAAGAGAATCTAAAACTCCAATTTTACTACTTACCTTTGATCCACCAACTATTGCTGCAAGAGGACGATTTGGAGCATCAATTGCACCTTGTAAATATTTCAATTCTTTTTCTAACAAAAATCCTGCGACTGAAGGCTCTAAAAATTTTGTTACTCCTTGAGTTGAAGCATGAGCTCTATGAGCAGCACCAAATGCATCATTAACATACATATCTGCATGAGCAGCTAAATTTTTTGCAAAATTTAAATCGTTTTTTTCTTCCTCCTCATAAAAACGAACATTTTCTAGCAATAAGACATCTCCATTATTTAAATTATTAGATTTTTCTAAAGCTTCTTCACCAATGCAGCTTTCAGTAAGATTAACCTTTTTTCCAAGAATTTCACTTAATCTTGCAGCGATTGGGGTTAATCTCATTCTCTCATTAACTTTGCCTTTAGGTCTTCCAAAATGAGCCGCTAATATTACTTTTGCTGAGTTATTGATAAGATATTTTATCGTAGGAATTGCTGCTCTAATCCGAGTATCATCAGTAATTTGACCATCATCATTTAATGGAACATTAAAATCAACCCTTACAAGAACTTTTTTTCCTTCTAACTTAGACTTATCTAGACTGGAAAGAGACAACTTCGACATTAAAACATCCTTTTTTTTACTTCGAAACCCTAACGTTAATTTGTGCTTATTGGGTTAAAAATTTGTAACTGTTACTTATGCCTTAATAAATTTTAAAAATTAGGTAGAAATACAAAGTTTATAAAAATAAAAAAAATTTTAATTTTTACATTACTATTGAATATAATTACTTTTAATACTGATAGTAATCAAAAGGTATATACGTACAATCTATTGGATTTGATCAAGTGGAAATACCTACAATACAATGGTACCCAGGCCATATTGCCAAAGCCGAAAAAAAGCTATCTGCAGTTATAAGCAGAGTAGATTTAATTATAGAAGTTAGAGATGCAAGAATTCCATTGTCAACAGGTCATCCTCATCTAAATCAATGGATCACAAACAAAAAACATATCCTTGTAATTAATCGCGCTGATATGATAGCTCCTGAAACTATTATTAATTGGAACACATGGTTTAAAAAATATGATATTTATCCTCTTTGGTGTGATGCAAAAAATGGGAAGGGAATAAAAGAAATTTGCAAATCTGCGAAGGAATCTCGCTTGTCAATTGACAAAAGAAGGTTATCCAGAGGAATGAAGGTTAGACCGATCAGAGCTCTTACTCTCGGTTTTCCTAATGTAGGAAAATCTGCATTAATAAATAGAATCGCTAAAAAGAAAGTTGTAGAAAGCGCTAGAAAAGCTGGCGTGACTCGTAATCTCAGATGGATCAGATTAGACGGTGGAATTGATTTACTTGATGCTCCTGGTGTTATACCGCCAAATTTAGAGAATCAAAAATCTGCTCTAAATCTTGCACTTTGCGATGATATTGGAGAAGCTGCTTATGAAATAGAAAGTGTTGCTATTGAATTTTTAAAAATTATCTTTAAATTAAAAGAAGATAAAAATGCTAATATTTCACTTAAAAAGATATCTAATAGATATGGGGTTGATATTTTAAAAAGCTTTGATAGTCCACATGAATGGATTGATCTTGTAGCATTAAAACATACCTCAGGCGACAGAAGAAGAATGGCTTACAAATTATTAGAGGATTATCGTAATCAAATGCTTGGAAAAATTGCTTTGGAAGTGCCGAGATGAAATCAAGCAATGCCAATTCATTTGGAGTAGGAGAAGGTGAACTAACAGAAATTATTTATGAGCTACCACTTCCTATGCGACTCGATAGGTGGCTAGTAAGCAAAAGACCCGAACAAAGTAGAGCCAGAATACAAAATCTTATAAACGCAGGATTAGTTCTTATTAACTACAAAACTGCAAAAGCTAAAACACCACTAAAAACTGGAGATAATATACAAATTTGGATGCCTCCTCCAGAACCTCTCGTCTATTTGAAGCCAGAAAAGATGCACTTAAATATTCTTTATGAAGATGAACATATAATTGTTATTAACAAGCAATCAGGATTAATAGTCCATCCAGCCCCAGGCCATAAATCAGGCACCTTAGTGAACGGACTACTCTTTCATTGTAAGGACCTTCCAGGAATTAATGGAAAATTAAGACCAGGGATCGTGCATAGATTGGATAAAGACACTTCTGGTTGTATGGTTGTAGCAAAAAGCCAAGAATCACTTGTAAATCTTCAAATACAGATAAGAGATAAAATAGCATCACGAAATTATATTGCGGTAATTCATGGCGTACCAAATACTTCAGAAGGCAAAATCGTTGGCCACATAGGAAGGGACAAAATAAATAGATTAAAGTATGCAGTAGTTGATGAAAATTCCGGAAGATATGCCTGTACTTACTGGAAATTATTAGAAAGATTTGGTAATTACTCGCTGATGAGTTTCAAATTAGATACTGGAAGAACACATCAAATAAGAGTTCATTGCGCATACATTAATCACCCTATCCTTGGTGATCCTTTATATGGAAGATGTAAAAAACTGCCTTGCAAATTAGATGGTCAGGCTTTACACGCTATAGAGCTTGGACTTTTTCATCCTATTAATGGAGAAGAAATGAAATTCGAAGCAGATTTACCCCAAGAATTTGTAAAATTATTGAGGATCTTAAAAAAATTTAATTAAGGTTTAAGCAGCTCTCTACTAAAGCTTTTGTAATATTATTTTTGGGATTAGAAAAAATAGTTGAAGAATCACCCTCTTCTATAATCTTTCCATAATCCATAACTAATAATCTGTTACAAAAATTTTTTGCAATTCCTAAGTCATGTGTAATAAATATAATACTGAAATCCATTTTTTCTTGTATCTTTCTTAATAACTCAAGTATTTCAATTTTTATATATGCATCTAACATATTTACACTTTCATCACAGATAAGAATTTTTGGTTTAAGTAATAAAGATCTTGCAATAGAAATTCTTTGTAGCTGGCCCCCAGATAATTGACAGGGATAGGAGTTTAAGAATAAAGAATCTGAAGGCAGATTTAAATTTTCCAAAATTAATTGAATCTCATTCTTAATTTGATCATTATTATAAATCTTTTGAATTAAAAAAATATCCTTCAAAATATTTTTAATTTTCATTTTTGGATTCAAACTTGAAAAAGGATCTTGGAAAATTATTTGAATATTTTTATAATTTTTAGACTTTTTTTTACCAAATTTCAGACCATTATCATAAACTTTTATTTCACCACCTCTTACTTTTAATAGTCCTATTAAAGCTCTACATAAAGTACTCTTCCCTGAACCAGAGGATCCAACAATTCCTAGAGTTTCATTTCGATATAATTTGAAGCTTACTTCTTTTAAGGCCTTATTCCATTTGGGTCGAAAAATTGATGAATTTAATTTATACCAATGTCTTAAATTATTCGCCTCTAAAATAATATGATTTTTATAACTAATTTTTTTTATTGGCTGCAAAGATATATTTGTTGCTTTTATCAATTTTTTACCTATTTTTGATATCGGCGATTTAAAAACTTCTTGAATATCTCCTTGTTCGTGAATGCATCCTTGTTCCATTATCGCGACTTTTTTACACCACTTAGCTGCCAAATTAATGTCATGACTAATCAAAATTAAAGTAGTTTGAGATTGTTTACTTAAATATAGAATTTCATTCATCACTTCAAAACTAGTCTTAGTATCCAGACTAGTTGTAGGCTCATCTGCTATTAATATTTTTGGCTTCAAAGCTAAAGCCATTGCAATTGAAACTCTTTGCCTCATTCCTCCACTGAATTCATGTGGAAATGAATCTAATCTGTCCCTCTCTATCCCTACTCTTCGAAAAGTTTCTTCTACTAGATCTTTAATACTTTCAAAGGGCTTGTTTGGGAAATGTACTTGGAATAGTTCATATACATGATCACCTACTGTCATTAAAGGATTAAGTTTATTTAAAGAATCTTGATAAATAAATCCAAAATTTTTCCTTCTAAATAATTCAATTTCTTTTTTATCAATTTTCTTGATATCTTCACCAGATATTGTTATTTGACCTTTAATCAATGCCTCTTCGGGGAGCATATTTATAATTGTTTTTGCAATTGTACTTTTACCACATCCAGAAGGGCCTATTATTGCTAAATGATCTCCTTCACAAAGATCTAATGTGAAATTTTTTATGGTAGATTTCTGATTAGGGGTATATTTTACATTTAGATTCCTGACTTCAAGAATTTTGTTTTTATTTATTTTCATAATTTTATAGCAAATTTCTCTGGTCCTAAATAAAATAAATCTAAAGCAATATTATATGTCTGAGGCAACTGCGGATTCAAAAGAGAGAAAAGAAATTGAAGTATCAACAATCATTGTGCCTGAAAATAAAAATTATGAAAGTGAATCTTTGAAGTATGAGATAAAAATTCCAAATTGGCTGCTTGAAAATATTCAAAACTATGAACTATCAAATAATAAAAATGATTCTAATCAAGATCTTATAGTCAAAGCTTTCAAGCTTGCTTACCAAGCTCATAATGGACAACTTAGGGCAAGTGGTGAGCCATATATAATTCATCCAATTGCTGTTGCAGATCTTCTTAAAGAAATAGGGGCAAGTTCATCCGTTATTGCTGCTGGATTATTACATGATGTAGTTGAAGATACAGGAATAGCTCTTTCGGAGATAGAAATTAATTTTGGCTTAGAAGTAAAAGTACTTGTAGAGGGTGTAACTAAATTAGGTGGTATTCACTTTAATAATAGAACTGAAGCGCAAGCTGAAAATCTTAGAAAAATGTTCTTAGCCATGGCAAGTGACATCAGAGTTGTTTTAGTTAAACTTGCAGATCGACTTCATAATATGAGAACAATTCAATGGCTTAATGAAGAGAGAAAAGAGAGAATTGCAAGAGAAACGAGAGAAATATATGCACCTTTAGCAAACAGGTTAGGAATAAATAGATTCAAATGGGAATTAGAAGATTTGGCATTTAAATTTCTTGAACCAGATGAATATAAAAATTTAAAAGATCAAATTGTAGTTAAAAGAAGTGATAGAGAAAAAAGATTAGATAATACTCTAAATTTAATGAAAGAAAATTTAGTCTCATCAGGTTTAAAAAATTTTGAAATTACAGGAAGACCAAAACATCTTTACGGTATCTGGAGCAAAATGGAAAGACAGCAAAAACAATTTAGCGAGATTTATGACGTTGCTGCTTTAAGAATTATTGTTAGCAATTTAGATAGCTGTTATAAAGCTTTAGCAGTCGTTCATGATACTTTTAGACCAATCCCTGGAAGATTTAAAGATTACATAGGCTTACCAAAACCTAATGGCTACCAGTCCTTACATACTTCTGTTATTGGCAAACATAGGCCTATTGAAGTTCAAATCAGAACAACTTCAATGCATCAAATTGCAGAATTTGGAATAGCTGCACATTGGCAATATAAAGAAGGTGGTTCGCCTGCATCTAGTAATGCAGAGAGATTTAATTGGCTTAGACAACTAGTAGAATGGCAACAAGAAGGAAATGAGAAAGATCATAATGACTATTTAGCATCAATAAAAGAAGATTTATTCGATGAAGAAGTTTTTGTGATTACACCAAAAGGTGACGTTGTTGGTCTAAGGAAAGGATCTACTGCAATAGATTTTGCTTACAGAATACATTCAGAAATAGGTAACCATTGTAATGGGATAAGAATCAATGAAAAGCTATCTCCTCTATCTACATCACTACAAAATGGGGACTTTATAGAAATTTTGACTAATAATAATTCAACTCCAAGCCTAGACTGGTTGAATTTTGTAGTTACTCCAACCGCCAAAAATAGAATTCGGCAGTGGTATAAGAAAAGCCATAGAGATGAGACTATCAAGCGAGGGAAAGACCTACTTGAGAAAGAGATAGGTCGTAATGGATTTGAATCTTTACTTTCAAGTGATGCAATGCAAAAAGTTGCTCATCGATGCAATTTAAAGACAACAGAAGATCTTCTCGCATCATTAGGATTTGGTGGATTAACTTTGCATCAAGTATTAAATCGACTAAGAGAAGAAATTAAAATACAAACAGAAGAAATTAAAAATGAATCCAATGCTGAAATAGCAAAAACACTTGTCAATAAAAATAATTCAATAACAACTAAATCTCATGCAACTAATAAATCACCAATCTCTGGGGTCGAAGGCCTAGATTATAGAATCGGAAAATGCTGCAGTCCACTTCCCGGGGAGGAAATAATTGGAACTGTCTCTTTAGGTAATCATGGCATCACTATACATAGAAGAGATTGCGAGAACGTTCTCCCAATACCAATTGAGAGAAGATTACCTGTTGCATGGAACCAAGAGAATAAAGTTCTTGACAATAAGTTTCCAATTCAACTCAGAATAGAAGTTATAGATAGAGTAGGTGTCCTAAAAGATATTCTTATGAGATTATCTGATAAAGGAATAAATGTTAGTGATGCAAATGTAAAAACCGCTTTTGGTAAACCTGCCATAATTAATTTATGTGTTGGTCTAGAAAGTTATAGCCAACTCCACAAAACTATTGATCAAATTAAATCAATGGCTGATGTATTAGATATTGCGAGAGTAGGAATAAGTTAATTTAAACTCAAAATAACTTTACAATACTCTTTTTTTAATTTTTAATTTATATAGCAAAAAAATAATCATCCCAGAAATAGAAGCTAATAGTAATCCAACTAAAGCTGAACCCAGAATTAATTTTAATGAAAAAACCCTTCCTTGTTCCCATAATTCTTCTATCAATAAATTTTTATCTAAAACAATATCAGTAGGATTTCTTAGTAAGAATGAACCAACTTTATAATTGAAGAAATAGAGAGGTACATAAGTAAAAGGATTACTTATCCAAGTGCCAATTGCAGCAAGAAAAAGATTTCCTTTAGCAACTCTTGCTAAAAATAATCCTAATAAAGTTTGAAAACCAAAGAAAGGGAAGCAACCGCAAAAGACACCAACCGCGACTCCCTTTGCATTAAAAAATGGAGTCCCCTCTTGTTTCAAAAATAATGATAGAATTTTTTTAAAGTTAAGATTTTTTATCAACTTCATTCTGAGATCTCAATCAAAAAAGTTTTCTTTGATAAGCCTACTTAATTATCCATAACATAGTGAGAGATGGAATCAATTGTCGATACTGAAGATACAATAGCAGCAATAGCTTCGGCTATAAGTCTAGGTAAAGGAGGAATTGCAGTTATAAGAGTAACAGGGGAAGAAGCAATAAATTCCTGTAAAAATATCGTCGAAACAAAATCTAAATATGCTTGGGAGTCTCATAGAGTTTTTCATGGCTACGTTAAAGATAATTTAGAAAATAAATATATAGACGAAATTTTAATTTCAGTAATGCATTCTCCTAATAGTTTCACAGGAGAAGATGTTGTTGAGTTACATTGTCATGGGGGAGTAATTGTTGTGAATAAAGTAATGGATACATTATTATCAAACAATAATAAAGTGAGGATTGCGAATCCAGGAGAATTTAGTCAAAGAGCTTTTCTTAACGGCAAAATAGATTTAACTCAAGCAGAATCAATTAATCAATTAATTAATGCAAAAAATCTTAAATCAGCAGAGATAGCTTTTAATGGAGTAAAGGGGGAAATCAAGAAAAAGATTGATGTTATTAAAAATGATTTAATCGAACAATTATCAGAAATAGAAGCAAGAGTCGATTTTGAAGAGGATTTTTCAGATTTTAATTATCATGATTTTTCTAGGAGTATTAAAAATATAAAAGAAAAAATAGAAATTCTTATCGAAAATACAAAAAGGGGGGCATCAATTCATAATGGGATATCGATTGCTCTTATAGGCAAAACCAATGTTGGGAAAAGTTCTCTTTTAAATCTTCTCTCAAAAAAAGAAAAAGCTATAGTTACTAATATCCCAGGAACAACTAGAGATATGATTGAAGTCAATTTGACCATTAAAGATATCCCAATAAAATTAGTAGATACCGCTGGGATTAGAGACACAGATGAATATATAGAAAATATTGGAATAGAGAAAACCTTTGAAATGATTCAAAAATCAGATTATATTATTTATTTATACAGCCTAGAAGATGGATTTAATAAAGATGATGAGGAAATTATAAGCAAAATTCCACGAGAAAAATTAATAACTATTTTGGGAAATAAAAAAGATTTAATTGATTCAAAAAAAAATGATCAAAAAACTTTTTCATCAGACATCGTTTTAATGAGTATCAAAAATAATGAAGGTGAAAAAGATTTAGTCGACAAAATAGTTAAAAAATGTGGATCAAAAGAATTTGAAAATATAGATATATTTTTAAATGAAAGACAAATATCAAACCTGAGGGATTGCCTAAAAAATTTAAATGATACTGATCCAATAATTGCTAATCAATTACCTTTCGATTTATTATCGATTGAAGTTAGAGATGGGATAAAAAACTTATCTAGAATTACAGGTCAAGAATTAACTGAAGATCTACTAAATAATATTTTTTCTAAATTTTGCATAGGTAAATAAATTTTTAATTAAATGACATAAATATATAAAGTAAACTTTAAAAGTTAAAATAAAATTCATTATCTATTACAAGTTTTGTGGACTTTTACTCTCCAAACATATCTAGAATTATTGATTATTGGATTGAAGAAGATATCGGAAAAGGTGATCTTACATCTTCGGCAATTACAGAAAATATTGGAAAAGCCCATTGGTTAGCAAAGGAAAAAGGAATATTTTGTGGCGTTGAAATAATAAAGACAATTTTAAATAAAATTGATGAAAACATAGATTGTAGATTTTTTATTAAGGATGGCGAAACATTTTTGAAAGATCAAAAACTTCTGGAACTATGTGGACCCTCAAGAAGCCTATTGGCAAGTGAAAGAATAAGTCTCAATATATCTATGCATTTATCAGGAATATCGACTTATACAAAAAATATTGTAGATGTTTTAAAAGGTACAAATATAAAGTTAGCAGATACAAGAAAAACTACTCCTGGTTTGAGAATATTTGAAAAGTATGCTTTTAAATGTGGTGGAGGTATTAATCATAGAATGGGACTGTACGATGCTGCAATGATTAAAGAAAACCATATTGCATGGACTGATAACTTAAACAATGCAGTAAAAAAAATTAGATTGAATACTCCATTTACAACACATATTATTATTGAAGCTGAAAATATGAAGCAAGCAAAAGATGCAGTTCTAGCAGGTGCAGATAGTATTTTATTAGATGAATTTAATCCTGAATTGCTCGAAAAATGTATTAAAGAATTAAGAGAGTTATCAATAAATAGCTCTAAAAGAACAAAGAGAAATAACTTGATCATAGAGGTCTCTGGGATTAATCCAAGAGACATTAGTAACTATTTAATTGATGGAGTTGATTTCATATCGACAAGTTCTTCAATTACTAAAAGTAATTGGATTGATTTTAGTATGCGTTATATTAATTAAATGAATCGAATTGTACTTTAATAATTCATGCAGGTAATTTATCAAGAATTAACTAAAAGATTTGAAGAAACCCTTCTAGAAAGTCTTATAAAAAATGAGAAGAAAGAAGAATTTGAAAACATTCGTAAAAATCTAATAAATCAAGCATCAAAAGAAGAATTTGGTGATTATCAATGCAATATATGTCTAGTTTTATCTAAAATTTATAAAAGGAATCCACGAGAAATTGCAATTGAATTTGTTCAGAAACTAAAAGAAAACAAAGAGATATCTAATTTATGTGAAGCTTTAGAAATTGCGGGGCCAGGTTTTATAAATATAAAATTAAAAAATAATCTTTTAATTGCAAAAATAAAATCGAACATTAAATGCCCTAGAGCTGGTGTTCCATTATCAAATAATAATAGTCATTCCCAAAAAAAAGTTATCGTAGATTTTTCAAGTCCTAATATCGCTAAAGAAATGCATGTAGGTCATTTAAGATCAACAATTATAGGCGATTCGATTGCAAAAATTTTTGAATTAAGAGGATACACCGTACTCAGGTTAAATCATGTTGGAGATTGGGGTACTCAATTTGGAATGCTTATTACTCAGCTTAAAGATTTATATTCAAGTGATCTTAGAGAAATAGATAAGATCACAATTAGTGATTTAGTTGAATTTTATAAAGCTTCAAAAAAAAGATTTGATAATGAAACAGAATTTAAAAAAAGATCAAGAGAAGAGGTAGTTAAATTACAAAGTGGGGATAAAAAATCAATTAAAGCTTGGAAATTATTATGTAACCAATCAAGAAAAGAGTTCGATGAAATCTATAAAATATTGAATATAAAAATTAAGGAAAGAGGAGAATCTTTTTATAATCCCTTTCTAAAATCAATTATTGAAGATTTAACTTTTAAGAAGATTTTAGTAGAAGATCAAGGAGCTAAATGTGTTTTTCTTCATGGCATGACCAATAAAGAAGGTAATCCATTACCACTAATTATTAAAAAAAAAGACGGTGGATTCAATTATGCTACTACTGATCTTGCTGCTCTAAGATATCGATTTAGGAAGGAACCTCATGGGGATAATGCAACTAGAATTATTTATGTAACAGATCATGGTCAATCGAATCATTTTGCAGGAGTTTTTCAAGTAGCTAAAAGAGCTAATTGGATCCCTGAAGACTGTGAAGTGAATCACGTACCATTTGGACTAGTACAAGGAATTGATGGTAAAAAATTAAAAACAAGAGAAGGAGACATCATAAAACTAAAAGATTTATTATCAGAGTCAATTAAAAGAGCCAAAGAAGATCTCTTGAAAAGATTAGAGAAGGAAAGTCGTTTTGAAACTGAAGAGTTTATTTTAAATACTTCAAAAGTTATTGGAATTGGAGCAGTTAAATATGCTGATTTAAGCCAAAATAGAATAACAAATTATCAATTTAGTTTTGAAAAGATGCTTTCTTTAAATGGCAATACGGCGCCATATCTTTTATATACGCTTGTAAGAATTTCAGGAATTAATAGAAAAAATAATATGAATGAAGATGCTGTGAATTCGGAATCTATTGCATATAGCCATGATCTAGAGTGGAAACTAATAAGAAAATTACTTAAATTTGATGAGGTTATAGTTTCTATAGAAAAAGATTTGATGCCAAATAGACTCTGTAATTATCTTTTTGAATTATGTCAGTCGTTTAATCGATTTTATGATCAAGTATCTATTCTGAAGGTTGAAATGAATACAAAGATTTCAAGACTTACATTATGTGCTTTGACTGAAAAGACTTTAAAATTAAGTTTAGAACTTCTTGGAATTGATTCCTTAGAGAGAATGTAATGAGTGAATTTAATAAAATAAATAATCTTCCCCCTACTCCAAGAAAGGAAATAATAAATATGCAATCTTATTCTGCACCATTAGAAAACAGAAGAAATTTATTGCGTTTAGATTTTAATGAAAATACTTTAGGACCAAGTCAAAAAGTATATGAAGCCATCAAAGATATAAAGTTAAATCAAATTTCAATCTATCCAGAATATAACTTATTAAAAAATTTTCTATCTCATAACTACTATGAATCAAGGCAATTTGATTCTGAAGAAATAGGTTTATTTAATGGAGCTGATGCTGTAATAAATGCGATATTTCATTCTTTTGGCGATAGAGATGAAATATTCCTAACCACAAATCCGACTTTTGGATATTATTCACCTTGCTCGGAAATACAAGGAATGAAAAAAATAACTTGTTCCTACGAAGGAGAACACTTTCTTTTCCCAATCAAGAGATTTGAAGAAAAAATTATTAAACATAAACCTAAATTAATATTTATTTGTAATCCGAATAATCCTACTGGTACTGTTTTAAGTGCTCAAGAAATAATTAAATTAGCAAATCTGAACAAAAGTTCATTAATCGTCGTTGACGAACTTTATGAGAAATTTAACGGCGATAGTCTTCTTCCTAAAATAGATTTTCAAGAAATTAAAAATATAGTAATTATTCAATCACTTTCAAAAACTGCTGGTTTAGCTGGTTTACGAATTGGCTTTGCATTTGGAAATAAAAGCATAATCCAATATATCAATAAAGTCACGGGGCCATACGATGTGAACAGTTTTGCAGTTACTGCTGCATTAGCTGCTTTAAATGATAAATCTTATATAGATAATTATGTTACAGAAGTAAACAAAGCAAGATTATTTATTGAGAAAAAGTTTGAATCCTTATCAATAAGGACACATTTTGGTGCGGGAAATTATTTTTTAATTTGGCCAAATCAAAATCCCGAAATTTTGACAAGAAAAATGAGAGAAAGAGGTATCTTAATAAGAGAGATGAAAAATAAAAAAGATATTGAGAATTCTGTAAGGGTTAGCATAGGAACTCAAGAACAAATGCTTCGTTTCTGGAGTACTTATAAAGAACTAGATCTTAATAATTAATCTTTGAAAATATAAATAGTATTTTTATCAATTCTTTTTGAATTTATTTCAAAGTTTTTACCAAGATATTTAACTTTAAAATCTTGCATATTTTCAAGAAACAAATCAGAATTAGAAAAATCGCAATCATCAATATTTTTTTTATCTCTAATAAAATGAACAGGAATAACAATAGAAGGTTTTAAGGTTTTGACTATATCAGCGGCCTCTCTCCCATTATAAGATTTAAATCCTCCTCCTATTGAAATAAATAAAATATCTGGACGGGACAAAATAATTTGACTATTTATACTCATTTCACCAGCAGCTCCACCCATATGAACAATTTTTAAATTATTCTGTTCCCAAGTCCATACCGTAGCCATCCCTAATCTTCTTCCACCAACTCTATCATGAGGAACCTCAATTCCATTCAATAATATATTTTCGAATTGATAAACTCCAGGCTTTGAGAACATCAATTGATCTTTTGGATTATATCCTTCATCAGCTAATTTTGAACTAGCTAAAATAAAATCAGCGTTTACTCCTTTTGGCTCATTTAAATCACGAGCACAACCAATAGCCTTAAAGGGATTTAAAAGAATTGATTTTTCTCTACCTTTAATTAAAAAACTACCATGACCAAAACTTTTTAATAATAAATCACCTGCCAAAGCAGATGGTGGTATTAAAAATAAAAATAATATAAAAAGAAAAAATTTTTTTAGTTTGATAATATTCATGAGGAAAATTTATAATTTGATTTTACTTCTGTTCGGCCATCTTTAGAAAATTACTAATTAATTTATGACCAAATTGTGTTAAAACACTTTCTGGATGAAACTGCACGCCATGTAAATTTTTATATTTTTTATGAGAAATTGCCATAATAGTTGAATCCTCTAGAGTTGCAGTTATTTCAAAACAAGAAGGGAGAGAATCTGAATCTACTATAAGACTATGATATCTAGTAGCGACAAATGGACTTGCAATATCTTTGAATAATCCTTTTTTATTATGAATAATTTTTGAGGTCTTTCCATGCATTAATTCTTTACCAACTATTACTTTACCGCCATAAGCTTGAGCTAATGCTTGATGGCCTAAACAAACCCCTAATGTTGGAATTTCCTTTGATAAGTTTTGGAGAATTGGCAAACAGATACCAGATTGATCTGGATTCCCAGGACCAGGAGATAACAAAATACCATCCGGATTAATTTGACTTATTTCTTCTAAAGTGATTTCATCATTTCTTTTTACTAATAATTCTTTAGTTATATTATGATCTACAGAAAGCTCACCTAAGTATTGAACTAAGTTATAAGTGAAACTATCGTAATTATCAATAACTAGAAACATATCTTTTTCAATTTAAAATAATAACTTTATTTTAGGAATAAATAAGCTTAGACCAATAATAACAGAATTAATCGAAGCTAATAATACAGCACCGGCTGAACAGTCCTTTGCAATTTTAGCTAGATTGCTAAATTTTTTTTTAACAACTAGATCAACTAAAGATTCTATTGATGTATTTAATATTTCTAAAGCTAATACAGAAAACACAGTCAAGAGTAAAATTAAATAATCGGTTTTATTAATTTGAAGAATAGACCCTAGGAGTGCACTAAAAAGAGCAAAAATAACTTGAATTTGAAAATTTCTTGAATTTCTAAATGTATATTTGATCCCATTAAATGCATATCTAAAACTTATGAATACATTTCTAGATATTCTGTATGACTCTCTAATATTTTTTGAAAGTTTTGCTTTACTTTTCATTTATTATTTATTGATAAAAATTTGTTAATCTAATTTTGAAATTAAGTATTCTTGAAAATTTAACATATTATCTAATTCATTATCATCGTTATGTTCCCATCCCAAAAGATGTAAGAAACCATGACTTGCTAACCAAAGCATTTCTTTTTTAATAGAATGATCAAATTCTAGAGATTGTTGAAAAGCCATTTCTAATGATATAAATAAATCTCCCAACTCAATAAAATTTAAATTTTTAGTAGTATCTTCATCCGATATCATTGGGAAAGACAAAACATCAGTAGGTCCCGATTTATCCATCCACTTTTGATTAATAGAAGAAATTTCATTATTATTTATAATTTGTAAACTCAAAGAAAAAATTTTTTTATCAAAAATAAAGTTTGGGAAAGAAGTATTTTTTTCGCTTAAAATTATATTTATCCAACACAATAAGACTTCTTCCCAAAAAGAAGATTCAAAAATAAGATTACCTGGCTGATATAGAAAAGGATCCGATAAGTTGGAAAAATCATTACATTTAAAAACCAAATCTATTTGTAAGGAAGCATTATCTTTTTGATACATACTTTTTTAAACAGGCATATGAGGTTTACCTAAAGTAGCTATTAAAATTAAAAGTCCC
This sequence comes from Prochlorococcus marinus str. MIT 9515, assembly GCF_000015665.1. Classification (NCBI taxonomy): domain Bacteria; kingdom Bacillati; phylum Cyanobacteriota; class Cyanophyceae; order Synechococcales; family Prochlorococcaceae; genus Prochlorococcus; species Prochlorococcus marinus. Next base: position 192,074 of record NC_008817.1, on the reverse strand, counting down.
ATCAAAATTAAGAAAGTAATTGAAAAATGAGAAATACTTTTAGAACCCTTCCTCACCATATTTCTCATGGCTAGTTTTATAAAGCTAGGAGGAGAAACTTTTTTTTCTAAATTATCGTTTTTATTTGGCATGAATTTATTGAACAGATTCTTTAGAAGAAATATTCATGCGTAATAATTCATGAATAAATTGATCTAATCCCCCATTAAGAACACCATCTAAATCATTAGTCTCTTTCATAGTTCTTAAATCTTTAACCATTTGGTAAGGATGAAAAACATAATTCCTAATTTGATTACCCCATGCAGCTTCAACAATATCACCTTTAATATCAGATATTTCAGCTGCTCTTTGTTCTTTAGCTATTACTAATAATTTAGCTTTAAGCAATAACATTGCTTTCTCTTTGTTTTGTAACTGAGATCTTTCTTGAGTACATCTTACAGCGATTCCCGAGGGTAAATGTAAAATCCTTACTGCTGTTTCTACTTTATTCACGTTTTGTCCTCCAGCCCCACCTGATCTGCTAGTTGTAATTTCTAAATCTTTATCAGGAATCTCTAGTGAAATACTTTGATCTAATTTAGGCATTACCTCAACTCCAGCAAAACTAGTTTGTCTTTTACCATTAGCATTAAATGGTGAAATCCTTACTAATCTATGAGTACCTTTTTCATTTTGAAGATAACCATAAGCATATTTACCATTAACTTCAAAAGTAACGCTTTTAATACCTGCTTCTTCTCCATTAGATAAGTCAGTAATTTCTAAACTCATACCATTATTATCCGCCCACCTTGAATACATTCTTAATAATATTTCTACCCAATCTTGTGCATCAGTACCACCTGCTCCAGCATTAATAGAGACAATAGCAGACTCTTTATCATATTCACCAGATAACAATCTTTGGAATTCCCACTTGTCTAAATTCTCTCTTAAAGTTACCAAACCTAAATGCGATTCAACAATCATTTCTTCTTCAGGATCTAAGGAATAAAGCTCAAGAGAAGCTTCAGCATCAGCAATCAAAATTTTCCATTTATCTAATAATTGAAGTTGATCTCTAACATCATCAAGATTAAGCATATGTTTCTTTGCTGCCGCCTGATTAATCCAGAAATCTGGTTCTGCCGCAATTTGCTCTAACTCTTTTCTCTTGGCTACTAAACTGGGGACGTCAAAGACAATCCTGAGCATTGCCCAGGCGCTCAGTTAACTCTGAAAGATCTTTCTTAAATTCTGTAATATCTATCAAAATAGAATTTAATTGTTATTTATAATCTAACAAGCACTTTTATTTAATAGTATAAAGTAAATAATATTTAAAAAAATGTCTACAGTTGAAATTTATACTTGGCGATTTTGCCCATTCTGCATAAGGGCAAAATCCTTACTAGAGAAAAAAAATATTACTTTTACAGAACATAAAATAGATGGCGATGATGATGCAAGGGAACTTATGACGAAGAGAGCTAATGGTAAAAGAACAGTTCCTCAAATCTTTATTAATAATAAAAGTATTGGTGGTTGTGACGAACTTTATGAATTAGAAAAAGAAGAGAAACTAGACTTATTACTGAATTAGATAATATGAAATTTCTATTTGTAGTCGACCCAATAAAAAATATAAATCCTTTAAAAGATTCATCTGCCGCATTAATGCAGGCTTCTTCTAAGAAAAAGATAAAAGTTTGGACTTGCACTCCTCAAGATTTAGAGGCAAGAGGGGATGAAGTATGGGCATCTTCTTTTAGAGCTGAAGTGATTCCGTGGGTTTCGTTTAAGGAAAATAAATGTATCCCCCTTGCTGAATTTAATTGTATTTGGATGAGAAAAGATCCCCCTGTAAATGAGGGATATTTATATGCAACACATCTTTTAGAAGTTGCCGAAAGAAAAGGAGTAAAAGTTATAAATAAACCTTCCTCATTACGTGCTTGGAACGAAAAACTAGGAGCATTGAGATACAGCCATTTGATGGCCCCAACAATAGTTGCAAGTAAAGTAAAAGATCTTATTAATTTTGCACAAATTAATGATGATGTTGTTGTGAAACCACTTGGGGGGAAAGGAGGTCAAGGCGTAATTCGTCTAAATAAGGATTCTCCAGGTATTAAAGCAATGATTGAATTAATAACATCACAAGAAGAATTACCAGTAATGATGCAAAAATTTATTCCCGAAGTAAACAAAGGGGATAAAAGAATAATTATTGTTAACGGCGAGCCAATTGGATCCATTAATAGAATTCCTCAAGGGGGTGATTTTAGGAGTAATTTAGCTATGGGAGGTAAAGCAGAAAAAACAAATCTAACAGCTAAAGAAAAAAAAATTTGTACTGAGTTATCTCAACACTTCAAAGATGAAGGGTTATTCTTTGTTGGTATAGATGTAATCAATGAGATGCTTAGTGAAATTAATGTAACAAGTCCAACAGGATTAAGAGAGATAGAAAATTTATCTAATAAAAAAGTTTCAGATCAAGTTATTGAAAAACTATTAGAGATTATTTAGTGGTTTTGGCAATAAATATTTGCTTTACTAAAGATGTAAATTTAAGTTTAATCTCTTCAATTTCTTTGCTCGCGATAGAACCTTTTACTATACCAGAACCTGCAGTAAATTCTAGACTTTGATCAATATAACGTGCTCCTCTAATGGCTACTCTGAATTCTGAATTTCCTTCAGAATCTACCCAACCCATTGGCGAAGCATAATTTCCCCTAGAAAATGATTCAAGTGTATTTATCCAATTCATCGCTTTCTTTTTAGGAGACCCACAGACGGCAGGAGATGGATGCAAAATTCTCAGCAAATCAAAAGGGCATACGTTATCAATTTTTGAATAAATCAAAGTTTGTAAATGCGAAATATCACCAAAAGAAGCTACCTTTAATGAACTTTTTTTGTAGTTATTAATCCTCAAAACCTCCAAACATTGAATCAAATAATTTATTACATAATTATGTTCTTTTATATCTTTAGGGCTTTCTAAAAGAGAATCCGGATTTAAATCATTTGATGATGTACCAGCAATAGCTTCTAAAATTAAATTAGGCTTATTAAGAGAAAATAATTTTTCTGGTGATGCTCCAAACATAATATCTTTACTGTTTCTTCTCCAAACATATCTACAAGTATTTGGCTGATTAGTTTTTAATTTTTTTAAAATTTCTAATAAATTTAATTTTGTTTTAAGTTCTATTTTGACTCTTGAAGCTAAAACAATCTTTTCAAGGATACCTTCCTCTACTAATTCAATTCCCTTATTTACTAATTGCTTAAGATTACTATTAGTTAATTCTAAAGAATTCATAAAATGATTAATCTTGTGATAATCAAAAATATTCTTACTTTTTTGATCTTTGGAATATAAAATTTGATCCCTTATTGACCAAAGTTCTTCAATTAACGTCCTCAAGGAAGATTTACCCTCTACAGAAGAGTTTATTCTTAACCAACAATTATTTTTGTTTTTAATAATCAAAATCTTAGGTAAAATAGCCTCTAAACTAGGAACATCAAATAACGAATATTTTTTATTTAAATTTTCTGAGAAAGAAAAAAAATAAATTATTTTTGAAAGTGCAGAGGTGTTAGATTCATCAGTCAAATTAATTAAATTATTAAAGTTCTCAAAATTAAATTCTTTCGCTACTTGAAATTTTTTAGGGCCTTCTAAAGTTAGATATTTACATTTATCAATAGCAATATATGACATTTTATTATCCTCTTCCCAAAAAGAAGAAAAAGAATATTTATCTATAAAAAATTCATATACATCAAATAAATCAACACAAGGTATCTCAATACAAACACTTACCAAGCCTGAATTTATCCCTTTCTTATCGAAATTGGAAAAAACACCCTTTAAAAAATCTGAAAAGTTTAAATTATTTTTCATCACTTATTGAAAATAACTAAAAAACATGTATTAAAGTAAAAAATGTAACTCAATTTATAAACTATATTTAATAATTATAGTTTTTATTAACTCCATTAAAAATGAATGAAAGAAATAAAAGTTTATGGAAACAAGCAATAAAATGGCCACTTTATTCCGTTGCAATTTTACCAGTTTTTATTTCAGGAGCTTATACCCTCAACTCTTTTAAAAATATCAAAATATCTAACTTAATAGCATTCACAATAGCTGCAATATTAATACTCATTTGGGAAAATCTAACTAATGATTTATTTGATTCAGAAACAGGAATTGATGAATTTAAATTCCATTCCATAGTCAACCTTGTTCGAAGTAAAAAAATAATTTCAACTATCGCATATACATCTCTATTGATTGGGTTATTGGTAATTGCCATAATTTCAATATCGACAAGCATAAATGTCATGATATTGGTAGTCTCATGCTGCTTCTTAGGATATTTATATCAAGGACCACCTTTTCGTTTGGGATACCAAGGTTTGGGAGAGCCATTATGCTGGTTAGCTTTTGGGCCCTTAACTTACTCCGCTGCTTTAATTGCACTCAACCCATCAGATATATATACGATTACTATCCCTTGGAAAGATTCATTTTTACTTGGTTCAGGATCTTCATTAGCAACAACTCTAATACTATTTTGCTCTCATTTTCATCAAATCGAAGAAGATAAAAAACATGGTAAAAATTCACCTTTAGTACGTTTAGGCCCAAAAAAAGGAGCCAAACTAATACCATGGATAGTTTTTATAGTTTATTTTTTCCAACTTTTTATAATTATTAATGGATTTATTCCCATACTTTGTATTCTTTTTCTTATTAGTTTGCCACAATCAATAAAGCTTATAACTTTATTGAAATCTTCATATAACAAACCTGAAGTAATAAAAAATTGTAAATTTATTGCGGTCAAATTTCAAACTCTAAATGGAATTGGATTAATAGCAGGATTAATTATTGATTACTTGATTAATAAATGAACTTAACTTTTAAAAAAAAATCTTTTTTATTTAAATTATCTTCTAAGGTAGAAAATTCAAAGACAACATTTAAAAATAAATCTGGGTGGATAATTAAATTAAAAAATGTTGAGAAAGGTGTTGGTTTTGGGGAAGTAAATCCTTTAAGTAATAAAGATTTAGTTAAATGTCAAATAGAATTAAATAAGATTCCTAAATATATTAATTCAAAAAATATATCGGAACTGATAAATACCTTTCACCCATGTATTCAATCAGCAATTAATTCTGCGTTAGCTGAAATCGAAAGAAAAATAATTTTCAAAGAAAATTATTTCTTTAATGCAATTGATCAAACAGCTATACTTTTAAATCCTAATAACGCTTTGCAAGAATTAAAAAAATTGAAAGAGAATAAACTATTAAAAGGGAAATTACTTACAATAAAATGGAAAGTAGCTATATATGACAATGCCTCTGAAGAAAAAACTCTAATTCAGATATTAAATCAATTAACAAGTAATATTAAATTAAGAATAGATGCAAATGGCTCTTGGGAGAGGGGAATAGCGAATAGATGGGTAGATATTCTTAAAGATATTAAAAACATAGATTGGTTGGAACAACCTCTTTCTAAAGATGATATTGAGGGTTTAAGGGAAATTAATAAAAGGATGCCCATAGCTTTGGATGAATCACTATTAAAATATCCACATTTGATTAATGAATGGGATGGTTGGCAGATTAGAAGACCTTCCCAAGAAAAGAATCCGATGCATCTTTTAGAAGAGTTAAAAAATAAAAAAGGTTTTAGATCCTTAAGTACTTCTTTTGAAACAGGAATAGGTAATAGATGGCTTTTTCATTTATCCTCTTTACAGTTATTGGGACCAACTCCAAAAGTTCCTGGTTTGGCTTTAAAAAAAAATCCCAATTCTTTTCTTTTTCTAAATAAGGCACAAAAGATATGGGATCAACTATGAAAAACAAAATTCATATTATTGAAGTTGAAAATAATGAAAAAGAATCTACGAAGAAAATTCTTAAAAACATTAAGGAAAAGAAAATAATTTACATAAAAAATAGATCTCACGAATATGAAGAAATATATAAGGCTATTAATATAAGAGGACCAGCAGTTATCTTAAATAGCAGTGGCAGTAGTGGAAAGCCTAGAAAATGTATTCATAAATTAGAAAATCTCTATTCGTCTGCTAAGGCATCTGGAATTTGGCTTGAACGACAAGGATTTAAATTAAAACACTGTTTAGTTTTTAATACTTTGCCGTTAAATCATATCAGTGGATTGATGCCGCTTTTTAGAAGTCAAATTTGGGATTGTGAACATATCAATATTTCCCCAGCATTAATTAAAAACCCCAAGGAATTAGTAGTCTTCACTAATAAGATAAAAAAAGATAAACATCATCTTATAACTTCATTAGTTCCAATACAATTAAAAAGACTTTTATCTGAAAAAAATGGAATTGATTGGTTAAAAATTTTTGATTTAATATGGATTGGTGGTGCATCTCTATCTATTGAAACTTCTCGAAAGTGCAGATTCGAAAAAATAAATTTAGCACCCTGTTACGGATCAACTGAAACTGCCGCTATGGTGACAAGCTTAAAACCTAAAGAATTTTTAGAAGGGCTTGATAATGTTGGGGAAATATTAACTGATATAAAATTAAGAATTAGTAAAAATGGTTTAATCCAAATTCAATCAGACAGAATAGGAATTGAATTGCTGGAATCATATCAAACTAAAAATTTCAAAGATAAAAATGGGTGGTGGGAAAGCAGTGATTCCGGAGAAATCCAAAAATTGAATAATTCTCTGTATTTGAAATTTATTCGAAGAACAGATAATGCTTTTAATTCTGGAGGGGAAATAGTTTTTCCAGAAGTCATTAAATTACGATTAAATGAATTTATCCTAAATAAAAAAATTCCAATAGAAAATTTCATAATTTCCAACATACCTAATAAAGAATGGGGAAATAAAATGGTAATCATTATTAATTTCAAAAAACAAACTGATAAAACAAATATTGAATATTCATTAAAACTATTAAAAAACTTTTCTAAAAATTGGCCTAAACATGAGAGGCCGAAAAATTGGATTATTGGTAAACCTAAAAAAGATGATATTAAAAATTCAAATTACATGTTTACAAAATTATAAATAATAATTAGCACTCTTTTAAATGAGTATTTATATTCGAAGCCTCTATCCATCTCTCGAGTTGATCAGGTAATTTAACCTTCAATTTTGAATTCATATCTAAAGAGCAATGGATAATTTTTCCCTCTGCAACTTTAATTTCATCCTTAAGAAATAATGTATTTACTTGAAACAAATGGTTGCTAATTTTTTTTGGAAAGATCTTAACTGTAAGTAAATCCCCAAGCTTTATGGGTAATAAAAAGTTAGCTTCACAATTAACTATGGGTAATATATTTTGATTTTCATGAGAATGACAAGAAGGAAAAATCACTTGATGCGAGATACCATAAATATCTATACTTTCTTCCCAGCTTTCATGGGCCCATCTTAAAAGGTTATGAAAATGTATTACTCCAGCCGAGTCACAATCTCCAAACCTTACTTTTCTTTTCAATATTAACCAACTATGAGGGTTCATTAAAAGATTTACCTATCTACAGAACCCATGATCACATCGATTGAGCCAAGTATTGCCATAATATCTGCTATTTTAGCTCCCTTTAGAATGTGAGGTAATATTTGCAGATTATTTAAATCAGCAGCTCTAATTTTGAATCTCCAAGGTGTAACTTCATTATTTCCCTGAATAAAAACGCCTATTTCACCTTTCCCAGATTCTAATCTTGTATATAATTCTCCATTAGGAATCTTAAAAGTTGGTGCTACTTTCTTAGCTACATATTGATAGTCAATGCCAAAAATATCACTTTTTTTATCATCTGTAGCCATACGTTTAGCTTCTAAATTTTCCGTTGGACCACCAGGAATCATTTCGCAGGCTTGACGAATAATTTTTAATGATTGCCTCATTTCTTCAACTCTTACTCGGTATCTGGCATAACAATCGCCTTCTTTTTCTGAAGCGATTTTCCAGTCAAAATCGTCATAACATTCGTAATTATCAACTTTTCTTAAATCCCAAGAGACTCCAGAGGCCCTAAGCATTGGTCCAGAAAGTGACCAATTAATTGCTTGATCTCTTTCTATAGTGCCAAGACCTTCTATTCTTTTTTTGAATATAGGATTATTTGTTATTAATTTTTCGTATTCGTCAATCTTTGGCGCGAACCAGTCACAAAAGTCAATGCATTTTTCTAACCACCCGTAAGGCAAATCACATGCCACACCTCCTATTCTGAAAAAATTATTATTTATTAATCTTTGTCCCGTAGCAGCTTCCCAAAGGTCATAAATCATCTCTCTTTCTCTAAATATATAAAAGAATGGAGTTTGAGCTCCCACATCTGCTAAAAATGGTCCAAGCCATAAAAGATGATTTGCAATTCTGTTAAGCTCCAACATTAGTACTCTTATGTAGCTCGCTCTTTTTGGGACAGAAATATTTGCTAATCTTTCAGGGGCATTTACTACAATAGCTTCATAAAACATTCCAGCTGCATAATCCATTCTGCTGACATAAGGAACATACATAACGTTTGTCCTGTTTTCAGCTATTTTTTCCATCCCCCTATGCAAATAACCAATTACGGGTTCACAATCTATTACATTCTCTCCATCGAGGGTTACGACTAACCTCAAAACTCCATGCATAGATGGATGATGAGGGCCAAAGTTGACCACCATCGGTTCTGTTCTAGTCTCTAGTTGAGCCATTAATAATTTAACCTCTATTTAAATCTTAGTAGAAAGTTATGCAAACTGACCTTTCTAATTCATCTTTGTTCAATCATAAGTCAGTGATGACAGATGAAATTTTATATTCTATAGATCAATATCCATTTATATCAGACAATAAACTAACAGCTATAGATGCGACTTTAGGCGGTGGTGGGCACTCATATCAATTATTAAAAAAATATCCTGATTTAAAAATAATTGGATTAGACCACGATCCAATCGCAAGGGAATCAGCACTTAATAAACTTGAAGAATTCAAATCGAGGATTGAAATAATTCCTTCAAATTTTTCTAACTTTGAGCCAAAAGAAAAAGTTTCTTTTGTGATAGCAGATCTTGGAGTAAATAGTAATCAAATAGATAGCCCGGAAAGAGGATTTAGTTTTCAAAAAGATGGTCCTTTAGATATGCGAATGAATCCTTTAATTAAGATGAATGCGGAGAACTTAATTGAGACTTTAAGTGAAAAAGATCTGGCTGATTTAATTTTTAAATTTGGTGATGAAAGATTATCACGAAAGATTTCGAGGAAAATTAAAAAAGATTTAAAAGAAAAAGGTAAATATTCAGGAACAAAAGATTTAGCATATTCAATTGCTGGTTGTTTCCCGCCCAAACAAAGATATCGAAAAATTCATCCTGCAACTAGAACATTCCAAGCACTTAGAATAGCTGTAAATAACGAGATTGAAGCATTAGAAAAATTTCTAAAGATTGCTCCTGATTGGCTATTGACTGGGGGAATAATTTCAATTATTAGCTTTCATTCAATAGAGGATCGGTTGGTGAAAAATTCTTTTAAAGGTGATTACAGATTAAAAAATCTTACAAAAAAACCAATTACACCTAATAAAAAAGAAATTGAAAATAATAAAAGATCTCGAAGTGCAAAATTAAGAATTGCTCAATTGAAATAATTAAGCCCTATCGCAATAAATTAATAGTATCTGTAATTATCTGAATTGAATTTTCTATATCTTCTGAAGTAGTCATCAATCCAATACTTAATCTTAATGAGGCTTCTGCTTCTTTAAAAGATCTTCCTAGAGCTAGTAATACATGCGAAGGTTCACCATTACCACAAGCTGATCCACTAGAACAAATTATTTTAGATTTCAGAGTTTTATGCAATTTTGAACCGTTTACATCAAGAACTGTCAGATTCAAATTATGAGGGAGCCTTTCTTTCATTGAACCATTAATTTCCACGCCAGAATTATTAACTAACAAGCCATGTAAAAGTTTATCTCTATAAAAAAGAAATTTTTCGGCATTCTTTTTTTGATTAAAAACAGCTATTTCGATTGCTTTAGTAAAACCTACAATCAAAGCTAATGGTAATGTTCCAGATCTCAATCCAAATTCTTGCCCTCCTCCAAAAAATAAAGGTTGGAGCTCAATATCCCTATCTATCAAAAGTAAACCTACACCTTTTGGGCCATATATTTTATGGGAGCTTATCGTTAACATATTCGCTACTGAATCAAGATTATCTAACTCGAGACTACCTAAACATTGTGCATAATCAGAATGGAGAATTATCTCTCTTGATTTGCAAATTTCTGAAATTTCTTTCAAAGGCTGAATAACTCCTATTTCATTATTAGCCATCATGATACTTACCAAAAATGTGTCATCTCTTATAAAGCTCATAAATTTTTCCTTTGAAATTAAACCATCTTTTTCTGGAGTAATTGCAGTAATATGAAATCCTTCTTTTCTTAATTGATCTAGAGGCTCTAATACAGCTTTATGTTCAGTTTTTAGAGTAATAATATGGCCATAGCTCTTTGTTTCTTTATAAAAATTTCTTGCAAAACCTAGCAAAGCTAAATTATTAGATTCGGTTGCTCCACTAGTAAAAATTACTTTCTTTTTTTTTAAACACAAATATTCTTGTATTTTTTCTCTTGAAACTTCTAATATGGCACTTGCATTAATGCCTGCTAAATTCGATTTACTTGAGGTATTTGCAAATATTTCTCTCCAATAGGGTGACATAGAATTTACAACATCCTCTAAACAAGGTGTTGAGGATTGATAATCTAGTAGTATAGGAGAAGAAAACATGATATTTATTATATAAAATTATTATTAGGCTAAAGAAAATTTAATTCAAAATTTAAAAATGAACGATACTAATCAAATCAATAATGACACAATTCGAAAATCAAAAATTTTATTGGTAGATGATGAGCCAGGTTTAAGAACAGCTGTAAAAACATTTCTCGAAGACGAAGGATTTGAAATCTCTATTGCGGTAGACGGAGAGGATGGATGGGAAAAAGCACAAACAATTTTTCCAGACCTCATTATTAGCGATATTATGATGCCTAGATCAAATGGTTACGCCCTATTAGAAAAAATAAGAGAAGATGAAAAGCTAGGAGGCACGCCAGTGATTTTTCTGACAGCGAAGGGAATGACTTTGGATAGAACTCAGGGATACCTCGCTGGCATTGATGATTATATTGCTAAACCCTTTGATCCAGATGAATTATCTGCAAGAGTTAAAAATGTAATTAATAGGCAAGAGAGATTACTCAAAGAAGCAGCAAGATTTGCCGATATTGATGTAAGCAAAATGGCAAAACAAATCACTGAAATTAAATCTATGCTTACAGATCAGAATCCACTAAATCAAGAAAATTCAATAGATATCCCCAACTTTACTCCAAGAGAAGCAAGTGTACTCCAGCTTGTGGCAGAGGGTCTCATGAACAAAGAAATTGCCAGAAAACTTGAAACCTCTATCAGAAATGTTGAGAAATACGTAAGCAGGCTGTTTATTAAAACAAGTACATCTAGCAGAACCGAATTAGTCCGTTATGCGCTTGAAAATCATTTAGTAAAATAATTTATTACAACTTCTTAAATTCAATTAATTTAGAAAAATAAAATGGGGCTTGATTCAATTTTTTTTGAACGACAGTAAAACCTTTCTCATTAGCAGCATTAATGATTCCTTTTTCACTTAATGTATAGGCTCTAGTGGTTTTACTTGGCCCAGGGAACAACTTCCCGATATTCTTTAATAGAGCTAAAATTGGTGTATAAGGAGCAAAACTAACTATTAGCTTTTCTTTGCTCAAGTCACATAAATGTCTGACCATTTCTTCAGCAACTGGTTGAGGATAATGAATAAATACATCCAAACAAATAACAACATCAAACAACCCTTTTAACTTTTCAAGATCACTCGTTAAAAACTTTATTTTTCTTTGACTTAGCCCTAATTCATTAATACGTGACTTTGTTTCTTTTATCATTTCAGAAGATATATCACTGACCTGCAAATCTTTTATCCCAAGTCTTAGTAGAGGTATAGCTAAACTCCCAACACCGCAACCAGCATCGCAAAAAGTCTTACTTTTTAAATCAGGGTAGTTTTTTACATATGAGATAACGTCATCAACTGTCTTTTGATGACCTTTTCTAATGTTTTTCTGTACCGTATTGATTTCTTCTGATTTACTATAAATTTTTCTCCATCGATCAAAACCAGTCCCGTTGAAATACTCCTTAACTTCGTTTTTTTCAAGATTTTTATTAGACGTCATAACAATTCATACAAAATTAGTCTTTTTAATACTAACTAACTAGCGCGCAGGTAATTGCACGTCATTATAAGAAAAGAATTGATTTGTTATTTTGTCAGACTTGAATTCCAGCAATATTTCTAAAGTTGCGGTAGTAATGGGAAGTGATTCAGATCTAAAAACTTTGAAACCTTCAGTTGATATATTGCATGAATTTGGAATAGAAACAGAAGTTTGTATACTTTCAGCACATCGAACCCCAATTGAAATGATGGAATATGCAAAAAAGGCAGAATCAAAAAATATAAAGGTTATTGTAGCTGGAGCTGGTGGGGCTGCTCACTTGCCTGGGATGTTAGCTTCACTAACATGTATTCCCGTTATAGGGGTGCCCGTAGAAAGTAAAACTCTGAAAGGAATCGACTCCCTATTATCAATTGTTCAAATGCCTGCAGGAATTCCAGTAGCAACAGTAGCCATAAACGGAGCAAAAAATGCTGGGCTTTTAGCAATTCAAATCCTTTGTTTATTTGACGAAGGTTTAAGGATAAAAATGAAAAAATTTAGAGATAATCTGCATGCACAAGTAAGAACTAAAAACAGTAAATTATTTACTTTAGGGACTGATAATTATCTAAAAACTTACTAAAAAATTTTTATAAATTAAACATTTGCAAGTAAATTCTTTTCTCTAAGATAATTTATAACTGTTTCAACAGAATCATTTAAATCTAAAGAACCTGTATCAACACTTATTTCTGGATTAATAGGGGGCTCGTATGGACTAGATATACCTGTAAATTCTTTAATTTCTCCTGAGCGTGCCTTTTTATACAAACCTTTAGTATCTCTACTCTCACAAATATCAATGTTTGCAGAACAATATACTTCAATAAAATCCTTTGAACCAATAATTTCTCTAACCTTATTTCTATCACTAATGAAAGGTGAGACGAATGCTGTAATGGTTATGATTCCGGCATCCATAAATAAATTAGCAACTTCACCGATTCTTCTTATATTTTCTTCTCTATCTTTGTCAGAAAATCCGAGATCCTTACATAAACCATGTCTGATATTATCTCCATCTAGTACATAAGTTGACAAACGATCAAAGTGTAAAATCTCGTTTACTGCATTGGCTAAGGTACTTTTCCCAGACCCTGATAACCCTGTGAACCAAATAACTATTCCTCTATGACCTCTCATTTTTTCTAACTTATTTCTATCAATGGTTAAGTTATGCCATTTTATATTTTTTCCTGAATTTCTCTGATTTAGTTCCTTCATCTTGTAAGTTTTCAAATGTAGAAAACTATTTTAACTCTTCACTTATAAATTTTGAAATCCTTCATTGCGAAGAAACTCAATTGATTTGGATACCATATCTCCCTGTAATTGAATATCTTCTCCTATTACAGTTCCTCCAGTACCACAAAACACTTTGATTTTTTTTAGAAATTCTTTAACTTCTTTTTCATTTCTAATTCCTAAACCTTTGATCAAAGTTACGGTTTTACCTTTTTTACCTTTTTTTTGTTTTGAGATATTTATTTTTGATATATTTCTAAAACTATCTTCTTTAGGCTTTTCTTGGTAACTATTTTCCTCATTAACAAACTCAATCCAATTTTTTTTTCCCATTATTTTTTATATATTCTATAGTTAGTTAATACTTATACTATAGAAAATTGGTAAGTACAATTTCCCGTCATGATCAAAATAAGAATAACGATTATTTGAATCAACCTTCGAAGGAAGGCAGGTTTGGAAAGTATGGAGGTCAATATGTCCCTGAAACTTTAATGCCAGCTCTTTTTGAACTCGAAAAAGCCGCATCTGATGCCTGGAAAGATAAACAATTTGTTGATGAATTAAATCATTTATTGAAAACTTATGTCGGGAGAGAGACACCACTATATGAAGCCAAAAGACTTACTGAACATTACCAAACGAAAACCTGTACTAGTAGAATATGGCTAAAAAGAGAGGACCTTAATCATACTGGTGCTCACAAAATCAATAACGCATTAGGACAAGCTTTATTAGCCATAAGAATGGGCAAGGAAAGAATAATTGCGGAAACAGGTGCTGGGCAACACGGAGTAGCAACTGCTACTGTATGCGCGAGATTCGGTTTGAAATGCATTATCTACATGGGAGCGGAAGATATAAAAAGACAATCATTAAACGTCTTTCGCATGAAACTTTTAGGAGCAGAAGTTAAAGTTGTCACTTCAGGTACTGCAACTCTCAAAGATGCGACTAGTGAAGCTATTAGAGATTGGGTATCCAATGTAGAAACTACACACTATATTTTAGGTTCTGTTGCGGGACCACATCCATTCCCAATGATTGTTAGGGATTTTCATGCAGTCATAGGAGAAGAAGCGAAAAAACAATGTGTAGAATCGTTTGGATCACTACCTGATATATTGCTTGCTTGTGTGGGTGGAGGATCAAATGCAATGGGTCTTTTTCATCCCTTTGTAAAAGAAAAATCAGTCCGACTAATTGGAGTTGAAGCTGCAGGAAGCGGAGTCAACACTGACAAACATGCCGCTACTATTACTAAAGGATCAGTTGGAATTTTACATGGATCAATGAGCCTTCTTTTACAAGATAAGAACGGTCAAGTTCAAGAAGCACATTCTATAAGCGCAGGTCTTGATTATCCCGGGGTAGGTCCTGAACATAGTTACTTAAAAGATATAGGAAGAGCAGAATATGGCTCTGTTACTGATACAGAAGCTTTAAATGCTTTGAAACTTGTTAGTGAACTAGAAGGGATTATTCCTGCACTCGAAACAGCTCATGCCTTTGCTTGGCTGGAGAAATTATGTCCTACTCTAGAAAAAAATACAGAAATAGTAATTAATTGTTCAGGCAGAGGAGATAAAGATGTTAATACTGTTGCATCATCTTTGGATATTTAGTAACTAATATCTAGGTATTGTTTGATCAATATACCTACTCCATCCATCTATACCTTCTTCTAGATTCCAAATCTCATTTACGAGATTATTATCTAATGACCATTGTCCAAAATTATAACTTCTGATACCCGCATGACAAAGAACAACAAACTTTTTGTCTTTTACATTACTAATTTTTGTTTTAACGTAATCAAGCGAAATTTTACTTATTGGTAAATGTAAAAACTCTCGAGGGAAACAAGCTATTTCCAGTTCGGAATTCTCTCTAACATCAATAATAATAGGATTCTCATCTTCAGAATTAAACCATTTATTAAGATCAAGAGCATTTATTATTTTCGGATAATTTCTCAATTCCTTGAATTAACTAATTCTTATTAACAATTTAATAAGTAAGGTTGCAAGAATATGCTTATTGTTAAAAATAAAAATAAAAATGAATATTAAATTATTAGCTGTATTAACAATATTATCATTATTCCTAATTTTTGGATTTGAAAAAATATCTCATAGCTTAAGTAAAGAAAACCACGAAAATATTTCAGAATTAAAAATTTTAACGTACTTACCTACAGACAATAAAGCATTATTTATTTCAAATTCTAAAATTTCAAAAATCACAAATAACATAAGCAATCACTATGAAGCAAGGGAGCAAGATCAATTTGTTTTAATAAAAGATAGTATTTTTGCGTACCTAGGTATAGATTTAGGTATAAACAATTTAAAAGATATTTATAGTAATGAATTTGCTTTAACTACATATGATAATAAAGAAAAAGATTTTGATGATATTTTAATAATATTCAAAATTAAAGAAAAAAAAGATATAGATGATATTTTAAATCTTTCTAATAAAATTGATGAGCCTGATAAATTGATAAAAATATATAGAGATAATAAATTAAATTATTTAAAGTATATTTATCGCACTAATGATAATTATATAATTACTTCCTCTAATGAAAACTTAATCCTCAAAGCCTTAGAATCAAGTAAAATTGATAAAAATATTATAAGAAAATACTCTTTTAAAGAGGTATTAAATAATTATAAAAATGAACAGAATATTTTATTAACTAACAATTTTAAGCAGACTGAACTATTAAACAATGAAAATTATAATATAACAAAAGACGACTATTTAGTAACATTATTTAAATTTAAAGATAAAGAAATTATATTAAAATCTTACTTAGTAAATAATAATAAGAATTTAGATTTTCAGTCTTATAAAAAAATTAATAAAGAAAATATTGTAAAAAGAAACTATCAAATTTCTACTTATAATAGTTTATTTGATTCTAATAAATATCTTAATCAAATCAAAATAAGTGATTTTGAAAAAGATATTTTTAGAGAATTAAATAAAGAATTAAAACAAAATATACTACTTTTAATTACTGATAATAATTGGTTGATAATTCTTGATAAGAATAATTTTTCTTTTGAGAAGTTAAAATTATTAGAAGATTTAAATAAAAATAGCCTAACAAATAATAATAATGTTTATACAATATATTCGAAAGACATACTCAAAAAAGAAAAAGACATTATAAAAGAATCTAATTACAAAAAAATTTTTTTAATTCAATCTGAAAATTTAACCTTTATTGGTAACAATTTGGTTAATGAAGCTGAGATAGATTTAATTTCAAAGGAATTTTTTAATTTCAGAGGAGATAGTCAAGCAAAATATTTTTTAAATAAAAAAATTGATCTAAATCATCCTTACTCTATCCAAGCTAAAAATATCTCTTATTTAGAAAAAATTAATTTCTTTTTTAAAAATGTGACAAACGTATCAAGTCAAAAATTTACTGAAATAATAAAACAACCTATCCCGGAAACAACCCCTTTATATTATGAAGAAATCAATTTGAAAATATTTTAATAATTAAATTTGATTGATATCTTATGGTTAACTAAAAATTATTTGACTATCTTAGATCTATAAAGAATTTATATCTTATTAAAATTTGGACCCTAACAAACTAATTTTAAAACCAGGATTAGAGGGTGTCCCAGTAACTAATTCATCAATATGCGATATTGATGGACAAAATGGGAAATTGTTATATAGAGGCTATGCAATTGAAGAATTAGCACAGAAAAGTACTTTCTTAGAAACTGCTTTTTTATTAATTTGGGGAGAATTGCCATCAGCAATAGAACTGAGGGATTTTGAACAAGAAGTACAGATGCATAGGAGATTAAGTTTCAGAGTTAGAGATATGATGAAATGTTTTCCTGCGACTGGACATCCTATGGATGCTCTTCAATCGAGTGCTGCGTCTCTTGGCCTTTTTTATTCAAGGAGAGCCATAGATGACCCGAAATATATATACAACGCTGTAATTAGACTTATAGCCAAAATTCCTACTATGATTGCCGCTTTCCAACTAATTAGAAAAGGGCAGGATCCAATCCAACCGAGAGATGATTTATCTTACTCATCAAATTTCCTTTATATGCTCACAGAGAAAGAACAAGATCCAATCGCAGCGAAAGTTTTTGATAGATGCTTAATTCTTCATGCAGAACACAGCTTAAATGCAAGCACCTTCAGTGCGAGAGTTACAGCAAGTACTCTTACTGATCCATACGCAGTAATTGCATCTGCGGTGGGGACACTCGCTGGTCCTCTTCATGGAGGAGCAAATGAAGATGTGATTGCAATGCTAGAAGATATTAAAACGCCCGAAAAAGCCGGTTGTTTTTTGGATGATGCTATAAAAAATAAAAAGAAAATAATGGGTTTCGGTCACAGGGAATATAAGGTTAAAGATCCTAGAGCAATTATTCTTCAAAAGTTAGCGGAAGAGCTTTTTATCAGATTTGGTAAAGATGAGATGTATGAAGTTGCTAAAAATTTAGAGTTAGAAGCCATACCAAGACTAGGGCCAAAAGGCATTTTCCCAAATGTTGATTTCTATTCTGGTCTTGTTTATCGAAAACTTGGAATACCACGAGACCTTTTTACTCCAATTTTCGCAATATCCAGAGTAGCAGGATGGTTAGCTCACTGGAGGGAACAATTAGGAGCAAACAGGATTTTTAGACCATCGCAAATTTATACTGGATCAGCTCCAAGAGATTGGATTAGTTTAGAAAACCGAAAATAATATTTTCAGCTTTTCAAAAAACACACACATATCGTTTATGGCGAGGTAACCTATAGGGTAAATAACAACAAAACTTTGAACACCGGATTAGATCTCGAATATAGTTTTAATGAAATCTTAAAAGGTTTCGGACTGTCTAGTGAAATTGCTCATATAATTTGGCTTCCTCTACCAATGCTAATAGTTTTAGTCTCAGCAGTTGTCGGAGTATTAGTCACAGTATGGTTAGAAAGAAAGATTTCTGCAGCTGCTCAACAAAGAATAGGTCCAGAATATGCAGGTGCTTTAGGAGTTCTGCAACCAATTGCAGATGGACTTAAATTACTTGTTAAAGAAGATATTATTCCTGCAAAAGCAGATTCAATTCTTTTTACAACTGGACCAATATTAGTATTAGTACCAGTTATTCTTTCGTGGTTAATTGTACCTTTTGGTCAAAACTTACTTATCAGTAATGTTGGCATTGGGATTTTTCTTTGGATTGCTCTAAGTAGTATTCAACCAATTGGTCTTCTTATGAGTGGATATGCCTCTAATAATAAATATTCATTATTAGGCGGATTAAGAGCGGCTGCTCAATCTATAAGCTATGAAATACCTCTAGCTCTATCTGTATTAGCTGTCGTATTAATGACAAACTCTCTTAGTACTATTGATATTGTTAATCAACAAAGTGGGGCTGGAATACTAAGTTGGAATATATGGCGGCAACCTGTTGGATTCATCATCTTTTGGATATGTGCTCTTGCTGAATGTGAAAGACTTCCTTTTGACTTGCCTGAAGCTGAGGAAGAATTAGTTGCAGGTTATCAAACTGAATATGCTGGAATGAAATTTGCTTTATTTTATTTAGGCAGTTACATAAATTTGATTCTATCTGCATTATTAGTATCCATACTTTATTTAGGAGGATGGGGTTTTCCTATCCCTGTTGAGATAATAGCTAAAGTTTTAAATCTTCCAATAAACGCCCCTGTAATTCAAGTATTTACAGCTTCTATAGGAATTATAATGACAGTTCTTAAAGCATATCTCTTAGTTTTTATAGCCATACTATTACGCTGGACAACTCCAAGAGTAAGAATAGATCAATTATTAGATTTAGGTTGGAAGTTTCTTTTACCTATTTCTCTTGCTAATCTCCTTTTAACAGCTGGCCTAAAACTAGCTCTCCCTCAATTTTTTGGTGGATAATATTTAAGTAAATGTACTTAAATACTAAATTAATCCACTACACTAAAGACACTAAGTTATCACTTTAAAATGAAAGACTTTCTTCAAAAAGTAAATAGCTATATTAAAGAAGCCTTTGGAGCTGGTAAATATTTATATGATGGACTTTCTGTAACTTTTGATCATCTCCGAAGAAGGCCAGTTACTGTTCAATACCCTTACGAGAAGTTAATACCATCTGAAAGATATAGAGGAAGAATCCATTATGAATTTGATAAATGTATAGCCTGTGAAGTATGCGTACGTGTTTGTCCCATAAATCTGCCAGTAGTAGATTGGGTAATGAATAAAGAAACTAAAAAAAAGGAACTTAGAAATTACTCTATAGACTTTGGAGTATGTATTTTTTGTGGGAATTGTGTTGAATATTGTCCAACAAATTGCTTATCCATGACTGAAGAATATGAATTAGCGACATTCGATAGACATAATTTAAATTTTGATAATGTGGCTTTAGGCAGACTTCCTACAAACGTTACGACTGATCCTTCTGTAAAACCTCTTAGAGAACTTGCATATTTACCTAAAGGAGTTATGGATCCTCATGAAGTCTCTTCTTCCGATGCTCGTGTTGGTAAATTACCTGAAGAAGTTTATGATTGGATGAAACCAAAAACGAATGAAATGAGTGATCCCGCCGTCAAACTAAATAAATAATTAACTACATAAATGTCTATAGCAGTCACAACACAAATTATTTGTTTTTCAGTATTGTCTTTAGTTGTAATAGTTGGAGCACTAGGGGTAATTCTTCTTGATAGTATTGTTTACTCTGCATTCTTACTTGGTGGAGTCTTCATGAGTGTTGCAGGCTTATATCTTTTATTAAATGCTAGTTTTGTTGCGGCAGCTCAAGTACTAGTTTATGTAGGAGCAGTTAATGTTCTGATTATTTTTGCAATAATGCTAGTCAATAAAAAAGAAGATTTAAAACCTATTAATAACATCAATTCAAGAAGAATCATATCAACATCAATTTGTTTAACTCTCCTAAGTCTATTAATTAGAGTTGACTTATCAAATGTTTGGAGTTTGGCAGATCCTAATTCCTCCATAGGCGAGGAATCTACAATTAGAATTGGAGAACATTTATTTAGTGATTATTTGCTTCCCTTCGAAGTGGCGTCTGTATTGCTTTTAATGGCGATGATTGGAGCTATAGTATTAGCTAGAAGAGATGTATTTAACAAAGATATCTCGACAGGATTACCAGTTGATCAAGAGTTAATAGAGAAGCCAAGTGAGCCATTGCTAATTAAAAAAAATTAAAATGAATTTAGAATCTATACCTCTTCAAGCTTTTTTAATAGTCTCCTCCATATTATTTTGTATTGGTATTTGGGGTTTATTAAATAGTAGAAATGCAGTAAGAGTTCTAATGAGCATTGAATTAATGTTGAATGCTGTAAATATAAATTTGATGGCTTTCTCTTCTTATATAGATAACAACCTAATTCAAGGACAAGTTTTTACGATTTTTGTCATCACAGTTGCAGCCGCAGAAGCCGCGGTAGGTTTAGCTATATTGTTATCTCTTTATAGAAATCGAGTTACTGTCGATATGGAAAGTTTTAATTTATTAAAGTGGTAAAAAGCATCAAGTGAAACTTGCATTGGTGCTTATCATTTATAGATCTAACAGCTCAGTTGCTAAAGAAGCATCTATATTTTGTGAGAAGGCTCTCAAAGATAGAAATATTAAATCAAAGAGTATAGGAAGTGATTTTGATACAAAAAAAATAGAGCAATATCTTTTTAATCTTCCTTCATTACCTGACTTATTAATTGTTCTTGGAGGTGATGGGACTGTTCTTAAATCTGCTAATGCATTAGTTCATTATGATATCCCATTACTAAGTTTTAATATTGGAGGCAATTTAGGATTCTTAACTCAAGAAAAAGATTTTTTATTTGACAAATCATTTATCAAAATTTTGGAAAAGGAAGAATTCACAATTGATTTAAGAAACAGGTTGCATTGTGAAGTTTATAGTAAAGAAAATCTTGGAGTACGAAAAATAATCAAGAGCTATGATGCATTAAATGATTTTTATTTTAAATCCGTTGAAGAAGATATTTCTCCAACAAATCAAATTCAAATAGAAATAGATAATGAAAAAGTAAACGAATATAAAGGTGATGGTTTAATTATTTCTTCCTCAACTGGTTCTACAGCATACTCTATGGCCGCAGGGGGGCCAATAGTTCACCCTTCAATAAACGCATTTGTAATCAATCCAATATGTCCTATGAGCTTAGCCAGCCGTCCAATTATTATTCCTGATACAAGTAAAGTAATCATTAGAGCAGTTCAAAAGAATAAAAGAGAAATAAAACTATGGAAAGATGGATCAAAGTGCATGACTGTAAAAGAAAATGATTATTGCGAAATAAATAAAGGAACAAAGCCCTGTAAAATGATTAAGTTCAATAAAAGCATTTCTTATTACATTACTTTGATCAAAAAGCTTGATTGGAAAGGGAATTTATCTTTAAAAAATAATCAACTCAATTAGATGACATTAGAGATTGAAAGGCGATTTCTTATCAAAAATGATCAATGGAAAGCATTTATTACTCATAAAACTTTTATAGAGCAGGGCTACCTTTCATATGATTTAGAAGATTGGATCATCAGAATTAGATTTAATGGCAAAAACTTTAAAATAGCACTTAAAAAACATATTAAGAATTTTACTAATTACGAATATGAATACTCAATACCAAATAGTGAAGGCGAACAAATCATGGCAACTCTTACGAATACAATTAAAAAAGAAAGATTTTTTTTAAAAATTGACCAAAAAGATTGGATTATAGATTGCTTTAAAGATAGAAATTTTCCTTTGGAAATTGCCGAAATTGAGCTTGCTGAAGAAAAAGAACAAATTATTCTTCCGCCTTTTTTAGCAAAAGAAATTACTGGCCTCAAAATATATACCAATTTAAATCTGACAAAAAATCCTTTTTCAAAATGGGGAAACAAAGATTAAAAAAAAATATCCAAAAAGTTCACTTTTCTTTTATATTTTTTTTATAGTTTAGCAATAGTTTACTCAACATTAATATGTATGGTCTTTATGACAGGGATGGGGTATTAAGATTTGTCAATTCTGATAGAAAAGCATGTCTTGATTATGCAGAACTTTTTGAATTGAATTCATCGCATTATTGCTTAATGAATTTAATAGAAACTATCGATACTGAAAATAATATTAATCTTGATCTGAATCAGGTAGAGAGCAACAATTAAATCCATCTCTGCAGATTTTTCCGTGATCCATTGCCCAATTTAATAGTGCTACTCTATTTTTAGAGCCTGTTTTGGTGAACATATTACTTACATGATTATCAACAGTTCTTTTACTAATAGTAAGCTTTACTGCAATTTCTTGATTTGTAAGCCCATCAGCCACTAAATCTATGATTTCCATCTCTCTAGACGAGAGACCCATCATATCAATGTCGTTAATACCTTCTTCAACCATTTGCATTTAAACAGTTCCTTTTATATATTAATTGAGTTTAGCAGTATCAGTAAACTTCTTAACCAAGTAGGGAAAAAAGCAATTGAAATCAAAACTTCAGCAAACTTTAGAAAAAAATTCAAAAGTAATTACAGCAGAATTAATGCCGCCAAGAGGAGGGGACCCCATAAGATCTCTTAAAATAGCACAACTTCTGAAAAATAAGGTACATGCTGTTAACATAACAGACGGAAGTAGAGCAATAATGAGGATGTGTAGTTTAGCAATGTCTAAACTATTACTGGAAAATGGGATAGAACCGATAATGCAAATTTCTTGCAGAGATCGTAATAAAATTGCTTTACAATCAGATATTCTTGGAGCAAATGCATTAGGTATTAAAAATATTTTATGCATTACAGGAGATTCAGTAAAAGCTGGTGATCAGCAAGAAACAAAAGCAGTTCATGAATTTGAAGCAGTTCGACTATTAAAACAAATTCAATATTTCAATCAAGGTATTGATCCTACTTTTGAAAAACTTGCTGACAATAGAACTAACATATTTGCTGGTGCTGCAGTAGATCCCAGTTGTCGGAATCAAAGAAGTTTAAAAAATCGAACAAGAAAGAAGAAGGAGGCAGGAGCAAATTTTTTACAAACTCAAATAGTTATGGATAGAAATTATTTGATAGATTTTTGCCAAGAAATCAGTAATCCACTTGAGATACCAGTTATAGCAGGAGTATTTCTTTTGAAATCATATAAAAATGCCCTCTTCATAAATAAATTTGTACCTGGCGCGAATATTCCTGAAAATATTTTAAATCGTCTCAAAGAAGCAAAAGACCCCCTGAAAGAAGGAATATTAATTGCTGCTGAACAAGCTAAAGATTTTATTAACATCGCTGAAGGTATTCATATAATGGCAGTCAAGGCAGAAAATCTTATCCCAGAAATACTTGAAAAAGCTGGTCTTAATCTGGAATGTTAATTAAATCAGATCCTAATAATTCTGCCATGGCTTTTTGCTGAGGTGATGGCTCAGTTAAATCTAATCTTCTTGAATCTGTTATTAACCAGTCCAAAGAAGCATCTTTCAAATCAAAATGATCGCCATTTTTACCTACACAATATCTACCAAATACTAATTTATCTACTAGTTGAACTCCTTTTCCAATTTTTGAATAATCAAAAATTATAGAGTTATCTATAGTTGCACCCTCACAAATACAACAACTTGGTCCAATCATTGAGGGGCCAATAATAGTGGCTCCATCTTCAATTCTTGTCATCCCTCCAATATAAACTGGCCCTTTTATATCGACTTGATCCCAGTTTGCAGCGACATTAAGACCCGTAAAGACTCCAGGTTTAATTTCTTTACCTGGAATTTCTACTTGCCTCACTTTACCAAGTAATACATTTCTAATGGCACTCCAATAATCAGGAACTTTTCCAATATCAACCCACTCAAAATCCATCGGCAAAGCGAAAAATGGCAAATCCATTTCAACAAGTTTAGGAAAGAGATCAGCTCCAATATCAAATTTTTCTCCAGACGGGATATAGTCAAAAATCTCAGGTTCAAAAAGATAAATACCTGTATTAATTGAATCACTCAAAGCAGTATCTACTGTTGGTTTTTCTTGAAAAGCTTTGACTCTGCCATTCTCATCAGAAACCACAACTCCATAACTAGATACCTGTTCTCGCGTTACCTTCTTTGTTATTAAACTTGCTAATGCTCCTTTTTGCTTATGATTTCTAACGGCTTCAGTCAAATCCAAATCAACTAATGCATCACCGCAAAGTACAACAAAAGTTTCATCAAAAAAATTTTGGAAATCTTGAATTTTTTTTAATCCTCCAGCCGAGCCCAAAGCATCACCAATCATTTCCCCATCCTCAATTCTTCCTTCAAAGCTATAAGCTATCTCTACACCAAATCTTTGTCCATCTCTAAAGTAGTTTTCAATTTCCTCAGCAAGATGGGAAACATTAACCATTATTTCTTTAAAACCATGTTCTTTTAAAAGTTCCAATAAAAATTCCATTACAGGTTTTTGTAAAATAGGAATCATTGGTTTTGGAATAATATGCGTAATTGGCTGTATGCGCGTTCCTTTACCTGCTGCAAGTATCATTGCCTTCATCAGCTTTAAACCTCTTTTAACAGATTATACGTTATTACTCTCATATCTTTAAGCAGCAGTCGAAGAAGTCTCTGCAACCTCAAGATTGTCTATAGGTAACTGAGCTAATTCTCCATCTGGAAGAATTCTTTTTATTTGTATTGGACCATAAAGAGAATTTTTTTGTTTTATCTCAATTTTATTTTCTGATGATAGAAATAATAAAGCCCAAAAGACACCAAGCCTATCTTTATCTAAATCACTTTTCACTACATTCTGCCACTTATTAACTAAATATTCAAAGTCAGTCCATTGCAAAGCTTTCTCCCATCCATCAATAAACTTACCAAGCGCTTTAGTTGTTTCAGGAAGTTTTTCACGATGTGCTAAAGATTGAACCTTAGATATTAAGATCTTATCAGAATATTTTTTATTTCTTTTCCTTTTCATCAGCAAAAGATCTTGCGTCTCAATAATTTCGGCAATCGATTCAAGTTGACTAACAAGTTCTCCTAATGTCGATGTTCGTTTAATAACGGGTTGAGCGACAGATCTTCTTCTAAGATATTTTTCAGGATATTTTGGAATGTCAAATCCTTGATTAATCCATTCTTGGTTATCCATATCAATTTCATCTTCAAAACCTAATATTTCTTCTGGGAAAACATCAGATTCTAAAACTTGAGCTTTTAAATTAACTAATACTGAGGCAGCGAAAAACGCTTCGCTTGTTTCGGATAAGTCCTTTTCATATGACATTTGATCATTTGAGGAATATTTCAAATTTTGCTTAAATTGTTCTAAAAAACTATCGATAACACTTATTACATCAATATCCCAAGGATCAAGATCTCCTCTCCCAGCAGCATCTTGAAGGAATTTTATTAATAATCTAGGTCCCAACTGGTACCTATCAATAGATTTAGAAATAGTTACTTTAGTCAATCAAATCTTTTTTCAAGATATCTGTTTATCATTTTTTATGCAAAACAATAATGAAAAAATTTAGAAAATTATATAGTTGGTGCTTTTAATATTTGACTTTTTTTGTTTCCTGCAAAGATATTTGTCTTTGGAACACTTTTCACTGCATTTAAATCCCTATCAACCAAGTTGCTTATTGTAGCCAAATAACTTTCTGTAACTAATCTTGGATATAAACCAATACCAATTATTGGTAAGAGTAAACATGCAATGATATATACCTCTCTTGGCTCTGCATCAATTAAATTCCTATCTTCAGTTAACTTTGGATTTTCTTTACCAAAGAAAATCTCACGCAACATTGACAATAAATAAATCGGAGTAAGTATAACTCCTACTGCCGCCAAAGAAGCCATTACTACTCTAAAAGGCAACGTATAAACTTCATCAGTTACAAATCCAGTAAATACCATTAATTCAGAAACAAATCCACTCATGCCTGGTAAAGCAAGAGAAGCGAGAGAGCAAGCAGTCCACAATGCAAACATAATACGCATTTTCTGTCCAACTCCACCCATTTCATCAAGTTTTAAAGTCTTTGTCCTGTCATAAGTGGCTCCAACAAGAAAGAATAAACTTGCTCCTATTAATCCATGACTAACCATTTGCAACATTGCTCCACTTGTACCTAGGCTACTAAAACTTCCTATTCCAATAAGAACAAACCCCATGTGACTGATTGAACTATATGCAATTTTTCTTTTAAGATTTCTTTGCGCGAAGGAAGTTAATGCGGCATAAATTATATTAACTACTCCAAGAACTATTAATAATGGCGCGAATTGAGCATGTGCTACAGGTAATAATTGAGCATTAAATCTTAAAAGAGCATATCCGCCCATCTTCAATAAGATACCTGCCAATAACATATGCACAGGAGCCGTAGCCTCCCCATGAGCATCAGGGAGCCAAGTATGTAAAGGAACAATTGGGAGTTTTACCCCAAAAGCAATTAATAGGCCTATATAACAAAGAATTTGAAAGTTTTGGCTAAAATTTTGATTAGCCAAATGAGCAAACTCAAAATTTGGAACTTCAGTTCCATAAAAACCCATCGCCAATGCAGCTAAAAGGATAAATATAGAACTACCAGCTGTATAGATAATAAATTTTGTAGCTGCATATTGTCTATTTTTACCTCCCCAGATAGCTAAAAGTAAATATACTGGCAAAAGTTCAAGTTCCCAAGTTAAAAAGAATAAGAGCATATCTTGAACAGCAAAAACAGCTATTTGCCCTCCATCCATTATGAGTATTAAAAAGAAAAATAATTTTGGTTTAAACTTTACTGGCCATGCTGCTAAGACAGCTAGCGCTGTTATAAAACTAGTTAACAATATTAGTGGCATTGAAATTCCATCAGCGCCGACTGACCAAGTCAGTCCTAGCTTTGGAAGCCAACTTATACTTTCTTTAAGTTGAACATTTTCATTATTAATATCAAAACCGTTTATATACGCTCCTACAGTCACAAGAAAAGTAATTAAAGCGACACTTAAAGCAAACCACCTTACTTCTTTACCCTCTCCTTTATCAGGGAAAAAAGGTATCAAAAATGCACTTGCAATGGGGAAAAGAATAGATATAGATAGCCAAGGGAAATCAGATAAACCTCCACCTAATGTTCCTATCGTCTTTAGTGCAAAATGTGTAAAAAAAAGGCTGCTCAAATGAATAAGAAATTGATCCTAAATAGAGTCTAGAAATTATCTAGATTTTTTCATCCCATGAACAGTGAAGACACACATTTGTTATTAAGTTATTTGGGGTGATTGGAAACCAAATATTGCTACTAACAAAATTACTCCTCCAAAAACTATCAAGGCATAAAATTGAGCTCTTCCTGTTTCAAAATACTTGAGGCCCTCTCCACTTCCCAATGTTACAAGTCCAGTAAGATTTACAACTCCATCAACAACTTTGGAATCAACTTCTAAAACTTCTTTTGCAAGTTTTCTACTACCTTTGACAAAAAGTTTTTCATTAATATCGTCCAAATACCATTTTTTTGCTAAAAACTTATTAACAGAGGGAAATCTCTGTGCAAATAATATTGATAAATTAATCTTCTTAGCAAAATATGCTTGATAAGCGATAGTAATTCCTATCGAGGCAATAAAAACAGACGCAAGAGCAAGAGGTAAAAATTCTTTTAATTCAAAAGACTCTATAGCCATCAATGCCTCTTCGGGATCTAGTAAATTTGCAAATTTACTATCCCAAGGGAATCCCATAAACCCAATTATTACTGAGGGTACTGCCAGAAAAACCAGTGGAAAAGTCATAGACCAAGGAGACTCATGTAGTGAACCATGTTCTTCTTCATGTTGTTGTTCTTCTTCATGTTGTTGTTCTTCTTCTATATTGATTTCAGCAGCGAGTAAAAGTTCTTTTTGTAATTCCTTATTTTCCCCTCTGAATTCGCCTTCAAAAGTTAAGAAATAAAGTCTAAACATATAGAAAGCTGTCATTCCTGCTGTTAAAAATCCAACAAACCAAAAAGCTGGAAATGAGATAAAAGCGTTTCCCAATATTTCATCTTTACTCCAAAATCCAGCTAATGGAGGAATACCACTTATTGCTACACAACCTATTAAGAAAGTTGTAGAAGTAAAAGGCATTTTCTTTCTTAAACCTCCCATCAACCTCATATCTTGGGCCAGTACAGGTTGATGACCAACCACTTCTTCCATAGCATGAATTACTGAACCAGACCCCAAAAATAACATTGCTTTGAAGCAAGCATGTGTTATCAAGTGAAAAATACCGGCTACTGGTGCACCACAACCCATCGCAAGCATCATATACCCTAGTTGAGAAACAGTACTGTATGCCAAACCCTTTTTTAGATCCATTTGAGTTAAAGCAATAGATGCCCCTAAGAAACATGTAATAGTGCCAACTAAAGCAATAATGAATTGAATTGAGGGGAATAATGAGTAGAGAGGTTGAAGCCTAGCTACTAAGAATATTCCAGCAGCAACCATCGTCGCCGCATGAATAAGCGCTGAAATAGGAGTTGGTCCCTCCATAGCATCAGGAAGCCATACATGAAGAGGAAACTGAGCAGATTTTGCCATAGGTCCTAAAAAGACTAAAAAGCATAGTAATAATGCAGCCCAGACAGGTAATGAATTCTCTGAAACTGATTGTGATACTCCTAGGGCAATTTCAGTAAAATCAAAGCTTTTAGTAGCCCAAAAAAGACCCAAAATTCCTAGTAATAATCCAAAGTCTCCAACTCTATTTACGACAAATGCTTTTTGAGCAGCATTAGCTGCGCCATCTCTGTCGTACCAAAAACCAACTAATAAATAAGAACACATTCCTACTAATTCCCAAAAAACATATATTTCTAACAAGTTTGGGCTAATAATTAAACCCATCATCGAACTACTGAAGAGGGCTAAATACGTGAAAAATCTTACGTAACCTTTATCATGCGCCATATAACCATGAGAGTAAATCATGACTAATAAAGTGATAGTGGTTACCAAAGTAAGCATTACGCTACCTAATGGGTCTAGAACAAATCCCATTGGTATTGTGAAGTCTCCGGCACTTGCCCAAACAAATAATTTTTCTACTGAGTGGTAACCTTTTATTTGCTCAATTAATGTTTTATAACTAATTACCGCAGAAACACCTACGAATGACAAAAGACTGATGGCAACAATTTCTCTAGAATTATTGATTTTTTTATTTGCACAAATTAAACCCAAGCCGGAAAGTACCGCTCCAATAAGCGGAAAGACAGGAATTAACCAGGCAATTTCTGAAGCTTGAGGCATTTCTAAGAATATTTATACACTAATACTAAACTGCTAACTGAAAATTTTAGACATAAAAGATGAATTAAATGTTATAACAGCAATATTTATATATTTATGGGACCACCATATTACTGCAATTGCTATCAATATCCCAAGTTGTGATAATTTAAAAAATTCTTTTATTTTTATTTGCTGTCTTCCATCAAATATTGCAACAAATGGAATTATTGAAGTACTTTCTTTGAACTTATAAAATTCTTTACCAAATTTTATTTCTAATCTCCTATCACCATGCCATATTGCAAAAAGGTGATGAAAAATGAGCCCTAGTGAAGTTATAAATGTAAACGATGTTCCTATCCATAATGTATGAGCTAAACACCAAATTATTTGACCAAATGCTTGCGGATGTCTTGTGATGCGCATTATTCCTGTGCCATAGATCCTAACTTGTGGTTTTAAAACTGAAGGAATTTCTAACAAATTATATGTTGCAGGATATAGGAATAAGAAACTAATAGCAGTTAAAATCCAAACTAACAAAAATACATAGTTATTTCCTTGAAAATTCCATAACCTAATTCCATCATATCTATGAGCTAGAAAATAACTAATTAGAATTACCGCAGAGGGCAAACTTAAAGAAACAAAGCACAATCTCCATAATCTTGGCCCCATAACAGCCTCTGCTCTACTTCTCAAAGCCGCTCCTCCGCTATGAATCACTGCGAAAATAAATATTAATACCAAAATTAAAAAAGAAGTTTTATGAGTCTCCATATAATTTTTAAATACAAGTTATTTATTATTAACAATAATACCCTTAGGTATTAGAATTACTATCAAATAGTAGGCATCAATAAATGCCCGAATTACCTTTTACACTTGACCAATTAAGAATATTAAAAGCTATTGCAGCTCAAGGAAGTTTTAAAAAGGCTGCAGATTTACTTTACGTCACTCAACCAGCTGTCAGTTTACAAATTCAAAATTTAGAAAAACAACTTGAGATCACAATTTTTGATAGGGGTGGTAGGAAAGCACTTCTAACTGAAGGAGGTAAGCTATTACTTGAATATTGCGAAAGAATACTGAATCAATGCGATGAGGCATGCAAAGCTATTGAGGACTTAAATAGCTTAAAAGGTGGAACACTCATAATTGGAGCTAGTCAAACTACAGGGACCTACCTAATGCCGCGGATGATAGGACTTTTTCGTCAAAAATATCCTGATGTATCTGTTCAACTGCAGGTTCACAGTACTAGAAGAACAGGTTGGAGCGTTGCTAATGGTCAAATTGATCTTGCTATTATTGGAGGTCAGTTACCAAGCGATCTAGAAAACTTATTACAAGTAATCCCATATGCAACTGATGAATTAGCTCTTGTATTGCCAACAAAACACCCACTTGCCAATAAGAGAGAACTTATGAAAGAAGATTTATACAAATTGAATTTCGTCACTTTAGATTCTCAATCAACAACAAGGAAAGTTGTTGATAAACTTTTGAAGGATTCAGGTCTTGATATTCAAAGATTAAAAATCGAAATGGAGTTAAATTCTCTTGAGGCAATTAAAAACGCAGTTCAATCTGGTCTTGGTGTTTCTTTTTTACCTGTTGTTTCTATTGAGAGAGAATTAGCAGGTGGATCAATACATAAATCTTACTTAGCCGATTTAGAGGTAAAAAGAGAGCTTAAATTAATTACAAATCCATCAAGATACACTTCTAGAGCCTCAGAAGCGTTTAAAAAAAATATATTACCTCAATTTGCAAGCTCTGAAAGTCCATTAAGGCAAATTAATTCAATCTAAAATTGAATAGCTTCCTTATTTATTCCCACCCCTCCATCTTCAGCCTGTCCTTCTCCCTTAATAATAAATTTGTTCTCATTAACATCAGTCTGATAAACACATTTAACTATAGGCTTATCTCTTATTGAACCTATGTAAGCAAAAGTATTCATTCTTTGCTTACATTCCCTAACGTCCTCATTACTTATAGCTCCTTGTTTTTGTAACACTGTCCAATTCTCTCTTCTAATAACACAACCGGGTTGGAGTGCTGGTTGTGTCACAAAACTAGTTGAAGGGTTAAGTGTTGTATACATCTCAACATCAATTACAAAAGCACTTGCTCCCCATTGCCTACAAAATTCAGGGTCTGGAACAGCCATGTCTAATTGCTGTTGACTAGCTATATTCCCCTGACCACCATCGGTTGTACTAGTTATAGCGCTTCCTATCCCTACGCCTAATATCAAAACTCCAGCAAGTACAGCAATTGTTGCGGTGTTGAAATTATTTTTTTGTTCAGAATTAGGGGGAGATATTCTTCTCCGTGGAGTGTAATTATCTCCATCTATTGAGGTTGAGGAGTAAGAATTGTTACTGGGACCTCTTCTTGAACCCCTGTTAGAGTATCTACTCACAATACTTCTTTTGTTTTAGGTAAACCCATCGAATAATTCATAACTCTACACTCTGGGTTATAACTTAATAAGCTATTTTGAAGCAAATATTTTATTAAACCTTCTACTTCTGATCCTATTTTACGAAGTTCATAATCATCTAAACTTTTACCAGCTCTTTCTTCAACAAGTTCAGTAAATTTTTGATTTACTTTTTTTAATGATTCTTCATTCCAGATGAATTCATTATCAGGATCTAAGTCAAGTGTTAATTTATTAGGATGGTATTTTAAATCATTATTGACCACCTCAGCAGTAAATATTCTTACATGCCTAGTGGTTGACTTTAAAAGCATTTTTTCCATAATCTGAAAATAATCAACAAAAAAAACAATTATGTCTTAACTTTAGGATAGCTTCTTTGTAAGTGTTAATTTATTTTTTGATTTAATAATGCGTGTTGTAATTGCTGGTGCAGGTTTAGCGGGCTTATCCTGCGCAAAATACCTTGTTGATAATGGTCACATTCCCATAGTTTTAGAAGCCAGAGATGTGCTTGGTGGGAAAGTTGCTGCTTGGAAAGACGAAGATGGAGATTGGTATGAGACCGGTTTACATATATTTTTCGGTGCTTATCCAAATATGCTTCAACTTTTCAAAGAACTAGATATAGAAGACAGACTACAGTGGAAGAGCCACTCTATGATTTTTAATCAGCCTTCTGAGCCTGGTACTTACAGTAGATTCGATTTCCCGGACTTACCTGCACCTGCGAATGGTGTAACAGCAATTTTAAGTAACAATGATATGCTCTCATGGAATGAAAAAATTTTATTTGGCTTAGGTTTAGTTCCTGCGATGTTGAGAGGACAGAAATATCTTGATAAGTGTGATTCAAAATCATGGTCAGAATGGTTAAAAGAACACAATATTCCTGAGAGAGTTAATGATGAAGTATTTATTGCTATGAGCAAAGCGCTCAATTTTATTGGACCTGATGAAATCTCATCAACAGTTTTATTGACAGCACTTAATAGATTTTTGCAAGAAAAAAACGGCTCAAAAATGGCTTTCCTTGATGGGGCTCCACCAGAAAGGCTTTGTCAACCAATAGTTGATTACATAAAAGCAAGGGGGGGAGAGGTACATATGAATAGTCCTTTAAGAAAGATAGACCTTAATCAAGACAGTACAGTAAAAAGTTTTACAATTGCTTCTCCAGATAAGGATGAAAAGAAAAAGGTTATTACAGCAGATGCCTATGTTAGTGCAATGCCTGTAGATCTCTTTAAACTGATGATTCCGGATCAATGGAAAGGTATCAATGCTTTCTCAAAACTTGATGGTTTAATTGGAGTACCGGTAATCAATATCCATTTATGGTTTGATAAAAAATTAACGGATATTGATCACCTTTTATTTAGTAGATCTCCTCTTCTGAGTGTTTATGCAGACATGAGTATCACTTGTAAGGAATATGAAGATCCCAATAGATCCATGCTTGAATTAGTTTTTGCTCCTGCGAAAGATTGGATTAACAGAAGTGATCAAGATATTGTAGACGCAACAATGGAAGAACTTAAAAAATTATTCCCAACTCATTTTATTGGAGATGAAAAAACTCAACTAAGAAAATATAAAGTTGTAAAAACCCCAAGATCTGTATATAAGGCAGTCCCTGGATGTCAAGAATTCAGACCTAGTCAAAGATCTCCGATAAAAAACTTTTTCTTAGCGGGTGATTATACAATGCAAAAATATCTTGCATCTATGGAAGGAGCTGTTCTAAGTGGTAAATTATGCGCAGAAAGTATCAATAAAGAATATTCAAAAACTACCAATAATGTTTCTCAGGAATCATCTAAAATAAACTAAAACCTCCATTTAATAACTCTTTTTGAAAAATTCATTATCTCAACTTAACAAAGCATATGAAATATGCCGAAAAGAAACTCAACAATGGGCTAAAACTTTTTATTTAGGAACACTTTTATTACCGTACGAAAAAAGAAAAGCGATTTGGGCTATTTACGTTTGGTGTAGAAGAACTGATGAAATAATGGACAGCGTTGAAGCTTCAAGCAAGACTACAGAAGAGCTTTCCGATAACTTAGATGAGTGGGAGGCCAATACAATAAATGTTTTTAAAGGAAATATAAAATCAGACTTAGATGCTGTTCTGTTCGACACAATAGAAAAATTTCCACAGAACATAGAACCTTATCTAGATATGATTGAGGGTCAGAGAATGGATCTTAAAAAATACAGATACGAAAATTTTTCTGAATTAAAGCTTTACTGTTATCGCGTCGCAGGGACGGTTGGGTTGATGACTCAGAATGTAATGGGCATTGATAGTGCTTATACATCTGCCCCTTGGAGCAATATGCCTGACCCCTCAGAAGCAGCAATAGCACTAGGGATTGCAAATCAACTCACTAATATTTTAAGAGATGTTGGAGAAGACAGACAAAGAGGTCGGATTTATTTACCCCAAGAAGATATGAATAACTTTAATTACTCTGAAGAAGAGTTATTGAAAGGAGTAATTAATACCCAATGGAAGATGCTTATGAATTTTCAATTAACAAGAGCACGGGATTGGTTTAAAAAATCTGAAGATGGTATTAAATGGCTATCGGCAGATGCAAGATGGCCTGTTTGGACATCTTTGCGGCTCTATAGAGGGATATTAGATTCTATTGAAAAACTAGATTATGATGTATTCAATAATAGAGCTTTTGTAAAAAATTCAGTAAAAGCATTTGAAATACCAATATCCTTTTTGATCTCAAGAATAAAATAGCTAAGCAGGAGTTTTTTGATTAGCTAACAAATCTTTTAATTTTGAAAGTTCCCCAGCCCATCTAGGATCTGGAGCTTCAAGATTAGGTGCATCACTATGAACTATCTTTTTGAAATCTTTCCTCTTTTTATTTTTATTAGAACCTAAACTATTTCTCTTGTGTGATGAAGAATCTTTTTTCTCTGAAAGTTCGACACGTAATTTTGAACCATTAAATTCAAAACCATTAAGCTTTTCGATTATTAAATTTGCATTTTGTTCATTATTTGTTGTAGCGAAACCAAATCCTCTACATTCTTTTGTTTCTTTATCTAAAACAGCTTTAAATCTGATTGAATCGGATACTGATTTTAAAATACTATCAAAATCTTTTGGATTAAATCCTTGAGGTAAATTGCCAATGTAAATACGAATACTCATAAATTTTTTAATAAATAATTTTGAAGTCTAAAATTTTAAACAAAACTAAGCTATGTGTATTTAATCACATTTTGGCGCATTTTGTTGAATCCATTGCTTTCCTTTATAAATTGCTTCATCAAAATTATTCAATCTATTAAATGCAAGCTCCATAGAAAGATAATTCATGACCTTTCCTAAAACAGGTCCCTCCTGGATTTTTAAATATTTTTTCAAAACTGTCCCTTTTATTAAGTTTGATGGATGAAATAATTTATCATCTTTATTTCTCCATCTTTCGAGCCAATCTATATAAAATGATTCTTGCAAGAAAAGAATAAAAGAAGGAAGAATGTTCTCTAATTCTTGATGTAAATTAAATCTTTCTCTTTCATCTAATTCATAAATAGTTTTTCTCTTTAATAATAGATTCCATTTTCTTAATAACCTAATTTTTGCAATTTCAGATTTTCTAAATTTTAAAATTTTTAGAGAAAATTCATCTAAAATCTGGGAAAGAAAAAATAAAGGAAAGAATTTATCTTTTTCAATTTTAGAAAATGCTTCAAAATTAATTTTTTGTAAATCAATAAATATCAAATTTTTTTCAGACTGTAGGTAATCAAAAATTTTAAATTTATTTATTAATTTAATTGCATAAGCTGCCTCACTACCTATTATTATTCGCTGGATTTCATAATTAATCCTTTCAGAAGCAATCAGACTTAATTTATTTTTACAAGTTTTAATAACATTTATTAAATTCACATCAACATTAAAATTCAACTCAGAAACAAAACGAAAGCATCTTAAAATTCTTAATGGATCCTCCAATAAATTCTGTTTTGAGTGAGTTCTTAATAAAGAGAGCTGTAGATCTTTAATTCCATTTGATGGATCAATTAGTAATTTCTTATCAAAAGAAAAAGCAATAGCGTTTATAGAAAAATCTCGACTGAATAAATCAATTTCAATAGAAGGAGAAATTTGAGATGCAATATCAACTGAAACATGTTTAAAAATAAGTCTTACGACATCACGTGCTTCATCAAGAATAATAAATTTACCTTCAAATTTATCCGCAATTTTTTTTCCAATCTTAATAGCATTTTTTGGAACTACAATATCAACATCAATCAATGAGTTTAATCTCCCTAAAATTAAATCTCTTATATATCCCCCGACCAGATAAGATCCTGAAGGTAAAAAAGATAAAATAAATTCCCAATTATAAAATTTTATACTTCTTTCTATTTCATTAATTATTAGTGTATGATCAATGAAAATATGATTTTTAAGATTCTCTTCTTTGATTATGTGCATTTGCATTAACTGTAAATTAGTTGATAGATGTATGACATATCATGATGTCGAAAAAAATCATGGTGTTGAACACATTAGTGACTTCCCCAACTTTAAACCTAAAAAACCCTATATTCACGTAAGCATAATCAAAGATTTAGATGGGGATTTTAAAACTGATTGGGATGTCAAATCTTGTTCAAGTTTTTTAGAAGAAGCTGGGAAGTGGTCTAAGTGTAAGCCTGGCCAAGAATTACCAGTTTAAAGGTAAATGCCTTACGATAAAAAAAATTTTAATAAACTAACTCTAGCAATTCATAGTACAGATAATTCTTTTGCCTTTGCGTATAGGGAAAATAATCAATCTATTTCTGACAACTTTTTTACAAAAAAGTTTGAGAAAGATTTATGTAATAATTTAATTGTTGATTTTTCCAATTTCATAACAAAAGAAAATTTAAAAAGAATTGATAAAATATCCGTAAGTACAGGACCATCAAATTTTAATGCATCCAGACAGATAATTGTATTAGCTAGAACTCTCGCTCAGCAAATAAATTGCTCGATAGATAGTTTTAGTTCTTTTGAATTGATGGCAAAAAGAATTGCTTTAAAAAATAATATCAATTCCAATAAAAATTCATTTTGGATTTTCAAAAAATTAAAAAGGAGAGGATATATTGCAGGCAAATATCAAATTTGTATTTCTGAAAAAACAAACAATAAAATTTCTATCAAAGAAAAAATTATTCCAAAAATTTTTGAAGAATTAATAAATATAGATTCTTCTTATCAAGCTGAATATTCTGATATAGAAGATTTAAAAGAACTGTTAAATTTATCTGACAACAATGTACAAAATTCCAAATCTAGTACTTGGAAGAAGGTACTTCCATTATATCCATTATCGCCAATTAACTAATCATTCACTCAAGCATATTATTTATTGACTCCTGCAAACAATTTGTTACCTCCATTAAATCTTTTTTTGATGAACTTTTAGGAGGGGGAATCGGTCTACCAACTTTAATAACTATTTTTGTGAAAAATGGAATAAAAAACTTTAATCTCATTAATCTATGTGAATTAATAATTGCGACTGGTAATAACATTTTTTGATTTTTAAAAGATAAAAGTGCTGCCCCTTGTTTTGGCTTATTTACACGACCATCCTTTTGGCGAGTCCCATCAATAAAAATACCAATACTATTATTATTTGATAATTTTTCACACGCAATTTTTATAGTTGTTTTATCAACTATGCCTCTCTTAACAGGATAAGCGCCACAAGACCTTATTATGAAACCTAGCAAGGGGATTCTAAAAAGTTCTGACTTTGCCATAAAAGATATATTTCGACCAACAGCATGACCTAAAATAGGAGGATCAAGAAGGGAGCCATGATTAGATACCAAGATAAAAGAACCTTTTTGAGGAATATGTTCTCTCCCAAGTAATTTACCTCTAAATATCAATTTATAAATCGGGTAAATAATTACATTACTCACTAATTGATAAATTAATTTTTGATAAAAATTACTCTTCATATAATTAGTATTTAATTTGATCTGAAGATGAGATTTGAGAAATTTTTATATCCTTTAAATGCCTTTTTGCTAAACCACCTAAAACATTAGATGGGCCAATTTCAACCATTTGGAGAATACCATTTTCTCTCATTAAATCCATAGTTTCCCGCCATCTGACACCGTTACACATTTGATTTTTTAACCTAACCTTAAGCTCATTTGGATCATTACATAGTGATGGATTGGAATTACTTATAACAGAAAAAGAAGGCTGATTAAATTCAAGAGTGTCTAGATATTTCGAAAACTGAAATGATGGTTCTTTCATGAATGGTGAATGAAAAGCACCTGAAACATTTAATTTAAGGAATCTTTTAGCCGTAATTCGTTTTGAAATATTATCTAAAGCCTGTTCGCTTCCTGATAAAACAACTTGAGTGGAGCTATTATCGTTTGCTATGACGAGATCATCAATCTCCTTTACCAGTAAATCCAATTGATCTCTATCAAAACTAATTAATGCTGCCATAGATCCCTTGGCAGCATCTCCCATTAATCCAGATCTAACTTTTATAAGTGATACACAATCTTCAAAAGATAAAACATCGGCACAATACAAAGCCGTAATTTCTCCTAAACTATGTCCAGCGATATAGTTTGGTTTAAAACCATTTTCTTTTAAAGCATCTAATAAAACTGACTCTACCAAAAAAAGGCAAATTTGAGTGTTCTTTGTATTACTTAAACCAGCAGAATCTAGTTCACAAATTTGTAATAAATTCTTGCCGAATAATTCAGAGGCATAATTAAACCTATTTTTTGCATTTGGCAAATCTATAATTTCATTTGCCATTCCAATTTTTTGCGAACCCTGACCAGGGAATACCCAAGCTACTGTCATAATAAACCTTTTTTATTTTTAACCCCATCGAATCAGGGCTGCACCCCAACTTAACCCAGCACCAAAACCACTAGTGGCAATAATATCATTTTCTTTAATTTTCTTATTTCTTATAGCCTCATCTAGCATTAAAGGAATTGTTGCTGCTGAAGTGTTTCCATAGTTACTTAAATTACTGAGAATCTTTTCTGATGAAATATTTAATCTGTCTCCAACAGAATCTAGTATTCTTTGATTTGCTTGATGTAATAGAAGCCAATTAATTTTCTCAGAATTAAAATTTGTTTTTTTAAATAAATTATCAATAATTAATGGTACCTCTCTAACTGCAAATTTATATACTTCTTGTCCATTCATCGCAATTGTAGAAAAACCCCCACTTGAGAAATTAATATTATCAATAATTTGATCATTATTTTTTTGAGATGGAAGATTTAAGAAAGAACCTCTCTGACCATCAGTTCTCATACTAAAACCAATTAAATTATCAAATTCATTTGTAGCTTCAATTGCTAATGCACCCGCTCCATCTCCAAATAAGATACAACTTCTCCTATCATTCCAATCTACATAACTTGAAAGTTGATCAGAGCCTATTACTATAGCTCTCCTGTAACTTCCTGCTTTTAAAAATTGAGTAGCCGTTATTACAGCAAATAAAAAACCGCTGCAAGCAGCTGTCAAATCAAAAGCCACAGCATTATTTGCGCCGAGTTTTGATTGAATTTCTGGAGCAGAACCAAATAAATCATGTGGAGTTGATGTAGCTAAAATTATCAGATCAATTGTTTCAATATCCCATTTAGCCATCTCAATTGCGGCCAATCCTGCTTTATAACCCATCTCACTAACATTTTCGGATAATCCAGAGATTCTTCTCTGAGAGATACCTGTTCTAGATTTTATCCATTCATCACTAGTATCTACTTTTTTGCTAATTTCATGATTCGTTAGGATTTGATGAGGTACATAACTTCCACTGCCTTTAAATGAAACTCCAATTTGATTTGAATTTATTACTTCCAAAAGAATTATCTAATTACTTATATAAGTCAAACATAAATCTGTCAAAATATGTTTTATGAATTTAAAACTTGAAGCTTTTGAAGTTGATTTAAATTTTCCATTACATTATGATTTACAGCAGAATGAGCCAACCGCAAAGCACTTACTACAGATAAAGATTTACTACTACCATGGCCAATCACACAAATACCATTAACCCCAAGCAATAATGCTCCTCCATGTTCAGCATGGTCTAACCTTTTTTTAATTCTTATTAAATTACTTTTTAAAAACGCAGAACCAACCTTACCCCTTCTTCCTCTTGGTAATTCGGATCTTAAAATATCTAATAGAACCCCTCCAACTGACTCAAGAAATTTAAGTAATACATTACCTGTAAAGCCATCGCAAACGACTACATCAAAATTGCCAGACAAAACATCTCTACCTTCACAATTACCCCCAAAATTAAAACTTTTTTCTTGGGACAATAATTTAAATGTTTTTAAAGATAAATCATTTCCTTTGCATTCTTCTTCTCCAATATTCAATAAGCCAATTCGTGGTTTTTCTATTTGTAAAACATCTTTGGCATAAACATTCCCTAGAAGTGCAAATTGATGAAGATAAGAGGGCTTACAATCAGTATTTGCGCCCACGTCTAATACTAATACAGGTCGAGTTTGATCTCTAGTTGGAAACAATGCTCCTATGGCAGGGCGTTCGATCCCCTTTAATCTCCCTATTCTAAATATTGCAGAGGCCATAAGAGCACCTGAGTTACCTGCCGAGTAAACAGCTTCTGCCTTATTATTTTTAACCAAATCCATAGCAACATTTATACTTGCATCTTTTCTTTTTCTCACTGCTGTTGCTTCTTCATTCATGCCTATTGGATCCCCGCTATCTATTAATTCAAGACGATTATTATCAATTTCTTTTTCTAATAAATCTATTAGACCAGCTTTTTCTGCTTCACATCTAACTTTTTCAATTTTTCCTACAAACTTTATATTGATTGGAAATCTGCTAATAGCATCTAGGCAGCCCTCCAAAATAGGCACAGGTGCATAATCACCACCCATACCATCAACTGCTATCCAAATCCTTTTGGGATTTGATATCTCTTCTTTATTTATATAATTATCATTATTTTGTAACCGTTTTAAAGGGTCAAATACTAATGGCTGCAAGGTATTTTTTGCAATTGAACTAGCATTTGAAACAACACTACTAGCAGTGTTAACAACTGATTCAGCACTAGAGACTACATTACCTGCAACATTACCTGCAACATTACTTGCAGTATTTACTACAGAACCCGCACCCGATACCACATTACCTGCAACATTACTTGCAGTATTTACTACAGAACCCGCACCCGAAACCACATTACCTGCAACATTGCCTGCAGTAACAGCAGAATTAGCAGCAGTATCAACTATTGATGTTACAGCAGAATTTCTTTTGTACCAAATAACTAATCTTCTTATAGCTCTAGACTTTTTATTAGAAGAATCTTTTTCCATCTATTTACCGTCAAATGGAGATATATCAACTATTCTCTGAAAAAGATATCCTGTTCCTCTTGCTGTAAGAATTAATTCTGGATTTGCAGGATCAGCTTCTAATTTTGACCTTAATCGCGATATGTGAACATCCACTACTCTCGTATCTACATGTCTTTCAGGTGTATAGCCCCAAACTTCTTTCAAAATCTCTCCGCGACTAAATGGCTCTCCTGAGCGACTGACTAAAAGCTCTAAGAGACTAAATTCCATGCCAGTTAATCTTATCCTTTCATCACTTTTAAAAACTTGTCTTCGATTTGTATCAATTTTAATATCCGTAACCAAAATCAACCCTGAATTT
The DNA here is from genome assembly GCF_000015665.1 of Prochlorococcus marinus str. MIT 9515. NCBI lineage: Bacteria > Bacillati > Cyanobacteriota > Cyanophyceae > Synechococcales > Prochlorococcaceae > Prochlorococcus > Prochlorococcus marinus. Next base: position 149,882 of record NC_008817.1, on the reverse strand, counting down.
GGCATTCCAGGAAGTTGTTCTTTATCTATTCGTCTTAATACACATCGAATTCTAGCTTCTAACTCTTTCGGACTAAATGGTTTGACAACATAATCATCAGCACCTAATTCTAATCCTGTAATTCTATCTGCAACATCACCTAATGCAGTCAACATAACTATGGGTACATCTGAATCTTTCCTTAATTCTTGACAGACTCCATATCCGTCTAATTTTGGCATCATCACATCAAGGACAACCAAATCAGGGTCATAATCTTTGAATAATTTTAATGCTTCCTTACCATCACAAGCAGTTACCACTTTGTAACCAATCATTGAGAGACGAGTCTCGAGAATTCTTCTAATGCTTGCCTCGTCATCAGCGACAAGAATTGTTTCTTTAGTTTGACTAGATACAGCCATTTGTTTCTATTAGCTAATCTGGAAGAGAATTTATGTTTAACCCAATCTAACTTGTAGAGGGGCATATTCCCAAACATCTCAGTTCGTCAATCTAAAAAAAATTTAATGTCTAGTAAATTTTCGACTTTTATTTGTCAAAATTGCGGATCTGAAACTTCTCAATACTTTGGTAGGTGCGTAAATTGTAATGAATGGAATACAATCGTTGAAGAAAGGAAAATTTCAAGATCCAAAACAACAAATATTACCAAAAGTAAAAAATCAAAGCTATTTCATGAAATTGAACTAAATACAATATCAAGATTTACGAGTGGTTTTAAGGAATTTGACAGAGTTCTAGGGGGTGGAATAGTACCAGGATCTTTAGTTTTACTTGGGGGAGAACCAGGAATTGGTAAAAGTACAATAGTGCTGCAATCTGCAGGGATAATCTCTCTGAATGAAAAAGTTTTATACATCACCGCAGAGGAATCTTTAGAACAAGTAAAAATAAGATGGGAACGATTAAATCAAAGCAGCCTAGATTTAAAAATCTATGCAGAAACAAACTTATCTTTAATTATTGAAGAGATAAAAAAAATTAAGCCTAGTTTTGCGATTATTGATAGTATCCAAGCTATTAATAATGATGAAATGGAAAGTTCCCCGGGCTCTGTTTCCCAGGTTCGGGCTTGCTCATCTGAACTTCAAAACCTGGCAAAAGAAAATAATATAGCGCTCTTGATAATTGGTCATGTCACTAAAGAGGGGGCTCTTGCAGGTCCAAAAACTTTAGAACATTTAGTAGATGTTGTTCTTAACTTTGAGGGAGATAATATTGCCTCACATAGATTACTCAGAAGTGTAAAAAATAGGTTTGGATCTACTTTTGAAATTGGAATTTTCGAAATGTTAGAAAATGGGTTAAAAGAAGTTGGGAACCCTAGTTCAATTTTCACAAATAAAGAAAATATATCCGGCGTCACAACTACGATAACTAATGAGGGATCTAGACCATTTGCAGTAGATATTCAAGCTTTGGTGAATAAAACTTTTTACACTAACCCAAGACGAACAACTACAGGAATCAGTATCAACAGACTACATCAAATATTAGCAGTCATTGAAAAACATGTTGGGATTAAATTATCAGATTATGACTGTTATATAGCAACAGGAGGCGGGTTTGAAATAAATGACCCATCTTCAGATTTGGGGGTTGCAATATCAATCTTATCAAGCTTGAAAAATATTCCCCCCTTAATAAATTGTTCATTTGTAGGCGAATTAGGTTTAAGTGGTCAGGTAAGGCAGGCAAATAATCTTCGAACCAAAATTGATGAAGCTATTAGACTTGGTTTCAAAAATATTTTGATACCTAAAACAACTTGTGAAATTAAAGATAATTTTCAAACTCTCATAAAGATTAAAGAAATTTCAAATATTAATGAAGCTATGAATTATGTTCTAAAAGAGTGAATCAAAAAATCTAAAGATAAATATCAATTGAACTTCTTCCAGAAGTTTTTAACCAATTTTCAATATCTAAATATCCACCAGGATAAAGCCTCACAGCTTTAGACCAAACTTGAGCAGCTTTATCAAACCACATATCTCTTTGATCTAAGTCACCATTCTGTTCAGCATATCTTCCCCTTTTTTCATAAATCAATCCTATGTTTTTAAGACAAGATGGCTGTTTAGGATTTTCAACTAAAGCTTTTTGATAAGTTTCTATGGATAAATCCTCTTCTCCATTACTCATATATATTATTGCCATATTTTTTAAAGTTTCTCCTCTATCAATTTTATTTTCTTCTAATAATAAGCTCTCTTTATAGTATTCCAATGCTTCTGAATAATCGCCATTATTTTGCGCAGCTAAACCATCTCGATAATAGATGTAAGCTTTTTTTTCTTTATCAGCAATTGGCATGATTTTGACAATAGATTCAGCAATTACAGTAAAAGCTTTATCTATAAAATTGTCTCTGTTTTGATTATTTGGCACTTTTTTTTGTAATAAAATTAAATTAGTCAATTAAGAATTAACTATTTAAAAAGTCTATAACATTTATTATTATTATTATGAATAAAACTAAGCATTAATTTGCTTTCATTGCAACAAACATGAAGAGTATTCAATTAAATATAAACGGCATGAAATGTGGGGGATGTGTTAACACGGTAGAAAATATATTGAAAAATTCCGATGGAATCGAAAATGTCTCTGTAAACTTACTAACTGAGAGCGCCTATATAGAAGTTAATAAAACTTTTCAAAATATTGATCAGGTTTTAGAAAACCTTAATCAAAGCGGATTCCCTTCAAAGATATACATTAATGACTTTTCAAAAAAAGTAAATAAAGTTCAATTAGAAAAAAAAAAGAAGTGGGTTAATCAATGGAAAAAACTCACTTTTGCACTTTTACTTTTATTACTTTCAGGTCTAGGGCATTTAGCAGAGGGAGGCTATTTAAATTTACCAATATTAGGAAATTTGTTTTTTCATGCTCTACTCGCAACAACAGCTTTATTATTTCCTGGTAGGGAGATATTAATTAAAGGATTTAAATCATTTTTAAGAAATCGACCAGATATGGATTCTTTAGTAGCTCTTGGAGTAACTAGTGCCTATATAACAAGTCTTTTATCATTAATATTTCCATCAACTGGTTTTCCTTGTTTTTTTAATGAACCAGTAATGTTATTAGGATTTATCCTCATTGGACGTTTTTTAGAAGAAAGAGCCAAGTACCATACAGGTTCTTCAATTGGAGAATTGTTAGATCTACAACCAGAAATGGCAAATATTTATTTAGAAGAAAATAAAGTCAAATCAGTCAGAGTACATTCTTTAAAACCTGGAGATGAAATTCAATTGTTAGCTGGAGATAGAGTGCCTGCTGACTGTACTGTTATTGAAGGAAATTCATCTTTAGATGTTTCTCACATTACTGGGGAATCTAAACCTATAAACGTACGCCCTGGTGAGCATTTACTTAATGGATCGTTAAATCTAAATTCCACACTAAGACTAAAAGTCATAAAAGTCGGAGATGATACTTCTTTAGCAAAACTGGTTAATCTTATTGAATCAGTACAGTTTAATAAACCTCCTATTCAAAGAATTGCTGATCAAATTGCAGGTAAATTCACATACTTTGTACTCTTCATTGCAACATCAAGTTTCTTTTTTTGGTGGAAAGGAGCAAAACAAATTTGGCCGGATTTGTTAATACATGATCATCATGGATTGATAGATGCCTCCAACCATACATTACATAATTCTTTAGGAAGTAATGCTGAAAATTTTTTAAGTTTAGCCATACAACTTTCAATTGCAGTTTTAGTAATAGCATGCCCTTGCGCTTTAGGTCTTGCTACCCCCACTGTTATAACTGTTGCTTCAGGGAAAGCGGCAAAAAAAGGAATTTTATTTAAAGGAGGAGACAAAATAGAAATGGCCTCAAAAATTAATCATATTATTTTTGATAAAACAGGAACTTTAACAAAAGGAGAGCCTTTTATTATTAACTACATAAATAGTGATGATAATTTATATCTGTTAAAAGTATCTGCAAGTTTAGAAAGTCAAAGTAGACATCCCATAGCTAAAGCATTAGTCAAAGAAGCCAACAAACAAAATCTTAGTTTACTACCAATCAAAAGTATCCATACAGAATCGGGAAGAGGTATTTCAGGAGATCTTGAATCAATTGATGGAGTAATTAATATTGGAAGCATTGAATGGTTAATAAGCAAAGGAGTAATAATTGATAGTGAATCTCAAAAAATGCTCGAAACACAAGAAAATAAATCCCATTCAGTTATTGGTGTGAGTATTAATAATGAATTACTTGGATTTATTTTATTAGGTGATTTATTAAGAGAAGATTCGATAAGTTCTGTTCAAAAATTGAGAAAAGATAATTACAAAATTAATATTTTAAGCGGAGATAGAAAAGAAACTGTAGTTGAGTTGGCAAAAAAAATAGGTAGCCCAGAAGATGAAATAAAATGGGATCTTCTACCAGAAATGAAATTGAAAATTATTGAAAATCTAAAAGAAAATTATAAAGTAGCAATGATTGGAGATGGAATAAATGACGCACCAGCGTTAGCCGCATCAAATTTAGGAATAGCGGTTGGCTCAGGGACTCAAATTGCAAAAGCAAATGCAGATGTTGTTTTAATGGGAGATCATTTATCTGGATTACCTTATGCACTTAGTCTTGCAAAAAGAACAATTAGAAAAATCAAGCAAAATATATTTTGGGCTTTTGGCTACAACTTGATTGCTATTCCTTTAGCTGCTGGTATTCTTTTTCCTAAATATGGCATTCTTCTAACACCTTCTATCGCAGCATTATTAATGGCAACAAGTTCCATAACCGTTGTAATCAATGCTTTATCTTTAGAATAAATGAAAGGTAAATTTATTGTTATTGAAGGAATAGATGGTTGTGGGAAAACAACCCAAATTGATGAGATTTCAAGATGGCTACCTACTAGTGGTCTAATGGGAAAGAATTCAAAATTAATAAAAACTAGGGAACCTGGGGGAAGCTTATTAGGTAAAAAACTTAGAAATTTAATACTTGACAACAATAAAAATAATAAGCCTTCATCACTTGCTGAGTTGTTACTTTATTCTGCAGATAGAGCAGAACATGTTTCTAAAATAATTTCTCCTGCATTAAAAAAAGAGGACTGGGTAATTAGCGATAGATTTTCTGACTCTACACTTGCTTATCAAGGCTATGGGAGACATATCAATCTAGAAATAATAAAAAATATCGAATCAATTGTTTGTCAAGGAGAATATCCAGACCTTACTATTTTTCTGGAAATTTCAGCAGAGGAGAGTATTTTACGAAGAAAAAATTTTGTCCCTGACAGAATGGAATCCGAAGGTATCAATTTTTTACAAAAAGTCAATGAAGGATTCAAGTTGATCGCTAAAGAAAAAAAGTGGAAAGTAATATCTGCGACCCAAAATATTACTGCTATTTCTAATGAAATTAAAGAAACGTTACTAAAAACTTTTCGTAACTAAAGAATGATTAATCTTGAAAATGATAATCTTTTGATTAATAAAGAAGTCAATCAAATTTTAGAAAATATACTTCAAACAAAAGTATTTTCTAACGGTTATATTTTTTATGGCCCTGAAGGTATTGGAAAAAAACAAACAGCTATTGAATTTATTAAAGAAATTTTTATTCAAGATTCTTCTAATTCAAATATTCAAGAAAAAATTATAGATAATAACCATCCAGATTTTTTATTAATAGAGCCAACATATGTTTTCAAGGGTAATCTTATAAATAGTTCAGAAGCCGATTCTTCAAAAAACAAAAAAGCAACAATAAGAATTGAGCAAATAAGGAATATAAAAAATTTTTTGGCTCAAAAATCTATTGAATCAGGAAAAAAGATTGTCTTAATTATTGATGCAGACCTTTTAAATGAAGCTGCATCCAATTGCCTTTTAAAAACACTTGAAGAGCCCACTAATGGTCTGTTTATTCTTTTAACATCAAGATTAAGTTCACTTTTAGGTACTATTATCTCAAGATGTCAACTCATTAGATTTAAATCTTTTTCATACAAACAACTTGAGATTTTTATAAAAAATAATACAGATGATTCAATATTAAACAATGAAGAAAAAGTGAATTTAGAAGATTTAATTTATTCAGCGAATGGCTCTCCAGGGAAAATACTGAAAAATATAAAAATGTGGAACGAATTACCTAACGAGATAAAAGATAATTTAAGCTTCCCATTGATGAATAATCTAGAAATACTAAAAGTTTCAAAAATAATTGCTGAGGAACTAGTGTTAGATCAACAGATATTCTTAGTAAACCTTATGCAAAAAAAATGTTGGGAAACAGCTAAAAATAAAAAGATAATTAAAACATTAGAAAAATTGAAAATTCATCTCATGAATTTTACCCAACCAAGGCTAGCTTGGGAAGTGAGCTTATTAAAAATAGCTAATGAAGATTTATAAAAATTACTCAATCACTGTATTAATTAAACTTGAATTTCTAGATTCTGTAAATTTTTGACTTGCAACGTCAACTTTTGCTTCATCAGGTAATTCAAGGCAATATCCTGCTCCGTAAACAGTTTTAATATATGTTGGCTTGCGAGGATCAGGTTCTAATTTTGTTCTTAAGTGTCTTACATGAACCCGAATTGTCTCTATATCATCATCTGGCTCATAACCCCAGACTTCTTTTAAAATAAGTGCCGGTGAAACTGTTTGACCATGCCTTTGTAACAAGCAATGTAGCAGTTCAAATTCTAAATGCGTAAGTCTTACAGGTGATTCAAACCAAATAGCCTCAAATCTTTCTGGGACAAGAGTAAGAGGACCGTAATTTAAAATTTCTTGTTGATTTGTTGAATTCAATTGAGCTCTATTAGTTCTTCTTAATAATGCTTTGATGCGGACATGTAATTCTTCAAGATCAAATGGTTTTGTTATGTAATCATCAGCACCTGAATTAAATCCAGTTACTTTATCTTTTAGCCCGCCCAAGGCTGTAATCATTAAGATCGGAATATTTGATGTTCTCTCATCCCTCCTTAACCTTTGACATAGTGTTAAGCCATCAACACTGGGTAACATTAGATCCAAAAGAATTAGGTCAGGTGAATACTGTAGTGCTAAAGCTTGACCTTTTATACCATCTTCAGCTTTTTGCACATCAAAACCGGAATGCTCGAGATGTCCAGCTACTAATTCACGCATATCACGATCGTCTTCTATCAAAAGGATTGAAATTTTCATATTTATCTATTTATTTAACTTGAATGTTAATTTGTAATATTCTCTCAATAATTTACATTGATTGCAGACCTAAGATAAAAACTTTAATGAGTAATTACAATAAAAAAAACTAATGACTCTAAGGTATTAGAAGGAAAAACCAGCCTAAAGGATGATATAAATTTTATAATTTCTTTCGATTATTTTAATAATTGCTTAATAATTGAATGTAAATTCATGAGCTGTACTGCAGTAACTTAAACAATAATCTAGTAAGGAAATATTTAAGATAGTAATTTATTAGATAACTATTAACCTTCCAATTGAAAGCTTTTATTTTTAAATTAAAGTTTCCCTGAAATAATTATGACAAAATTGAGTAACTTAAAATATTTTTTAAGATCCTAATGTTTAACTGAGTTAAAAAACAAACCTAATATTTATGAAAAAGAAATCTATTACATATGCTGATTTATCAAAAAAACAGCTTCATCATCTAAAAGAACACTATATTCAAAAAAAAGTTAACAGCATGAGTCATAAAGAATTAACGGAATTTGTTTTAGAAATTATTAGCCATCAAATAAATAACACAATAGGTAAAGAGGAGGAAATGGAAGCTTGGCAGGAAATGTCTGATTTTTATGGAGATCAATTTGAGATTATCATTCTTGAAATTCAACAAAAATATATCAATAACGAGAGTATTCAAAATATTGAAGAAGATACACAAGAGCGAAGATTAGAATTGCTTGAGAAAAATAATCTTGACAAGGCAAAACAAGATATGTGGGATGACTAATTAAATTTTGAAATTTTGTGTGGGATGAATTTAAATTTCAATAATAATATTGATATCGTTTCAACAGATAAAAGGATTTTACTTACTAAATTAATTAATAAAATACTTTAAAAAACTTTCCCCATTTATTAAAAGGGGATTTTTTATCTAAATTTTTCCTTATACAAAAAGAATAAATATTAATCTTTAATTTAAGTTGTATTATTGTTTAATTCTTGAAAAAAATTCCAAAATAAAAGCCTAAATATCATATAAATTGTTTAGATATATCCAAATTTTTTCTCTTAAAAAGAAAATTCATGAATGGGTGGAGTAAATAACTTATCTATTGGGCATCGATGGAATGTCAACTAATGAATCCTCTCTCAGATCAAGGAGGTAGTTTAAAATCGTAAAATCAAGATACTTAAATTGAAATTATTATTGCCTTTTTATTTTCAAATATTGCTATTTATGTCAGTTAACTTAAAATATGTATAAATTCTCTAGTCTAATTATTTGATTAAAATTTTTGAATTAGTTTCATATTTAAGTAAACATACAAAAAGAAAATTTATTTTTATAATATTTATTATTTTTTTAAATTCATTTTTAGAGTTTATGACAATAGGAACAATGGTTCCTTTCATATCTTTTGTCAGCAATCCAAATAAGATATTAGAAATAGAGTTCTTAAGAAGAATTTCAGATTTTTTTAATTTTCAACAAACTGATCAATTATTTATATTTATATCTTTTTCATTTTTAATAATAATATTATTTTCTGGATTAATAAAGATTTTTTGTATAAAAAAAATAAATGATTTTGGGGGCACTCTTAATATTGAATTAGGCAAAAAATTATATAAAGAAATTTTATATCAAGACTATGAATATCATTTAAATACAAATTCTAGTCAATTAATTAGTACACAGATACAGCAGCTTGAGTCCTCTTTAGCTGTTATTTCTGAGAGCTTATTACTAGGTCTTTCAGTTCTTAATATTTTAGGTATTACTATCTCTTTATTTATTATTGATTCTAAAATTATAATTTGTATTTTTACTTTTTCATTATTATTCTATGTGATTGCATCTAAATCGACAAAAAAATATGTTGATGTCTATGGGAAAATAATATTTGAAACTAGGAAAAATATTATAAGAATAGTTCAGGAATCATTAGGTTTTATAAGACAAATCATTTTAGATGATTCGCATAGTTTTTTTATTCAAGAATATGATAAAAATAATATTCAAAATACCTTAGCCAACACAAACTCTAATACTATTTCTCAAATCCCGAGATACTTAATGGAGTCATTAATATTGTCTGGGCTTGTAATATCGATCATATTTATTTATTTATCTGGAATTGATTTTTATAACTACCTTACAAAAGGCGGGGCATTCATATTAGGATTGCAAAAATTATTGCCTCTTTTTCAAAAAACATTTCGATCTGTATTCTTTATAAGGCAAGAAAAATTAAGTGTAAATTCAGTAGTTCAACTATTGAAGGAGACCAAAAAGCACAAACACAATTCAAGAGATAAATTAGTAAATAATTTCGAAATAAAAAATAAAATTAGATTTGAAAATATTAGTTTTTCTTATAAAGAAAATACAGTACTAGAAAATATAAACTTAGTTATCAAGAGAGGAGAAGTAATTGGTATTGTTGGTAAAACTGGAACTGGGAAGTCCACTTTTATAGATATACTTTTAGGCTTAATAAAACCCAATTCTGGTTATATCTATATAGATGAAAAAAAAATGGACCCTAATCTATTTCGTCGATTTAGATTATCAGTATCCAGTGTCCCTCAAGATTATTTTTTATTAGATAGAACTATTGAAGAAAATATAGTTTTTGGGAAATCTAAATCTAAAATTGACTACAAACTACTAAATAAAGTAGTGAAAATTTCAATGTTACAAGATCTTGTAAATTCTCTTAGTTATGGGCTTCAGACCTTTGTCGGAGAGAATGGCATTAGGTTAAGTGGAGGCCAAAAGCAACGATTAGCAATAGCAAGAGCACTTTATAAGAAACATTCTCTGTTAATACTTGATGAAGCGACAAGTTCTGTAGATTCGGAAACTGAAAAAAGCATCCTTGATAATATAATTACTGATAATCCAGAGATAACTGTTTTAATGATTGCCCATAGATTACAAACATTGAAAAATTGCGATTATATACTTGAAATAAAAAATAAAAAATTAATTAAGTACCAAAATATAAAAGAATACAAATATAAATATGACTCCAATTAAAAGAATATTAATCGACATTTGAAAAATATAATAAAAATTTATTTAGAAAATATTTAGATTTGATTAATTGATCTAAATAAAGAATTTAATAATTTTTTCATGATCAATTAAATCCGCATTTATTTTTGAATTTAGATCTCTAACCCAATTATTTTCAATTTTAGGTCTATATGAATCTTCAATATAAAATCCATATTTTAAATTAGATGCTGCACATATGTTAGAAATAGCAGGATCAACGAAACTTTTGGAGAATATCTCTACAACTTTTGAACCTTCATTCATTAATGAAACAAGACAGAAAGCAGATCCGCTTACACCAACAAGAGATTTAGCAGAAAGAAATATTTTCAGTTGTTCTTTAAAAGACAATTGTTCAGGTTTTACAAATTCGAATCCTGCATCTTTATATTTAGATTTAAATCTATCAAAATTTATAAGTTCTCTTTTTTGTATTCCGCTATTAGAGTCTCTATCTAAAAAATATTTTTTAAGTTTATTGCTCTTTAGTTCATGATTGTTAGCAAAAAAGTTTCTTAGATCTAACCCTGAAGCAATAATATCTATATTGGCAGTTACTAAATTACCAGTACATTTATAAAATTTTTCACTACTTAAAATTTTACTTGTATCAAATTCTAATAACTCTAAAGCTTCCTTCTGAAATTTATTATTTAATTTAGGCATAATCACAAAATCAAATTTGTTAAGATCATATTTTTTTTTAATTCTTAATATCCTTGCATATATTTCATGTATCCAATGATAAAAATTTGAAGGATTTGATGAAATACCTAAATGTAAAACATTCCCTTTTAGCTCTTTAGCTGCGAAGAGTTCATTCTTTTTATAAAAATCAAATAAGGATAATTTGTCATTATCAAATTTAGTTCCAAGATCTGATGTCGATTTATCAATATCATAAAAATAGATATGAGATTCATAAGGTGAAACTACTACATTGTTGAAAGAATAGATAAACCTTGCTCTTGATATTACAGGGTTTGCCCAGAGGAAATACAAGGGAATAGGTTTTTGATCTATTGGTGTGATATCCAAATTAAAGGAATTAATATTATTATCTTCATATGTGAATTTGTTTTTATTATTTTTCAGCCAATAGGTACATGCTTCATTAGCAGATATCCTATTTTTAAACCTGATTATTCTTGTAACTCTATTAAACCTAAGTTTGTTTTTTATTTTTGAATACATTAAAAAATATAATTATTGCTATTAATAAATAAGAGCTAATTTAGGAATATCCTATCATTATTTAAAGTTTCTTTTATAAAGAAAAATTTATTTATTTTACATATTTCATGATAAAAAACAAATATAAGATAATTGTTACGGGAGGAGCAGGCTTTATTGGAGGGACTTTAATAAGAAAGATATTGCAAGAAAAAAAAGACTGGGTTGTTTATAACTTGGATCAAATGGGCTATGCAAGTGACTTATCGTGGATAAAAAATTCAGAGGACTATAAATTTAGACATTTCTTCTTGAAAATTGATTTAAGGAACAAAGAAATATTAGAAAATTTAGTCAAAGAGATAAATCCTAATTTGATAATACATCTTGCAGCTGAAAGTCATGTTGATCGATCAATTGATAACCCATTAAAATTTATAGAGAGCAACATCATAGGAACTTTTAATTTACTTGAGGCCTCAAGAGCTTATTGGAAAAAATTAAGTGATAATAAAAAACAATTATTTAGATTTATTCACATAAGCACAGATGAAGTCTTCGGATCATTGGGATTAGATGGAAAATTTGATGAGAATACTAAATATTCTCCTCGAAGTCCATATTCTGCTAGTAAAGCCTCTAGTGATCATTTGGCACAAAGTTGGTACCATACATATGGTTTACCTACTATAATTTCGAATTGTAGTAACAACTTTGGGCCATATCAATTCCCAGAAAAACTTATCCCTTTAAGTATTTTAAAAGGAATTAAAGGGGAAAAAATACCTCTTTATGGAAATGGTTTAAATGTAAGAGATTGGTTATATGTAGAAGATCATGTAGAAGCTTTATTACTTATCGCTGAAAAGGGAGAAGTTGGAAAGAGTTACTGTATAGGGGGATTTGGTGAGAGAACTAATAAAGAAGTTCAACTTCAAATATGTAAAATTCTTGATGCGGTTGCTCCCAAAGAATTTCCTCATGAATCTCTTATTAAAAATGTTACAGACAGACCGGGGCATGATATTAGATACGCCATAAATTCAAATTTAATCAAAGAAAAGTTAGGTTGGACTCCTAAAGTAACTTTTGAAGATGGGTTAAAAAAAACTATTTATTGGTATCTGAATCACTCTAAGTGGATTCATTCAATGATGCAAAAATCAGGTTACGCAGGCAATAGAATTGGAAATAAGAAATAAATATTAAAGTTGATTCATACCTAAAGATAATTCCTTTTGAGATGCTTTAATGACTTTCAAAGAAGATTTGATAAAAACGAATGTCAGTAGAAAACCAACCATAATATCTGGTACGGGAGAGGAATAGATATTTGTTATCCATGCAGAAATCAGAATTGATACGTTTGCAGTAATATCGTTTCTTGAACACAACCAAACTGAAGACAAATTTAGATTATCTTTTCTATACTTCGTCAAAAGAAATAAGCAAGATAAATTTGCTGCTAAAGCGAGAATTCCAAGACTTTGCATTGTTTGAGTAAAGGGTATTGACCATATATATAATTTATATAAACCTCTAATAAGAATTATCAATCCAAATCCAAACATAATAAAACCTTTTAGCAATGCCACTCTTGCTTGCGCATATTTGGATTTATAAATTACGAATAAGCTACTTCCATAGACTAGAGAATCACCAAGCATATCAAGCGAATCCCCATTGAGTGCTAAAGATTTTGCATTCAACCCGCCCACAAGTTCGATAACGAACATTATAAGATTTATAAAAAGAACAATCCATAAAACATTAGAGTGTTGTTTTTGAATTTTTTTTATATCTTTGGTTTTATTTTGACAACAATTATTACTCATTAAATTTTTATAGAGAGAAAAGACTTTGACATTTAACTCTAACCTGAAATTTACTATTTCTATTAAATACGCCTGAAACTAAATATAAATTTCAATCCACATATGAAATCATTAACCAAAATTTTTTTTAATAATGGAAGATATATTAAAATTTTAGATGTTATTGGTATCTACTAACTTTTCTTGAGAGAGAAAAAGACCTCAAGTGGAATAACTTGAAGTCTTTGGAACTTGAAAATATAACTCCCCGAGCGGAAATCGAATTAATATTTCCTGATAGTCCCTGACAGAATATGAAATAAAAAAATAGAAGATTTGGGCATTTTCGCCACCATATCGCCACCACATGAACGCACCAAATCGTCCATTTTTAAGCATGAAAGAAGTATCAGATCTACTTGGTATTTCAGTATCAACAATTGATCGTTTCATCAAAATAGGAAAATTTGTAAAAAAAGATCTCACACAATTGAAGTGCAAATTGCTATGGGTTATAAAAGAATTGAGAACTTAAGTGATCATCTACAAAGCAATTTTACAAATAAAAATGTCATTATTTAATAAATTATCGATTGAAGATATCACACTCTCAAGCAAAGAGGCATATCAAAAGGAACTTAAGAAAGGTATGGGTTCAAAAATAGGAAAGTCATTATTTAATAAATTATCGATTGAAGATATCATAATCTCAAGCAAAGAGGCATATCAAAAGGAACTCAAGAAAGGTATGGGTTCAAAAATAGGAAAGTCATTATTTAATAAATTATCGATTGAAGATATCATAATCTCAAGCAAAGAGGCATATCAAAAGGAACTCAAGAAAGGTATGGGTTCAAAAATAGGAAAGTCATAGCAATAAGAGATTAAAAATTACCCATAACAGCAAGTCAAGAACATAATTTTGATTATGAAATTATTGATCGTCAATTAGGAAGAATGGGACATCTAAATAGCACTAGAGGTCATTATGATCGCTCGACTCTTTTAGATAAGAGAAGCAAATTAATGGAATGGTGGTCTAAGACTTTGATTAAACAAGGATTAAAGATTTAAGCAAATTGATGCTTTTTGTACATTTTCCTGAGATCATCATGCAATCTTTCTGTTGCTAATCTTCTGTTCTTCATTGCATCTCTAATCAAATCCATTTCATGAAATTTTTGATTGAGGATAGTGAATGGAGTAATGAGTTTCATAAAACCTCCTTATTAATTGTTAATTAGTAAACTTTGCAATGAGCACTGGTTGGATGATCTATGCATTCTTTTTCCCAATATCCTTGCCTTTGATCTTTTGGTAATTGATAGTTAAAGTCATGCATTCTCCAAATATCTGAAGTTGCATTTCTGAAGGCAGTGAATGGAGTGGTGAGTCTCATAAAACCTCCTATATCTCTACCCCTTTATTATCCCCCTATTTACTTTAAATTCATAGGGTAATAATACCCGAGTAGAAGTGCTTTGTGGTTGTTAAGACTATCTTTTCACATTCAATAGGAGTAGAAATAATTCAGGAGTCAAAAGCACTCACCGACTTTGTAGATAATGAGTGCATAAGATACGATGAGTTATTTGAAGATGAAGATATTGCGGAAGCGCACGGCATAAGATATTCAGATATTCAGGAAGAACCTCTTGATTCTCCTCATTTTTCTTTTGACTTTAAAGAGTTTTCATAAAAACTAAACTATCACTCTAATATGAATCTATGAGTACCTCATGGGAACACTTCAAAAGGGAATCTGATAAAACTCTATGGGTTCATATTTGTGGCAATCCTAAAAGTCAGATTGCGATGGCGGTCAATAAGTGGTGGCATACACGTTACCCCACTTACAAAATGAGGATATGTAATAAAGAAACCTTTGATTCAATCAAAAAGAAAAATTCTCCTTGATATTTAATGTTGCGACTTCTTCCACTACCGATTTTTATTTGCATTTATCTATTCTCTTGGTGGAGATGTAGAAAAAATATTGCTGCTAGTGATGAGCAACTAAAACCATGCATTGATTGGGCATATGTAAAAAATTTACCGCTTCCAAAAAAACCATCTTTCGTTGAGTTTTATATAGTTTATATTTCTTCTTTTATTAGATTGCCCTTTGGGATAATTATTCAACAACTACCTTTCTCAAAGAAAGTAAGAAACTACGAAAGGGAAATGAAATTAATATTTGATAAATGGAATTTAGAAAAAATTAAAAAAATAATTAACTAATTTATTAAAGTTATCGAATCCACCCTTACAAAATTAATTGACAAGTTCTTTAAAATGATAAAAATGGTTTAGGAAATCCAAAGAATTATTATGGATAGTGCTGTTGATAAACTTTCGATTCTTCAAGAGAGCGTAAACGCTTTCTTTATAAAATTTTTTGATGGAATGTATCCAGAAAAAGTAGATAGAGATCCTGATTTAGTTAAGTTAAAACGAATTGGTGCTCTCAACCAATTCAAAGGAATTGATAAGGATTACTCTGATGTTGATATTAAAATGGATATCACAAAAGCATTCACTAATATCATTGAACACGGTGATGGAGTTGCAATGCTTCAGGAAGAAAATGTCCCATTTGAGGAGAGTATTGAAAGATTAGTTTTGGAAGAACTTACAAATACTGAAAATGGATATGGATATGATTTCAATGATGATATGGAATATTAGATCAATGGTTCAAAGAATTGTTAGACAAGAGGTGGCAGTATGAAAAAAGAGAATAATTATGCAGGGGGACTATCTAATTACATCGTTTTGAAGGGAAAGAAGGAAGTGATCTTTTATTTGCATAATCCCTATCCAGATTGCTTAGAAATCCCAGATATAATGAAGCAAAGGTTTCCAAGTGATTACAAGAGCATAGTTGTAAATTCTTTGGATGAGTTCAAAAAGTATGGGGGGAAAGTATGAGCAATAAATGGGACGACACTTCTTGGCAAAAAGATTTCTTAAACATGAAATCTCACTCGCCTTCTGACGCAAAACTCCTAATGGGAGGTGTAAAAGGATTAAAAGGTGCTTGGCGTTTAGGTGTTCTGCATGTGGAATACGAAAAATTGAAGAAAAGACAAGAGGAGCAGCAACAGCAATGAAGAAAGAAATAGATTGGAAAAAAGAATTATTAGAAAGTGGAAGATTTAACGATAAATTTCAGAAGAATCTTTTAGAGAATGGAGCAAAGAATTTTATGCAAGGGATCTATCTGGGTTATATGTACTCCAGATGGAGAAAAATCAGAGGGTTGGATAAAGATGATCCAGTTGAAAATAAAGGACAATTGAAATCATCGTTTAAAGAGTTTGAGAAGAAAATCAAAAAATAATGATAAGAAAATCGCAATATACAGATGAATATGCAAAGAAATACGGGAAAAAACCCATACCATTTCCATATTTTGTTTTAGAGCAAAAGAAAGTAGTTTACTTTCGTATCCTCACTGGATTTCCTGCTTCCCTTGCAGTTAAACCAATCATGAGAGAGCATTTCCCTGATGATTACAAAGGAATGATTGCCTCAGATGAAACTTGGGAAAAATTAATGAAGGATTTCCCTCCACATTTCCTAATTAAAAAAGATAAAAAAGTGGTCTTTCTAATTAAAGGCGTTTTCCCAGAAGATTTTATATTGAAAAACTATATGCCTAGTTTTCCTGAGGGATACAAAGGAATGATAATGAGATGCGAAGAGAGTTTCTATAAAATGAGAATGAAAGCGAATTCATCAAAATAAAATCATCTTTTCAATAATCAAATAAATAGATATGGGGAAAATAGATATTCGCTCTAAGAAAAAGAATTAACTTTTAAGATTTAATTTACATACCAGAGACACCTTTCTCTGGTCTTTTTTTTATGTTTAATTTTTTGAGAAAATTTATAAATTTGATTTAATTTTTCGCCACCATGAAAATTCCTATTTCGCCACCATATCGCCACCACCAGAATGGTGAATCTGGTGTATCCTGAGCATGTCTGATCTTCTATTTCTTCATAAAAATCAGTCAGGGAAATAAAAAAGACCTCGAATGAAATCACTTGAGGTCTTGTGAAATTGAACTCCCCGGGCGGGATTCGAACCTGCGACCAATCGATTAACAGTCGATCGCTCTACCGCTGAGCTACCGAGGAACATATAAAATTTAACCCTTTCATGTCCCTTATGACAAGGGCTAAGTATTAATTATATTGAAAGTTTAATGGTTTTTGCCAATCTGATAAATTTCCATTCTTCATCTCTGCAACCGCATCTGAGTAACTTAATTCCTCTAAACGATGCGTAATCCATAAAGCGGTAAAAGGATTTCTTTTATTATTTGTAAGATCTTTAATTATTTCTAAAACTTTTAATTGACTAGAACTATCCAATAGCGATGTGGGCTCGTCCAAAAGAACAAAATTCTTATCGCTTATCAAGGAACAGGCAATTGTCAATCGCTGTTTTTGACCACCACTTAAAGTATGAATTGGTCTTTTTTCAAATCCAGGTAATCCAACTGTGTTGAGTGCAAAATCAATTTTTTTAGTAATATCTGTTCTACTTAATTTTTTACTTATATTGAGAAGAAGTTCGCTCCTACAATTTGGCATTAAAATTTGATGGTCAGGATTTTGAAAAACCATCCCAACATTAGCTAAATTGTTTATAACTCCATTACTTGGTTTAAGAAGCCCATTAATTAACTTTAGCAAGGTACTCTTACCACTCCCATTCTTACCAACAATCATCCATAACCCTGTTTTATTAATAGAGAAGCTACAGTTATTGATTATGTGCTCTTTTTTTCCTGGCCATGAAAAACTCACATTCTGAAAAGTTATTTTGGGTACTTTATTTTTAAAAGTATCCTGCAGCTCGCTCATATCAAATATCTAGAGAAAATCCCGGTCTTTTTGAACCCCCTGCGACTGAGGACTTTTCATATATCTGAACGGAAATAACCTCTTTAGCAAGAACCGTAATTAATTTATCCTGAACCTTTTCACAGCTTATTTCAATTAAGTCAGAATTGGTGTTTTTACCTTGCATAAAATCTTTAATTTCATCATAGATTCTTTTAACATCCTCATAATCCTTCTTCTGAATCGAAAGGGGGAAAGGGGAATATCTGAGACTTATTTCAAGAGAATACATAAAAAATTGTGATTACATTATTATAAACAAACTATAGAACAATCTTTTATAAAAAATTGTTTTTAAATTAACTTCAATTAAAAAATTTTTTTTTAAAAGATCTATACATGCAATTATCATTAAGATAAACAAATTCATTTTTTGTAGACTTTTTCTCCATGGAAATCGCAAGCGATATCACCTCCTTAGTTGGTAACACACCTTTAGTTAAATTAGATCGTATTAAAGATTACTGTAAGTGTCATACTGAAATTATAGCTAAACTTGAAAGTTTCAATCCATCAGCATCTGTTAAAGATCGCATAGCGTATTCTATGTTAAATTCAGCCGAAGAAGATGGTTTAATACTTCCAGGAAAAACGACCTTAATTGAAGCAACAAGTGGGAATACTGGCATAGCTTTAGCAATGGTTGCAGCAGCTAAAGGCTATAGATTGATACTAACCATGCCAGACACCATGAGTATTGAGAGAAGGGCAATGCTTCGAGCTTATGGTGCAGAATTGCAACTTACTCCAGGCACAGAGGGAATGAGAGGGGCATTAGAATTAGCGAATGAATTATCTTCAAGTATTCCAAATAGCTTTCAATTTAACCAGTTTGAAAATCTCGCGAATCCTGAGATTCATGAAAGAACAACAGCAAAAGAAATTTGGGATCAATCTAATCAAAATATTGATGGATTAGTATCTGGGGTTGGTACTGGAGGAACAATAACTGGGTGCGCTAGATTTTTAAAAAAAGTGAATCCAAATTGCAAAATTTACGCAGTTGAGCCTGCAAAAAGTGCAGTTATATCTGGAGAAAAGCCAAGTTCTCACTCGATCCAAGGAATAGGTGCAGGCTTCATTCCTAAAGTCCTCAATACCCAGTTAATAGACGAAATAATCAAGATAGATGATGATGATGCATTTTATTATGGGAGATTATTAGCTCGACTTGAGGGTCTTTTATCAGGAATTAGTAGTGGGGCTGCTTTAGCCGCAGCAATAAAAATTGGTAAAAGGAAAGAATTTATTAAAAAAAGATTAATAGTAATCCTTCCAAGTTTCGGTGAAAGATATTTATCAACAGCAATGTTTGAATCTAATACTGTCGTTCAGGCTAGACAAGACGGTTATTTATAAAAAGAGGTATTTAGATATGATCAAAAATTTTTATGAAGAGTTAGGCTTAAAAAAAAATGCGACTAAAAGCGAAATAAAATCTTCTTATCGTCGCTTAGTAAAACAACATCATCCTGATACAGGAGGGGAAAAAGATAGATTTCTGGCAATACAAGATGCATGGGAAACTCTTAATGATCCTATTAAAAAAGAACAATATGATAAAACACTCTTGTCTTTAAACCAATCATCTAATTTCAATAATGAGAATTGGGCAGAGAAAGTTAATACTACAAAATATAGTTCAGCAGTAAAGGATATCGAAGTTAAAAATTGGATAAAGAATATTTATTATCCCTCGAATAGATTTATTAGCCAAATAATAAAACCTTTGAATCAAGAAATAAAAGAGCTATCTGCTGATCCTTATGATGAAGAATTAATGGATAAATTTTGTAGTTATATTAACCTTTCCCAAAAAAAAATTGAAAAAGTTGATGAACTTTATAAGTCAAAATCTGTGCCACATACAATATCTTCTTTTGGTTTAGATCTTTATCATTGTTTTTCTCAAGTTAAAGATGCTTTATCAGAACTAGACAAATATACACAAGGATATGTAGATGATTATTTATTTGATGGTAAAGAGATGATGCAAGAGGCAAAAAGAATTCAATTAAAAATGGGTTTTGATAAAAAATCTATAATTTCCTGAATAATTATTCTGAGGCTAAATATTCTTTCAGTTGATCTAGTTTAAACCAGACATCAGGAACAGGTCGACGCCATCGTACCTGAGCATACTCTTCCTTAATTCCTAATATTTCTCCTGGACCTTCGAATATATAAGCAGGCAAATCTGAATCGCTAGCTAAAGCTTCGATACTCTTATCATAAATATTTTTATCTACAAAAACTAAGCTACCTTTCTTTAGAGGCTTTTTGGGTATAGTCTCACTCATAAGAAGATTTATTTATTAATTTCCAAAACTATTATACAAAAACTTTTTTCTTTAATTTTTTTTTAAACTGATTACATCATAATAATTACAATTACAATAAAAATTTAATAGTCTTAGATGATTACTTAATTAATAAAATGCGTCTTTTACTCCTAGGATGTACAGGCTTTGTGGGAAAAGAATTAGTACCAGCTTTGCTCAAAGAGGGCCACGAACTTTGTATTATTAGCAGAAAAAATATTAATAACTTGAAATTAAATATTCCACTGGATAAATTTAAATTTCTTAAGATCGATTTATCAAAAAAACAAAACTGGGAAGATGAACATCTTTTAAATAATTTAAAAAATTGTGAAGGGATAATTAATTTAATAGGTGAACCAATAGCAGATAAAAAATGGAACGAGCTTCAAAAAGAAGAGATTGAAAAAAGTAGGATTAATTCAACTAAGTTTTTGATGGAAACATTAAAAAAATCCAGAATTATCCCAAAAGTCATCATTAATGCTTCCGCAATAGGTTTTTATGGAACAAGTCTCACTAATGAATTTAATGAAAATAGTAGATGTGGCAATGATTTTCTAGCAAACCTTTGCAAAAAATGGGAAGATGTTGCTAACGAAAAACCATTCTTCTCAAGATTAGTCATTTTTAGAATTGGAATAGTCTTAGAAGCAGAAGGAGGAGCATTAGGAAAAATGCTTCCTGTTTTTAAAATTGGATTGGGAGGCCCAATCGGAGATGGAAAGCAATGGATGAGTTGGATTCACAGAAGTGACTTATGTGGATTAATTAGTAAAGCATTAGTAGATCAACAATTTACTGGCGTTTTTAATGCTGTTGCGCCCGAACCAGTACTAATGAAAGATTTCTCTAAAAGTTTAGGGAGATGTCTCAATAGACCAGATTTACTCCCAGTACCAGGAACAATATTGAAATTACTATTAGGTGATGGAGCAAAATTAGTTTTAGAGGGACAGAAAGTAATAAGTATTAAATTAAAAGAAAAAATGTATAAATTCAAATATCCTCTTCTTGAGAAAGCCATTTACGCCTCCACCAAGAATTAATTCCACTTATTAATGTACTTAGAATTAAGATAGTGATAAGTGGCACTATAAGAGGGTTCCAAAGATTCTGAAAAAAATCAAGGAAAATGAATACACCATTTATTTCCATAATTACTGCAAAAATAAAAAATATTGCAAAAAAAATTACAACAAATAAATTTATCAATAAAAAATTATCAATAATATCTTTTAATTTAGATTGAGATTTCTCATTAGTCATTTTTCATGACCGTTTAATATCATTTATGATATCAATACATGAATTAAACTCTCCGATTCTTTGATTTGCATTATGAAGGCAAGAACTCAAAAAATTTTTGTCTAGCTTTATCCGATAAATCACTTGAAGGATAAGATTTATTGTCTGATTTATTTGATCTTCTTTATTAATGTAATTAGTAGAACAAAAAACATATCTCCCGAGTAATCTTCTTTGTGCTTCTGCAAAAGATTTTGTAAACTGCGGACCTTTACCTTCAATTTGAATAACTGGCTTTGCCAACCCAATGGCTTGCTCTGATGCGGTTCCAGCCATACTTATCACAAACTTACTATTAAATAGTATTTCCTCAAACAAATTCCAATTAAAATAAAGTGTAATAAATCCGAATTTATATACTAAAGAATTAGTATTTTCTTTTTTTTCTATAAAAATCCATTTTCTTTGATTTAATATATACGTTATTTCTTCTATAGAAAGAGCTTTTACTATGGCAAATTTGAAAGAAATATTCTCAAAATATTTCAAGTCAGACATTGTCTCAAGAACCTCTAAAATAGTTTTTAAATTTTCAACAAGTTCAGGACATCTACTTCCAGGAAATAATCCAATAATAGAAGGGGAAATATTTGATTTATTTGAAAAAACAGAAAATTTATCCATAAATGGATTACCCAAAAAAAGAACTTTTTTTCCGAATTGTTGAGTTAAATCATTTGCTGTTAACAAATCACGAGCATATATTTTTTTTGAATATTTTGATAATAAAAAAAATTTACAGGGCCAAGGTAATTTCAATTTGCCCTCATAATGGCTTGAATATGCGACTAAATATGTAAAAAAATCTTTTTTTGCAAACCATGAAAAAAAAACAGGAACTATATCTCCAACAACAATATAAAAATCATAGTTATTTCTTACTTTATAAGACAAATATAATTTTTTTAAAAAGTAAATGATTTGTCCTCCAAATATTTCAGCAATTCTTCCTTTAAAAGAATTATAACCAAGGCCACCTGTTCTAAATTTTTTGGTTTTACCAATTATCCTTATATTTGCTTTTTTATAATTCTCTCCATCGCCAACAATAGGAAGAGCATTTACAAGATCACCTTGCTTTGCAAAATATTTAGCTAACAAACTACCAGATAAATCTTCTCCATGTCCATTACTTAATAGTAAAATTCTGGACATTCAAAATTCAAGCCATTTATTGATTTTGGTTAACTCTGGCCAATTTGGATATCTATTAAAGCCGTCTGCAACTGAATCTTTCAACTCAGTCTTTACATCAGGCATCATGATTGACATTTTTTTAATTAATTCAACATTCTCTCGAACACCTTTATTATTTGTAGCCAAAAGAGCTAAAGATAAATTCATCCTTGCTTGTGGGTCTTGTTGATTTAAACGAACAGCTTGTCTTGCAGCAGCTAATGCTTCTTCATTATTTTTCAAGAGAAGATGCAACCAAGATAAACAAGTCCAAGCAGCAAAGTGATTAGGTATTTGTTGAATGATTTTTTGAAAATCTTCAAGAATTGGTATTAATTCTTTCCCATCTTTATATCTAGATAAAGCAGCATTGAAATCGGATTCAATTGGATTAATTTCATCTAACATAATTTTATTCTAAACTGCAAATGAGCTACCGCAGCCACAAGTTTGTGAAGCATTAGGATTAACAAAGTTAAATCCTCCTCCAATTAAATCCTTACTAAAATCTAACTGCATACCGTAAATATATAATAAACTTTTTGGGTCACATACTACTTTAAAACTCTGTTCTGAACTTAGTGAATAATCATATACTTTATCATCTGCATTTATTTGATCCCCACCAATGAAATCCATCGTATAACTCATACCACTACAACCTCCTGACCTTACTCCCACTCTGAGAGCTTTTTTGTCAGTTTGATTCTTTAATAAAAAAGAGACTTGCTCTATAGCTGCATTCGTAATTAAAATCCCTTTACCATCATCTGATGTCTTGATTTTTTCATCTACTTCTAAATTTTCCATAAATTCATTCAATCCTCTACATATACTATAAAAAATATAGATACATCATGCATATATCAAACGATATACAAAGTTGATTTGTTATAATTCAGAAAAAAGTGAAAATTGCAATAGTTGGCTCAGGATTAGCAGGATTGACAGCAGCAGTTGATTTAGTTGATGCAGGCCACGAAGTCGAGATTTACGAAAGTAGATCATTTTGGGGCGGAAAAGTTGGAAGTTGGGAAGATAAAGACGGTAACCACATAGAGATGGGTCTACATGTATTTTTTTATAACTATGCAAATCTCTTCAAACTAATGAATAAAGTTGGGGCATTAAATAATTTGCTTCCTAAAGAACATACTCATTTATTTATCAATAATGGTGGTAATTTAAAATCTTTAGATTTCAGATTCCCTTTGGGAGCTCCATTTAACGGACTGAAGGCTTTTTTCACAACAGAACAACTGACTTGGGTAGACAAGTTAAGAAATGCATTAGCTTTAGGAACTAGCCCGATAGTAAGAGGGTTAATCGACTATGAAGGTGCGATGAAAATTATTAGAGACTTGGATAAAATAAGTTTTAAAGAATGGTTTTTAAATCATGGAGGAAGCATTAGAAGTCTTGAAAGGATGTGGGATCCAATTGCTTACGCTTTAGGTTTTATAAATTGTCAAGACATTTCGGCAAGATGCATGTTAACTATTTTTATGATGTTTGCATCTAAGACTGAAGCCTCTAAACTTAATCTTTTAAAGGGATCGCCTCATAAATGGCTAACGCAACCTATCGTTGATTACATTACAAAAAAAGGTTGCCTAATTCACCTAAATCATAAGGTAGATGAAATTATTTTTGAAAAGGAATCTTCCGCCTATTCGGTTAAGCAGCTAAAAATTTCCTCTCCTGAAGGGGATAAGGTAGTTTTCGCTGATACATTTCTCGCTGCTTGTGATGTACCTGGAATTAAAAAAATAGTTCCTAAAGAGTGGTATCAATTCAAAGAGTTTAAAGGTTTAAAAAAACTCAGAGCAGTTGCAGTTGCAACAATACAATTAAGATATGATGGGTGGGTTACTGAACTAAATAATGATAACAAAAGTCAGAACCCTTCTGGTTTGGATAATCTTTTATATTCAGCAGATGCATCTTTCAGCTGTTTCGCCGATTTAGCTTTAGCAAGTCCCATCGATTATAGAAAGGAAGGAATGGGATCTTTACTCCAATGTGTTTTAACTCCTGGTGATCGATGGATGGGTAGATCAAAAGAAAAAGTCACAAAAGAAATTGATGCTGAAGTCCGTCGCCTATTTCCTTCTTCAAAAAATCTTAAATTACTTTGGAGTAATATAGTACAGATTCCACAATCACTTTATAGAGAAAGTCCAGGTATGGAACCATATAGACCTGATCAAAGGACTTCAATATCAAATTTCTTTATGGCAGGTAGTTATACAAAACAAGACTATATAGATTCAATGGAGGGGGCTACTATGAGCGGTCATCTAGCAGCAGCAGCAATTCTAGATAAGAAAGTCGAATTGGCAAAAAATCGTGCGGTTAGTTAACTATGGGTACTTGGCTTAAGCATGATGTAATTACAACTGTAAATGCGCCATTAGATAACGTTTGGAATACATGGAGTGATTTAGACTCCATGTCACTCTGGATGAGCTGGATTGAATCCGTGAAAACAGTTGATCAAGAAACATCTACTTTACCTGATTTAACTGAATGGACTTTAGCTGCTAATGGATTCAAATTTAAATGGAAAGCACAGATAACAGAAAGGATAGAGAAAAATAAATTAAAATGGAAATCTATAGGAGGATTACCAACTCAAGGATCTGTTATTTTCGAATCAAAAGGAGACAAATTTACCTCAGTAAACTTAGCTGTTACCTATGAATTACCTAAAATGCTTGCTCGCTTTATGGAAGAAAAAATCTTAGGCAAAATGGTAACTAATGAATTACAAGCAAATATTGATAGATTTCGAGATCTGGTAGAAAAAAATTACAAAAATGAATTAACTAACTAAAAATATCAATAGCAGCATCTAATAATCCTTCAAAGGTATATTTCACTGCCTCTCCGTCAACTCTGCCAAAAAATTTTTCACATATTTTTGAAGTTTGAGGACCAATAGTTAATAATTTCGCATCATCAAGGAAAGTTAACCATTCTTTTCCAAATTCTTTTTCAAGCAAGAAAGAAGAATTTGATACTGTTTTACCACTAGAAAAAAGCATTGCATCAACCTTTCTTTTAGTAATAACATTGATTGTTTCTTTAGGAATTGAAGCAGGACATCTTGTTTCATAAGCAGCAACTTCCACAACACGTGAACCGGAATTCCTAAATTGATCTGCAATTAAATTCCTTCCTCCTGTTTGAACTCTTGGCAAAAGAACTCTGAGTCCATATCCTGATATAGGAAAATTTTCAATTAAACTTTCTGCTACAAATTCTGGGGGCACAAAATCAGCCTCAATACCTAACTCGATTAGAGTTAAAGAAGTTTTCTCCCCTACTACAGCAATTTTAATTTTCTTCGAACATTCTTTTAGAGAAGTATTGAAATTTCTTAATCTCTCATCTACGAATTTTATTCCATTACTACTAGAAAAAATAATCCAATGAAAATCATTAATTTCGCTTAATGCATCATCTAGAGGATTAAAATCATCAGGATATCCAACCTCAATTGCAGGAAAATCAAATATTTGAGCACCTTCATTAGTGAATAATTTTTTTATATCAGATATCTTATCTTTTGATCGAGTAATGATCATATTTTTTTGCTTCAAAGAGAACTCAGACGTTATCATTATTTTCCTCAACTTGTGAATTTTGATTGTGAGTTTTATTGTTTAATTCCTCGAGGAGCTTTAGAACTGACAATCCTTTTGCCAATGCTGTATCGTCCTTAAAAGTTAATTCCGGCACTCTTCTCATCTCAATTCTTTGACCTAAAATATGTTTTATATAGTTCTTAGCAAGATTTAAATTTTCAATAATTTCTTTTCTTATGTTTCCTTCAGCAGCTGATGATATATAAATCTTACAAAATTGCAAATCTCCTGTTACTTCTATTTTTGAAATACTAATGAAATTACTCCTTAATAAATCATTTTCCAAGTCATTCTGTAAAATAAGAGTTATCTCCTTTTTCAGCAGAGAAGAAACTTTTGCAATCCGATAATTATTTGGCATTATAGTTATAAGTTGATTGGATTAGTCATTGCTTGCAAGACGAAATATACTGTTATGAAGGCACTTATTACTGAAGATATTAAACCGATCAATATAAATGGATTTGACCTGTTTTTAAACAAAGGTTCAAGTAGCGCAACTAATCCTCCTGCAATAATAGAAATTAAATACTTAGGATATCTTGCAACATTAGAGAAGAATTGGCCCATTAGCTCCACAATTAGATTACTTTTTTAGCTAAGTTTTAACAAACATTAAACAGCATGATTACATTATATCAATTTAGACATAGCCCTTTTTGCTTAAAGACAAGAATGGCTCTTCACGCCAAGAAATTACAATATAGAGTTGAAGAAGTTACACCAGGCATAGGCCAGTTTGAAATCTTTAAGTTATCAGGTCAAAAACAAGTCCCTGTAATCATTGATGATAACGATCAAATTATTAGTGATTCTTCACTTATTTGCGAATATATTAATAAGAAAAATGATCACAATCCACTTTTCCCCGAAGATCCTTTACTGTTTGCACAATGCAAATTAGTAGAAAATTGGGCTGATACTACAATGGCCTCAACTTGTAAAAAAGCTCTTATTAAATCAGCAATAGAGAATCCAAAACTGCGTACTGCTTTACTTCCAGATGAAATCCCATCCTCATTAAAAGGATTAGTTGATAAATTACCTTTTAAAAATCTTAGTAAAATTTCTAATGTTGTTTTATCTTCTAAAGACAATTTAGAACTGCAGAAAATATTAGAGGCAATATCAAAATCCCTAATTAACAAAAAATATTTAATAGGTGATAACTTCTCAATAGCTGATATTGCAATTGCTGCACAATTATCTCTTCTTAAATTTCCAAAATCATCAGGACCCATTCTTTCAGGAGAAGGTTGTCAAGAATATATAAATAATCCGTATTTAGAAAATATATTTATCTGGAGGAATAATATAGAAGAATATATTTTTAGTGCTAACTCTCAATAAATTTAAACGATAATTTATATTTACCAGTTTTAATTGCATGCACTGACCTATCTCCAACTTTAGAACCATATGTAGCAATATATTGAACACCACAGATATAAGGTTTAAGAGGATCTTGTGAATTCATATTACCTGAATTACATTTTTGAAATTTACTAATTGTTTCGACCTGATTCACCCTAGAGGCCCCAGGTTTATGAACAGTTTGAATAACTAATTCATCTGCAAAAAACTTATCATCATCTTGAATTTGATTTCTTCCTGTAATCCTTGAATCAATGTATAAATCATCCTTCAAATAAGTTATTTGTTTATTAATTGATTTAGGATCATTAACAACTTTGATCAAATTTTCACCAAATATTGCCTTTCCAATTGACTCAGAATTTTTGGAACGATTGCCAACAACTTCATTTAAATTATTTTTAAAAAAATTTACTTTATATATTACTGGTGCTTGAGATTCATCTTCTAAATCCTGAGAAGTTACAAGCCAATTGCCCTCAAACCATTTAGGATAAATTAAATCTTTAGAAGTATTTGAATATTTAAAAATGGGCAAGTATAGCTCTGGCCATGAATTTTCTCTTTCCTCCAAAAATCCTCTTACATTATTATCATTTAAAGCGTATGCATTATTTACACAAAGCACTTGAATAATTAGAAAAATAATTAATCCCAAAAAATTTTTAATCATGTCAAATCCATTAATAAGATCTGAAGACCATTTTGTATTACTTGAACCAGATTCAAAAGAAAAAATAGTAACTAAAAAAGAAGCAATCTTATGGTTGAAAAATTGGCTTACTCAGATTGATTCATCCACAATATATCAAAAAAAAGATTTTTCCAATGAGAAATTTCTCGAAGAATTATTAGAAAGCACTTATGAATTAGAAATAAAATTTGGATTTATTATTAAATGGTTTGCTGTACGAGTTGAACCTGATTAATTAATAATTTTGTTATGAATTTGATAAATTATTTTTTTTGCAACTTCTTCAACGTTTTCGTTATCAACCTCAACTCTTAAGTCAGCCTGCGAATATAAATTTTTTCTTGATTGAAAAATACGACTATATAATTCTTTTAAATCTTTTCCTTGAAGTAAAGGTCTATTATCAATATCATTTTGCAGTCTCTCAAGAGCAATCTCTTGCTTTGTATCAATCCAAATTATAATACCTTGCCTTAATATTCCCCAGTTTTCTGGTTTAGCAATAACACCTCCACCAGTAGATATTACTAAAGAGGGAATTTTGATTGTTTCTTTTAAGCAATTTGTCTCTAGTTCTCGAAATTTTTCTTCACCATCTTCGTGGAACATTTCAATAATTGTTTTTTTTACGATTTTCTCTATTAATTTATCTAAATCAATATATTTGTACCTCAAAAATTTAGCTAATACTGGGCCAGTTTGAGATTTACCACTAGCCATCATACCTATCAAAAATATACTTCTTCCTTTAATTATTTTGTTTGTTTTATCAATAATCGATTTTTCCATACAGACAAAAGCGTATATAAAACCTTAAGATAGTATTATTACAGACATTTATGACTTTTACACATACCAAACCATTACATGGCCAGGGACGTGAATGCGTTATAACTCGACGTGCCTGTTTTAGTTCGAGTCATCGTTATTGGCTTCCTGAAAAAAGCTTAGAGGATAATTTCTCTCTTTTTGGGAAATGTAGTATAGCTCCAGGACATGGCCATAATTATGAACTCATTGTATCAATGGGTGGGGAACTTGACTCGTATGGAATGGTCCTTAATCTTTCTGATGTAAAACATTCTATTAAGAATAAGGTTACTGAACAATTAGATTTTCGTTTTTTAAATGATGTATGGCCTGAATTTAATATTCATAGTCACGATGGCATTCTTCCAACTACTGAGGCTCTAGTTAAAGTTATTTGGAATCGTTTAAAAGATGACCTACCTCTCACAAATATAAGACTTTATGAAAGCCCAACTTTATGGGCAGATTATTCTGGAAAAAACATGGAAGCTTTATTAACAATTCAAAGTCACTTTAATGCTGCTCACAGATTAGCTAAAGATGAGATTTCTCTTGATGAAAACAAGAAAATATATGGTAAATGTGCCAGAGTTAATGGACATGGACATAATTATTTTCTCGATGTTACTGTACGAGGGCAAATTGATCCAAGAACGGGGATGATTTGTGATTTACCCTCATTACAAACAATTATTGATGATCTTGTAGTTGAACAGTTTGACCACACTTTTTTAAACAAAGATATCGAATATTTTAAAACTTGCGTCCCAACATGTGAAAATATTGCACTACACATTTCTGATATTCTTTCATCTCCGATTAAAAACATTGGAGCAAATCTACACAAGATAAAACTGCAAGAGAGTCCGAATAATGCCGCCGAAATTTATGTTGAGCAAAGCTTACCAAATTCTTTGCAAAAAAATATTGCGAACGCTTTAGTTGCTCAAGCTTGAACACTCCAAGCGTAGCGATCATTATCGCTTCTAGTTTAGATGGAAGAATTGCCTTCCCAACTGGAGGTGAATCTCATCTTGGAAGTAAAGAAGATAAAAAAATGCTAGACGAACACTTATCAAAAGTTGACGCTACAATTTTTGGTTTGGGAACATTAAAAGCTCACCAAAGTACATATTTAGTAAAAAATTATTGTAAAAATGGCGAAATAAAAATTTCAAAAACTCAGCCTATTTCTATAGTCGCTTCTAATAGCAAAACATTTGAAAAAGATTGGAGTTATTTTCAACAACCAATTAAAAGATGGTTAATCAGCTCTAATAAAAAAGATGTACTTAAAAATATAGATTTTGAAAAAGAAATTTTCTACAATAATTCTTGGAGTGAAACTTTGTTAAGTATTAAAAAAGCTGGAATCAATCGTCTGGCACTTCTTGGTGGAGCAAAGCTGATAAATTCTTTTATAAAAGAAGATTTGATTGATGAAATTAAAATTACAATAGCTCCAAGAATAATCGGAGGAAAATTTACATGGATACCTGCTGAACAAACAAGTAAAATTTTTAATTTGAAGCAATTTTGGAAAATAAAATCAATTCAAGAATTGGATAAAAATGAAATATATATTCATTACACAAGAAACATTAAAGATGATTAAAGTAAAGAAAATATGAATCATATTGAGCACAAAGTTGAAATTAAACTATCTATTCAAGAAATAAATAAAAAAACTTGGAATGAATTAAGAAAAGAAATTAATAACCCATTTTATGAATGGGAATGGCTCTATAACCTTGAATTATCGAAAAGTGTTTCAAGAGAAACTGGATGGCAACCTTTATATTTTGTTGCTTATCAAAATGAACAAATTTGCGGAATAGCTCCACTTTTTCTTAAAAATCATAGTTACGGAGAATTTATTTTTGATCAATCCTTTGCAAGATTAGCTCAAGATTTAAATTTGAATTATTATCCTAAGCTAATTGGGATGAGTCCTTATAGTCCTATTAATGGATATGAATTTCTATACAAAGAGACTAAAAACAAAGCGCCGATTACAAATTCATTAATCAAACATATTGATAACTTTGCTTTAAAAAATAATATCTTAAGTTGCAATTTTTTATACGTAAACGAAAATTGGGGCAAACATCTCAAATCCTTAGGATATAAAGAATGGATCAATACAAGTAGTGAATGGAAAACTAATGGAGAAAAATCATTTGATGATTTCTTATTAAGGTTCAACTCTAATCAAAGAAAAAATATCAAAAAAGAAAGAAAATCAATTTCAAAACAAAATCTCGAGATTAAAATTCATACAGAAGAGAGTATAAATCTTGAAATAGTTCAAAAAATGCATAATTTCTACGAACAACATTGTTTGAGATGGGGAGTATGGGGCAGCAAATATCTCACATCCGAGTTTTTCGAAAAAATTCTTGAAAACAAACAAAATCTATTATTTTTTAGTGCTTCAAGAAATGATTCTGAAAGAACAATTGCAATGTCAATGTGTGTGAAAAATAAAAAAAATATTTGGGGTAGATATTGGGGTAGTCAAGAAGAAATACTTAACTTACATTTTGAATTATGCTATTACCAACCTATTGAGTGGGCCATAACAAATAAGATTGAAAGTTTTGATCCTGGTGCAGGGGGTAAACACAAAAGAAGAAGAGGTTTTTATGCAAAAGGTACTAAAAGTTTTCACAAATGGTTCAATAAAAATATGGAAGATATAATTACCCCTTGGTTAGATAAAGTTAATTTTCAAACTATGCAAGAAATTAAATTGGAAAATAATTCTATCCCTTTTAAAGAAAATAAAAATTAAATGACTAGATCTTTGCCTATATTAATAATGTAACTTTATTAAAAATGTGAAGATGGATTTTATTAAAATATTGGAGAAAAAAATAGAAATAGATAATAATTTATCTAATAGATATATTGAGCTAGACCCAAATGGATATTTCATAATAAAGATAGATATAGAGAAAAAACATATTATCTTGGAACATTATTTGAATACTATTAATGAAGAGGGGTATGCACTAGATCCAAAAACTAATGAACCTATTAAATGTGACTCAAGAGAAATCAAAACTTGTAATGAGACCTTTACAGGAATAAGTGCTAAAGAGATTGGGATAGCAATAACCGAAAAGCGTAATGATCTAATATCTAGATTTGATCATGCTTTATATTTAGGACGAGAATTACAAAAAGCCGAAGAATGTTTGTACAAACAGTTAACCTATGTCCAAGATTAAGAAATTAAACGAAAAAATTCTAATTTTTATTGGGATGCTAAATTAAATAAAAACATAAAGAGATAAATGAACATTATTTTCTATTTTGCATTTCTTGGTTTCGGATTCGGTGCCGCTTTTTTATTAGATAAACTTTTAAGAGCAGTTAAATTAATTTAGAGGAAAATTTATAAGATATTTATTACTTCCCCATATAAATCATATTCATCTGCAAAGCAAATATTTGCTTCAACAAATTTACCGACATAATTGTTCTCAATCACATTTTTTTTAATAGATAAAATTACATTTCCATCTATTTCCGGTGCGAAGTGATAAGAGCGTCCTATTAGTTCGTTATTCTTAGATATTTTTTCTACCAATACTTTGACTTTAGTACCTACATATAATTGATTTTTTTTCTTTGAAATATTTTGTTGGATTGACATTATATTATCTTTTCTTGCATCAGCTATTTCCGATGGTACTCTATTTGGCAAATCAAACGCACTTGTTCCTTCTTCCGGAGAAAAAATAAAAACTCCAACATGATCAAACTTATGCTTATGCAGAAAATCTAAAAGATGTAGAAAATGTTTTTGTTCTTCTCCAGGAAAACCCACAATTAAGCTTGTTCTTAATACAGCGGATGGTATTTGATCTCTTATTTTACTTAAAATTGATTCATTTAAAGAGGCCTGCCAAGGTCTATTCATACTCTTAAGAACATCTGAATGACTGTGTTGTAAAGGTAGATCAAAATAGGGGACTATATTATTTGAATCTTTAAAAGCTTTTATCACTTCATCAGTTAATCCAGTTGGATATGCATAATGAATTCGTATCCAAGGAACTGAAACTTTAGAAAGTTCTTTCAAGAGTCTTGCTAAAGAGGGTTTACCATAAATATCTTGACCATAATTTGTTGTAATTTGACTAATAAGTATTATTTCTTGAATCCCTTGATTTGCAAGATTTGTTGCTTCTAAGATTATAGATTCAATAGTCCTACTTCGTTGAGGTCCTCTCAATTTGGGAATGATGCAAAATGCACAGTTATAATCGCAACCTTCAGCGATACGAAGATAAGCAACAAATTTTTTTTGATCTATCAAACGTGGGATTTTTTCATCTGCAATAAATTCAGGTACCTTTGAAACTTCATTAACAATTTCACCTTTTTCTACTCGATTCATAACCTTTGCAATTTTCTGATAATCACCTGTTCCTACTAAAGCCTTGATTTCAGGAATTTCTTTTAAAAGTTCTTCTTTAAAATGCTGCGCCATACAACCAGCTACTATTACCTGTTTGCCTTGATCAGTAAATTCAAGTATCTTCCTTATAGATTCTTCTCTAGCTGTTTCTATAAAACTGCAAGTATTAACAACTACCACTTTCGCATCCTCTAAATTATTACCTACCTCATATCCCTCTTTGTCTAATAAACCTTGCATATGTTCAGTATCAACAAGATTTTTTTCACACCCCACATGACTAAAAGCAACCTTTGTAATATTTTTATCCTTTACATTTTTATTACTTTGCTTCACGTAATTTAGATATTATATAAGAAATAATTAACAAAGAAATTTGTTTATAAGTCCCGTTCAAAGATAATATTAGGACAGATTCTGAAAAATACAAACATTTAAAATCTATGGCTATTAAGACTTTAAAAAGTAGAAATAAAAAAGATTTAAAATGGCCAAAAATTATAATTGCTGTTATTAGCACCATTGGATTAGTTGATACAGGTTCAATTACATTAAAAAATTGGGGAGTATTGAAATCTCTTTCATGTCCTGGAATTAATAATGGTTGTGAAAAAGTTTTAAATAGCCCTTGGGGTACATTATTTGAGAATAGTCAATTTAATATTCCCCTCTCATTAGCAGGGGTTATTACTTATAGTTTGATACTAGGATTTTCAATATTTTTATCACTGAATATAATTTCTCACAAAGAAAAATTAAACAAGCTTCTATGGTGGTTAATATTTTTAATCTCTTGTGCTTCTTCTGTTTTTAGCATCCTATTGATAAATATAATGTTTTTTAAAATCAAGGCTTATTGTTTTTTTTGTATACTTTCGGCAATTATATCTATTTCCATTTTTATTTTCTCTATGATTGGTGCAAAGTTTGAAAGTCGGGAACCTATGTTTTTTCGTGGATTTATTGTTTTTTTAACAGTTCTTATAGGTGGATTGATATGGTCTAATAATGTTGACCCTTCTAATGCAATTGATATTTCTAATAGCTCAGAAAAAGTATCCCCTGCAATCACCACATTAAGCTCTCCCCAAAAAGTAAAGTTTGCTAAATTTCTTAGTGATAATAACATTAAAATGTTTAGTGCATATTGGTGTCCTCATTGCCTTGATCAAAAAAAATTATTTGGCAAAAAAGCAGTTAAAGAATTAACAGTTATAGAGTGCGCCAAAGATGGAAAAGATAATCAATATAAACTTTGCAGAGAAAAACAGATTGAAGGGTTTCCATCATGGGAAATTAACGGTGAGATATATAGTGGTGTTAAAGATTTAAATGAATTGGCAACCATTACTGGATATGAAGGAGATTCTAATTTTTAATAAACCTTTTAATTATTTTGTGATTTAATTGCTGCCTAGTATGACATTCCCAAATTTTTTCTTTAGAAGGATAATCGTCCCTATAATGCCCACCTCGACTTTCCTCTCGAAAAAGACAAGCTTTTAATAATAATAATGTCGTAATTTGTCTATTATTCAAATCAAGCAATAGATTAAGAGCTCGCCTATTTGGTTCACTTAATTTCAATTTCTGATCAATTTCTATTTTCTTAAGACACTCAAGCAACGGATTTTTTTGTATTTCATCTTTCTCTTCTTGAAGAATTTTTAATAGTTCGATCATACTTTTTTTATTGCGGGAGACCCCTAAATGAGACCAGCATGATTTTCTTAAACTATTAATTTTCTCTGAAATACTTGAGATAAAATCCTCCTTTGGACTATCCATATAAATTTCCTTATTATGTCTATCTAGCCTTCTCAAGTTGAAAGGAGAATTCAACTCAATTGAAGACAATTTTCGTGCGAATACAAGGCATTCCATCAGCGAATTACTAGCTAGTCTGTTTGCACCATGCACGCCTGTAGAGGCTACTTCTCCTACGGCATATAAGCCTTTGACTGTAGAAGATGCATCCAAATCAGTATGAACGCCTCCCATCCAATAATGAGCCGCCGGCGCAACAGGAATGACCTCCGTCAAAGGATTAACTCCATAATCTTGACATCTACTAATGATTGTAGGAAATCTTTCTACAATTTTTTTTGGATCAATAAATCTTAAATCTAGGCCAACATGATCAATATCATTTTCTTGCATACTATTCATAATTGCTCTACTAACTTGGTCTCTTGTTGCCAAATCGCCATTTTGTAAATGCCTTACTGGGCTTTCGCCATTCTTATCAACAAGAACTGCGCCCTCTCCTCGAAGGGCTTCAGATATTAAAAAGCAAGGAGAGCCATAAAACTTTAAAGCTGTAGGATGAAATTGTATAAATTCTAAATCCTCAATTGCAGCTCCAGCTTTCCATGAGAGAGCAATTCCTTCTCCTGAAGATTGGGCAGGATTTGTAGTATTGGTAAATAAGTGTCCGCCTCCGCCCGTAGCTAAAACAACAGCTTTAGAAGTAATCCAATATAAATTAGATCCATCTAATACTTGAACTCCAGTACATACTTGGTTTTCAATAAGCAATTCTGTTACTCTCACACCTCTACAATGCAAAATATTCTCTTTGTTTTCGATATGATCTTCTAATACCTCTACAAGTGCTCTACCTGTTCGATCTTTAACATGTAAAACTCTTCTACAAGAGTGGGCAGCTTCTAAAGTTGTTGCCAATTGATCAGAGCTCTGATCAAAAATCATACCTAAATTTTGCAACCTATCAACGCAGCCGGGAGCTTCACTAACAAGCATTTCAACTGCAGATTTATCACACAAATCATCTCCAGCTTTTAAGGTATCTTCTACATGAAGAGCAAAAGAATCTTCAGGTCTTACTACTGATGCAATCCCTCCTTGGGCCCATCTGCTCGAAGATCTTTTACTTGTATTTCTATTTAAAAGAAGAACATTTAAATTTTCTGGCAATTCCAAACAAGTCATTAAACCCGCTGCTCCTGCACCAATAACGATCACGTCCCACTTATCAATAGATATTGCTTCTTGCGAAAATGGTTGCCTTAACATTAAACTAAACCACTAAATGTTGGTTGAATAATTGCGAGAATAATAAAAATACCATCAACAATCAAAGTGGTTTGAATTACATAACTTGATACTAAAAGAGCTTTCTCATTTTTCGAATTAGGTATAGCAGCATTAAAAATTTCTTTTGATATGAACCACAATATAAATGCCGCCAAAATTATAATGGACAAAGATTTTAACTGAATTAGATTTTCGGAAGTTTTCTGAAGTATTAATGGAGCATTATCTGAGTCCGCAGTAATAACCTCCTTCCATTGATCCATTATTCCTGTCAAAAAAATTGATAAATCTGTAATCGCTGTTCCGAATAAAGACGATATATAAAAACTTGAACCGATTTTCCATTTTGTTCCAAGTCCCACCATCGCAAGAGGCAATGCTACAGCCTCAACTGGGATATGGAGAATAGGATAAGCACTCAGCCATCCCCAAAATAAGCAACCTCCAAGCCAACTCCCAGACACTCCCAGTAATAAAGAGCCTACAATAAACCATTTATCTGCCTCTTTTCTGGATAATAAAAAAGATACAAAAAGGATAATAAAAGTAGCACAAAGAGCACTAATAGGTTCGAATCTGACCCATGGTGCCTGAACAAAAATTGGTAAAATCACAAAAAAAGACGCCCATAGCCTCAAAGCAATTGGTCTAGATAAAAAAGTACTTTTAGGGGTATCAAATTCATCATGAAAGCTGGGTTTCATATTGGTTTTCACATCTGAATTTTTAGTAATTAATTCTTCCAATGCATTAAAGCTTTTAAAATTCGTAAACTAGTTTCGATCTATTTTAATAAAACTGCAGATGACATATTTTATTAATTTAATAGTTGAAATAAATTAAACATATTTAGTATTTTAAGAGTATTTAATATACTTTGAGTCTTATATGAGTTTACAATAAGTATAAAGTTAAAAGTTTGGCCTTTAATTGTGTGGAAAGAAATTAATTCTAAGGAAAATTCTAATGATTTTTTGATTCCAGAAATTAAATCCCAAATTAATCCAGCAGAAATAGAAAGTGTTGAGAATAATTCTATTGCTGAAGAAATAGGCTTCGAATCAGGTGATTCAATTATTAGTATTAATGGGAAGAAACCAAGAGATTTGATTGATTACCAAATCCTAATTAGTGAAGAAATTTTAGATATATCGGTATTAGATAAATATAAGAAAATCCACAATATTAGTATTGAAAAAGATCAAGACGATAATTTAGGCATTAATTTTAAAGAAGCATTGTTTGATTCAATAAAACAGTGTAATAATAAGTGTCCGTTTTGCTTTATCGATCAACAACCAAATGGCAAAAGAAAAAGTCTCTATGTAAAAGATGATGACTATAGATTGAGTTTTTTGTATGGTTCATATCTAACACTTACAAATCTAAACAAAGATGACTGGAACAGAATATCTACTCAAAAACTATCCCCGCTTTTTATTTCAATACATGCTACCGACCCAAAAACCCGAGAACAATTATTAAAAAATAAAAAAGCAAGTCAAATTCTAAATCAAATTGAATGGTTAGAGGAAAATTCAATTCAAATACATGCTCAAATAGTTGTATGTCCCAAAATTAACGATGGTAAGATCTTAGAAAAATCTATTTATGATCTTGCAAAATTTCATAAAAA
Source organism: Prochlorococcus marinus str. MIT 9515 (assembly GCF_000015665.1). NCBI lineage: Bacteria > Bacillati > Cyanobacteriota > Cyanophyceae > Synechococcales > Prochlorococcaceae > Prochlorococcus > Prochlorococcus marinus. Next base: position 111,267 of record NC_008817.1, on the reverse strand, counting down.
AAGTTTTAAAACAGTACTTTCTACAGCAATAGTTCCAGTAGGTCTTACTAAGTTCAGGCCTGAAAATGATGGCTTATTACCAATAGGAAAAGAATATGCAAAAGAAATTATTAAACAAGTGGAAAAAATTCAAACCTCTCTTCAACAAAGAATTGGTACTCGCTTTTGTTGGCTTGCAGACGAATGGTACTTAATAGCTGGTCGCAAATTACCAAGTTATACAACATATGAAAATATGCCCCAAGAATCTAATGGAGTAGGCTCAATACGAAGCTTTCTTAAAATATTAGAAACTAAAACAAAATCTCTGCCTGAAAAAATAGATAAACAAAGAAAAGTCAGTTGGATTGTTGGGAAATTAGTTTACGAAGCACTACTTCCAACAGTACGAAAACTTAATAAAATTAATGGACTAACAATAAATCTATATGGCTTACCAAGTATTTATTGGGGTCAAGATCAAGTTGTGACAGGGCTTTTAACTGGTGAAGATTTAATTGCTGGACTACAGAATAAGGATTTAGGAGAAAGTATTTTCATACCATCAATCATGCTAAAACTTAATAGTGATTTGTTTTTAGATGACAAAAATATAACTGAAGTTTCAAATAAACTGAAAACTAATATTCACGTTCTTGATGATACAAATGATATTATTAATAATCTAATTGGTATATCTAATACTTATAAAATACTTGATTATGCTTAGAAAACTTATACATCCAGTCTTATTTTTTCCACTTTTTTTATTTATTAATTCTCAAAAAGCAGTATTAAGTGGCTCTAACAATAATATTGAAGCAATCCTAGAAGAAAACGAAACCCAAATATTCCTTAATTATTCAGAAATAAAAAATATTACTTTAAAAAATAATCAAGAACTTAAGGCATTAGAAAATCTAGTCGATTCATCGACTTTTACTCTTTCGAGTAAAATTGCTAAAAGATATCCTTCATTAGATTTGCAAGCCAGTGGATTTCCAAAATATGTTTCAGGAAAAAACTATAACAGTACCTCATCAACTACGAAGACCTCTCAATTCTCTGCAAATCCATCCCTTAATATTAGATTAGACTTAATAGATCCTTTAAGAGGATCTGAAATTCAAATAGCTAAAAATAATTATGCGATAGCAAGAAATAATTATGAGATTAAAAAGAAAGACCTCATTCAAGAAGCAAAATCTAGATACCACAAACTACAAAAATCTTATCAAGATATTAAAAACAAAAAATCCTCTCTTGATTTATCAGTTACTAGTTTGAAAGATGCTAAGTCTAAATTTGATGCGGGTATAGGCACTAAATTTGAAGTTCTAGAAGCTAATGCACAATTATCTAGAGATAGGCAAACACTAAATGAAAAAAAAATTCAAAATCAGATCAACAAAATTGCACTTAAAGAAATCTTAAATATAAATGGTGATTTCGACATAAATAAAAAGCAAAAATTAATAGGTTTCTGGAACCACAAATTAAATAAGAACATAAATGAAGGTTTACTTAAGAGTCTTTCTCTGAAAAATATTACTCTTCAAAAAGCAATCAAAGAAAATCAAGCAAAAAATTATCTAAACACTTATAAACCAAATGTTTATATAAGTAATGTATTAACTACTTCATTTTCAAAGGGTGATTCTTTAGCAGTCCAAATAGATTCTGGAAAATCTGGATCTGCCTATACAAATACTGTCAGCTTAAACTTTGGTTGGAATATTTTTGATGGTGGGCAAAATAAAAATTTATATAAATCAAGCATAGCCGATGCTCAATCAGAAGATTACTCTTATAGAAATCTTGAAAATGTTATTAAATCCAAAATTAGTAAAGCTTATTTGAATTTAAAATTAAATGAAGAAAAAATTATATCCTCTCTAGAAGAAATATCTTCTACAGAAGAATCTCTAAGACTAGCAAGATTAAGATATGAGGTAGGAATATCGACATTGAAAGATGTTCTTGTAAGACAAAAAGAATTGAGTAATGCTAATTCAAAAAATATTGATGCAATTTATAATTACAATTTAAATTTGGATGAATTAGAGAGATTGACTTATCTTGAGATAAGTAATATTTGTGATGAAAGCAATGGTTTCATAAATAATGATATTAAATCTATTTGCAATATTTGAATATGAATAAAAATAATTTAACCGATCAACAGTTAAAAGATTTAGATTCATTATTTGAACTGGTGAGTGATCGCCAATTAAAAGACTTTGGGAACATTAGTGCAAGTAACAAGTCAGACGGTTCATTAGTTACAAGTTGTGATTTATGGAGCGATAAAACGATTGTAAAGGCTCTATCTATAATTGCTCCTGATGAGGGAGTGCTCAGTGAAGAGGGAGGTAAGTTAGTTCCTAAAACAAATGCTTATTGGATAGTAGATCCTTTAGATGGTACGACAAATTTCGCTGCAGGAATACCATATTGGTCTATATCAATAGCAAGATTTGTAAATGGCAACCCTCAATCCTCTTTTCTAATTATTCCTACATTAAAGAAAAAATTTGTAGCAATCAAAGGAAGGGGTGTTTGGCTCAATAACAAGAAAATAGAAGTTAACAGCCATAAGCAAAACAGTGAATGTGTATCCTTATGCAGTAGATCTATCAAGATTTTACAAAAGAAACCTGATTCTATATTTCCCGGAAAAATAAGACTTCTTGGTGTGTCTAGTTTAAATTTAACGAGCGTAGCAATGGGACAGACTTTTGGAGCCATAGAATCAACTCCAAAAATATGGGATATTGCTGCAGCATGGCTAATACTCGAGGAGCTTAACTGTTCTATCGAATGGTTAGAAACGAATCCAATGCATTTGTCTGCAGAACAAGACTTAAAAGATACTAATTTCCCCTTAATTGCTTCTTGGAACCAAGAAAAAATTAAAGTTTTAAGGCCATGGGGTGATTTATTAATTGAAAAATAGTTGAATCATAAATATATAAAAGACTTGAAAAATATCCCTATTAGATACAATAAATATGATATTGGAGGAGTATTTGAAGAGAATTGATATGCAGCGCAGCTCAACATGGATTATTAAAAGTTTATGGGGAGCCTGTGAAAGATGGAGTAAATCAGATTGTATTGATTTAAGCGCTGCTTTTGCATATTACACACTTCAGTCATTCTTTCCTATACTTCTTATTTCTCTTTCAATAGCTTCTTGGTTTCTAGGCAAACAAGAAGGCTTAGATCAAGAAATTATATCTATTGCCGCTCAAATTTTACCTCCATCCGTTGTTGAATTAGTTGAAACAACATTATTCAAATTAATTGATCAAGGTTTTGGAGCAGGAATTTTAGGAGCAATGTTTTTACTATTCACTGCAGGCAACGCTTACTTATCACTTCAACGAGGTTCAGATAGGCTATGGGAAGACGAACTGCCTTCTAGGCGAGTAAACTCTGCGTGGCAAGAGCAAGCCTCAAGATTTCTTAGAAATAGAATTGAAGCTTTCTTGATAGTGTTTTTTGTAGGTTTTTTAATGGTATTAGATCAAATAAGTGCAAATCTCAGAATGATTCCCACAACAGTTTTAGAAAACTTATCAAAGTCTAGTAATATTTTTTCTGATTTATTTATGAAATTACCACTCTTACAAGTTGGCAAATTTGCTTTTCCACTTATAGGATTTTCATTAATGGCTCTGTTACTTCAAGCTCTTTTACCAAGTAGAAAAGTTCCTTTAAAACCATTAATTCCTGGTTCCATACTAATTGGAATTGGTCTGACAACTCTTAATCTTGCAGTTAGTAAAAGTATTCTTTCCCTTGGAGTGAGATTTCAGGCATATGGTTTTATTGGAGGATTTTTAGTACTAACTTTATGGGTATGGCTATTAGGAGTTATTTTATATTTTGGACAATGCTGGAGCGTTGTTATAGCAAGTATGAGTTTAATAAATAGAAGGAGAAATAAGTAAATGAACAATAGTGATATGATTTGCTTAATAAAATGAATAAACAATTAGTAATTTATTTTCTTATGTTTCTAATAGTTATTCCAGTTTTTGGATTTAATTTTTTATTTAATTTATTAGGAAATATCTTACTGCTTATATTTTTAGTACCTCTTTTAATATTGTTAACTACATTAATAAGCTTTAATTCCTTGAAGTCTAAAATTAATATTTGTGATCAATGTGGGAATATATCATTAGGAATAAATAATGATTGCTCAAGATGTGGAGCAGATTTAAGTGATATAAATTCAAAAAATTTCGAAAAATTTAAAAAACCAAGTGAAGCTACTATTGAAGTAAAAGCAGAAGAAATTAACTGACTGAATTTTGATTTTTCCTTAGTAAAATTTAACCAATCCCAATTTGTCTTAAAATACTTTGACCTGTAATCAATTCTGTTCCTAAACCTATTAATATACCCATCATGGCCATTCTGCCATTCCATGTTTCTGCAAAATTTACAAAACCAAATCTTGGTTGATTATCCTCATTCATAATAAATAATTGTGAGTATCTTTATTATTTTAGCGTTTGGCGGTTGGATTTATGGAAAAATTAATTGTTAATTATCTAACATGTCTGATTCCATCGACTGGTTTATATTCATCTCCAGTTAATTCTTCGTATATTATGGCAGGCAATCCTGTTTCAAACATTGTTTGAAGTGCTTCTTTGAGCATTGGGTTCCAACCTCCAGTGCTTACTTTTCCATGCCTAACAGTCCAATCCCAAGTGCCTTGTAGATCTCTAGGCATTCTGCCTTCTCTATCTCTTCTCGCAACTAGATCTAGAGACTCGACTAAACCTACTATCACCGGGTTTTTACCATAAGAAGGAGTTAAGCTTAACTCTAATCTCACGGGATCATCTTTAACCATTTTAAGAAGAAATCTAGGTGGCAGTTTTAATGATCTTATAACTCCCGAAACAATTTTAGTTCTTGATTCCAATTTTTTTTCCTTATAAATTTATAAAATGAATTTAGTCAGTTGTAGTTCCTTTTTCTTCAAGAGTAGAGTCTGTATCGTTAGAAAACCTTACAGTTAGTAATTCTTCCTGAGTTATATTTCCAGATTTATCGAGAAGCTCTGGATGAATAGTATATTTATTTTGTCTAATTTTAGTATTATAAGATCTGTTTTGTTCTTTATCGAATAATCCCCAACCATTTGACATCACTCTAAAAGCTTTCCATACGAGATACGTAAGAGCAGCTGAATAAATAATTGGGAACAAAAGAGACATTTATCTATGCTATATAGAAACTATAATAGCTCGAAAAAAATAAATTTAGTTATTTTTATGCAACAATATCTTCTTTATTCCAAATAATTATGCCTATTTATATAATTATGATTAACAATCAATATAAAAATACAAAGAATGTTTTTTAAGGCATTAAGAAAAATAAAAACAAGGAAATACTCTTTTAATAGACTAATGTTTATATCCTATTTAACTTTTGGTTTACTAAATAAACCGCAAGTAATATCACAGCCGATAAGAAATCAAACTCTTGATGAAAAATCTAAAATTGCAAATATATCGTTCATAACAAAAGCAATTAAGAAAACAGGGGCATCTGTAGTAACTATTGACACTCAAAGATTAGTAAAAAATAAACAATTTTCCAGAGATTCAGGAATTTTCATTGACCCATATTTCGAAAGATTTTTTGGATTACAATTACCTCGCGAATATCAACCAAGAATAGAACAGAGTCAGGGAAGTGGATTTATATTCGAAGATGGTCTAGTAATGACAAATGCGCATGTTGTTAATGGCTCTAAAAAAGTAATAGTTGGCTTATCAAATGGGACAAAATATGAAGGGAAGTTAATAGGACAAGATTCACTTACTGATCTAGCTGTGATTAAGCTCCAAGGTCGAGGTCCTTGGCCAAAAGCAAAATTAGGTGACTCTTCAAAAATAGAAGTCGGTGATTGGGCCATAGCTGTGGGAAACCCTTTTGGACTCGAAAATACAGTCACTCTAGGAATAATTAGTAATTTAAATAGAAATGTCTCAGAATTAGGAATATACGATAAAAAATTTGAATTAATCCAGACAGATGCTGCAATTAACCCCGGCAATTCTGGAGGACCATTATTAAATAGTGCTGGAGAGGTCATTGGAATTAATACTTTGATTAGATCAGGACCTGGAGCAGGTCTCAGTTTTGCCATTCCAATAAATAAAGCTAAAGATATCGCTTCACAACTAATCAACAATGGGCGAGTAATTCATCCTATGATTGGAATTAATTTAATAGATCAAAATTCTTTTGAGATTAAAAAAAATATTGTGAAAGTAGGATATGTTGTCCCAAATAGTCCTGCCGATAAAAGTGGATTCTATATTAATGACGTAATTATTAAAGTGGGTAAAAAAGATGTTCAAAATTCTTCAGATGTTATAAATGAAATAACTAATAATGGAATTAATAATTATTTAAATATAATCATCAAAAGAAAAAATAAACTTATTAAATTAAAAGTTAAACCAACTGATATAAGTAATTTATCAGGAAAATAAAAAGTTTTTAACTTTCATCATCTCTTAGTATTTCTACACATTTTGAGATGCAAATACCATCAGTAATATCACAGCTAGAAATACATTCAAAATAACTTTCTACAGGATCACTTGTAACATAATTATTTTCTTTATAATCATACTTTTTCATAAGTATTTTAAATAACATAAATTGATAATTATTACATTAAACAATGACTAGAAATATGTAAAGATAAATAAGTGATCTTGCCTAGAGGATTGTAAAGTTTTCTAAAAAGATTAATTGCTTCCAAAATAAGAAAAAATACTTAATCGTAATTACGAATAACTATTTTTTAATCCTTTTTTTCTCTAAAAAATATTCATAATTACCGTTAAAAGATAATAATTTAGATTCTTTAATTTCAATAATTCTATTTGCAACTCTGGAAATAAAATATCTATCATGAGAAATCACAAATACTGTACCTTTATAATTATTAATTGCAAGTTCTAGATTTTCTTTAGATTGTAAATCTAAATGATTTGTAGGTTCATCAAGAAGTAAAAAATTACTTGGATTCATAATCATCAAAGCCAATGCTAATCTGGCTTTTTCGCCACCACTAAGTTGTTGAACATATTTAAAAACCGCGTTATTATGAAAACCAAAACTTCCTAAGAATGTTCTTACTTTTTGTTGAGTCCAATCTGGTGCTTTTGAATATATTAAATCAATAACTTGTTTTTCAATAGCAAGGGCTTCAGCCTGATTTTGCTCATAGTAACTTGTAATTATATTGTGTTTACCTAGATTAACTTCTCCAATCTCAGGTTCTATTTTTTTCATAATCAACTTAAGCAAAGTAGATTTACCACATCCATTAGGGCCTAAAATTGCTATTTTTTCTCCCGCAGAAACCTTTAGATTAACATCAAAAAGTAGTATTTTATCCTCAAAGCTATGAGATAAATTCTTAATTTGGAGAACTGATTTACCGGAACGAGGACACTCAGGAAAACTAAAAGAAGGAGTTTTTAATCTTGAAATAGGCGCATCAATTTTTGTAATCTTTTTTAATTGCTTCTCCCTACTTTTAGCTTGAGTACTCCTTGTAGCACTAGCGCGAAATCTTTCAATATACTTTCTTTGTGTTGCAATCTCTTTTTGCTGCAACGCAAAAGCTTTGTTTTGAGATTCTTCATTTAAAGACTTTTGCTCAACAAAAAAAGAATAATTACCATTGTATGTTTCAGAAATACCTCTTTCTATAAAAATAATCTTCTTACATAATTTATCTAGGAAATATCTGTCATGACTAATTAATATTATTGCTATTTTCAGAGATATCAAATATTCCTCTAGCCAAAAAATTGTATCCAAATCTAAATGATTAGTTGGCTCATCGAGTAAAAGCAAATCAGGTTTTTGCAAAATAATTTTGCCAAGAGCTACTTTCATTTGCCAACCACCTGAAAAATTACCTACTAATTTATCTGCATCTTCCTGAGAAAATCCTAGTTTTGGTAGTATCTTCTCCACTTCTGCTTGCATTTGATAGCCACCTAAAACTTCAAATTTTTCTTGATATTTTGATAGTTGATGTACAAGATGATTAAGTTTTGCAGTGTCTTTTCTAGACTCTAAAAGTTTCATTTCATTTTCAATTTCTAGAAGTTTATTTGAAACTAATTGAATATCTTTAAAAGAACTTTCTAATTCCTCTCTAACTGTTCGACTTAAATTACAATCCAATTCCTGTTTTAAGTGAGAAATTTTTGGACTGCCTTCTTTAAGAACTACTCCACTGGTTTGATCTACCTCTCCAATTAAGATTTTAAATTGGGTCGATTTGCCTGCCCCATTAGAACCAACTAAGCCTATCTTTTCTCCCCTCTTAATCTCCCAATTGATATTTTTGAGAACAGTATCGGTAGAATAAATTTTGCTTACGTTATCAAATCTAATCACTTTAAAAAATTGAATTTACAAAAATAGAGACTTTATACAAAAAAAAGAAATGTGGAATAAAATTATGATATGAAAAGAATAGAACAAATTGTAGTAATTTTCATAGCTGCAGCATTAGCAATACCCAGTTATTGGTTTTTTTGGACTTTAGCTGGTGGTGGTGGATATAACAAAAGATCAAAACCAATAACAACTGAAGAAGCTGTCATAAAACCTCTACTAAAGTCCTCCTCGAGCCTTAATCAACCATAATTTTGTTGCTTCATCATCAACTGTTTCCAAGTATTCAATCACCTCCTCTTTAGTAACGTGTATATCTAATTCTCTACCAATCTCGCAAATTTTTTCAAGTGCTGATTTTGGATTATTTAGAGCCATCAAAAATAAACTTTGTTTTTTTTTAGAGTCATTTGCAATCAAATTATAGAGTTTTTCAACATTTCTAGTCATAAGTTTTTGTTTGTCGATATCAATAGAGTATTACCTCAAGCTACATTTTGTTCATTATATTTATTTATAGATAAATCATGATCAGTATCCTTGATTTCTTTAGCGGAGGCATCTGCCATACTTCTAGCATCTAAACAAAGAACTTTTCTTAGCTTCGCAAAATTTGCTGCATGCGATATCCTTCCATCTTTCTGAGCATAATATTCAGAACGCTGAAGAATTTGATGAAGATGTGTCAATAAATACGGACTGATCACTGCAGATACTAATACATCACTATTTTCATTGTTTAGAGACTCAGACTGTATAAATTTTTTTTTCTTTTTATCAATTATTGGTCTTTGAGACGAATCAAGTTTTCTTGAATTTTTCATGATGTGAGCAAGGAACTAATTGATCAAAGGCATATAACCCTACTTAATAATATACACAAAGATACTACCCTTGACTAACTGTGTATACTTAGAAGTAACAGTTATGCAGTTAGACTCATGGCAACCCGCCAAAACTCTACTAACGGGAGGCCAAAATCTCCTAGGATACAAGTGGTTCTTCCAGAATCGATTTGTGAAAAGCTAACTACTTTAGCTGAGAGTGAATCAAGAACTGTAAGTAATATGGCAAAAGTGTTGATTCAGGAAGGTATAAAAAATTATTTTGAGAAAGAAGCTCAATCTCTGATATCAGATACGAAAATAAATACCGATAACTTTAGAGATACATTAGAAAGACACAGTATTAAAAGATTAAAAGGAGCTCCCCAAAGGATTAGATATTCAAAAAACCAGACCCAAAATGATTAATTTTGAGGTAATTTCTGTAAATCTACCGTTTTTCCCATAACCACCAAAATATTTCCTCTCTCAAGAATATATTTGGCAGGAGGATTTACTGTTAATTGCTCTTGAGGACCAGCAGCAAGAACGTTAACTAAATAATTTTTTCTTAAATTTAAATCTCTTAAAGATCTACCAATAAATTCCTCTGGAACAGTAATTTCATCTATACCAGTTTGATTATCCAATTCTAATCTTTCAATCAAATTGGGTCTGACAAGTTCTAAGCCTAATCTTTCCCCTTGCATTCTAGAAGGGAAAACAACTTTATCCGCTCCTACTCTTTTCAACATCTTTTCATGTAAATCACTCGTAGCTCTTGCAATTACTCTTTTTACTTTTGTTCCATCACTATCCTTAGCAATAAGAGTAGTAGTAATACTTGCTTCTATAGGCTCACTAATGCCAACCACAACTGTATTCATCTCTAAAATACCAGATTCCTTCATTGACTCTTCATCAGTACAATCTATAACTCTTGCCTCAATAGAAGGTTCTAATTGTCTTAAATCATCAATAGCCTTCTCAGAAGAATCTGCAGCTAATACATCTGCGCCATTACTAATCAGTTCTCTACAAACAGCCGTACCAAATCGGCCAACTCCTACAACTGCAAAAGTTAAAGCTTCCTCTTCTTTGTGTGGAGACCATTGCCACCAATCAGCCATAATTAATGTAAGTAAAAGCTATACATAAAGATCAGCTTTCGGAAAGCCAATTCTTTTTTGTTTTTCTATTCTACTCTTATATAGTGCCTGCCAAAGTGCACTTAAAAGCAATAGAATCCCAAGTCTTCCTACGAACATACCAATTATTAGAATAAATTGACCAAAATGATTTAATTTAGCTGTCAAACCGATATCAAAACCTACTGTTGCAAATGCCGAAATACAAGTGAAAAGAATTTCTAGAAACGTAAATGATTCTTTTTTAATAAAAGTATTCGTAGTACTTAATAACATCGCCATCAAAAGAACAAAAAGTAATGAAGCAACAGTTATTCCAACTGCTTTCAAAATAACTTTATCTGAAATTAATCTGTTACTTATAATTACATCTTTTTGTCCTCTTAATGTTGATCTAGTTGCTGCCATTAAAGCAATAAAAGTTGTAGTTTTTATTCCTCCACCAGTACCACCAGGACTTGCTCCAATAAACATCAAAGTCATTAATAACAAAAGACCAGTATCTGAGATTGAATTTAAAGATATTGGAAAATTTGTAAATCCAGCAGTTCTTGCACTAACAGTTTCAAAAATAGAGGATAAAATTTTCTCAAAGAAGTTTAAGTCACTAAAAAATTGACTATTCAATAATGTCTCTGTAATAAAAAAACCTAATGATCCAAAAAATATTAAGGAAAAACTTGTCCTTATAACTAATTTAGAATGAAGATTCAATTTCTTATATGAAAGATTTTTTCTATTCCTCCACAGATCATCAATTACTCTCCAACCTAGTCCTCCCATAACAATTAAAAAGATAAATACAATATTGACAACAAAATTAGATCTATACTCTTGGAGACTATTAGACCTTAAAGAAAAACCTGCATTGTTATAAGCAGAAATACTGTGAAAAATTGCGGACCAAAGTCTTTCCCAATTATTTTGAATTTCTAAAAATCCAAAGAAATATAAAATAATTGCCCCAAAAGAAATAATAGTCGTAGCAGTTATAGCAATACTTTGAAAAGTCCTTCCAATACCACCTACCCCAAATTCATCTAGAGTCTTACCTTTGTCTAATCTGGTTCTAAGCTGAGTTCCTTTGACAACAAATCCTTGTAAGAAAGTAGTAATAGCCATTAAACCTAAACCACCTGATAAAAGCATAAACGCCAAGAATATCTGCCCAAAAATATTTAAATCAACCCCTATATCAATAATAGTTAAACCTGTAACAGTTATGGCAGAAGTAGATGTAAAGAATGCTTCCCACAAGCCCACATCTGATGAAGAACATAATGGAGAACTTAAAATTAAGGTCCCAAAAAAAACAATAATTAATCCTGTGACAATTGTGAATTGAGGTACAGATAACTTTCTATATACTTCCTTGAATTTATAAACAGTTTTATTTATATTCACTTTAATTATTTATTTGAAATTTAAGATTATCAATGCTGGGACAGTCAGTGACATTATAAGTGTTAAACCAGCACCATATTTTGCAATATCAAAGAATCTATATCGTCCAGGTCCGTACACCATTAAATTTGTTTGATAACCCATTGGAGTTAAGAAAGATTGACTTGCACCGAACAAAACAAGCATTATTAGGGCATTTGGTGATATCCCTAAAACAATTGAAAACTGAATAGCTACAGGCAATATTAACGCAACAGAAGCGGCATTACTTATAAATTGAGTAAGTATTACAGTCGCCACAAAAATTACCATTAAAGCAAAATATAGTGGCATACCATTTAAAATAAAATCCAAATTTATAGCTATTAGATCAGCCAACCCAGTGACTTGCATAGCCACACTAAAACTTGAAAGTGAACCTAATAATAGAATAATATCGAGCCTAATTGATCTTTGAATTTCAGCTGGGCGTAAACATCCAAAAGCAACCATCGCGATAACTGCCAATAGAACTGCTCCCACTAATGGAATATTAGTTAAAGAAGGCAAAATAACCATACCAATTGCAATTGCAATTGCAATTGGTTTTCTAATTAAAACTGGTAAATCATCTTCAAATTGATCCAAAATCAATAAATCATTACTTGATTGCAAACCTCTTATTGAGTCAAGAGGTGCCTGAAGTAGTAAAACATCTCCAGCTCTTAAAACGGCTTGACCTAATCTTTCCTGGACAGTTTGTTGTCCTCTTCTAAGGGCTAAAACTGTCGCGTTATGGCGTTGCCTAAATCTTAATTCTCTCAAGCTTGCTCCTGCCAAAGTAGATCCTGCAGGCAGCAAAGCTTCAAAAGTTTTCGTACCTTCTTCAGTAGAAAGAAGATTAGTACCGCTTAAAGATCTCCTATTTTCAGCTAATAAAATTGTATGTTCTTGTTGTAAACGTAATAAATCCGCCCTCGTAACACGGACTATCAATCTATCTTCAGGCTCAAATTTCCGATCTGCAAGCGGAGGTAGTATGACTTCTCCGTTTCTTTGCAACTCAAGAACATCAACATCAAATCTTCTTTGTAATCTACTATTCCTTACTGATTGACCAACTAATTCAGAAGAGGAAGGAATGGTGACTTCTGTAAAATAAATATTCATATTACCTTTTTTAATAAAATCTTTATTTCTTCCTCTATCAGGCAAAAGAACATCAGAAACCATGATCATATATGTTGTACCTATTAACCACACTGGAATACCTATTGAAGTCAAGCTAAATAATTCAAGAGAGCCATAGCCTAATTGCTGACTAATATCACTTACTAAAAGATTTACTGAGCTCCCTAATAATGTGAGTGTTCCTCCCAACAGAGTCGCAAAAGATAAAGGTAAAAGGACTTTGGAAGGAGAAATATTTCGCCTTTCGCACCAGCCTTCAATTAAGGGTAAAAGGGATGCTACAACTGGCGTATTAGGAACTATTCCAGATATTGGCGCTATTAAAAAAGTTATAAGCGTAATTAATCTTCTAGGCGTTTTTATATTTTCAGAGGATATAAGTTCCCTGACTCTATCTAATGCGCCACTTTTAAATAATGCAGATGAAACTGCAAATAAACCCATCAAAGTAATTAGCGATGGACTTCCAAATCCAGCTAGGGCTTTTTCAGGAGTTAAAACTCCAGTTACAATAAATATTCCAACGCATAATAAACCAGTCAATTCTGGGGCTATTGTGTTTCTTATAAATAAAATTAATGAAAGCAACAAAACTAATACTGTTATGAGAGCATCAAAATTATTACTAAATAAAGAAAATAGATTCATATCAAACTTATTTAACTAAATATACCTATAAACAATATGTCAAAAAAGTTAAACCTTTATTTTGGTCTTTTGTTAACAAATTTATTGATAATAGATTTTTTTTGAAATAACCAAGAAGCGGTAGATTTTAAACTTCTGCTAATGTCAGGCATTTTTGAAGCGTATATCAACCTTCTTGCCTCGAATGCTAACTTCCCGGATAAAGTTACACCCAAAGCGGAGATAGAGGCTTCACCCATTCCTAAACTAATCATTTCACCATTATCTTGAAAATCAAAAGGCAAAAGATCTTGTTCTAGAAAGATTCGTTCGATATTTTTAGCGAGATGGTCTCCTTGTTGCATTGCAACTTGAGCTGTCAAAGGCAATTCCTCCATGCCTTGAATGATTGAAATATCTCCAATAGCAAAAGAATTCAAATAATTTTCTATCTGAAATTTGTTATTTACTAAAATTCTTCCCTTTATTTGTTTTACTTGTTCGTCAATATAAGGCAGGTTAGGTTTAATACCAGCAGTCCAAATTACAACATCTTGTTCTAACTTTTTAATCTCAGAATCATTCAAAATACTAATTTTTTTTTCTGAAATCTCTTGAACAGTTGAATTTAACAGAATATTTATTTTTCTTCTCTCTAAAGCTTTTTCAGCCTCTTCACGATTAAAAATCTTATTTTGACCTAAAATTTCATTAGATCTTTCAACAATAGAAATATCAAATTTATCTTTATACGTATCATGAATTTTACAAGCAATCTCTACTCCTGAAGGACCCGCTCCAATTACAAATAAGTTCTTCTTTATTTTGTTATTTTGAAATTGTTTCAAAAAAGACTTTAACTTTGTAAGGTCCTTTAAGTTATTAAAAAAATAACAGTTTTCATCAACACCTTTCACCGAGAAATTACTAGATACTGAGCCTGTACAAAGAATTAAAAATTCATAACCTATATGTAAGTCATCATTAAATTCAAGAATTTTTTCATCAAATCTAATTTTGGTTAAACAATTTCTCAAAAAAGTAATACCTAAGTCTGAAAATATTTTTGAAAATTCAGGAGTAGTCTCCCACATTGACAATTCTTCGCTTATAACCTCATACATTAGAGGTTTAAATAAAAACCTAGCTTCAGAATCAACGACTAGAATTGGCAAAGAGGGATTAAGTCGCTTTAAATTTGAGGCAACTGTCATACCTCCAAAGCCTGCGCCAACTATTACTATTGGTTTTTTTATTGATTTCATGAAGGCTATATTGTTAATACTAAATGTATTATTAAATTAAACGAATAATCTTCAAACTGAGCGTATAACCTCAAAATCCTAACTACCTTTGATGATGATTGAGAAAACTCTAGAAAGTATAAAACTTAATTTAGAAGAGCAAAATAAAAAATTAAAAGATATGACCTCAAAAGAAATAATGTTATGGGGTTATAGAAACTTTGATAATCACTTTGCTATTACTACAAGCTTTGGGATACAGTCATCAGTGATATTGCATATGGTGAATGAATGCTCATTACAAAAGAAAATTAAAATCTTTTGGATAGATACAGGTTACTTACCCTCAGAGACATATAAATATGCAGAGAGACTTATTAATGATTTATCTTTAGAGATTGAGGTTTTACAAAGTGAAATATCGCCGGCAAGAATGGAATCGCTATATGGCAAACTTTGGGAAACTAATAAATCTAGTGACTTAGATAAATACCATGACATAAGAAAAGTCAAACCTTTAGAAAAGGCTTTAGATAGTCATAACATTAATTGCTGGGCTAGTGGTGTGAGATCAGAACAAACGAATAATAGAAATAAAATGAAATTTGTTGATGTAATACGAAACCGACTTTCTTTAAGGCCATTACTGAACTGGAAAAACAAAGATATTTATTATTACATGAAAGAAAATCAATTACCTTCTCACCCACTTTTTTCAAAAGGTTATTCAACTGTAGGTGATTGGCATTCTAGCTCTCCTGATAGTATAGAGAATGAAGGCAGGTCAACAAGATTTAGGGGGATGAAGCAAGAGTGTGGAATTCATACTGAAAATTAAAATTTTCTTTCAGGATCATGTTCGAAAGAAATCATTTTTTATTAGTTGGCAATAGCAGACTTCACTGGGCAGAAAATTTAAAAAATCAGTATAGGTTCTTTCACACACAAAAGAATAGTAAAATACCGCAAAATATCAATTTAAAGAGTTTAGTTTGGGCATCAGTTGGGGAACTGACTGATTTGTCTCTTAAACAAGAAAATGAAATAACTACTAAAGATATTAAATTACAAAACCTTCCGCATTATTTTGGAGTTGATAGAGCTCTTGGTTGTTTGGAAGCTTCAAAAATAATTGAAAATCCCTCCAAGAAAAACCTATTAGTAGCAGATTGTGGGACGACTTTATCACTTACGAAGTTAACTGCGGAGGGCTCTATTATCGGTGGGCAAATTGCACCTGGTTTTCTTACGCAACTGAGATCTATGGAAAAATTTACCAAGAATCTCAAAGCTCCTAAAAAATATGATATCCCTATTCAAGATTTTTTAATTAATACAGAAGATGCAATGTTAAAAGGTGTATCTAATTCTCTAATGGGTGTAATTAATTCATCATTTGAACCCGCAAAAGACATTTTGATTATATGCGGAGGTGACTCTGAATTAATTGGAAGTAGATTAAAGCAAAAGAATAAAGATATTGTTATCGCCCCGAATTTAGTTATGCAAGGTATGATTACACATTTCAATCACTGAAATATTTATCTTAATCCTAAATCTGAAATAATATGGTCTGCCATGATAGCTGCTTTAACCTTTAAGTAAATTTTTTCAACTTTACCATCAGCATCAATTAAAAAAGTATTTCTCATCATTCCCATGTATTCCTTTCCCATAAATTTTTTAAGACCGTAACTGTCATAATCAGAAGAAACTTTAAAAGGTTCAGGGTCAGTCAAAAGAACAAAAGGCAAGTCAAATTTCTCAATAAATTTAAGATGTGAAGCAGAGCTGTCCTTACTAATTCCAATAACTACAAAATTATTTTGCTTAAGTAAATCCCAATTTTCCTTAAAATTACAAGCTTCTTTAGTACAGCCTGGAGTATTATCTTTTGGATAAAAATATAGTATTATTCTTTTACCTTTAAAATCTTTTAAAGATACATCTTTTTCAAAAGAGTCTTTTAATTTAAATTCTGGTGCCACATCACCAACCCTAAGAGCCATTGACATTATTAAATAACTATGATTCTAAAATACCAAAAATCTGGTTTCATAAGATAAAAGGTGTACAAGATGTCGCAACACTGAAAGAACTAGAAATCGCAAATAAGCTTTCGAAGCAACGAGCAAATATTTTTTTAGAAAGCAGAGCTTACATAAGACAGTCTTTAGGAACTCTTTTTAATATAAATCCATTAGAAATACCCATAATTGCAGATCCTGGAGAGCCTCCTAAATTACCGAAAGGGATGGGCTATTTGAGTTTTAGTCATTGCTGTGATGCGATTATATTAGTTTGGCATGAAAAAAAAATCGGAATTGATATCGAAAGAGTAGATAGAGATTTTAGTTATATGAAATTAGCAAAAAAATATTTCTTAACCTCAAAAAAATCCAATCAAACGAGCGAATCATACAAAAAATCAATATTAAATCAATGGTGTGCAATTGAAGCCGCTATAAAATGGAATCATGGCAAATTATCTGAAGACCTAAAAGAATGGCAATATTATGAAAATGAAAAAACACTTTTTCATAATGCGAAGAAACTGAAGTTAAAATTCACCCAAATTACTTTTTACAAATGGACTATCTCCTTAGCGTATAAAGATATATCTCAATTAATATCTAATATTATTTGCAGCTCGAAGATAATCTAACTTTTTCGTTTTTTAACTAAATCATCATATTTATTTTTTTCCCATCCAGAATTTTTATGTTGCCAAAATTTTATTCCTTTTAACTCAGTTGGAAGATATTCTTGTGATAACAAGTTCTCATGATAATTATGCGGATTTAAGTAATTACTAGCATTATTTTTAAGATGATTGGGAACCAACGATACATTAGTAGTCTTAATTGCTTCTACTGCTTTAAAAATTGATTTAGTACTATTACTCTTTGGAGAAATTGCTAGGTATAAAGAGGCTTGAGAAAGAAAAAATAATCCTTCAGGCAAACCAACTCGATCAAAAGCATCACAACACGACTGTACAACAACTATTGCATTAGGATCTGCGAGACCAATATCCTCGCTAGCAGAAATCAAAAGTCTTCTAAAAATAAAATTTGGATCTTCACCTGCTTCAACCATATTAGCAAGCCAATATAAGGTCGCATCTGGGTCTGAACCCCTAATAGATTTTATAAATGCACTAATGACATCAAAATGATTTTGTCCATTTTTGTCATAAACAATATTTTTCTTTTGAATTGAATCTTCAGCTATAGAGAGATCAATAAAAACTAATTTATCTTTATTTTCCTTCGTAATGCTTATACCTGATTCTAAAGCGTTTATGAGATTCCTCGCATCGCCTCCAGAATATTTTATTAAATGACTAATTGCCTCTTCGGTTATTTCGATAGCTTTTGGATCTTCAAGACAAGCGTAATAATTTACTACTTTTTCAATTATTTTCCTCAAATCATTAGTATTCAAAGGAATTAATGAAAAAACACGAGCTCTACTTATTAAAGCTTTATTTACAGCAAAGAAAGGATTTTCTGTCGTAGCACCAATAAAAGTAATGGTCCCGTTCTCAATTGAGGGAAGCAGAGCATCTTGCTGTATTGAAGTAAATCTATGAACCTCATCAATAAATAAAATTGTTTTTCTATTTGAACTAAGTAACCTTTCCTTTGCGTTAGCTATTTCAGTTCGTAACTCCTTAATACTAGACAAAACAGCATTCAACTTTATTAATGCGGAACGAGTATTAGAAGATATTATCTCAATTAAAGTTGTTTTACCTACTCCAGGTGGACCAGAAAAAATTATATTTCCAACCTTATCGTTCAATATTGCATTTCTCAATAAAGAATTATTTCCTAAGATTGATTCTTGACCGAAAAAGTCATCCAGAGTCTTCGGCCTCAATCTGTCCGCTAATGGAGCGTTACTTTGAATTTGAAAAGCATTACTAAATAAATTATCGGACATCTTTTTTACCTAAGAATAAATCATTTTTAAAATCTACGTAATGACAGTAGGTTTTTCCATTTTGGTAAGTTTTGAAATATTCAATAAATGATCTAAATCATTAATTAAAGTTTTTAGAGCTATTTGAGGATTTAAATCTAAATTTTGTTCAGAGCTTGCAAATTTTTCGAAATATAATCTTAAAGTTGAACCTTTAGTACCAGTCCCTGACAAACGTAAGATTACTCTAGAATTATCCTCAAGTATGATTCTTAATCCTTGATTTTTACTAATAGAATTATCTACTGGATCTAAATACGAAAAGTTATCAGCTCGTTTTACCAAATTTCCAGCAAACCTATTTTCTTTTAAATTTGGAAGCATAGAAGATAGATTATTAAATATTTGATTCGCAACATTAGAAGGGATAGCCTCGTAATCATGCCTTGAATAATAATTTCTTCCATATTGTTTCCAGTGGTTTTGCATTAATTCACTTACTGAACAATTTTTCACAGCTAAAATTTGCAGCCAATATAAAACCGCCCATAAGCCATCCTTTTCTCTAACATGATTACTACCAGTTCCGAAGCTTTCTTCTCCACAAATTGTAATTAAATTAGAATCCAAGAGATTTCCAAAAAATTTCCATCCTGTTGGTGTTTCAAAGCAAGGAATATTTAAAGCACTAGCCACAAAGTCAACAGCTGAACTCGTAGGCATAGATCTTGCAACACCTGAGATCCCATCTTTATATCCGGGGATACAATTTGAATTAGCAGTTATAACTGCAAGACTGTCACTTGGGTTTACGAAACATCCCTGACCTAAAATCATATTTCTATCACCATCACCATCACAGGCAGCTCCAAAACTATAAGATTTTTGAACTAATAATAAGTCCGCTAACTTAGAGGCATAAGTAAGATTGGGATCAGGGTGTAACCCTCCAAAATCCTCTAATGGAACTCCGTTCATTAAACAATCATCACCAAGACCCATTTTTTCGACAAAAATATTTTTTGCATATGGACCAGTAACTGCATTCATAGCATCAAAAATTAACGAGAAATCTCTTTTTAAAAAATCACTTATTTGATCAAAATCAAAAATACTCTCCATTAAATCTGAATAATCCTTTAATCCATCAATTATTGCTAATGAGGTTTCACCAAATGAAAACACACCAAACTTATCTAAGTCTGGTATTTGAATTTTGCTAATTTTATAACTTTTGAGTGATTGAGAACATTGATATATCTGATTAGTTAGCGACTCAGGTGCAGGTCCACCATTCGAAATATTTAATTTCACTCCGAAATCACCTTGAAGTCCTCCAGGATTATGACTTGCTGAAAGAATAATACCTCCAATAGCTCCTTCTTTTCTAATCAAATGAGAGGTCGCAGGTGTTGATAATAAACCATTTTTGGGGATAATAACTTTTCTGACTTTATGAGCGACACAAATTTGAATGATCTTTTTAATTGCTGCGATATTTCCATACCTACCATCACCGCCGACAACCAAAGTTGAACCTTGCAAAGATTTAAGTGATTTAAAAATTGCTTCTATAAATATTTCTAAGTAATGCTCTTCTTGAAACCTTATAGTACTTTTTCTCAAACCTGAGGTACCTGGCTTTTGATCTTGAAAAGGGTTATTTATATGAATTACTTTTACTTCAGTCATGATTTTTATAAAACTTAAAAAAATCTAACTAAATTAATGAGGCATTTCGGATGTTCTTAACATAGCGATAAACCATAAGGAAGAAATTACTAATGCACTGAGAATGCCATAATTAACTCCAAACTTAGAAATTGTAATAGGGACTATAAGAGGAAAAGTTAAAGCTCCAAATAAAGGCGTAAAAGCAACAATTTTTTTCAACATTGATTTAATTATTTAAAACCATTCAGTCTCTGCATTATCTTTTTCATTTGTATCATCATGTGGCGTAGCCCTATCAAATTTCATAGTTATATTTTTTTCTTGTTCACCAGAAAAGTCAACAGCTTTAATTTCATATTTTTGAGAGCCATCTCTAAAAGGAACTTGAAGTCTAAACGTGCCATCAGCAGCTAAAGGAACCTCTTCCTCGCCAATTGTAAGCTTGGCAGTTGGATCTGTCGCTCCATAAACAATTAACTCCGCATCAGCAACCAACCAAAAAGATCTATTTTTAACTATTCCACTACCAGATTCATTTAAACCTGAAGACCATTGTCCTGCTCCAGAATCGGAAAGGTTTGAATTTAAATTTGTAGAATTTAAATCTTCCATGAATTCCTCAGATCCTACTTTTCTTCTAGTAGAAAAACTTGTAGCTGCCTGATATAAGCGTTCATGTAATGCATTAGCTTCTTGTCCCATGGGACTTTGTATCCCTGGAGAAGAGTCGGATACCGCTGGTGAATCAAGGTTAAAAGGAACAAATTTATCTAAAATCTGTTCTGAAGGAAGAGAGCCTGGTACATGACTAACTGAAGAAAAAGCTAGAGACATCCACTTAAACCCATACTTATAGCCCAATTCGACTTTGTAGTCTCTATCTGCCAGAGGAATTGGCAAGTACCATTCAGTGCTATGACTATCGACATTAATTTCTCTTAGAGTTCCTTGATTAAATTCCCCTTCTCCGAGACCAGTAGCATCATACAAGCGAAGACATATTTTACTAGCACCCAAAGACTGAGCTTTTTCTCGATCACTTTCTGAGATTTGCCAAAAAACATAAGCCCATTCAGGGTCTCTAGGCAAAAATACAACTTTTGTA
Source organism: Prochlorococcus marinus str. MIT 9515 (assembly GCF_000015665.1). Taxonomy (NCBI): domain Bacteria; kingdom Bacillati; phylum Cyanobacteriota; class Cyanophyceae; order Synechococcales; family Prochlorococcaceae; genus Prochlorococcus; species Prochlorococcus marinus. The sequence goes on along the minus strand of NC_008817.1, from coordinate 89,702 downwards.
TCAACTGATTCTTTTGATGGTTGATCAATAGGATTTGATATTTTTTTAAAAATTTTATTATCTTTGGTTTGATTAGATTTATCATCAACTTTCTTTTGATATTTGATTATAAGATCAACTAATACGGCTTTTGTTTTTCTACTATATAAGGGGACAGATAATTTACTTGCTTCTTTACGCAGTTGTCTGAGGGTTAAACTAAGTAAATTTTCTTTATTCTTGATCCCATCAACCACTTTTAAAACTCCATAAATTGCATGGAGTAAGTATGTTCTTTTTTTGGGCTGATTGCGGGTTATTAGAGGCAGTCGTCAGGATCTTCTGACTACTTTCAATTTTTTAAAATTTACAACTTCTTTATAAATAGTTGCTACAAAAGAGTTTTAGACAAATCTTGGAAATTATACGTTCTAAATTAATTTTCTTATTTTTTAAATTTTATTACCTTGAATTGTTAAGAACTCAACAAAAATATATTTTTTCTTCGGGATCACTTCATAATTAATATTCTTGATTTTGTGCGACTAATAGAATTAAATCCTCGAGATCCAATTCTTTGAGGTTTTTTTCAATGCTCTGGGAATAAGCGTTTAATTTTTGAGAAGCAGAAGACATTTGTTCGTAAAAAAGTTGATTAAAATTTTCATCATTAAATTTCTTGGATTGTTTTTCACACCATTCTCTAAGGCGCTCATCTTCTTCCAGCGGAGATATATCTTCTTTTACTATCTCTTTTAAAATCGCAAGACAATGAGCAAGTAATCTTATATGGTGTTTTTGGATTATTGATAAATTCAATTGTTCTATATCTTCAACAATCTCATAACTTAAAGGGCTTGAAAAAGAATTAGTTTGATTAGGCATTAATTTTTTAATTTAATTTAAGGATCAAAACGCAATATTTGTCACATATTTAGTTAAAGTATAGAAGGATAAATCGAAATAGATTAACTTTATACGATCATGGTAAGCGAGAATCTAGTTAAAGATGTCGTTTCAGAACCATACAAATATGGTTTTGTTACAGATATTGAAACTGAAAAGATTTCCAAAGGTCTAAATGAAGATATTATTCGATTAATTTCAGTCAAAAAAGAAGAGCCTGAATATTTACTTAATTTCAGATTAAATGCTTTTAAAAAATGGCAAAAAATGGTAGAGCCTAATTGGGCAGAGCTAGGTTATAAAAAAATTGATTATCAAGATATAATTTATTATTCTGCACCAAAACAAAAAGAAAAAATTTCAAGCTTGGATGAAGTCGATCCTAAACTATTAGAAACCTTTGACAAACTAGGCATCCCTCTTACTGAACAAAAAAAGCTCACAAATGTTGCTGTAGATGCAGTTTTTGATAGTGTTTCTATAGCAACAACGTTCAGAAAAGAACTTGCAGAGCATGGAGTAATATTTTGTTCTATAAGTGAGGCAGTTAAAGATCACTCGGATTTAATAGAAAAATATTTAGGTTCTGTAGTTCCAGCTAATGATAATTACTTTGCAGCATTAAATTCTGCTGTTTTTAGTGATGGTTCATTCGTTTATATACCAAAAGGAATTAAATGTCCTATGGATCTCTCATCTTATTTCAGAATTAATAGCGGGGATTCCGGTCAGTTTGAGAGAACTCTAATTATCGCAGAAGAAGCCAGCTCAGTTAGCTACCTAGAAGGATGTACAGCTCCAATGTTTGATACTAATACTTTGCACGCAGCCGTAGTTGAACTTGTAGCCCTAGACGATGCTTCAATTAAATATTCTACGGTACAAAATTGGTATGCTGGCAATGAAGACGGAGTTGGCGGAATTTTTAATTTTGTCACCAAAAGGGGTAAATGTTTAGGAAAAAGAAGTAAAATAAGTTGGTCTCAAGTTGAAACAGGTTCTGCAATAACATGGAAATATCCTAGCTGTCTTCTTTTAGGAGAAGAATCTGTAGGAGAATTTTATTCTGTAGCACTTACTAATAATCTTCAAAAAGCCGATACTGGCACAAAAATGATTCACATTGGTCCTAAAACTAAATCAACAATAGTTAGTAAAGGAATTAGCGCTGGTAAGTCGGCAAATAGTTACAGAGGTCTTGTGAAAATGGGTTCAAAAGCTGTTGGATCAAGAAATTACAGTCAATGTGACTCAATGTTGATAGGAGATCAAGCTGCTGCAAATACTTTTCCTTATATTCAATCTCAACAACCAAATTCAGAAATTGAACATGAAGCAAGTACTTGTAGAATTTCTGAAGACCAACTTTTTTATTTACAAAGCAGAGGGATTGAATTTGAAGAGGCTGTATCAATGATGGTAAGTGGCTTTTGTAGAGATGTATTTAATCAACTACCAATGGAATTTGCAGCTGAAGCCGACAAGCTACTTGCCCTCAAATTGGAAGGGTCGGTAGGTTAAATTAATTTATTAAATTGTGATGCAAATCAAATCAAAAGCATTAGATCCAATATTAGAAGTCAATAGTCTATTTGCATCTATAGAGAATCTTCCAATTTTAAAAGGGGTGACAATTTCAGTAAAACCTGGAGAAATTCACGCAATAATGGGAAGAAATGGATGTGGCAAAAGTACTCTTTCCAAGATTATTGCCGGTCATCCGTCATACCAAGTAACTAAAGGAGAAATAAAATTCAACGGAAATGATATTCAATCTTTAGAACCAGAAGAGAGGGCTCAATCTGGTATCTTTCTCGGTTTTCAATATCCAATTGAAATTCCAGGAGTAAGTAATCTGGAATTTCTAAGAGTTGCAACAAATGCAAGAAGAAAATTTCTGAATAAAGAGGAACTCGATACCTTTGATTTTGAGGACTTAGTAAAAGAAAAACTTGACTTAGTAAAAATGGATTCTGCGTTTTTATCAAGGAGTATTAATCAAGGTTTTTCAGGTGGGGAAAAGAAAAGGAATGAAATATTGCAAATGGCATTATTAGAACCCAAAATAGCAATATTGGATGAAACTGACTCAGGTTTAGATATTGATGCTCTTAGAATCGTTGCTTCAGGTATTAAAAAGATATCTAATGAAAAAACAGGAATCATATTAATCACACACTACCAAAGATTATTAGATGAAATTCAACCCGATTATGTTCACGTCATGTCAGATGGTCAAATAATAAAAACCGGAGGAAGCGATCTGGCCTTAGAACTGGAAAAATATGGTTATGAATGGACTGATAAATTTATAAAAGAGTGATAGATAAATGCAAATTATTGAAGAGATCAAAAAAAATGAATTATTTAGTAACCCATCTGAGATTCAAAAATTTTGTCTCAACAAATTAAAATTAAATCCATTACCAAATGTCAAAAGTGAATATTGGAGACTTTCCAATAAATCGAAATTTTCAAGCTTGTTAGATCATATTCATAAAAATAAAGAATCTAAAATTAATCTCCCATATACGAATACATCTCAAAACATAATTAGACTAATAATAGGTGAAGATAGTTCAATCAATTATGAAGAAGAAAACTTTTCAATAAAACAATTACGAGAAACCGAAATAGCTGATTACATCAAAAAAAACATCTCTAATTTTGATCAAAATAATCATTGGAGTGACCTCCTAAATCATTGTTTAAGTTCTAAAAAAAATATCTTAGGTTTAAGTATATCTGGGAATAAAATTCCTCCTATTGAAATATTTAGTGCTTCATCACCGGAATCTTTTAACGCTAAAACACTTATTTTATTCTTTGATAAAAATTCTAAAATCGATTTATTACAAATTAATCTAGGGAACGAAAATTCTTCATTATCTCAATCAACTTATTTCTGTTTAGAGGAAAATACTTCGGTAAATCATGGTGTGGTTTCCTATGGAGAAAGCAAATCTAATTTATTGAATTCTTTAAATGTAATTCAAAAAGCAAAAAGTGAATACAGCCTAGGATCATTACATTTCAAATTTAATTATGCAAGATTTGAAATCAATATTAATCAATTAGATGGGAATGCTAAAACAAACATAAAAGGAATACAAATAACGAAAAACAACGACCAAATAGCAACTTATACAAACATGAATTTTAACGGCCCCAATGGTTTCTTAGATCAAATTAATAAATCCTTAGCAGATGATAAATCACATGCTGTCTTTGAAGGGTCAATCATTGTTCCGAAAATTGCCCAAAAAACAGATGCGTCCCAATTAAGCAGAAATTTACTTTTATCAAGATTCGCAAAAATAGATACTAAACCTCAGTTAGAAATAATCGCTGACGACGTAAAATGCAAACATGGTGCAACTATTTCACAATTAAACGAAGAAGAAATTTTCTATATGAGATCAAGAGGACTCACACTCGCAGAAGCCAGTAAACTACAATTAAGTTCTTACATTCAAGAAATAATCTCAAGTATTCCTATTTCTAAAGATAGATGGGATTTACTTGATAAACTTTTAAAAGAAAATTAATGGAAACAATTAAAAATTTCCCGCAAATAGTCAAAAAAAACTTTAATTTGGTAGATAAAAAAGATTTTCCTTTATTAGAGAATAATTTTAAAAGCAAAAATAAAATTATTTATCTAGATCACGCTGCAACAACACAAAAGCCAAGCCAAGTTCTAGAAAAAATTGAAGAATATTATAAAAAATTCAATGCAAACGTTCATAGGGGTGCTCATCAATTAAGTGCGAAAGCAACAGAAGAATTTGAGAATTCAAGATCTTTAGTTGCTAAATACATTAATGCAAATTCAACGCAAGAAATAATCTTTACAAGAAATGCAACTGAAGCTATCAATCTAGTTGCAAGATCATGGGGAGAATTCACGTTAAAAGAGAATGATGAAATTATTTTGTCAGTAATGGAGCATCATAGTAATATTGTTCCTTGGCAAATGGTAGCTGCTAAAAACCAATGCAAACTGAAATTTGTCGGAATTGATCAAGACGGAAAATTAGATATAAATGATTTCAAGTCCAAATTAACAAATAAAACAAAACTAGTCAGTTTATTGCACATAAGCAATACCTTAGGTTGCTGTAATCCAATAAAAGAAATAACCAAATTAGCTAAGGTTAAGGGTTCTTTAGTTCTGCTTGATGCTTGTCAAAGTTTAGCTCATCAAAAGTTAGATATTGATGAATTAGGTATAGATTTTTTAGCAGGTTCAGGACATAAATTATGTGGACCAACAGGTATAGGTTTCTTATGGGCAAAGAAAGAGATATTAGAGGAAATTCCTCCTTTTTTTGGTGGAGGTGAAATGATTCAAGATGTTTTTGAAGATACAAGTACTTGGGCAGAGCTTCCTCACAAATTTGAAGCAGGTACTCCTGCTATTGCAGAGGCTATAGGATTAGCGGAAGCAATTAAATATATCAACAATATTGGCTTAGATCGTATCAGTGAATACGAAAAGCAAATTACAAAATATTTATTTGAACAACTAAGTCAAATTAAAGATCTTGTAATAATAGGACCTCCACCAAAGATAGACCCTAATAGAGCTTCACTAGCAACGTTTTATATAAAGGGAATACATTCAAACGATATCGCTGAGATTCTGGATTCAAAAGGTATTTGTATAAGAAGCGGACATCACTGTTGTCAACCATTGCATAGACATATCGGAGTTAATTCAACAGCAAGAGTTAGCATGAACTTCACAACTACGAAAGACGATATAAATGCTTTTATCGAAAAACTGAAAGAAACTATTAGTTTTTTAAGACTTAATTCTTAAATATTTAAAGTTCTCTCTAAAAATTTCTGAGTTTTTATAAGAACCTGTTGCTTATTATCTAAATTTTTAAAACCATGCCCTTCATTATCAAAAAATATAACTTCTGAATTTTTATTATTTCCGATAAGTAAATCTTTTATTTGTGATGTTTTTTTATATGAAATCACTGAATCTTTCTTCCCATGAAATAATAAAACTGGCTTTTTCAATTGATTTATTTTATTAATTGGTGATCGAATTTGATACTTTTCAAGACAAGTTGAATATTCACCTATGAGAGAATTTAAATACCCTTTCTCAAATCTATGAGTTTTATGATGCATATCATTTAAATCAATAACAGGGTATTTGCAAATTGCCACTTTAAAAAGATCACCTTCACATAAAGCATTAATTGCAGTTAAACCTCCAGCGCTATTACCTAAGATTGCGACTTTAGAACTATCAACAAGATGTAATCTAATTAAATCGAGTACCAATGCTTTACAGTCAAAAGAATCAAGGATTCCCCATTTATAATTTAATCTTTCTCTATATTCTCTACCAAAACCAGAGGAACCACCATAATTAAGTTCTGCAACCATAAATCCTTTGGAAGTCCAATATTGAACTTCCGAATTTAAAGATCCATCAAAACAAGAAGTGGGCCCACTATGTGCTTTAACGATTAATGGTGAGTTTACAAATCTTTCATAAAGTGGCTTATAGATAAATGCATGTGTGGATTGATTATTAAAACCTTTGAACCAAAAAGATTCTGGTTTTGAACAATTATTTTGAGATAAAAAAAACGACTTTTTAGAGAGCTTAATAAGCCTTTTATTATTACATTCCAGTTCCAATAATCTTTCATTACAAGTATTACTAGAACCTATTAAAATTAAGTTATCATCTACAGCATGTAAATCTCTCAATAAATCATAAGGTAAATCTATTGTTCTCACTAATGAAAAATCGATATATTGTTCCAATACCCAAGAACATTTATTTTTAGCTAAACAAAATAAATTATTAAAAGATCCAGAAAATAATGACAAGCCAGAAATCCATTGAGGAATTCCATATTCAAAAAACTCTTTTAAAATTCTTTTTTTGATAACTATATTGTTAATATCACTTACATCTATAAATAATAAATTCCACCATCCTGAGCTGTCTTCAGAACAAACGATGATGTCCTCATGTATCCAATAAGGTTGGAAAAAAGATACATTTTTATTTAAGTTAATACTATCATTTTTAAACTTTTTGATCTTATCCAATACTCCATTTTGATTAATTACTGCGAAAAATAATTCATTTTTTTCCCAAGGCATAAATGGTGTTTTCCATTCCAACCAAGACAAATTTTTTCCATTTTTACTTAAAGATAAATTTCCAGCAAAATCATCAAACTCTCTCAATATTCGTATTTCTTGTTTACTTTTTCGTATATCAACAGAGAATAAATAGTCCTTATTATTTAACTCATATAATCCAAGTAAAATGTTTTGATTAGTTATCGCAAAAGAAGAATCAAAATTACCCTTTAATGATTCCACTAATTGCCTTGGTTTATTTTTACATAAAAGATATTGATTATTATTTATAGTTTCTGATTTATTAACTGTAAAAACTTGAATCCAAAGTGATTCAGAAATCTCATCTATCCAAACTAAATATAATTTTTCATCAACCTCTATACATTGATAAGATTTACCTCCATAACCATGAAAATGACTTTTAATATTAAACTCATCTCCAGTTAATTTTTGAATACCTGCCTCTTCTTGATTAAATGGTCTTGCAAAAATAGAGTTGCTATATGTTTTTCCTTTTTTAACTATATCTATCCAAAAAATAATATTTTTACAAAATGATATTTGATTAAAAACTGGCTTTTTCTTAAAAACATTATTAATGGGCAAAGTTTTGTGATTTATCATTTACTTTATTGCATTCAAAGTTTCAAATAAGTGTTAATATTTTTATATTCTAACTTTTTAATAACACCCTAATAGATATCGTGGCAAATAATTTTTCACAGTTAGCAAAAAAATCTCGCAATGAACTTTCTTCCTCAAAAGTTAAGAAGGAGGTCATAGAAAACCCTCCATTAGAAATATTTAAATTAGGTAATGATGTCTTAAGAACTAATGCCAAAAGAATTGGAAAGGTTGATTTAGATACAAGAAATTTAGCAAAAGACATGCTAAAAAGTATGTATTCTGCGAAAGGAATAGGTTTAGCCGCTCCACAAGTTGGTATTAGTAAAGAATTACTTGTAATTGATATAAATTTTGAAGACTCTGCAGCAGAGCCTCTTATTTTGATAAATCCAGAAATAACAGCTTTTGGTAACACTCTTAATTCTTATGAAGAAGGTTGTTTGAGTATACCTGGTGTATATTTAAATGTAGTCAGGCCATCAACAATTAAATTAAGATTTAGTGATGAGATGGGAAGACCAAGAAAGATGAATGCTGATGGACTTTTAGCAAGATGCATTCAACATGAAGTGGACCATTTAAGGGGGGTTCTTTTTGTAGACAGAGTTACATCCAAAGAAGATTTAAAAACTGAACTAAAAAAAGAAGGATTCCAAATGAAAGATGTGTTTCCAATAAGTCAATCTTAATAATCAAAATTATTAATGACTCAAACCACAATCTTCAGCAAAATAATCAATGGTGAAATTCCCTGTGAAAAGCTTTATGAAGACGAGCTTTGTATAGCATTTGATGACATTGCCGCTCAAGCTCCAGTTCATTTTTTAGTAATTCCTAAAAAACCGCTAGTTAGTTTATATGAATGTTTAGAAGAGGATAAAGATTTATTAGGTCATCTTCTTTTGGTAGGAAAAAATATTGCTAGATCGAAGAAATTAAAGAATTGGAGAACAGTGATTAATACTGGGGAAGAATCCGGACAAACAGTATTTCATTTACATATACATTTTTTAGCCGGCAGAAAAATGAGTTGGCCGCCAGGATAAAACTCTCAAAAAAGTTAATTTTTAGCTATAAGTAAGAATAAAAGAATATGAAGACTCCTGAATCTTTAAATAGTAAGCCTAATAATTTCTTAAATCTAATCATCGAAAATTGGGAAGGATTAGAAGATTCTCAGAAATCAGTATTAATCAAAATTTGGAAAGTTTTAACTTACAAATGGCAATTGCAAATTCTGTTCAATTTACCTTTTTTAATATGGTGGTTAATGGATATTTCGATTCTAAAAGTTCATGAATTTGATTTAAGGTTATTGTCATACCTTAACCTTCCAGATTGGGCACTATCGCTAATAGGTTTTGGGCAATCATCTTCATAAAAGATATAATCTAATTTAATAAAAGGTATATTAATAAATATGAATAATGTAGTACAAAATAAATCTAAAATAATAAATCAATTACAGAAGTTAAGAAGGTTAGCTCAGCCATTTTTTCTCCCTATTGATCAATGTAATGGATTTCAATTTATATGGCTTTTAATATCCCTTTTGTTCTGTGTTGGAGGAATTGTTCTGGTCGGCCTTACAGGCATCATTAGTTTTTTTGAAAGCATTCAACCTGTTTTTCTTGAAAAATACTTTGGAGGAGTGGTCAATACTGTTAATACAATATGGTCTGGTTTATGGGGCTTATTATTTTCAGGATTATTTCTGATTGGTTCAGGAAGTTTTTTTAGTTTAAGACGTCAACTAAAGAACCGTAGATGGTTACATTGGTTATTCCTCGCAGTAATAGTATTAATGCTTTTAGCTGTAAATGGAATTAATGCAGGAATAGGATTTATTGCTAGGGACTTAACCAATGCTTTAGTAGAAAAACAACAAGATGGATTTTATAGAATCCTGGGAATCTATGCTTGTTGTTTTGCTGTCGCTCTGCCAATTCGAGTTTCTCAAATATTCTTTACCTATAAATTAGGAATAATTTGGAGAGATTGGCTTTCGAAAAGCTTAGTTAAAGACTACATGACAAATAAAGCATATTACCAACTAAATCCAAATGATGAGGAACAAACTGACGTAGATAATCCTGACCAACGAATAACTGATGATACCAGAGCTTTCACTGGTCAAAGTTTATCATTTACTTTAGGAGTTTTTGATGCACTACTTACTTTTTCTCTGAATATTCTTATATTATGGAGCATTAGTACAACATTAACCTTTTCATTATTCGGATACGCTTTATTTGCAACTACTATCCTGTTGATTGCTGGAAAAAATCTTGTAAAAATTGATTTTGATCAACTTAGATATGAAGCAGATTTCAGATATGGATTAGTGCATATTAGAGACAATGCTGAATCAATAGCTTTTTATGCAGGTGAAAAACCAGAAAAAAGTGAAACAGAGAGAAGATTGGGGGCAGTAGTTAAAAACTTCAACTTATTAATAATTTGGAGGGTGATCATTGATGTTATGAGACGCTCTATTAATTATGCTGGTAACTTCTTTCCGTATCTAATAATGGCAATCCCTTACTTTCGAGGAGATATTGATTATGGCCGTTTTATTCAAGCAAGCTTCGCATTTGGAATGGTGGAAGGTTCGTTGTTTTTTATTGTTAATCAAATAGAGGAACTAGCAAAGTTCACCGCTGGAATTGGGAGATTAGAAGGATTCCAGTCAAAAGTTGAAAGTATCAGTCAAACCAAGCCAATAGATAATCAAAATATCATTTCTAATTATTCTTCTATCCTTATCAATAATGCTGACCTATTTCCTCCTGGATCTAATAAAGCTGTTATAAAAAACTTAAATCTAAGTATTGAAACAAATCAATCATTATTAGTGGTAGGGCCCTCTGGTTGTGGCAAAACATCTTTATTAAGAATGATAAGTGGCTTATGGGAACCTAATCAAGGATCGATTAAAAAGCCAAGTACAGGAGATTTACTATTTATTCCTCAAAAACCTTATATGTTACTAGGTTCTTTAAGGGAACAATTATGTTACCCAACAGAAGTTGATAAATTTAGTGATGACCACTTAATTTCTGTTCTTAATGAAGTAAATTTAGAATCAATGGTTGATAGATATCCCAATCTTGACGTTAAACAAGATTGGCCAAGAATACTTTCACTAGGAGAGCAGCAAAGATTAGCTTTTGCGCGATTATTACTAAATTCTCCGAGATTTGCTGTATTGGATGAAGCAACTAGTGCACTCGATATTAAAACCGAAAGAAGATTATATAACTTATTAAGAAATAGAGAATTATCATTAATAAGTGTTGGACATAGACCTAGTTTAAAGGAATTTCATGAGAACATTCTAGAGTTAAATGGAAAAGGAGACTGGAAATTATTTACTACAGATAAGTATAATTTTAAAAATTAGTTTAAAATCATGACATCAAATCAAGAACAATATAATAAAGAATCTATGGATGTAGAAAAAATAAATTCTGAAGAAATTAAAGTTGACGAGCAATCAACTGAAATTGAAGATACCTATAAGTTTGGATGGAGCAATTATTCAGAAATAACAAATGGAAGATTCGCAATGCTTGGATTTTTAGCAATAATATTAATTGAACTAATTAGTCAGAAATCATTTTTTAACTGGGTTGGGATATTTTAATTAATCATCAAATCTAGAACTGTTATCTCTGGATTTATTTTTTTTGGTGCCAACTGTATATCTTCCAGCTTGATTTTTGGAAGTTGATCTGTCATTAGATGAGGATCTTCGTGCTTGCCGAGTTTTCTTTTCTTCATTAATATTCTGAGAAAATGATGCATCTTCTACTTTTTCTCTTGGAATTTGAGATCTTATAGATTGCCTTGTCGTTTTTGTAGAGGAGAAAGAATCTTTAAGAGAGGAATTATTTAATTTTCTCGAAACTTCTTTATTTGGTAATGGTCGCGAACCTCTTTTAACATCACTTCTTGATGCTCGCCTTTCTCCAAAACTAGCTCTTCTTTCCTCATTAGGCATCCTATCTTCAGACCGATTTCTTCTTCTCTTTGGTTCCTCATTCTCAAATTTATTAGATTCTCTTAGAGGAGGACGCCTTCTGCTTACTGCAGACTCCGGAATAGCTCTTGATATATTTCTCCTTTGCGATCTACCTTCTATATAATCTTCTTCTATATCATCTTCTTGAGGTTTAAATCTTCTGGCTATTCTATCGGAATCATCAAATCGATCATAATCATCATTAAATCTATTTCTAGAAGAATTCCTAGGCATGTCAGGAATCTGATCATCTTCAAAATAAGAGGATCTTCTTGCTTGATCAGTTGCAACACCTCTTAATCGAACACTTTCATATGCAAAGAATACAGTCGTTCCTGCTAATAAAAACTGCCCAAATTGCAAAATAGGATCTAACCGCCATCCTTGAAAAAATAAAATCCCTCCACACAAGAGTCCTATTGCTGCAAAGAAAACATCATAATCCCTAGCCAGGGCAGGTTTAAAGGATCTCAAAAAATATAGGCCACCCCCACATACAGCTAGTACGATGCCTACAATACTCGCCCAATTTAGACTAGCATTGACCACTTTTTTTCTCCAAAAAATTATTTTTTAAGGTGAATTAAAACACCTCTATATATAGTTTACTTAAAACTTTTATAAAAACTAGCGTCTACGTGTAGCTGAAGTACGATCTAGTGAATCGTTTTGACTAACAAATATCAAAAATGTTGCTGCTGGTATTACTATAAGCAAGGCTGCAGCGAAAAAACTCGCTATCATATTAAAACCGGAACTACCTGCCACTTCTGGCGAAACATTAGCGATTAGTAATAGGTCTGAAATTTGAATCACTTTTTTAAATTAAATTCTGAATTTATAATACGAATTAAATCCTAACTTATGGGATGTTTATTAAGATGGATTAAATAATTGTCATTTCATTGTCTCAAAACTATTTAACCGTTTTAGATTTAACGCTAGGAATTCTTCTATCATTTCTAACGCTGATTTTTTTAATAAGATTAATACTAACTTGGTACCCGAAAATTGATTTAAATAAGGGTTTTTGGTTATTGGTCGCAATCCCAACAAGTTCTATTTTAAATTTTACTAGAAAACTAATCCCTCCTATTGGGGGAGTCGATGTAGGTCCCGTCATTTGGATAGGAATAATAAGTTTTTTACGTGAAATACTTGTTGGGCAACAAGGTCTAATCAAATTAGCGATACAAAAAAGTATTAGTTAAGAAAGCACTATATTATATTTAATAGTTAGGTAATAATTCTTCTTCAACGTATTTTGTATGAATTTTTCCTTCCATAAATTTCGTTTTATTTAGAAGGTTTAAATGAAAGTTTATTGTTGTTGGAATTCCTGTTACGGCACATTCATTTAAAGCTCTATTCATTCTTTTTATAGCAGTATTACGGTCTTTCCCCCAAACTATTAATTTACCAATAAGTGAATCATAAAATGGAGGAATTTCATAACCAGTATAAACATGACTATCAACTCTTACTCCAGGGCCCCCGGGGGGTAGCCATCCGGTTATTTTCCCTGGCGATGGACGAAAATTATGTGAGGGATCCTCAGCATTAATTCTGCATTCAATAGCATGACCATTTAATTGAATATCGTCTTGAGTAAATCCTAAATTATCACCTCCAGCTATTTTGATTTGTTCTGCAATCAAATCAACCCCAGTGACCATTTCAGTTACAGGGTGTTCTACCTGAATTCTAGTATTCATCTCCATAAAGTAAAAATTATTCTCATCATCAACTAGAAATTCAACTGTTCCCGCTCCTTCATAAGAAATACTTTTTGCAGCAGCAATTGCTGCATTACCCATTTTTTCTCTAAGAGAACGGTTAATGGCTGGACTAGGAGACTCTTCCAATAATTTTTGGTGTCTCCTCTGTACAGAACAATCTCTCTCTCCAAGATGAACTACATTACCTGACCTATCAGCAAGGATTTGAATCTCTACATGTCTTGGCTTTTTTATAAATTTCTCCATATATAATCCATCATTACCAAATGCAGCTTCTGCTTCACCTTGTGCTGCCTTAAACATTTTTTCTAAATTGGCCTTATTTTCAACCAATCTCATTCCTCTACCTCCTCCTCCAGCAGTAGCTTTGATGATGACTGGATATCCAATCTCTTTAGCCATTTGATAGGCCTCCTCAACGCTGGATAATAAACCTTTACTTCCTGGAACAGTGGGAACTCCTACTCTCTCCATTGTTTCTTTAGCAGTAGATTTATCTCCCATTGATCTAATTGCATTAGGAGATGGCCCAATAAAAGTTATGCCATGATCGTTGCACATTTCCGCAAATTTATCATTCTCAGCAAGAAAACCATAACCTGGATGGATAGCATCAACACCTCTTGATGTGGCAGCAGCCAAAATATTAGGAATATTTAAATAACTCTTATTACTGAGTGAGTCCCCAACACAAACTGCTTCATCTGCTAATTGCACATGTAACGCCTTTTTATCTATGGTGCTATAAACAGCAACAGTTGCAATATCAAGCTCTCTACAACTTCTGATAATTCGTAAAGCTATTTCTCCACGATTAGCAATTAAAACTTTTTCAACCATTACAAAATTAAATTGAAGAAATGAAAAATGAATTTAAATTGAAAATACTTTAACAAGTATTCAATAAATCTTTTTGAATTTCAAGAATGCATTGATTAACAATACAACCTAGAACGTTATATATGGATAATTATTTAATTATGCAAAAGAAAAAGCAGTATTTATAAGTATTTAAAACCTAATTAATTAAAAATAAATCTTTTAAAGAGTTTATCCTAGCTTATTAACAAAAACACTATCACAAATTAATGCGATTAATGTATGATGACCTAATGGTTTAAGAACACCCCTGTTCTCGAAAACCCTTTGCGGACGTGGCGGAATTGGTAGACGCGCACGTCTAAGGAGCGTGTGGCTTAGGCCTTGCGAGTTCAAGTCTCGCCGTCCGCATTTCATGTGATTAGGAATGACTGCAATGAAAAAAAAATCAATTGCAGTCGTAATTATATCCAATGGGCCAGGAGAATTATCAACTTGGGTAAAGCCAGTAGTTGATTATCTAAATCAGATAAATAATTGTTCTAAAGATATTGAAAAATTGAATTTCTCCTTAAGATTAGTTCTTGTACCTTGTCCTAATGCTACTGGGAAAGAATATTCAGTTGCCAAATCATGGAAAATATTTGAATTAATTACAAAATCAAAGAGTTTTTGGAAATTATTAATCAGGCCCTCAAAATTTGCAAAATGGCCTCAAAAAGGGATAGTTATTTTTCTTGGAGGTGATCAGTTTTGGAGTGTTTTACTAGCAAAAAGATTAGGTTATATGAATATCACATATGCCGAATGGATTTCAAGATGGCCACGTTGGAACAACATAATTGCAGCAATGAATAAAAACGTTAAGAAAAATATTCCTTCAAACCATAGATATAAATGTAAAGTAGTTGGCGATTTAATGGCAGACATCAAAAAAAACAAATCAGATTCTTTGAATACTGAAAAAAAGGATTGGATTGCATTATTACCAGGTTCTAAAAAACCAAAGCTATCTGTTGGTATTCCGTACTTTCTTGAAATAGCTGATCATATTCATAAAAATAATAAAAATATTAATTTAATTATTCCTATCGCACCAACTACAAGTACAAGCGAATATTTATACTTTCAAAGTTACAAGAATCCTATTACAAAACATTATTCATCGAGAATAAAACGAATTAGGAATATTAAAAATTCTATTTTTGATTCTGTCATTGAAACCTCAAATAATACAAAAATTTATTTAATTAATAAACACCCTTGCTATGAAGTACTAAAAAAATGTGATCTCGCAATTACCACAGTTGGAGCAAATACTGCTGAATTAGCTTCACTTGCTTTACCTATGATAGTTATTCTCCCTACTCAACATTTAAATGTAATGAATGCTTGGGACGGTATCTTAGGAATAATTGGGAAAATCTCTTTCATCAATAAATTCTTTACATTTATAATTAAAAATTGGTATTTAAAGAAAAAAAAATTTTTTGCATGGCCAAATATAAAAGCTAATAAGTTAATTATTCCAGAAAGGATCGGGAACATTTCACCCAGACAAATCGCAAATGAAGCTCTATTTCTAATAAAAAATAAAAAATATTTAAAAGAGCAAAAAAATAATTTAACAAAACATCGAGGCAAAACTGGTGCAGTTAAAAAATTAGCTTATATTATTTTTAATTCAATCAAAAAACTCAGTTAAATAAAAAGTAATTACCAAGGATCATCAATTTCAAAAGACTCTGATTGATCATTATCTATGACTATTTTTTTGTCTTCAACAGGTTCAATATCTAAAGGTTCTTGAGATCTTTGAATTGGTCTCTTTGAAGCCCGATTTGATATAGATTGTCTTTGAACAACAAATTCTTTCATATTCTCTTTTTTAATTTGATTACCTAATTGTTCAGAGGAGTCATTATCTAAATAAAGTTGTTTCTTATTATTGATTTTTTCTTTTGCTGTCTCAATTTCTACATATTCAAGTTCTTCTTCATACTCTTCCTCTTCTATATCTTCTTCTTTAAATTCTTCTATTAAATTGTTTTGTTCTTCTGATTCAGAACCCGATAGTAGTTGGTTCTCTACTGGAACAAGATTTGCTGAATATCTATTCGATTCCCTTTCATCCCAAGAAGAACCACCTACTCCAAGTTTATCGAGTAATCCACTACTGAGTTGCTTCAGTTTTTCTTCTGCCCCTTCATAAACAATTATTCTGTCAGTACCGCTACTGACTATTTCATCCACAAGGATTTCCCAAGTACTTAAAACACCCTCACCGAGAATGGGGACTCCCACAGCACCCGTAACTAGAGAAATCAAATCTCCAGTCTCAATATCGAAAGAAAATCCGAGAACTCTTCCAAGAAGCTGGCCAGATTCCGTAATTACCTGACAATTTATAACTTTCCCATATCTTTCAGGAGAAAACCCATCACTTAATGAATCTAAAGAATCTACCAAAATTACATCGCCAACCTGCTTTATGCTTTCAAGAGGCATCCATTTAGGTAAACCAGGTAAAAATCTTGTAAGAGGATTATCTCTAAGGCCTAAAGCAACTACCTCTCTTCTATCAATATCAACGACTACTTCACCTACAACACCTAATCTCCTACCAGTATCAGTAGTAATAACCTGCGTCCCCATAAGTTCCGATCTTAACCATAGACGTTCGCTAGGTACGGAATTACGACCATTATTATTTGTGGATGTGTTCGACAAACTCATTAATATCTTTCTGCTATTCTGACGTAAAATTTTGCAAAAGTGTGATTATGCAGCATTTGGTAATCCAACAACTTGAGTATTAGCACCTCTTGCTTGAGCAACACCAATTGTTCGTTCAGATGCACTTATCATAGGTCTTCTATGGCTTACGACTATAAATTGAGCATTTGATGACTGACTTGTTATTAATTTTGATAACCTTTCAACGTTAATACCATCCAAAAAACTATCTACTTCATCTAATGCATAAAATGGAGAAGGTTTGTATTTTTGCAAAGCGAATAAAAAACTCAAAGCCGTTAACGATTTTTCACCACCTGACATTGAAGCTAATCTTCTAACATTTTTTCCTTTAGGATGAGCCACTAAAGTTAAACCTCCCTCCAAAGGAGCATCGGAGTTTTCAAGCTGAAGGAAGCCATCTCCATCAGATAAATTGGCAAAGATCTCTCTAAAATGCTTATCAACTTCCTTAAATGCCTGCATAAAGGCTTCTTGTCGCATGGTTGAAACAGTTTCTATTCTTAATAACAACTCGGATCTTTCATTAGATAACACTTCCAGTCTCTCTATTAAATTATTTAATCTTTCTGTCAATTCCTCTAATTCATCTAAGGCCAACATATTAACCGGTTCTAAACTTTCCAATTTCGTATTAAGAATTACGATCTCTGACTGTAACGAATCAAGAGTTATACTTTCATATTCTCCAAAGCTGGGCAAAGGATCTGGTAGCTCTTTTTTATAGTTTTCTAACTTTATAGTTTCGCTACGCATTTCCTCATTTAGAGAACTTATATCTCTTTCGAGATATTCCAACTTAAGAGTGAACTCATTGATTTCTTGTCTTTTATTAGAAATAGATGAATTCAACTCATCCCTTTTTCTTCTTAATATTCCAAGATCCTTTTCAAGTAATGATTTTTGATCATCAAGACTTGCAAGCTCTTTTTTATAACCATCTCTTTTCTTTATCCATTCATTATGTGCATTTGAAAGCTCTTTAATTGATTCTTGAAGATTCTTTTCTTGTAAAGATATTAGATTTAATTGATTTTTAATACGTTCTTGATTTAACACAAATTGGTTCTTTTTATTTAATAATTCATCTTTCTCTTGAGTTAATAATTCAAGTTCTTTATCTAGTTTTTCAAAATCATTATTATGAGTCATTAAAGAAGATCTTTGATTATCTTCATAATTCTTTTTTAGAACTATCTCCAATTCATTCAACTTACTTTTTAATGGTTTTATTTCGCTCTGAATATGATCCAATTTCTCGTTTAGTAAATTATTTTGACTAGTAAGCTTTTTTAGCCTCAGAGTATTATCATCGATTCTTTGCATCGAAACTTTTAAGGAATTATTATTTACTTCGATTTCTTTATTAGAGGATACGCAATCTTCTAATATTTCCCTTTGATTAAAATTTAATTTATTCAACTTATTAGTTTTATTTACAACATCATTATCTGATTTTCTCAAAGCTTCATCAATTAGTGAAAGCCTTTGTTTAATGGGGTGCGCCTCATCAATATCATTATTAGTTCCAAACCTATAAGCTAGATCTTTATTAACTTTACTACCTCCAGTAATTGCACCACTAACTTCCAAGAGTTCTCCGCTTAAAGTAACAATTCTAATTTTTTGATTAGATAATTTCGCTGACTCTAAATCGGAAAAGACTACTGTTTCCCCAAAAACATATCTAAAAACATCAGTATAAACATCATCACAATCAATTAAATTAAAAGCCTTATCAACAAATCCATTTTCTTTAGAATTTTCAAATCTTGTCAGTGCAAAATTTTTTCTATGAATTTTGATTCTATTAAGTGGGAGAAAGGTTAATCTTCCAGCTTTCTTTTTTTTAAGAATTTCAATTGATCTTGAAGCAATAGTGTCATTATCCACAACTATTTGTCCCAGTCTATTCCCAGCTGCAATTTCCAAGGCATACCTATGCTTTTCATTAACTGCGGCCAATTGAGCAACATATCCATGTATACCCTCTAAACCCGCCTCTAAAAGTACTCTTAATGCATATGATCCTCTTGTTTCATTAAGAGCTTCTTTTCTACTTTCACATCTTGATAGATCCTTTTCAAGCCTTAATTGTTCATTGTTTAGCCTTACTTTAGTTTTATTTAACACTTCTATTTCAAGTTTTAAAGTATCAATTTCAGATCTAATACTGCTCAAAATACGATTTTTTGCATCAGTTGATTTTCCATTGATTTGATTAAATTCTGATAGTTTTTTTGTTTCTAACTTGAAACCTTCTATTTGAGATGATATTTCGTCTCTTTGAATATTAATTTGTATGATCTCCTCTTCAATATTTCTTTTACTAGATTCGAGAGGTTGGATTAAAGATTTTAGATAATCTAATTCATTATTCAACTTTATGCTTTGCTTCGAAAATTCACCTGATTCTCCTGCCGCATCAGAAAGTTTTTTTCTTGATAACTTATGCTTTAGCGTTAAATCTTGAATCTTCAAGTTTAATTTTTCTAGAAAATTATCATTAAATTTTTCTTGCTGATTCTTTTCTAACTCAGTATTTTTTTTAGAAATTGCAATATTATCCCGTTGCTCTTGTAATTTAATTCCTTCCTCTTTGTTAACAATAGCTACTCTTTCTAATTCTCTTAAATTTGAATTAATACTGCCAATATCAGAATTTACTTTGATTAAAGTATCTTCTCCTTTCTCTTTTAATTCTGCAATCATTACTTTCATTGCATCTAGCAAAACGTTTATTTCTTTACTAAGAGATTCTTTTTGTTGATTAAGTAAAATCTTACTGTTGAGTAAGTTAGTATTTTTTTGCTTAATTAATTGAATATTCTGAACTTGTTTATCGAATAAAAGTACTTTTTCAATCTCCTTAATATGAAATAGTTTTGCCTTTAACTCTTTATATTTTTTTGCTTTTTCACATTCCTTTTCAAGCTTTATCTTGCTAGATTGCAACTCATTTTCTAAAATTTCGCATCGTTCTTGCCTCTCAAACACATCATTCAGTTTTGAATGCGTTTGTTCAATTCTGCTATCAAAAAGAGCTACACCTGCTAATTCATCAATCAGTGTTCTTCTTTCCTTATTATTCATAGATACTATTCTTGTGACATCTCCCTGCATCACAACATTGCTGCCTTCTGGATCTACACTTATATCTCTAAGAACTCTCTGTATTTGTTGTAAAGTACACTGGCGTCCATCGGAGGTATAAGTTGATGAGTAAGATCCGCCAGGCATTAGCCTCAATTTTCTTGTCACAACCCATTCTTTTTGATTTTTATTAAGTGAAATATCATCTTCCTCTAACTCCAAAGGTGGAATATCTTCCCTTGGCGACCAATCTTCAATATTAAATCTGACAGAAACAAAGGTCTCGGAGGCTTTACCTTCTTTTACTTTCGAATTATTTATTAAATCTGGTAATCTATCTGCTCTCATTCCTCTGCTATTTGCCAAACCTAAACAGAACAAAATTCCGTCCAAAATATTACTTTTACCAGATCCATTTGGACCTGTAACCACTGTAAAACCTTCTTCAAGAGGAATTTTTACGCATCCTCCGAAAGATTTAAAATTTTCAAACTCGACCTGATTGATGTGTACCAATCTCAAGTCACAACAGCTAAGTAAGAATAGCTACTTTTCAAAAAATCTCAAGAGAATTATTAAGATTATTTATAAAAACAAATTAATTATTATTTATTAATTGACAAAAGTTACCATCTATTATTAACAAACCTTTTAATAACGTTCCATTCAATAAGTATTTAAGCTCTTGAGAGTTTTGTTGATTAAGAACAGAAGAAAAAGTACCATGATCAATTCTTTTTACTAGACCTCTATTATTAGAAAGCTGATATTCGACTCTAGAAAGCCATATCAATCTATGATTTGGTTGTTTCCCTATTTTAATAAAACCTTTATTGAGTAATGGAATTTCATGAAACTTCCAGGTTAAACAATCTAATTGATCTTCAACGAGGAAATCATAGTGAACATCAATTAATTTACTACCTAGAATCTTATGTTCGAGTAAAACCCATCGATTCATTATCTAGTACATCAATAAATTATTGTATTTCTATGATCAGTTATAAAAATGAATTGCCAAGGTAATTCAAATTAAAAAAGGAAAAACCTAATTGCCCGCATCAGGAACAAATCTCAAAGCAATAAATAGCAAACTGCCAGCTCCTGCAATAGCTGCTGCTACCAATCCAAAATCAGTTGGGATTGTACGAGATGCAAAAATAATTGCTGTATGTGTGATATCCATGATGAAATAAAAAACTTAATTTAATAAAGTCAGTAAAAGCTTAACAAAACCTTATTACAGAACATGGGAGATAAATGAAATGTAAATAAAATTTTATATGTCTATTATTTTATTATCAAAAACAAATCTAACGAGAAGGGTTTCAAATTAAGAAAATACAGACTACTCTAGAAGAAATGAAGGTGGATCAATGGAAGCTTTTCATCCTCCAAAAGAAGTTAAAGAAACAGTTAATTCTTCTGCACCACGAGGGGCAGAAGCAATGTCAGAAAAATGGTTACGTGAGAAAATCGATAGTTTAATTCCCATAATTCAAGAGAAATGGCCTACCATTGCACAACAAACTCTTGAAACTGCGAAAGGAAGCCTTGATGACTTGGTAGGAGTAATAGCAAGTCATACTGGATCGTCTGCTAGTGGTATTAAAAATCAATTATTTGACATCATTGATTCAATTCAAGAAAATAATTGGGAAATTGCAGAGAAAATTGAACCAATCGAAGGCCAATTGGAAGAGTTACTAGATGAATTGAATAATACATTGAGGCCAAAAATAGAAAATCCAATAAGAAGAAAACCAATTTTATCTATTGCTATTGCTGCTGGTATAGGATTATTTATAGGTACTTTAATAAATAGCGGAAGAAAATAAATGGATAAACCCAAAAGCAAAAACTTTGCTAATACCGCTTCAAGAATCTCTGCAATTGCGAGTTCTGTTATGGATTTGCATGTAAGGATAGCACTTCAAGAAGTTGACAGAGAAAAAAGAAGACTGATAAGCGGAGGGATATTTATTGCTATTGGTGGAATATTACTATTATTAGTTTTAATTTGTATGCACATTATTTTTTATCTAACTCTTAGTAAGTTTAATAATTGGGCCACCGAATATAATTTACTTTTAATAATCTTTGTTGATCTATTTCTTGCAGGTTTAAGTCTAAAACTTGGAGGAAAACTAGCTAAAGGACCTTATTTACCCCAAACACTAGAAGGTTTAGGTAAAACAACGAAAGCAGTATTAGGTAAAAAATAAATCATCTTATTAAATATTTAATCCATCTACAATCAATACCTCCATTACTTACAGGGATCTTCAAAGAAGATTTCATTTTTAAATATCTTGTAAGTTTTGGATTCCCGCTTAGTAACCAGAATTCCCAACCAGAATAATTGCCCTTCAAAAAGTCACCAATATTCTCGTATAAAGTAATTAATTCGTTTTCCTGACCTAATTTTTTTCCATAAGGTGGATTACATACAATTAATCCTTCTGAAGATTTAAATTTAATGTTTGTAAAGTTATCATTTTGCAATTCAATATAATTTTCAAGTCCTGCAAGTGATATATTCGCTTTTGCTTGGTTAAAGACATCTTTATTAATCTCACAGCCAATTACTTTTGATAATTTGTCAAAGCTAAAAACTTTTTGCTGAGCCTTGGTTTTCTCCTTTAGATAAATATCTTTATTAAAATCGAGCCAATTTTCAAAGAGATAAAAGTGCTGAGATTTAAGTGGAACTTGAAGAGTTTGGTTAATGGCCTCTATCAGAAACGTTCCTGAACCACACATAAGATCAATTAGAGGTTTAGTTCCTTTCCACTCAGTCATCTTTAATAATCCGGAAGCTAAATTTTCTTTAAGTGGAGCATTTCCAATAGCAGGTCTATAACCTCTTTTATGAAGACTTTCAAAACTACTCTGCAAGCTAAGCACTCCTCGATCATTGTTCAAATGTAAATGAATTATCAAATCAGGATTATCTAAAGCAATATTTGATCTCTTATTCCAAGCCGATTGTTGAAGATCTATTATTGAATTTTTGACCTCTAGAGCAGTGAAATGTGAATGACTTAAAGATGAAGTTCTGCCAGTGACTTGAACATTGAATGTTTTTTCAAAAGGTAACCATGCCAACCAATCAAATGAATCTCTCACTCCTTCATATAAAGAAAGCCTGTCATAGCAGGCAAAACATGCAACTTCTCGATAAAAACGAAAGGCGAGTCTTGAAAAAAAATGAATTCGATAAAAAGTGGCATCATCACATTCAAACGAAACTGATCTTTTATAAGTTTTAATATTGAATCCACCCAAATCATTAATTTCACTTGCTAGATATTTCTCTAAACCTTCAGGAGATGATGCAATTACTTTCATATATTTAAAAAATTAATGAAATAACTATTCAATACCCATTTTGCCTGCCAGAATATAAATGTCCAATTGGACTAGGTGATCTCAACCGATGTTTCGGACAGCGGTTCGATTCCGCTCAACTCCATTTTTTTGGGGTTGTAATGGTTTCGACGGGGCGTAAGGAAGATGACTGAAGCCTGCTCGGTTAGAGCAAAAACACAAACGCTAACAAAATCGTTAGTTTCTCCCGTCAAACAGCACCAGTTGCTGCTTGATTTCAAAGGAGATGGGGTGATATCAGCCTTATCAACCAAATGATCCAAGGAGCCTGGAAGGGCTCCACCTTTTTTAAATTGACTAAAATTTAGTATTAGATAATTTATTAATTTGTAAAATTTAGCTCAATAAGACGTATAAGAAATTATTTGCAAAATATTATTAAGTATAAATACCGAGAAGATTAGAGAAAAAATATTTTAGTCTGTTTAGAGTTAATTTTGAAAATGAGTACAAAAAATAACATTAATGACTTATTGATAAACTTTAAACCAAAAGTTTTAAGGTTTACAGGTTCCAATTTTCCTACAGAACTTTGGGGCAATAATCATTTTAAAAAAAATAAAAAAATTTCTGCATAAATATCTAATAATTTCTCTTTTATAAACTTGAAAATGGATTTCTAGGCATTTTTCTTAAACAATGTTTAGAGGCTTTTTGAAGTTTGTCAAATTCTTTTTTATTTAAGTTCCATTTAAATACATTCGAAATATCTATAACTTGAGATTTTTTTCTCATTCCTACAAGTGGTATGGCGCCTTGATAACAACACCAATTAATTGCCACTTGAGCTTGTGAAACTGATCTAGAGACAGCAATATTTTTTAGGCATTTCCTTAATTGGATAGTTGATTTTTTATAGTTTTTAAAAATCAAATTACGTATAAAAGAACTTTGATTGTCTTCATTTTTTTCAGGATCTATACATAATATCCCAAAAGATAAAGGACTATAAGCCAAGAAATCAATATCATTATTTTCACAAATTTTTTTTACATTGATCTGTTTGAGGTAATCCGGAGATAATAAAGAAAACTGAACCTGAACACTTTTAACCTTCTTACCTCTTTTAGATAAATATTTAATAATTGTCTCTAATCTTTGAGGTCCAATATTAGATAATCCAATTTCAAAATTAAAACCTTGATCAATTAAATCACAAAGGTTATTTAATAATTGCAATTCTTGCCAAGGATTATATTTTGCAGTTGACCAATGGATTTGAACTATATCTAATTTATTATTTAATCTTTCTAAGCTATTAAGAAACGGTCTCGTAAAACCTTTATTCCCAACTCTCCATGGATAAGGAGCGAGTTTTGTTGCTATCTTAATTCTTCTTTTTTGATAAGAAGAAGTATCTAATAGAAATTTTCCTAAAAGTTCCTCACTTCTGCCATTAAGTTTTCCAGTCCCATAAGAATCTGCAGTATCAATTAACTTAAACCCCCTTTGTAAGGCTTCGTTATAAGTCTCCCGTAAAGAATTATCATTACAAGCTTGATAGTCCCAAAAAACTTTATTCCCCCAAGACCATGTTCCTAATCCAATTCTTTTGTTCACTTAATCTTCTTAAAAATATACTTTTTAAGATTACTTGAAAGTATATATTCAATAAAAGAATATTTATGAAATATAAGTTTTAAAACTTTTCAAATAATTACCTATTGACATTAAGAAATTATTCTCCAAAGTAAAGTAAATATTAGTAAAAAATTGTTTATTACTGTTTGCGGGCAAAAAGGAGGAGTTGCTAAAACTTGTACAAGTATTCACCTTGCAAGTGTTTGGCATTCTCAAGGCAAAAAAGTATGTATAGTCGATGCTGATAAAAATAGATCTGCATTAGCCTACTCATCCAGAGGCAACCTTCCATTTCCTGTTTTTCCAGTTAGTTCAGCCGCAAAAGCTTCAAGATCTTCCGAAATTGTAATAACTGACGGACAAGCAAGCAGTGATAAAGAAGAACTTAAACATCTTGCTTACGGATCAGATTTAGTGATTCTCCCAACTACTGCCAAAGCAAGGTCTGTTGAATTAACAGTTGAATTAGCTAGCTTGTTGAATAGTCTCAAAGTTAACCATGCAGTCACTATTGTAAAAGTAGATTTCAGACAACAAAAAGCAGCAAAACAGGCCAAGGCCGCGTTAGAAAATTTCGGTTTACACGTTTTTGATACATTCATTCCTTTACTTTCAGCCTTTGATAAGGCAGAGGCCTCGGGAAATGCAGTATTTGAAGCTGTAGACGATTTAGGAAGATCAGATCCTCGTCGAATGGCGGGCTGGTCTGCCTACTGTTCCATTGCATCTCAAATTCCATGCCTGATTTCGAAGCACTCATCCGACACCAACAACTTAAACAACCAAAAACTAATCAGCGCCTAAAAGTAGTTGATTCCCCTGATTTCGATATAGAAAATGGAGAAAATTCACAAATTATTCAACCCAAAATATTTAATTATTTTATTGGAAGTTTTATTGGTTCAGTAATAGGAACTATTTCAATACTCTTTCTTTATGTAAACGAATATTTACCAATTGAGCTGCTTAAAATCAGGTAGTATATTCGCTATTTATTTCAACGTACTTTTTAGATAAATCACAACCCCAAGCGGTTCCTTTTGCTTTGCCTAAATTAAGTTTAAGAACTATTGATATTATATCCTCAACTAAATATTTCCCATTCATTTTTGTTCGCATGTAATTTTCAACTTTATCAGAATCAAATTGATTTAACTTACCCTTTTTTAAAATCTGAAAATTTCCAATATATAAATCAACGACATCTAATTTAAAATCAATTCCAGAGTTGCCTGCGGCTGAAATAATTCTGCCCCAATTTGGATCGCAACCATGTATTGCAGTTTTCACTAGTGAAGAATTACATATCGATTTGGCCATTTTAATTGCATCTGAATTATTTTTTGCCCCCTCAACCAATACCTCTAACAAACAATTTGCTCCTTCTCCATCTCTAGCGATGTTTTTTGCCAAATGTTGGCAAGCTATATCAACTCCTAATTGAATCTTTGACAAATATTTCTTATCAATTTTTTTTCCTGCATTTATTCCAATAAATGAATCATTAGTACTTGTCTCTCCATCCACCGAAATAGCATTAAAAGATTTTTTAACAGCAAGAGAAATCATCTTGTCCCATTCTTTTTTCTCAACACCAACATCACATGTGAGAAAAGCAAGCATCGTAGCCATATTTGGATAAATCATTCCTGATCCTTTCGCAAAACCTGATATCTTAATCTTTCTACCTTCAATCAATGTTTCTAGAGTTATTTTTTTTTCAACTAAATCAGTAGTCAAAATAGCTTCTGCAGCATTCTGCAAATTATTTATTTTTAGATCCTTGACCAAACCAGATAAATTATCAACTAATTTTTTTATTTGTATAGGTATCCCAATTACACCAGTTGAGCACATTAAAACCTCTTCATCTTTTATTCCTAGTAATTGAGAAACCTCCTTAGTAGCAATTAAAGTATGTTTTATACCAAAATCTCCTGTACATGCATTTGCTTGTCCTGAATTTATTAATATTGCTCTTATCTGACCCGATGAGTTTTTAATCCTTTGTTCACAAATATCTACACAGGATGCTCGGACACGTGATTGTGTAAACAAACCACTACAAATGCTATTTTTTGGGGCTACTATTAATGCCAAGTCTTTCTTCTTAGAATCCTTTAACCCTGCAGAGATTCCTGCAAAAGAAAAACCATTAGGAGTTTCTTTCCCATCACTTACCAATGACCAATTAGTGTCAAACTGACTCAATTTTCTCAATAAATTAAACCTATACTAACTATTCTGTAGATATAAAACACAGCAATACAGATTCTTATTAAATTTATGAGCATCCAACAAAAATTAATAAAGAATCAGAGAAGGATAGGTCTTACTGGAGGAATTGCAAGTGGAAAATCTACAATAGCTAACTACATAAAAAACTATAAAGGTATTCCAATATTGGATGCTGATGAATATTCAAAAGAACTAATCAAGCCTACAAGTAACAGCTATAAAAAAATTTTAGAATATTTTGGACATCAAATAGTTGATAATTATTCTTCTGAGAAAGAAATAAACAGGCAATTATTAAAAAAAATCATTTTCAACGATTCTATACATAGGAAATGGATTCAGAATCTTCTTCATCCACTGATTAAAGAAAAAATGATAGAAAAATGTAATCAATTTGGAAAGAATAAAATTTTACTTTTAGTTATCCCTTTACTATTTGAGGCGAAATTTACGGATTTATGTAGTGAAATATGGTTAGTAAGTTGTCCAAGAGAAATCCAAAAGAAAAGACTTATGAAGAGGGATAATATAGAAAATAATGAGGCTGAAAAAATTATAAATCTTCAATTTAATTTTGAAGATAAATCCAAACTATCAAATGTAATTTTAGACAATTCAAAAGATCAAAAGTTGTGGATAAAGACAATACAAAAGCTTCTCTAGAAATTAACTATTTAATTTTTCCGCAAGAAGTTTATTAGCAAGTTTGGGATCTACTTTACCTTTAGTTTTTTTCATAAGCTGTCCTACAAAAAAACCAAGAAGTTTAGTTTTTCCCTCCTTAAAAGAGGCAACTTCTTTAGGAAATTCATTAATAAGATCTTCAATAATTGGCAGAATACTATCAGAATCAGATATCATCGCCAAGCCTTTTTCTTTAACTAGTTTTTGAGGAGAAATATTTTTCTTGATTAATTCTGGTAATATATCTTTTGCAATTTTTCCACTAATAACTTTTTCAGAAATCAAATTAATCATCTCTGCAAGGTAAATAGGGCTAAGCTTTAAGTCAGCAAATATTTGTTTATTTGATTTCAAATAACCAACAATATCACTTGTTATCCAATTTGAGGCAAGTTTAGGGTCGGCTCCGTTTGCTACAGTTTCCTCAAAGAAATTAGCCATAAAAACTTCATCAGAAATCACTCTTGAATCATATGGTGACAAGCCAAATTCTTTGACATATTTGTGTCTTTTCTTAGAAGGTAGTTCAGGTAATTCATTAAGCCATTGATCTTTTTGTTCTTTTGATATTTCAATGGGACCAAGATCGGGATCCGGGAAATATCTGTAATCACTACTACCCTCCTTTAATCTCATACTTTTTGTTAATTGCTTAGCTTCGTCCCATAACCTAGTTTCTTGAAAAATTTCTCCTCCATTCTCATATACATCAATTTGTCTTTTAATCTCATACTCACAAGCCTTTTGGATAGCAGAGAAAGAGTTCATATTCTTAATTTCAACTTTAGTACCGAAAGGGCTATCAGGTCCTCTCCTTACTGAAATATTCACATCACACCTCAGTGAACCCTCTTGCATATTTCCATCTGAAACACCAAGATATCTAACGGTTCTTCTTATTTCTGAAGCATATTCTGATGCCTCTCTACCTGTTCTAATATCTGGTTTACTTACAATCTCAACTAGTGCTATACCTGCGCGGTTGTAATCAACCAATGAATATTTAGAGCCAGCCAATCTATCGCTTCCTGCATGTACTAATTTACCAGCATCTTCTTCCATATGAAGTCTCTCTATCCCAATTTTTTTTAAATACGTTTCTTTATCTTTTTCTGCTATTTCAACTTCAAGCCAACCATTTTCTGCTAAAGGTTCATCAAATTGTGAAATTTGATAATTTTTAGGCAGGTCAGGGTAAAAATATTGTTTTCTATCAAATTTACAATGCTCTGCGACATTCAAATTTAAAGCTAAAGAAGTTTTAACTGCATACTCAAGAACAGTTTCATTTAAAACTGGTAAAGTACCTGGTAATCCACAAACGACAGGATCTACATGAGTATTAGGTTCATCACCAAAAGCAGTTGATGCTGATGTAAATATTTTACTTTTAGTATTAAGCTGGACATGGGTTTCCAAACCAATCACAGCTTCCCAAGGGTCTAAATTTTTCATTATGAAATGTTCTTCACTTAATATTATTAGATATAAGGTAAAAGATGATAAGACTACGTCTTTAAATCATAAAAATAATTAAATGAAATCAGAACCTGAAAATTCAATTTTAATTATTGGTGGAGGACTAATAGGTTTATCTATTGCTTATGAATTTGCACGTAACAAATTCAAAGTTGAAGTTTTAAGCAAAAACAGAGGAGAATCTGCTGGTTTCGTTGCAGCAGGAATGCTAGCCACCCATGCTGAGGGACTTGAAGATGAATTATTTGTATTTGGACAACAAAGTCAAAATTTAATTCCAGAATGGATTAGAAATATCGAACAAGATAGTGGTATTGATTGTGGTTTAAAAAAATGTGGGATAATAGTGCCGTTTAAAAATATTAAAAATTTGAAGAAATTCAAAACTTATAAGTATGGAAAATATTTGAATCAGCAAACCCTAAGGAAAGAAATTAGAGGAATCAATGGAAATTGGGAGCATGGATTACTTTTTGAACAAGATGGCCAAATAGATAATAGAAGGAGGCTTATGCGCGCTCTTGAACGTGCATGTTCTTTGCATGGAGTCAAATTTCAAGAGGGAGCAGATGTAAAAGAATTGATATTAGAAAGAAATACAATTCTTGGTGCAAAAGTTTTAAATGCTACAGGAAAAATTAAAAATATTTTTGGGGAAAAAGTAATTCTATGCTGCGGTGCTTGGAGTAAAAAACTTTTAAATAATTTACCAATCTTTCCTGTTAAGGGACAAATGTTGTCAATACAAGGTCCAGAAAATTCTATTAAAAGGGTTCTATTTGGTCCTAATACCTACTTAGTTCCAAGAGATGATGGTCTTATAGTGGTTGGTGCAACTGTTGAGGATAAAGCTGAATTTAATCAAGGGAATACTCCCACGGGAATAAAACAACTTCAAGAAGGTATAAAGTCTTTATTACCAGAAGCATTAAACTGGCCACAAATGGAACATTGGTGGGGATTTAGGCCTTGTACACCAGATTTTAAGCCAATTATTGGAAAATCTGACATCTGTAATCTTTATTTAGCTACCGGACACTATCGAAATGGAGTACTCTTTTCAGCAATTACAAGCGATATTATGTTCAAATTAATTCAAGACAAAACACTAGACAAAATTGAAACTAATTTTCTAGAAAAATTTAGTTTCAACAGATTTTAATTATAAATTGCTTTAACTTTCTACTCGCCATTCAGAATCTGAAGTCTCCCAATCACATATTTCATGTTGATCAAACCATAAATTAATTTCAAATTTAGCAGTTTCTTCTCCATCTGAACCATGAATTATGTTTCTCCCTATATCTATAGCTAAATCCCCTCTAATAGTTCCAGGTTCCGCCTCAAGAGGTTTTGTCGCACCAATTATTTTTCTTGCACTTAGAATTACTCCCTCTCCTTCCCAAATCATCGCAACAACAGGGCCACTCGAAATAAAGTTAACTAAATCCTTAAAAAAAGGTCTCTCTCTATGAACCCCATAGTGATCTTGAGCAAGTTGCTTTGATGGAATTAATTGTTTTAAGCCTACCAATTTAAAGCCTTTTTTTTCAAACCTTCCAATAATCTCAGCAATATATCCTCTTTGAACACCATCTGGTTTAATTGCAAGAAACGTTCTCTCTTTGATCATTTAATTAGTAATCTCTCTATGTATATTCTTCTTTTAGGTGCTAACTTGGCAAGTAATCATTAAAATAATAGATATTGTCTTGATTAATTTTCAAAACTTTTATAACTCACAGAGACAGATTTGACAAATTTTGACTCAAAAAAATTAAATAAACATTGGACCATAGAAGATAGTATTTCTACATATGGTATTGATAAATGGGGAGATCAGTATTTTTCAATAAATTCATTAGGCAATATATCGATAACCCCAAATAGAAACTCTAAAAAAACAATTGATCTTTTTAAACTTGTTAATGAAATTAAAAGTAGAGAAATAAATACTCCTTTAATATTAAGATTTAACGACATTTTAAAAGACCGAATCACAGAATTAAATAATGCCTTCTCCCAAGCAATAGAAACTTATAACTATAAAAATATTTTTCAAGGAGTTTTTCCTATCAAATGTAATCAGCAAAAAAATGTATTAGAAAAAATCATTGAATATGGAGATTATTGGGACTTTGGTTTAGAGGTAGGAAGCAAGTCAGAATTATTAATTGGATTATCATTGCTAGAAAATAAAAAATCACTTTTAATTTGTAATGGATATAAAGATAAAAAGTATATTGAGATCGCAATACTAGCCAGAAAACTTGGTAAACAGCCAATTATAGTTATTGAGCAAATAGATGAAGTTCAAAGAATTATTGAAGCTGTCAAAAATCTCAGATCAACACCTATACTTGGCATCAGATCAAAGTTATCAAGCAAAAGTAGTGGGAGATGGGGTAAATCAGTTGGAGATAACTCCAAATTTGGATTATCAATTCCGGAAATAATGTTAACCATAAAAGAACTTAAAGAAGCAAGCTTAATTAATGAAATGAAGTTGCTGCATTTCCATATTGGAAGCCAAATAAGTGATATTTCAGTAATAAAAGACGCATTGCAAGAAGCGAGTCAAATATTTGTTGAATTATCTAAGTTAGGCGCACCAATGAAATATATAGATGTGGGAGGCGGCTTAGGAATAGACTTCGATGGAACTAAAACGTCTTCCAATACTTCGACAAATTATTCTCTTCAAAACTATGCGAATGATGTCGTAGCAACAATCAAAGATTCATGTGAAGTAAATAATATTCAACATCCAATCATAATCTCAGAAAGCGGGAGAGCTATAGTAAGTCACTGTTCAGTTTTAATTTTTGATGTTTTAGGAACAAGTCATGTCAGCTCTCAAATAAAAGTATCACACCAAAAAAAGACATCATTAATCATCAAAAATCTTATTGATACCCATAATCAACTTAAAAATCTTAGAAACAAAAAAGAAGATTTATCTGAAATTATAGAATTATGGAACGACGCTAAAAAATTCAAAAAGGATTGCTTAGTCGCTTTTAGATTGGGATTTATAAGTTTGGGGGAACGTGCTTATGCCGAAGAACTTACATGGGCATGTGCAAAAGAGATTTCAAGTCACTTAGATAATGAAAAAATTATCCATCCAGACTTATCTGAGATAACCGAAACGCTTTCATCAACTTATTACGCTAATTTGTCAGTTTTCAAATCTATTCCGGATACTTGGGCAATTAATCAAATTTTTCCAATTATTCCAATACACAGACATTTAGAAGAACCCATATGTAAAGGTAATTTTGCCGATTTAACTTGTGATTCTGATGGCAAACTAAATAATTTTATTGACAATGGGAAAATTAAATCACTTCTAAATTTACATCGCCCAGAAGAGAACAATGATTATTTAATAGGAATCTTTATGGCAGGTGCATATCAAGAGGCATTAGGGAATTTTCATAATCTATTTGGAAATACTAATGTTATTCATATTGATATAAATGAAGATAATACATATAAAATTAAAAATATTATTAAAGAAAACAGCAAATCAGAAATTTTAGAATTATTAGATTACAGTTCAGATAATTTAGTCGAATCAATAAGAATTAATACCGAATTTGCCATCAATAATAAAACCTTGAGTATTGAAGAAGCACGAAAATTAATTGATCAAATAGAGACGAGTTTAAGAAAAAGTAGTTATTTATCAGAATAACTTAGTAACTTTTCCCACAAGTCTTTTCTTGCATATTCCAACGCATCATTTAATTTATCAATATCTTTGGCACCTGCCTGCGCAAAGTTAGGTTTCCCTCCCCCTCCTCCGGAGCAAATACGTGATATCTCATTAATTAATTTCCCTGCATGCATACCTCTTCTAACTAAGTCATCCCCAAACGAGACAACAAATAATAATTTCTTTTTCTCTGTATCTGGTATTCCTCCAAGAATTACAACCGATTTATCTCCCAATTTAGAAGTTAAATCTAATGCTGCAGATTGAAGAGAACTTCCATCTAAACCATCAATTTGATTAATAATTAGAGAAAATGATCCAATTTTCTTTGCTGAAGAACTTAGCGAAGAGTATTTAAAATAAGCTATTTCGTCCTTCATTCTTTGTATTTCTTTATTTTTATTAACTAACTCTGTTTGTAAAGAATCGATCCTTTCAAAAAGCTGTGATGGTCTTGCTTTTAACAAATCACTTAGTTTATTTACTGTCTCATCTCTTTCTTTGAAATAATCTAAAACCAACTGTCCCGAAAGTGCTTCTATCCTTCGAATTCCTGAAGATATTCCTATTTCACTTATAATTTTAAAGCTGCCCACTTCAGATGTTGTTTGAACATGAGTCCCTCCACAAAGCTCCATAGAAACTCCTGGGACATCAACGACCCTAACAATATCTCCATATTTCTCTCCAAACATAGCTAAAGCTCCTGCTTTAAGCGCATCGTCTTTGTCCATATTTTTTACTTCAATAGGATGATTTTCTGAGATCCATGAATTAACCAAAGATTCAACTTGTGAAATTTGTTCTTTAGACAGAGGTTGAGGAGAATTAAAATCAAACCGTAATTTATTAAAACCTACTAATGAGCCTCGTTGGCTAACACTCTTATCAATAATCAATTTAAGCGCTGATTGTAGTAAATGAGTAGCAGTATGATTTGATTCAGCTTTTGCTCTATTAAATTTATCAACTCTTGTTTCAACCAACTGATTTCTACAAATTTCCCCTTTTCTTACTGTTCCACAATGCAAAAATATATTTTTTTTCCTTATAACTTTATCTATGTCTATTTCTGCATCATTCCTAGAAATAGTTCCTGTATCACCAACTTGACCGCCTGATTCTCCATAAAAAGAAGTTTGATCGAGGATAATTTGTACAGTTTGACCTTGAATAGCTTTCTCTACGGAATTTGACTCAAAAAATATACCTTTTACTATTCCTTGAGAATTCAAAGAATCATATCCTTCGAAAATAGTTTGATCAAATAAATCTATTTCTCTTTCAATTGATCCTTTTAATGTTAAGTCGATTTTTTGAGAGGCTGCTTTTGCTCTTTCTTTTTGAGCCTCCATTTCTCTTGTAAAACCCTCTAAATCAACATTTATATTTTTCTCTTCAAGTATCTCCTTAGTTAATTCTAAAGGAAATCCGTATGTATCATATAGTTCAAAAGCTTTAGTTCCAGAGATTAATTTTTCACCTGAACGTATTAAATCATTTAATAATTTTTCACCTCGATCTAAAGTTTCAAGAAATCTTTTTTCTTCAATATTAATCTCTCTTAAAATTCGTTCTTTATTGTTTTTTAAATCGGGATAAGTATTTTGCATCAAACTAATCCCAATGGATGCAAGTCTAGAAAGAAAATCATCTTTTATGGCTAATAATCTGCCATGCCTAATCATCCTTCTCAATAATCTTCGCAAGATATAGCCCCTACCTAGATTACTCGCAACTACTCCATCAGAAATTAAATGAATAATCGCCCTAGTATGATCGCCAAGTATTTTAAGTGAGATCTTAGTACGATCATCAGAAGAAAAATAATCGATATTAGCAATAAGAGCAGCCTCTTTTACAATTGGCAAAATTAAATCAGTTTCATAATTATTTGTCTTTTTTTGAAGAATTTGAGCCATACGCTCAAGCCCCATCCCTGTATCAATATTTTTAAATTTGAGATCTGATAACATCCCATTTGAATCACGATTATATTGCATAAATACAAGATTATAAAATTCAATAAAACGATCCCCATCTTCTAGATCAATATTTTTGAGTCCTTTTTCGGGATTGAAATCATAATAAAGTTCCGAACAAGGTCCACATGGACCTGTCGCGCCAGAAGACCAAAAATTATCTTTTTCATCTAAACGAATTATCCTTTCTGGAATAATACCAATATTATCTCTCCAAATTTTTTCTGATTCATGATCCTCATGAAAAACACTTATTATTATATTTTCAGGCTTTAGGTGATATATATCGGTAATTAATTCCCAAGCCCACTGAATCGCTTCTTTTTTAAAATAATCTCCAAAAGAAAAATTACCTAACATTTCAAAAAACGTGTGGTGTCTTGCTGTAACTCCTACGTTCTCAATGTCGTTAGTCCTTAAACACTTTTGACTTGATGAAGCTCTAGGGGATGGTCTATTCCTTAACCCCAAAAATACAGGTTTAAAAGGGAGCATCCCAGCAATTGTTAGCATCACTGTGGGATCATCAGGTATCAAAGAAGAACTGGGGATAATGAGATGTGATTTGCTTTCATAAAAATCTAAAAAGGCTTTCCTTATTTCATCACCTGTAATTGGAGTGGCTTGAGATTGAGATTTCATTTATAACAGAATCAATAATAAGGTGATCAAAAAACAAATTCGGTAATTCCACACTTAGATTCACACGGATTTATATTGTATTTAACTAAAGTCATAATACTAAAGAATAATAGTATGATAACTTCTGCGAAAACAAGTACTTCAGATATGATCAAAGTCGAGCAAAAATTATCTGTACAATATAAAACTTTTGCGGCTGACTCAAGTGCAATCAGATCTTTAGACTGGGAACGTAGTAGGTTCGATATTGAATTTGGGTTAAGAAATGGAACTACATACAATAGTTTTATCATTCAGGGTCAAAAACTAGCAATCATTGATACAAGCCACTCTAAATTTAAAAAACTATGGTTTGAGCAATTACTAAAAGAAGTTAATCCTGAAAAAATTGATTATTTAATTACTAGCCATACAGAGCCGGACCACTCAGGTTTAATAGGCAATCTCTTAAGCCTTAATCCTCACATAACAGTGGTCGGTTCAAAATTAGCCCTTAAATTTATTGAGGACCAAATACATGTTCCATTTAAAAGTTTAGAAGTAAAAAGCGGACAATATTTAGATCTTGGAGATAACCCCACCAGTGGAGTAAATCATAATATTGAATTTATAAGTGCGCCAAATTTACATTGGCCTGATACCATTTTCTCCTACGATCACGGTACAAATGTTTTATATACATGCGACGCTTTTGGATTGCATTATTGCTCTGATGAATTTTTTGATAGTAATCAAAAAGAAATATATGATGATTTTCGTTTTTATTACGATTGCCTAATGGGACCAAATGCAAGAAGTGTTCTGCAAGCTATTAAGAGAATAAATAAGTTGCCTGAACTCAAAACTATTGCAGTTGGTCATGGGCCTTTGCTTCATAATCAAGTGAATTTTTGGAAAGATAAGTACCTAGAATGGAGCGCTAATAAGAGTAAAGGCAATGAATTTGTGTCTGTTTGCTATATAAGTGATTATGGTTATTGTGATCGACTAAGCCAAGCCATATCTCACGGCATTAGTAAAGCAGATGCTCAGGTTCAATTAATCGATTTAAGATCTTCAGATTCTCAAGAATTAACAGGTTTAATTACTGAATCTAAAGCAGTAGTAATTCCAACTTGGCCAGTTAATTCTGATAATGATTTAAAGGAATCTCTTGGTACTCTCTTTGCAGCACTAAAGCCTAAACAATTTACAGCTGTTTACGATGCTTTTGGAGGCGATGATGAACCTATAGATTCATTATCTAATAAATTAAGAGAACTAGGACAAAAAGAAGCTTTTTCACCTCTAAGAGTTAGAAATATTCCGGATCCTATTATCTATCAACAATTTGAAGAAGCTGGAACTGATTTGGGGCAATTAATCAATAAGAAAAAAAATATTGCCTCAATGAAAAGCCTTGATTCTAATTTGGATAAAGCTTTAGGAAGATTAAGCGGTGGTTTATATGTCGTGACAGCAAGTCAAGGAGAGAACTCAACTTTTAGACAAAGTGCTATGGTGGCAAGCTGGGTAAGTCAAGCAAGTTTCAGCCCGCCTGGTATTACTGTTGCGGTAGCAAAAGATAGAGCTATTGAATCTTTCATGCAAGTTGGGAAGGGTTTTGTAGTGAATATTTTACGAGAGGATAACTATCAAAAAATGTTTAGACATTTTTTAAAAAGATTTGCACCTGGAGCTGATAGATTTGCGGATGTTGATGTAATTAGCAACATTGCAAATGGAGGTCCTGTTCTTTCTGATTCTCTCGCGTTTCTAGATTGTAAAGTAAGTTCTCGGTTAGAAACTCCAGATCATTGGATTATTTACGGTATAGTTGAGAATGGAAGTGTATCCGATTTATCCTGTAAGACAGCTGTTCATCATAGGAAGGTTGCGAACCACTACTAATAAATCATTCGTTAAAGATGTCAGGAATTAATAAAGGTTTACTTTTACAAAATAAAAATTTATCAACATTTGAAATAACTGATAATATTACTTGTATCAGATTTCTTGATCACAATAAAGAAAGATTTGAACTTGAATTTAATCTTGAAAAAGGAACATCTTTCAATACTTTTTTAATTAGAAGTAATGACGAACTTTTCATTATCCATCCACCTGAAAAAAACTATTCAAAAACAATTATTAAAATAATTTCTACTATTTTTGATAATTTTAATTTAGACAAAGTTCATATCATTACAGGTCATATAAACCCCAAAATTATTGAAACCATAAAAGCTATAAGTACCAAATTTAATAAATTAAGCATCACATGTTCAAATCCTGGTTTTAAACTTATAAGTGAACTATGGAATCAAAAAAATCCTAATTCAACAAAGTTCATTGAAGTTCAGTTACCCATATTTAATGTCATCAAAAAAGAACTTCACTTAGAGTTAGAAAGTACTGGACTAGAACTTATTCCTGTTCCAACTGCACGATGGCCTGGCGGATTAATAATTTATGAAACGGACCAAGAAATACTTATAAGCGAGAAAATATTTTCTGCTCACATAGCAACTACAGATTGGTCAGAGACAAATCGAATCAGTACAGAAATTGAGAGGAAACATTTCTACGATTGTCTTATGGCACCAATGTCTAACCAAATCGTTACGATAGCAGAAAAAATTTCTGAATTAGAAATTAAAACTATCGCTCCTCTCCACGGTCCAACAATAGAGTATAGCCTAAAAAGCTTTTTGAATGACTACATCAGATGGGGAGAAAATCTTTCAACAAACAATCCTAAAATTAGCTTAATATACGCTAGTGCATATGGTAATACAGCTTCAATAGGTGATGCTTTAGCCAAAGGTATAAATAGAACAGCAGTTGAAGTTGATAGTATTAATTGTGAATTCACATCGAATGATGAACTTATACAATCTATACAAAATGCTGATGGGTATCTGATAGGATCCCCTACATTGGGTGGGCACGCACCTACTCCTATAGTAAGTGCTCTTGGAACTTTATTATCAGAGGGTAATAGAGATAAACCAGTTGGCATTTTCGGTAGTTTTGGATGGAGTGGAGAAGCGATAGATTTACTTGAAACAAAATTAAAAGATGGTGGCTTTAAATTCAGCTTTGATCCAATAAGAATAAAATTTAGCCCAAACAAACCAAAAATTAAAGAGCTTGAGGAAATTGGTACTCATTTTGGAAGAAAAATTTTAAAAAAAGCAAAACAAAAAATAAGGAAATCTGATACTGGAATGATATCGAGTAAAACTGATCCAACATTTCAAGCTTTAGGAAGGGTACTTGGTTCACTTTGCGTTCTCACTGCCTCCAAAGGAACAAAAGAAAATAATATAAAAGGAGCTATGCTTGCCTCTTGGGTTAGTCAAGCCAGTTTTTCTCCTCCTGGATTAAGTATTTCTGTAGCAAAAGATAGATCAGTAGAGTCTCTTCTCCAAATAGGAGACTCCTTCGCTCTAAATATTCTTAGCGATAAAGATTTCAGGGAACCTTTAAAAAGATTTACAAAACCTTTTTCCCCAGGAGAAGATCGATTTGAAGGCTTAGATATCGAATTAACACCAAATAATCAAATAATTATTCCAGATTCTTTAGCATGGTTAGAGGCTTCTATCAAAGAAAGAATGGAATGCGGTGATCATTGGGTAATATATGCTGAGGTGTTACATGGGAATATTTTAAAATCAGATTGCCTAACCGCTGTTCATCACCGGAAGAGTGGAGCTAACTATTAAACTAAATTATTTTTACTAATGACTACTTCCAAAGATCTAATAATAATTTCAGCTAGTTGTGGAAAAAATCTAGAACTTGCCCAAAAATTTCAAGAAAAGAGTAATGAACTTAAAATAAATTCTGAGATTTTAGATCTCACAACTTTTGATATTCCATTATTCAATCCAAGATTTCATTCTAAAGAAGACATCCCAGTTGAAATAATAGAAATAAAAGAGAAGCTTTTTACCATTGAAAAATGGATTATATGTGCACCTGAATACAACGGTTCAATACCTCCAATATTATCTAATTTGATTGCATGGCTATCAGTCTCAGGAGATGATTTTAGAAATTTATTTAATGGTCAACCAATTGCCATAGCAACCTTTTCGGGTGGAGTTGGATTAGAATTGCTAACAACATTACGAATTCAACTAGTCCACTTAGGAAGTCAAGTACTAGGAAGACAGCTTTTATCATCATTTAGTAAACCAGTGGATATAAATACCGTTGAGGATATAATTAAACGATTAACACAAATGAAAAAATTAAAACTATAAATTAATTTATATAAAAACTCTGATGTTGCATATCTATTTCTTGTTATTCCAAACTTTTAAAATTTCTCTAGCCATAGGTAGTGCATGAACAGAACCTCCTCCAGGAGTATTTTGTGCAAAAGCAACTATTAATAACTCACTGTTTTCTGAAGGAGTAAAGCAAACAAACCATGCATGATCGGGACCTCCTTCTCCATCTTCCGCAGTACCGGTTTTGCCAGAAACTGGTGGCAAATTAGAGACTCCATAATTTATAGCAACTCCTGTTCCGGACTCAACTACTTTTCTTAAACCATTTTTTACTATTTGAATATTGTTTGGATCAATATCAATCTTTATAGGCCTTTGATATGAAAGAGGTTGCCCCTCTTTTTTTACTAAATAAGGGGTTACTAAATAACCTCCATTTGCAATTGCAGCATATGCACGAGCTATTTGAATAGGTGTCACTTGCACAACAAATTGACCAATAGACATACTCGCTATATCCTCTGGAACCCAAGGGGTTCTCCCGGGTTCTCCCCATCCTCTTCCTTCTTTAGCCCATTGACTACTAGCTACTAAACCTATATTTTCTTGTTCAGAAATTTCAATTCCAGATAATGAAGCAAAGCCAAGCTTCTTTGAAGCATTATAAATTTCATCTACCCCTACGCCATAGCCAATCTGATAAAAAAAAGTATTACTAGAAACGCGTAAAGCATCTTCATATCCTATAGTTCCGAACCCTAAGTCATTATGTTCTCTAAAACACTGACTTCCATAAGTAATACAAGGTTTAGTTTCTAAAAAAGTTTCAGGAGGGAACTTTCCACTTTCTAAACCAGCGATTGCCGTAACAATTTTCCAAACACTACCTGGGTCGTATGCGTTTAAAGCTCTATTAAATAATGGTTTAGCAGGAGAATTAAATAATGCATCATATTCTTTTTGAGGCTTAAAATCTTTTGAAAAGAAATTCAGGTCAAAACTCGGTTTGCTAGCCATTACTATTATTGCACCATCTCTCGGATCCATAACTATTATGGCTCCTCCCTTTTTATCTTTAAGCATGTCCTCAGCAATTAATTGCAAATTCAAATCAATTGTTAATTCAATATCTTTTCCTTGTTTTGATGGTTTAGTCCCTAAAGATTTTGTAAATGTACCCGAGGAATTTACTTCAATCATTTCTCCACCCCATTCCCCTCTTATATGATCTTCAAATACAAACTCAATTCCAGTTCTTCCTATTAAATCATTTAATTTGTAACCCTTTTTAGACAAAATATTAAATTCTGAATCTGTTATGGGTTGCGTATAGCCAATCACATGAGAAGCAACATTTTTATATGGATAATTTCTAATTATTTTTGATGAAATTTCTAAACCATTAAGCATCTTCTCATTTTCTTGAAATTTGATAACTTGCTCAACTTTCAAATCATCTAATAGAGTTATTGAAAATTGATTATTTTCTAAACCATCAGAATATTTTTTTTGAAGAGCATCAGATGAAATATTTAATAATTTAGAAATATTTGATTTATATTTCTGCCATAATCTCTCATTAACGTATTGAGGCTTAATTATTAAAGAATAGATTAACCTGCTATCTGCCAAAATGAATCCATTTTTATCAATTATCCGTCCTCTAATTGGTTGGGTTGCAATTAGCCTAATTCTATTTTCATCAGACATTTTTTTATAAGTCTCATGATTTAATAATTGTAAAAAAATTAATCTAATTAATATTAAAATAAACGATAAACTAGTAATTAAATAGAAAACTAAAGGCTGTCTATTGAATGAAGGAAACTTATTATTCAACTTTCTTTTTTCCAAAAATTTAAATCTCTTTCTCTAAAAAATGTTTTTCTAACATATTGATAATTGCCTTAATACTTTTAAGTTTATGAACTAAAAACTTATAATCGTTTTGTCGGTTTTCTTTATTCAATTCCGAATTTGATATATCTTGTTCTTTATCTTTATTATCCATAAACATTTTTATAAATTAATATGAAAACTAAATTCATTTTATATCATCCTAAATAATAAATTACAAATCATCAAAATAATATTAATGTCTGAATGACAATACTATTTAATCAATTATTTCAAATTGACTGATCAAGATTTGGTTCAAAATAAGGATTGCAACTATTCTTTGAAACACCAGACGCCCAGCCAATAAATGCTGAAATAAATATAATTACAATTATAGGAAGAAGAGCTTGTTGAGTATTTTCAAGGATTAACCATTCCTTCCAACTTCTGATAAATCTATCTCTTTGAAATTTTCTTTTTTCGCTTTCTTCAGCTCTAGCTTTTTTCGCAAAAGACTTTTTTACCCACCTTTCAAAAGGTAGCTTTTTTGTAATTGCCATTTTCCTCTCAACTTCTAATAATTGTCCGGAATTAAGCTGAGGATGAAAAGTACTTATAAGTTCAAGAGTCTTAAGAAACATTTCTATACTTGCATCTTTGATAAGCTTTTGATCTTGACTTAAATCAGCCCAGTCAATTTCGGGATAAAACCGATTTCTATTTGGCTGAATTTGCTCTTCTGACATTTGCCCTGGTTCTCGCAACCATCTATTAGTATTTTCATCAAACCTTCTCCAATATAAAAATGGATTGATAAATATCGTTTTGCCTCCAATTTTTACAATATCTTGTTGTAAATGGTTGCTAATTTTATTATTAGAACTATTCGGTTTAACCAAAATTTTTAATTTATTCTCTACTTAAAGATTATCTTTATTTGAAAAATTTTCCAGAAATATCAAATAATATTATTTGTACAATATCATTAATTAATTTTTGACAATTGCCAACGCTTTTTTAAATAATTACAATATTCACAATTTAGAGAAGGCAGAGGAAAATCATTAGACCTAAGTAGCTTTACTGTTTGAATAACTTTGCTTTCTACCCATAATGAGGAACAATCTAACTTTATAAAATGGACATCAAATTTTAACTGATTATTAAAAAACTTTTCATTCTTTTTTCCATTGAAATAAAGAAGATAGGCTTCATCTGCAACTTTGAAACCATTTTTTCTAAATAACCACTGATACATTTCTAATTGTCTTTTATATGCTTTTGCATAATCATATTTATTAAAAGTTTCTAACCAATCAAAATTATTTCGTGACGTTGCTTTTACATCAACGATAATAAGCTCTCCATTCTTTTTTTGCCAAACATCATCAACAGCACCACCGAAATCATACTGATGCTCAAAGGATTTGTATCTTATCCCTTTAAAGTTACTTCTCCAAATATCTATATCTTCATGTTTAAAAGGAACAGCTTCAATATTATGCTTAAGAAATAAAGGATGAGGTTCCTGCAAATCGCGGTAATAATCAAACTCATTTTTACATAAATTATCTACCGCAATATTTAGAGTAAAGGGTAAAGATGGAGGTTTTATTTTATGCTTTTTATCAAGAACGCAACATCTAGGGCAATTAAGATATTTTTCAACAGTAGACCTACTTAATTTAATAACTTCATCCATAGTTAGTTCGTAGG
The DNA here is from genome assembly GCF_000015665.1 of Prochlorococcus marinus str. MIT 9515. Taxonomy (NCBI): domain Bacteria; kingdom Bacillati; phylum Cyanobacteriota; class Cyanophyceae; order Synechococcales; family Prochlorococcaceae; genus Prochlorococcus; species Prochlorococcus marinus. Next base: position 46,137 of record NC_008817.1, on the reverse strand, counting down.
CAATAATAAGATTATAAAAATATTTGTAAAATCACTCGAAAGAATTTATATATTATGATTTGCAAAATGTTCACCAGGAAAACAAATGTGTATTTACTTGAACCTGTGTATTGATTCACGCTAGATGAGAAAAAAAAAGACCTCTAAAAATAGAGGTCTTTATTGATTTATCTAAATTGAGTGTTTCCTTGTTTCCACTTTTTTTAGATAAATCTCTCCTACACACTCGCATAATTTATTACATATATTTCTTTTTCGTGGAAGAGGATGAGTAATGTTACTTACTTGTCACATATCTTAATTGCCCATTGTGAATACTATTAAAAAAAACAATTCTTGCAAATCATGTGGTTTATTAGTCAGAAATCATTTTTTAAAGGGTTTTTGTTGTTACTAATAAAATAAAAAATATTTAACTTAAATCTCATAGTTATTAACTATCTCTTTTTCCAAAATAAATAAATATTTGAAAATTGGTTTTTAATATCAATGATTGCCGTACTTGCCTGAATCAAAGTCCAACTTGATAGTTCCTTTTATGGATAATTACAGCAGTTTTACTTTCTTGTCTTTAAGAATTCGTATTTCCTACTGCGTAATAAATATCAAAATCATATTTTAAATAGGTCATTTTTGGTTCAAATTAAACAATCTTTTATCGATAATTAACTAAGTTCGATAAAATATTGGAAATTAAATCTTTATATGATTTTACCTTCACCTCAAATTGCGATTGGATTATTACTTATAAGTATTGGAACAGTTGTGACCTTCAATATCAAAATCAATTTATTCCAAGGTAAAGAGTAGAAAAACATAGTTGGAAGTATCTTGATTGAATCAAGAGTGAGCAATTCCTTCTTCAAAGAAAAGTTTTTTGTTGATTAAAATTATTGAAGTCTCTTTTTAGGAAGAGTTTATTTAACTAAGACTAAAAATTAATAACTCAGTCACAGTAAATTAAACAATTTTGATTAGTTGGATGTTCTCTACATTCTTTATCCCAAAAATTTTGAAACTCAGGAGTACATTTATCAAGTTCTTTTGGGGTTTCGTTAAGATTTAATCCTGCATAGTTAAACGCAGTTAAGTATCTTGGAAGGATGTTAAATTGATTGAATAATTTCATAAGACCTCCTAGATCTATGTCTATATTATCCTCCTGTTAACTTGAAATTAATAGAGTATTATTACTTGCAATTTTATTAATTTGCACATTTTGACGGTAAATTATAAAAAGTTGTTAGCTTACCTTAATTACATCTATATAAGACCTTTAGAAATAATTGCATCTATAAATACGATTTGGGTAAAAGTTTTTACGCATAAAACTCGCGTAAAACTTAAACTGCTGTGTCTTTGCCCTTTTTTAAAGTTAATGAATAAATTATCGAGAAATAATGCACTAACCAACTAAGAATTTTGCAGATTCTTTTGCGAAAGTTGGCAAAGTAGATAAATAGTTCTCATAAAAAGTTTTTTTATTTTTACATATTATCGTTATTAAAACATTTGGATAAACAGATATCTTTGTTAAAACAATAAATGCATTATTGTCTTTTTATATAGAAAATAATCTTTTCCATACTGATACGTTTTTAAAAATAAATTTCCGTCCCTTTTGTAAGTTTTTATTTCAACTTCACTCGGCTCATCAAAATCTGATAGGGATACAAAGCCAATATATTCGTCTCACTACATAAGTATCTTTCTGAATAGTCGATTCAAGAGTATTAATAACATTTGAAGAAATCATTCCATAAAAACCTAAAAAAGTAGAATGGGAATAGATAAAAGGGGAGATACTTAAACTTGAAAAGTATTACAGCACCCTTTTGAAAAAGGATATAAAATCCAATAAACTTATAACTATTGGTTAGTAAGTTTTGATGTCAGTCAAAATCAAGGACAATAAATCATATATAAAAAATCGCTACCGTTCAGAGATTGATGGTCTAAGAGCATTTGCAGTTATAACTGTAATCATCAACCACTTCAACAAAGAAATTCTTCCGGGCGGATACCTAGGCGTTGATATCTTTTTTGTCATATCAGGATTTGTTATTACTTCATCGCTTTATCAAAGACCAAGTAAAAACTTCCGTGATTTTATTAGCGGCTTTTACGAAAGAAGGATAAAGCGATTAGTACCAGCACTATCGGTTTTTGTATTCATCACAAGTATTTTTATCTGCTTATTTAATCCAGTGCCAAGATCTTCTCTACTAACAGGTCTTACATCGTTATTTGGATTATCAAATTTATACCTACTAAAACAATCAACAGATTACTTCGCACAATCAATAGAACTGAATATTTTCACACACACTTGGTCTCTGGGGGTTGAAGAACAGTTTTATATCCTTTTTCCTTTTCTGATTTGGTTTTCTGGGTTTGGACGTCAAACTAAAAATGGTGCTCGCAATTTGTTTCTTACCGTTGGGGCATTAACAATTACCTCATTAATTGGGTTTCTTTACCTCTATCAAATCAACCAATCAACAGCATATTTTTCAATGCCAACAAGGTTCTGGGAAATGGCATTAGGTTGTTTATTATTTATTGAATTACAAAAGAGAAAATCTACAGGAGAATTCCTTGAGAAGGTCCCACCCCTTCTCGTCCTGGCATTAATAGTCGGGATAATGTTTTTGCCGATGTCTTGGGCAACAGAATCGACAGTTGCAGTAGTTGGTCTTTCGGCAGTGCTTATTGCTTCTATGACGAAAGGAACAGTAGCATATACATTTTTTACGAATCCTAAAGTCGTCTATGTAGGTTTGATCTCTTATTCGCTTTACCTGTGGCACTGGGGTATTCTTTCAATAAGTCGTTGGACAATAGGAATTCATTGGTGGTCGGTACCCTTCCAGATCGCATTAATATTTGGAACTGCGATTGCTTCGTATAGATATGTCGAAACGCCACTTCGTAAAGGGAACTGGTATGGAAAACGATGGAAGACAATCATCTTTGGAGGAGGCATGATAGTTACCGTTGCTAGTGTTCTGATTACGCTTGGAAAACCACTAAAAGGAAAATTATTTATAGGTAATCAATACAATAAATGGAATATGAAAAATTATAGAGAGACCAAAATCACTCATAATTCCACTCTCCCAACAATATATCTAATTGGAGATAGTCATACTGGTCACTATGGAGCAGTAATGACTCATTTAGCTAACAAAAAAGAATTCAATTTCATAATGCATCCACAAGGGGATGGACTAAAACTATTAAATACAGGGATGGAAGAACATGTACTTGCACCTCTGAGAGAATATAAAAATAACTTCAAAAAAGAAGACATTATTATTTTTTCAGCACATATAGATAAGTACAGAAACGGGAGAGACTGGACAAAACAATATCAAACTTTCGTAAATCAAACTCAAAATATAGGAATGAAATTTTTTCTCATATCGCCCACCCCAACTTTTACAAAATTGAAAGGAGGATATACCTGTCAAGAAGAATGGTTCAGGCCATCGTGGGCGATATCTCCTCTTTGTTTTGGAGAACTAAAAAAGAGCGAATGGTTTGCTTCTAATAAAATTTCTATTGGGAAGATCAAACAATTTCTATTAAAAAACAAAAAAATCTCCTATGTTGATATATTTTCTATTCTTTGCCCAGAACAATACTGCAAAAATCATAACAACAATACGATAAGGTACAGAGATGAAAATCATCTAACTTCAGAAGAAGCAATGAAACTTAGCGATACTATCGAAACTTTTATTCGGTCAAAATAATTAATATTAACGATACGACGCCTTGAGTATTTGTTTTCAGCTCCAAATGGTCATGACATCTCAAAATTATTAGTTTATTCTTAGTTTAAACAAAAAATAATTGAGAATATCATCATACGAATTGAACATTTTTATTACTGTATAAAATTATTTTTCCTTTGAAATTTCGTTCGATACAAAATTATATGAATATGCTAAAAATGAATTACTTTAAATTAAATACACTAATAAATTTAATTTATGAAAATTTCAACAGAGAGATTGTAATTCCATTTGACTCTTTGTGGCACTAACTGGGACAAAAACCAAATCATTTTTAGGATTTTTATACGTGTTTTTATTCATGTTTAATTTCTTCTCAAAGACAATTCTAAATGCTATCTATTGGTAAATCATTTTATTCCCATGGACAAAGAAACACTATTAAAATATAGTCAACCTATAGCAACAACATTAGTCGCACTTTCTATTCTCACACTACCTCTAAATATAAAATTATTTGGAGGTATTGATGTATATCTTCCTGGATGGGTTGATGTAAGAATGAATTAAGTCTTTAATTTAAATTAATATTTCTAGTTTGCCCATTTTGAAGAAATCCGCTTCAGCATTCCAACAACCTTTTTTAGTTATTTGCTCTAACATCCAATTTGCTGCTTCTTTATGTAAAGGTGGTAGAGGTTGTTCAGATGATGCAGAACAACTGTACCATGGGACTCTAGACCAGTATTTGTCGTAATCCAACCACATAATAGAGAAAAGTACATATCCTTCTTGATGACTCGCCTTAAAAGGTTCTTCCGGAAAAGAGCAGACATAATAATATATTTTTTTTGTGGAGGTTTTTTCCAAAAAAAATGTTGCGACTTGAATAGTATCCGGTGGATTAAAACTCTCTAATTCATAAAAATCAATTAAATTATTTTTATCTTCTTTAGGTTCATCAGTACCTATAAGTCCGAAAGCAATGCAATGAGCAATAACCTGATCATGAACATATTCTGTTATTTGATAAGTTTCCTTTCCCATTAGTCAAAAAATAAAACTATAAAAAAAGAATGTTGCATTCCTCTAAGTTTAGTTCTGATGTCAAATAGAAAATGATGCAAAAGATAATCAATAAAATAAATTAGTTTTTACTTTGACAGGAGAAGCAACGTCGGAAGAATATAATGCTGCAATTCCTCCAAATCCAGATCCTCATCATCCTGAAGAGGATGAATAAAATAAAGTAAAAGATTTCTAATGTTGCGACTTCTTCCACTACCAATTTTTATTTGCATTTATCTATTCTCTTGGTGGAGATGTAAAAAAAATATTATCGCTAGTGATAAGCAACTAAAACCATGCATTGATTGGGCATATTTAAAAAATTTACCTCTCCCACCAAAACCTTCATTTATCGAGTTTTATATTGTTTATGTTTCTTCTTTTTTAAAATTTCCCTTTGGAATAATTATTCAACAACTACCTTTCGCAAAGAAAGTAAGATACTACGAAAGAGAAATGAAATTAATATTTGATAAATGGAATTTAGAAAAAATTAAAAAAATTAAAAACTAATTTATTAAGGTGTAGAGAAATTTAATTCTCTACGATTTCTCTATAGAGATAGATTTTTACCTCCATGTGAAACCCATGTGAAACCTCCATATAGAGATCCCTTGCCAATAGGTTACAAGATTCTCGTATGAAACCTGTGTGAAACCAATTTTTCTAGACTATGACTGGGTTTATACCCTGCATTTTATTCCCACTCTATAGTACCGAGAAATAAGGCAGTCATAAACGTAGTGATACCAACATGTTTAACGCCATAATAACACACATTTTCCCACGGGAAACCTACGGGAAACCTCTTTTTAGGATGATTTTTTATTTAAAAAAAGACTAAAAATTCATCAAATATTGAAAATTAATCAATTGAATAAGTTTCATTGTAAATATCTTTAAGATTTTTACCATTGAAATACCAATAAGGCGATCCATCCATAGGACCAGTTCTATCTAATAACTTATTAGTTAAATTTGATAAAAACCAAGGTTCTCCCTGATAAGAAACTTGTCTTCCATTCAATACTTTGCAAAACTCTTCATTTCTACCAAATTTTAAAATATCTCCTTCTTTTAAACCCATCTCAAAATAATTAATAGTAGGTCTTCTCTTCTTCTTGAATTTCTCAGCAGAAGCAGATGCTTCTACGTCAATTTTTTTTGCTTCATCCTGAACACTTGGAGTAACATCTTCAATCGCCATTAAAGATAAAACAGCAATTGCCTGTTCTGGATTGATATTAAAAAATTCTCTTTTTGGATTAACTCTGCTTGGTTCAAATGCTGTATGAAATGCTTTTTCTGTCTTATCTACATCTTTCACTTTTGCTGCATATTCACATTCAAAAGGCAAAGGGACCCCAGTTGAATATAAGTCTGCAAGTCTAAGTTCTACATCTCTTGTCGTCTTGCCAATCTTCACCATGTTCGGCATTGCTGGATTGGTTAGAACATAAACACTTCCTTCCATTTGAGAATTATCACTAATTAGAAAGTCTTCCTAATAATAATTGACAGATTATTTAAAATGATAAAAAAGAAAAGTTTTAGTCAAATAAAATCTTGGCAACCTTTGATGAATTTTATGCTTCCTTAGATCCTGATATTGGGATTAGAGGAAAGCAATTTGAAAAATTCGTTAAATGGTTTCTTAAGACTGATCCGACATGGGCAAGTCAAATAGATGAAGTGTGGTTATGGAATGATTATCCAAAGAGATGGGGTGCTGATTGCGGAATAGATTTAATCTTTACTCAAAAGAATGGGAAGACCTGGGCAGTTCAATCAAAATGTGTTTCACCAAATAATGATATTAAGAAATCTGAAATAGATAGTTTTTTAAGTGAATCGAGTGACTCGAAAATTGATGGAAGATTATTAATCGCAAGTACTGATGGAATTGGAAAGAATGCTCAACAGGTAATTAATCGTCAAGAAAAGCAAGTTGTCTGTTTTTTATTAGAACAGTTCAGACAATCTGAAATTGAATTTCCTTCATCAATGGAAGACCTTAATCAAGGTAAAAGAAAAAAGAAAAAGACTCCTAGACCACATCAAATCGAAGCAATTGAAAAAGTTTCTGAAAGATTAAAAACTGCTGATCGTGGTCAAGTTCTAATGGCATGTGGAACTGGTAAAACTCTTACATCTTTATGGATTAAAGAAAAAATGAAAGCGAAACAAGTTTTAGTTTTAGTTCCATCTTTAAGTCTTCTTTCTCAAACTCTGAAAGAATGGAATTCTGAAGCAAATCATGACTTTAAGTGGATTTGTGTTTGCTCTGATAAATCAGTTGCAAAAGATAAAAAGGAAGACGAATGGATTTCAAATACGTCAGAAATTGGGGTTCCAGTTACAAATGATCCATTAGAAATTAAACTTTTTTTAGATGAAAGTAGTCCTAAAGTTGTTTTCTCAACTTATCAATCTGCACAATTGATAGTAGAAGCACAAGAGCATCATGACACCGATGATTTTGATCTCGTAATTGCAGATGAAGCACATCGTTGTGCAGGAAAAGTATCTGATTCTTTTGGTTCAGTATTAGATGAAAGAAAAATAAAAGCATCAAAAAGATTATTCTTTACTGCTACTCCAAGAATTCTCTCAAAACAAATTAAAACACAAGCAAAAATTAATGAGATTTCAGTTATTTCAATGGATGATAAATCTTTATTTGGAGATATTTTTTATCAACTTAATTTCTCAAAAGCAATTGAAAAGAAACTTTTATCTGATTATCAAGTTGTAGTGGTTGGAGTTGATGATCCTATGGTTCATGAAAAAATAAACAATCGAGACTTGGTTACAATACCTGATGAATTAAATACTGACGCAGAGACTCTTGCAAGTCATATTGCACTTGCAAAAGCAACAAAAGATCATAAGTTAAATAGATTAATTACTTTTCATAGTCGAATCAATAGTGCTAGAGAATTTGCACATCAGCATAATAAAATCATCAATTGGTTATCACAATTTGAAAATTTTCAAAGTAATAATTTTATTACGAATATTTCGGGAGATATGCCCGCAAAAGAGAGAAATAAACGTATTAACAAATTAAAAAATATAGATGGAAATGAATTAGGAATTTTATGTAATGCAAGGTGCTTATCAGAGGGTGTTGATGTTCCTAATCTTGATGGAATTGCTTTTATTGATCCCAGAAAAAGTCAAATTGATATTATTCAAGCAGTTGGCAGGGCAATTCGGAAAAGTGAAGACAAATCAATTGGAACTATCGTCATACCAGTTTATCTTGCAGATATGGATAAACCAGAAGAAAAAATACTTGAATCAAAATTTAAGGATGTTTGGCAAATAATTCTTGCTCTTAAATGTCAAGATGATTCTCTTCTCCAAACAATTGATCTATTACGAGTAAATTTAGGAATCGATCAAAGACAAACAGGAGGTAAAAGTGGTTTAGAAAAAATTATTTTTGATCTACCTAACAAAATTAGTAAAAATTTTGCTAATTCTATTCAAACTTTATTAATAAGAAATACTTCCGATGATTGGTTAGAAAAATTTGGAGAATATAAGTCTTTTGTAGATACTAATAATCTCATGATTGCTAATAGAGATCCTGCTTTTTTGAATTGGGTCAAAGATCAAAGAAAATTTAAAAATAAGGGTTTTTTATCCAAAGATCGAATCAATCTTTTAGACAGTATAAATTTTAATTGGAAACCAGATGAAGAGAACTGGGAGAATAAGTTAAAGCAATTAAAAGAGTTTAAATTAAAACATGGGCATGTTATTCCACCCCATAGGAGTGAAGTTGGTAGATGGTTACATGGTCAAAAAAAATTATATAAGAACGGAAAATTGCCAAAAAAATATATAAATCTCTTAAATAATTTGAATATTAATTGGGATATCAAAATTTCTGAAGGATGGGATTCAAATTTCGAAAAATTAAAACTATTCAAGTTAGAGCATGGTCACTCTAATCCACCAAAAGAACATTCACTATATCTTTGGACAATGTCAGAAAGAAGCAGAAGTAAAGGTAAAAATTATCCAAAAAAACGTTTGGAATTACTTAGAGATATTGGTTTTGTTTTTGACCTTAGGAAAGACTATTTCAATCAAAAGATTAAGGATTTAAAAGAATTTAAACTTAAATATGGTCATGCAAACCCTCCTCAGAGTGACGAGGCACTTGGAAAGTGGGTAAATCGTTTGAGGAACGATTATAAAAAAAATAAATTATTGCAATCTGAAATTAATCTTTTAGAGGAATTAGGATTTGTTTTTGATACCCAAAAAGAATTTTTAAATCGCAAAATTAAAGATTTAAGAGAATTTCAGTCAAGTAATGGTAATACATTTCCGCCAAAATATAGTCCTCTAGGGAAGTGGGTTACAAGACGAAGATTAGATTATAAAAATGGGAAATTATCTAAAGAGATAAAAAATCTATTAGAGAGTATTAGAGGATGGGTTTGGGAAGAAAAAAAATCTCACGAATTCCCTAAAAGAAAATAAGTTGCACATTCTTTAAGTTTTGGACAGTGTAGAGAAATTTAAAACTCTACGATTTCTCTATAGAGACAGGATTTTCACTCCACGGGAAACCCACGGGAAACCTCACTGCTGAGATCCATTGCAAATAGGTTATAAAATTTCCACGGGAAACCTACGGGAAACCAAGTTTTTGAGTCTATAACTGGGTTTATACCCTACTCTTCACTCCCACTCAATTGTCCCTGGAGGCTTGCTAGTAATATCGAAAACAACTCTATTCACCTGAGCTACTTCATTAACAATTCTGTTAGAAATCCTCTCCAAGGTTTCGTAAGGAATTCTTGACCAATCTGCCGTCATTCCATCTTCACTTGATACACATCGTAAAACCACTGGCCAAGCATAAGTTCTTTTGTCTCCCATCACCCCGACAGTTTTCACAGGTAGAAGGACAGCAAACGCTTGCCAAATATCATTATAAAGTCCTGCTTTTTTTATTTCATCTCTTACTATCCAATCTGCATCTCTCAAACAGTTGAGTTTTTCAATAGAAACTTCACCTAAAATTCTTATTGCTAAGCCCGGGCCTGGAAATGGATGTCTTTTAATAATTTCATCAGGTAATCCAAGAGCATTACCAAGTTTCCTTACCTCATCTTTAAAAAGTTTTCTTAATGGTTCAACTAATTTAAATTGCAAATCTTTTGGCAAACCACCTACATTATGATGACTTTTTATTTTTACTGCGATACGCTCACCAGTCTTGGGATCTAAATTCGTTCCAGCACTTTCAATAACATCTGGGTAGAGAGTACCTTGAGCCAAATATTCAAAAGGACCTAATCTGTGACTTTCCTCTTCAAAAACTCTAATAAATTCCCCACCAATAATTTTACGTTTTTCTTCTGGATCAGTTACTCCATTTAATTTATGTAGAAATCTTTCCCTAGCATTGATGTATTCAACTTTAATATGAAATTTTTTAGCAAAAAATTCCATTAAAAATTCAGGTTCACCTTTTCTCATAAAACCTTGATCTATAAACATACATGTAAGCTGCTTACCAATAGCTTTATTGAGAAGAAAAGCAAGAGTTGATGAATCCACTCCCCCTGAAAGAGCAAGTAAAACTTTCTTATCACCCACTTGTTCCTTAATTCTTGGGATTGTTTCCTCTAAAAAAGTTTCAGTATTCCAATCTGCCTTACATTTCGAAATAGAGTAAACAAAGTTTTTAATTACAGTCATTCCATACTCTGAATGAATTACTTCAGGATGAAATTGAACACCAAATAACTTTTTTTCTTTATTTGATATTGCAGCATGAAGCGTATTTTCTGTATGAGCAATTTTAATAAAACCATTAGGTAAGTGATTTATAGAATCTCCATGGCTCATCCACATAATTGATTTATCTTTAACACTAGAAAGCAAATCGCTTTCGAAATCAATTTTGATTGGAGCCCTTCCATATTCAGATCTATTATTTGCTGGAGTAACGGTACCCCCTAACTCTTTAACCATTAATTGCATTCCATAACATATACCCAAAACTGGAATACCTAAATTGAAAATGTTTTGGTCACATTTAGGCGCATTATCTTCATATACAGAATTTGGGCCCCCACTTAAAATAATCCCTTGAGGATTTATATCCTGAATCTCTTTAGTAGAAATAAAGTTGCTTACAACGAGAGAAAATACGTTTGCCTCTCGTATTCTTCTTGCAATCAGTTCGGAATATTGAGATCCAAAATCTAATATTAATATTGAAGGATCTCTCTCTTTTTTTAATAAATTTTTTCCCATGTATAAAAGTTACCTCAATTTATTTGCAAAAACACAAAGCACTCAAAATTAGAAACCTTTAAAAGAAGAAATATAGTCTTTACCATTATCACCTGACCAACGTATCTTTCTTTGTCTGTCAAAAATAATAGCGGCAACCTTCATATCTGTTGTTATATATCTTTTAAGATATTCTGAAGAACGCTTTTCAACAGTATCTGACAATTTATTCCATAATTTATCAGCCAAAGAAGGACTTGAACTTTCAAGGAGCAACAATGCATCTTCAACATTACTTGCTAAAGACAATTTTTTAATCATCTCTATTGGAACCTCTTCTTTTACTGCTAAATAAACAAGAATCTCTATCCTGGCGTCGGCTAAATGATTATGGGTATGAAAAATCCCTCCAGCTAATTTAATTAACTTGCCATGATAACCAAAAAGAATTACCCTTTTAATTTTTTTTAATGCTGCATCAACTAATAATGGTCCAATCCAATTACCCACTTTAATAATAGGAAATTTTATATTGGAACTTTTTGCCAGATGTAAGCCATTTTCACCAATAACAAAAATTATTGTTTCATAAAAATCATGAGAAACAATTTTTTCTAGTTGAGCTTTTGCGTTCTTTAATTGATCGGGAGAGGCACTCGAAAAGGTTTCTGCACTAGTACCTATAATTGATAATCCTTGGACAATTCCAAATGATTGATTACTAGTTCTCTCAGCCAGAAATTTTCCATTTGGAAAAATAATCTCTAAATTAAGCTTGTATCCTGCAGGAAGAATCTCCAATAGGTTTTCAAACAAGACTTCTTTCGCAAACTTTGAAATACAAATCTCTGATGTTTTCTGATCAATACCAACTCCATAACCTGGAATAATATTTATTAGATCCAACGAATTATTATCTTTCTCATAGGTTTTTTCTAAAAACGCTATCGTCCATATTTCTAAATTCTGTGTTACGTCAAGATCTAAACCAGAATCTGCGAAAGATATTCCAAGGGCATGAGACTCATCCTTAATTAGTCCCGCTGAATGAACCTTAATTTTTATTAGATTTTTATCGTTAGGAATTTTAATTAATTCATAATCTTCAAATGGTAATCCAGTTAATTTTTTAACTGCTGACTTAGCAGCTCCGGTTACCCATAAAGGTAAAGAAAATCCTTTTTTCAAATCAAGTAATTGAAAAATATTTTATGACTACTAATCTTAGAATGACCTATCAATTAAAAAGTGGCCATACAACAAAAATTATCATTGATGATACCTGGTCCCACACCAGTTCCAGAAAAAGTTTTAGAAGCACTTGGAAGACATCCCATAGGGCACAGAAGCAAAGATTTTCAAGATCTTGTTGAAATTACAACCAAGAATCTACAATGGTTACACCAAACAAAAAATGATGTTTTAACAATAACTGGTAGTGGAACTGCTGCTATGGAAGCAGGAATAATCAGTACATTGAGCAAAGGAGACAAAGTTATCTGTGGCGAGAACGGGAAATTCGGACAAAGATGGGTAAAAGTTGCGCAAGAATTTGGACTAGAAGTAATTAAAATTGATGCAAAATGGGGGAGCCCTCTTGATCCAGAAAATTTCAAAAAGATTTTAGAGAAAGATTATAAAAAAGAAATAAAAGCAGTTATCCTCACACATTCAGAAACCTCAACAGGAGTAATTAATGATTTAAAAACGATAAGTTCGCATATTCGTAATCATAAAAAAGCTTTATCAATTATTGACTGCGTAACAAGTATTGGAGCTTGTGACGTTCCTGTAGATGAGTGGGAGCTAGATATTGTTGCCTCAGGATCTCAAAAAGGATACATGATACCTCCAGGCTTAAGCTTTGTGTCTATGAGTCAAAAAGCATGGAAAGCTTCAGAAGCATCTAATTTACCAAAGTTTTATTTAAATTTAAAATCATATAAAAAAAGTCTTTCAAGTAATAGCAATCCCTATACTCCAGCAGTTAACTTAGTTTTTGCCTTAAATGAAGCTTTAAACATGATGAAAGATGAAGGATTAGATTCAATTTTCGCGAGGCATAAAAAACATAGATTAGCTGTTAGTGAGGCAGCTAAAACTCTAAATCTCCAATTATTTGCTGATGAGAACCATTTGAGTCCTTCAGTAACTGCAATACAAATAAAAGATATAGATGCAGAACAATTTAGAAAAACAATAAAAACTAAATATGATATTTTGCTAGCTGGAGGGCAAGATCATTTAAAAGGTAAAATCTTTAGGGTGGGTCATCTAGGTTATATCAACGATCGAGACGTAATTTCAGTGATAGCAGCAATAGGAAATACATTGGTAGAACTAAATAAAATTTCTACCGAACAAGTCGGTGAAGCATTAAAAATAGCTTCATTTCATCTAAAAGTAACGTAATTCAAGTACCTGGTTCCTCAACATTTCCACCTAATTCAACTATCTTTTTTCTCAAGGATCGTGCCTTTTCTAAATCACCTTGAGTTTGAGCAACTGCAAGAGCGAATTCTAATTTTTCTAGTTGATGCCCACCCTCAAAAAAAGATAATTTCTTTTTGATTGGATTTTTATTACCTTTATAAGAAATTTGTGAAGCCATAGTAAATAGTGCTTTAATGAATATTATGCCAACTAAAGTGGCAATTAGGCAGTAAAAAATTAAACTAATTTTAAACAATTAACTTTTTATCAAATCCAAGAAAGATTTTGATACTTGAGAATAGCTTAAAAGTATTAATATAGGATTGATTTCTTCATCTTGGATATAATTTTAAAATTTCATGAAAGTTATTATTAAGGAATAAATTAAGAACATATTCTCGACCCTTTAAAGTTAGTTCTAATATTAGGTTCAAACAGATATTTAATTTAATGTCCAATATAAATCTAATTTACTACTTAATTGCTGGTGCGACATTTGGAGCATTTGCTCTTAAAACAGGTATACCTGCGGCTCCTCTTGCAGGAGCATTAATAGGTACAAGTATTTTAAGTATCAGTGGAAAAATTGAAGCGGCAACGTGGCCAAATGGCACAAGAACATTATTAGAAATTGCAATTGGAACCGTTATTGGGACTAGCCTTACAAAAAACTCTTTATTTGAATTGCAAAATTTATGGAAACCTGCAATTCTAATTACTTTTACATTGGTTTTAACTGGTTTGGCGATTGGTTTATGGACAAGCAGATTACTTAAGGTTGACATAATAACCACAATTCTTGGCGCTGCTCCAGGAGGGATAAGTGGTATGAGTTTAGTTGGTTCAGAATATGGAGTAGGGACAGCAGTTGCAGCTTTACATGCAGTAAGGTTAGTTACAGTACTTCTAATTTTGCCTTTAATTGTAAAAATGCTAACCCTGGCAGGAGTCATCAAATCTTAAAGATCTCTAGACATAATCAAAATAAAAGATATTTTTAAATAGACAATTAAAAAAAAAATGAAAAGATGCATAAAGGTTAAATTACTTTTACCTATAGTTGCTATATTTGTCCCGACCTTACTATTTATCCCAAAAGCTAGTGCAGGTTCGTTTGGAGCGGAAATATTTTGTACTATGAGAGACGGTGGCAATGATCATGAAAGCAGCTGGCAATCGGCCTACAGCTACATTAAAAAACAAAAAGGTGGGCTTTTTAAGACGTCTCCAAAACAAGCCGCTGGACAAATTATTGAGACTGTTGTTAGAGAAAGAGATAAATTTTCTTATTGCGTTGAATATTTAGATCAACTTCATCCTGACAGAAAACTTCAAATGGAAAATAATAGAAAAGAAAAAAGGAAAAAACAAGAAGAGCGTCTTCGAGAAAAAGAAAATATAAACTACTCTGAAGAATCCTTTGATAGATACAGTTATTAATTTTTAGAAAATAAATAATTACTTTTAGCTCACAAGTTAAATATAATTTTTTGAGTATAATCGTATACACAAAATATTTTTTATATGAAAAATATATAGATAAAAATAATAAATATTCTGTTGACTTTTACAAAGCGTCCGTCAATATTATATGTAAGTAAAAAATCTGAATGCATATTAACGATGCTATTTTCTTAGAAGATTTATGTCCCAAATTCAGATTAAGACAATGGCGTAAATCAATACATCAGTTTACAGGGGATAGTTGTATATATTGTGGAAAACCTTCAGAATCGATCGACCATGTAATTCCTCGAAGCCAAGGAGGACAAAGTACAACTGAAAATTGTGTTCCAGCATGTCTACCATGTAATGGTGACAAATCAAACGAAAATGCTTTGTATTGGTACCGAAAACAAAAGTTTTATGATCCAAGACGAGCCATGGCTATTAGAGCATGGTTAGATGGCGATCTAAGATTAGCAATAAGATTATTACAATGGGCTAACCCTAGTTTTAAAGATAAAACTGAAAATTATAAAATCGCAGAAAATAAATATAATACGGCTTAATCACCAAACATTGCATGCCTCAATAGAATGGTATTTTTGACATAAAACTTCAGAATGTTTTGGCGCTTCAGGAAATATTAAAAATGCACAGGATGATAGAAGTATTGGAAATAATTTTTGATAGAATTTAAAAAATAAACCAAATTTTGTTTTATTCAATTTTCTTTTTACTTTATAAGTTGAATTATCAAAACTAGCTATCTTTACTTTTACCTCAGGCTGGTTCAAGGTTTGCATTTTCTTCATAATACATATGTACTAGTTATAATACTACATGATCGATTTAGCAAGTCCACTAACAATAAAAAATAAATTTGTAATCTTTGGAGGAGGTTTTAGTGGAGACTATTTTGCTAAATCAATCAGAAAGCTAGGATGCACAGCTTTAACAAGTTCTAGATCAGCCAATAATGACCCCAATAGTTTTATTTTTAATAGTGAAAATAACTTATTACCTGAAGATTCAATACTTGATGGAGTTACACATATACTTAGTTGCATACCACCCGACAAAAATGGTAATGACCCAGTACTAAAAAGTCTAAAAAATAAAATAAATAATCTTTCTGTCAAGTGGGTTGGATATCTTTCTACCACTGGGGTCTATGGTAATACTCATGGTGATTGGGTATCTGAAAAAGATGAACCCAACCCCTTACAACAAAGAAGTCAAAGAAGATTAAATTGTGAAAAAGAATGGATTCATTCAAATTTGCCAATTCAAATCTTCAGATTACCTGGAATTTATGGACCGGGAAGATCAACTTTGGAAGCCATTACAACTAAAAAAATTAAAGTGATCCATAAAGATAATCAAGTTTTTTCGAGAATACATGTTGCTGATATCGCAAATGCAATTATCTACTTAATTCAGAATAAAAATAAATTAGATTTTCATCAAATAATTAATATCGCTGATGACGAACCTTGCTCACAGATTGAAGTCATAAGATATGGCTATCAATTACTTGGATTAAGGATGCCTAAAAAAATATTATTTGAAGAGGCTAAAAAAGATTTATCTCCAATAGCTCAATCATTTTGGTTAGAAAACAGAAGAGTATCTAATAAATTATTATGTGAAGAATTAGGATACAAACTTATTTACAAAAACTATCAAGTAGGTTTAGATAATTGTCTTATTAACATTAAATAAATAATAATTTGATTTTATGACATTAATTAATAATCAAATCAAACGTTTTAGGAGAACATGAATCCTTTAATTTTCCACATCAAAATTTTATTATGAGTAATAAACGTAATACTATTGATGATCGCTTGAAAGTTATTATCAGTGTTGGAGATGATTCAGGTATTGGACCTGAAATCATATTAAAGGCTCTTAGTTCAAAGGAAATTCCCAATAATATTGATACATTAATTGTGGGATCAAAAATAAACTTAAAAAATACGTATAAAAAACTTAAATCTTTAGGAGTACAAAATATTGTCGATCCAAGCAATTATCAAATACATGATATAGAAATTCCTTTTGAAATTAATAAACCAAAACAAAGCAATGGAAATTCAAGTTTTTTTTATTTAAAAAAAGCCATTGAAATTGTCCAAAAATATCGAAATGCAGCTTTAGTTACTGGACCTATTTGTAAAAAGTCATGGGCTTTGGCAGGTCATAATTATTCTGGTCAAACTGAGTTATTGGCTGAATCTTGTCAGGTAAATAATTTTGGTATGTTGTTTACCGCTAAATCTCCAATAACTAATTGGAGGTTTAACACTTTATTAGCGACAACCCATATCCCCCTTTGTGAAGTCCCAAAACAATTGTCAACTAAATTAATTCATTCAAAATTAAATTTGCTTGCGACATTTTGTAAGAATTATGTTGAAAAACCGATTCTAAAAATTGCTGGGTTAAATCCACATGCCGGTGAAGAAGGAATATTAGGAAGCGAAGAGCATGATTGGATCAATGATGCCGTGAATAGCTGGAGCGAACAAAACAAGGATGTTCACTTATTAGGTCCAATTTCTCCAGATACTTGCTGGAATTCATCAGCAAAAGCTTGGAGAGAGGATAAAGCTCCAACACATAATGGAATTCTTGCTATGTATCATGATCAAGGATTAATTCCAATTAAAGTTATAGCTCTTAATTACTCAGTTAACACAACCCTAGGTTTACCTTTTATTAGAACATCTCCCGATCATGGAACTGGCTTTGATATTGCTGGCAAAGGAATAGCACAATCTCAAAGTATGGTTGAAGCAATAAAAACAGCTATTGATTTAACAAAAGGTTCAAGACTGTTTAACGCGCATTAATACCTGTCCAAATTCTACTGGTGTTCCATTCTCAACAAGTATTTCTACGATTTCAGCATTAAACTCTGATTCAATTTCGTTCATTAACTTCATAGCCTCAAGTATACAAATCGTTTGTCCAACATTTATTTTACTACCCAATTCCACGAAAGGATCCTCTCCAGGAGCTGCTGCCCTGTAAAACGTTCCAACCATAGGGGAAACAATATCAGTAAGATCTGAGCGTCCTGGAGGAGCCGTCGGAGTGGCTGTAGCGTTATCTGATAAGGAGATGCTGTCTATTGGAGCTATTGGAGGAGCAATTATTTGCTTCTCCGAAGAATTGTTTGTTGTTGAATTAGTATTTAAATAATTCTTGTCAAACAGATTTCTTTTTATTTCGAGTTTGAAATCTTCTCCTTCTAGAGAAAATTCTTGAATATCACTGGTAGAAATTTTTTCTATCAAGCGATCTAAATCATCATGATCTAATTTCATAGCCATTAGTTTTCACGTCCAAGATAGCTATCGTTACGGGTATCAACTTTAATCATTTCTCCTACGGAAATAAACAAAGGAACCATAACTTGAGCACCTGTCTCTAGGATAGCTGGTTTAGTGCCCCCACTTGCAGTATCTCCTTTCACTCCTGGATCTGTTTCTGTAACTTTTAAAGTTATTGAAATTGGAAGTTCAACTTCTAAAACTTTATCTTTATAAAAAATCACATTAACCTCCATACCTTCTTTTAAGTATTTTGAACCTCTACCAATTTGATCAGAAGAGAGTCTTGTTTCTTCAAAACTTGTCATATCCATAAAAACATAATCACCTGACTCCACATAAGTATGTTGCAGGTTAGACTTTTCAAGGACAGCTTGTTGTACTGATTCTCCAGCTCGAAAAGTTTTTTCGACTACATTACCGTTTCGAACTGATTTTAATTTTGTTCGCACAAACGCAGAACCTTTACCAGGCTTAACATGTAGGAATTCTACTACGCGCCAAACTTGTCCATCTATCTCAATGGTGGTACCTGTGCGAAAATCGTTACTGGAAATCATTCCTGTATTACATACCCAAGGATCATAAACCTGTAAGAGTGCTATGCAAAACTTCTTATCAAATCAGAACAAACGTTATTTACTTTTATTTTTAATTTTAATTCAAGTTTGCTTCTTAAAACCAACGCAAGTATTAGCTGATTTACCTACTGGAAACGCAGTAAAAGATCCCAATGCAATACTAAGAAATGCCCTTCCTATAAAGCAAGTTGAGCTACAAGAAATTCAACATAAGTTAGAAGATACAAGCGACCTTGTAAGAGGAGGAAGATGGCCAGCCCTCTCAAAAACTGTTACAAAATGTCAATCTTTACTAAAAAAATATAAGAATCGAATTATTGAGGAATTGCCAATTGAAAAACAAAAAAGTGTAGAAAAGACTTTTTTAGATCTTAAAAATGATTTTGATAATCTTCAAGATCAAGCCAAATCCAAAGATAAATATTCATTTATCACAACCAGAAAAGAAGCATTAGAAAAAATAGGGGGAATTGAGGAATATTTTTTACCAAATGAGTTTCCATACTCTATTCCAAGTGAATTTGACGATCTTCCGAGATTACTTGGTAGAGCAAAAGTCAAAATAAAAACTTCTAAGGGTGATATGCAAGCAATAATAGATGGATTTAATGCACCTCTTACTGCTGGTGCATTTATAGATTTATCTTCAAAAAACTTTTACAGTAATCTACCAATTAATAGGGCAGAAGAATTTTTTGTTCTTCAAACTGGTGATCCAGTTGGTAATGAGATTGGATACGTAGATCCTGAAACCAATTTGGAGAGACATGTCCCACTAGAGATAAGAATACCCGACGAAAGCGAAACTTTTTATAATGAAACATTCGAAGAGTTGGGCCTTTATACAGAAACGCCAACTTTGCCATTTGCAACACTGGGAACCTTAGGGTGGTCCCACTCTAGTACATCTGTTAATGATGGATCATCTCAGTTTTTCTTCTTTTTATATGAAGCAGAACTTAATCCAGCTGGTCGTAATCTAATTGATGGAAGGAATGCTGCATTTGGTTATGTAATTGAGGGCTCTGAAGTTTTAGAAGAACTAACAAAAGACGACACAATCATCTCAATTGATGTTTTAAGTGGAATGGATAAACTGAAATTAAATGCATAAAGAACTACTTGAAGATATTGGCGAAAAAGAATTAATAAAAAGGCTTGCTGAATTTATGCCAGAAAATCAAGTCTCCGATGATTGCGCATTTGTTAAAACTAAAAATACAAACTTACTTATTAATACTGATTCACTAGTTGAAAATATCCATTTTAATAATGATACAATTTCTGCAATTGATATAGGATGGAAAGCCGTAGCATGCAATGTATCTGACTTAATCTCAAGTGGATGCAACAAAATCATAGGAATTACTATTGGATTAGTGGTTCCTTCAAATACAGATTGGATTTGGATTAAAGATTTATATACAGGAATAAATCTAGCTTTAGACCATTTCGGAGGCTTAATCCTTGGTGGGGATTGTTCTGTGGGAAAAGAAAAAGTAATTTCTGTGACTGCTCTAGGAACACAAGGAGAACTAAAATTAAGGAGAAACTCATGCAAACCTAAAGAAATCATCTTGACTACAGGAATTCATGGCCTCAGCAAATTAGGATTAATGATAAAAAATAAAACAAATTTTGATAAAAATATTTCTCTAACAAAGTCATTAGTCAATAGTTCTTTACAACAATTTCGCAAACCAAAACTTAAAACTGAATTTCTTAAAAAAGTACTTAAAGCTCGCCCTAACAAAAGCATTGATACTATTGGTTGTACTGATAGCAGTGATGGATTATTTCAAGCATTATTAGATTTAGCAACTGAAAGTAATTGCAAAGCGATTATTGATTATAAAAAAATACCTAAACATAAAAATTGGCCTAAAGGAGATAAATGGGACGAATATTACTTTTTTGGAGGCGAAGATTATGAGCTAGTTTTTTCTCTCCCAAGAAAATGGGCAGATAATCTTTTATGTACAGATAAAACTATTACGGAAATCGGATATTTTATAAATGGAGATGCTGCAATCGATTTTAAAAATTGCAATAACAAAAATCTATTTACAAATAAATCTTTTTCTCACTTTTGATTATTCCCATTTTTTAGCAACTATTTCAGCTAAATCTACAACTCTTTGACTGTAACCCCATTCATTATCGTACCAAGCAAGAACTTTTACCAAATTATCTCCAATAGACATTGTGAGATCAGCGTCTACAATTGAAGACTCATTAGTTCCTGCATAATCACTTGAAACGAGTGGCTCATCACCATATTTAATAATTCCTTTCATTGAGCTCAAAGAAGATTCTTTAAGAGCATTATTAACCTCTTCACTGGTCACAGATTTTGAAGATTCGAATACGAAGTCCACCGCTGAAACGTTAGGAGTAGGAACTCTCATTGCGATACCAGTCAATTTTCCAGTCATTTCAGGATAAACCAATGCAACTGCTTTCGCGGCTCCTGTTGAAGTCGGAACAATGTTTGTAGCTGCTGCTCTAGCCCTTCTTAAATCCCTATGACTATTGTCCAAAATGCGTTGATCCCCAGTATAGCTATGGATTGTTGTCATTAATCCCTTATTAATTCCAAACGTTTGATCAAGAACTTTTACCACTGGAGCTAAACAATTTGTAGTGCAACTAGCATTGCTCAAAATATCATAATCACTATGGTTATATTGATCAGCATTCACACCAACCACATAAGTCCCAACACCTGATCCTTTGCCAGGTGCGGTAAGAATTACTTTCTTAGCACCAACCTCAAGGTGCTTACTTGCACCAACATCAGTATTAAAAACACCAGTTGATTCAATAACTAAATCAACCCCCCAATCTTTCCAAGGTAAATTCATTGGGTTTCTATCAGAAAAACACTTGATTGTTTTGTTATTGATTACAAAAGTATCGTCAGTGTATTGAATATCTACACCATCTAATTTTCCCAATACTGAATCATATTTGAGAAGATGAGCGTTAGTTTTTGGGTCTGAAGTTACATTAATACCAACTACTTCGATATTGGTATAAGAACCTCTACTTAACCAACAACGCATGAAGTTTCGCCCAATTCTGCCAAACCCATTAATCGCAACACGCAAAGTCATAACTAAAAATTTTCTGATGATTAACCTAAGTTGCTGATCATACAGAACTTTGTGCAATAACGTAAGTATTTTTTGATTTATTAAGCAAATAATTCTATTTTTGTATTAATTCATAAAAAAACAAACATTTTTTGTAAAAATTAAATGTCAAAATAATTACTTAGAAGTTATCTTGATTTTAAGTATAAAGTTCATAATTGAATACAAATTTAATTGTCAGAGGTCATTTTCATTTTATTGGCATTGGTGGTATTGGAATGTCTGCGATCGCTTTGGCATTAATAAAAAAGGGATACTCAGTTTCTGGTTCTGATTTAGTCAAAAATGAAGAAACGAATAAATTAAAAGAATTTGGAGCAATAATTTTTGATTCTCAAATAAGTACTAATATTCAATTTGTGCTTTCACAATTTCAAAATCAAACAATTAATTTTGTTATTAGCTCAGCAATCAAAGATGATAATGAAGAATTATGCTTTTGCAAAAAAAATAATTTATTAATCAAACATCGTTCTGAAATTCTTGCGATGATAATGAAATCATACATTACATTATCCATAGCAGGAAGTCATGGAAAAACTTCAACTAGTACTTTCCTTTCTACTTTATTAGAGTTATGTACTCATGATTCTTCTTCAATAACTGGTGGGATAATCCCAATTTATAAATCCAATGCTCATATCGAAAATACAAAATACCTAGTAACAGAAATAGATGAATCTGACGGAACAATTAATAATTACACTTCCAACATTGGAATAATTAATAATATTGATTTCGATCATTGTGACCATTATTCTAATATCGATGAAATACTATCCTCATTTAAACAATTTGCCTCTAATTCCAAAAAATTATTAATTAATTACGATTGTAAAATTACTAGAGAAAATTTTACTTCACATAATCAATGGTCTATTAAAGAAAAAAATAATATTACTTATTCAATAATTCCAAATACCATAAATAAAGATATAACCATTGGAAAATATTATGAACATGGCGATTTCGTTGACAGTATAAATATCCCAATTCCAGGGTTACATAATCTTTCAAATATTACTGCTGCAATAGCAGCCTGTAGAATGATTGGAGTAAGTTTTAAAGAGATAAAAAAAAATATCAAATCTCTAGAATTACCAAAAAAAAGGTTTGAATTTAGAGGTGAACTGAATCAAAGAGTTTTTTATGATGATTATGCACATCATCCAAACGAAATTAAAGCCACGATTGATTTGGCAAGGTTATTTATTATAGATAATAATATAAATAAAAATCAAAAAGGAAGATTAATTGCTATTTTTCAACCACATAGATTTACTAGAGTAAAACAATTTATTCATGAGTTTGTCCAAGAATTATCAAAAGCCGATGTTATCTACTTAACAAATATTTTTGGTGCTGGAGAAGAAAATATAGATAACATTAATTCGCAAGTAATTGCAAACCTTATTTATAAAAAAAATAAAAATGTTACATGTTTAAAAAACAATTATGAAATAAAAGATAAATTTTTTAAATTAACGAAAGAAAATGATTTTATATTAAATATGGGTGCTGGAGATTGTCATAAACTATGGTCAATATTAAATAATAAAAATACTTAAAAGATTAAAAAAATAATGGAAAATATTAATTTAGAAGAGAAAATAAACCTTTCAAATTATACAACTATAAAAGTTGGTGGATTTGCAGAATATTTTTCACAACCAAATGATGTTGATGAATTCATCAATTTAATAAAGTGGGCGCATGTAAATAATCAAAAATGTCGAATAATAGGAGCTGGCTCAAATTTATTAATAAATAATATTTTCTTAAAAGGCTTAACTATATGCACAAAAAAAATGCGCTCTATCAAACTACAATCCGAGACTGGAATTGTAGTAGCAGAAGCTGGTGTAATGCTACCAAAAATGTCGAATATGCTTGCAAAACATGGATTGCAAGGCGGTGAGTGGACGGTAGGAATCCCAGGCACAGTAGGAGGTGCAATTTATATGAATGCAGGTTCAGAAAAAATGTCATTAGCAAATAATCTGATATCCGTTCAAGTTATCGATACTAAAACTCTTAAAATATTTGAAATTGAAAAAAATGATATCAATTTTCAATATAGATTTAGTCCTTTTCAGCAAAATAATCTTTTAGTCATAAGTGCTAAACTACTTTTTGAGCCTAACGGAAATATTGAAAAGTTATTAGAAACTACAAAGAAAAATCTTAAACAAAAAACCGATAAACAGCCTTATGATTTACCGAGCTTTGGAAGCGTTTTTAAAAATCCAACTAATACTTATGCGGGTCAATTAATTGAGGAATTAGGATTAAAAGGTTTTAAAATAGGTGGCGCGGAAATATCAACTATGCATGGAAATTTTATTGTTAATAAATCTTCTGCTAATTCAAAAGATATTTTAGATTTAATAACAGTAATTCAACAAAAAGTACTACAAAAGAAAGGGATTTTTCTTCAACCGGAAGTAAGAATGATCGGATTTGACTATCCTTAATTAAAGAAACATTTTTATCAAATGGCAGGTTTTGGACTTCCAAATTTTGGACAACTAACAGAAGCTTTTAAAAAAGCTAAAGAAATTCAACAAAATGCTCAGAAATTACAAGATGAACTTGAAAGCATGGAAATTGAAGGTAAAAGCGATGATGAGATGATAAAGGTATGGATTAGCGGAAACCAACTCCCTCTGAGAGTTGAGGTTAAGGACACAATTGCGGAATCTAATAAGGAAGAAATAGAAAAAAATATCTTAGAAGCTATCAAAAAAGCTCATGAAACCTCAACTACTACAATGAAAGAAAGAATGAATGACTTAACTGGTGGACTAAATCTTAATCTGCCTGGATTGGACAATAATGACTCTTAAATGATTCAATCATTTCTTTATAAAAAGTATACCTTTCAAAATTTTTATTTAAATTACAACCCTGATCATTGATGTGAAGACAATTACGAAATTTACAATGTATGCCTTTAATAACTACTTGTCTGTAAATTTCTGGATATAAATTAGGCAATTCGCGAATATCTATTTCAAGTGTTTGCATATTAAATCCGGGAGTGTCAACAATATAACTTTTGCTTGATAAAGAAAACAGTTCAACATTTCTTGTAGTATTTTTCCCACGTTTTATTTTGCTGGAAACTGATGCGGTAGTGTTATTTAACCCTGGAATTATCATATTTAATAAAGTAGTCTTACCAACACCAGAAGGGCCAATAAATATTGAACATTTTTTTTTCTTTAACTCAATCATTAAATTTGTGAAATTTTTTGGGCTATTTAAATTTAAAGTGATAGCTTGATATCCCCACTTTTTAAATTTTTCAACTAAAAGAATTCTTTTTTGTTCTGTTATCAAATCACACTTCGTCAACACCAATGAAACCTCTACCCCCATTTGCTCAGCAGATATTAAAAACCTATTAACTTGAGATAAATTTAATTTCGGCTCTTGTACAGAACAAATTACATATATATTTGAAATATTAGCTACAGATGGTCTTTCTAAAAGATTTTTTCTTTTAACTAAACTTTCTATTATTGCTCGTTTTCTTGTCGTATCAATTTGAGACAAAATCACTTCATCTCCAACAAAAACAAGTTGATTTCTAAAATTTACGGACTTTCTAATTTTGCATAAAAAATTTTTATTACTATCAGAATTATATTTTTGATATGATTCAACAAGAAAAAATTCATTAAATTTTTTTATAACAAGACCTTTATATTTTTTTTCAACTTTCATGCAAAATTTTAAACTTTATGCTTTTTTGATCTTCTTCAATTGTTTTAATAAAAAACTTCATTTCTTTTAAAGCTCTTTTGACCATTACTTCTGGTTCTCCTTTATCTAAATGGACTATCAAAGCTTCATTTTTCGATAACTTCTCTAATGCTAATTTGCATTTGACTACATTCAAAGGACATGGAATCGACTCTAAATTCAATATCTTAGAAACTTCTTTCAAGATTCCTTACCAAACAACTTACTAAACAATCCACTATTAGAATTAGAGTTATGTTCAGAATATTTGGAAGCTAAATTCTCCAGAAGATTTCTCTCTTCATCTGTTATTCGCGTGGGAAGTTTAACCTTCACTAAAACTTGATGATTACCGCGAGCAACAGGATTACCTAATCGGGGAACACCTTTGTTTTCTAAGGATAAAGTACTATTTGGCTGGGTACCGCTTGGAATTTTTAAGTTAACCTTTCCGTCAACTGTCATGATATCAAGGGTATCTCCAAGAATAGCTTGAAGATAACTAACTGATATTTCGGAATAAATATTAATACCATCTCTTTTTAAATTCGGGTCACTTTTAACTTTTATAAAAACATAAAGATCTCCAGGCGGTCCACCTTTTAAACCGACATTACCCTCTCCAGAAACTCTCAATTTAGTTCCAGAATCAACTCCTGCAGGAATATTAATACGTAATTTTTTTCTCACTTGTTTTACACCATTTCCACCGCAACTTGCGCATGGATCTGAAATTACTTGTCCAACTCCATTACAAGTGGGACATTCTGCAACTTGAGTAAAATTACCAAAGGGAGTTCTTGTCGCTCTTCTAACCTGACCACTTCCACCACATGTTGTACAGTTTATTGGACCTGTACCTTTTTTTGCCCCACTTCCTCTACAAATGTCACAAGTTTCTAAGTGAGGTATCTTTATTTCTCTTTGTTGTCCAAAAATAGCATCTTTAAAATCAATATTTAAGTCATACCTTAAATCATCACCTTGTTGAGGACCTCTTCTTTGTGATCTGCCTCCTTGTGAAGATTGTCCTCCGAAACCATTAAAGAAAGTTTCGAATAAATCTCCGAAACCCCCCATGTCTCCCATATCTGGCATTCCAGCCGCACCTCCTATTCCAGCCTCTCCAAACTGATCGTATCTCGCTCTAGTTTCTGGATCGGCTAATGCCTCATAAGCCTTTCCTATCTCCTTAAATTTATCTTCAGCACCCGGATCCTTATTCACATCAGGATGATACTGTCTTGCTAACTTTCTATAAGCGCTTTTTAAAGTATTAGCATCAGCATCTCTTGAAACACCAAGTATTTGATAAAAATCAGCCATTAGATAATACTCAACTATTCATAAAAGGGGTTCAATTTTCTTCAGAGATAGAGCCCTCTGAATCAATATCTTTATCAACTTTATCCTTTTCTTCTGATTCTTGTGATATTTGTTGGCCAGGACCCATGGAAACTTTAACTAATGCATGTCTTAAAACCTTACCTTCTAAATGATATCCACGCTGTAATTCTTCAATAATTATATCCTCATTTTGCTCCTCACTTGGTTCTCTTAAAACAGCTTCATGTAAATTAGGGTCAAATTGTTGTCCAACCACCCTCATTGGAGCAACTCCTTGTTGTTTCAATACTTCTACTAATTGTTTATATAACCCTTGATAACTTCTATGTAATGTTTGGGCCTCATCTCCTTCAGGTTTTAATTGTTGTCTTGCTCTTTCGAAATTATCAACAATAGGCAATATTGCTGTTAAAGCTTTCGAAACAAGTTGAATTTTCAAATCATCTTGATCCCTAGACTGCCTTTTTCTAAAGTTGTCGAAATCAGCAGCGATTCTTACATACTGACTTTTTAAAGTTTCATGCTCTTTTTCTAATTGTTCTAATCTTGCATCATTATTAGTAATGGTATTTTTCAAATCTTCTGCATCTATTTTTTCGTTATTATCGTCAGGTAATTTTTTATCTTCATTAGTTTGCTCTTCAGCTATTGGTAAATTTTCAGATATATTGTTATCCATAGAAACATTCTCATCTTTATTTTCAACATTATCTGATTGTTCTTCAATCATTAGACTTAAAATTCTTAATAACTATTGTGAATGAAATTGGGGAACAAAACAAGTTGCGGAAGGCCGCACTAATTAATTATTCCGCTATAAATTTCAAAGCAAGACCATTATTACAATATCGTTTACCTGTAGGTAAAGGACCATCGTTAAAGACATGCCCTTGATGTCCCTCACATCTGGAACAATGATATTCGGTTCTAGGGACAATTAATTTAAAATCAACTTTCGTTTCTACAGAACCATTAATGGGATCCCAAAAACTAGGCCACCCAGTACCACTATCAAATTTAGTATCAGAGGTAAAAAGATGCTGATTACACCCTGCACATGCAAAAATACCTTTCCTTTTCTCGTTATTTAATTGACTACTAAAAGCTCGTTCAGTCCCCTCCTCGCGTAAAATATAATAGGATTCAGGACTTAGTTTATTTTTCCACTCTTCTTTTGATAAGTTCCAGTCCTCCTCCGAAGCAGTAGATGAGGCTAATACTTTCTTCGGTTTAAGAAAAAATTTCAAAATTGACATGGCAGGAATTAAAATAAATGATCTTCTGGATAAAAATTGATTCATATTTTCAAATTTCTTGAATAGAATTTAATGAAAAGCTATCTTCCTAATTCTATAAATAATTTACACAAAATAAGTGTTGCTCCAATGATGGATTGCACAGATAAACACTTTAGGATGATAATTAGACAAATAAGCTCTAAAGCTCTTTTGTACACGGAAATGATAGTCGCTCAAAGTTTAGTTTATACCGATAAAAAAGAGAAATTTTTAAACTTCAATAAAGAAGAACACCCATTATCAATTCAATTTGGAGGAGATAACCCTCAAATGCTTAAAGAGGCAGCAAAAATGGCTCAAGATTGGGGATATGATGAAATTAATTTTAATGTTGGATGTCCAAGTCCAAGAGTTTGTTCGGGAAACTTTGGTGCTTCGCTTATGAAAGAACCTGCTAAAGTAGCAAAATGCATAGAGTCCTTAAAGAATAACTGCAATTTACCCATAACCATTAAACATAGAATTGGGGTAGATGAAGAGGATAGTTTTGATCAATTGAATACTTTTGTAAAAGAAGTTGCTAATGCTGGAGCAGAAAGATTTACAGTCCATGCAAGAAAAGCAATTTTGAAAGGCCTTAATCCTAAACAGAATAGAACTATTCCACCACTCAGATATGATGTGGTACAGAAATTAAAAGAAAACAATCCTCAGCTGCTCATAGAAATTAATGGGGGTTTTACAAATATTGATCAATGCATAAAGGCATTAGAAAGATTAGATGGAGTGATGATAGGAAGATCAGTTTATAAATATCCCCTAAGGTGGTCTCAAATCGACAATAAAATTTACGGCAAAAATATTACCAGCAAAAGTGCCTCAGAGATTATATTTTCACTTATTCCCTATATTGAAAATCATTTACAAAATGGGGGAAAAACTTGGGATATTTGCAAACATCTTATAAATCTAGTTGAAGGAATCCCAAACGCAAAAATTTGGAGAAATCAAATTTCTAGTAGATCAATTAAACAAGAATTAAGTATTGACGCATTAATCAAACTTACTTTAGAGCTTAAAAAATTAGGATACTAATTACCTTCCTGAGAAATTTCAGAATTATTTATAACACTTCTTTTTCTTCTAC
Organism: Prochlorococcus marinus str. MIT 9515; assembly: GCF_000015665.1. NCBI lineage: Bacteria > Bacillati > Cyanobacteriota > Cyanophyceae > Synechococcales > Prochlorococcaceae > Prochlorococcus > Prochlorococcus marinus. Next base: position 16,630 of record NC_008817.1, on the reverse strand, counting down.
TTCTACCATTTTCAAATTCAGAATTTTCAGATGAGTTTCCATAACTTCTATCTTCCCAGCCTTCAGCCCCTGAAGATTTATTAGCGTAATTTGAAGCAGGTTCAGAGTAACCACCGCCGTAACCACCGCCGCCGTAACCACCGCCATTACCGCCGCCGCCGTAACCACCGCCATTACCGCCACCGCCGTAACCGCCGCCATTACCACCGCCGCCGTAACCGCCGCCATTACCACCGCCGCCGTAACCACCGCCATTACCGCCACCGCCGTAACCGCCGCCATTACCACCGCCGCCGTAACCGCCGCCATTACCACCGCCGCCGTAACCGCCGCCTCTACCGCCGCCGCCGCCTCTTCTTTGGCCGCCGCCGCCTCTTGGCTCTGCTTTGTTTATTCTTAAGGGTCTTCCCATGAGCTCAGTCCCTTGAAGTCCTTCAATAGCGGTTGTCTCAAGTGCTTCATCTGCCATTTCGACAAAAGCAAAACCTCTTTTTCTACCAGTATCTCTCTCTAATGGGAGAGAACAATTCATAACTTCACCATATGGTGTAAATAACTCTAGGATGTCTTCTCGCTCTGCGCGGAAAGGCAAATTGCCAACAAAAATACTCACTTGAAACTCAACTTAAAGATAAAAACCAAGATAAAAACTACTTAATTAGTAATTCATATACATTGCAATACTATTCTACTTCAATACATCCCTTCTTGTAGAAAATCAAAGGAGATTTAGGTAAATAATTTTTTCTTCCAATTGTTTAACTCTATTTCTACTTGTTCAAATCCTGTGCCTCCTACACTATTTCTAGACTTCACTACGTTCATGGGATTAAGATTTTCATAAATATCTTCTTTGAATTCATCATGAAATGTTTGAAATTCTGATAAATTTAAATCTTTAAATAGAATATTTTTTGTTAAACAATACTTCACAATATCACCCACTATTTGATAAGCCTTCCTAAAAGGAACCTGCTTAGAAACTAGATAATCTGCCAAATCAGTTGCATTAGAAAAATCATTATTAACAGAATCTATTAATTTATCAACATTAAATTCTATTCCTTCATCAAGTAAAATTCTCATAGCTTTTAGGCATGAAGAAATAGTATCTACCGTATCAAAAATCGGTTCTTTATCTTCTTGAAAATCTTTATTATAAGCAAGAGGTACACCTTTAATAAGTGTTAATAATGTGTGCAAATTTCCATAAACCCTACCAGTTTTACCTCTTATTAATTCTGGAACGTCTGGATTTTTTTTCTGAGGCATCAAACTACTACCAGTAGCACACTTATCCGTTAATTTTGCAAAAGAAAATTCGTCAGTAACCCACAAAATTATCTCTTCTGAGATTCTACTTAAATGTGACATTATTAAAGCAGAAGCAGAAGCAAATTCGATGCAAAAATCTCTATCACTTACAGCATCAATACTATTTTTATAAATATTGTCAAATCCTAATTCTGAAGCAGTAAAGTATCGATCTATTTTTATTTTTGTTCCTGCTAAAGCTGCAGCACCTAATGGCGAAATATTTACCCTAGCTCTAACTTCTCTAAGCCTTTCACGATCTCTTTGAAACATTTCAAGATATGCTAAAAAATGATGGGCCAAAGATAACGGTTGTGCCCTTTGCATGTGAGTATAGCCAGGAATCAAAGTATAAATATTAGATTCTGCGACCGCAAATAAAGAGTTTTGCAATTCAGCTAATAAATTATCAATAGTATCAATTTTTTTTCTAAGCCAAAGTCGGATATCTGTTCCGACTTGATCATTTCTACTTCTGCCAGTATGTAATTTTTTACCAGTATCCCCTATTAAATCAATTAGTTTTTCTTCAATACTATAGTGAATGTCTTCAGATGGAGCTCCAGGAGAAAATTCGCCTTTAATAAAGTCTTGTTTTATATTCTCTAAACCCTCAATAATCTTTTGAGACTCATCAGCAGATAAAACTTTTGTTTTGCCAAGCATTTTGGCATGAGCAATAGAACAATCTATATCTTCAAAAATTAGTGTCTTATCAAAACCAATTGAAGCATTAAACTCCTCTATAAAAGGATTTAAACTACTCTCAAACCTATTACTCCAAACTTTGGACATTTTTAATCAAAACTTAAGTTACTTCTAATAAAGCATTGTTTTATATGTGTGACAAAAAATCTAATCTAACTGAAAGACTACGATTGAAGCATCATCTTCTAATTGTCTATTTTTACCAGTAAATTCATCTAATATTTTAAAAATCTTATGTAAAATCTCTTTAGATTTAAGTGATTGCTTACATAATTTTGAAAAAGATTTCATTAATCGTTCTTCATCAAATCTTTCCCCTAAAGCATTAGAAGTCTCAGTTACTCCATCTGTATAGTAAAGAATTGCGTCATTTTTACTAAGTTGTATTTGACCACATTGATATTCCGCATCATTTTGTAATCCTAAAACGAAACCTTCAGAGTCCAACTTTATAATTTTTTGCTCAGAACTTTTCCAAAGCAAAGGAGGATTATGTGCAGCATTTGCATACCTTAATTTTCTTGTTCTTGGATCATAATCTGAATAAAATAAAGTAACAAATCTATGGGATTGGTCTAAATCATAAATAGCTAACTGATTTAAATCATGCAAAATTCTATCTGGAGGCAGACCAGTTAAAACCTCTGCTCTTAGCATTCCTCTTAACATAGTCATCAAAAGACCTGCAGGAATTCCCTTCCCCATTACGTCACCAATAACCAGTGCCCATCTTGCCTTCTCCCTTCTCTTTTCAGAGATATTTGTTTTTAAAGACATAAAATCATAATAATCTCCTCCCAGTTGAAGAGCTGGTCTGCAGTGAGCCGCTAAATCCACCCCAAAAATAATTGGGCAATAATCCGGTAAGAGTTGTGATTGAATTTCTGCTCCTATTGAAATTTCTCTATCCACATTTTCATGCTTTTTTTTTGTTTTTAATAACCAATAGTTTTCTAAACCAACCGCTAAACAACTAATAATAAACTTTAAATTACGTTCATTTATTAGAGATTCATCATAAATTCCATAATTAAAGGTATAAAGAAATCCCCTGCATTTTCCTCGAGACAATATTTTATGTGATTTAATTACATATTCTTTAAATTTATTATTAAAAATTTTTTCAAGGGAATCAATTTCTTTGAATCTGAAATTTTTTGAAAAATCAAAATTTTTTAAATAACTTTTAATTTCACTATCGATTTTAAAATTTTTTGTATCTCCAGAAAACTTGATATTTTCTTTCCATATTTCTCCTTTTTCATTTAAAGGAATAATTAAACTTAATTGCTCATTAAAAATGTGCTTTAAAATTAAAGAGATATAATCTAGAAATCTTTTAATGTTGGAAAAAGATTTTAAATAATAAGCTAAAGAAGATGCTATTTCTACAAATTTATCATTCTTATCAATTGGCAATTTATAATCCTCTGCTAAAAATTTTTGGATTACATCATTAGACAATAATTTTTCTTTTTGGATTTTTGACAAAACAAATTAAGTGTATAGATATGTTTTAACATTAATAATCTAGTTTTAAAAAAAGAATTAATTAAAATTTTTATCTATCTGCTAGCAGTGCCTCCACAAACTCAAAGCTATTAAAAGGTCTTAAATCTTTAATACCTTCACCTGCTCCAATAAATCTTATTGGTAAATTGACTTCTGCAGAAACAGCTAAGGAAACCCCTCCTCTAGAAGTACCATCTAATTTAGTAATAACAGCACCACTTAAATTTGCGGATTTTGCAAAACTCTTTGCTTGTTTTAATCCATTTTGTCCTTGACTAGCATCTAAAACTAATAATGATTCAACAATTGCATCTGGTACTTTTTTATCAATAATTCTTTTAATTTTTGATAATTCATCCATAAGATTATTTTTAGTTTGTAATCTTCCCGCAGTATCTACGAGTAATAAATCACTATTACGTTTATTTGCTGCATTTAGAGCATCAAAAACAACTGCGGCAGGATCTGCATTCTTTGATTGATTAGAGATGACTTCAACCTTACTTCTATGACCCCATACCTGTAATTGTTCTACTGCTGCTGCCCTGAAAGTATCTGCTGCGGCTATTAAAGTTTTGTAATTACTTTTGGATGATAAATAAGCGAGTTTGCCCAAAGTTGTAGTTTTACCAACTCCATTTACTCCAACTATCAACCAAACGTTCAACTTTCCTTTTTGTGGAACAAGAATATTTATTCCAGAATCTTTTATTGGTTTATCTATGATTGCACGCAACTCGCCTTTTAAAAACTTTATTCCTTCTTCTCCTCCAACAACTTCCTCGTTTAATTTTTTTCTTAGTGAATCAATCACCTTATCGGTAGAATCAATCCCAACATCTGCTCTTATTAATAAAGTTTCTAGATCATCTAAAGATTCTGGAGTAAGAGGATCATCTCCTAATTTATCTAACAATTCTGTTACGAAACCTTTTCTTGTTTCTTCTAATCCTTTTCGTAATTTACTTAACCAATCGATCTCATCTATTGAAATTTCATTTGCTTTTTTGCCTTGGGCAGCCAGCACCATTGCTGACCAAGTGAATTCATCGTCGAATTCACCTAATTTAGCTGCAGTTTCATATTTAACGTTGGAAAAATCCTGCTTATAAACTTCTTCTTGTTTCTGTTCTTGTTGTTTCTGTTCTTGTTGTTTCTGTTCTTGTTGTTTCTGTTCTTGTTGTTTCTGTTCTTCTTGTTTCTGTTCTTCTTGTTTCTGTTCTTCTTGTTTCTGTTTTAATAAAGCATAGGCTTGTGAAGCCCATTCACGAGCATTATCAGATTCATTATTAGTCATAATATTTTTTAAATCTCATTTAATTTAATTATAAAAAATTATTGATTTATATCAAATAATTATTTCACCTTCACTTTTTGCAATCTCCTTAAAACCCCATTAATCATTTTTCTACCTTGAGTATCACTATATTTATTTGCTAAATTTACAGCCTCATCGCACGCTACTGCAATAGGAGTATCAAGCAAATGAATATCGATATAAGCTAAGCGTAAAATGTCACGATCAATTCTAGGCAATCTTTTTAATCTCCATCCATCCATCACTTCATCAATTTCAGAATCGATTGTTTGTAAATTATCAATTATACTTTTAATCCTATGATTTACATCTTCTCTAATATCGTTTTGATTACTTGAAACAACCAATTTCGGAAAATCTAAAGTAACTGAAAGTGAATTCATTACAGATTCAATTTTATGAAAAGCTTTTTTAAGTTCATCCCGTACATTTGCAAAAGAAGAATCACTACCTTCTTTTAATTCACTATCTAAAAGATTTTGCGAGACGTTTTCTAAATCTGCTTCACAATCATCTAACTCGTCTCTACAGTGATTAATTAAAGAATCTAAAGCTGATTCAAAAATTTCTTCAATTTGACAATTACTTAATACTAAATCTCCTTTGTCTTTAATAATACCTAACGAAAGTAAGGCTAATTCTCGTGATAGCGATCTATTATGCATCAATTAAGTAGATGAAGTATTTGAAGAAGCCCTTAGTTGAGAAAATAATTTTGAAAAGGTTGGATTTGAAGAATTATCTTTTTGATCAGGATTAACAATACCAACAGAAATAATTGTCCTAAAGGCATCTTCTACAGAAATATCAAGGTCTTTAACAGAAGCTTCGGGAACTAATGTGTACCATCCAGTCGTTGGGTTAGGAGCAGTAGGTATAAAAACACTCAATAATTTCTTATCTAGTTCTGATTGAAGTGATGGACCAACGTCACCAGTTACAAAACCAACACTAAATAGTCCTTCTCGCGGATACTCCACTAAAACAACTCTTCTAAATTTGTTAGACTTATTACTTAAAAATGTTTCAAGTAATTGTTTAAGAGTTTTATAAACTGCACCTGCAACTGGGATTTTTGATAAAGTACCTTCTCCAAATTCTAATAACCATCTACCTACAAAATTTCTAGCCATCAAACCTATCAGCAAAATTGCTAATAAGGGAACAGTTAAACCTAAAGCTAAATTAATTAAATCTTGTAATAAAGGGTTTAAGGTAATGAATGGATTTAATTGTTTCGGAACTGAGGTTACTAATGTAAGAACAAATTTGCTAACAATAGAAGATAGCCAAATAGTTGTTGCCAATGGAATGACAACTAATAGTCCCGCTATAAGATCATTTTTTAAATCTTGTTGGAGCCTAGTTCCTAGGTTGGAATCTTGACTTTGAGTAGATTCAACCAAAATTAAAGTACCTATTTTTATTCATTTTACTAATAATTTAACTAGTTTTACTTGAAAGGGATATGTTTCTTTTTATAAATTAAAAAAATTTATTAGTTTTCTGCTTTTAAGGATAACATTTTTTTCCAATCTAAATCATAATAAAGCTATGAAAGAAATTATTCAAAACAAAGATGAATTAAGTTATGAGCTAAAAAAAAGAGCAATTTCTGAAGGATTTGCGGTTTCAGCGATAGCATCGATCCCCGGGAGTTCTCGTTTAAAGTTGAGAACTATAGCATTAGAAAGATGGTTGGAAAAAAATTACCATGGAGAAATGAAATGGATGGAAGCTGAAAAAAGGAAAAATATTGAATCATTATTAAATGGAGCAAAAAGTGTTTTAACAGTTGGTTTTAATTATTTAAATGAAGAGCAAAAAGAAAAAACAAAATTTAAAGTTGGGAAATTCGGCCAGGGAGAAGACTACCATAAAGTCATTTATAAAAAGTTAAAAAATATAGGTAAGTGGATTAATAATGAGATTCCAGATTGCAAGTGGAGAATTTGTGTTGATACCTCTCCTCTTTTAGAAAAAGCATGGGCAGAAGAAGCAGGTCTTGGCTGGGTAGGAAAAAATAGTAATCTTATAAATAAGAAATATGGATCATGGTTAACATTAGGTTTTATAATTCTTACTAAAGATTTTACTCCAGATAATTCATCCCAATCTCTTTGTGGGAAATGTGAAAAATGTATTGAAAAATGTCCAACAAATGCAATAACAGAACCTTTTGTTATAAATTCTGATTTATGTATCGCGTATCATACTATAGAAAATAGAGCTCAAAAGTTGCCAGATTACATTGAAAAAAATTTAAATGGATGGGTTGCTGGTTGTGATATTTGTCAAGATGTATGTCCTTGGAATAAAAGAGTTCCTTTCAACAAAAGTATTGAAGCTGCTCCAAGAAAATGGATAAGAAATCTGAATATTGACTCATTAAGTTGGGATGAAGAAAAATGGAAAAAAAATCTTCAAGGAAGTACTCTAAAGAGAATCAAACCTTGGATGTGGAAAAGAAATATAAAAGCAATTCTCAAACAAGAATAAAAACATGCAAAAATCTTTCATAAAATTATTATTTTTTTCAATAATAAGTTGCCACATTTTTAATACCCAAAATTTAAGAGCTTTAGTCCCGTATTATCATTTCCCTGATGCAAAACATCTAGAACAAGAAGCTTTATCAATTGGCAAACAGGCATATCAACTTTTATATTTTGGTCAAATCAAAGATAGTCTTAATTTTGCAAAATTAGCTGTCAAGATAAATGATAAAAATGAAAATTTATGGTTGATTCTTGCTGAAGCACAAACAGCAAACGAATTGTATGAAGACGCTTTTAATTCACTAAATAATGCTCAAAAAATTAATCCTAAAATGAGTGAAATATATTTCGCAAAAAGCGCTATATATTTAAAACAAGCAAAAATTAAAAAAGCAAAAATTTCTTTAGAATTAGGTATTCAAATCGCACCCGAAAACTTTAACGCCATTTTTCAATTAGGAAACATATATTTGATGGAAAAAGATTATGAAAAAGCTTTAAAAGAATTTGACAAAGCAATTGAAATTAAAAAAGATTTTTGGCAAGCGATTAATAATAAAGGACTAGCATATTATGAATTGAATAATATAAATCTTTCTATTATCTCTTTCAAAAAAGCTATATCTATAGAAGAAAACGCAGAACCACTATTAGCACTTGCATCATGCTTAAGTATTAAAGATATTAATGAAGCAATTTTTCTCGCAAAAAAAGCTTTAATAAAAGAACCTAATTACGTTAAATATAACTATAGAAAAGAACAGCTTTGGGGTGAAAAACTACAAAACTCTACTGAAAAACTGTTTGAAAATAACAAACTTAAAGAAGAAATATTTATTGCAAGAACAAAAATAAATTAAAATTCCTCAATATTTATACTGGAAAATATTTATTTACCTATTAATCTTAATTTAGTTTACCAACGAACACTGTAACTTGCCTATTTAATGACTAAGGAAAAATTCACTTCCATTTCGCTGCAAGAAGAAATGCAACGTTCCTATCTAGAGTATGCGATGAGCGTGATAGTAGGACGTGCATTACCTGATGCTAGAGATGGCTTGAAACCAGTCCAAAGAAGGATCCTTTTCGCAATGCATGAATTAGGACTTACTCCAGATAGACCATTTAGGAAATGTGCCAGAGTTGTTGGAGATGTACTAGGAAAATATCATCCTCATGGAGATCAAGCAGTTTATGAAGCCTTAGTTAGGTTGGTTCAAGATTTTTCAACAAAATATCCCACTCTTGATGGTCATGGGAATTTTGGATCAGTTGACAATGATCCACCAGCTGCAATGAGATATACCGAAACACGTCTGGCACCAATAGCTCATGAGTGTTTTCTTCAAGAAATTGAAACTGATACAGTTAGTTACTCAAATAACTTTGATGGCTCACAAAAAGAACCAGATATATTACCTGCCCAATTACCATTCTTATTATTAAATGGATCATCGGGCATTGCCGTTGGGATGGCTACAAATATTCCTCCACACAATTTGGGTGAAATTATTGATGGTTTAATTGCACTAATAAGAGATAAAGATATTAGCGACTCAAAATTATCTAAAATCATATTAGGACCTGATTTTCCTACAGGAGGAGAATTACTTTACAATAATGGAATTAAAAATGTTTACCTAGAGGGAAGAGGATCCATAACAATACGAGGTGTTATTAAAAGTGAAGAAATTAATTTAGGGAAAGGAAAGCATAAAAGAAATGCGCTAATAATATCAGAACTTCCTTACCAAATTAGTAAAGCCGGTTGGATTGAAAAACTTGCTGAATTAGTAAATATTGGAAAGATTGATGGAATATCTGATATTAGGGATGAAAGTGATAGAGATGGAATGAGAATAGTTATTGAATTAAAAAAAGATTCTAATCCTGAAATTGTAATATCAAACTTATACAAAAAAACAACATTACAATCAAATTTCGGAGCAATATTATTAGCTTTAGTAAACGGCAAACCCGTACAACTTACCCTAAGAAAATATTTAAATTATTTTCTAGAATTTAGAGAAGAAACAATTAGAAAAAGAACAAAATATTTTCTAAAAATTGCATCAGAAAAACTTGAAATATTAGAAGGATTTTCAATAGCAACTAAAAATATAAAAAATATAATTGAGATTATTCAAAACTCAGAAAATGTTTCTGAGGCGAAATCAATTTTAATACCAAAGCTTGACCTCAGTAATAAACAAGCAGATGCAGTCTTAAGCATGCCGCTTAAAAAATTGACAAATTTAGAAAAAAAACAGGTAGAGAATGAAATTAATCAACTTTTTGAGAAAAAGAAATATCTTAGTACTCTTCTAAATAATAGAAGTTTATTACTTGAAACTTTAATTAAAGAGCTAATTGAATTAAAGAAAAAATTTAATGTAAAAAGAAAAACAAAAATTTTAAAAGATATTAATCAATCTGAAGAATTAGATACTATTAATAATCAAATATTAGAAGATCTTATAATTAAAGACGCAAAAATATCAATAGATAATAGATTTTATTTTAAAAAATTAATTTACTATAATTACAAAAAATTATTAGATCAAGAAAATAAATTTATTGAAAATAAAAATGTTCAAAAATTCATATGTAATATTAAAAAGAGTTTAAGAATCATAGGAGTAACCTCTTCGGGTAAAGTTCTTCAAATAAATTGGAAATCTATAATTAATAATGTCTATAAATTAGATAACAAAATTTTAGGAAATATAAATCCAAAAGAAATTATAAATTTTCATGATTTAGACAGTAACTTAGAAAATTATATTTGCATTATATGTTCAGATGGAAAATTTAAAAAAGTTTTATTAGATAAAGATATGATTAGAAGTACTAGAATATTTTCCATTACAAAGTTGAAAAATTCTACAAAAATTATTGATTCATTTATTTATAGCCAAGAAGAAAATATAATAATACTTACTTCTATTGGTAGAATTTTTAAATTTAATTTATCTAATGAATATTTAAAGCCAAGTAGCAAACAATCACAGGGAATATTATTAGTAAATCTATTACCTAAAGAACAAATAGTTTCTTGCTGTAAAAGTAAAGAGAAAGATTTACTTTATTTGATATCAAATAAAGGCAAATTTTTTGAATTGAAAATTAACGAAGTTTATAATTCTTATAATTCAAAATTAGGATATATTAACGAAAAAATTCAACTTAATAATGATCATTTTATAAAAGTTCTAACAAATAATCAATATATCGATTTTGAGACAAATAAAAATAAATCTGCAAGAATAAATTTAACCAAATTTTCTTCTAAACCTAATAAAAATATACTTAATGTTGATTTTCTCAATTTAGAAAAAGATGAATTTCTTGAAAATTGTTCCAGTCTAGATAATCTTTTAAATTAAAATTTATGATTTATATTCATTTTCAACCCATTTTAAATATTCATGATTTACAGTTCCCGTCACGTAAGAACCTGTAAAACAACTCATCTCTAAATCTTTGACTGAGGAATCATTAATAATAGATTTCCTCAAATTATCAACACTTTGATAAACAAGATTATCAATTTCAAGCTTTTTTGCGATTTCAGCTATTGTCCTATCGTGAGCTATTAATTCATCCCTATTAGGCATATTGATTCCATAAACATGAGGAAATCTAACTGGAGGAGCAGCTGAAGTAAAAAAAACTTTATTCGCTCCAGCATCCTTTGCCATTTGAACTATTTGTTTTGATGTTGTCCCTCTAACTATAGAATCATCGACTATTAATACATTTTTATTTTTAAATTCTGTACTCATAGCATTCAACTTCTGCCTTACTGATTGTTTACGTTTTTGATGTCCAGGCATTATAAAAGTTCTACCAACATATCTATTTTTAAAAAATCCTTCTCTATATTCTATACCCAACTGTCTAGCTACTTGCATTGCAGCGGGACGAGAAGAGTCAGGAATAGGCATTACAACATCAACTTCTCCAGAGTTTATCGTCTTCTTAATTGTTTCTGCTAAATAATCACCCATTTTTAAACGAGCTTTATAAACTGATATTCCATTCATCACTGAATCAGGTCTTGCTAAATAAACATATTCGAATGCACAAGGAAAAAGGCTAGGATTTTCTGAACATTGCTTAGAATAAAATTCACCGTTTTGAGTTATAAAAATTGCCTCACCTGGTTCCACATCTCTAACAACTTCATAATCATTATTTTCTAAGACTAATGACTCACTTGCTACCATCCACTCATTTTTTTGATTACTTTGAGAAATTCTTTTTCCAATTACTAAAGGTCTTATGCCAAAAGGATCTCTAAAAGCTAATAAACCATGACCAGATATAAGTGCTATTGAAGCATAAGATCCTTGAATTCGTTTATGTAAATTTTTAACTGCATTAAAAATAATTTCTGGCTGTAATTCTTTAGTACGTATTTGTTCTTGCAATTCAGTTGCAAATATATTTAACAACATTTCTGTATCACTCGAAGAATTTGTATGACGTTTATCAACATTAAATAATTGTTTCTCTATATCTCTTGTATTGGTAAGGTTACCATTATGAATTAAAACTATTCCATATGGTGCATTTACATAAAATGGTTGTGCTTCTTCAACACTTTCTGCTGTACCTTTAGTTGCGTATCTAACGTGTCCTAACCCAATTTTTCCTACTAAATTTCTCATATCTCTAGTTCTATAAGCTGTATTCACATATCCTTTAGCTTTGTGTATATGAAAAATAGTATTCTCCATTGTAGCGATGCCGGTAGAATCTTGTCCTCGATGCTGAAGAAGCAAAAGACTATCGTAAATTTGTTGATTTACATCATCAGAAGAAACAATCCCTACAATTCCACACATAATTTAATTTCTGAGAATTTTAAACAATTGCAAATATTTATTCATTATTAAAAGCTGTTGGAAATACTATTATTAAATTTTTCGGCTAATTCATCAACCCTTAGATTACAAAGTTCTTCATCTTGAACGTTAATAGTAAGGTTTGCTTCAGAAACAAATCCAATCTTTTTTACGTATATATTAGAACCAAAATTTTTATTGTTAATGCTGACAAAATTCAAAAAATTTGTCTCTTCCATTTTATTGAGTGAAAAAATTATTCTTGAACCTCCCTCACTAAACAAGATATTATCCTTACGAGCATTTTTTTCTTCTAACTGAATATTTGCACCCTTAGAAGACAAAATACAACATTCTGATAAAGCGATTGCTAAACCGCCATCACTAATATCGTGAGAGGATGAAATATAATTTTTTGAAATTGCATCTCTTAAAAAAGTTTGACAATATTTTTCATCTTGCAAATTAATTTTAGGAGGTCTTCCTGTAATTAAACCATGAAAATAATCTAAATAAGAACTTCCTCCAATTGACGATTCTGATCTATATGAACCTATCAGCCAAATTTGATCATTTATATTCTTCCATCCTGAACTTACAGCTTTATCTACATTTTGAATTTTTCCTACCATTCCAATAACAGGCGTAGGATATATCGGGGTTACTTGATTATTTTTATTTTTGGATTCATTATATAAAGAAACATTTCCTCCTGTAACAGGGGTTTCTAAAGCGATACAAGCCTTAGAAATTCCGTCACATGCTGATGAAAGTTGCCAATATCCTATCTCAGTATTGGGTGATGAAAAATTTAAATTATTAGTTATAGCTAAAGGCTCAGCACCGACACAACTTACATTTCTTGCGGATTCTGCGACGGCTGCAATACTTCCTCTATAAGGGTCTAACAAAACCCATCTGCTATTGCAATCTACAGAAGCAGCTACACCAGAAAAATTATTGTTTTTATTTCTTTCATCTTGCGCTCTAAGTCTTAGTAAAGCTGCATCAGCTTCCCCAGGTTTGAAAACAGTATTTGATTGCACTTGCGAATCATATTGTTTATAAATCCAACTTTTAGAAGCAATTGAAGGGTTTGATAAAAGATTTAAAATAATTTCAGATAAAGAATATTGTTTTTTATCTTTAAAAGATAAAATTTTATTATTAGTAATAATAGGCAATTCATCTTCAGACCATTTCCATTTCTTTTGTAAATAATCAGGAGGTTCTTTAATAACTTTATGAATATTAATTGGAGTTTCATCAGATAAAGCAGAAGTGGGAATTTGAGCGACTATTTGATTTTTTTGAGAAATAATAACTTCTTTTTTTGAAATTACTTCGCCTATAACATTTGCAAAGAGTCCCCACTTTTTGAATTGCTCAATGAGAATATTTAATTTTTCTTCTTTAACAACCAATAACATCCTTTCTTGGGATTCGGATAATAAATACTGGTAAGCAGTCATATCATTCTCTCTAGCAGGAACTAAATCTAAGTTTATAGATATCCCTAACCCTCCATTCGCAGCCATTTCAGCACTACTACATGTTAATCCCGCAGCACCCATATCTTGAGCCGCAATTACATCTCCTGTTTTAAAAGCATCGAGACAAGCTTCAATAAGACTCTTTTCAATAAATGGATCACCGACTTGTACTGCGGGCCTATTATCTAAAGAATTAGTATTCAGTTCCGAACTAGCAAAACTAGCACCTCCTACTCCATCCTTTCCTGTTGTGTTTCCTACGTATAAAACAGGATAACCAACTTCTTTTGCCCCTGAACAAACAATTTCATCGGTTTCCAATAGACCTAAAGCCATGACATTAACTAAAGGATTACCTGAATAACTATCATCAAAATATATTTCTCCTCCAACAGTAGGAACACCTACACAATTGCCATAATGAGATATCCCAGAAACGACTCCGCGTAATAAAGAAATATTAGATGATTTATCAAGATTACCAAATCTTAAAGAATTTAATACTGCTATAGGTCTGGCACCCATAGTAAAAATATCTCTTAAAATCCCACCAACGCCTGTTGCAGCTCCTTGAAAAGGTTCAATTGCTGAAGGATGATTGTGACTTTCTATTTTAAAAACAAGTTTCTGGTCGTTCCCAACATCAATAACGCCAGCATTTTCACCTGGACCTACCAAAACATTTTTCCCTGTAGTAGGGAAATTAGCTAATAATGGTTTTGAATTTCTATAACAACAATGTTCAGACCACATAACTCCAAACATTCCTAATTCTGTTCTATTAGGTTTTCTTCCTAATCTTTTACATATCTCTTCATAATCTTCGGTTGTTAAATTTTCAACTTTAAGTGAATCATTAACATCATAATTATAATTATTTAAAGAATCTATCATTAGTTAAATCCAAGGGTCATCTTCTCTTTTATTTCTGAAAGATCTTATTTCATCATCTTTATTATAAAAACTATTTCGATTAAATTCTTCTTTTTGGATTATATCTTCATCTTCTTCCAGCCAATTTTCTAATCTATTAGTTGCGGTATTTTTAAATTCATCAAAGCGATCAAATATTTTTTTTCCTTTTTTTAAAAACTGATATTTCAAACTTGATTTAATCAAAGGCAAATCATCTAAAGAAACACATGAACAAAAAACCAAACCAGGCTGCTGATCAACAATATTTTGTATATTTAATTTCCATCGGCTTGATCCAGGAATTCTGGGATTAGAACGCGAAATTAAATAAAACTTGATGTTACCAGTTTTAATTTCAAATAAAAAATCTGCTATCACACCTATCTTTGAACCTTCTGAATTTACTAAATTAGCTTCTATCAAATTAGGAAATCTATTCAAGGTAGCCAAATCTGAAATTGCTGGAACTCCTTTTACATAAATATCATTATCAATTATTTGACTTATTTGATTTAATTTCCAAACATTGCGTTTTAAATCTAAATTTGACGGACGAGAGTACCAACCTAATATTCGATGAACGGGTGGATGCATCCAAACGTTTTCTCCTATGCCATAATTAAGAGTTGCATTACCTTTTACATTATGGCTTAATAATTCGCTTAATAAAAATTCTTTTGGTAATTTCAAATTAGGAACGAACTTGAACAGGCATAACTAAATAAGTAAAAGAACTAATATTATCTTCTGGTACTAAAACAGCAGGAGTAGTAGAAAGATTACATTTAAAAAGAACATTTTCACTTGAAATAACTTTTAGACCTTCTAAGAGATACCTTACATTAAAAGCGATATCAAACTGATCGAAATCATAGGATACTGGAACTATTTCACTTGCATTGCCTATATCTTGAGCATCAGCACTTATTAATGCCAAACCCTTTTCTTCTAATTTAATTTTAACAACACTACTTTGTTGATCGGCTAATACAGCTATTCTTTCGAGAGAATCAATTAATATTTTTGTATTAAATGTAAAAAGTTTAGAGAAATCATCCGGTATTAATTGAGAATAATTTGGATAAGAACCTTCAAGAGTTCTTGTAGTAATTATTTGATTAGAAGAAATAAATACAACTTGACCTTTATCATAAAAAAGCTTAATTGAATTTTCTGAAGTTCTGAGACTAACAAGCTTTTCAATTTCTCTTAAAGATCTTGTTGGTATAGTTACTGATAAGTTATCTTCATTAGAAGAAAGATCTGCTACTTCATCAAAATTTTCTTTTTTGTCAACTAAAACAACTGCTAATCTATGGCCATCTGTTGCAGCTGACTCAAGAAATTTCAAATTAAATGTAAAATTAACACCAGTGAGTAATTGTTTGGAATCATCACTACTACTAGCAAATATAGTTAACTTTAAAGCTTTTAAAAAAGAACTTGGATCGATATTCAAAGATGTCCCACTTTCTACAAAAGGTAAATTTGGATAATCGTCTGATGGAATACCTTTTATGTTAAAAGAACCCCTATCACTTTTGATTAAAATATTATCAGAGCTATCATCGACATCAAGAGAAACAGGAGTTTCACTTGGTAACTTATTAACAATTTCAGCTAAAAGTTTTGAGGGAATAGTAATTGCGCCGCTTTTTTTGACAGTCGCATCAAATGAAGTTTGTATTCCTAAATTTAAATCAAATCCAGTTAAACTAATTTTGTTAGTTCCTTGATCAGCTGTCAGAAGTAAGTTTGCAAGAATTGGATGAGTGGGTCTTGAGGAAACTGCCTTACTAACTAATTGAATTGCATAATTAAATTCATTTTGATTGCAAACAATCTCCATCTGTGTTCATATCTTTAATTACATATTAGGGCTATTTTCTTAATTGTTGCAATTAATTTTTTTTAAATTTCTCTAATTAATCTAAATATATATTTTCTAATTATTAATTTATATAGTATTAGTAGTGTATGTGGAAACTGTGGATAAAATATGAATTCTTTTGCCGTAAT